>JAZNYZ010000025.1:0-351504 GCA_045594685.1 Acutalibacteraceae bacterium | reverse complement strand
ATCATTTTTCTTAATGATTCATCAGCAACTGCTTCAGCTTCGCTTATTGCCTTTGATAATGTTTTTAAGGTATCCATTGATACATCACCAGCAGATGAAGCACGAATAAAGCTTTCAAACTGAATAAGACAGTTTTCAACGTCATTAATCTGGTCCATAATTAACATATGAACAGGATTGTTTTTTGTTTTGTGTGGAAACATAAAATCACTCCTATATTAAATATAATTTTATTATATATCAATCAAAAAATGATATCAAGAAAATAAAACTTATGATTCTTTTATCAGCTTGCCACAAATGTGTAGTGGGGTTAATTCCAATAAAAGTGTTTCATTTAAATAATTTTTTATTTCATTGTTAATATATTCTTCATCATCTGTGAATTTATGAGATAATTTTGTTGCAATGCTTCTAATTGTTTCTTGCTCTTCTATTATTTTGATTTCTCCGAAAATAATTACACTTTCAACATCTAGAGCCCAGTCAGTTTCTTTTTTTGTACCTTTGGTATAAATGCAAAAAGACGCTTTATTATCATTTTTTAAGCAATCGAGTCTGTAACCAGTTTTGCCACAATGAAAATATATTTTATTAGTTTTTTCACAGTAATAATGATTCATTGGCATACCATAAGGGAATCCATTTTCACTATTTACAGAAAGAACTCCGCGTGTTTCGGTTTTCAAAATTTCTATACATTTTTCATTTGAAATCTGTTCGTTTTTTCTAGTTAATTCTCTGAACATATTATCACCAAAATAATTATAACATAAATATTATTTAAAGCAACGAAAAAATCTGAAATAACTACTTGACAACTCAAAATTTTGGTAGTATAATAGCAAACGTTCTAGCGGGATAGTGTAACGGTAGCACGACAGACTCTGACTCTGTTTGTTGGGGTTCGAATCCCTATCCCGCTGCCAAAAAAGAAACCACCCAATCGGGTGGTTTTTGTTTTTTAGATTATATAGGGATTCGAACCAGGAGGGAGCAAACAAAGTTTGCGGAAGAAAACAGTCCGGGGTGACTGTTTTCGCCGACGTGGGCAACGAGCGAAGCGAGGCGAGAGGCGCAGAGCGCCGGAAAAATCCCTATCCCGCTGCCAAAAAAGAAAGTACCCATCAGGGTACTTTCTTTTTTGTTTATTCTTGAACCCTCCCCTTTTATTTGCTATAATATCTGATATAAATCTTCGAGGAGGATACAAAAATGAAAAAATTCAAATCTATAATAGTAATATTATTAGTATGTGCACTGTTGTTCTCGGTAGCTTCCTGCGGTAAAGATACTATTGATGAAACAACTACCACAACAACAGAACAATATATCACACCAAATGGAACCGTTAATTCTGACGGTACATATTCTGAAACGGCAGCAGATTCTTCTGTTACAACTGAAGTTACATCTGACACAACAAACAGCGCTTCAGTATCAGGTGAAACCCAAGTCCCTGCAACTCAGAATGGTAGCGGTTCTGCTCAACAAGAGCCACAGACAAACACACCAGAAAGCAACCCACCACAACAAACCCAGAGTGCAACACAGCCTTCATCAACATCAAGCCAAGAAGTTCACGAAGCTGACGGCAGAACCTATTATATTTATTACCCCGAAAATATAAACTCCTCAAAGAAAACCTATCCCGTTCTTTCCTGGGCAAACGGCACAATGTGTCCCCCTGATATGTATGCAGGATTACTTGCAGAGCTTGCAAAAGGGGGTTATATAGTTATCGCAAGTAATGAAACAATGTCTGCGGACGGTTCCGCTCAGATTGACGCTTTAGATTTTGTTATAGCTTTGAACAGCGATTCTTCAAGTCTCGCTTATAAAAAGGTTAACACAAATAAATTAGGTGCAATCGGTCACTCTCAGGGTGGCAGAAGCTCGGTTAACGCCGCCGTTAAGGATTCAAGAATCAAATGTGTTGTTTCCCTTGCCGGCAGTAACTACCTTGAAGAAGCAGAGCCCAACTCAGCACCCTCCCTTTTTATTGCAGGCGAAAAAGATATGATTGTTTCTCCTTCAAAATGGATTCAACCTGCTTATGATGTTGCAAAAGGCCCTGCTGTTTATGCTTCGCTTAATGGCGCAATCCACACCACCTGTTGCTCCGACCCGGGCAAATACGCTTCCTATATTCTCGATTGGTGTGATGCCTGGCTTAAAGGAGATGCAAAAGCACTTTACACATTCAGCAATAACGGCACTTTAGCTTCAGATAGCAACTGGAGCGATTTCCAATGCAAAGGCTTTTAAAAAACCAAATAAATCCCCGAGGTATTCATATGAAAAAAATCCACTTATTATGTAACGCTCACCTTGACCCAATCTGGCTTTGGGCAAAAAACGAAGGCATTGCAGAAGCAATTTCCACTTTCCGCGTTGCCGCAGATTTCTGCGAAAAATACGACAACTTCATTTTCAACCACAACGAATCTGTTCTTTATGAATGGGTTGAGGAAAATGAGCCTGAGCTTTTCAAGAGAATTCAGGGACTTGTAAAACAAGGCAAATGGCGTATTATGGGCGGTTGGTATCTTCAACCCGACTGCACAATGCCCTCTGCTGAGGGATTTCTCCGTCAGATTGAGGTAGGCAACTCTTATTTTAAAGAAAAATTTGGTGTTAAACCCACTACCGCTATAAATTTTGACCCATTCGGTCACACTCGCGGTCTTGTTCAGATTTTAAAGAAAACAGGCTACCATTCATACCTCTTTATGCGTCCTCATAACATTGTTGGCGATGATACTGATTTCATCTGGAAAGGCTATGACGGTAGCAAAATCATCGGTCACTCAATGTGGGGTGGTTATAACTGCGCAAGAGGCGAAGCCACAAAGAAAATTGATAGAATTCTGGAAGATGCTCACGATGGTGCAAACCTTATGCTTTGGGGTGTCGGTAACCACGGTGGCGGACCATCAAAGATTGACCTTGATAACATTGAAGAATACATAAAAACTCACCCTGATATAATCGTTGAACATTCCTACTGCGAAAACTATTTTTCAGAGGTTGATACCAAAGAGCTTAACACTTATTCCAAATCTCTTGTTCATTGTATGGTAGGCTGCTACACCACAATGACACAAATCAAGAAAAACTACAGAGCCCTTGAAAACGAGCTTGTTACCTGCGAAAAAATGCTTGCTTTAAGCGGCGTAGAGTATGACGAAAAAGAACTCAAATCTGCAGAAAAAGCACTGCTTTTCAGTCAGTTCCACGATATTCTCCCCGGTACTATGATTAAAGATGGTGAAAACGAGGTTCTTCGTCTTTTAGGCTACGGCAGAGAAATTGTTGCACGCCTTACAACAAAAGCATTTTTCAAGCTTTGTGAGGGTCAGAAAAAAGCAATTGATGGTGAAATCCCTGTTATTGTTTTTAACCCACACCCCTACTCTGTTACAAGAGAAATCCAGGTTGAATTCCAGCTTGCCGATCAAAACTGGAATGAGGGTGAAACAACGCTTGTTAAAATCCGTGATGAACAAGGCAATTATCTCCCCTGTCAGAACGAAAAAGAAGCAAGCAGTATGACTATGGACTGGAGGAAGCGAATTTGCTTCCGTGCAGAATTAAAGCCAATGAGCATTAACCGTTTCGACTGCGAATTAAAGGTTTACAAAATCAACAAAAGACCTATTGCACCTTTAAACGAAACTGATACTCATTTCGTTTTTGAGAACAAAAAAATTTCTGTTCTCATTAATAAACAAACAGGACTTATTGATAAATATGAGATTGACGACAAAAATCTTTTGAAAGAAAACAGCGGTAAAATTCTTGTTTATAAGGACAACGAAGACCCCTGGGGTATGACAAACGATGGTTTTTATAACCAAATCGGAGAATTTGCGTCACTTCCAAAGAAAGAGGCAAATAAGTTTGCAGGTTACTCCGAGGCAGATTGCGAAAATGTTCACATCATAGAAAACGGCGATGTAAGAGCAAAAATCCAATCAACATTAAAAAACCGCAACTCCTTTGCTATAATCACCTACACTCTTCCTAAACAAGACATTTATATTGATATAGATATAAAAATCCTTGCCAACGATGTTAACACGCTTTACAAGCTTTCTTTCGATACCGATTTAGATAACCCCAAATTTATCGGTCAGACTGCTTACGGCAGAGAAGAGCTTTTGAAAGAGGGAAAAGAGGTAACATATCAGAAATGGTGCACCTTCAAGGATGAAAACAAAGCCTTTGCAGTTATAAACAGCAGTACCTATGGGGGTAGTGCAAAAGATAATCTTCTTAATATTACCCTTATGAGAACCCCCGTTTATTCCGCTCACCCCATAAATCAAAGGCCAATAACTGATAACGACAGATTCCACAATCATATCGATATGGGTGAAAGAGATTTCTCTTACAGATTAACTCCCGATTTCAATACCATTGATATGGAAGCTGAAATCTTCAACCAGCCACCCTTTGTTCTCTCCTTCTTCCCATCGGGTAACGGTGAAAAGAAAGAAACAGAATTTAAAATAAGCAATTCTAAAATTCTTCTCTCTTCTTATAAAAAGTTGAATAATGAAGAATATCTTCTTCGCCTTTTCAACACATCCGAAAAGGAAGAAGAAACAACTATTTCCATAAACGGCGAAGAGTTTAAAATCAACTTCACTCCCTTTGAAGCAAAAGGATTTAAATTCAATGGTGAAAATCTCACCGAATGCAATCTGATAGGAGAGTAATAAAATTACAACTCCCTAACCACCGAAAAGAAACAGGAATGAAGAGACCCACCACCGCTAAAAAGGTAAATAATTTTATTATAGTGCAACGAGTAATTTATTCACAAATTATTCGTTGCATTTTCTTAATGTATATTGTATAATGAATTATCAATGTAATAAAATAGGTAATTATAGCCTACGGAAAGGTGGTTCTATGAAAAAAGCTTTTAAAATATCAGTTATTGCGGTTGTTATAACCGCTGTCATAGTTCTGTCCGTTATGCCCTTTGGAGCAATAGAAATCAAAAGATATTATGGTGATATAAATAACGATGCCTCCGTTACAACCCAGGATGCAGTTATTGCTCTTTCTATTGCTATAGGTATTTATGATGATACGCTTACAGGAATGGATTTTGAATGCGCAGATATCGTAAAAAACAATACTATTGACACAGCTGATGCTCGTTTTATTCTGAGAACTGCCGCAGGTCAGGAATTCAAAAAGCAAATGGAAGGCTACGAATTCAGTGAAAATCCCGATTTATTCCTGAAAAAAGTTAATGAATTGCGTATTAATGAAGGTGTTTCCACATTAAAGCTTTCAAATGACCTTTGCAATATCGCAAGGGAAGCAGCAGAAGAATATGCCACCAAAACCGGTACTGCTTTTGCCCGCGAAGATGGTTCTTATTACTACTCTCTTCTTGACGAAAAAGGCATAAGCTACACTTTCGCAGATAAAATAATAATTCCTGCCTCTTTCGGTTATAAAGAAACTTTTGATGAGCTCGTAAAAGTTCAGCAAAGCAAAAAAGCTCTTTTAAGCAAAAACTTCAAAAAATTCGGAGTAGGAGCATACACCAAGGACGGTCACACTTTCTATTGGTGCATTTTCCTTACAGATTAAAAAATCTTAACATCTCTTTGAAAGGATGATAAAAATGAGTGATTACAAAATAGAAACCAAATGTGTTCAGGGTGGCTATACACCCGGTAACGGTGAGCCTCGCCAGATTCCCATTATTCAGAGCACAACCTTTAAATATGCAACAAGTGAAGATATGGGTAAGCTTTTTGACCTTGAAGCAAACGGTTATTTCTACACTCGCCTTCAGAACCCTACAAACGATTCAGTTGCCGCAAAAATCTGCGAGCTTGAAGGGGGTACTGCAGCAATGCTCACTTCTTCAGGTCAAGCGGCATCCTTCTATGCTATTTTTAACATTGCTTCCTGCGGTGACCATGTGGTTTCTTCTTCAACAATTTACGGAGGAACATATAACCTTTTTGCAGTTACAATGAAGAGAATGGGTATTGAGTTTACTTTCGTTTCACCTGACTGCACAGAAGAAGAGCTTAATGCTGCCTTCAGACCCAACACAAAAGCAGTTTTCGGTGAAACAATTGCAAACCCTGCTCTTACAGTTCTTGATATTGAAAAATTTGCAAAAGCAGCTCACGCTCACGGTGTTCCGCTTATTATTGATAACACCTTTGCAACTCCCGTAGGTTGCCGTCCTTTTGAATGGGGTGCAGATATTGTTACACATTCAACGACAAAATATATGGACGGTCACGGTGCCGCAGTCGGCGGTTGTATTGTTGATTCAGGTAAATTCGACTGGATGGCACACGCTGATAAATTCCCCGGCCTTTGCACTCCTGATGATAGTTACCACGGCATAACCTATGCAGAGCGTTTCGGCAAAGAGGGGGCATTTATCACAAAGGCTACAGCTCAGCTCATGAGAGACTTCGGCTCAATCCAGTCTCCTCAGAACGCTTTTTATCTTAATTTAGGACTTGAAAGTCTTCATGTAAGAATGAAACGTCATTGTGAAAACGGTCTTGCAGTTGCAAAATTTCTTGAAGCAAATGATAAAATCGAATGGGTTACCTATGCAGGTCTTGAAAATGATAAATATTATAAATTAGCTCAGAAATATCTTCCCAACGGCACCTGCGGTGTTGTTTCATTCGGTGTTAAGGGCGGAAGAAAAGCAGCAGAAGAGTTTATGAAAAAGCTTAAACTCATTGCTATTGAAACCCATGTTGCAGATGCAAGAAGCTGTTGCTTACACCCTGCAAGTGCAACTCATCGCCAGATGAACGATGCAGAGCTTGAAGCTTGCGGAATTACTGCAAACCTTGTTCGTCTTTCTTGCGGTCTTGAAAACGCCGAAGACCTTATCGCTGACATTCAGCAAGCACTTGCTTAATAATAAAACGGAACGGTCAAGACCGTTCCCTACAATTATAAGAAGGAGGTATGAGGAATGCCCATTAAATTACCGGATGAGTTGCCGGCAGTAAAAACCCTTGAAAAAGAAAATATTTTCGTTATGACCGATACTCGTGCAATAACTCAGGATATAAGGCCGTTGAAGATTTTGGTTCTCAACCTCATGCCGAAAAAAACGGAAACAGAAACTCAGCTTTCACGCCTTTTGGGAAACTCACCCTTGCAGGTTGAATTTGAACTTATACACACAAAATCCCACGTCCCGAAGCATACTCCCAAGGAATATCTTCTTGCTTTTTATAAAACCTTTGAAGATGTTAAACACAGAAAATTCGACGGACTCATTATCACAGGTGCTCCTGTTGAAAAAATGGAGTTTGAGGAAGTTACCTATTGGGAAGAGCTTTGCGAAATAATGGAGTGGTCAAAAACCCATGTTACAAGCACCTTCCATATCTGTTGGGGGGCTCAGGCAGGACTTTATTACCATTACGGAATAAAGAAATATCCATTACCTGAAAAGCTTTCGGGAGTTTACAACCATAAAGCCGATTATAAGCATTCAATTCTTTTAAGAGGCTTTGATGATGAATTTCCCGTTCCACATTCACGATACACCACAGTAAAAAGAGAAGATATCGAAAAAGTTCCCGAGCTTAAAATTCTCGCTTCCTCCGACGAAGCAGGTATTTATATCACATCATCAGAAAACGGAAAGCAGATTTTTGTTACAGGCCACTCGGAATATGACACAGAAACTCTCAAAAACGAATTTCTGCGTGACAAGGATGCCGGGATTGATATAAAAATGCCGAAAAATTATTTTCCCAATGACGATATCACAAAAGCACCCATTAACACTTGGCGTTCTCACGCAAACCTTCTCTATTCAAACTGGTTAAACTACTTCGTTTACCAGACAACACCTTATGATATTGAAACTATAGAATAAAAAACAAGTTCACTTTTCGGTGAACTTGTTTTTTATAAACTTTCGTAATCTATCTTTCTATCCTTAAAGTAAAACTCTCTGTCATGGTCGCTGATTTCACGAAGCACCTTGCAAGGATTTCCCACTGCAACAACATTAGCCGGTACATCCTTTGTAACAACGCTACCTGCACCGATAACAGTATTGTCGCCTATTGTAACACCGGGAAGAATAATTGCACCGGCACCAATCCAACAATTTCTACCGATATGAACAGGCATATTATATTGATACGCTTTTTCGCGAAGCTCAGGAAGTATGGGATGTCCTGCAGTTGCCACAATAACATTCGGACCAAACATTGTGTAATCTCCAACATAAATATGGGTATCATCAACCATTGTCAGACCGAAATTTGCATAAACAGATTTGCCGAAATGAACGTGATGTCCACCCCAGTTAGCGTGTAATGGCGGTTCTATGTAGCAGTCCTCACCAATTTCTGCAAACATTTCTTTGAGCATCTCTGCTCTTTTATCTAATTCAGTAGGTCTTGTCATATTAAAATCATAAAGCCTGTTAACATAACCCAACTGCTCAATCATTATATCGTCACCGCTGGGATAATAAATCATTCCCGAGTGCATTTTTTCTTTATTCGTCATAAAACCAACTCCTATTGAAAAAATTATATCATAAACTATAATCTTTACAACACTTTACCATTGAAAAAATGGCGAAAAAAGTGTATTATATAAATTAATGACTAAATAAACGGAGTAAAAAATATGAAGATCACAGATTCAGTTATTTATGTTGGTGTAAATGACCACGATATTGATTTGTTTGAGGGTCAGTATGTTGTTCCTAACGGTATGGCATACAATTCTTACATTGTAAAAGGTGAAAAAACTGCAGTTTTGGACAGTGTCGACATTAACTTTTACAGTCAGTGGATGGCTAATATCAAAGAAGCATTGAATGGCGATGCACCTGATTACATTATTGTTCAGCATATGGAGCCCGACCATTCTGCAAGCATTAACATCTTTATGCAGACCTATACCGAAACAAAAATCGTTGCATCCAAACAGGCGTTTGCTATGATGAAAAACTTTTTCGGAACAGATTATAAAGAAAGACAAATTATCGTTGGCGAAAACGATACCCTTGATTTAGGTGGTCGTGTTCTTACTTTCGTAACCGCTTCAATGGTGCATTGGCCCGAAGTTATTGTAACTTATGATGCACAGGATAAAATACTTTTCTCTGCAGACGGCTTCGGCAAATTCGGAGCACTTGATGCAGACGAAGATTGGGCATGCGAAGCAAGAAGATACTATTTCGGTATTGTCGGTAAATACGGCACACCCGTTCAGACTCTTCTCAAAAAAGCTTCAAGCCTTGAAATTGAAAAAATCTGTCCTCTTCACGGACCGATTCTCACAGAAAACCTAGGTTATTACCTTGACCTTTACAGCACCTGGTCATCCTACGACGTTGAAAGCGAAGGTGTCGTAATAGCTTATACTTCCGTTTACGGCAACACCAAAAAAGCAGTGTTAAAGCTTGCCGATATATTAAAGGAGAAAGGTTGTCCCAAGGTTACTGTTACAGACCTTGCCCGTGACGATATGGCGGAAGCAGTTGAAGATGCATTCCGTTACGGCAAATTAGTTCTCGCAACAACAACCTACAACTCCGATATTTTCCCTTTTATGAGAACCTTTGTTGATGCTCTCACAGAAAGACTTTATCAGAAAAGAACCATCGGTATAATTGAAAACGGCACATGGTTCCCCACTGCCGCAAAGATTATTAAAGGAATGTTTGAAAAATCCAAAGACATTACCTTCACAGATACCACAGTATCAATTAAATCTGCAATGAATGAAGAAAACATCAAACAGCTTGAAAAATTAGCTGATGAACTCTTGAAATAAATGTTACCCCATTGGTTTTCGCTTATGAGAAACCAATGGGGTAACTTAATCTTATAACTGCGGAAATACACTTGCTATTTCGTTAAGAATAAATTCCGCTTGCTTTTTATCGTTTTTATACTCTTCATTTTCTCTGACATCTGCTTTTTTCCAGACTGTAAGAATCTCGGGAAATACTAAAAGAGTTTCCTGCGCAACGCTCTTGCCATATTTTTTCTTAATAAATTCAATTATCTCGCAAGGCTCGTTATTATCATTTGAAAATAAAAATCCTCTTGAAGCCATTCGGGCGCAAAGAATACGCAACTGTTCATTCTTCGGGGCTTCGCTACAGGAAAGAACGCAATCAATTCTCTTTTCAACCTCTTCTAAAGGTAGAGTGAAAGCAGGAACAAGAAGCTCACCGATTTCACCTTGAGAAAATCCTCTTTTCATAAATGCAGCAACATATCCGCCAACAATTTTATCAACATCCTTATTGACTTCATCAGGTGCAGTTGTGCTGTCCAAAATCCATTGTGGAACAAAATTTTTATTACTCATAAATAGCACCTATTCTATGTATAATCAAATCAACACACTCTTCCGCACTTTTACCATCACACTCTACTGTAATATCCGCATATTTTTCGTAAAGAGGTGCTCTTTCTTCATAAAGCTCCTTAATAGTTGTACCCTCTTTCATGGCAATACCGCGTGTATGTATATTTTTAATTCTGGTTTGAAGTTCTTCAGGGCTTACTTTAAGATAAACAATTATTCCGTTTTCTTTAAGCTTCCCCATAGCCTTTGCACCATAAACGGCGCTTCCGCCTGTTGCCACCACAGAATTCATAAACGCCTGCTTACAGATTATGTTTTCTTCAAGTTTTATAAAAGCATCTATACCAATTTTTGAAATTGTATCGCAAAGACTTTCGCCTGTGGCTTTTTGAATACTTAAGTCCGTATCGCAAAAATCCAAAAGTAAAGATTTTGCAAGTACAACCCCAATGGTGCTTTTTCCGGCACCGGGCATACCTATTAAAACAATGTTTTTCAAAACCCTTCGTCCTATCTCTATTTTATTAATCCAATTATTCCATTGATTAAAGAATAACCAACAGGAACAATATATACAACAAGCATAACACCAAAGAATATTACTGTAAAAGCAATGAAAGCTATATTAAATACACCTTTAGGCATTTTTAATTTTTTCTCTGCACATAAAACAGCAATTCCGGCTAAAAAACCAAAAGCAATTAACAATATGCTTATATAGGCTTGTTTAGGATAATATTGCATAACAATTTCATTATCGCCGGATTGAACATCCAGACCAATAAAACCACCCATAACATTTGTGGGATTAACTGATTCACCATTGACTGTGCATATCCAATTTTCATCATAACTAATCGGTATAAATGCAGTTCCGTTTTCGTTGGATTGCGTTTGTATTATTATTTTATCCTCTTCTATTTTGTAACTATTTGTTTTAAATTTTTCATTGAGCTTACTAAACTTACTTAAATCCATCAAATATAATGCGGTGCCATCAATGGTATCTGATTCCACTGCATATTTTATAATGATTTCAACGGTTTCATTTTCAAAAACACCCAGCTCCAGAATACCTTTATTAACACTATTCGGATATTTGGTGTTAACCTCACTACCCTTTTCATACAATGACACACCATCGAATACATGCATTTTTTTGCCATTAACTTTAAGCTCAGAAAAGGCGAGTTTACTATCCTTTGTTGCATTATGCAAATACAAAGCACTTTTTTGACCCACATCGAAAGTATATTTAACTGTTGTTATATCTTTATCTTCTTCATAAACATTTTTATCAGACGATGTTTCATCAACTCTTGAAACATAGTATTTTTCTTTGCTTACTTTTTCTTTTATTGAATTATAGGTAACTTTAGAAAACAACTTATCGTCTTCAATCAAAGTATTGTAAACAGCATTTTGATATTCAAAAAGATTAGCAAAATCATCAGCATTAACACCTTTGATTCTTTCATCACAAACAAGGCCAACAGGAAGAGTGTAATTATTTGAATAGAATTTCATAACACCTTCAGTTTCATCGTATTTTTCGTACAAATCCTTGTTAATGTCACTTTGAGAAACAGTGTCTGTTATACGCAATAAAGCTTTAGAAAACGCAGTGCCGCCCATATCATAAACAAAAGTAAATACTGAAGAAAATCCTAAATCAGCAAATGATTTATATTTATCTGCGCTCATTGTGTGAACCCACCCCGATATAGAGGCTTTATTTGCAATATACGGATAATTTGCAACCATAAGTCCATCCGTATTATTCACACGGTTAAAAACATCACTTTGCTCAACCGTTTCATAAACACTTTTTTCTTTCTCGTAAAGAGAACCATCTTTTAAATGAGTTGTTTCTGCAATTAAAGCAAAGGAATTGACCCCCACTAAAAACAGAGCTAAAACAAAAGTAAGAGCATTACGCAATTTTACAGATTTTATCAATTTTATAAGCAAAAAACACGCAATACTTGAGATTGCAAAACATGCGTATGGATATTTCAAGCAACCTGTTTGCAAGCTAATTAAACTATTTAAGACATCAAAATTCTCCGTAACAGAAACGAAAAATACATCCGCATAAGAAAGCATTGGAATTGCCGCAAAAAAAGCAGGAACAAAACTGAAGAAATTAACCAGGTTATATTTTGTTTTTATTCCCTCAAAACAAGCGAAATTACTGAAATAATATGCAATAATGCAACAACAGAAAAACGCAACCATATAACCATTTCTGAACGGAAATTTCTGATAAGAGCCAACATGCCATATAAGCATAACGGCCTTGAAAACAATCTGAAAAACAAATAAAACTAAAGTGACCGTAAAGAATATAGTATATTTTCTGCTGCTTTTATGCTTTTTGAAATGGACCCACAAAACCACCAATGATGATATTGCAAGAGACATACCCAAAAACATAAACACTGCAACAATATCAATTTCATTTTCAGCGCTTAAAATACCACTGAAGCCTCCGAGTTTTTCTTTTGTACCCGTACCGCTTTCAAGAACATACGCCCCTTCTTCAAAACGAGCTGTGGAAAAAATGGATTTTGCAAAACCAATAATCGTATTAAATGCTGCTATGAGAGCAGCACCCACACCAATACCCAAATTAAAAATCGCTGTTTTTCTGTTGTTTTTTTCTTCTAAGATAAAAATATACAAGCCACCAAAAATCAAAAGAGACAGCACAACGAAAAACGCAGGGTATGTATAGAAAGTTAAAATATATGCCAAAACAAAGAAGAAAGGAAACTTGCTTTCACCTTTAATCATATCAAGCGCAAAAGCAATTAAAAGCGGATAAAGTAAAACTATATCAAGCCAATCTATATTGGTTAAATACAGCAAACTAAAGCCGTTAAATGTGTATATTAATGAAACTAAAACGAGCCAAGAAGATTGTAATTTAGGAAAAATTTTTGAAAAGCTATACGAAGCAACAAATGATGTAATCGCAAATTGAACAATAAAAAACACATCTATAGCTTGTGTTAAATAGGCTCTTTCCCAAAAAAGTGTAAAAAGATACCGAGGCTGAAATATTGTAAGCACAACACTCCACCCAAAGCCACCAAGAGTCCGGCTGTTATAAAAAATATCAAAAAGGTTTCCGCTATGCCATGCATCATATACATGGTATATTACAGGCATTTCCCCATGAAGCAAATCATATGCAACTAATGTAGCGTTACCAAAAGGAAACACTTCTTTACAAAAATACATTATAAGCATCCATACAACCACAATTGCAGGTGCAATTAACCACACCGGTTTAAAATTCAATTCTTTTTTTCTCATAAATTCACCATTCATTTAAAATCTTGTTTATAACTTCCGTGTAATCTTCGTATTTAAATGTTTTATTGAATTTCATGCAAATCAATTTATAAAGCGCATTCAGAAACCAAACAAAAAAATATTTGTTTTTAAAGCTAAAAAAGGCTGTCAAAACCACAGCAAATATATTATCCCCTTGTATTGATTTTTGTTCTTCTTCAGGGGAGTAAAAACCTCTTCGGGAAAAATCTACAGAAATCATTTCTTTTTCAAAAAGAGGGGGGACGTCATCACACCATTTTCCTCTGAAAACCCCCATACCGTTAACATTATATCCGTAATTTATAGGCGTACTATTTAATGACTCTAAACAATAAAACTTATATTTATCATCAAAGGTTCTGCTGTTGCCATAAATTTCCCAAGTCCAAGGAGAATCATTTTTTCTCCAAAGCTCTTTCAAACAATCCGTACGCCAGATACCTGCTTGCATATTTAATTTATATGGCGCAATTCTTGCCCTTTTAACAAAGCCGTTATATTCGCTTTTGGTATTATAATTATCCTTGACCGCATCAAAATTAAATGTAGCAATACTCTCATCAGCTTCCAGCCAAGAAACAATTTCTGTCAGTCGCTTTTCATCAACATTCTCTCTTATAAAAAAATCATCCAACAAAATTAATGTATATGGGGTTTTGATTTCTTCAATATGCCTCAAAAATCGTTCACCATATTTCACATTATTGTCTTCATAAAAAGAAAAGCACTCTATATTCAGATTCTCATATTCATATTTTTTTGTTTCAGTATTCAATATAATTCTGCAAGGGCAGTTTCCCCAATACTTATTGAACAATTTAAAAAACGGATACCATAAATCTTCATAAGCATCACAAGAGCAAACTAAAACTGTTAACTTTTCTGAAAGATTCATTTATAGTCACCCCTTGATAACCATTTTTATTTTCAAACCTATATCTTTCCTCTGTACTTTATTAAGCACAACAAAAAAGCAAGTTAAAAGATATATACACACCATCACTACCATATATGGAATACATTCCCACAATGTTTCATTTTTATTAAAAAATGCAAATATTAAGCCGAAAGCAATTGCAGGAACGAAAGCGATTGAAATTTTGAGCATTTCCTTCCAGAATCTGCAGATATCCAACCCCATTTTCTTCTTATAATAAACATTCATTATTATTCCATCGCCGATAACAACAGAAACAGCAGTGCCTAAAGCCGCACCAATTTCATTATATTTATTTATAAGAACTATACTAAGAACAAAATTTAAAATGCACATTCCTATATATAACAATGCTCTTTGCTTATGTTTGTTTTTCGCACGTTGAATTTCTGTTCCAACATTCTGAATATATAAAACTGTTGAAGAAACCATAAGAATTATGCAAACCCAATATGAATTTTCATACCCTTCACCAGCCCACAAAGCAATAAAATGTTTCCCAAAGAAAGCAAAACCAATATTGATAAGTCCTGCTAATACAAACTGAATTTTACCTACATTTATAAACAAATCAGAGAGCTCAGCGTTGTCTGCTTTCTGCGCCACCATATTGTTAATTCTTGTTATGAAAACCGCAGAAATTGCAATCATCAATTGCATATACATACTATGAATCTGGCTTGAAACACCATAGACTGCAGCACTTTCCGAGCCTGACATTACTCCTAACAAAAGCCTGTCCACACTCCAATTCATCTGGTCAGCAACAAGGTTCACAAATAAAAAAGATGAATATATCAGCATTTTCTTCATAAGATTTGAATCAAATCCCGAAAATGATACTTTCATATCCAATTTTTTTACACTATAACAAGCCGTAAACACCAACTTTATTAAAGTGACAGTAATAGTAATTGCTATTAATGAATATAAACCATAACCTTTTTTTAATGCCAACAACGAAACCAACGAAGTGCCTACATATTGACAGCAGTTAACAATCTTATTTAAACTAAACCTTTCAAAAGCTAAAAAATAAGCCTCAAAAGCAGATGACAAAATAGTTATTGCGGCATTTATCGATAATAGAATAATGGCATTTTTGCATAGAACCAATTCTTCCTGTGATAAGTTTACACCAAGCAATTTATTTATCACAGAAGCAACCGCAAAACCTACTATGCAAATAATTAAGGCAATAATCCCCATAACAAGCAGATATGTAGCATTAAGTTGCTTTATTTTATTACTTACACCTTTGCTTTTTTCCACAGCAAAAAAGCGCATATATGTATGAGGAATACCAAAATTTAAAATAGTAATATATGCAACAACGGACATAGCAATCTGGTAAACACCGTAGTTGCTCTGCCCAAGTGATTTAATAAGAACAGGCGTAAAAATCATACCAACAACAAATTGAATAACATATGTTGTATAGGTAGAAAGCACACCGTTTTTCAACCTATCAGAATTCATTTTACCTCCAATTTTCCACACTACACTTTAATTCTACCAATCAAAGTATAATATATCTCTACGCAAACACAAAACAAAAAAGGATTCAATTCAAAAACCCTGTATTGTGGTCTTAAGATTTTCTTTTTTTTAAGTTGGGGTTGAATTTTGCAATACATTTCTTTCATATATTCCAACTCTGACTTATCCAATCTTCTTTTAACTGAATAATAATAATCTTCTAAAATTGTATCCGCTTTTATTTTTAAAAGCAAGGCAATCATTTTTTCTTTTTGAACTTCATCTTCAACATTTGAACAGCAATATTCAATTAACTTATCGCATACCAAAACAGTATCATTTGTATTCAACTTTTTACCATGCATCAGACTCCCCTGTCGGCAAATGTAGTAATACATCTGTTCATTTGTAACATATATCTTGTTTGCTTTATGGTACAACCTGAATGCAACAAATAAATCTTCTGCCGTTTTGAATTCAGGGAATCTAATGTCTTCAAAAAGCTCTGATTTGTATAGTTTTGCCCAAATGCTGTTTGCTGAAACTTGATTTCCCCAACCAAACAGCTTCAAAGTATCATTTTCACAAAGAATAGCATTTTTTATTCTTTTATTTTTTTTATTTAAATTAATATTTTGATTTTCATAATATGTCCAATATCCGCAAACAGCTATATCACAGTCATTTTCTGTTGCTCCACTATAAAGTTTTTCTATAATTTGTGAACTTATAAAATCATCCGAATCAACAAACGCGATGTACTCTCCCCTGACACAATCCAAGCCTGTATTACGAGCTTGTGCTGCACCTTCGTTTGTTTTATTTATAACCCTAATCCTCTTATCTTTTTCCGAGTAATTTTTACAAATCAAAAGGGATGCATCAGTCGAACCATCATTAACAAGTATTATTTCAAGATTTTTATAACTTTGATTTAAAACTGAATCTAAACATCTGTTTAAATATTTCTCTGCATTATAAACCGGAATTATAATACTTATTAATGGTTTTTTATTATCCATAATCCTCACTCTATTTTCGCAAGCCTGAATTTTATCTTGTAATAAAATTAAATTTCTTTGCCAAAAGCCAATAAATCTTAAGCATTGGCACCATCAAATTCAATTTTTCCGCCAAAGAGCAAACTCTCATAACACATCTAAACAACAACGGGTCGCCGTTTGGTAGAATTTTTATATTTTTATTATTATAAAACTTGGGGAAAAACGGGTCTATTGTTGCTCTTAAATCTTTGTGATAATCTTTAATATCCTTAAATTCAACCATTCTGCTGAATTGCAAAAGCAAGAAAAAATATTGCTTTGCAAAAAGATATCCGCATCCTGTTTTGTTTTCCGAATCAAGTTTATTATATATCTCTTTAACTTTCTCGTTTGTATGATAGGCATATTCAAGCTTTTTTGTTTTATTAAAATTCCCAACACCTGAATCTGACATTGCTTTATAAGAAATATTGTAAACCGTTTGCCTTATATATTCTGTTTTTTCTGCAAAAGCGTTTACCTGTGCAATAAAATACAAATCATCAGAAACATTTCTATCCGCTAAAAAAGAAATGTTAAAGCTCTTTAAAAAGTCCAGTTTTAATATTGTAGCTGCCATCATTCCCTCTGCCCAGGTATTTGTGGTTTTGGGGATTTTTCTTTCTCTTATGATTTTTCCGCTTTCTTCTTCAATTGTTCTGACCTGAGCTCTTATTTTATCAGCATTTGTTTTTCTTGCTCTTTCCACCAGAATTTCGAGGCAATTTTCATCCATCCAATCATCACAGTCCACGAATATTACATATTCACCTGTGGCATTTCTTAATGCAGTTCCTTTTGCAACAGCAGGTCCGCCATTCTCTTCAAGCTTAATAAATTTAATATCTAATCCATCATTGTTTCTTATATACGCCTCTATAACAGAAGCAGAACTATCAACGGAAGCATCATCAACAATTATTATTTCAAAATCCTGAAAAGTTTGATTTTTGCAGGAATCAAGACAGCGTTTAATATAGTCTTGATAATTATAACAAGATATCAAAATTGAAATAAATTTCTTTTTCTCTTGCATTTATTACAAACCTTTCATAAATAGTATAACAACCTCTTAAAATTATATCATTTCAAGGTATACTATGTCAACCAAAAGGCTTTCGCAACCCGCCTGTAAAGTAGCAAAAAGCGCAAATTTATTACTGTTTCCCCTTTATTTTACAAACAAAGTATGTTATTATATTTTTGTATAACTATATTGTAATTAAGTCATTATATTGGGATGTGAAAATATGAAAGTTGTTATTCTTGCAGGTGGCTATGGTACTCGTATAAGTGAAGAGAGTCAGAATAAACCGAAGCCATTGGTTGAGGTTGGCGGTTTTCCGATTCTCTGGCATATAATGAAAACTTATTCTTATTATGGTTTTAATGAATTCATCATCTGTGCAGGTTATAAGCAATATGCTATCAAAGAATATTTTGCGAACTACTTTTTGCATCATTCCGATATTACCTTTGATTTTACAAAATCAAATCAGTTGACTATTCATTCAGAACACGCTGAGCCCTGGAAGGTTACTGTTGTTGACACAGGGCTTGATACTATGACAGGTGGCCGTGTAAAAAGAGTCAGAGATTTTATAGGCAATGAAACCTTTATGCTCACTTATGGTGACGGTGTAGCAGATGTTGATATTCCTGCACTTGTAGAATTCCACAAGCAAAAAGGTCAGCTTGCAACCCTTACCGCCGTTTCCATCGGTCAGCGCTTCGGTTGCCTTGATGTTGATGAAAATAATAATATTTCTTCTTTCAGGGAAAAGAATGATATGGACGGAAGTCTTGTTAACGCAGGCTTTATGGTTCTTGAACCCGAAGTTCTTGACTATATTGAGGGAGACAGCACCTCTTTTGAAAAAGCACCTGTTGAAAATCTCGCAAAGGATGGGCAATTGAATGCCTATTTACATAAAGGCTTCTGGAAGCCTGTTGACACTTTGCGAGAAAAATTAGAGCTTGATAATTTATGGAACTCAGGCAAAGCACCCTGGAAGGTTTGGTAACTATGAAAACTGATTTTTATAAAGGTAAAAAAGTTCTTATAACCGGTCACACAGGCTTCAAGGGCACATGGCTTTGCAAAATTCTTTGTGATATGGGCGCTGATGTCGTAGGCTATGCCCTAACGCCCCCCACAAAGCCGTCGCTTTATGAACTCTCCGGTATAGAAAATTCAATAAAATCATACATAGCTGATATCCGTGATTATAAAACTCTTTTTTCCGTTTTCGAGAAAGAAAAACCTGAAATAGTTTTTCATCTTGCAGCACAGCCCATTGTCCGCGACAGTTATAAAGACCCGTTATATACTTATGAAACAAATGTTATGGGTACTGTTAACATCTGCGATTGCATAAGAAAAACAGATAGCGTCCGCTCATTTTTGAATGTAACAACTGATAAGGTGTATGAAAACTGCGATACAAATATCGCTTTTACAGAAGATATGCCCCTTGACGGCTTTGACCCCTACTCAAACAGTAAATCCTGCTCTGAGCTTGTAACCCATAGCTACAAAAAATCCTTCTTTGACAATAGTAATATTGCGGTATCAACTGCAAGAGCAGGTAACGTTATCGGTGGCGGTGATTTTGCTAATGACCGACTTATTCCCGACTGTGTTCGTGCGGCAATGAAAAATGAAGACATTATAATCCGCAATCCTTATTCCACAAGGCCTTTCCAGCACGTTCTCGAGCCTCTTTCGGTTTATATGACTATTGCCGAAATGCAATACACTACCCCCGAAATCCAGGGTTATTACAATGTAGGTCCCGACGAATGCGATTGCCGAACAACTGGCGACCTTGCAACAATGTTCTGCAATTCTTGGGGCAACGGTCTTAAATGGATTAATGTATGCGAGGAAAACGCACCTCATGAGGCATCATTTTTAAGGCTTAACACCGATAAAATCAAATCTGTTTTTGGCTGGAATCCTGTCTGGAATGTTGAAATGGCTGTTGAAAAAACTGTTGAATGGACAAAGGTTTATGCCGAAAACGGAAATATTGCAGAAATTATGACAAAACAAATCGAAGAATTTTTCAATAGAGCGTGAATAAAAATGTTAGAAAATCTCACAAAAGAACAAGCAAAAGATAAAATTCTTTCATTAGTGGAAGAATATTACAATAACTTTATGCAGAAAGCCCCATATAAAGAGGGTGACAGAATTTCTTATGCCGGCAGAGTTTTTGATGCAGAAGAAATGAAAAATCTCACAGATTCCGCTCTTGATTTCTGGCTTACCTCAGGCAGATACTGCGAAGAATTCGAAAAGAAATTAGGCGAATATTTAGGAACAAAATATGTTTCACTTGTGAACTCAGGCTCTTCTGCAAACCTTCTTGCATTCTGGGCACTCACTTCACCCCTTTTGAAAGAAAGAGCTGTAAAACGCGGTGATGAGATTATAACCGTTGCCGCAGGCTTTCCCACAACTATTACACCAATAATTCAATATGGTGCAGTACCTGTTTTTGTTGACATTACAATTCCTCAATATAATATTGATATAACGAAACTTCAAGATGCATTAAGCGAAAAAACAAAAGCAGTTATGATTGCCCACACTCTCGGCAATCCTTTTGACCTTAAAGCAGTCAAAGATTTTTGTACCAAAAACAATTTATGGCTTATTGAAGATAACTGCGATGCTTTGGGCAGCACATATACTATTGACGGTGAAACAATGTTCACCGGTACTGTTGGTGATATCGGCACATCAAGCTTTTACCCGCCCCACCATATGACAATGGGCGAAGGTGGCGCAGTTTATACTAAAAATCCCCTTTTACATAAAATCGTCCGTTCAATGCGTGATTGGGGAAGAGATTGCTCCTGCCCATCAGGTATGGATAACCTTTGCGGTCACAGATTTGACAGACAGTATGGCGAATTACCCTTGGGCTATGACCACAAATATGTTTACAGCCATTTCGGTTTCAACCTGAAAGCAACAGAAATGCAGGCTTCCATCGGTTGTGCTCAATTAGATAAGTTCCCATCTTTTGTTGAAAAACGAAAGGAAAACTTTAACACATTGAAAGACTTATTAAAATGTGTTGAAAACAAGCTTATTCTTCCTGAACCTTGTGAAAACAGCGACCCCTCTTGGTTCGGTTTTATGATTACCTGCAAGGATGGTATTTCAAAAAATAAAGTTGTTCAGTATTGCGAAGAAAAAGGCGTTCAGACCCGTATGCTTTTCTCCGGCAATATTATACGCCAACCTGTTTTTGACGAGATGAGAAAATCAGGCGAAGGTTACAGAGTTGTAGGCGAGCTTACCATTACAGACCAAGTTATGAATAACTCCTTCTGGATTGGTGTTTACCCGGGAATGACAAATGAAATGTTAGAATATATGGCGAAAACCATAATTGAAGCAGTTGAATAATATGAATAACATTAAAAGAGCTGTTATAACAGGTGCAACAGGCGTTATTGGTACCGCACTTATAAAAGAGTTGATTTCCCATAACATTGAAATCCTTGTTCTCACAAGAAAAGACGGCAGAACAGAAAAAATACCCTCCCACCCTCTTGTAAAAATCGAATTTTGTTCTCTTGATAAATTAAACCAATTCAATGCACCTAAGGAAAAATATGATGTTTTTTTTCACTTAGGTTGGGCAGGAACATATGGTGAAGACAGGAATGACCTTTCACTGCAAGAGAAGAACATCAAACACACTCTTGATGCTGTTGAACTTGCTCACAAATCAGGTTGTTCTGTATTCTTAGGCACAGGCAGTCAGGCAGAAAACGGTGCATTTGAAATCGGTAAAAAAATTTCTTTTAACTCTCCCGAAAACCCTATTACCGCCTATGGGAAAGCGAAGCTTCAGGCAGGAAAAGAAAGCCGTAATTTGTGTCAAAAATTAGGCTTGCGCCATAATTGGTGCAGAGTTTTATCAGTATATGGTCCCGGTGACGCGCCTTATACAATGGTTATGAGCGCACTTCTTAAAATGCTCAAAAACGAGGACTGTGATTTCACCCCTGCAGAACAACAATGGGATTATATTTATAGCGGTGATGTTGCAAAAGCACTTTTAGCTATTGCAGAAAATGGTATTGACGGTTCAATATACCCCATAGGAAGCGGAAAAACGAAACTGTTAAAAGACTATATTTTACAAATGGCAGAAGCAACACAAACAACTGCAAAATGCAATTTTGGTGCAATTGATTATTACCCCAATCAACCCATGTATCTTTGCGCAGATATTGAAAAGCTTACGAAAGATACAGGCTTCGCTCCTACAACAGAATTCAGAAAAGGTTTAGAAGAAACCATAAAATATATAAAAGAAAACAACCTTGTGTGAAAGAGGTATTATTGTGAACAAAAAGAAAATAGGCATTGTTATTCCCTGCTATAATGAACAGGAAAATATTGTTGGAATCTGCAAGGCAGTTGAAAATGAAATAATAAATTCTTTACCTGAATATGACTACGAAATTCTTGTAATAGACAATTGCTCAACTGATAACACTCGTGTTCTTGTTCGTGAAATCTGCAAACAAAACAAAAAAATAAAGGCAATTTTAAATGCCAAAAACTTTGGTCAGTTCAATTCCCCATATTACGCTATTTTGCAATCAAGCGGTGATTGCGTAATTCCTGTTTGTGCAGATTTCCAAGATCCCGTAGAAATGATTCCTATTTTCGTAAAAGAATGGGAAGCAGGCTATAAAATTGTTTGCGGTATAAAAAGCGCAAGTAAAGAGAACAAAATTATGAGATTTTTCAGAACTTGCTATTATAAAGTTATAAAAAAACTCTCATCTGTTGAACAAATTGAGCATTTCACAGGCTTTGCTCTTTATGATAAAAGCTTTGTTGATATTTTAAGAGATTTAAAAGACCCCACACCTTTTATTCGTGGTATTGTTGCTGAATTGGGGTTCAAAAGAAAAGATATTGAATATACCCAACAAAAAAGAGCTGCAGGAAAAACCCATAACAACTTTTTCACTCTTTATGATGCCGCAATGCTCAGCTTCACATCCTACACAAAAGCAGGATTGAGAATTGCAACCTTCGTTGGCTTTTCCGCCGCTATATTAAGCTTTCTTGTAGGGGTTTTATATCTCTCAATGAAGCTGATGTGGTGGGACAGATTTCCCGGTGGTACTGCTCCAACAATTATAATTCTTAGTTTTTTGTGTTCACTTCAACTTTTCTTCCTTGGTTTCTTAGGCGAATACATAATGAATATGAACACTCGCCTTATGAATCGCCCGCTTGTTGTTGAAGAAGAGCGACTCAATTTTGACGAATAAGGATAAGCTTATATGAAAATCAGACTTGCAAATTATGTTGCAGATTTCCTTGTTAATAAAGGTGTTACCGACTGCTTTAGTGTAGTGGGTGGCGGAGCTATGCATTTAAATGATGCTCTCGGGCATAAGGATGGCTTAACTGTAACATATAACCACCACGAGCAAGCATCTGCAATTGCCGCAGAAAGTTATGCAAGGCTCAACAATAAAATTGCCGCTGTATGCGTAACAACAGGCCCCGGCGGAACTAATGCCCTGACAGGTGTTGTAGGCGGTTGGCTTGATTCAATACCTATGTTTATAATAAGCGGTCAGGTCCGCTATGATACAACCGCAAGATATGCAATGCAATTCACTGATGGGCTTCCGTTACGTGCCGTTGGCGACCAGGAATATGATATTGTTAAATCTGTTGAGCATATGACTAAGTATGCTGTAATGATTGAAGACCCTTCAAACATCCGCTATGCCCTTGAAAAAGCCTGGCACCTTGCAACAACCGGCAGACCCGGCCCCGTTTGGATTGATATTCCCGTTAATTTTCAAGGAGCAATTATTGAAACAGATAACCTTATTGGCTATAGCCCCGAAGAAGACAAAAAACTTCTTCCTCCCCCTGTTGATAATAATACAATCATTTCCGTTATTGAAGAAATCAAAAAAGCCAAAAGACCGGTTTTCTATGCAGGTAACGGAATCAGGCTTTCCGGCGGATATAAAAATTTCAGAAAAGTTTCAGAAAAGCTTAACATTCCCGTTGTAACATATTGGAATGCTGTTGATCTTATCGAAAACGAGCATCCTCTGTACTGCGGTAGAGCAGGAAATATGGGTGACAGACCCGGCAACTGGGCAATTCAAAATGCAGATTTAATTCTTGCTATCGGTACACGTATTTCTATAAGACAAGTAGGTTACAATTGGAAAACCTGGGCGCGTGAAGCGAAAGTCATTATGGTTGATATTGACCGTGCCGAAATGAAAAAGCACACAATTCATGTTGATATGCCTATATGGGCAGATGCTAAAGACTTTTTAGAAAAACTTGAAAGCGCCCTTGAAGAATCTTTGCCACCAAAAGATAATTGGCTTGGCGCCTGTAAACGTTGGAAAAAGAATTATCCTGTTGTTCTTCCTCGCCATTATGAAGAAAACGGCAAAACTGCAAATGTGTATGCTTTCCTTGATTTTTTAAGCTCACAGCTTCCCCCAAAAAGCTTAACTGCAGTTTCAAATGGCGCTTGTTGCGTCGTTGGTAACCAATGCTATAATATCCAAAAAGGTAGCAGATTTATAATCAATAGCGCGATTGCAAGTATGGGCTACGGTCTTCCTGCAGCTATCGGATTATGTATAAGCAGTGAAAGAAAATCCACAATCTGCCTTGAGGGTGACGGCAGTATAATGATGAATCTGCAAGAATTGCAAACTATAATAACCAATAACCTACCTATTAAAATTTTCCTTATAAATAACAATGGGTATCATTCAATTCGTTTAACACAGAACAATCTTTTCAGCGAACATTCAAAAGTTGGTATAGGTCCCGAGTCAAATGACCTTTCGTTCCCTGAATTCAAAAAAATTGCAGAGGCTTTTGGTTATAAGTATTATTCAGCAAAAAGCAATGCAGAAATGAAAGCTGTTGTAAAAAAAGTTCTTTCTGTTGACGGACCTTTATTCTGTGAAATTTTTACTGATACAGAACAAGTTTGGGAACCCAAAAGCAGCGCAAAAAAGCTTCCTGACGGAACAATCGTAAGTCCGCCATTGGAAGACCTTGCACCGTTCCTACCACGAGAAGAGTTAAAAAAGAATATGTTTATCGATTTAATTGAAGAATAAAAAAATCCGGTGCAACTGCAAAATCAGTTGCACCGTTTGTTATTTAGTCGCCGCTATATGTGGGAGCATTTTTGGGAGCAGTTCCCTTTATTACTTCGTGGTAGTATTTATAGGTCATAGGAACATCTTTTTGAAGATTTCCTGCATCTGTTACTTCACCCAGAAAAACCGTATGTGTAGCCGTTTCCATTGTATCAATAACCTTGCAGGTTATGTAACTCATAGAATCGGGTAAAATAGGAAGATAACCTTTTACAAGGGGTTCAATACCCTCAAATTTATCCGCATCTCTTCCGCTTCTGAAACCAAATGAGCCTATAATCATAGGGTCAACATTTTCCCCAAGAATATTAAGTGCGAAAACGCCTGTATCTTTAATACATTCATTTGTATAGTTATCATGGTTAATTGAAACCGCTACGGTTGCAGGTGATGAAGTGATTTGCATAGCAGAATTAGCAGTACAGCCCGTTGCCTTACCTTTAGCCCAGGTTGTTACAACATAAACTCCGTACGATAAATTAAACAATGCAGTTTTATCCATAATAAACCCTCCAATATGTATCAGGACCACCGAAAAACTCGTTGGTCCTGATTTAAACTTTATACTTCGTAAAAAACGTCTTTACCAAGACTGCAAACCGGACAAACCCAATCATCCGGGATATCTTCCCATGCTGTGCCGGGTGCAATACCGCTATCAGGGTCGCCTAATTCAGGGTCGTAAACATAGCCACAGGGGCATTCATATTTCATTACAATCAACTCCTATACTTTTTACTATATTATAGGAAAAATAAGGGTAATTATTCACCAAAATATCTCTTAAGAAGACCTTCGAATGCTTTGCCGTGTCTTGCTTCGTCTCTTGCCATCTCATGCACAGTATCATGGATAGCATCGAGGTTCTGCTCTTTTGCCATTTTTGCAAGCTCGAATTTACCTGCAGTTGCTCCGTTTTCAGCAGCAACTCTCATTTCAAGGTTTTTCTTTGTAGAATCTGTTACAAGTTCACCGAGAAGCTCTGCAAACTTTGCTGCATGCTCTGCTTCTTCATAAGCAGCTTTTTCCCAATAAAGACCGATTTCGGGGTAACCTTCTCTATGAGCAACTCTTGCCATTGCAAGATACATACCAACCTCTGTGCATTCTCCTTCAAAGTTTGCACGAAGACCTGCAATAATTTCATCGCTTACGCCTTTAGCAACACCGAGAACATGCTCCGCTGCCCAAGTCATTTCTTCTTCTTTAACTTCAACGAATTTTTCTGCAGGAGCTTTGCAAAGAGGGCAAGCTGCAGGGGGATTTTCGCCTTCAACAATTTGACCGCATACTAAACATTTCCATTTTTTCATAACAATTGACTCCTTTAAATAAACAAATACATTTTATATATTATTTCGGCAATCTTTGCAGATTCCGTAATAAACTGTTTTTTGAGACTCAACCAAGTGACCTAAATTATCAAAAGCCTTGGGAACCTCGTTTTTGCAAAAGATGTCTGTAATAACATCACATTTTTTGCATAAAAAGTGGATATGATCTTCAAGGTTGCCCTCATAGTGAACCTTTTTATCACTACTTTCAACTATGGTTATAAGCCCTTCATCGTGAAGCTGACCGAGATTTCTGTAAACAGTTCCCAGACTGATGTTAGGGATTTTTTCTTTAACCCGTTCATAAATCATATCTGCAGTAGGATGGTCGCAAGAAATTTTCAAAACCTGCAAAACCGCATCTCTCTGCTTTGAACTTCTCATATAACCATCTCCTTTCTGTTCTCTATAAATAGTAACGATTACTATTTACATTTATAATATAACAGACGGAAACAACTTTGTCAACAGGTTTTTTAAAATTATTTTATTTTTTTTAAAAGCTCGTAATACTCATTGCACATATCCGAAAGTTCTGTATAAAAAGCTTTTGTTTCTTCGTTTAGTAAAAGATATTTACCAACTCGCCTTACACCTTTTATAAAACATTTGCTAAACTTATAATCCCTGATATAAAGTGGACAATCTGCTCTATAATCAAAACAAACCTTTATTTTTCTTATTCCTTCTTCATCAACCACAACAGGAAACAACGGATAAATTCTACAGGAAAGCGGACGGCGATTTCTATCACAGGTGCCGTTGCAAACTGCCAACTTATCTCCACTTTCTGTTTGTATAACATTTATATCGGGGTCAATCAGATTTTCTTCTCCGGGAAAAAGAAGCATACCTGTTTTTTCATCACCCTTGCAGCATTTACCATTGCATATTTTTCCGCAATCAAAACTCAAAGGTGTCGTTTTTCGCAAAATTGAATAACAACTTTTTATAACATTTTCTTTTTTCATTTTAATACCTCTGACTAATTTTCAAAAAAACATCCATAATAATATAGGTAGCGGAATTTTCCGTGTACCTATATTAATAGGAGGTTGCAAATATGAACGAACAGAAAAACAACAGCATCGGTTGCACAGTTGATTCCTGCGTTTATCACGCTAAGGATGCTAACTACTGCACAAAAAACGCCATTGAAGTAGGCGCTTGCAATTGTGAAGCAAAATCAGTTGATGCAACTTGTTGCCAGTCATTTAAAGTAAAATAAATAAAATCAAAAATCCCGCCCATATCGGACGGGATTTTTGATTATTTCGGCTCGTCCGTTACAAAATTTTCAACTTTGTCTGAAACTACCCATTTATTATTTTTCGGATTACCTGCATAAGTATTGCCTCGCAGGATAATATCAGAACTGCAGGAAATATTTATTGCGTGAGTATTATTGAGCACAAACAGATTGTTTTCTATTAGTATATTCCTATGCACCGGGCCATTATACTTCTTATTTTCCGGTTTAATTAGAATTGCATCATCTTCGCAATTCATAAAAGCATTGCCACGTATAACAACATCATTTACGCAACCACTTTCAAACCATTCTTTTGCATCATCAGAAATCAACACTCCGCTCATACCCGTGTTCAAAAATTTATTGTTTTCAATTCTTATTCTACCTCTTGTTGTTGCAAGAACACCTCTTGTAACAATTCTGTTTATAGTGTTTCCGATGAACTCAAAATCAGGATTTGACGAAACATTTTCTATAACTCCACCCTCGCCCAAGGGTGCATCATATGTGGCAGTTGTTATATCATAATAATATCTATCTCTCAATGTAGCTTTTAAGACCTTGGTTCTGCCAACATCAATAAGAGTTTTCGGGTCAACAAAGGCGATAACATCACCCTCTTTTATACACTCCAAGCCATGAGTCTGAGGGTGCGGAAATTTAACCGTTAATTTATCTTTATTACTTTCAATAATTTTAAAATATATTCCGTGGACATTGCAAGCATCATCACCTGCTCCATCAAAATTGCAATCCTTCACGGCAATTTTCCCTCTGCACATACTGAATTGCAGGAAATCTCCTTTAGAGCAGAAATCCACTTCACTATCTTTATCGGGAGAAAAATCAAGATTTTCTAAAGTTATATTTTCGCTATTCTGAGCAATCAAAGCAAATGCAGGGTTATAGTGTTGTTTAACATTTTTTAAAGTTATCTTTTTGGAATTATCTATCAGAATCCCCACTTGGTCACGTATAACAGGGAAAATATAAAAAATCTGACCTTCAACAAAATTCTTTGGCAAAAGATAACGAGCATTAAAAACTCTATCTGAGACCTGACGAATGTTTGAAGCACCCTGAAAAGGATGAGCTCCGCTTCTTTTTATATGAAAATAGTTATCGGGATTGGCAGTAGGCATCCACCAGCCACTGTTTTTAAAATCCGTAAAGCCCATTTTATAATCGGTACCATACCAATAGTATTCGCCATTTTCCTCTTTGAAATCACTTGCTTCGTCAATTTTAAAAGTAACATAAAATGGTGAAGCCTTCACAACGGTCAATTTATGAACATTAGGTTTAACCGTTACAATTGTCAAATTCTTAAGAATTATGTTTTCGCAATTATTTATAAAAACATTTGTCATATTGCCGTCTATTATGAAAACAGAATCATTGCAATCTATTTCCATATTTTTAACATTTTCAATCGCAAAGCCAATTTTTCTCACATCAGGCTTTTCACCATTTTTATATTCATTTTCAGAAACTGTATTAGAAATAAAAACTTCTCGTTCTTCAGCATTTTTGCTCATAAAAACATACTTACCCTTTGGAAGAGTAAGATTTTTCCCAACTGCTGTCTGAGCGGATGTATTAAAAAGGTTTTTAAAAGACGTTGTAGCCTCTGTGTTAGGCTTAACACTGAAAGATTCCGGGTAAATAACCACAATAACACCTCATAAATATTATACTATTATATATTACAATACCCACAATCAAAAAGCAATTATATAAATATTACAAATTACTTAAAAATTTTTATACAAGAAAAGACCACCGCTTTCTTGCGATGGTCTTTTCTTGAACGAGAAGTTACTTACTTCTTGCGTATCGTATTGGCATATATATAGTAACTCTTTCTTGTTGTTTCCATGTTGTGTAAATGTGAACAATTTATGAACGTATCAATTATTTTTTAATATATTTTTTATTTTGATTTTTTCTTTGTTAATTTGCACTATATATTAATTTAAGATTTTGTGCAGTTTTTCAACCTCAAAATATGCGAAAATTCTTATGTAATTGTTGAAAGAATTTTCAGAATGTGTTAATCTTATTGTGTACTAATAATAGCATCCGCTAAAGCGGAACGGAGGTATATTATGGCAAACATTCTTGATGCTTTCAAAGAAAAGCAAACAGAAAAAAAGGTTTATGACGGCAAAAAAATCAAAGTCGGTATCATCGGTTGCGGTTGGATTGCAGAAGCACATCTTCAGAGCTATTTAAAGTGCGAAGATGTTGAGGTTGTTGCATTTGCTGACCTTGTGCCCGGCAAAGCAGAAGCTTTTGCAAAACAGAACGGCGTTGAAGGTAACTACTATTTAAGCGATAAAGAACTTATCGACAATGAAAAAGACCTTGATGCAGTTTCAATTTGTACATACAACCGTCAGCACGCTCCCTGCGCTATTTATGCTCTTGAGCATGGTGTTCATGTTCTTCTTGAAAAGCCCATGTGCGTAACTCTTGATGAAGCTGTTGAAATCTGCAAAGCAGAGAAAAAGAGCGGAAAGATTCTTTCTATCGGCTTTCAACCCCGTTTTGACGCAAACATGAAAATGGTTAAAAAGATTTGCGAAAGCGGCGTTCTTGGTAAAATTTATTACATTCAGACCGGTGGCGGCAGAAGAATGGGTATCCCCACTCCTTTCGGCACATCTTTCATTCAGGAAGACACAGCAGGTCTTGGCGCTCTTGGTGACATTGGTTGCTATTCACTTGATATGGTTCTCAATGCAATCGGTTATCCCAAGCCCCTCACAGTAACAGGTTTCAAAGCAGGTATTTTTGGTAAAAAGCCCGAATATCTTCAAAAGCCCGAATACACAGAGGTTTTTGGTGTTGATGACTTTGCAGCTGCTTATGTGCGCTTGGAAAACGATATCGTTCTTGACTTCCGTATTGCTTGGGCAATGCACTGCGACACTCCCGGTGACACAATCATTATGGGTACTGAAGGTGGTCTTCGTATTCCTTCAACAGAATGCTGGAATGGTTCAATTGGCGGACCTATGACAATTTACCACAACATCGCAGGTGAATGTGTAGAAACAGTTATTCCCGAGTGTGACAATGATGGCGACAATTTCGATAAGAAAATCCGTTCATTTATTGATGCAATTGAATTCAATCTTCCTGCACCCGTTCCCTCAAGCCAGATTATTTATAACCAGGCAATTATTGATGGTATCGCTCGTTCTTCCGACCTTGGCAGAGAAGTAACAATCGAAATTCCCGAAATCTGATTATATAAAATAGTATGACCGAAGCAGAATTCTCAAAATTCTGTTTCGGTCATTTTTTATCTTTTAATTTAAATCAAGTGGTGAAACTCTGTCATCTTCTAATTTAATAATGGAATAACCATAAATCTCGTTTTGCAGAGTTTGGGCTGCAAGTGGATAATCAACTGCCCAATACCAAACAGACCCTGAATGCGCCTCTCTGGACGCCTCATCAGGCATAACAATCTGCTTAACATCATATTTTGCCCAACCTTCCACAACTGCTTTGGTAGCAAGAGATACCACCTCAGCCTCTTCATAGCTGGTCTTTAAATAAGGCAGGAAGGTTTTAATATAGCCCATTACCTCAGAAGTCTGTATTGTTGATGCCTTTTGCAAAAGCCCAATCATAACCTGGCGTTGTCTTCTTGTTCTGCTCACATCGCCATCAGCATCCCATTTTCTGCTTCGGCAGAATACAAGTGCTTCATCGCCATTCAAGGTGACGGCGCTACCTGCTGAAATACCAAAATCATAGCCCTTGTTCATAAAATCTGCTTCATACTGCTGAACAGGAACGGTAACACCGCCTAATTCATCAATAACCGCTTTAAAGAAAGAAAAGTTAATCATCGCATAACCATCAATACGAATTTTAAAATGGTTTTGGAGCGTATTTATAAGGTTATCTATTCCGTAAAACGGAAAAGCAGAGTTAATTTTATTAAAGCTTCCAACACCCTCGGGAGATTCAAGATAGGCAAAGCTATCTCTCATAACAGAGGTTAAAGTTATTGTTCCCAATTTTTGATTAATTGAAACAATAATCATTGAGTCGGAAAGACCTGAAATTGTGTTTTTATTACGGGTATCCACACCAACACAAAGAACATTTAAAACATCCTTTGAATACATAATATCGCCACCATTGGTAGCCCATTCTTTAAGCGCGGATTTAAATTCTGTGGCATTACCCTCAAAAATTTTATCAAACTCAGGGTCATCCTCCAGAGCTTCCGGTTGAGTTTCGTCATCAAAATCATAAGTGAGAGTATCCTCAACAGGTGGCGGAGCGTTTTTAAGACTTTCCCAGTAATTAAAGCCTACCGCAAAAACACCTATGCACAGCACAAGAATTATACACAGTATTGAAAGAATTATTTTTTTCTTTCTTTTATTATTTTTTTCTTTTCTTTTTCTTGCCATTTCGAACACCTTGTTAATAAAAAATTGCAAATTGCAAATGGCAAATTTCGGGGCTAACGCCAATTTTTATCATTTCACCATCTACAAACATATAAAAACTAAATCAATTTTTTTCTTTTGTTGTACGCACTATAGAGTATAATATTTTTTCTATTTCTATGCACTCAAACAAAATAGTTTCTATTTCTTTATCACTTATATATCCCGTAGCATGCAAAAGTCGTAACCAATATTTCGTTTCGGCTGCTTCTTTCAAAGAAATGTTCATCTTTGAGATAAAATCTGCTTGGCTCTGTGCTTGCTGAGATTCTGCTACGTTTGCACCAATACTCGTGCCACATCGCAAAACCTGTTTTGACATAACAAACTCCCGTTTTTGTTCGGTTAAATATTTATTCAAATTCACAATCCTTATTGCGAAATTGAAGCTCTTCTCAACTATTACATTGTCCATTATATCCGCCTTTTTTCTCAACTATAACGCCGACCGCATGTCCCTAAATTTGCAATTTGCAATTTGCAATTTGCAATTAACCTTTCATTCCATTATATGCTGTTTTAACTGCATCTTCGGACATATCGCAAGACATTTCAAATATAGGTATATCGGTTAAAACACCGTTAAGAATTTCAAGAGTGTTACTCATAAGCTCTCTATCATATGGCCTGACAGTCTGGTCCATAAAAAGCTTTAGCGCTTTTATTCCGGGAATTCTTTTTATACAGTTTTCCCCACGAGACAGAAAAGCAATGCCTGCTATAGGAACACCCGTATTCACGCTTTCATCATATTTACCGCTCCAAGGTGTGCCATAGGCATAATATACCCCATCAATGCACCTGATGGCAGGTTTATCATCATTAATAATTCTTGAACCGGGCAAATATTTCAGCCACAAATGAGTGTGGGTAGATTTACCTGTTCCTGAACGGGCAGAAAACAAATATGCCTTTCCCTCATATTCAACGCAGGAAGCATGAAGCATTATCCCTCCAAAGCGGGTTAACTGCTCATAAAAATAGCCACCACTCCAAAGGCATTCGCATTCCCCCAAGGTCATATGCGGATTTTCTTTTTGCCTATCGATATAAAATTGTTTTGAAACATCAATGGAAATATCAGCAGTTTCGCTTTCATCGCATAAATAAGGCCCTAGGCGCGATACAAGAAAATCACTGCTGACATCCATTTGCACAACTAAATCTGCAACTTTAATTTTCAAAGTTTTACTCCAGAATTTTATAATTTTTCAATTTTTCCAGGAATGCATCTGTATCTGCTTTAATAACATCCTCAGGTGCATCATATTCGTTTTTAATTTGGGTAACAATTTCATCATAACCTTTACCCTCTTCAAGACATTTCCAGATAACCTCTGCAGGTCCGTTAAGAGTAATCATACCGCGAATATTGTTAACCGCATCACCAACAGGCACCACAACGGGCATGCCTGCAACGGTTTTTAAAATATAGTTTTCGTTAAGCTTCATATATAACTCCAAGGTTTAATCATCCGCTTCATTGCATTGAGGGCAAGAGCAAAGAACTACGAGGGAATCCGTTGTTGTGTCCCAGAGAATGTGGTAATAATAGTCATTTGTCGTATCACTATCCTCAAAATCAGCAAAAGGACAAATCGGTATCTCCTGGTTATCAAGATATTCATAGAAGGGCTCATTTTTCAGACCTTCTTTTTTCAAATAGTTACCTCTCTCGCAACCGACTCTATAATCCGGAACATTATTTTTATCACGATAGCCGCCTCTTATATCACCTATTGTGAAAGCTTGTTTTCCGGCAATTTGCTGGGTTTTGCAAAGAACGAAGCATTCCTTTCCTTCATAAGCATTATCTTTAACGCCTATTCCATCATCATCTTTTATAGCAACGGCAGGATATATAGCTTTGTGGTCAGCTTGAGGTATATCGCCGGCAAAATTCAAAGCATATCTTACAACATCACCATTAACATCTCTAACAGTTTCTTGCTTTTTACCGTTATCAACCATTCCATACATAACCTGTTCAAATGCAGTGGAAATAACAGTTCTTTGGTTAGCACATTCATTCTGCTTTTGTTTTTTTAAGCCTGCGCCAAAGGCAGGAACTGCAATTGCACATAAAATACCTAATATAATAAGCGCAACAGCAAGCTCAACAACTGTGAAACCTTTTTTTGAGTTTAAAAATCTGAACATAAAATTCACCTCGCAAAATATCAATATTATATTACCACATAACACTTTGAAAAGCAATAAAAAATGGATAAACAAAAACGCAAAAAAATAAAGCCTTATAAAAGGCTTTATTTCATGAAAATTATTTCAATCCAGGAACTACATGCCCACTGCTTTCAGCACCATTTTTGCATTCAGTTTTAACAGTAGCTTTTGAATTATCAGTGCCGGTTTCACCGGGAATAATTGTAACAACAATATTTGCATCACTATTCGGACAAGCAGGTGCAACCTTGAAGAGGCCTTGAACCTCTGTTGTTACATCCTTTTCTTCTCCATCAATTGTTATCTTAATTGCATCTCCAACCCACTGGGGATTATCCTGGCCACCGCTTGTGCTGAAGGTTCCGGAAATTTTTTCTGTTGGCTTAAGCATCAGCCAGTTACCAACAGAAGATATAATTTCTCTCTGGTTACCTATGCAGGTTTTCTTTCTCGCATTACTTGTAACTGCAGAGAAGATAGGAACTGCCACAGCAACAAGAATTGCCATGATAACAACAACTATCATAAGCTCAACGAGAGTGAAGCCTTTTTTAGATTTCAAAAATTTAAACATTTCCATCTCTCCGTAAACCGAACTTTGTTTACTATTAAAAAACTCCCGGTTTTACCCGAGAGTTTTTTCTTTAAGTAACTTACTGATTATTTCTGACCGGGAACATCGTGACCTTCCTGGCTACAATCTGTAGATACAGTGGATTTACCATTTGCATCGCCAGCTGAAACTGTAACAGTAATTGTGTTGCCGTTAACGGGGCAAACGGGAACAGTCTTGAAGAGACCATTGATTTCTGCTGAATATGCATATAAACCATTATCAGTTGCGATTACCAACTCAGGAGCATCCTGACCACCGGTTGTTTTGAACTGACCAGCGATTGTGTTTGAATCCTGGAGCATGAGCCAGTTACCAACTGAAGAGATAATTTCTCTCTGGTTACCGATACATGTTTTCTTTCTTGCATTCTCTGTAACAGCTGAGAAAATCGGAACTGCAACTGCAACGAGGATAGCCATGATAACAACAACGATCATTAATTCAACAAGGGTGAAACCCTTTTTGCTCTTCATAAATTTAAACATTTACGAACAACTCCTTTTAATACAAAATTTGATTTTTGTATAGCAACAGATTAAGCTTAAAAAGCTTTGGAAATTCGGGAAATTTCCGAAACTCTTCGTAACCGCTTCCGTAACTTACAAGCAAATAATAGCACTGCTGTTTGAATTTGTAAAGAGTTTTTTTCAAAAAAATGGTTGTTTTTCTAAACTTTGCCCTTTTGCACAATTTATATGCACGTCTTTTGTTGATTTTACCGATAATAAAACGGAATTCAAACGGGAATTTTCCGTAACCGCTAAAAAGCTGATAAAATTTAATAACTTTTGCTTTGCTCGGGAAAGAATAGCGGAACGGATGAATCCCATCCCTACATTTTCAAACGCTAATTTCTAACTGTTATTTACTAACCACTAACTGCTATTTGCTAACTGCTCAACTTTGCACTTTGCATTTTGCACTTTTATAATCGGCTTTGCCCCGACATTTTGCACTTTGCACTTTGCATTTTGCACTTTTATAATCGGCTTTGCCCCGACATTTTGCACTTTGCACTTTGCATTTTGCACTTAAAAAGGCCCATCAGCCAAGCTGACGAGCCTTTTTTATACCATATAATATATATTCTTTTGCCTTTTTGGCTTTTTCTTTTGAAAGCGCGGGAACATCTTCTAATTTATAAGGTATGCCTAATTCTTTATATTTATTAACACCCATAGTGTGATAAGGCAAAACATCAAGGCCTTTAAGATTTTTGAGCTTTCCGATAAATTCACCTAATTTAATTAAATCTTCCTTTTTATCGGTATAGCCCTCTACCACAACATGCCTTACCCAAAGAGTAACTTTTTTATCTTCAAGGTGCTTTGCAAAGGCGAGAATATTTTCATTATCGTGACCCGTGAGAGCCTTGTGATTTTCGCTTTCAATATGCTTTATATCAAGCATAACCAGGTCGGTAAGTTCTAAAAGAATATCTAATTTTTCAATATATTCTTTATCTTCCTTAAACGTTATTCCTGATGTATCAATGCAGGTGTGAATATTTTCTTCCTTGCATTTTCTGAAAAGCTCAGTTACAAACTCCATCTGCAGAAGAGGCTCTCCTCCGCTTACAGTTATGCCACCCTTCTCATAAAATGCGCGGTTCTTTTTAAATTCATCCATAACCTCTCGGACGGTTATTTCCTCCCCTGCTTTCAAATCCCATGTATCAGGATTGTGGCAGTAAAGGCATCGCATGGGACAGCCCTGCATAAAAAGAACATATCTTATACCGGGGCCGTCAACCGTGCCAAAGCTTTCTTTTGAATGAATATAACCTGTCATTATATTTTATCGTGGAATGTTCTTGAAATAACCTCATCCTGCTGTTCTTTAGTAAGCTTGATGAAGTTAACAGCGTAACCACTTACACGAACTGTAAGCTGGGGGTATTTTTCAGGATGCTTCTGGGCATCAAGTAATGTTTCCTTTGAGAAAACATTAACATTAAGGTGATGTCCGCCCTTCTGAACATAACCGTCAAGAAGGGAAACAAGGTTATCTATCTGATTTTCTGTAGCTGACATTGTTAGTCCTCCTAATAATTCTATATAATTTGCGTCGCAGACCCGACACTTTGTACTTTGCGTTTTGCACTTTGCACTTATTCCGCGTCAAGCCCCTCAAAAAGCGTCGGGCTCATACAAGCGCCATCTGTGCAATCAAAATTCACTTCGATATCTCCTGCAAAAATCTGGTCGTCCTTGCCGAGAGCTCCGGGGATAATGGAGAATGTGTTTGAAATTCCGTCCTGCGCATCAACAAAGGGAAGCTTTGCAACAGATGCAAGAGATGCAACAGCACCTTTAGTATCACGGCGGTGCATTGGATTTGCACCGGGAGCGAATGCCTCGCCTTTCTTACGTCCGTCAGGAGTTGCACCCGTATTCTTACCATAAACAACATTTGATGTAATCGTAAGAATTGAAGTGGTGGGAATACCATCGCGATAGGTGTGGTTCTTCTTGATATGGGTCATAAAGCGGTGAACAATATCGTATGCAATATCGTCAACAAGATCGTCGTCGTTTCCGTATTTTGGAAAATCGCCTTCAACCTCATAATCCACAACAAGACCATCTTCATTACGGATTGTTTTCACCTTTGCATATTTAATTGCAGAAAGGGAATCCGCAACAACGGAAAGTCCTGCAATACCTGTTGCAAACCAACGGGTAACTTTCTTATCGTGGAGCGCCATCTGGATTTTTTCATAGCAATATTTATCGTGCATATAGTGAATTATGTTAAGAGTGTTAACATAAACACCTGCAAGCCATTCCATCATTGCATCGTATTTTTCCATAACCTCGCTGTAATCAAGATACTCGCTGGTTATGGGGCGATATTTAGGAGCAATCTGCTTGCCTGAAATTTCATCCACACCGCCGTTAATGGCATAAAGAAGGCATTTTGCAAGGTTTGCCCTTGCACCGAAGAATTGCATTTCCTTGCCGAGCTTCATTGAAGAAACGCAACAAGCAATTGCATAGTCATCACCGTGGTGGAATCTCATAAGGTCATCGTTTTCATACTGAACGGATGATGTTTCAATAGAAATTTTAGCGCAGAAACGCTTGAAATTTTCAGGAAGACGGGTTGACCAAAGCACTGTAAGGTTGGGCTCGGGTGCTGCACCTAAATTCTCAAGGGTGTGAAGATAGCGATAGGACATTTTGGTTACCATGTGGCGTCCGTCAATTGCCACACCTGCAATAGATTCTGTAACCCATTGGGGATCACCTGAGAAAAGAGCGTTATATTCGGGAGTTCTAGCGAATTTAATAAGACGAAGCTTCATAATAAAATGGTCAATCATTTCCTGAATTTCTTCTTCGGTATAAACGCCGTTTTTAATATCTCTTTCAGAGTAAATATCAAGGAAGGTTGATGTTCTGCCCAAGGACATTGCCGCACCGTTCTGCTCCTTAACTGCCGCAAGATAACCAAAATACAACCACTGAATTGCTTCTTTGGTATCACGGGCAGGATGAGAAATATCAAATCCATAGCTTAACGCCATTTTCTTCAAATCCTCAAGAGCACGGATTTGTTCTGCAAGCTCCTCTCTTTCCTGAATGACCTGAGAATACATTGCAGCACGGGTAGTTTCCTTCTGCTCCATTTTATCTTCAATGAGTCTGTCGATACCATAGAGGGCAACTCTTCTGTAGTCGCCTATAATTCTGCCTCTGCCGTAAGCATCGGGAAGACCTGTGATGATATGACTTGAACGGCAAGCTCTCATCTCGGGAGTATAGGCATCGAAAACACCTGCATTGTGAGTTTTTCTGTGAGTAGTGAAAAACTCTTTGATTTCCGGGTCGATTTCATAACCGTTGTCCTTACAAGCCTTTTCTGCCATACGGATTCCGCCGTAGGGCATAAGAGCACGCTTCAAGGGCTTATCTGTCTGCAAGCCAACGATTTTTTCCAAATCCTTATTAAGATAGCCGGGGCCGTGAGAGGTAATTGTGGAAATCACCTTTGTATCCATATCGAGAACGCCGCCCGCTTCTCTTTCCTGCTTGGTAAGGTCCATTACCTGATCCCATAAAGTGAGAGTTGCTTTAGTGGGACCAACAAGGAACTCCTCATTTCCGTCGTAGGGTGTGAAATTATGTTTAATAAAGCTTCTTACATTGATTTCTTTTGTCCAGGTTCCGCTTTCGAAACCTTTCCATCCATCGTATCTTTGAATCACTATCATAATCTCCTTTAAGAGTGGTGGAGAGAGACTGATTAATTTTAACCAAACTCCCCCTAATCTACATTTCCTCATCATTATACAACATAAATTTACACTTTACAATGCAAAAGAAAGCAAAATAAACAAAGATTTTTTTCGTTTTTTTGTTCACTGTGTAAACACACTAAAAAAGTCAATATTAAAATATTTCATATAATGTAAAAAATTGTAGTTTTTTTTGAAAAATTATGATATATTGTTATGGGTGATATAATGAAAAGGAAAGTATTATTAAGTATTTTTTCTATTCTTTTTGTTGGTATTCTTATTTTTATTATAATTATATTTTCAAATCAAAAGGAGTTGGAAAAATTGAAAAAAATGCCAATTAATTTACCGAAAAATTTTACATACACCGCCCACACAGGTTGTGTCGGTACAGAAGATAATTCTTTAGAAGCAATCGAAATCGGCGCAAAATACGGAGCAGATATTGTTGAATTTGATTTGAATTTTCTTTCAGACGGAACACCCGTCCTCGCTCACGACAAGCCCACAGGCAACGAAATCACTCTTGATGAAGCATTTAAAAAGGTCAGTGAATATAAAAATTTGAAAGTAAATGTTGATGCGAAAAGCGTTTCAAACCTTAAAGCTGTTTACACCCTGGCTCAAAAGCACGGAATTGAAAGCAGAATTTTCTATACGGGCATTGAATTACAGGATATTGAAACCGTAAAAAAAGACAGCCCACAGGTTCAATATTATTTGAATGTTGATGTTGAAAATCCAAAAAAGCAAACACCCGAATATCTGCAAAATCTTGTTGATGAAGTTAAGGGTTGCGGTGCAATAGGAATAAATTTCAATAAAGATAATGCCACAAAAGAGCTTGTGGATATTTTCCACGAAAATGATTTATTAGTTTCAATCTGGACAGTAAATGAAGAAAAGAAGATGTATGAAATACTCCATCTTGCACCCGATAATATCACAACAAGAAATCCTGATAAATTAAAGGAAATATTAAACTAAATCCACATAAAAACAACGGTCTTTCGCAAACACGAAAGACCGTTGTTTTTATTAAATCTTTTATTCAACACTACCTGCTTTAACCGCTTCAAAATCCTCTTCAATTTCCTTTGAAGGAGCTTTTGTAAGAAGTGAAACAACTACGATACAAATTGATGAGAAAATAAATGCAGGAAGAAGCTCGTAAATACCGAATGCACCGCCGAGCTTGCTGATAACAAGCTTCCAGAGGAATACCATTGCGGCGCCGCCAACCATACCTGCAACTGCACCTGCACGGTTGATTCTCTTCCAGAAGAGTGAGAAGAGCATAAGCGGTCCAAAGGTTGCACCGAAGCCTGCCCAGGCAAATGAAACGATTGAGAAGATAACACTGTCTTCATCAAGAGCGATAACAATTGCAATAAGTGCGATAACAAGAAGAGTAATTCTTGTCATTGTCATAACCTGCTTATCGGTTGCATTCTTTTTAGCAACATCCTTGTAGATATTCTTTGCGAATGCAGATGCGGAAATAAGAAGGTAAGAGTCTGATGAGCTGATTGTTGCAGCGAGAATACCTGCCATAACAAAGCCTGCTAAAATCGGGGGCAGATAACTTGTTGAAAGTGTAATAAATATGCTTTCTGCTGCAGATTTTGTAAGAAGCTCTGTGGGGAATAACTGTCTGCCAACGATACCGATAAAAACTGCAACTGCAAGGGAAATAACAACCCATACCATAGCAATTCTTCTTGACATTTTAAGCTCGCTTTCTTTACGGATTGCCATAAAGCGAAGAAGAACCTGCGGCATACCAAAGTAACCAAGACCCCACGCAAGCATTGATGCAACGCTGAGCGCACCATAGGGAGCAGCATCACCGAAAACAGGCTTACCATCAACAACTGCCTGCACACCCTCTGCAGAAACCTCGGGAGTTGCAAGACCAAAGAATTCAAGGAAGCCGGGAATTGCCTGAGCATTTTCAATAACCGCACCGATACCACCGGCTTTGATTGTGCTTACAACAACAATGACTGTCAAAGCAACAAACATAACAACGCCCTGCATAAAATCAGATGCGCTTTCTGCAAGGAAGCCACCGAGAATGGTATATGCAAGAACGAAAACTGCACCTAAAATCATCATAGGCACATAATCCAAACCGAAAAGGGTTGAGAAAAGCTTACCGCAAGTAACAAAACAGCTTGATGCATAAACTGTGAAGAAAACAAGAATAAAGAGAGCTGCAAGAGAACAGATTATCTTTTTATTTTCACGGAAACGGTTTGAGAAGAACTCCGGCAAGGTAATAGCGTTATTTGCTCTTACGCTATAGCGACGAAGTCTTTTTGAAACAATAAGCCAGTTAAAATATGTACCTATTGCAAGACCTATTGCAGTCCATGCAGCATCAGCAAGACCGCACCAATATGCAACACCGGGAAGCCCCATAAGAAGCCAACCGCTCATATCTGATGCTTCTGCACTCATAGCAGTCACCCAAGGTCCAAGGGAACGACCGCCAAGGAAATAGTTTTCGGAACTCTTGTTAGCACGTTTTGCATAAACAAGACCGATTACAATTACCACAGTCATATAAATGACCATAGCAACGAGAATCTGAATTGTATTTGAATTCATACTCCATATCACTCCATTTTCTAATAATAAAACAGATAATACCATAAAGTGTATAAATATTCAATATGTTTTCAAAAAACTACTAATCAGTTAAAGATACCACTTATTTTTTCAAAAAATTTATGCAATAATGTGCAGGTTATGTTTTATAAATATGTTGAAAGAGGTATTATAATGGCTGAAAAAAGAAGTAGTTTTTCGGGTAAAATCGGCTTTTCGATGTTGTTCGAAGAGCCGATTCTTTATGAAATCATTTTAAATTTTTTAGAAGATTTTTCACATTATCAATATACCATTTTATTTCCACATACAAAAAACATTCATCTGAAAACATCTTTGTTGTTTTAATAACTATCACTTTAAATGCAATCTTCTTTTTACTATAGACTTATACCTGTCGTATAAATATTTCGATTTTCTTAACTTGGGTAATGTATTGCACTTACATGCAATATTTTCTTTTTTAAATAGTTTTTTATTATTCCAAAGCCATTTAGATTCAAATATTCCGTACCCCAATCCTCTCACAAGAAGATAACTGAAAACATCAGAATCTCTGATGGCATCATAATAACTTTCTTTGGAACAATAGTACTCCATCTTCTTAAGCTTTTCATCCGCCTTCAAGAAGCCCTCATCCTCATATTCCCAAGGTGTTTTATTATTTTTTACACTATTTTCAAGGGCGTCCTTGCGCCATAAAGCTGCCTGACAGTTAAACATATACTGAGAATTATTTTCTTCAGGATGCATTTCAAAATACTTTTGAAATTTCTGTGATGGGGTTTTATACCCACTAATTTTGCTGAAATAAAAAACTGCTATATCCGGATTTTCATCCATAGCGTTTATACATCGCTCAATTTCCTCAAAATCAACATCTTTTTGCAGGAAGAAATCTTCTAACATACAAATAACATAAGACGTGTCAACCTCCTGAAGAACATCAAACATTCTATCGCCCCAGGATTTTTTTGTTGAATTAACTGTACGCACATCGAAATCTTTATTATTAAATTGCTTAGTTTCTGTATTCAACACTTTTTCATATCTACAATTTGGCCAATGCTTATGAAACAGTGTAAAAAAAGGCATCCATGCCTCTTCATACTTATCACAACTGTTTACTAAAATCGTACACTTTTTATCAAACATAATTACACTACTTCCTTATTTTCCCTTTGATATAACAAAATGTAGTTACACACAATTGTCTAAAAGTTTTGTCCATACCAAGGAAATAACTTGCAAACACAATAACACTCATAAGAACAACAACCACTGTTTTTGTTACAAATATTATATAATCGTTTTGAATAAAAGCAAAATCTATACTTTGTATCACCTTACCGAAGAGCAAAGCGCAGACAACAACAATTGAACCCGTTAAGGGCAGTTCCCACAAACGTTTTTTGTGTTCTGAAAAAACCTTTTTATAAACTATTGTATAACTAAAAGGAACAGTTATAAAGGCACGAGCAATAACCGTACCGAGTAAAGCTCCCGTAATTCCAATAAAAGGAACCAATATTAATGTAAGGGTTAAATTTAACAATGCTTGTGCCACAATAAAATTGCGACTTTCTTTAAACAACCCTGATACCGACCTGACATTCTGCATAACCGGCAGTATAATGCCACAAAACATAATAAGCATAAACAGAAGTCTGTTGATAATGTTCACACAATAATCCGGACCAACCCACAATGTGATAAAATCATTTATCATTACAAAAAACACTACCGATAAAACGCTGGCAATACAATAACTACCTACCAATAACTGGCGATAAATTGAATAAGTGTTTTTATCTTTACGGGCTATTTTTATACCAAGAGTGGCTGTAGCTCCATCCATTAAACTTTGAAATAACGTAACAACCTGTCCGACTATCAAATTGTAATTACTAAAAACCGTAACATCCGATAACGAACCCATTGTTGATATAACAATATTATCAGTACTGTTGAAAACCAAGCTGGAAACATTGTGAACCAGTACATCCCGTGAATACTTGTTTGGAGAAAAATCCGGATAAACATTTTTTTGTATCTGATTTGAATAAAGTCTTTTCATTGCAACCTTGAAAACCAAACCTGATAGCAACGAAATCAACACACACGCAACTAACAAAACATGCAATGGTAACTCAGTAAATAACAACAATAAAATCTCTGAAACATATGTTACTGCTTTAGCCAAACCGGAGATTAACTCAGATTTAAATCTTTGCTCTTTTAAAACTATCATATATTTGGGTACGATAGTCAAAGCATATGGTAAAATTGCATTTGCGCTTAAGAGAAATAACAGCATTGCAGAATAAACGTATTCCACTTCATCTTTTACAAAAAACGGATAAACTAATGAAATAACCAATGCGGCTACAAGCATTTTCCCAACGATTTTTCTCATTGTTGCCTTAAAGCCACCATACAAAGCCGATAATTTGTTGTCATCTTTATTAGCAACTGCACCATATAAAGTATGCATATACGCCGCACAAATACCTGCTTCAATCAAAGACAGATAACCCAAAACTTGTTTACCTGTTTGAAGTAATCCATTCAAAGTGGGGCCAAATACATCAATCAAAAGCTTAACTTCTATCATTCCTAAAATGACATTTAATACCATCATTGAAACAGAAACAACAGCATTCATTGCCATTAATTTTTTCTTATTCATATTCAACCCACCACCTTTATGTAAAATTTCTATTAAACAACATCAAAAACATTACTTTCTCCTGTTGTAAGGTTGAATGTAAGGCTCTTTTCTTCACCATTTTCAGAGAAATCGAGACGGATAACATCATCGTCAACAAATTCTGCCATATTAACCTTGTAATCTTTATTTTTAAAGAATTCTTTAAGGTAACCTATTCTTTCATCATCAAAATCTCCTGCATTATCGGAAACGAAAAGAACATTACCGCAAACAGTGTTGATTTTGCCGTGAAGAAGCTTCTGCTCCCAGGTATAGCCAAGGTTGAAATCACGAAGGAAGAATACATCGGGGTCGTTGCAGAACGCTCTGCCATCAAGGTGATTACGGAAAACTGTATTGATAATTGCATTCTGTGATGACGGACTTTCCTGATTAACCCTTACAAGACCGAGAAGAGCAGTCTGGCTTAAGCCATTGGAAAGCTTAAAGCTCCAGTCCTTGTTTGCGTCACAACTGATACGGCAGGCATCAAAAACACCCATACAAGCACCAATGGGCACACCGCAACCAAGAATCCATTTGTCACCGCAAGCTTCGCGAAGAAGGTCAACACCGTCGCACATAATTTCGCCACGGGTTTTGCCGTTTCTAGGTTCAATACACTGGCTGTATAAGAAATCAAGTTTAACCATATCAAAGCCCCAAACATTGAGAACCTCATTAAATACTTTTTTAATATATTCTCTTACCTCGGGGATATAAATATCAATGGTGTAAGCACCGCCCCAGCCCTGACAACCAAGCATTTTCTTACCGTTGCGATTGTGTCTTAAGAGCCAGTCGGGATGCTCCTTTGCAAGCTTTGAAGAAACCTGAGCGCTGAAAGGAGCAAGCCAGATACCTGCTTTATAGCCTTTTTCGTGGATTTTATCTGCAATATATTTCATTCCGTTGGGGAATTTCTTTTCGTCAATAAGAAGCCAGTCACCAACTGCCTGCTGATAGCCGTCGTCAACCTGGAAAATGTTAACCTCTTCGCTTGCTCTGTCGAGTCCGTTAAGGTCACGGAGAATAATATCCTCGCTGATATTCTGGAAATAGTTATACCATGAGGTATAGCCTGAAAGATGCTCTATAGCAGGCTTCTTGCAGCCAACAAAATCAAAGAAATATTTATCCATTACATCGTCCATATCACCCTTGATAATTGCGATATCAAAGATTTCATATTCCTGACCTGCTGTAAGAGCAAGGCCCTCAACATCTTTTCTGATAATGAATTTATCGTCTTTCATATCAACGGCGAAAATTGTGAAGCCCTGACGCTCGCTTTTTGAACCGTAAAGCTTGATTTCTTTTTCGCCTTTTTCACGGAAATAGCAGTATGTATATCCGTGGAACTTACCTTCTTCGCCATAGCTTTCAAAATGATAGTCACCTGAAAGACCTGCGAAATGCTTTAAGAATTTATTGATGTTTGCAGCTTTGATAAGACCTTTGAAGGTATCGTTTTTGGAAAACTCTCTTGATGTTGTCCAAGCTTGATAACCATTTGCAAAGAACAAATCATCATCGTCAAAATCCTTTTCACCAACGATTTCAAAGGATTTCATTGTAAGGTTAACCTTTGCTTTTAAAACACCCTTAATTGATTTATCTGTTTCTTTGAGTTCAAAGGTAAAACCTCTGCCATCAAAAGCATTCTGCTGAACATCTACCTTACCGATTTGAAATTGTGATCTGATTTTCTCAAACATTATTTTCTCCTCCGATACATCATTCATTTACTTTGTCTACAAATTTTAAGAACTGCGCCTTACCCTCTTGGTCACGGGAATAAACACCGCATTGACCGAGAATATCTGCAAATACCTTACCGATTTCATCCTGCAAAACCTTTTCGCAGTTTTCGGGGGTGATTGTATTATTTTTCTTAATCTCTTCAACCCATTCTGAGTGTTTTTCAATTGTTTCATCAGCAGTAATATCTTTGCCGTTTATAATGGCATCCTTAAGAGTTGCCATTTCTGTTTTAAGTCGTGAGGGAAGAACTGCAAGACCCATAACCTCAATAAGACCGATATTTTCTTTCTTAATATGGTGATGCCGGGGATGAGGATGGTAAACACCGTCGGGGTATTCTTCTGTTGTGATATTATTTCTTAAAACGAGGTCAATTTCAAATTTGCCGTTTCTGAATCTTGCAATAGGTGTAATTGTGTTGTGAGGTGTGCCATCGGTTTCAGCAAAAATGAAAGCAGCTTCATCGGTGTAACCTCTCCACTTTGCAAGAATTTTCCCACTTAATTCGCAAATTCTATCAGTATCATCACCGATAAGACGAAGAACGGACATAGGCCATTTAACAATACCTGCTTTAATATCTTCATAGTCTTTAAAGGTTACTTCCGTTTCAATAGGTGCTTTTGCCATTGCAAATTCATAGTTACCGCCTTGGAAATGGTCGTGGGTAAGAACCGAACCACCAACAATGGGCAAATCTGCATTTGAACCAACGAAATAATGAGGAAATTTTTTAACAAAAGCAAAAAGTCTGCGGAAGCCTTTTTCGCTTATTTTCATTGGTGTATGATCTGCGCTGAAAACAATGCAATGCTCGTTATAGTAAACATAGGGTGAATACTGCAAACACCAATTTTCGTTTTCAAGCTCAAGCGGAATAACTCTGTGATTCTGCCTTGCAGGGTGGTTAACTCTGCCTGCATAACCCTCGTTCTCGGGACAGAGCATACAAAGAGGATATGAGCTCTGCTTCATTTTAAGGGCAGCCGCAATTGCTTTAGGGTCCTTCTCGGGTTTTGAAAGGTTGATTGTTATATCAATATCGCCGTATTCTGTGGGGGTAATCCACTTCATATCGTTTTTAATTCTGTATTCTCTTATGTAGTCACTTTTTCTTGAAATATGGTAGTAAAATTCAGTTGCCTTTTCAGGTGACTCTTCATACAGCTCGTTGAACTTTTTAATAACCTCGGAGGGTCTTGGGCAAATCGCACCCATAATTTTTGTATCAAGCAAATCTCTGTAAACAACAGAATCTTCGCATATACCATTTTCACAAGCATAATCAAGCAAAACTTTAAGAAGCTCTTCAAGAGATGAATTTCCACAAATTTCCGCATCACTTTCAATTGCATCAAGCTCCAAAACCTCAAGAACTCTGTTAATTGCCCATATTTCATCAAGGTTATCTAAAAGACCTTCCTCAATTCCATATTTTACAAGGGATTTAATCGCACTGCTTACTGTCATTTTCCTACCTCCAAGAGAACATATACAATTATTATACAAATTAATCAAACTCGTTTCAAGTTATTTACAGAAAAATATTGAAAAACAAAAGTAAAATGATTAAAATATAAATATAAATTATAGTAAAGGATTGATTTTTTTGCCATTTGATGCACTAAAGGTTAAAAATGATATAGTCCGATGGATTAAAGATTGGTTTGAAGTAAACGGCAAGGGCTGTAAAGGTGTTGTCGGTATTTCAGGCGGTAAGGACAGCTCCGTTGTTGCGGCATTACTTGTTGAAGCTTTGGGCAAGGAAAATGTTGTTGGCGTTTTAATGCCCAAGGGCGAGCAGTTTGATATTGATGTTTCAAAAGCCCTTGTGGAGCACCTTGGAATTCAAAGCTACACAGTTAATATAAATGATGCTTATACAGGTCTTATGAATGAACTACAAAAAAGTGGTGTTGAAATAAATACTCAGGCAACAACAAATCTTCCTCCTCGTCTGAGAATGGCAACCGTTTATGCAGTTTCTCAAAGTGTTAACGGCAGAGTTGCAAACACTTGCAATCTCTCTGAAGATTGGGTTGGCTACTCAACAAGATATGGTGACAGCGTAGGTGACTTTTCTCCCCTTTCCAAGCTTACCGTTCAGGAAGTTAAAGCAATCGGCAGAGCTTTGGAGCTTCCCGAAATATTTGTTGAGAAAGTGCCCATTGACGGACTTTGCGGTAAAACCGATGAGGATAATTTAGGCTTCACATATGCAGTTCTTGACAGATATATTCGAGAAGGTATCTGCGAGGATGAAGAAATAAAAAACAGAATCGACAACCTCCACAGAATAAATCAATTCAAATTAGAATTAATGCCCGTATTCCCCTATGAACCATAATAAACATCCACCCGCCAAGCGGGTGGATGTTTATTTTTATCAATAAATTATTTTAGCAACATATCCGGATGCCTTTGCAAGACCCAGGAGAATATCGCCTAAAAGAATCCAGAAGCCTGCTTTAAATTTGCTGATGTCCATCGCTTCACGAAAATCTTCATTTTCATAAGCAACTTCGTTAACAGTTATAACCTCGGATTCAAATGTATCGGGTGCATCTTCTTTAATGGTGATAAGTCTGCTACCACGAGTAAATTCATTACCGTAAGAATTAAATGTAGCACCGGGAGTATTAATAAATTTAATGCCTTTATAGTCAATTTCATAACTGCATATATGGTCGTGACCAACAAGAATTGAAAGAACATCACCTGTTTCAAGCATGGCATCAACCTGACCATAGTTATAGATACCGGGTGAGGGATTTTCAAAAAGATGACCTGTGAAAGCACTTGTGTCGGGTAAAAAGATGGGATAATGCTTGCCGTTGTTATAGGTTTCGGTAAGAGGCGGAAGAGGTTTCTTCACCTCAGGGAACATAACATCGTAAACCTCACCTGGAATAATATGCTGAAAAGCTAATGAATAAACCTTTTCTCCGGCTTCCTTTTCAAGCTTTGCATAAGTATCCTTATACCATTCAATCTGGTCTTCACGAACACTGTCGTAACCGATTTCATCACCGTTTTCATCAGTAACATAATTCAGAGAGTCGATAAGCCAGAGATTGAATTTGATTTTCTCCCCATCTGAAGAATAGATAGGAAGATTATGGTTTGCGACACCTGTTAAATCGGGGTCGGCATCATAAGCCAGACAATACTTACCACCGTATTTCTGATACATCTCAAGTAATTCTTCCTTTTCAACACCTTGCTGATGGTCGTGATTACCAAAAACAAGAGTGAAATAGGTTTCGTGCTCAACAAAGGGTGCAACAAGCTCTTCGATAGCCTGTGCCTTTGTTTCCTCTTCGCCAACTGTGTTATCTCCGCCCAAAACAACAAGGTCGGGCTTGTAGGTATCCAGCATATAGTTTATATATGTAAACATTTTCTCTTGGGCAGGAAAGCCATCCTGACAGTCACAAAGATGAAGAACCTTAAATTCTCCATTATTAAATTGTATTTTTTCTTTCTTCTGTGCTGCGGATGCAGGAATAACACTTGCAACAAGCATAAAGCCAACAAGAATTAAAGTAATAATTTTTTTCATATTATAGCCTCTTTTTATTTTTTCAATCTTCTGCTTGCTTTTTTGCTTTCTTTATCAAAGTTTCTTTCAGCAGTTAGTCTTTCTTGCTCCGCCCTTTCTTCATCAAGGCGGTTGTTACGTTCATTTACAACATTTTCATAATCTGCAGTCAAATCATCAAGTTTCTGATAACCCTCGTAAAGCTTAATAGTTCTTAAAGCAGCAAGGTAAGGCGCTGCAACGACACCATAAATATTGCGTTCTTTACTTGCCTTACGCATAGCTTTGCGCCTTGCTTTTGCCTGTTCTCTTGTTTCATCAGGCATATTATAGGCATCTTCATATACCTGATTATCGAAGGGAACAATACCTTCCGGGTAATGCTTTTTAGCAAGCTTTTCGGATTTAACAAGAGCTTTTGCGTTTCTTACCTCTTGCTTTCTCCATGTGCGCTCCTCTTTATCTTCACTGTTGGGAAGTGCAATAGCAAGATTCTGTGCTTCTTCTGCACAATTATAGAAATTCTGGGGTCCCCCCGCTACAATAAGACGGCAAAGCTCAAGCTGTTTTTTGCCAAACTCAGTTTCAAAACGGTTAAGCTCGTGCATAACAAAATCTGCAATCTCAACCTCTTCATTGTGAGTTTCAGCATCATTGATATATTCTTTTGCTGTTTTTATTGCCTGTCGACGAATTTCTTTTTCACTTTCAGTTGTGTTTGGAAGTGCTTTCGCCTCTTTCAATTTATCTTTATAGTTTTCTATTTTTTCAACTCCAAAGAATTTCTTTGCCCTGAAAATTGCTTCGCAACCTTCAATATATGCGGCTTCATCTCTGTTTCCGGAATTCTCATCTTCAACAAGAGTACGGATTCTTATAGCACGAATCATAGATTTCTGACCAGTTTCGGAAATATCATATAAGAACCAGGGAAGAACATCCACTGCCGCGCCGATTATAGAAATCACAAGAAGCGTATCCATTAATTCATAAAGCACGCAATTGGGATTTTTCTTCTGCTTTGAGAGTGGCAGATTTTCATCATAATCTATGTAAACATCAAGAACTGAATAGTCATTTCCGTCAAAGCCTTTTTTCTTGTAAACCCAAGGAATAAAAAGATTTGTTACGGCATTTATTGCACCGCCTGCATAAGTTGAAACAAAACCGAATGCACCATCTATTCGTTCACCAATAAGATATTGCTGATTATCTCGCATATCCGACTCAATTGCACTATCAATAACATTATATGTATCAACAAATCTGTCAAGAGTGTAAACAATAAACAGACCTACACCTGCAAGAGGACTTTTATAGAACAAGAAATAAGAGGCAACAAGGAAAACCTGAATAATATTCTTGAATATTTTGATTTTCTTTTTACCGAATTTTTTAATAAACCATGGTGAGAACAACATTCCCCAGAAGTTTGCGTTATATGAAATAGTATTAAGAAGACCGTAAGTTGTACTCTTCATAATATGGGCACGGTAAACCATCCAATCCCAGATATTACCTTTTGCGCCCTCAAGGAAATTATTCCAGCCGTCAGCACATTTAATCCAGAATATCTTGTTACCTGCAACGGCACGCATTGAGCTTGTGAAGCTCATTTTTGTTATACGGCTCTTGGGAAGAACAAGTCTTTCTTTTGTTCCGAAATATGCAAAGAGAACAACGGGCATCAAAAGAGCCATAGGAGTATATGCACCGCGGAAATAAGTCATTGTATATTTCTGTCCGTTATCGGTAAGAAGGTCAACCATCAAGGGATAGTAAACATTATTTATAGAGTAACCGAGAGAATAAATTATGCTGGTTATTGCCATTATTTTGGTACGTTCCTGAGTATTGGGGGTCATAACATGAACCATATTGGTAACACCTGTCTGCACCCAGCTCTGCACTCCGCCCTGAAGCTGACCCATAAGGAAAAGAAGACCTATCATAAAATATCTTGAAAGCGGATGAGAGCCATCACGAATCTGCTCATAAGGAAGCCACAGCGAAAGAAGAGTCAGTACCATTGCAGGAATTGCAAGCTTGATATAAACTCTGTATTTACCATCCTTACTGCGAAGATTATCAACAATCCATGCATTAAGTGGGGTCAGGGCATAGCCTAAAAATTGGCAAATATAGCCCATCACGAGAAGCTCATTGTTGTTCATCCCCAAGGTCATACCTGTAAATTGGTTACCGACACCGAAGCCGATAGTCCATTGAACAGACATATGAAGAGCCATCCAACCAACAGAGAGCATTATAACCTCTTTATAAGGAACATATTCTCCGGGGCGGGGTTGGTTCCAATAGAGCTTCAGTTCTTGAAGCATTTCTTTAACCTTTGTCAAAAGGTCTTTTATTACCATTTGCAAAGAATCACCTTATTTCATATTTATTTTAAAATTGCTTTATCAATAAGTTTTATTTCGTTTTTCTTGCATCCTTCAAGTTCAAGAACAACGATTTCATTTTCATCCTTGAGAATAGGCGCTGGAAGATAGAGGGTATATTGTGGTCCTCTCTTCAAAAATCTGCCGAGATTGAAGCCGTTAACATAAACAACCGCATTAGAAAAGCCTCTCATATCAACGAAGGTATCAACCTTTTCTTCCGCCTTGAATGTACCTTTCATAAAGCAAGGGAAGTCCTTGTGGGATTTTTTGTACTTAATTTCGGGAGCTTTATCGAGCTCCATACAATATACATCCCAGTCAACAATTGCCTGACCGCCGAGATAAATTTCGCCAAGACCTTTTCTGTCATAAATCCGTCTTGCATAATTAATTCTGCCGAGAGCCTGAACAAGAATATCAACCTTAATTTCGCCCTTGAAAGCCTTAATCGGAACAGAAAAGCTTTCTTCATAAAGCTCCTTACCTTTAAGCTTTGTTCTGTCGTAGATGTGTTTGAGTTCACCGTTTATGTAGATATATGCAATATCATGAACACCGAAAGCGTTGAGCTCCACATCATCATAAAAGCCTTTAAGGGTTGTGCTGTAAAGAATTAAGCCGCTGTTCTGCCCGTAATGCTCCATATATTCGGGTGAGCAGGATTTCTTATGCACTGCAAATTTCTTGTAAACATCCTTCAAGTCTGCGAATTCGGTTAACTGAATCTTACCGTAGTTCTTAGTTTTAGCATCTTCGGGAAGCTCGGGAAGCTCTTTACCCAACTGCTTTGCCATTCTATCACGAAGAATGAAATATTTTTCTGTATAAGCTCCGTTTTCAGTTAAAGGTGCGCCATAGTCATAGCTTGTGGTTGTTGGGCAATAGCAGTCATAGTAGTTTGCACCCGAAGAGAAACCGAAGTTTGTGCCGCCATGGAACATATAAAGGTTAAAGTTTGCATCCTCTTTAAAGAATCCGTCAAGGCTTCTGCCGAGAGTTTCTTCGGGATTGTCGGAGTGATGCTTTGCACCCCAACGGTCAAACCAACCGCACCAATGCTCACCGCACATAAGAGGCTTATCGGGTTGAAGAAGCTTCAAATCATCAAAACGGTTTTCGTTGTAACCGCCGAAGTTTGCAACCATCCATTCCTCAGGTATTCCGCCACCGGAGAAGAAATATTTATTCTCACCATCAGAGGTAAAAAGCTGAACATCAACACCCAAATTTTTGACCAAATCACGAAGCCAGTAAAGATATTTTTTATCTCTTCCGAATGACCCGTACTCATTTTCAATCTGCATTGCAATAAGAGTACCACCCTTTGTTATCTGATAAGGCACAAGCTTCGGAATAAGCACTTTATAAAAATCTTCAACAGCTTTTATGTACGCCTTGTCCCAGCAACGAAGTCTTATATTTTTATCTTTAAGAAGCCAGGCAGGAAGACCGCCAAAATCCCATTCTGCGCAAATATATGGACCTGGACGGACAATAACATAAAGACCTAATTCCTGAGCAGTCTTAACAAATTTTTCAATATTGAGCATGCCCTCAAAATCAAACTGATTTTTCTTTGGCTCGTGCCAGTTCCATGGCACATAGGTTTCAACGGTATTAAGACCTGAAGCTTTGAGCTTCATAAGGCGGTCAAGCCAGTATTCCTCGGGAATTCTGAAATAGTGCATAGCACCTGAATAAATATGGAATTCTTCACCATTCATATAGAATTTCCCGTTTTTCATTTCAAGCATATCTAAAACTCCTTTGGTATTCGGTCATATATAACTTTATTATACTAATAAATAGGAATTAAAACAAACCCTAAAATCAAAAACGGCAACTGTTACAAATAAACAGTTACCGTTTTGTTAATTTTGTTGATTCAACTTTTAATTTCAGGCGCATTTTCGCGCCCCTTCACTCCGAATTCCGCATTTTTACAGTCTCTTCTCATCCTCTTCTCTTTGCTTTTTGGAGCTAATTGCAAAGGGAATACCGAAGCCGAGACCGCCACCGACTACAAGACCCCCAAGAAGGAAAAGCCACCAAAGAGGATTTTTCTTTTCTTCCTCTTCCTTTTTCTCAGCCTTGATAACCTTCTTTTCAATAAGAGTTTTTACCTCTTGCTCTTTTTCAAAAGATTTACCGAAAGCGTCTTCGTAAGTAATTTTAATTGTACCTTTCACATTACCTGTTTTTTCGCTGTCAACCCGAAGATTTGCAGTTGCAGTTTTGCTTTCACCAACAGGAATTTCTCCTGCAAAGCTACTGCCACCTGATTCAAGACCTTCAATATCATATTCAACCTTGCAGTTATAAAGAGTGGATTTACCGGTGTTCATAAGGTTAATATTAAGTGTAACCGTATCTTCCTGAACAACCTTAACAGGAAGCTTTGCTCCGTCATAATCTAATTTTGCAAGCTGGCGAACCTGAACTCTTAGTGTATCGTTAGCAGAGTAACCCGAACCAAATTCATCTTCATATTCACAAGTGAAGCTGAGCTTATGCTCACCTACCATTGCAGAATGAATAACAGAAACACTTATTTCCCAACTGTAAATTTTTCCTGCTCCGATTGATGAAACATATTTTGTTCCCATACCATCAGGGCGGATTTCATCAGCACCATCTTCAATAGAAAGCTTGATATTTTTCACTGCTTTTGCCGGGTGCATATTCTGAAGAGTTACAGTTATCTTTCCTTCTTTTTCGGGAGTTAAATAATCATTCTCAACAACATAGCCCGTCACCATAAGGCGAGGTTGAGAGTTATCCTCTCTTTCCTCTTCAATTTTTTCAGGAGCTTCTTCCCTCTCCTCTTCTACATCCGGTTCAACCTTTTCGGTTTTCTTTGTTGTCTTTTCTTTTTTCGTTGTCTTTTCTGCTTTTTTAGTGGTTTCTTCCACTTTTTTTGTTGTAGCTTCAGTGGTGGCTTTGGTTGTGACTTCTGTTACAACCGCACTACCTTCCTCAACCGCTAAACACGGCATTATAAAAAACATAAAACAAAGTATTAATGTAAATAATCTTTTCATATAATCACATCTTTCTGTAATGTGTAAAACCAATCAAATAAATACAGAACAAATCAATTTCAGTTTGTCCGTGCCTGCCTTCGAAGGCGGGGGGACCGCCTTGAATATAGTCATCTAATCTATTTCTCCTAAACGAGATATTTGTTTACCTTTAGAATTTAGTTGGTCGGGTGGTGGGTGGTTCTTGACGCGACCCAAGGAGCATCATTGAAGCATCAGCTTCAATTAACACATCTTTCTATATTGATATATTCAAACCGAGCAATATGTCAATCCCACCTATGGCGGAAATGTTGCTCCGCAACAAAGAACCTTCCGTCACGAAAAATCAAGATTTTCCGTGCCACCTTCCTTCGAAGGAAGGCACAAACCAACGCAACTCTAACCTTCTATCTCTACTCCTTGCAAAGCTAATTCCGAACTCCGCATTCCGCATTTTTTATAACTCACGTATATTTTCTACTATACTGTTCCGTGTTTCTTTTCTTATCTTTGTATAAACACTCAATGAGCAGATTGCAAAAAGAATAAGACCTAACAAAAGTGTAATCCAAGGGTTGAACACAAGAGCATCTGCAAGACCTGTGTATTTATTTGTGAGCACTATTATCAAATATGACAAAGCGAACCCGCCAAAGCCTATTCCGAAGCCCCATTTGAACATTGAAAGAAGCTGGAGAATATAGGATTTTGAAATCTCCTTTTCATTGGCACCAAAAGCACGGAGTGTACCTATTTTCTTTTTATCTTCTTTGATGTTCGATGCAATTGTATTATTGATAATACTTCCGCAGATTGTAAAAAGAAGAATTACAATAGCATAAACAAGGAGCATTAACTCTTTAATAGTATCCTTTTGTTCCTGTTGAGATTCGTAATTGGACATATACCAAGCTTCATCAACGCAATTAGCAACACTTTCAAGCAAAGAGTTTATTTCCGCATCAATTTCATCGTTACATTCATCCTTTAAATCAAACATAAGGGTTTTATATTTGGCTCTTGGGAAGAAATGCTCCATACCTCCAACAGTAGTTACCAAAGTAAAACGAGAACCGCCCGCATAGAATAATTGCAAGGTGTTATTTGCGATTGCACCTATTTCCACCTTTTTATTATTAATTTCCAAATCCTCTTTTTTAACAATGGTTTGCCCTTCTAAATCATAATCAGGATTTGAATCCTCGCTGTAAAGAACACTCAAATCAAGTAAATCACCAGCTTTAAAATCACATTCTTTTTCTGCAATTATTCTTATGCTTTCTTCATATCTCTGTTTTGCCTCTTCGATATAGCTTATCTGTTGATATGTGTCGAGATAATTCCCTCGTTCATCTGAACGGACAGTTAAATAGACCTTTTCGGGTGCAAGAAGAATAACCTGTTCACCGCTATTCAGCTTTGCTATATCTATTTTCCCGTCACGCACGCTATCAATTCGGCTAAGCAGCTCTTCATCCAAAGCAATGATATCACTTGCTATAAAATCCCCTTTATATTCTGCAACATTAACAATATCAAGCTTCTCCTGACTCATCCCATGCTTGAAAACCTCCTGATAATTTGTTTCATCAAGAGAAAGTAAATCCATATCAGGCTCAAAAATATCTGCGTCTGCAATTTGCTGATACTCCGTCATTTTATCTACAAGTATGTTAACATTAGCAGTTTTAAATCCGTAAGCAGATTTTATATTTTCATTCATCAGAACCGTTTGTTTATGGTTCTCCTTAAAACCATTGTTACCTTCAGGGTAGTTAATTGCAAAAAAACCTGAATCCCTCTGTAACCTTAATTCATAGTCAAAGCCGTTATCATATAAATCATCCTTTGCAAAGGAAAGGTATGAAAGTGCATAAGAAGAAAAGATGATTGTGATAACAAGGAAAACACTTACAACAACTAACTTTCCCTTTGAAATAACAAGATTTCTTTTTGCAATAAGCTTTGAAACATTAAAATTCTTTTGGCTTTTCACTTTTTTATTCTTTAATTTTCTTGTTGCTTCAATATTCCTAATTGCCTGCATAGGTGAAATTTTTGATGCAGTAATCAATGGTATAAAGGCTGCCGCCATAACACAAGCAACACTGAAAACACCGCAAGCTAAAAGCACCCATATATGAGGTTTAAAGTATGCGTTTTCATAAACTCTGCTTACTATAATTTTTGTTGAACCATAGGAAACCAAAAGACTTATGGGTGTGCAAATCAGACTCAATATAACTGCTTCCCTGCCGAAAAGGCTACGGATTTGCCTTTTGGTTGCACCAACCGCACGATACATACCGATTTGCTTTTTACGCTCTTTTAAATTACTTGTAAACGCATTGATAATTCCTACAGAAGATGCAATAAGCAATATAGCAATAATCACGCCCAGAAATAATGTTGAGCTATATTCATCTGAGTTCAAATCAATAATATCGTTGTAAATAAAAATGCGATTGGAAAAAGAATCATATTCCGCCATAACCTCATGAATTATCTGATGACCCTTATCGGCAAATTTATAATAAGCAACCGGATTCGCCTTGCCACCCAAATCCACTTTTTCATATTCGCTTACAAATGCTGACGGAAGATTTTTTTTATCTTCGATATCATAAAGAATATTAACTCTCTTATCTTTTAAAACACCGGATAAAGTGTAGGTTTTTTCCTTGATTTCAGGTAATAAGTCCTCACCATTCTGAACCTGCATTTTTAATTTGATTTTATCACCGGGCTTTGCGGTAATTCCTAACTGCAAAAGCGTTGTTTGCTCAATGGCAATTTCACCTTGCTTTTCAGGATACCCGCCATCTATAAAAATCGGATTCATAAGCTTTTGGGCTGTTTCATCAAGCTTTGCTATAGGCGTTCCGCTAAGCTTATCTTCTTTATCAGTAAAAACCAAACCCAGCGTTTCACCGAAGCCTGTTTCTTCAAAAGCACCTCTTCTTTTAGCCTCAGCAAAAACTTTCTCATTATAAACACCATCAAATTGGTCATATAAACCCATTTCCGCCTTGTGTTGCTCCTGAGATGTAGTGTAAATACTAAATCCAAAGTAAATAATACTTGAAGAAAACACCATTGAAAGAATGATACCTAAAATCATCAAGGTATATCTTTTCTTCCTGTGCTTCAGGTTACCGAAAGCAAGGGAATTAAAGGTTAATTTTTTGTTTTTCATAGTTTCACCATCTTCCTGTAAGGAATAAAGTATAAATTTTGCGAAGCTCATTCCGCATTCCGAACTCCGAATTCCGCATTCTTTTAAAGTTCTCTTATGTTCTCAACAATACTGTTTTTCATTTCTTTTTTAACCTTGAAATGAACATTCGCAATACAGCAACCAAAGAGTGCTATAACAGCGACAATTGTTTCACGGAATGTCAGAATAAAGTCATCGGTAGTGTCGCCCATACTTATGAATATCAAGCAATATATACCATAGAAAAGTGCAAAGGCTACAAAACCTAAAATTGTTCCGAAACCGAGAACCGACAGTAACTGCCTTATATATGAACTTGAAATATCTTTAACAGATGCACCAACTGCTCTTAAAGTACCTATTTCCTTTTTACTTTCTCTTATTCGTGCAGTAAGAGCATTGTTAATAAGACTGCCGCTCAGAGTGAAAAGAAGTGCCACAACAGCAGTTATAATAAGCATCAATGTTTTAGCTGTTGCTTCACGGGATTGCACACGCTCATAAGCAGAATAAATATTTGGGGAGCTCATTTCTGCAGTTAGTCTGTCAAAAAATGTTTTTATCTCTTCATCAATTTCAGCGTTACACTCCTGATTAAGATATACCTGCATTGAAAGATGGGGCAAATCTTTTGTGAAAGTATCAATACCGTCAATAGTTGTGATAACACAAGGTCTTCCACCCTGGTAGTAGTTATAATCATAAAGGTTGTTTGGAATATCCGCAGGTAAATAAATTATTGCACCGATTTTCACATCTGTTTCGATTTTAGTGTGCTTAAATTCACCTGTTTTGATTTTTCCTTCTCCACCCTCATAATCATATTCAACGGGTTCATTCTCTTCTGTGCCAATCCAACCTAATGTGATTTCTTTATTAACCTTGAATTCATCGCCTATTTTTGCAGAATCAAGAACGACCTGATTTTTAGAAATATTTTTACTTGGTTTAAGACTCCATTCGAACTCTATATCAGGACCTGATTCATCATCATAATCCCAAGCTGAAAGCTCAACATATTCAGGTACAAGAAGAATAATCTCTTCACCTGAATTGATTTTATCTATATCAATTCTGCCTACTGTAACCGCATCATTCAAGGATTCGATATATTCTTCCTCAACCCCATAAAAGCTCAAAGGGAATACCTCACCTTTAATATCGGCTTTTTCCTTAACAGCTTTATTTTCAAGATTATCTTCGGTAAATTTATGATAGTTTTCAGGTGTAATATCGCCTTTTTTTGAATATTTCTGTTGATAAACATCGTTGGTATAACCGCAAAGGCGCATATAATCTGTTAATTCATCAACTAAAATATATCCGTTTGTGGTTTTGCCGGTTACAACTCTTTCCACATTTGAGTTATAAAGAACATCCTGAACATCATTATCAGAAAAACCTTTAACCTGATTTTCATAATATGCCAATCGTCTGTATTGATACTCATAATACTCTGCATAAACACTATAATCATAATCAATTATACGGTTATTCTTTTTAACTCCACCTATAGCGGCATAGCCCAAAAGTGAGCCGAAAATTGCTACAGCAAGAATGATACTTGTTAAAACTTGTTTGTTTTTATAAAGCTTGATATTTCTTGATGCTAAAAGCTTTGATGGATTAAACTCATTTTGAGTTTTAATTTTCTTTTTCTTCATTTTGCGGTTTATCTGAATATTCCTTATTGCCTGCATAGGAGAAATTCTTGATGCAGAGAAAAGAGGAATAAGAGAAGAAAGAAGCACCAGGCATATACTTAATAATGCGCTTAAGGGAAGCACCCACAAGCTTGGCTTGAAAACAAAGTTTGTTCCCATAATGCTAACGCTCATTTTTACTGCAAAAACAGATATTAAAAGACTTAAAGGAACGCAAAGTAAACATATAATAAAGCTTTCTCTGCCATAGATTTTTATAATCTGTCTTCTTGTTGCGCCAACGCTTCTTAAAAGTCCTATTTGCTTTTTTCTTTCCTTTAAATTGGTTGAAAAAGCATTAATAATACCAATATTTGAAACAAGTGCCAAAACTGCAACAAAAACAAGCATCAATAAAAATGGTGCGTCAACTCCGAACATATCTGCAATTGTGTAGCTAAGCTCATATCCGCCCGTTGTGAAGATACCTGTACCATCACCATTTTCGGAACCCATTGTTTTTCTTAACTCGGTTATATATGTACCAAGGCTCCCCTCTTCATCATCTGATAAAATAAGACAATGAAGGCTTTCCTTGCCACCTAATTCAACTTGGGAATTATCTGCTACAAATGCTGCAGGAAGCTCGAATGCCTGAACTCCACCTTGATTGGAAATATTCGATCTTTTATCATTAAGAATACCAGCAAGCACATATTCTTTTTTTATTGGCTTTTCAGACTTTTCCGCACCATTCTGAACATATAAATCAAAGGTTATTTTATCTCCGATTTTATAAGCTCCGCCAAGTCTTGTAAGTGCGCTTTTTTCTATGGCAATTTCATTTTTCTTTTGAGGCAATTTACCTTCTGCAAGGCTTTGATAATAAAGCTCTTTACCACCTTCATCAAGCCAACCTACAGCAGTACCCAAATCAATTTCACTATCAACCGTGGTAATCGCACCCAAAATGTGCATATAGCCGTAGTCTTCATAATTTTCATTTAATACAGCTTCCAAAGAATCGTTAGTAACAACATTAGTTACAATTTCGGACTGCTTTCCGTATTTGTAATTATGAGTTTCGATTGCAGAAGTAACCGCACTTGAAACGAAAAACACAAAGCCCGAAGAAAACACCATTGAAAGAATGATGCCGATAATAAGCAAGGTATATTGCTTTTTCCTGTGCTTCAGGTTACCGAAAGCAAGGGAATTAAAGGTTAATTTTTTGTTTTTCATAGAATCACCTAAATCTATCTCCGAACCTTACTTTTATTGATTAAATTTACTGTCTTCAACAACAGCACCGTCTTCGATTCTGATAACTCTGTCTGCCTGCTCGGCAACGTGCAAATCGTGGGTAACAAGAATAAGTGTTACGCCTAATTCCTTACTTACATATTTAAGAAGTGAAAGCACCTCTCTACCACTTTTACCGTCAAGGTTACCTGTAGGTTCATCGGCAAAAAGGATTGATGGTTTATTTGCAAGTGCTCTTGCAATAGCAATTCTCTGCTGCTGACCACCTGAAAGAGCAGAGGGAAGATGAGAAAGTCTGTCTTCAATGCCGAGAATATCAATAATTTTCTTCAGATACTCTTCATCGGGTTTCTTTTTATCAAGCATAATGGGAAGTAAAATGTTTTCATAGCCTGTTAACTCTTCCACAAGGTTATATGCCTGAAAAACGAAGCCGAAGCGTCTTCTTCTGAGGATTGAAAGCTGATTATCGTTATAGTTTTTAAGGCTTTCATTGTTATAAATCACCTCGCCTGAGGTTGCATTTTCAAGACTGCTTAAAACATGCAAGAAAGTTGATTTACCTGAACCTGAAGGACCTGTTATTGCACAGAACTCACCTTTTTCAAATTCCAATGACACATCGTTAAGTGCCACAACTGTATTTTCACCACTTAAATATTCCTTTGTGAGATTTTTGCATTCAATAATATTCATAGAAAACTCTCCTTTGAATTTGATTTTTGAGAATACTAATCCTCTATGTTGGCTTTAGTATAAAACACCAATCTTAATTTTAGGTGACTTTTATCTTAAGATTTCGTAAGATAAAAGAAAAACTGCCCTTTCGGACAGTTTTAAATGTTACTATATTGAATTTTCAAATAACCTATGATAGAATAATCGCGGAATAAGGCAGACCTTAAACGGTAGGCGGTTAGTCCTCTTTATACGGAGGGCACTTTTCCCTCCTGAGAGGAGGGCGGTGCTTATGATTACATATAGTGAGTTATTTTTATTTTGCTCTCTTATCGTTTCAATTATTGCACTGGTTGTTAATTTAACAAAAAAGAAATAACCGCCCTGTCTGCAAAACTAAGCGGTTATTTCTATAACTAATTTTGAAGACTAACCGTCTATCGGTTTGCCTTATTTCACTTATATTATATGTTTGTTTTCTCTCTTTGTCAACCCAAAGGGGGATTTTTTATTTTAAAGCGCGACATATCCATCAATATGCGGGAAGCACATTATAATATCAAGTCCCGTTGCAGTATTTACGGCACTGATTGTTCCGTGGTGCTTTTCAACAATTGCTTTGGTAATTGCAAGACCGATTCCTGCACTTTGAGGTTTGGCATTTTTAGCTCTGTGGAATCTCTTGAATAGCTTACCAACATCGTCTTTATCAACACCGCCACCATTATCGGAAACAGTAACAATAGTGGAGCGTTCATTTTCTTCAATAGTTATATTGATTTCGCCATTGTCATCGGTATGCTCGCAGGCGTTTTTAATAACATTTCCCAAAGCTTCTGTCAGCCATTCTTTATCACACCTCATTCGGCTTTTGCCGGCAACACCGAACTGCTTTTCAGGAAAAATATGCTTCATATCAAGGAGTATGCTTTTAAGGATTTCGCTGATTTCATAAAATTGGAAATCCATAGCATATGTATCACTTTTTATCTTTTCAAGGCGTAAAAGCTTTGCAACAAGTTCTTCAGTTTTCTCCACAAGCTGAAGCTCTTTTTCTGTATGCTCTGTAGGGTTCTGAGCGTTATCCATTTCAAGATAAAGGCGAAGACCTGCAAGAGGAGTTTTCAACTGGTGAGAAACATCTGCAATAAAATCAGTGTTCTTTTTTGTTTCGAACTCGGTGTTTTGCTTTTGTACCTCAAGAGCATTTTCCAAATCGCAAACAGCATTCTGAAGAGGAGCAAAGTTATCATCTTTTGTACTGAATTTTGTCAATTCACCTTTTTCAAGATATTTATTGATACTTTTGGTAAGCTTTTTCACTTTTCTTTTGTTTTTGGTAAGCAAAATGCTCAAAACAAAAACAACAAAAAGTAATAAGCAACCAGAAATAATCAAACAGATTTCCAAAGGACTCATTTGCCGTCCTCCCATCTGTAACCGATACCTCTGACAGTAACGATGTGCTCAGGTCCGATTTTCTCACGAAGTCGGCTGATATGAACGGAAAGAGTATTGTCATCAATAAACGAGCCACCCTCATCCCAGATATTTTCCAATAAAATTGCTCTTGTAACAATAACACCGCTGTTTCTTATGAGAGCAGAAAGAATCTGAAACTCTGTTGGAGTAACAAAAACATTTTCGCCATCCTTTTTAACGGTCATAGTGTTTATATCAATAACAATATTCTCGCAGCTATAAACTGTTGATTTGTTCCTTCTTAAAAGAGCACGGATTCTTGAAAGCAGTTCGAGAAGCTTAAAGGGCTTTGTAACATAATCATCTGCACCTGCATCAAGACCACGGACAACCTGAACCTCATCATCGCATGCAGTTAAAAAGAGTATGGGCACATTTTCATTCTTAGAACGAATGAAGCCACACATATCAAAGCCGTTACCATCAGGAAGCATAACATCAAGGATTATAAGGTTAAAGCTTTCTTTCAAAAAACTCGCCTTCGCATCCTCTATTGTACCTGCAGTAACAACATCATAGCCTTCCTTTTTGAGCATTTCGCAAAGCCCGTCACGAAGAAAAACATCATCTTCAGTTACAAGAATTTTCACTGCCATATTTATCACCATTTAAATGATAACATACAGCAGTGAATAAATCAAATTAAGATTTTGTAAGATTGTTTTAATGAAAATTACTCAACCGTCACACTTTTCGCAAGATTTTTGGGCCTGTCTATATCGCAACCTAAGTTTTTAGCTGTGTAATAGCTCAAAAGTTGTAATGGTAAAACAAGCAGAGAGCATTGAAATTCAGATAAAGTTTCAAGAACTCTGACAATATAATCTGCATCAACGCTTGTGTTTTTCTCACTTTCGTCTGTTATAAAAATCACCCTTGCGCCTCTTGCTTTAACCTCTGAAATATTACTTGCGGTTTTTGAAAACACCTTGCTTTTTCCTGCCACAGCAACAACAATTGTACCTTCTTCAATCAATGAAATTGTGCCATGCTTCAATTCACCGGCAGGGTAGCTTTGAGAATTGATATAACTGATTTCTTTCATTTTCAAAGAACCTTCCGCTGCGATAGCAAAGTCATTCAAACGACCAATAAAGAAAATATCCTTTTTTTTATAAATTTTCTTTGATAGTTCTTCCGTTTCAGGTGCAAGAGCGTTAATTGTTTCATCAATTTTTTCAGGTAATTTTTTAAATTCTTTAATGAGATTTTTGTATTTTTCTTCTTCAACACTGCCTTGGATTTTACCCATATAAAGAGCAAGGGCGTAAAGGCAAACAAGCTGTGCGCTATAAGCCTTTGTGGTAGCAACTGCCACCTCCCTACCTGCTTTCGTATATATAACATTTTCACTTTCTTCAGCTATTGCGCTACCCGTTACATTCACAATCGATAGAATTTTTGCACCTTTCTTTTTTGCAAGACGTAATGCCGCCAAGGTATCCGCAGTTTCACCGCTCTGGCTTATGAAAATCCCAAGAGTATTTTCATTTATAAAGGTCTCCCCATACCTGAACTCTGAAGCAATTTCAACAGAGCAAGGAATTTTGCAAAGCTTTTCCATAATTCCTTTGCCAACAAGACCTGCGTGATATGCTGAACCGCAAGCGACAATAATAATTTTATCTAATTTTTCTTTGATAAAACTATCATATAATTTCACATTAGGGAAAATGATTTCATTTTCTTTCATGAAAGAATTTATTGTATCTTTTACCGCTTTTGGTTGTTCAAAAATTTCTTTAAGCATAAAGTGTTCATAATCGCCCTTATCAAATACCGAACATTCAAATTCCGCTTTTTCGGGGAATTTTTCAATGGGTTTTCCCGATGGATTGAAAAACTTTATATCATTTTCCGTTAATGCGCAGATTTCACCATCTGTAAGCCTGTAAACCTCTTCTGCATCTTCACTTACTGCACAGAAATCCGAAGCAATATAGCAACCCGTTTTGCTTTTTGCAATCAGAAGCGGACTGCTTTGACCTACCGCATAAAGTGTGTTCGGAGTATCCTCGCAAAGAATACCGAAAGCAAAGCTACCCGTTAAACCTTTACAAGTTTCGCTGATAGCAGATATAACATCCCCATTATAAAAAAGCCCCATTAGCTGAACAACAATTTCTGTATCAGTTTGGGAATAGAGCTTGACTTTATCCTCTAGAAAGCTTTTTTTTAGTTCTTCTGAATTTTCAATTATACCGTTATGAACAAGGGCAAATTTACCATCTGTACTTATGTGAGGATGAGCATTTTCTTTAGTTGGACTGCCGTGAGTTGCCCATCGGGTATGACCGATTCCAATAAAGCTTTCGGGATTTTCTTTTTGAATTTCAGCCTCTAAATTAGAGATTTTTCCCTCTTTCCTGAAACGTACAATTTTGTTATTAATAATCCCTGCAACACCTGCAGAATCATATCCGCGATATTCTAAAGCATCAAGCCCTTTTAAAAGCTCGGGAAAAACATTCCCTATCCCAACCTTACCAATAATTCCGCACATAACCAGATTCTCCTAAAAAATAATAATCCTCGGATTTATTTTTTGAAATAAATCCGAGGATTATACATAATTTTATACTTTTGCTACAGTAATTGTTACCTTTTCACCATTAATATCCCATTCTTTTCCGTTTGCACCATCGCCATCGGTAATAGAATCGGAAAGAACAACTGTAGAAATTGTTGCTTCATTAGCTTTAGCAATTTCAAAAAGCTTAGCATTACCTGTGAGAGTAACATTGATTCTGTCCATAACATTAAAGTCAGAATCTTTTCTCATTGTCTGAATTTTACTGATGAGCTCTTTTACAAAGCCTTCTTCAATAAGCTCAGCAGTAAGCTCTGTATCAAGAGCAACTGTAACGCCTCTGTCGGAAACTGTGAACACGCCCTCTTTCTGCTTTGTTTCAAGAAGAATATCATCGGGAGTGAGTTCAACATCGCCGCCTGCAAGGTTAAGAACAAGCTTACCCTCTGCATCAAGTGTTGCTTTTGCGGAAGAATCAAGCTCAGCCATTGCTGCTCTGATTTCGCCTAACTGCTTACCGTATTTCGGACCGAGAGTTTTAAGCTGGGGCTTGAAGATGTATGAAACGAAGCCTGAAGCATCATCAACGAAATCAACATTCTTAACATTAAGTTCTTCGCGGATAATATCAGTAAAGTAACCCTCTACCTTCTTATCGCTCTGAACATACATTGTGTTAAGAGGCTGACGGTTTTTGATATTTGAACCGTTTCTTGCAGCTCTGCCGAGAACAACAATACTTACAACCTCATCCATATTCTTTTCAAGCTCTGCATCAATGAGATTTTCCTGAACCTCAGGGAACTCGCAAAGATGCACGCTTTCGGGAGCAGCTTTATCTACATTGCAAACAAGGTTTCTGTAAATTGCTTCTGCCATAAAGGGAATCATGGGAGCAGCAGTTTTAGCAGTAGTAACAAGAGCTGTATAAAGAGTCATATATGCAGCTGTTTTATCTTCTGTGATACCCTGCACCCAATAACGCTCTCTGCCACGGCGAACATACCAGTTACTCATTTCATCGGTAAATTCCTGAAGAGCCTTTGCTGCTTCGGGAATGCGGTAGTTAGCAAGGTTTGTGTCAACCGCCTTAACCATTGAATTAAGCTTTGAAAGAAGCCATTTATCCATTACGGAAAGCTTGCAATCTTCAATATTGTATTTTGTGGGGTCGAACTTATCAATATTAGCATAAAGCACATAGAAGGAATAAGTATTCCAGAGAGTGCTCATAAATTTACGCTGACCTTCAACAACTGCTTTACCGTGGAAACGATTGGGAAGCCAAGGAGCAGAGTTAGTATAGAAATACCAACGGATAGCGTCTGCACCGTAGCTTTGGAGTGCATCAAATGGGTCAACTGCATTACCCTTTGATTTACTCATTTTCTGACCGTTTTCGTCCTGAACGTGACCGAGAACTATAACGTTCTTATAAGGAGCTTTGTTGAAAATGAGAGTTGAAATTGCAAGAAGAGAATAGAACCAACCACGAGTCTGGTCCACAGCTTCGGAAATGAAGTCCGCAGGGAACTGAGCCTCGAAAAGCTCTTTATTCTCAAAGGGATAATGATGCTGAGCAAAGGGCATTGCACCTGAGTCGAACCAGCAGTCAATAACCTCAGGAACACGTTTCATTTCCTTACCGCAATCGGGACATTTAATAGTAACTGCATCAATGAAGGGTCTGTGAAGCTCAATATCTTCGGGGCAGTTGTCACTCATTGATTTAAGCTCTTCAATTGAACCGATGGAATGGCGGCAACCGCATTCACATTCCCAGATATTAAGAGGTGTACCCCAATATCTGTTACGGGAAATACCCCAGTCCTGAACATTCTGAAGCCAGTCGCCGAAACGACCTTTACCAATGCTTTCGGGAATCCAGTTAATTGTGTTGTTATTTCTGATAAGGTCGTCCTTAACCTCTGTCATCTTAATGAACCAGGACTCTCTTGCATAGTAAATAAGAGGAGTGTTACATCTCCAGCAATGAGGATATTCGTGCTCAAATTTGGGAGCATCGAAAAGAAGTCCTGCTTTTTCAAGGTCAATAAGAACTAATTTATCTGCATCCTTAACGAATGTACCTGCATAAGGTGTGGGCTCTGCCATTTCGCCCTTACCGTCAACCAGCTGAACGAAAGGAAGGTCATATCTTCTGCCAACCTTAGCATCATCTTCACCGAATGCGGGAGCAATATGAACAATACCTGTACCGTCTGTCATTGTTACATAGTTATCTGCGGTGATGAAGAAACCTTTTTTATTCTGCTTGTCGCAGATAGGTTTAACATAGTCAAAGAGAGGCTCATACTCCTTGTTTTCAAGGTCAATACCCTTGTAGCTTTCAAGGATTTCATAAGCGCTCTGCTCTTCTGTTGCAAGTTTGCCGAGAACCTTGTCAAGAAGAGCTTCTGCCATATAATATGTGAAGCCATCTGCAGCTTTAACCTTAACATAAACATCATTGGGGTTTACGCAAAGAGCAACGTTTGAGGGAAGAGTCCAGGGAGTTGTTGTCCAAGCAAGGAAATATGCATCCTCACCAACTACCTTGAAACGAACAACTGCTGAACGCTCTTTAACGGTTTTATAGCCCTGAGCAACCTCGTGAGAAGAAAGAGGTGTTCCGCAACGGGGGCAATAGGGAACGATTTTGAAGCCCTTGTAAAGAAGATTTTTTTCGTAAATCTGCTTAAGTGCCCACCACTCTGATTCGATGAATTCATTATGGTATGTTACATAAGGGTCATCCATATCTGCCCAAAAACCAACTGTACGTGAGAAATCCTCCCACATACCTTTGTATTTCCAAACGCTTTCTTTACAGTGACCGATAAAGGGCTCAAGACCATATTCCTCAATCTGCTCCTTACCATCAAGGCCGAGCATTTTTTCAACCTCAAGCTCAACGGGAAGACCGTGTGTATCCCAACCTGCTTTTCTGGGCACCATACAGCCTTTCATTGTGCGGTAACGGGGAATCATATCCTTAATAACACGGGTAAGAACGTGACCGATATGGGGTTTTCCGTTAGCAGTAGGGGGACCATCATAGAACACATAAGGTGTTCCGTCTTTTCTGTCCTCAATGCTTTTTTCGAAGATTTTATGTTCTCTCCAGAACTCTTCAATCTTCTTTTCCTGCTCAACGAAGTTCACGTTGGGGGAAATAGGATCATACATTGACTTTACCTCCAATATATAAAATAAATGTTTATTAATAATAAAGTCTTTGCCCTGTAATACAGGACAAAGACATACTTTGTAACCACCTATATTAACCGTACTATCATACGTTGTTCTATAACGGTGAACCACCGGAGAAACTTACTGTTATTTCGGTTCTCAGCTCGGGAGTGATATTCGACATCTCTGCATCCTACCGGGCTTCCACCATCCCCGACTCGCTTATTTCAGCAAAAGAGCTACTGTCTCCGTCAATGCCTTTTCATACGGAAGTTATAATAACACAACCTTACAAATATTTCAAGTGTTTTTTATAAATGCCTTGTGCAGCACCCGACATTCCGAATTTTGAATTTCGAATTCCGGATTAAAAATATAAAAAATGTTGTAATTGCTATTGGCATATCACAAATTTTATATTATAATAGTTTTAATTGTATAATGAAGGAGGAGTTGTTTTGAGCGGTAAATATTCCGTCCCTCTCAGAAAGGTTATTAAAACCCATTCTTTTGAAACAATATATCTGCCTGATAAGCCTGATTCGGAGCTTGTTATCCGTTCTCAGGATATTAATAGACCCGGTCTTCTTTTCGCAGGATATGAAAAATTCTTTGACCCGTTGCGAGTTGAATTTATCGGCCTTGCAGAAATGAGTTATCTTGAAGAGCTTGATGAACAAACTCAAAAGGAAAGACTTGAGCTTTTCTTCTCTTTTAAGCCACCTGCTGTTATAATTACCCGTAACATTGATTACCCCAGTGTTATGCTTGAACTTGCAAAGAAATATGAAGTTCCTCTTTTAAGAACTGCGGAAATCACATCCCAGATTACTGCAACTCTTATTTCATATCTTGGAACCGAGCTTGCAGAGCGTATAACACGCCACGGCGTTATGGTTGAGGTTTATGGCGAAGGTATTCTCATTTTAGGCGATAGTGGTGTTGGTAAAAGTGAAACTGCCGTTGAGCTTATAAAACGTGGTCACCGCCTTATTGCAGACGATGCCGTTGAAATCAAAAAGGTTTCTTCAAAAACTCTTGTTGGTTCCTCTCCCGACAACATCCGTCACTTTATGGAGCTTCGCGGTATAGGGATCGTGAACGCTCGCAACATCTTCGGTGTTGGTGCAGTTAAGCTTACAGAAAAAATCGATATGGTTATTCAGCTTGAACAGTGGGATAGTCAGAAAGCCTATGACCGCATGGGTCTTGAAGATGAATATATGTCAATATTGGGAATTAAAGTTCCCTCAACAACCGTTCCCGTTAAGCCCGGACGAAACCTTGCAATCATTATTGAAATTGCCGCTATGAATAACCGACAGAAAAAGCTTGGCTATAATGCAGCAAGAGAGCTTATGCAACAGCTTGGTATGGAGGATTTTGATGCTCCGTCCAAGGAAGTTGACTCATGGAATTAAATTAAATAAAGGAGATATAATTATGTATAGAATCGGTGTTGACCTTGGCGGTACCAATATCGCAGTAGGTGTTATTGATGAAAATTATAAAATTGTAGGCAGAGGCAAGGTGAAAACTAATGCACCCCGTCCTGCAGAAGAAATTTTTGACTCCATTAAGGAGGCCGCAGATTTAGCAATTGCAGATGCAGGTATTTCTTATGATGATGTTGCTTCAGTTGGTATCGGTACTCCCGGTTCAGTAAACAAAGACACAGGTGCAATCGAATTTTCAAACAACCTTAAGTTTCACAATGTTCCTGCAAAGCAGATGCTTGAGGAAAGATTCAGAAAGCCTGTTTATCTTGAAAACGATGCTAACGCTGCTGCTCTCGGTGAAGCAGTTGCAGGTTGCGGTAACGGCGTTAAAAACTTTGTTGCAGTAACTCTCGGCACAGGTGTTGGCAGCGGTATTATCATTGACGGCAAAATTTATCGTGGAAGCAACTTCTGTGGCGGTGAAATGGGTCATATGGTTATTAATGTAGATGGTATTCCCTGTAACTGTGGCAGAAAAGGCTGCTGGGAGAAATACGCTTCTGCAACCGCACTTGTTTCTCAGGCAGTTGAAGCTATGGAAGGCAACAAAGACAGTCTTCTCTGGAAAACCTGCGAGGGTGACCTTAACAAAGTTGACGGCAAATCTATTTTCGATGCACTTGATATGGGTGATGCAATTGCAAAAGCAGTTGTTGACAGATACCTTTACTATGTTTCAATCGGTCTTGCAAATGTTATCAATGCTCTTCAGCCCGAAGCAGTTTGCATCGGCGGTGGCATCAGCGGTCAGGGTGAAAAAATCCTCAAGCCTATTCGCGATATAGTAAAAGCAGAGCGTTACAGCGTTTATGCAGATAAACAGGCAGCAATCATTCCCGCTGCTTTAGGCAACGATGCAGGTATCATCGGTGCCGCATTACTTGATGATTGACGGTGATTAAAATAAACACTGAAACAATTAATTTGCTTTTTAATTCGGCTGTTGAAATAGGTTGCAAGGCATATAAAGACGAAAACCTCTGCAACCACATTTCCTTTAAGGTTGGCGGACCTTGTCCCCTCCTCATTGAACCCAAAAACGAAAAGCAATTAACAGAAGTTCTTAAATTATTAAAAGAAACTCAAACACCTTACACCATTTTAGGCAACGGCACCAATGTTCTCGTTCTCGACGAGGGCATTGATAAGGTTGTTGTCAAAATCGGTGACGAAATGACCTCACTTTCACTTGAAGGTGAAAATGTTATTTGTTGCTCAGCAGGTACAAAAGTTGTAACACTTTGCAAATTTGCTTTGGAAAACTCACTTTCAGGACTTGAATTTGCTTACGGTATTCCCGGAACCTGCGGTGGTGCGGTGTTTATGAATGCAGGCGCTTACGGCGGAGAGGTTAAGGATGTTATTTCTGAAATAACCTATCTAACTCCTGCATTGGAGCTAAAAACAATGCCCGTAGAGGAAGCAAAGCTTTCCTACCGCCACTCTGTTTTTAAAGAAAACAATTGCATTGTAGTTTCTGCTAAATTCAAAATGAAAAAAGCACCACAAGAGGAAATCAAATCGGCTATGAATGATTTTCTTTCACGCCGTAAGGATAAGCAACCGCTCGAATACCCAAGTGCAGGCAGCACCTTTAAACGTCCTGAGGGTTATTTTGCAGGTGCACTTATTGAACAATGCGGTTTCAAAGGCAAAGCCTTAGGCGGAGCGCAAATCAGCGACAAGCACGCAGGTTTTCTTATCAATAAGAACAATGCAACCGCTAAAGATATTCTTGACCTTATCAACCTTACACAAGAAGCAGTAAAAAAAGAAACCGGTGTCACATTGGAACCGGAAGTTATTATACTGAGGTAATTATGTCATTCTCTTCGGACGTTAAAACAGAATTAACCGGACTTATCCCCTCCGCCTGTTGCACAAAGGCGGAGGCTTTCGGTATGCTCATTTTCGGAAGAGCATTTTCACTCTCGGAAATTTCACTTATGACGGAAATACAAGCTGTTGCCGAGCATTATTGCACAAGCATCCGCGACCTTACGGGTGTTACTCCCGAGCTAACCTGTTCAAAAGCAGGTAACTACAAAATCAGCATTCCCACAAGAGCAGACCGACTTAAAGTTTTAGAATATTTCGGTTACACGGGTAAAGAAATAACTTTAAGAGTTAATCTTTCAAACCTTGAGCAATCCAACGAAGATTGTTGCTCGAAAGCATTTTTAAGAGGTGCTTTCCTTGTTTGCGGAAGTGTTACCGACCCACAGAAAGATTATCACATTGAGTTCAGCGTAACAAAAGCCAAGCTTTGCGAGGATTTAATGCAAATTATCGGAGATCTTGGACTTCGTTGTAAAAAGATTATCAGAAATAACAGCTATGTTGTTTATGCCAAAGAAGCAGAATCCATTGAAGATTATATCGGAACAATGGGTGCAAACAATGCCTTTTTAGAGGTTATGCAGACCCGTGCTATGAAGGATATTAAAAATCAGATTAACCGCCGTTCAAATTTTGAATCAGCAAATATGAGCCGTTCCATTGAAGCAGGCTTGAAGCAAGTAACGCTTATTGAAGAGGTACTTTCAAAAATCAAGCTTTCCGATATGACAAAGGATTTAGGTGAGCTTTGCTCATTAAGGCTTGAAAATCCCGATATTTCTTTGGATGAGCTTGGAAAAATGATGAACCCCGAACTTTCACGCTCTGCAGTAAGCAGACGTTTCAAAAAGCTTGAAAAAATCGCAGCGGAGTTGAAAACCAAGTGAAAGAATTTTATATAAATAAAAATGATGCAGGGCAAAGGCTTGATAAGTATATTACTAAATCAGTTCCTTTACTCCCCCAATCCCTTATGTATAAGTACATAAGAAGCAAAAGAATCAAGGTTAATAACAAAAGGTCCGAAATTTCTTACAGGCTTAAGGAAAACGACCTTGTTTCAATGTATATTAACGATGAATTCTTTGAGGTTACAAAGCCTAAATATGATTTTTTAAATGCAGGTAAAACGCTTAACATTGTTTATGAGGATGAAAATATTATTCTCATAGATAAACCAACGGGACTCCTCTCCCACCCTGATGAAGACAATTATACCGACACCGCCATAACAAGAGTTAAACGCTATCTTTATGAAAAAGGCGATTACAAGCCCGATGAAGAAAACTCTTTCTCTCCTGCTCTTGTTAACAGAATTGACCGCAACACAAGTGGTATTATTATCGGTGCAAAAAATGCAGAAAGCCTTCGCATTCTCAATGAAAAGCTTAAAAACCGCGAGATGCACAAACTTTATCTTTGCGTTGTAATCGGTAAACTCAAAAAAGAAAGCGGACTTATTGAGGGATACCTCGAAAAGAACGAAAAGCAAAATAAAGTTTATGTTACCGAAAAAGGAAATGATAAAACTAAACACATTTCCACAAAATATAAGGTTTTAGGCTACAAAGACGGGCTTTCTCTTTTAGAGGTTGAGCTTTTAACAGGCAGAACCCACCAGATAAGAGCCCATTTCTCCTATCTCGGTCATCCCCTTTTAGGCGACGGCAAATACGGCACAAATGCCCAGAACAAAAACTTCGGCAATTATAAAAAACAATTTTTATATTCCTATAAATTAAAATTTGATTTCCAAAGCAATGCAGGAATACTTAACTACCTTGACCAAAAAGAATTTGAGGTTCAGGATGTTTGGTTCAAAAAAGCTTTTTATGACGGAACAATATAAAACAACCGACAGTATCAAAAATACTGTCGGTAATTTTTATAGTTCTTTTTCCTCTTTTATTTCTATATCTTCCATTTTAATTTCATTGTTGGTTCTGGGCTTGTTAACATAACCGATTTTAAAGAAAAATACGGGAAATAAGGATGAAATTATCATTGTAGGAATTGCAATATACATAACCGTATCTGCAAAAAGAGAATAGTAAAGGTATGACGGAGCGTTTATTAAACGATATGTTTCCAAAAGCGATGGTGAGAAAAAGGATATAATTCCTAAAATGCTGACTGCAACATTCATAACAAGCAATGAAATAAGAATAAGCTTTTTACTGCCCTTTTTCTTACAAAGTCGCCCTGTGACATAATAAAGAAACGGACCTGCAAGGAATGCTACCATAAGCATTGCCCAATATAAAACGCCTTGGAATTTTTCTTCGAAATTAAATTCTGATGAAAAGTATGTGTAGTTATAAACAACGCACAAAAGTGCGTGAACTACACACAAAAATACCACAACAAAAAAAGAGTGCCTTATTTTTTTCATATATAAAAATCCTAACAAACTAATTTAGTACCCCTAAATGATACCACAACAAAAGACCTCTTTCAAGCCTTTCGACGAAATGTAACTTTTATTTAACAAATAAAAATAGAGACCCTTAATTAAGAGTCTCTGAGTAGATTTTTTTGTTGTAGTGTGCTTTAAATTTTTGTTTTATGAGCCCCGAAGCGTACAAAAAAAACAGAGACCCTTTAAAAAGAGTCTCTGAACATCCTTTAAAATTAGTCCGCAGTATAGGGAAGGAGGGCAATCTGTCTTGCTCTCTTGATAGCGGTAGTAAGCTCTCTCTGATGATAAGCGCAAGTACCGGTTACACGGCGGGGAAGGATTTTAGCTCTGTCAGATGTGTATCTGCTAAGCTTAGCTGTATCTTTGTAATCAATTGCTTCAACCTTCTCAACGCAGAAAGCGCAAACTTTTTTGCGGCCTCTTTTGTTGGGACGGCGATCGTTTTTATCGTATGCCATTGTAAATTTACCTCCTATTAGAATCAGAATGGTAAGTCGTCATCGTCAGCCATTGCTGCGAAATCGTCTAAACCACCATTAGCAAAAGACGGTGCAGCTGCAGGAGCATTATTTGAGGGAGCACCGTTTGTTCCGGTTTCACTCTTTGAACCACAGAAGCTAACATTGTCAGCGCTGATTTCTACAGTATAGCGTTTAACGCCATCCTTTTCATAGGAACCTGTCTGAATAGAACCCTGAACGGCAATCATTGAACCCTTCTGGAAATATCTTGAAACAAACTCTGCAGTCTGTCTCCAAGCAACAACGTTAATAAAATCTGCTTTTCTTTCTTCGCCTGCTTTAACATAACCTCTGTCAACTGCAACAGTAAATCTTGTAACAGAAACGCCTGAGGGAGTCTGGCGAAGTTCGGGGTCTGCTGTAAGACGACCCATTATAACTGCACAATTAAGCATCTTTCACACCTCTTATTTTTTAATAACCAAAGAACGAAGAACACCATCTGTGATTTTGAGAACACGGCTGAGTTCAGCAGGGAAATCAGCATCACAAGTGTGGTTGTAAAGAACATAGTAGCCGTTGTCTTCATCGTTGATAAGGTATGCAAGCTTACGCTTACCCCATTCGTCAACGCTGTCAACTGTACCGTTCTCTGCCATCATCGCCTCGAATTTTGCATGAAGCTCTTTTGCAGCTTCTTCGCCTTTAGCGAGTGAATAGACGATAATTGTCTCATAACTGTTTGACATCGTTTGCACCTCCTTATGGACTCCGGCTCCCATTAACCTATTTGAGAGCAAGGAAATTTTATGCGGACATACCGCAACAGTTACGGATTATAACACCTTTTACACAATAAGTCAAGGAAAAATTACAAATTACGAATTAAGAATTAGGAATTTCGGAACTGCGTTGGCAATTATAATGGCTTCGCCCCTGAATTTCTCATTTCTCATTTTTAATTCGTAATTTTTAGCTCTTGACAATCTCCTCAATTTCACTATAATATCTATTGTATATAAAATAAAAATAATTTGACCTTGATGCAAGATGATTTACTGACACGGTATTCAGAGAGGAAACGGTTGCTGAAAGTTTCTTACCGCCTTTAAATTTGCTACTTGCGGAGTCTTACTGAAAACAGTACGTTGACGGGCGTTAACCGTCTATTTGAGTGGTGCGTTTTGCACAATTCGGGTGGTACCGCGGTTAAAGCCGTCCCGATTTGTAAAAAAGCGCGCTTTTTTATTTTTTTAAAGGAGACAACATATTATGCAATGGACAGGCCTTAACGAATTAAGAGAAAAATATCTTAAATTCTTTGAATCAAAAGACCATTTAAGACTTCCCAGCTTTCCCCTTGTACCTCAGGGAGATAAGAGTATTCTTCTTATCAACGCAGGTATGACACCTATGAAAAAATATTTCACAGGCGAAGAAACTCCCCCCAGAAAGAGAGTTACAACCTGCCAGAAATGTATTCGTACACCCGATATTGAAAGAGTTGGTATCACCGCTCGTCACGGAACATATTTCGAGATGCTCGGTAACTTCTCTTTTGGTGACTATTTCAAAAAAGAGGTTATTCCGTGGGCTTGGGAATTCTGCACTCAGGTTATGGAAATGGACCCCGATAAAATCTACTGCAGTGTTTATCTTGAGGATGACGAGGCTTATGACATCTGGACAAAGGATGTTGGCGTAAAGCCCGACCATATGGTTCGCTTCGGCAAGGAAGATAACTTCTGGGAGCACGGTCAGGGTCCTTGCGGTCCTTGCTCTGAGCTCTACTATGACCGTGGGGAAAAATACGGTTGTGGTAGCCCCGATTGTAAAGTCGGTTGCGAATGTGACCGTTATGTTGAATTCTGGAACCTTGTTTTCACTCAATTTGAAAACGACGGCAAGAATAACTACACACCTCTTGCTAATCCTAATATCGACACAGGTATGGGTCTTGAAAGACTTGCTTGTATCGCTCAGGATGTTAACAACATTTTCGAGGTTGATACAGTTCAAAATATTATGAAGCACATAATGGAAATAGCAGGTGTTAAATACCACGAAAATGAAAAAAGCGATATTTCTCTTCGTGTTATTACCGACCATATCCGTTCAACAACCTTTATGATTGGTGACGGTGTTATCCCCTCAAATGTAGGAAGAGGTTATGTTCTTCGCCGACTTCTCAGAAGAGCTGCTCGTCACGGCAGACTTTTGGGTATTGACAGACCCTTCCTCGCAGAGGTTTGCGAAACTGTTATTAAAGAAAATGAAAATGCTTATCCCGTTCTTCGTGAAAAGCAGGATTACATTATCAAAGTTATTTCAATGGAAGAAAACAGCTTCTATAAAACCATTGACAGCGGTCTTGAACTTCTTAATGAAATGATTAAGAAAACCGAAGGCACAGTTCTTTCAGGTGCAGACGCTTTCAAGCTTCAGGACACTTACGGCTTCCCTATTGACTTAACAAGAGAAATCGCAGAAGAAAACGGCTTAACAGTTAACAACGAAGAATTTGAAAAATATCTTGCAGACGCAAAAGCTTTGGCAAAATCTTCACGCAAGGTTGCAGGCACAGAGGGTTGGAAGAGTTCTGACATTTCCTTCAAGGAATGCGATGCAACTCAATTCACAGGCTACTCTGTAACAGAGCAGGACGGCAAGGTACTCGCTATTGCTGCAAACGGCGAAAAGGTTGACTTTATCGGCATTGATACTGATGCAGTTATCGTTCTCGATAAATCTGCTTTCTATGCAGAAAGTGGCGGTCAGGTTGGCGACACAGGTACACTTGCCGTTAACGGCTCCGTTTTCACAGTTACAAATACAACAAAAACTGCAGAGGGCGTAATCCTTCACCACGGTACTCTTACAGAGGGTGACGCAATCAATGTTGGTGACACCGTAAGCGGTCAGGTAAACAAAGCTCGCCGTCAGGCAATTATGAGAAACCATACCGCTGCTCACCTTCTTCAGGCTGCACTTCGTGAAGCTCTCGGTACTCATGTTGAGCAGGCAGGTCAGCTTGTTAACGATAATGCAGTTCGTTTTGACTTTTCTCATTTCTCCGCTCTTACAGCAGATGAAATTGTAAAAATTGAAAACAAAGTTAATGAAATTATTCTTTCTGCCCTTCCCGTTGTTACTGAAGAAATGAGCATTGATGATGCCAAGAAAAAAGGTGCAATGGCTCTCTTCGGTGAAAAATACGGTGACACAGTTCGTGTTGTTTCCGCAGGTGATTTCTCAACAGAGCTTTGCGGTGGTACTCACGTTGCAAACACAGGTAATATCGGTCTTTTCCGTATTATTTCCGAATCCTCTGTTGCGGCAGGTGTGAGAAGAATAGAGGGTGTTACAGGACTTGGCGTTCTTTCTCACCTTGATAAGCAGGAAAAGCTTATTCACGATACCGCAAATGCTCTCAAGCTTGCAAATGTAAATGATCTTTGCAATAAAGCAACAGCAGTTGCAAACGAGCTCAAAGAAAAAGAAAAAGCTTTAGCAGACCTTAAAGCAGAAATCGCAAAGGCTAAAGCAGGCGAGCTCTTCGACAACTTCGTTGAAATCAACGGCGTTAAGCTTATCACCGCTTCTTTAGGTGAGGCAGATGCAAAAGAGCTTCGCTCAATGCTCGACTCCTCAAAAGACAAGGGTGACAATATTATCGTTATTCTCGCCGCAGAGCAGAATGAAAAAGGTACTTGCTCATTTGGTTGCTTCTGTGGTAAAGGTGCAATTGCCAAAGGCGCACACGCAGGCAACATAGTAAGAGAAGTTGCCAAGGTTGCAGGCGGTGCAGGTGGCGGCAAACCCGACTCTGCTATGGCAGGCGGTAAAGAAATCGCAAAAATTTCCGATGCACTTAAGGCTGCAGAAGAAATTGTTAAGACATTTGTAAAATAAGGAGTTTTAACTATGGATTGTATTTTTTGTAAAATTGCTAACGGCGAAATTCCTGCAACAAAGGTTTATGAGGACGAAACTGTTGTTGCCTTCAACGACCTTGAGCCTCAGGCACCCACACATATTCTCGTAATCCCCAAAGCACATATTTCTTCCGCCGCAGATATAACAGAAGAAAACAGTGCAGTGATTTCTCATATTTTTGAGGTTATTGCAAAGCTTTCAAAAGAGCTTAATATGACAAACGGTTTCCGCGTTGTTAATAACTGCGGAGATTCCGCAGGTCAGACTGTTAAGCATATTCATTTTCATGTTATGTCAGGAAGGAAATTCACTTGGCCGGCAGGTTGATAAAATTGTTTGCGATTTTATCAGTGAAGAGTGAAGAGGTTTGGGGAAGCTTCGCTTCCAAACATTATAACTCTTCATTATAAAGCTCAACGAAAGGATTTTATAGAATGAAAAGACCGATGCTCGTTTCAGGTACAGCAATTGGGTTAAGCTCCGCTTTTCTCGTTTTCACGGGAATAAACGCACTCCCCTTTTTGCTTCTGGGCGCAGTATCGGTCTTTGTTATTTATTTTATAAAGCCACTAAAACTAAAAGAAAAAATTATAATTCCGACAATTTGCATTTCAGTAATTTTAAGTTGTATTTTCTTCGGTGTTTTTCATTTCACAAAAATCGCACCCGCTAAGAATATACATAACACCGTAGCAGATGTTTCAGGAAAAATCATAACAACACCTGAAGAAACAGCCATTGGCACAAAATTCACTGTCAAAACCGACAGAATCGGTAACAAAAAACAAGCAACTAAAATCCAAGTATTACTTTCCTATGATTACGATATAGAATTCAAACTCTATGATTACATATCTCTTCCCAACGCAAGGTTAACTGTTGTAAAAAATGACTACAACGACCCTGATGCTATGTCCATAAGTGACGGCATAATTCTTGAAGCAACGGCAAATGATATGAACGTTCTTTGGGAAAGTGAAAAAACACCCTATTACTACTGCTTACGCTTCAAGGAAATTGTAACTGAACAAATAAACTCCTATCTCCCGGAATATGATGCAGGCTTTCTCCTGGGTATGCTTTTCGGTGATAAAACATCCCTTGACTCCGATATAAAAAACGATTTTCGCGTAACGGGCATTGCTCATTTACTTGCAGTATCGGGTCTTCATACAGGTATCTGGTGCTCCTATATAATCGCGTTTTTGAAGCTTTTCAAAGCAAAAGAAAAGCTTCGTAACATTATCTGTTTGGTTTTCCTTTGCGGATTATGTATCGTTTCCGCTTTTACACCCTCTGTTATGAGAGCTTCAATTATGATGGCAGTTGTCCTTCTTGCTCCATTCTTTAACGAAGAGCAGGACTCTCTCAATTCCTTAGGCTTTGGTGTAGCTGTTTTAACTTTAAATAATCCATATATAGTAACCTCTCTCAGCTTTCTGCTTTCAGTTTTTTCCACATTGGGAGTATTGCTTTCAGGTTGCCTTTCTCCATATCTTGCTAAAATCAGGAAAAAGCTGAAGAATAATTTATCAGTAAATCTTTTCGAATATTTTACAAGCGGAATTGTTATTTCCGTTTTTGCAGGAATTTTCACTTTACCCGTTACCGCATTCTTTTTCCGAACTGTCGGAATAGTAGCACCTGTAACAAATCTTATTTGTATTAAGCCTGCCTTCTGGGGTATGCTTTGGGGAACTATTTCTACAGCAGTTTCATTTATTCCATTTGATTTTATTCAGAACTTAACAATTTTACTTTTCAAAATAACAAGCCTCATTTTGCGCTTTGTTACGGGTGTTGCAGATTTCATAGCAGGTTTCAAATACTGCTCTTTTCCCGTCTTTAAAGAATATTTTATAATGGGAATTATTCTGATTACACTCATTTTATCAATAGGTTTAGTTGTTTTAAAAACTAAGAAAAACAATAAAATTATAAAAATTCTCGCTATTGTTTGTACTTTTATAATGACCTTGTGTACTGCTTTTCCTTGCACAAAGCTAACTCCGCCCACTCTTACCATTTTAAATGTGGGAAACGGCTTAAACGCAAGCCTTCGTTCAGGGCTTCACAGAGCCTTCTTTAATTGCGGAACTTCTTCAGATGAAACGCCCTATTCCTCTCTCCCATCTGCCACAAGCGAAAGCATTGATTTTGTTTATATTCCCTCTTACGACACTAAAACCAATAGCTTAACTGACGGCTTAACCAATTCAAATCCCGAAACTACTATACTAACCACCTATGTAAAAGACTGTTACAGGGAAAACGGCAAAGAATTCCCCCAAAACACAATAATCTCCAATTCATATACTTTCACTTTAAATAACGAAATAAACGTATCTACCATTGACACATACCCGGTGGGTTGTGTTATAATAGAGGGCAATGAAAAGAAAGCCTTTTTGTGCTATGGCAGTAACCTTGATTTAGACCTTCTTTTTGATACTTACGGTAGACCTGATATACTTGTGCTTTCAAAAGTGGTGCCTGAAAGCTTACCTGAAAATATTGATACATTAATAATCAGTAGTAATAGTGATATTATTATCAACAAAAATCTTTTTGCACTTAAAAATCAATGCAATAAATTCTATACCACCGCTGAAGATGGTGAAATTAAAATATTTATGTAAAGGAGAAGAAAAATGCTTTTAAATGAAGAAACTTTGAAAAAACAAATAAAAAGCGGTGAATTTTCAAACCTTTACCTCCTTTACGGCAATGAGGGTTATTTAAAGCAGTTTTATGCAAACCAGATTTGCCAGAAATCAGTTAGCAAGGATTTTGAAGATTTCAACTTAAAAAAATTAGATGGTAAAGACACAAACCTTAATGAAATTTATGATTGCACAACATCATTCCCTATGATGGATAACTACACCTGCACACTTGTTAAGGATTTTCCTTTAAATACATATGTAGGTGATCGTGGTAAAATGGATGAAGAACTTCATACAATTCTTGCCGACATTCCCGAAACCTCAATTCTTGTTTTCTGGATGGACACTATTGAGGTTGATGAAAAAAATAATAAATGGGCAAAAATTGTGAAAACCTTTGAAGAAACAGGCGCAAGTGCCAAAATTGATAAGCGCACACGTGCTGCTCTCGAAAAGCTTCTTGTTACCTCTGCTGCAAAAAAGGATTGCACCCTTTCTCGTGATACTGCGGGATATATGATTAACCTTGTTGGCGAAGATATGAGCACTCTTCAGAACGAGCTTAACAAGGTTTGTGCCTTTGCAGGTTCCGGTGAAATCACAAGAAAGCATATTGACGAAACAGTTATTGTCAGCGTTGAAGCGAAAATCTTCAATCTTTCAAGAATGATTACAAAAGGTGAAGCAGATCAGGCTTTTGAAACTCTCGGGAATCTTTTCAAACTCCGTGAAGAGCCCGTTATGATTTTAGGTGTACTTTCAAAAGCTTTTGTTGATATGTATAGAGTTAAAGCTGCAAAGGAAAAAGGGATTTCTTATACCGCTCTTGCAGATGCCTTTCCCTCAACCTATAAGGGCAGAACTTTTATTCTTGATAATGCCGCTCGTGACGGTTCAAATTATTCCGTAACTCAATTGAAAAATGCACTTACTATTCTATCAGACACAGACCGCCGTTTAAAGTCTACGGGCGAGGACGGTAAAATTGTGCTTGAAGAGCTTATATTAAGGTTGTTGAGAGTTTAATGATAAAAATTGACAGAGTTGTCATTGTAGAGGGACGTTATGATAAAATAAAGCTTTCCTCTATTCTTGACGCAGTTATTATAGAAACTGACGGCTTCGGCATTTTCAATGATAAAGAAAAGCAAAAGCTAATCAGAAAGCTTGCCGGAACAAAAGGTCTTTTAATACTTACGGACAGCGATTCCGCAGGCTTTAAAATCCGTTCTTTTATTAGAGGAATTGTACCGAATGAACAAATAAAACACGCCTACATTCCCGATATATTCGGAAAAGAAAAACGCAAGACCGAACCCTCCAAAGAGGGTAAGTTAGGTGTTGAGGGTGTAAAGGTTCAAGTTATAATTGATGCTCTGGAAAAAGCCGGAGTCCTCTGCGAAGAAAGTGAAAGAACACAACGCAAAGAAATCACCAAGCTTGATTTATATGAAGACGGACTTTCGGGAAAGCCCGACAGCGATATTCTGAGAAAGAAGCTGTTGAAGCATCTTGATTTGCCCGAAAGGCTCACATCAAACGCACTTGTGCAGATTTTAAACACATTTCTGACTTTTGAAGAATATAAAAAAGCTGTTGAGGAAGTTAAGACCAATGGTTAATAAAAACGATGAATTCAAATTGAATATAACCGGCTACACCTCCGAGGGTGGTGGCGTGGGTAAATTTGACGGACAAGCAATTTTCGTCGAAAATACCGCGGTTGGTGATGAAATTCTTTGCCATATTATTAAGGCAAAAAAAAACTATGCCATAGGTAAAGCCGTTAAAATAGTCAAACCATCAAAAAGCAGAATTGAACCCGAATGTGAAGCGTTCAAAAGCTGTGGTGGTTGCTCCTTCGGTCATATTAAATATGAAGAAGAGCTTAAATACAAAGCACAAAAGGTAGAGGATGCTTTCAAAAGAATAGGCGGTCTTTCCCCTATTTTCAGACCTATTATTTCTTCACCCGAAACCACTCGTTACCGCAACAAAGCCCAATACCCCGTAAGAAGAGAAAACGGCATTCTCAACATCGGCTTTTATGCAAAAAAAAGCCACCGTGTAATTGACGGTGGCGACTGCCTTTTGCAACCTGAGGATTTTTCAAAAATTATTGAAATATTTAAAAAATGGATTAACGAAAATAATATAACGGTTTATAACGAAGAAATCGGCATCGGTCTTCTTCGCCATATATATTTGAGAAAAGCCTTTGCAACAGGTGAAATTATGGTCTGTGCCGTAATCAACGGTGTTTCTCTCCCTAATAGCGATGAGCTTTTAGAAAAACTCAAACCCATTGAAGGATTTAAAACTTTAGTTGTAAACATTAACCGAGAAAAAACTAATGTTGTTTTAGGCGATACTTGCACCGCCCTTTATGGTGACGGCTATATTACCGACATTCTCTGCGATGTCAAAATCAAGCTTTCTCCCCTTTCATTTTATCAGGTGAACAGAAACGGTGCAGAGCTACTCTACAGAAAAGCAGAAGAATACGTTAATCCCTCACCCGATGAAGTTCTTCTTGACCTTTACTGCGGTACAGGCACAATCGGTCTTTCAATGGCAAACTCCGTTAAAGAATTGGTTGGCGTTGAAATCATTCCCGAAGCTATTGAAGATGCAAAGGTTAATGCAAAGCTTAACGGAATAGAAAATGCTCGTTTCATTTGCGGTGATGCAAGTGTTGCTGCAGAAGAGCTTAAAAATGAGGGCATCAAGCCTGATACAGTTATTCTCGACCCACCAAGAAAGGGTTGTGCTGAAGAGCTTTTAAAAACTGTTACAGAAATCGCACCAAAGAAAATAGTATATGTCTCCTGCGACCCTGCAACTTTGGCAAGGGATTGTGCAAGACTTTTGGATTTGGGGTATGCTGTTCAAGAGGTTACTCCTGTTGATATGTTTCCAAGAACACATCATGTAGAAAGTGTGGCTTTGCTCACAAAGAAAGGAAAATGAATATGGTACAAGGACTTACACGCCGAGAGCGTGAAATTACAGATATCGAAGAAATCACAAAAATTCTTGAAAAAGAGAACATTATACATATCGGTCTCGTTGATGGTGACGAGCCCTATGTTGTTCCAATGAACTATGGCTTCACTATGGAAGATGGCAAATTAACTCTTTATCTTCACGGTGCAACGGAAGGCAAAAAGCTTGATTTGATGAGAGCTAACCCGAAAGTTTTCTTTTCAATTGAAAGTGATATTACCGCTTTTTCAGGTGGAAATATTGCTTGTCAGTATGGCACATCTTATTCTTCCGTTATGGGTAAGGGTGTTGCAGAAATCCTTGAAAACCCAGAAGACAAAATGGCAGGACTTTCAATATTTATGAAATCCCAGACAAGTCTTGATTTCCAATTCAATGAAAGAATGGTAAGTGCAGTTGCAGTTATAAAAATTGATGTTTCAGAATATACTGCAAAGCACAGACCGATTCCCATTCAGAATCAAAAGCAAATGGAAATGAATAAATAAATAAAAAATATAACTCCCTTGTATTTTCCAAAGAAAATTCAAGGGAGTTATCATATTATCTTTCAATTGCCTTTGCAGTAATAATATTACCTTCTGCAGATTTGTATGAAATTTTAACTTTATCACCTGTGTTGAGGATTACAACTGAATCATCATTAGAAGCGGAAATTGCATAATAAGTTTTGTTGCCGTCAAGAGCAATATAATAAACACTGTTGCCGTTAACAACTGCTGAGCGGATATCTGTAATAACACCGCTTACGCTTTCAAGCTTTGCAGGTTCTTTATTTTCTGTTGTTTCACCGCTTACTTCTCCGCCTGTTAAAGCATCCGGAAGAACTGCATCATAGGTGATTTCCAAAACCTTCTTTGTGCTTGATTTAACCTTACTTACATAAGATTTAAGACAAGCTTCAAGGTCGGGGTTAGCGTCATCTTCACTTCTAACAGCATCCTGAACACGTTCAACGCTTACCATTGCATAACTCTTAACAACATCGTTGTCTTTAAGTGCCATAAAGTAAGTTGCTTCACCGTCAAGGTTAAGGAGAACAGGGAATGTTGCCTTCCAGCCCTTATCGGAAACGATACCCTCTGCAGATGTCTGAGCACCCTTTTCAGTTGTACCTGAAATTCTCTGGAAAACAGCTTCCTTTGTACGCTGGTTAATAATTGCAAAACCTACGATAGAGTCATCATTTGTAACAGATGTAACACCTGTATAAAGCCAAACGTCGTCACCGCTTGCAATATAGCTTGAGCCATCTGTTGTGGAAACAACACCACTCTGACCAATATAGCCGTTGATGAAACCGCCTGAATATTTACCATAGTAGTTATACTGCTGAACAAGAAGGTCGTCAGAATAAATCTGGTCAATCCACTGAATTTCTTCATTGGTTTTAACTTCTTCAATGTCATAATATTTAATATTATTCTTATCACAAGCGTCAACAAGAACAACGCCTATAACATCTGTACCACCGATAAGACCAACAGTTTTATCTACTCTTTCGCAAACCCACCAAGGATGACCGTTTTCATCAATTTCAAGTGAGGGAGTGCCAAACATATATGTGGGGTATGCAAAACGAAGAACACGGGAAAGCTTCTCATTAAAGTATTCGCTTGTTGAAACCTTTATATTAGGAAGGCTCATATCTTTAAGAACAACTGCATTTGCTTCCTGAGTATACATATTAACTGCAAGATAAGCAGGAAGACCGTCACGGGTATTCTTCAACCATTTGAAAACATCACCGTATTTGAGGGGGAAGATTCTGTAAGGATTGCCCTGATAGTTAATCTGAGTTGAATAAGCTTCGTCAATAACGAACTGAGAAACCCATTCGGAAAGGTCACCAAGCTTTTTGTTTGCAAGGTTAAGAGCAACATTCTTATCAACCATAGGAACACTGCTGAAATCCTTAAGGCTTGTGATGGTTGTGATACTGTCTTCACTTTCGCCGAAGTCTTCGGTTTCAACCTCAATAATTTCACTATAATCTCTTGCACGGAAAAGCGCTGCAGATGTAAGATAACCAATACCGAGAATAAGTGCAAACACAAGACCGATTGCAAGAGGAGCAATGCTCTGTCTTTTAACATAGGTAATGTATTCGGGCTTAATGAATGCCTTTGAGGTAAGGAAAATCATACCAACATAAATTGCAATAACAACTGCAATAAAGTAGTAAAAATCAAGGGATTTAAAGTTTAATGCAGGAAGCATCATATAGTATGCAACTGCACCACCGATGATTGTTACAATAAGGCTTATTATAATCTTGAGAACTTTTCTGTCCGGAGGAATGACAACCTCTTTAGGTCTGCCTTTACCGGAGAAATCCACTTTAATAGGATCCATTCTGACAACTCCTTTAAAGAAATATTTATAGATTACTAAAGTATAATTATATACTATTATACCACTAATTACAAGTGCTATAGCCGAAAAGAATTGAACACCGCACGGTTTTTTAAGGCAAATCCCCGTACTAACTGCGTCAAAAAGCTTGAAATTGGCATATATTAAGACAAAAACGCACTGATGTGCCGAAAGATTTGAATTTTAGGCATACGGGATTCAATTCTTTTCGGCTATTTGTTCTTTGGGCATTTTCCAGTCGGAAACCGATGAAAAAAGATTATCACCGTCACCAATACCTGTAATATTGGGGTTTACTGACACAACCGCATTTCTGTAAAATAGCGGAAGAAACGGTACTTTGGCACTAAAATTTTCAACAAAAGTCTTTGTATTACTTTCACCATTTTTTAACATTGAATAGATTTCAAATATTTCTTCCTTAATGCCGTAATTAAGCTTGCCATCTTTTGAGAAAAACTCTGAAAGGTCACAGTTATTAGTCAACTGCACTTCACCAATGTAAAAACTATAGTGACCTTCATCCAATGCAAGAATAAAATCTTCACTTTTTTCATACTCTCTAATTTTCACACCAAATCCTAATTTCTCCAGCTGAGCCTTAAAGTTTTCAGCAACTGTAAGCTTATATGGATTTTGTGTACAAACTAGAATATCGACTCTTAAAGATGTTGAACCATTTGTCCTTACACCATCACCATTAACGCTGTCGTAGCCATGGCGTTCAAGAATATCAATTGCTTTTTCAAGATTACCGCTTTCACCGATCAATTCCATTCCGTCTAATTCATAGTAGCCGTTTTTAAAAGGCGTTACAGTAGCCGTCCCCTGCCCTAAGAAAGAAGAGGCGGCGATTATGTTTCTGTCAATACCGATGTTAACTGCCTGCCGAACCCAGTCAATTGATGTAACTGTTCCTGCCCATTGGGAGTTAATACCTACATAAACCAAATTCGGTAGACTCTCCGAAACAGTTTTTGAAGAAAGATTTATATATTCTTCTGAACTCAAGTTGTTTTTGTACAGGCTTATTTTATTGGCTTTAAATGGGTAAATGGGGCTTGAAATACCTGCCATATCATAAAGAGCGATTTTCTCATTCCAAGTATTTTTGTAAGCCCTGTGGTTTTTATTAACTTGTAAATAGGTTGTATCACCGGACTTTTCTATTGTATATTTACCGGTTCCGATATAAGAACTATCATTGCTTTTAGCAATAGGAAAATCCAAAGTATTCAATACCATAGGGTCGACACTCTGCAAGGTTAATTTTATTGTGAAATTGTCAACAAGTGTAATTGAACTGATGTTTGAAAGCTGAGCTTTATAGAAATCACTGTTTTTAGCTTTTTCATAAGAGGATTTAACATGCGAGGAAATAAACTCTCCTCCATCACTGAATTTAACTCCTTGCAAAAGCTTTACTGTAACAGTTTTTCCGTCAATTTCACCGCTCGCGGCAAGTTGCGTAGCCCCTTTACCATTATCAGTAGCTATAAAAAGGCTTTCATACATTACAGGCAGCAAATCTCTGTTGAGAGAGCTTTCTGTTTTGTAGGGATTAAATCCCGCAGCACTTGTGTATGGCAAGGAAACATCTGAAGTTACAACAGGAGTCGGCAAAACATAGTTTTCATCGGTGGTTGTTTCGTCATCAATATTTTTGCTGTCACAAGAACAAAATGCAAACAGAAGAGCAATAATAAGGAGTATTGAAATAAGTTTTCTCATCTTATATTCACCCTTTCTATTGAAATTGCTTTACCTGTTTTCTCATCAATATCCATAAGGCAACCGTCTATAGAGTATTCACCTTTTGCGTTCTCAAATCTTACAGGAAGATTACTTTTAAATTTTTTTATAGTAAGCTCGGGCTCTATGCCCAAAACCGATTGAACGGGACCGCACATTCCTAAATCTGTAATATACGCAGTACCATTGGGTAAAATCTGTTCATCTGCAGTTTGCACATGAGTGTGGGTTCCAACAACGGCAGTAACTTTGCCGTCAAGATAAAAGCCCATAGCCCTTTTTTCTGCAGTTGCTTCCGCGTGAAAATCAACCACAATTGTTTTACAACCATCGGTTTCTTCCAAAGCCCTATCAATTTCCCAAAAAGGATTACCGAGAGGGTCGGAATAAACTGTTCCCTGCACATTGATTACCGCAACACGAAATCTGCCCTTATCAATTATTCCTACTCCCCTACCGGGAGCACCGTCAGGAAAATTATACGGTCTGATTACAGGCACATTTTTATCAAGATATTCCATTATTTCAGGTCTTTTGAAGGTATGATTTCCAAGAGTTATAAAATCAACTCCGCTCGAAAAAACCATATCGCAGGATTTGGGAGTCACTCCGTTACCCTGGGCGGAATTTTCTCCATTGGCAATACACACATCAATATTTTTTTCCCTTTTGTAGTCAGGTAGCTTTTTCATTAAAAATTCGCAACCGCCCTGACCGACAACATCGCCTAAAAAAAGTAAACGCATAGCTTTACCATCGTTTCTATATATAAATTAGAAAAAGCGAAACCCACCGTAGCGGGAGGGTTTCGCCAATTTGTTTTTTATTTTGCAAATTCTATTGCTCTGCTTTCTCTGATTACATTAACCTTAATCTGACCGGGATATTCAAGGTCGCTTTCAATTTTCTTAACAATATCTCTTGCAAGAAGAACCATCTGGTCATCAGTAACTGCATCGGGCTTAACCATAATGCGAACCTCACGACCTGCCTGAATGGCGAATGAATTATCAACACCGGGGAAGGAATTTGTGATTTCTTCAAGCTTCTGCAAACGCTGAATATAGGATTCAATGTTTTCACGTCTTGCACCGGGACGAGCAGCAGAAATAGCATCTGCAGCCTGCACAAGACAAGCGATAACAGTTTTTGCTTCAACATCACCATGGTGAGCCTGAATGGCATGAATAACCTGTTCGTTTTCTCTGTTCTTTTTAGCAACCTCAACACCAAGCTCGATGTGAGTGCCCTCTTTTTCGTGGTCAAGAGCTTTACCTATATCGTGAAGAAGACCAGCACGCTTTGCAAGCTTAACATCTGCGCCGAGCTCTGCCGCCATAAGACCCGCAAGGTAGGAAACCTCAAGAGAGTGGTTAAGAACATTCTGACCATAACTTGTACGATATTTGAGCTTACCAAGAAGCTTAACAAGCTCGCCGTGAAGACCGTTAACACCTGCATCAATAACAGCTTTTTCACCTGTCTGCTTAATGGTCTGTTCAACCTCACGCTTTGATTTTTCGTACATTTCCTCCACGCGAGCAGGATGAATTCTGCCATCAGAAACAAGTTTTTCAAGAGTGAGCCTTGCAATTTCACGTCTTACAGGCTCGAAGCAGGAAACTGTGATTGCTTCGGGCGTATCATCGATAATAAGGTCAACGCCTGTAATTGTTTCAATTGTTCTGATGTTTCTACCCTCACGGCCGATGATTCTGCCCTTCATTTCGTCATTGGGAATTGTAACAACTGAAACTGTTGCTTCTGCAGCGTGGTCAGCAGCGCAACGTTGAATTGCACCTGAAATAATTTCCCCTGCGAGAGTATCCATATCATCTTTAAGTTGCTGCTCATAATCAAAGATTTTAGCGGCTTTTTCGTGAGTAAGCTGTTCTTCAAGAGTTTTGAGAATAACCTCTTTAGCCTGCTCTTTTGTGTAACCGGAAATTCTTTCGAGGATTTCAAGCTGACTCTTTTTAAGAGATTCAACCTCAAGCTCTTTAGCTTCTAAATCTTTAACCTTCTGAGCTAAAGCTTCCTCTTTTTTTTCCTGATTTTCAATTTTTTTGTCAAGACTTTCTTCTTTTTGAATAAGTCTTCTTTCCTGGCGCTGAACCTCTGCTCTTCTTTCGCGCAAATCCTGTTCAGTTTCAGATCTTAATTTGTGAATTTCATCTTTGGCTTCAAGAATTGTTTCTTTCTTTTTCTGCTCTGCCTCTGTCATTGCATTATTTACAATTCGAGCGGCTTCTTCTGTAGCAGAGCCAATGGCAGCTTCCGCAACTTTTTTACGGTGAGCGCCGCCGACAACAAAGCCCACAACGCCGAATACCACGGCAGCTACAATAATAAGAACTATTGCGATGGGTTCCATTTTATCGGTGCTCCTTTCATAAATAAAATAAAATAAAAAACGACGGAAATGCAAAAGCACTTTCCGCCATCGAAATTGCGATAAAAGAAATAAAAAACCAATTATCGCCTATAATAAAAGTTTTGTCGCAGGAATTCACATTCGTGCGGGATATATCTATATTAAAAAATATAAAAACGACTAATAAATATGCAAAAAACAATCATAAAAAACGTAAATCTATGTAATTTTCAGAATATCTATTAAGAAAAATATATAAAAATATAAATAACAAAACGATTATCATATCATACGGATAGTGCATTATTCATTAAAATAACACATCATCTCGTATATTATAATAAATTAACTACCATTAGTCAAGAAAAAATAAACATCAAATTAAAAGTTTTTTGTAAAAATTTGTCAATTATTTCTGTTCAGGGGATACATTTCTGTTATCGGTAAGCCTGACGAATTATTCAGAACGGCTTTGAGAATTGTGTATATCAAAGATGAAGAATCACGAAAAAAGCTTTTATCTATTGGTGATAAGATAAAAGAAAAGTATAAGGATGAGTTTGAAAAACTCAAAGCACCTTATATCAATGCTGTTCTTCAGAATACACCTAAACATTTACAGAAAATGAGAATGTACGGCTTACAGCATATATTTTATAGCGATGCGTGGTTTATCCTGCATTGTCTGAAAGAGCTTATAAATAGTGGTAAACTGACTTTACCTACAGAAAAACAAAAGCAGTCCTTAATGACGGTTTTGTTTAATCAACATTAAATGCTTGTTATGATATAAAATTGGCAGATGCATAACTTAAGGTTATGCACCTGCTTTTTTGTTGTGATTGTTTTTCCTTTGCCAATAAAAATGCCCAAAGCCTTGATATATAAGGCTTTGAGCGATGGTGCGGGTGACAGGACTTGATGGGCTCTGCCCATCATTCGCAAGTGAACTTGCGAACACCCGATTGTGTTCGGCTTCGCCGAGGGCAGGTTCAAGTCCAATTACTTTTCTCATAAAATAACAAAAGAGCCACGTAAGTGACTCTTTCGTTATTGGTGCGGGTGACAGGACTTGAACCTGCACGGGGGTGCCACCAGAACCTAAATCTGGCGCGTCTGCCAATTCCGCCACACCCGCGTATTTAGTTAAGATGTAAGAGTGAATAGTGAAGAAATGAAACCTTTTGAATTGTAGCATAAGAGTTATAAAAAAGCAAGGGAATTTTACGATTGCCTTAAATAATAAAGCGTTTTTATTGCAAAGTTATTGATTAATTGTTATAATTGTTTCTGTTACCTTAATTATAACAATAGAAAAGATTGCGGTGATCGATTTGACAGATTTAATAAACGAAATTTGTTCTCTTGTAAAGGATTGCGGAAAGGTAATTCTTAATGCAGACAGAGAGACAATGGCTATTAATACAAAGTCAGGTATTGCGGATTTGGTTACTGAATATGATAAAAATATTCAGGAGCAACTTCAAATCGGCTTAAAAAAGATTTTACCCGAAGCAAAATTCATCGGTGAAGAGGGTTCAAGTGACAAATTAACCGAAGAAGGCTTCACCTTTGTTGTTGACCCGATTGACGGAACTACTAACTTCATTAAGGATTATCATCATAGTGCTATATCTGTTGCGTTATTACAGGGCAAAGATGTTGTGGCAGGAGTTGTTTACAATCCTTTCCTTAATGAAATTTTTCACGCAATAAAAGGTCAGGGTGCCTTTTGTAACGGCAAGAAAATAAGCGTATCTGCCCAGCCCTTGAGCAATGCTCTTGTGCTTTTCGGTTCATCACCTTATGACAAACATCTATTCAAAGAAACACTTGAAATACTTACCGAATTTTTTTATAAAGCTTTGGATATAAGAAGAAGCGGTTCTGCAGCTTTAGATTTATGCTCGGTAGCCTGTGGCAGAGCAGAGCTTTATTTTGAATTGCAGACTTCCCCTTGGGATTTTGCCGCAGGTAAATTAATTGTTGAAGAGGCGGGCGGACTTGTAACCACTCTTGATGGTGCACCCCTTTCATTTGAAGGCAAATCCTCTATTCTGGCGAAAAATAATGTGATATAAAATTTGATATAATAAAATATATAGGTTGTGAAAATATGTCAACAAAACTTTGGTATGATGAATTTATAAATGATTGGATGTGGGCGTTACCTCTCGGCAACGGCAGAATAGGCGCTATGCAATATGGCAACCCCGACTGCGAACAGATTGAAATAAATGAAGAATCACTTTGGAGTGGTAGACAAATTGAGGAAAGCTACCCCGCTTCTCCTGAAGCACTTTCTGAAATCCGCCGTTTACTTCACGAGGAAAAGCTGAAAGAAGCAGCTCAGCTTGCAAGAAAAACATTTTTATCCGACCCACCCGTTGTTCGTTCTTATGAAAGCTTCGGGGAAATATTTGTTGACTTTCTTGACAAATCCCCTTACTCAAACTACCGCAAGGAATTGGAATTAAGCGAAGCAATTAACCGCATTTTCTGGACAAAAAGCAAGGTTAATTACAAGAGCGAATGCTTTATAAGCGAAGATTTTGACGGCTTTGTATATAAGGTTGAAACTGACGGAAAGCCTTTCTCCTGTAATGTAAGCATAAAAAGGAAACAAGATGCATACAGCTCCTGCACAAACTTCGATACAATTATTATGAACGGCAGAGTAACCTACCGTACCCACCATTACTACGGCGAGGGTGGCGAAGGTATGAGTTTTGGCGCAAAGCTTCGTATCAAAACTGATGGCGAGCTTACCACCGACCACAGCACAATAACTGTTACAGATGCAACTTATCTTATTGTTTATTCTGCATTTGAAACCAATTACAACGTAGAAAAATTTGATATTGACGAAACCATTGATTTCAAGAGCAAATTAAATGCTACAATTGAAAAACTTTATAATGCAGATTATGAAGAAATAAAAGAAAAACATATTTCTTCTCATAAAGAATGGTTCAGCAATGTTGAATTCACTCTCCCTGAAAGTGAAATCAGCGCGCTTCCCACAAACCAAAGACTTAAAGAGCTTAAATGGGATGAATACGACCCTGATTTATTTGCTCTTTACTATAATTTCGGCAGATACCTTTTAATTGAAAGTTCGGGCAAAAACGCTCGTCTTCCTGCCAACCTGCAGGGCATCTGGTGTCACGATTTCAATCCCCCTTGGGGAAGTGATTTCCACACCAACATTAATCTTCAAATGAACTATTGGCCTGCCGAAAATGCTAACCTTTCCAAAACCACCGCACCATTTATTCATTTTATGAAAATGGTAAGCAATTTTGGTTCTGCAACCGCAAAAGAGCTTTTCGGTGCAAGAGGTTGGGTTATTAACCACACCACCGATGCTTTCGGCAGAACCGGTGTTCACGATAGTGTTGACTGCGGATTTTTCCCTATGGCAGGTCCTTGGCTTTGCCTTAATCTCTGGGAGCATTATGAATACACTAACAGCAAGGAATACCTTGAAGAAATTTATCCCATTCTGAAAGGCTCTTGTGAATTTGTTCAAGATTATTTAACAGAGGATGAAAAGTGGCAGCTTATCACCTCTCCCTCAAACTCTCCCGAAAATGAATTCTATTACATAGATTCTAATGGTGAAAAGCAAGAGAGTATGTTCACCGAGGGCGCAACTATAGACTATCAGATTATTTATGCCCTTTTCACCCGCACTGCCCACGCTTGCAAGATTTTAGGTATTGATGAGAATTTTTCTGAAACTCTTTTTGAAGTTCTCAGAAAGCTTCCGCCAATGGAAATAAGTGAACGTTACGGTACAATCCGCGAATGGATTAAGGATTATGAAGAAACCGAGCCAGGTCATCGTCATATCTCCCACCTTTTCGGTCTTTACCCTGCCGACCAGATTAACGAAAGCAATCCCGAAATCTATGAAGCGGCAAAAAGAACAATTGCAAGAAGAATTGAAAACGGCGGTGGCTCAACAGGTTGGTCAAGAGCCTGGACAATTTGCTTCTACACCCGTCTTAAAGATGGTAACAACGCTTACAACCACCTTAAATATCTTCTTAAAAAATGCACTGCAAATAATCTCTTTGACATTCACCCACCCTTCCAGATTGACGGAAACTTCGGCGGTGTTGCAGGTATAACAGAAATGTTTTTACAGAGCCACGAAGGTTCTTTAGACGAAAGAATTGCAGAGCTTTTACCCGCATTACCTGACGAATGGAAAAATGGTGCAATAAAGGGTATCAAAGCAAGGGGTAACATTACATTTGATATAGAATGGAACAACGGTATTCTGACAAATGCAAGTGTTACCGCTTCAAGCGATGCAACCTTGAAAATTAAATTAAACGATAAAACAAAAAATCTTAAAGCAGACAAGTCTTTCGTTATTGAAGACAACTGCCTGAAAGCAGAGCTTTCCGCAGGAGAAACAATTTCTCTCATTAACTGATTTTTCGGAGGACGATTTATGTCGGAACTCAATGAATTGATAAATAATATTTTCGAAAATGAAATAAAAAAGGCGGTTATCAGTAAACCCGCTTCAAAACAGAGTGAATTCAAAAAAATCACCATAAGCAGAATGCCTAAATTCTTTCAGATTGCAAAGCACACCGAAAAACAGGTTTTCCACGAAAATGTGCAATTCGATGAAGTAGCGAATCGTGCAGCTGAGCTTATGGGAAATGATTTCCTGCAGTTCAATGCTTGGGATAACGAGAAAGAGTTTTATATAACATCTAAGAACGGAAAGTTTTTTTACAAAACAAGAAGCACAGGTAAAGAAACACCTGTTGCACCTGCTCAGCACAACCGTCAGAAGCAATATCTTCTCCCCGAGGGTCAGGTTATTGAGCCTTTAGTTGATATGGGAATCTTCACAAAAGATGGTAAGGTTGTTAATTCTATGTATGACAAATACAAGCAGATTAACCGCCTTATTGAAATAATTGATGACGGAGTTCGTCAGCAAAACTTAAAGAAGCTTAACATTATTGACTTTGGTTGCGGTAAATCATATTTAACCTTTATCGTTTACTATTATTTAACTGAAATCAAGAAAATTGAAACCAATATAATCGGTCTTGACTTGAAAAAGGATGTTATTGAAAAATGCAATAAAGCTGCCGAAAAATATGGTTACAAAAATCTTCGATTTGAGCTTGGAGATATTAACGGCTATAAATGTCCTTTTGATGTTGATATGGTTATCACTCTCCACGCTTGCGATACTGCAACGGATTTTGCACTTTTCAACGCTGTTAATTGGGGTGCAAAAATGATATTCTCAGTCCCCTGCTGTCAACACGAGTTAAATAGCCAGATTAAAACAGAAAATCTCTCAGTTTTAACTCGCTACGGCATAATTCAGGAGCGATTTTCTGCTTTACTCACAGACAGTATAAGAGGAAATCTTCTAGAATACTGCGGTTATAAAACTCAGCTTTTAGAGTTCATTGACTTTGACCACACACCTAAAAACATTCTCATTCGTGCAGTTCTTAAAGGCACTAATCCAAAAGCAGTTAAAGAGAAAGCTCTCAGAGAAGTAAAAGCCGCAATGGAAGAATTCAATGTTCAACCAACTTTATATAAATTACTTATTGGTGATTGATTATGGATGACATCTTATTTATTGGTGCTTTTGTATTAATTATTATTTTTGCCGCTTCTATTGGTATATGGATTGCAAAAAACACCAAAAAGCAACGCGAAGAATTACAAAACGAAATACCTAAAGAAATCAATTTAGATGAACCGCCCACAGAACCTACGGTCAGAACAGTAAAGGTAATTGACCAAAGCTGCTGTGCAAAGGTTGTGGGAAACAAACGTCCCAAAGCAGTTGAACAATTTATTATAACCTTTGAAGAACCTGACGGAAACATTTTTGATTTAGCAGTTCCCCACGAATGCTACGATGGTTTTGAAATCGGACAGGTTGGGAAGCTCTCAACTGTTAATGGTGAACTTTACGGATTTGAACTTGAAGAAAAGAGATAATTTATGAAAGAAAAAGCCTCATTAGTTTTTACCGGTGATATAGGCTTCGACCGTTATTTTTACGGCAAATGGGATGACGAAGAATTAATTTCTAAAGAAATTCTTGATTTTCTCGGTAGCGCAGACCATGTCATTCCAAATGTTGAAGGTCCTGTTGCCGAAGCAGAACAAAACACTACTCAGAGCGGTGTTCAGCAGTTACTTCATACCATTGACCCAAAAGCCGTAAAGGTTTTAAAGAAAATGGGTGCAGATATATGGAACATCTGCAACAATCATATTATGGATGCAGGTCCTTATGGCATTGAAAGCACTCTCAATATAGCTAAGGAGCTTGGAGTGCAGACAATCGGTGCAGGAATGAATATTGATGAAGCAAGAAAGCCTGTTATCATCAACGAAGCAGGCGGTATCGGTCTTTTTGGTGTTGGTTATCAGCGAGCCTGCAGAAAAGCTGATGTTGACAAGCCCGGTTGCTATAGCTGGAGTGACCTGGATGCTATTCAGAACACTATAAATAAAATAAAATCAAAATGCCGTTGGTGCATTGTTGTTGCCCACGCTGGAGAAGAGTTCACGCCCCTCCCCTCGCCCTATACAAGAGAACGTTATCACAAATATCTCGAGATGGGCGCAGATATTGTTGTTGGTCATCATCCCCACGTGCCAATGAACTATGAAACTGTGGGCGATAAGATTATCTTTTATTCTTTAGGTAATTTTATTTTCGACACAGACTATCAGCGTTCTCAGTTCAACACAGAGCTTGGACTTATTGTAAAGCTCAACTTCACAGAAAATGAATTTTCTTACGAGCCTATGGGTTTGAGAATTGTTCGCGGTGAGGAAAGAGTTGTTAAAGATGAGCTACCGAGAATTTTTGTAGATATTCAAGAAGAAGATTACAACTTGCTTTCTCCCCTTTCTGCGAAAATGCACATTGAAGCAACAAAAAGACAAATGACCTATCTTAAACCCGAAGAATTCAAAGACGCAACAGAAGAAAAATGGAAAGAGCATTTTTCCGAAGAACTCCGAACAGGCAGAGTACCCGGTGAAACTCTCGACTTCTTTATTCTTTGCCCTTTGGCTGAAAAAGCCGAAAGCGGAGAATGGAAAAAAAGTAAATTAGAGGATATTAAGCAATATATATTGGAGCAGATGTAAAATGGCAGAATTAAAATTCAAAAACGGAAAACTCAAAATAATGCATATAACAGACACCCACCTTGATGATAAAAACATTGATATGTCCGTTTGGCTCATAAATGAAGCTTGCAAAAAGGAATGTCCCGATATTGCTGTCATTACAGGCGATAATGTTGATAACGAGGATGAACCCAACAAAACCAAAACTCACATTGATAAGCTTATGAATGTTTTTGAAAGCTTACATATTCCCGTTGCAATCACTTTCGGTAACCACGATTCCGAAAGAGGTGCAATGACTCGCGAAGAGCTTATGGAATATTATAATTCTTTCTCCTGCTCCGTAAGTAGAGAGTATAAGGATTTGCCTGACTGTGCAACATATAATGTGCCCGTTCTTTCTTCCGATGGTTCAAAAATCAAGTTCAATCTTTGGATTTTCGACTCCAACGATTATGATGACGAGGGGCACTACGGCTGCGTTCTTCCCCAGCAGGTTTCCTGGTATAAAGAAAAAAGCGATGAAATTACAAAAGAAAACGGTGGCGAAAAGGTTTACTCCCTCGCTTTTCAGCATATGATTGTTGAAGATATTTACAGAGCTCTAAAAAAGGTGAATAAAAGAAAGCTCTATTCATTCGCTCATATGTATAACAAAAATGATTTCTATATGTTTGATCCCAATTTCAAGAATTTCGGAACACTCAATGAAACACCTTGCAGTGGCTACCATAACTACGGCCAGTTTGAAGCAATGGTTGAAAATGGCGATGTGCTTGGTATTTTCAGCGGTCATGACCATACAAATGCTTTCGCAGTTAAATTAGATGGCATTGATATCGGAAACTCTTTAAGCACCCGTTATAATGACGACCGCTTCTCTTCTCAGTATGGCTATCGTATTCTTGAAGTTAAAGAAAACAACACTTCAAAATACACAAGCCGAGTAGAGCGTTGGTATAAAATGTTCTCATTCAAGGATTTGAAGAAAATCAAAAAAGAGGGAACAGAATTTGATTACAGAACTGCTAAAAGTGTTATAATTAAAGGTATTTCTCAAAGATTTATGACCAAAACAGGCAGGATTTTCTGCCACCTTGTAACAGGCAGAAGGAATACATATAACCACTGAAAGAGATTGTAATATGAAAAAAATTCTTTTGATACTTGTTGGCGGAACAATCTGCACCTCTCTTAACGAGCACGGAACCTTGTCAATTTCCGAGGGTGCAGGAGTGAAGCTTATTGAAAATTTTAAAAACTCTGATTCACCTTTTAAAGATAAAGTTGAAATAAAACCAACTGAAAACCTCTTTATTTTAAGCGAGAATATGTCAATTCCTAATTGGAACTTAATGCTTGATTCTTACAGAAAATATATCAACACAGATAATTTTGATGGTGTTATTTTTGCTCACGGAACAGATACCCTTGCATTTTCAACATCCCTATTCTCTTTAATTCTCACAAATACAGATATCCCCGTATTTTTTGTTTCAAGTAATGCCCGACTTGATTCAGAAAGAGCAAACGGAGATGACAATTTCAAATATGCAGTTGAACTTATTTGCAGGGATATTGAGCCGAATGTTTATGCCACATACAAGAACATCTCAGATGGCAGAATGTATCTTCATTTGGGTTCAAGGCTCGAACAATGCAAAAACTATTCCGAGGATTTTTTCAGCACAGGTGTAATTGATATAACAGAATTTTCTGATGAAACTTTCAATGAAATCAAAGAGAAATACCCACAAGAAGAAAAATCACCACTTATAGATATAAATGGTGATTGGGATTTAAAAAACTGTGTTTTAATGATAAACCCTTATGTTGGACTTGATTATAATTCATTTAATTACAGTAAGTTTTCTGCAATTCTTCATGGGACATATCATTCAGGAACTGCCTGCGCAGAGCCACACGAAAATTCTGTTCTGCATTTAATGGATTTGTGTGATAAAGAAAATCCTGATATAGATATTTATTTTTCTCCATCAAAAAACTCGGGCGAAATTTATGATACTGTAAGAGTTATCAACACTCACGAAGTAAACAAAAAGAAAATCAATTTTCTTTATGGTTGCACCAATGAAACTGCCTATGCAAAGCTTGTTTTGGCATATTCGATTTTTAAAGATAAAAAAGATATTGAAAAATTTATAAATACTAATATTAATTTTGAATTCTTTGATAAATAAACACAGACCCTAAAGTTTTTTCTAAAAAACTTTAGGGTCTGTTCATTTTATTTGTTTAACTTCTTTTCTAAGAGCTCTTTGATAACTGCAGGGTCACCTGCACCGCGAAGCTCTTTCATACAAGCACCGAAGAGTGCCTGAGCTGCTTTAACTTTACCGTTGTTATAATCCTCAATAGCTTTGGGATTTTCGCTGATAACCTTATCAATTACGCTTTCAATTGCAGAAGAGTCAAACTGCTTATCAAGACCTTTTTCCTTGCAGTAAGCAACAGGGTCAACATTATCTTCAACAACTGCAATAAGAATTTTCTTACCTGCGTTACGATTGATTTTACCGCTATCAACCAACTTAATGATAGTTGAAAGTGTTTGGGCAGTAACCTCAAGCTCGTTAAGAGTTTTACCATCCTTACGAAGAATACCTGCGCAATCTGTAAGAATCCAGCTTGCAGTATCTTTTGCATTACAACCTGTAGCCACTGTATCATCAAGAAGAGCCATAAGCTTGTGGTTAGAAAGAAGCATTGCAATTTCCTTATCGGAAATACCTGCCGCTCTGTACTCCTCTGCTTTTTCATCAACTGCAGCAGGTTTCTTAGCCTTGATTTCTTCAAGCCATTCATCATCAATGATAATGGGCATAAGGTTTGCATCAGGGAAATAACGATAATCTGCTTCAGTTTCCTTATTACGCATAGCAAAAGTTTTTCCGCTAACATCGTCAAAACGTCTTGTTTCCTGAACAAGCTCTTCTGTTTCAAATTCAAGGGCATCCATATGGCGTTGTGCTTCATAACGGATTGCTCTTTCAATTGCTTCAAAGGAGCTCATATTCTTGATTTCTGTACGAACACCGAATTCTTCGCTACCCTCGGGACGAACAGAAATGTTAACATCGCAACGCATTGCACCCTCTTCACATTCAGAAATACCGCCTGAACGGAACATTGATTTAAGCTTGTTAAGGTAAACAACAACCTCTTCTGCGCTACGGAAATCGGGCTGTGTAACAATTTCAATAAGTGGAACGCTGGTACGGTTAAAATCAACAAAAGATGAATTACCGCCGTGAACGAGCTTACCTGCGTCCTCTTCCATATGAATCTGCTTAATGCGAATATCTCTTGCACCTGCAGAAGTTTTAATTGAAACGCAACCATTTGTGCAAATGGGGTGGTTTAACTGGGTAATCTGATATGCGCAGGGCAAATCAGGATAGTAATAATTTTTCTTATCAAAGGTTGTGTAACGGCTGATTTCGCAGTTGAGCATAAGACCTGCAGTAACTGCCAACTCTATAACCTTTTTATTCATTACGGGCAACATACCGGGCATACCGCTACAAGCAGGGCAAACGCAGTCGTTCGGCTCATTTGCCGCAGAATGTCCGCCGCAAGAACAGAATATTTTTGATTCGGTGCTTAATTCTACATGAGTTTCAAGGCCGATGACGATTTCATAATTCATATTCATTCACCTTTCCTTTCAACGCTGTTTGCAAGGCTGAGAAGCACACTTTCACCGAAATGCTTACCCATAAGCTGAACACCACCACTAACAAGAGCAGGTGTACCGATAAGGTTGGGAAGCGCGGTAAATACGCTTTCTTCAAATACCTTTGTGAAAGCATCTTTAATATCGTATGCGGTAAATTCAGTTGCACTGCAAACGGGAGTAAGAATTGCATCGTATTTTTCGAGAAGCTCCTTTGTTGCATTCGCAACTACTCTTCTTACTCTCAAGGATTTATCATAACAATCTTTATAACGATTTTTTGATAAAACATCTGAACCATAAAGAATGACTGCTTTTGTAAGGAAATTAAAGCCTTCTGTTCTGGATTTCACATATAATTCATCAATATTTCTGTATTGTTCTGCACGATGACCGTATTTAACACCGTCATAACGGGAAACATTGTTACAGGTTTCTGCACACATAAGAATCTGCCATGCAGTATTTGCTAAATCAAAGAAGTCCCAAGAAATTTCTTCAACCTGTACACCATTTGCTTTAAGTGCATCTGCATATTTCATTACATTGTCTTTGGTTTCTTCGTCTGCTCTTTCAAGCAATTCTTTAACGATACAAACCTTTTTACCTGCTACTGCAACATCTGTTGAGTAGTCATATTCTTTTTCAGGTAAGCTTGTGCCGTCCTTATCATCGTGACCTGCAATAACGCTGATAATTTCTTTAACACCTTCTGCATTGGGTGCATATACACCAACCTGCTCACCTGAAGCGGCACAGGAAATAACACCATAACGGGAAACTGTACCATAAGTGGGTTTAAGGAAATCTATTCCTGCAAGTGCAGCTGCACGTCTTGTTGAGCCGTTCATATCAACGCCAAGGGCTGCTTTAACATCACCGTTTTTAACTAATGCTGCGGCTGCGCCTTCAAGCTTTTCTTCCTGAGGAGCGTAATATGAAAATTCACCAACAAGGTCCAAACCGAATTCGCCTGTATGAGCTTTGCCTGAAACTGCATAGCCTTTTTCTTCAAGGCGAACAACTGCTTCTGCGCTGAAAAGAGGCTTGAAGCCATCAAGAATATGAGAACCCGCAGTTGCAAGAGCTTCTTTTACAAGAAGAGTATCATCTACTGCAATTGTTCCTTTATCGCAAATCTTAGTTGCATAATATTTCATTCTACACACCTCACTTTACTAATCTTGGAACTTGCCAGCTGTCATCACTGCGTTCGGGAGCGCCCTCAAGTAAGCTTTCTCTTGAGAAATTCTGCTTACGGACATCTTCACGCAAAACATTTGTCATTGGCATAACGTGAACCATTTCTTCAACATTTTCGGTATCGCAAGTATTAAGTTTCTTTTCATTTTCGCTCATTGCGCTGAAAATGCCCTGCATAATTGTTTCTTCCTCTTCTGTGAGGGAAAGCTGATTCAACTGCTGAGCATTTGAGAATGTTGAGCGTTTACCCTGTGACTGTTTACCCGAAGCACCTGCAGACGCAGAGCGCTGAGCAAGTGAGCTACCATTACCGAGAAGATGAACATCTTCAAGCTGCTGGTTTGTAACATCGCCGGGAGCGCCAAGCAACAAGTCCTGAGCATTACCATTCAAGGGGAATGCAATAACATCAAGGATTTTTTCTTCATCAGTAAGAAGCATTACCATACGGTCAATACCGGGTGCCATACCTGCGTGGGGCGGTGCACCATACTGGAATGCTGTATACAAAGCGTTAAAGCGTTTCTTCAATTCAGCTTCATCATATCCTGCAATTTCAAAAGCTTTCTTCATAATGTCAATATCGTGGTTACGAACTGCACCTGAAGCCAACTCAATACCGTTACAAACAAGGTCATACTGATATGCGAGAACCTCTGTAGGCTCTTTATTGAGAAGAGAATCCATACCACCCTGAGGCATTGAGAAGGGATTGTGAGTGAAAATCATTTCACCTGTTTCTTCATCAACCTCATACATGGGGAAATCAACAACAAAGCAGAACTCAAAAGCATCATCACGGATTAAATCCAACTGGTCTTTCTTTGCCAACCATTCGCGAATCATACCTGCTTTTTTCTCAGCATCGTTTTTCTTATCATCGCAGATAAAGAAGAGTGTTTCACCCTCTTTAACTTTTGTAAGAGTTTTTATTTCTTCCTTCTGTTCTTCGCTAAGGAATTTAGCGATAGGACCTAAGAAAACATTATCCTTAAGAGTAATATAGCCTAAACCGCCTAAGCCAACTGCATCAGAAGTTGCAAACTTAAGGGAGTTTTCAAAGAATTTATTAGATTTACCGCTACAATCAGCAACAATACCACGAACAGGTCTGCCCTTGAATGCAGGGAAGTTAACACCCATAAAGAAATCTGTTAAATCGCAGATAATCAAGGGGTTTCTTAAGTCAGGCTTATCTGAACCATAGTACATCATTGCATCTGCATAAGTAATACGGCGGAAGGGCTTGGGAGTAACCTTTTTATCGGAGAAGGTTGTAAAGGTATCGTAAATAACATCTTCGCAAACATCAAGAACCTCTTCCTGAGTTGCAAAAGCCATTTCAAAGTCCAACTGATAGAATTCACCGGGTGAACGGTCTGCACGGGCATCTTCATCACGGAAGCAGGGAGCAACCTGGAAATATCTGTCAAAGCCTGAAACCATAAGCAACTGCTTGAACTGCTGAGGTGCCTGAGGTAAAGCATAGAATTTACCGGGATGCTTACGGCTGGGAACAAGGAAGTCACGAGCACCTTCGGGAGATGATGCAGTAAGAATGGGAGTCTGCATATCGAGGAAATCCTTTTCCTCCATTTTATTTCTCAAATGGCGGATGATTTTTGAACGCATAACAAGGTTATCGTGATTCTTGGGGTTACGAAGGTCAAGATAACGGTATTTGAGGCGCAATTCATCCTTGCTCTGCCTTGATGCCCTCACATCAAAAGGAAGCATATTCTGGCTTTTACCTAAAACCTGAAGACTATCTGCGACTAATTCCACATAGCCTGTATCAATTTTGGTGTTTACTGTTTCGGGGTCACGCTTTTCAACAATACCGCTGACAGAAATAACTGTTTCACGGTTAACGTTTTTAAGAAGCTCTTCGTTGTGAATAACAACCTGTGTAACACCTGTGTAGTCACGAAGGTCAACGAATATAACACCACCGTGGTCACGCACAACATCAACCCAGCCTGCAAGCTGGACAGTCTGACCTATATGCTTGTCACAGATGTCGTTACAAAACAACGTTCTATACATATTGGCATACCTCCAAATAAATTAGGGTGAAAAGAATTATCCGAACCGTGTTTTCTACAGGCGGATTTCCGTTCATCCTGTGTTAAAATACTCGCTAATCCGAAAGGATTAGCTGCGTTTTTGCCTTGTCTGACCAAAAATCCGCTCTGTATAAAATCTTCGACCTAAAAGCGAAAGATTTTTATTGGATTTTTGGGGTTGAGGGCGAAGATAGGCTGGCGCCTTTCAAGACCGAAACGCCGAAAAGCCTTAAAAAGATTTGCTTTTAGGCAGGTTCGGATAACTCGTTTCACCCTAAACAAAATAAAAAGCCCCGGGAATATAAAAATATTCCCGGGACGAGTAAACTAAATACCCGCGGTGCCACCCGCATTGACACGCAAAAGCGCATCCCCTTTTAATATTCTGTTTTGGTTTTCAACGAAGTGTTCCCGGACTTACTACTCATCTCAAATGCGCTTTCAGTCGCTGACGCATTCTCCCTGACAGACTTTCCACAAAAGCCGAGTCTTCGTGAAGTTTGAGAAAATACTTTTCATATTTCTCCAAACTACCATCATTATAGCAAAAAATCACTATTTGTCAACAGTAATACTATAAATATTTTATGGTAAAAACTCAAAATTATTCAACCATATTACCGCTTTTTTCTAAATATTTTTGAAAAATACAACTGTTTGTTTTCGCTATTTTACCTAAGTTCAAAAACAATTTCTCCACCCTTGGTTATTTCCTCATACGTTAAGAAATTTTCTTTGATTTCATTTCCGTTAAGCTTAACGGATTTGATATACGGAAATTCAAGTGGGTTTTTATCACATTTTATTCTTAAAATATTCGAAATTTCACAAGAATGGAAATTCTCATCTAATTTCAATTCAACGTTTCTAAAAAGCGGGGTGTTGAAATAATATTTGGGGTCTGCAGGACAAACCTGCGCAAAGCCTATTGCAGAAAGCACATACCATGCAGAAAGCTGACCAACATCCTCATTACCGCAGAAGCCGTAGGCACCTGTGCGATAAGCCTCCTTCTGAACTCTTCTTGTCCAATACTGTGTTCTTTCGGGAAGTCCCAAAATACTGAAATAGTGAGTTATGTTATGGCAAGGCTCATTGGAATGATTGTAATCATCATTCCAAAGGCTTTTCAAATCTGCCCTTTCAAAAAATTCTTCAAGAAGTTCAATTGTTCTTTCTTCACCGAAAAGCTTACTTAAACCTGTAACATCATAAGGCACAAACCAGGACTGCTGAAAAATATTGCTTTCAACTGTTCCGTCATCATCGTATCTGTCCTCTTCAAAAACGAATTCGCCATCTGCTTTTCTCGGTGCCATAAACTGCAAAACCTCATTATAATTTTCACTATAACGATTAGCCCTGTTCATATAAAACTCTGCATCTTCCGTTTTGCCCAAAGCCTCAGCAAATTTCGCCATAGTATAGTCTGCCAACAGATATTCCAAGGTATCACTTAATTCTTCGGGCACATAACAATCTTCAAGATATGCTCTGCAATCAGGTCTTATAGATTTAAACTCTTTTCCGTCGAGTTCTTTCGCACAAACGCTTGATGCTTTTGATATTTTATACGCCTTTTCTGTATCATAAGGTTTAATCCCTTTTACAAAAGCATCTGCCAAAACAATAAGACCCGGGTCACCAACCATACAACCGGCATTTATACCCAAAAGCTCCCATCGCGGAAACGAAGATTTATTAAGCTCTGCAATTTTAAGCAAGGAATTAACATCATCGCGCACCATATCAGGACGAATAATGCTTAAAAGCGGAAACTCACTTCTATATACATCCCAACCACTGAACACAGTCCTTTGCTTATAGTCGGAATTTTTATAGATTTCATAATTAATGACAAATCTTCCATCAACATCCGCCATTGTGCGAGGGTCTAAAAGGACGTGATAAAGGCAGGTATAAAAAAGCTTTAAATCAATTTCATTCGTACCTTCAACCTTAATGCAGGAAAATGCATCTTCCCATTGCTGTAAAGCTTTTTCCGCCATAGTGTCAAAATCTATATTTTCACACTCCGTAGCGAAATTTTTTCTCGCACCTTCTATATCTACATAGGAAATGGCACATTTTACTGTTATGGGGTCTTTTAAATCCCTGTTAAAACCAAGAAAAAGTCCTAAATCCTCACCCGCGTTTTCATCAATAAATTCTTCATTTGAAAAAAATCTTTTATTAATAAAAGGTGTTGAAAACTCCATAACAAAATATAAATCATAGAAAATTCCGCCGTGACCGTGACCGAAACCGCCACACTTTGGAGTACATTTTATATGACCTTCAATTTTTCTGTCATTTATTAAATTAACCTCTTGATAATCTGCTTTTCCGCCTATTCTTCGGGAAAGGTTGATTATCATTTTCTTTTCTGAATTTTCAGGATATGTAAATCTCAATATTCCTGCGTGCTCAGAAGCAGTAGCTTCTGCCAACAAATTGTATCTTTCTAAAAGAACTGAATAATACCCTGCACGAGTTTTTTCGTTTTCGTGGGAAAATTCAGATTTCCACCCTCTTGAACCTTTAACAAATGGCTGCTCCTCATTGCTTCCGCTACGAAGTTCGGTATCTTCTGTTACGGGCATAATCTGAATATTCCCCAAATCACCATACCAGCCTATACCGCTCATATGATTAAAGCTAAAGCCCTCAATGGTATTATGGCAATAGTTGTAACCACTGCCATTGTCACCACCGCTGACTGTATCAGGAGAAAGCTGTACCATCCCACCGGGCACACAAGCTCCGGGATAAGTTTTTCCGCCACCATGGGATTCTTCTATCTGCCCGTCACCAACGGTACCTATCATAGTATCAACATACAAAGCATTTTTCATAAATAATCACCCATTAAAGAAACATCATATAGGAGCATTTTATCATAAGAAGTGATTATCTTCAACAGCTTTTATGTTTATTGCCATACAATTTTTCCATCAATAATTGTCACATGAACGCGAGAAAATATATCAAAGGGATGTCCTTCAAAAATAACGAAATCTGCATCCTTCCCCACCTTAAGACTGCCTAATCTGTGGTCAACTCTGCAAATTTTTGCCGCGTCTATTGTTATGGCTTTTAAGGCATCGTATTCCCCTAAGCCCTCCTTTGCCGCCAACGCTGCACACAGTGGTAAATACTGTATTCTTGAAACAGGGTGGTCGGTGGTTATTGCAACAGTTACACCAGTTTTTTTCAGTATTCCTGCGGTTTTAAAATCTGATTGACTTACTTCTTTTTTATTTCTTGAGGCTAAAGATGGCCCAACAATTGCAGGAAATCCGCTTTCTGCTATTTTTTCTGCTATTAAATGTCCCTCTGTGCAATGGTCGAGAGTAAGTCCCAGACCGAATTCTTTTGCTATTCTTATGGCGGTCAATATATCATCCGCTCTGTGAACGTGTGCTTTAAGAGGAATTTTACCAGCAAATAAATCTCTGTAGCTTTCCAATAAAAAATCTTTTTGCTGATTATCTTCATTTTCAAAATATTGTTTTGCACGGAATAATTCTTCTCTTATTAATGAAGCTGTTCCCATTCGGCAAGAGGGCGTGTTACCGTTCAACCCGTAATTTGTCATTGGGTTTTCACCAAAAGCGATTTTTATGGCAGCAGGTGCAAGAACTACCATATCATCAATGCACCTCCCGTATGTTTTTATAAATGCAAACTGACCGCCAATTGGATTTGCACTACCGGGTCCAACCATAACCCCTGTTATACCTGATGCTAAAGCGTTGTGAAATGCACTGTCCATTGGATTTACACCATCAAGACCTCTGACTGCAGGCATTATGGGGTTAGTGTTTTCATTGCTTTCATCTATCTGAGCGGTTGACTTTTCTTCGCAAATCCCAAGATGACTATGAGCATCAATAAACCCGGGAAACACATTCATTCCCGTTGCATCAATTATTTTCACATCATCAGTAACTTCTATATTTTTGCCTATTTCTGCAATTTTTCCGTTGCTTACAAATAAATCTGCGTTAATTGGTTCTTCATTTTCCATTGTATATAAATTACCATTTTTAACTAATAACATAATTTTCCCCTTCAAGTATGTCTTAAATCTGCGAATAGTTTTCCGCAAATGTGACAAACTATACTCAGAGTGAGCGACTTGAACCAAAAGGTTTGAAACGGCACTCATCAGGAGGTGAATACAATGGACAACAACAGAAACAATCAGCAGAACCAGAACAACAAAAACAATCAGAACAATAACCAGAACAAGAACAACAAACAGAATCAGCAGAATCAGAAAAATAACGACCAGAACAGATAACTTATGCTGAACGCTCAAGGAGTTGCAAAAAACCTTTGTTTTTTACAACTCCTTGTTGACTTTATTTTTCAATTGTCCAAACATATTCCCCATCTGAAAGAATTTCTTCAACGCTTTCTTTAGCAGATAATATAACTTTTGCTTTTGTACCTTCAGGTACTGTGATTTTAACTGTTATTATGTTATTGTCATTTATTTCCCAATCACAAATCAGCTTACCGAAAGGCGTTTTTAAACTAACATTTACATATTTCAAACCGCAATCAAATTGTGGCGAAATTGTAAAGCTTTTATATCCGTCTTTAACTTCCTTTATACCTGCAAAATGAGTAAAGAATACCTCATCATAAGAACCAAGGAAATAATGGTCTTGTGAGCGAGTTGTTGTTTCCCAGCTTTCCCAGGCAGTATCTGCGCCATTTTCAAGCCAAAAGCACCAGCTCGGATAAGTTTTTTGAGTAAGCACCTTGTATGCAATATCGGAATATCCGTTGTCATATAAAACAGGAAGAACGAATTTAACACCCGTACATCCTGTATCAAAATGATAATCCTTATTGATAATATCATTTACAAGGTTTTCTAAAACGGCTTTTTTATTCTTCTCAGGCACCATATCGAAAGCCAAGGGCAAAAGGTTTGATGTCTGCCTATATTTTGTGCGAAGACCTTTTTGCTCCCAGAAGGTTGTTTCATAAATATGTTTTTCTGAATTATAAAACTTTTCATTAAAGGCTTTATAAATCTTTTCACAAGCATTTTTATAAAGCTCTGTATCTTCTGTTTCACCAAGAATTTCCGCAATTTTTGTTACACTTAAAAGCATTTTATAAATAAATGCAGTTCCGCAGATTTCACAACCCTCGGAAGAACCGGGGTCAATTTCTCCGTCTGCTTCTCCCATTGGTGAAAGCCAGTCTGCAAGACCCTTGTGACCCCATACCCAATCTTGATTTGAAAGCGTTTTAATATCATTCAAAGCAAATTGTTTCAGATTGGGATAAAGTGTTTTTACATACTCTTTTTCGTTGCAATAATCAAGAAGCGCCTCGCAAGAAAACACATAAACTGTGTTCCATACAGGTGAATTATCAATTCCCCATTCTGCCGCAGGCACCATAACCGGAACATTACCGTAAGCCTCAAAGCAGTCGTTCATTACACCGACAAAGTTTTTCAGATACTCTGCCATTTGGAAATTGAACATTGTTGAAGTCAAACCGCAACTGAAATCCCCTAACCATCCGTTTTTCTCCCAAACGGGTGTATCGGTTGGCTTACCCTGGAAATTATTAAAAAATGTTCTCTGCATTATTTCGTGAAGCTTGTTAACGCTTTCATTTGAACACTCAAACTCAGAAATAATTTCCATATCATTTGCAACTCGATAAATGGTTATATTATCTTCAGTAATTTTCACGGGGCAATTTTCAATCTGAATATAACGGAACCCTTTATAGCTGAATTTAGGCTCTAATTTGCAAAATTCGCCGTTACCGATAAATGTATCGTGCTGTATGTACTCATCAGGCCACCAAGGTCCGTCATGACCTTCATATTTGCCGATTTTCTGTATAAATCCGTTGGTGGCAAGTTTTTCACTATAGGTTACTTTTATTTCAGTACCTGAAGGTAAATTCAAATTAAGTTTTGCCCAACCCGTTATCATTTCGGGAGCAGTAATAAGATATGTGCCATTGCCTTTATCAATAATTTCTTTCGGCTTAAACTCACCAATTCTTCTTATGGGTGGCATATTTTGCGGTTTCAGCTTTCCCTCAGGAGCATCAACCAAAACAGCCTTTTCCCATTTGAAATCAGTTTTTCTCAAATCGTGAACTTCGCCGTAATAAATACTGTTTGCGACAATTTGTCCGTCTAAAGTATATTTCCAATTTTCATCGGTAAAAACACTTTCGTTTTCACCGTTCTCATAAACGATGTTCAAATCCGCTATAAGCTTGGGTGAAGAACGCCAGGAAGCTTTATCCCAATTCCAAACATTTGTAGTTTCGTTAAAAAAGCTGTGACCCAATTCAACGGTTATTTCATTTTCACCGAAATCCAATAAACCCGAAATATCGAAGCATCTGTATAAAACAGTGCGGTTATACTGTGTATGTGCAGGATTAAGCACAGTATCATCGGGTAACTTTCCATTGATTTTAAGTTCAAAAAGCCCAAGACCACAAATAAGAATTTCTGCCTTATTTATTTCATTTTTAACTGTAAAAGTCTTTTTGAATATGGGTGCACGGCGGTCTTCAACCGTCATATCCGCCCCAATCCAAGAACCTTTAAAAATATATTTTCCACCCATATTGCCACACATCCTTCGGTATTTTCTAAATTATAACCTTTATTTCAGCTTATGGCAATAGAAAACGGCAACAGAAATAATCTGTTACCGTTTTTTTAATGTTTTTTATTAGTTTTTCACCTGATGCTTGCAGTAAAAACTGTATATAACAGGTAATGTGATTGTTCCTACGATAATGGCTACCGGCAAGAAAAATGTGGTTATATCCAAAGCACTTTGGTTAACAACAACAAATTCTGAATAGCTTATATAGCTTCCGCAAATCATTAATGCCGGTGTAAGCTTCAGCATTGATTCCAAGGGTTCTTCCACTAAAATATAAAAATTCAAAACAACCGGTAAAAAACCCAGTAAAAGCGAGACAAAGGAAGCAACTGTGGGCTTTTTGAAAATAACAGACGCTGTCAAGGATATAAGAGAAAGTGATATACTACCTAAAATAATAAAGGGTAATACTGCAAAAAGCCTATCAATATTGCTTATTTCCACACCCACATCAGCTCCCTCAGTACCGAGAAAAGCGAAGTTCACTCCAAACACAATCGCTGTAAATACAACTGCACAAACAACCGAATATATACATGAAGCTATTATTTTTGCAGAAACTGTCATTCTTCTGCCACGCTTTGTATGAAGAATGATTGCATCTGTTCCCTGAGAATATTCGGAAGAAAAAACCGTGCAGGTTCCTAATAAAACGACTGCAACCAGCAACAGAGATAACGTACCCGAGGAAAAGGCATCAAATGCAGATTCCCAACCGTAATCATAGCCGTAAACATAACCCTCATTCAAAGCGTTTTCTATGGCTTCCGCTTTTTTCAAATACACGAAGGAATCTGCCGTCCCCTCAAGCTTTGAAGCCTCATATTTAAGCTGTTTAATGGCTCTGATTTGCTCACGGAAGCTTTCCACAGGTGCATAAACCTCAAAATATTCAGAATAATATTCGGGCTTTATTATGGGCTTATCAGAGGAATCGTTCATTATATTCTCAAACTCTTTTTCGGTTATTTCACCGCTTTCGAGTCTGCTGTATAATTCCGCCATATCAATTTCATATTTACCATGATAAGTCCTGTCCATCGGCATACGAGCCACACCGTTTACATATTGCAGGGATTCCATTATATCATCCATTGTTGTGTAAATATCATCTCTGCTTTCAAAGGCTTCAAGCCTTTGCTCCAATTCCTGAATATTTTCTTGGGAAACCGCAACCTCAGGCATTTTCCTGTCACTCATATCACTTAAGGTATATTCACCTCTGATTCCGGCTTTATACTGAGAAATCTGATAACCGCAAAGGGCAAGGCTACCTATAAAAACAAGAATAATTACACCAAAGCAAAGCTTGTTTTGAAAAATCTTCTTCAGCTCATATTTTACAAGAGCTCCCATTAAATCACCTCAATTTCTGATTCTGTGCTTAAGATAAAGTATTTTAACAAAAAAGCTTAACAGAATTATAAGAACCACCGATACTAACAGCGAAATATATAATGTTCTTACGGTAAATAAGCCTTGAACTATAGTTGCATACTGCTGAAAAATCTGATGACTGTTAATCAATATATTGATTGGCAATGTGTTCAAAAGCACTTCTGCATCAAACGGAATTTTGTTCATCAGGTCTATGGAATATGTAAGAAATGCAGGTAAAACACTCACTAGAGCGGTACAGAAAATAATGGTCGTAATTTTTCGGAAAAATGCGGAAAAGCAGAGGGTTATCATGGAAATAACACAGCAAGCTAAAAACAATGAAATCACTTTGGCTGTAAGGTGTTGAAAATGTGTAATAGAATAACCAACATCTCCACCCTCAAAGCCCAAAATAATTAAGGAAGGCAAATAGCTTACCAAAACCCCGCCAAGAGTGCATATAAGGCTATAAATTATTCCCGTCAGTATTTTTGCAGTAGCCAATTTATTTTTGCCTTTTTTAGTAGATAACAGTAACGAATCCGTTCTCAGTCTATATTCTTCCGAAAACACACCGCACAAACCGAAAATTATTACCAATATTAACAGAATTCCCACAACATCAAAAACATCTTCGGCTACACTCCATCCGTAGTCATAGCCATAATAAATACCTTTTTCCAGATTATCTGCTATATTGTAGGCATTCATACTGTAATCAATTCTTTTGTTAAATTCATAATCAGTTCTTTCGGAATTTTCAAAATACACATTCATATCCCTCTCTGCAGCTTCATAAACGCTTATCGGGTAATAAAGTGCAAAATATTCAGCTAAATATTCTTCCTTTATGCAAGGTGCAGAGTTATATCCGGAAAGAATATTGTGATATTCCTCATTTGTAATTTCACCATTAACTGCTTTTTCAAATAAATCATCTTCTTTTACATCGTATTTACCCTTAAGAACATATCCTGCATAGGAGTTTTTAACAGCAGAATTCTTTTCATATATTTCTTCCCTGCCTTCAAATTCTCGGAGCTTTTTCCTGAAATCTTCTATATTTTCATTGGAAACAATACCGCAGGGGTATTCACTTCTGTTTATGCTTGAAACTACTTTACCGGTTTTACATTTAAATATCTGATAACCTGAAAAGCAACAGGATATTATAAGAACTAAAACAATCACCACAGAACTTATTCGGCTGTTCCAGATTTTTATAAACTCGTATTTAATCAGTTTTGGCATCTTCCGACACCTCCCCGAAAAAGTACAAATAAACATCGTCAAGCTCAGGCTTAACATTTACTGCTTCTTCAAATGGCTTACTTTCACTGACTATGCGCACGTTTACAGCTCCGTTTTCACCATCTGTAATTGTGCCCACACTGTACTTTGACTGAACTCTCGGAAGTTCACTTCTTTTCACGTTAACAGACCACACCTTACCCACAGCAATTGCCATAAGCTCCTCGGGAGAGCCGTCTGCAACAATTTTACCGTCCTTCATAATAAGAACTCTGTCTGCAAGGAACGTAATATCCGAAACAATATGCGTTGCATAAATAATAATTCGCTCTTTTGAAAGGGCACAAAGCATATTACGAAAGCGTATTCTTTCTTTTGGATCAAGCCCTGCGGTAGGCTCATCGAGTATAAGAACCGAGGGTTCATTAAGAAGAGCCTGAGCGATACCTATGCGTTGCCTCATACCACCTGAAAAAGAGCCTATTTTTTTATTTTGAACCTCTGCAAGACCTACCTCTTCCAACATATCTTTACATCTTTTTTTAGCAAAGTCTCCGTCAATGCCCTTAAGGGCGCACATATACATTAAAAAATCCTTAGCTTTAAAATCTTTATAGCAACCAAAATTTTGAGGTAAATAGCCAAGAATATTTCTGTATGAGGAGTCAAGTGTTTTAATATTTCTGCCATCAAGAGAAACACTTCCCTCTGTAGCATCAAGTATTCCTGCGGTAATTCTCATCAAAGTGGTTTTACCGCTTCCGTTTGCACCTAAAAGAGCGCAAATACCGTTATTTAAAGTAAGATTTACTCCGTCAACAGCTTTTTTATCACCATATCTTTTAGTGATTTCAGAATATTTTATTTCCAAATCTTTTCGCCACCTTTTCAAAACTGTAATTTTGGTTTGCTATGGAGTATATTGTGTAAACCAGAGCTATATTTATAATAAGTGCCAATATTAAAAACGGCATTTTTATTTCTAAAAGCTTTGCGGTAAGAAAATCCATTGAAATGAAGCAAGCCACCACCGTTGTATATACTGCCGATACTAAAGAAATTGCTACCTGTGTTTTAAATATAAGACTTGCACCGAGAGAAAGAAATGAGGATGCCGTGAAGCTTATCATACCTAATACAGCACTTCTAACGACATCTATTTCGCTTAATTGGGAAGAAAAAAGCAAAGTGACAATTATTACAATCAAATCGAAGCAACCGCATATAAGCATTTTTGCAGAAAATGCTGTTTGCGGTTTTATTAAGCAGGTGCTTTCAAGTTCCATTCTGCCTGCATCAATATTACCAAGCACCACCGGCAAAGAAGCGATACTGAGTAAGGGAGTTGCTCCGCAAAGGAAGAGGGTTGTCGATTGATTATTAATTCTAAAGCTTAAATAAACAACCCCAAAAATAAATATCAATGAAAATAACCAAAACCAATTATTCACGGTTTGAATTTGGCTTAAAACTACTCTTTTGGCGGAAATATACGGTACTTTTACGGGACGCTCATTTTTGAAAACCAATTGCTTTGCTTTTTCTATTTGCTCACTATGAGGGTTTTCCACCTGATACAAAAGCAGTTTTTCTTTTAATTTTTTATCAATCACTCCTCAAGCTCTCCTTTCAATAAATTTTTCAGATTTTTTTCGCCTCTGTAAAGCTGTGTTTTAACAGTGGACTGAGGCATACTTAAAACCTCTGCAATTTCTTTAATTTTCATATCGTGGTAATATCTCAAAAGCACAACATCTCTTTGCTTGGGTGAGAGGCTCATAACTGCATTTTTAACCATCTGTGCGTTTTCCCAATTTTTTTCAAATTGAGTTTTATATGATACATTGTCAAATTCATTTTCAATAAGCACTTCTTTATTCTTTTTGAAATAATCATTCGAGCTGTTAACTGCAATGGCAAAAAGATAGCTTTTTAATTTGTTCTGCTCTTTATATTGGGGAAGGCTTACAGAAAACTTCAAAAAAACATCCTGTGTGAGATCCTCTGCGTAGCTTTTATCACCAATACGGCGACACAAAAAACTGTATATATCGGAATAATATTTTTCTATTATCTCTCCGAGAGCATCTTTATCTCCGCATTTTGCTCTGTAAATAAGCTCCTTTTCCTTCAAATCTCACACCCCTTTCATATAATATAACGATTTGATAATCAAAAAAGTTTCAAATAATATAAAAATCTCCCGAAGAAAATTCGGAAGATTTTTATATTATTTATCTGTGGGAACTCGTTTCATTCCGCTTCCCTTTTCTCCCCATACATTAGCCCAGCTTTCGCAATAGAGCTTATAGTATGAAATATTATTCTTCTCTCTGTACTTTGCAAAGCAATTGCACCAAATCACAGATGGAAGAGCAATCACAATATAATAGAGCGGACCTAAAAGAAGACATTGCCATGTGTGACCGTATTCGTGAATACGGGTATTATATGTCCACTCTTCATTTTTGTGATTATCTTTCATAAAAATAAAGAGCCCCATTGAAAGCCCCCCTGCATTCCAAGGAAGGTAAACTATATTTGCATAACCGAATTTAGAATGTCTTTTCTTGAGAATTTTCGTGCAAATAAGGAAAGCGATTCCGCCAACAATATTAACAGGAAGACCCCAAGTCCATTGAACAACATAAAAAAGTATGTCTTTTATAGTATTTTTTAAATTTTTCTCTTTGGGAGTAGGTTCAGTTTTAGTAATATCAATATTTTCCATATCATTCCGCCTCCGCAATCAACTTTTTAAGCTCCGCATCTCTTTCAATGAGAATTATATATTTACCGTTTTCGTCCTTGTCAAGAGTATGCCCCTGGGTTTCGTCATTATCTTTACCCAGCCATGTATTTTCAAGCTTATAGCCTGTTAATAGTTCGCAACGCTCCTTTTCATAATCCGTCAGGGTTACGCTGCCGTATTTGTGCTTTGTGGCAATTGCCGCACGAATCATAGTGTGGTCATCTTTAGTCATTTTAAATCTCTTAAGTAAAATATACGCAATAACCGCACTAATCATAGGAAGAATTGAAACACAAACTCTTATACCCATAAGTGCAGCATCAGTCTGCTGAATAAACTCACCCTTGTTACCTGTAACAAGACCGAAAGAATCAAGCACAATACCTACAACAAAGGTCATTACACCACCGGTTACCTGCTTAACCATTGTATTGAATGTACCTATAACTCCTTCGCGACGTCTGCCGGTTATAAGCTCGTCAACATCAGTAAGGTCGGGAAGGACATTGTTGCCAACAAACCCCAGACCACTCATACCAAAGGGGTAAAGCACCGCACCACCCAAAATCATCAGAATAAGTGGAAGCATTGAAGAGTGTCCTTCAGAACCGCCAACTTTAACAAAGAGAAGAAGACCTAAACCAATAATCATAAATGGTGTAACTACTGCACCGCATTTACTTTTACCTTTTTTCATTGTAAGAGCATAATTTAAGGGAAAAGCAAGGGACTCAAACACACCAGCAAAGGTGTTGTAAATGGGGTAATATTTATATAAATTTGCAAGGTAGGTTATAAAATAAACGCTTGTGGTTGAATAAAAGCTTCTTGCCATCTGCCAAAAGAATGACATTGAAAAATAATCTCTGAAGGCCTTGCTTCTGAAAACCTGAACATATTCATTTATTGCAAATTTAAGGTCCAGGGGTGGAAGCTTCTCATTCAAGGAGCTTGGCTCTTTGCAGGTTTTAAAGGTTGCAAATATTGAACAAGCATAAACAATTGAAAGAATAATACCTGTTAATAAGAATGGTGTTTTTGAAGCCTCAGAAAGAGAATCCGAAGAACCGAAAGCTGAAAGAAGTATTAAAAGAATTATATATGAGGGAATCATTCCCGTTGAATTAAAGATATAGCTAACGGAAGTGTATTGTGTTCTCTTGTTATATTCGGGTGCCAATGTGGGAAGCATTGCCGTATGAGGAACATCAACCATTGTGTAAGCAGTTTTATAAAGAATATATGCAAAAGCATAGTACATTACACATATTGTGGGATGCTCATTGGCGTTAAGACCGAATGAGTTCCAAAGCATTGTATAGGAAATAATAAGGGGCGGTATACTCCACAAAAGGTATCTTCTATGTCTTCCGTATTTTGAACGGGTGCGGTCGGTAATAATTCCCATAAGCGGGTCATTTATACCATCCCAGACAGTTGCTATCATAACAATAAAGGTAGCGTATTTCAGCTCCATACCAACAACATTAGTAAGGAATGCGGTAAAATACATACTGATTATGTAACCGCCACCACCCATAAAAATATTAGCAAAGCAATACTGCACCATAGGCTTTACTGTATCAAAGAATTTACCTTCAACCCCTATTGCTTTTTTAAATCTTTCGCCCAAAGATTATCACTCACTTAATTAATATTTTCCTAAATCTGTAATCTGAGGAATTTCAATTGACTCTGTATAAAGCTCTCTCGGATTATTTTCATCAAGAACAATAAGTCTTCCGCCGTGCTCCATACCATAAGTAAAGAAGCCTGCGCCGAGAGTTTGATAAAGGTCAATTCCGTCAACAGTCATTTTAAAATCGTTAACATGGTCGTGACCGAAGAAAGCAGCAAAAACATCGCCCATCTTCTTCCAGCTCTTTAACTGCTGAGTATAATCCTTATTCATATTGGGAGGACAAGGTGTTTCTCTTACTCTGCCTTCAAGGATTTCGTGACCTAAAGCATAATAGTTTCCATCCCTCGAGAATGTGTATTCATCATTTTCGGTAACTACTTTGAAGCCATCCATTTCCTGCTGAACTGGAATATGCTGGAAAAGAATTGCAGGAAGAGGCTCACCGCCGTTTGCTTCCTTTAATTCAGCAGAGCGTTTTTCATACCACTGAATCTGGTCCTCGTGAACGTGGTCATAACCATTGTCGCACCCCGGTTTTTCGTCATAATCGTTGGAGTCTATAAGCCAGATTGCGAAAGCATCCTTATCACTTTTACTGCCTTTGATTGTTACACAGCAGTTACCTGTTCCGTAAACATCAGCGTCATTAAGATTCGAACGGCAGTTTTCGTATTCCATATACATAAGCATCTGAAATTCTGTGTGGAAGCCAACCTCACCGTCGTGGTTACCGAAAACAACACAAAGAGGAATATTTCTGTCTCTTATAGGCTTTGTGATTTTCTGAATTGTGCTCTGGACAAGGTCATAGGTAAATTCTTCCCAATAACCGCTGATATTGTCACCACCGAAAACAACCAAATCGGGATTTGTTTTTGCAACAAGGCTTTCAATAACATTAAGAGTTTCTAAATCTCTTCTCTCAGGAATTGAACGGTCCTCGTCATCATCCATTATAGGCTCAACATCGTGAATATCAGTAATATGTAAAATTCTGAATTTACCATCTGCACCGAATTTAAGCGGTGCAGGTGCTTCTCTTTTAAATCTGTCTGTTTTCCATTTTTTAGGATATCCCATTGCCATAAAATATCAGCCCTTTCAAATAAATTCACTTTGCGTTTTGCACTTTGCATTTTTTAAAACGCCCAATTACCATTTTCAAATACTTTATATGCTATCCCGTCTTTATACCCTGTTATCTCAAGGTCAGGTGCGCCAATCATAAAATCAACATGAATCATACTGTCATTAACGCCCATAGCCTGACATTCTTCAAGGCTTTTTTCCTCGAAGCCGTCAATTGTGTCGCAGAAGCCTCTGCCGAGAGCCACATGGCAGCTTGCATTTTCATCAAAAAGAGTATTGTAGAAAAGTATGCCTGTATCTGCAATCGGACTGTTATAAGGAATGAGAGCTAACTCACCAAGATATTTTGCACCCTCGTCCATTGAAAGCATTTTATCAAGTAAATCCTTACCCTCTTCTGCATCCCATTCAACTGCTTTACCGTCTTTAAATGTGATTGAGAAATTATTTATAATCTGACCCTGGTAAGAAAGAGGTTTTGTGGAAACCAACTTACCTTCTGCAAAGCCTTTTTTAGGTGAAATGAAAACTTCTTCTGTTGGTAAATTCGGATTAAAGAAATTGCCCGAAAGAGTATTTTCTCCACCACCGCACCAATGACTTTCAGAAATAAGACTTGCTTTAAAATCAGTTCCGTTGGAGCTTTTATATTCAAGATAATCAAACTTTTTATCATTAAGGTATGCAGTTCTTGATTTCAAATCTGCATTATGATTTTTCCAGGCTTCTTCGGGATCATTGTCCTTTGTAACATAAACTGTTTTAAGAATAGCGTCCCAAAGCATATTATAAGCCTTATTTTTGGTTTCATTCGGGAATACTTTCTTTGCCCAGGCATAAGAAGGTACTGCCGCAATACACCATTGATCTTTATTTTCAAGTGCATCACTGTATTTTTTTGTTACCTTGTAACGAGCCATCTGAGACTTCTGCATTTTTTCACGGTTAACACCCTTAAGACCGTCAGGGTCTTCGCTTTCAATATAAATTCTGCAGGGTACTTCCTCAACCATAAGTTTAAGTCTTTCTTCCTGCCAGGCAGGAACTTCGCTTAAGGATTTAAGGGAACGGTGCTTATAGTTAAGCTTTGTAATAGCTTGAAAACCGAAATCAACCTCAACCCTTGATGCACCGGCTTTATAGCACTCGCCAACAAGAATTGTTACAAACTCGTGTTGGTCTGCTTCTGCATAAATTCTCACAGGCTGACCCTTCTTTATATTTGCGCCCACTCTTGCAATTAGACGGGCATATTTTTTCTGCATTGTTTTGTTCATTTAATCGCCTCATATATAAATAACTATACATACTAAGTTTACCACAGTACCACTGCAAATACAATAAAAATAGATTTAATTTATTACAATATAACTAAAAAATCAAAAAGGAGAAACAACCCTGATGAGCGTTTCTCCTTTTCGCGACTTAAAAGCTATCAGCAATTTAATTAAACGTTGCCTTCTTCATAAGCCTTGATCATCTTTTTAACCATCTGACCGCCGATAGAACCAGCCTGACGAGATGTGAGGTCGCCGTTGTAGCCCTGCTTAAGGTCAACGCCAACTTCCTGAGCAGCCTCCATCTTTACCTGATTGAGAATCTGCTTTGCATTTGTCTTATTCTCTGCGGGCATATTGTTGTTTCTTGAAGCCATTTCTTAACACTCCTTCGCAATTAATCTTGCGTTTGCATTTTTATTATTAGAAGATAATTCAAGAATATTGCAAGAAATTTTTGACAGAGAAACTTTTTTTAAAAAGTGAATTTCATTGTGTTTTTGCACAAGAGAATAATTTTGTTTTTGTAAATTTTATATGATAAATAGAACTTTTTCTAAAGCTCAATTTTTTTGTTGCCAATGGCAGTTTGCAGTGATAATATATATTGGAAATAAAATGATGAAATTCCCCGTACACTTATATTTTTAGGAGAATGTATTATGGTTAAAGTTGTTAAGTTTGGCGGTAGCTCTCTTGCAGATGCAGAGCAGTTCAAAAAAGTTGCCGCAATAATCAAGGCAGAGCCCGAAAGAAGATATGTTGTTGCTTCTGCTCCCGGCAAAAGATTTTCCGAGGATATCAAAGTCACAGATATGCTTTATGATTGCTACAAGCTGGTAAAAGCAAATCAGCCCATCGACGATGCTTTCAAGCTTATTGAAGACCGTTATAACGGCATTATCAAAGATTTAGGCATCAAGCTCTGGCTTCAGCCTGAATTTGACAGAATCAAAAATGCTATAGTTCACCATGCAGGTCGTGACTATATTGCAAGCCGTGGCGAATACCTTAACTCAATGGTTCTCGCAGGTTATTTGGGTTATGATTTCATTGATGCAGAAGAAGGCATATTCTTCAAAGAAAACGGCACACTCGATACAGAAAAAACAAACGAAGAGCTTACTGCAATTCTTGCTAATCACGAACACGCTGTTATTCCCGGTTTCTATGGTGTTATGCCCAACGGCACAATAAAAACCTTCTCCCGTGGCGGTAGCGATATTACAGGCTCAATCGTAGCAAGAGCTATTAAAGCAGATATTTACGAAAACTGGACAGATGTTTCAGGTATGCTTATGGCAGACCCCAGATGTGTTGAGAATCCCAAGGTGATTTCAACTATCACATATAGTGAGCTTCGTGAGCTTTCATATATGGGCGCAACTGTTATGCACGAAGACGCAATTTTCCCCGTTCGTGAAATGGGTATTCCGATTAACATCAGAAACACAAACGCTCCCGAGGATGCAGGTACAATGATTGTTTCTTCCGTTGAAAGCAACAAGGTTGACACAGTTATTACAGGCGTTGCAGGAAAAAAAGGCTTCTCTGTTATTGCTATTGAAAAGGATATGATGAATGCAGAGGTAGGCTTCGGCAGAACAGTTCTTGAAGTTCTCGAAAACTACAATCTTTGCTTTGAGCATCTCCCCTCAGGTATCGACACAATGTCCGTTGTTGTTAATGATAACGATTTCCTTCCCGTTAAAGATAATGTTGTTAATGACATTATGAGAAGAACAAAGGCTGACTCCGTTACAGTTAACGGCGGTATCGCTCTTGTGGCAGTTGTTGGCAGAGGTATGGCAGGTGCTAAGGGTACTGCAGGCAGGCTTTTCAAAGCAATTGCTGAAAATGATATCAACATCAAAATGATTGACCAGGGTTCTAGTGAGCTTAACATTATTGTTGGTATCAGTGAGGATGATTATATCAAAACTCTTAATGCTATTTACCACGAATTTGTGAATTAATTTAATAAACAATAATGATAGGGTGGATAAAATCCAAAATTTTATCCACCCTATCATAAAACAAAGCGTATTCGGAAAACCGAATACGCTTTAATTTTTGCTTAGAACAAGCCTGCGATTAACTGAGGAATCATTGTAATATATTTAATAAGAAGGCCAAAGATTTCTGTAAAGAAGTTTGCAACTGAACCATCAATTGTGCCGATAGCATCTGTAGGAAGCTTGGATTCTTCTTCGTTTGGTTCTGCTTTTACAGTTTTCTTGATTGCATATTCGTCAATCTTTGTAACTTCCTGTGTTTCGTCATTTACAACGTATGCTTCATAAACAAGCTTGTTGCCATCAACATAAATGTTGGAGAAGCAACCACCCATATCTCTTGTGGAGAGCTTAACATCTGCACATTCATTAATGGGGTCAACAGGATTTTCATTTACTGTATATCTCTTTGTACCTGCTGTTGAGGGAAGAATATAAACTGCACCATCGGGATTCTTTGCGAATGTTGTTTCCTGACCGTTGAATTTTTCTGTTACATAAGTAACATCTTCAACCACTGCATCACCCTTAACCTGTTTTGTTCTGAAATACATGTGGTCATGACCGGAAAGAACAACGTCAACATCTGTCTGGTCAACAATTTCAATAATTGTTTCTCTCATAGCAAGAGTATCGGGCTTGTTGATGTTCTTACCTGCAGAATAAACTGCACGATGAAGAAGAAGGAATTTCCACTGAGCGTCAGAATTTTCAAGGTCATTGATAATCCAGTTTCTCTGAGCTTCAACCATGGGATACATATCGTTGGAGTTAACAACGCAGAAATGAGCGTTGCCGTAGTCGTATGAATAATAAACACCATTTACGCCGTTGCCTGCGCCGTCACCAGCTTCAAGGTTGAACATATTTGCAAACCAACCAACATTGAGTTTGTTTGTGATGTTACCTTCGTGGTTACCTGCAACAGGAACGAGAGTAAGATTTGTGTTAGCATCGTTGAAAGCCTGACCATACCAGTTCCATTCTTCGTTTGTGCAATCGTTAACAAAGTCGCCAAGGTTAACAACGAATTCAGCTTTCTTGTTAGATTCCATTGCTGCATCCATAACAAGAGCTGCTTGCTCAAAGTTTTCAAGACTGCTTGCCTGAACGTCTGCAATAGCAATGAATGAGAATTTGCTGTCGCCGTTATCAGTAACGAATTTACCTGTTGTGCTCCAGGTATCTTCAGTCATGCTACCAACACGATAGTTATAAGTTGTGCCGGGTTCAAGACCTGTAACAACAACCTTATGGCAATAGTAATCCTGGAATACTTTAACATCGCCTGTGTATGCCTGAGCATTATTGAAAGTACCATCAAATTCTGATGCTTTAACAACTTGGATTGTTGTGTCGCAATAATTTTCTGTGTACCATGTGAAACCGCGCTGTGTCTGAGTGTCACCATACATTGTGCAGTTAACACGAAGAGTTTCAAAACCTGTGCTCTCAGCAGAAACGCTTAAACCGATGCAGCTGAAAAGCATAATAACTGCAAGTAAAGCGGCGAGAGATCTCTTAGCTGTCTTTTTCATAACTACCTCCGTAATTAAATGAATTACAAACCTGGGCATACAGTATCACCCATTTTTATGAATATCATTATACAACTAATTTCCTATTATTTCAATACAAAAAGTAAATTTATTACAATTGCTAATATTGAGGTGAGATTTTTGGATAAAAGTTATATAAGAGACGTAAAAACAAATAGGGCGGGTCATCTGACCCGCCCTTGTCGTCTGCTATTCAGTTGTAAAATAATCGGGATATTTTTCTTTGAGAATAACCAGATCCTCGTTATTTACCTTACCGTCTGCATTCATATCGCAAGCATATTTCTCCGAGGTCGAAAGCTTTTCGGGGGTTGCCATCTTCTCTGCTAAAAGAAGAATCTCCTCTTCATTATAGAAGCTTTTCCCGGAGCTGTCAATGTCACCGGGAGCATAAACATCAACAGTTGTAAAGCCGTTTATGAAAAGGTGGAGAAGGTATGCATCAATAACATCAAGATAACCGTCACCGTCAAGGTCGTATCTGATTATATCGTCATAGCTTGCAGTTTCAATCTGCTCGTGGTCATCTGCAAGAGCCCTGTTCACAAGCTCCTGATAGTCAAGAACGTCAACGTTTTCGTCATAGTTGGTGTCGCCGATGCTTGCAACGGAATAGTTACCCGTATCGCCCACCTTTGCAACCTTATAAATACCCGTTGTATCAATCACGGGAAGCTTTGGGTATGAATTATTGCTGTTATTATTCGCCTTCTGTCCCCAGACCTGCTCTGTGTTGGCACTCTGAAGAAGATAAGCCATTTCACCGGTCAACATACCGTCTAACGTTGCATATTGCGTTGCTCTTCCCTCATCAGGAAAGCTTGAATAATAATCAGCTCCGCCGAAAGCTAACCAACCGTAAGTGTTGGCGTTGGGTCTGTAAACGCTTCGCTTGATATAAAAATTATTGGTATTTTCGGCATTCCTGCTTGTAAGACCGCAAATAGCACCGAACAGGGTATTGCCCTTAACATAGGCAGTGCTGTAGCAATTAGTTATTGAGCCGTAGCTTTCACCTGCAATACCGCCCACACGGGAGCCTACATTCCAGTCACTTATAACATAGGGTCTTCCGTTTCCGGTTCCATTGTTGTAGCAGTTATTGATTGAACCTGAATTAACGTAACCGACAATACCGCCAACGCGCATATCGCCTTCAATACACGAATCCGTTAAAAAGCATTTTTCAATTGTACCCTTGCTATAACCTGCAATACCGCCTACATATTCTCCGCCGTTTTTTATAACAGGCTCTTCACCGAAAAAGCAACCGTACAGACCAACATTTTTAACAACACCGCTTACGCCGCCGAAAAGGCCTACATAGGAATGAGAAGATTCTTTATACAAGCCCGTTATGATATAACCGCAGCCGTCAAAGGTACCTGAGTAAAGCAGACCGTTACTGCCGGTATAGTCACCGATTTCATCACGCCATATATAGAATCCTGTGGTATCTGTTAAAGCAGTACCGTCTGAATCGCATTTTATGGCAGGATTCACCTCAATATCGTTAACGAGTCTTCCGTTTGCACCGGGATCGGTTTCGTTAACATATCTTGCAAACCAATAGAGCTCACTAACGGTGCTGATTTCGTAATATCCGTCCTCGCTGAGAGCGGGCTCATCAAAGCCGCAGCCGTAGCAAAGTCCGTCGTGGATAGCGTTTGTATATATATCTGAAACAGCCTTACATTGAGCTACATAGTATATTTCTGCACCGTGGAACTTGGGCCAGGCAGAATGCACCGAATCGTTATCAACATTCTGCTTCCAGATGACCTTATCTTCAGTAATCGAGCTATTGAGATGATAGGTTACCTTACCGCTTGCAAAATCCTCAGCGGTCATAATTCCGGCTTCAACAACACTCTCCGAATCCGATGTGCCGACAGGACTTGAAACACAGTAAGAATCGGTAATATCTGCTGAAGTGATAACACCTGCAATACCTCCTCGATACTCTGCTTTACCTGACGTAACCGAGCCTGCATTGTGAGAACTTGTTATAGTTTTATTCTGATATTTGCCTACAAGACCACCTGCACAGTCCGAGCCGTAAACCGAGCCCGCATTATAGCAATAGGTTATATCAGCAGTTGTGGAGCTTGCACACAAGCCACCTGCATATTCGCCCGAAACAGCACCCTCGTTATATGTGTAATCCATACGGCTGCCTTCCATTATTCCGCAAATACCGCCTACGTACTTTATTTCATCGGTTTCAACGTCGTTTGATGAAATTGTACCGGTATTATAGCAATAGTCATATATGCTCTTATTTCCGATATCGCCACCGCAATATCCTGCAAGACCGCCTACAATAAGGGTACCCGTTACGTCTCCTTTGTTGTAGGATTTAATTAAATCGCCCTTTGCGTATCCGGCAAGACCGCCTACATATTCCGAACCGTTTACAGTGCCCTCGTTACCGTTGTTATTGAGTGTGTTAGTCGCATATCCTGCAACACCGCCAACATACTCAACACCTGAAACCTCACCGTAGTTTTTATCTCCGTAAGTACTGTCGTCATTGTAGCCGTAAATACCGCCTACATAATTATTACCCTTAACAACCGAGTAATTATAATTGTACTGTGTGGTTAAGCCCAAACATTCTCCGGCTATTGCGCCCACATAATTATTACCGCAGATATATGAATCCTTGATAACTATTTCAACCGCCTTACCTTCTTCACCGATACACCCGAAAAGACCTGCATAATCGCGGGTACTGTCGTTGAAATATAAGCCGATGATATCGTAGCTTCCGCAGTAGAAATAACCGTCGTATGCAAGGCGCTCTCCGTCACTGTTACAGTAGCCTATAGGAGTCCATTGACGGAAGCTGTCACCGTTTGTAACGTTTCCGTTTTCATCATATTCAAGGCTTTCAAGCAGATTTTCATTTATAGTAATATCCGCAGTAACCCTACCGTCTATTGCATTATTACCCGAATTCACCTGCTCTGCAAACCAATAAAGCTCACCTGCGTTTGAAATAAGATAGCGGTCCGAGGAAAGCTCAGGCTCCTTGAAGCCCTGACAAACAACACAGAATCCGTTATCATATTCCAAATGAGGTGCAGTATCAGTAGCTTTATTGCTATATACCGTACCTGTAAATTCAGCCTTGGTACAATCTGAATAAACGTTGTTTTTATAAACCGTTTTACCTTTGAAAACGGGATATGCATCTGTTTCCAGGGTCTGATACCAAGCCTGAGAGCCGTCCGTTACACCGTCGTTAAGAAGATATGTAACCTCACCGCCTGCAAATTCCTCTGCAGTTTTGCTTTCCGTAAACCCCTCAGAATCGGTAGGAGTTCCACTATAAACACCAACACCCAGCATAGCACTTCCGTCATTATAGGTTGCGGTGCTTTCAAGATAATAACAGTTTGAAATATAATCGTTGTTACCTTCGCTTACACCTGCAATTGAACCGCAGTATGAAGAACCACCGCTTACAGTACCGTAGTTATAGCAATTTTCAACAGTTCCTCCGTTGTAGCCAACAATACCTCCGACAAAAGAATAATTTGCTCTGACAGTGCCGTAATTAACACAATTCTTTATTGTTCCGCCGGAAGAACCTGCAACACCGCCACATTCTTCATCAGTTCCTACTACCAAGCCGTCAAAGGAGCAGTTTTCAACAATTCCTGATTCAATGTACGCAACGATACCGCCTGCTCCGTTACCATAGATATATGAATCCGTAATATTAACGCCCGATATCGAGCCGTTTCCGCCTAAGGCTGAGAAAAAGCCATCATAATAATCACAACCCTGACCTATATACAAGCCGCTTATGGTGTAGCCGTCACCCAGAAAAACACCCTCATACCACCATATTTCCTCTTGAAAGTGCTGACCGTATCCGATAGGTGTCCATTCAAGGAAATCCGAGCCGTCACCGTTAAGCTCGCCATCTTCCGTAAGAACATTTTCGTTAACGGTTATATCTGCAATTAATCTTGCATCAGCAAAATTTTCATAATTAACATAATCTGCAAACCAGTAAAGCTCACCTACGGTGCCTATAAGGTAATAACCGTCTGAATATTCGGGAATTTTATTATCCGAACAAACTGAGCAGTATCCATTATCATTATAAATATGAGGAGCAACAATTACACCTTTATTACTGTAATAGGTATCCACAAGCTCTGTTTTTGAGCAATCCGTATATTCGGATGTCAGATAAACTGTTTCACCCTCGAAAACGGGATATGCATCTGTTTCTATTGTCTGATACCATACCTGTGTTCCGTATGTAACACCATCATTGAGAAGATATGCAACCTCACCACTTGCAAACTGTTCTGCAGTTTTGCTTTCGGTAACACCCTCGGAATCGGTAGGAGTTCCACCTGAAGCAACGCCTACACCAAGCATAGCACTTCCGTTGCTGAGGGAAGCCGTGTTTTCAAGGTAATAGCAGTTTGAAAACTCCACGCTGAAAACATCATTTTCATACAAAATACCAACAACGCTTCCTGTTTTTTCTGCACTTCCTGTTACTTCACCGATATTGTAACAGTCGGTAAGCGTAGCTTCATAGGTTACAGTTGAGTTGTTCATCAAACAGCCAACAATACCACCCACATTGGATGTACCGTTTACATTGCCTGTATTGTAACAATCGGATATTATCATTTTCTTATTGCTTGTTGCACAAATTCCTGCCACATTAGAAGCTGAAGAAGCTTCTCCGATATTACCGCTGTTATAACAATTATTTATGCTTGCATCTGCGGCATAACCGACAATACCTGCCATTCCATAATAGCCTTCAATCGAACCCGTGTTATAACAGTTACTTATCTCTCCACCATAAAGAGACCCGCATATACCGGCTACGTAATAGCCTTCGTGGAACAACGTTGCATCGCTGTAGCAATCAGTTATTGTAACATTTTCGCCACTTGAGCAAATACCGCCTACTGAATCATCTCCGCCATGAAAATATGTATCAATTACACCTAAGTTTTTAATTGTAGCACTGTCTGCGCCCACGAAAACACCGATACCGGAAAAAGACCAAATATAAAACAAGCCACTTATGGTATGCTCCTGTCCATCAAAGATACCGCTATATTCAGCTACAGGTGTCCAATAAATAAATTCATCATCGTTTGAAACATAACCCGAGCTATCAAAGGTAAGTCTTTCAACGAGATTTTCATTAACAACAATATCTGCCGTAAGCTTTGCGTTAACCTGCGAATTACCTGCGTTAACATATTCCGCAAACCAATAAAGCTCTCCTGCGGTGCCTATAAGATAATAACCGTCGCTATCCTGAGAAGGCTCTGTTACGGTTATTGCCGTACTGTTATAGCTCTCTGCCTGAGCAGAAATATTTTCTGAAATTTCCGAAAGAGCATTTTCTGCCGCTTCAAGCGCCTCAACCGCAACAACGGATGGGGCAAGGCTGAAAAGCATCGAAATTGAAATCAGAACACCTAAAATCTTATATAACGACCTATTTTTCTTCATATTTTTCATCTCCTTTTATTATATTTCCTTTTTCTTTTGAACAATCCCGACAAGCTCCGAGTGTGTCCGTACTGTCATAGCAATCGTCACACACCCAGCGGTAACAATACCGGCATTGGTTAAAGCGTAATGCAAGCTGTTGGGTAGCATTTGCTTTAGCGTGGTTAAATGCTGTCTGACTGATTTTGTTCGCCTTACCCGACACACATCCCGAAAGCGTCCTTACATTTCTACAGCCCAGCGGTAGCTTAACCGCATACTGCTTTCTTCCGCAAATAGCACATTCGGCAGAAAAGCTTAATGCTTCCGCATCCACTCGGATATGCTCATAAAACTGTTTCATATTGCACCTCCGTTTTTCATTGGTGAATTTCCTGCAGAATTTTCGACATCTGTTTCAAAAACTCTTGAACTTGTTTCCCGACTGCATTATAATATAAGTAAATATTCTTGTTATTCTGTCAATCGGTTTTTACTGATTTTAGGGTATTCTGCCCCTGTTTACACCTTTAATTTTACGTATTTTTTGCGTATTTGTATATCCCACGATGGTGGGATATCGAGGGGGATACCCCCTGAAACCCGTTATTTTTCAGCAAAAACGAAGCAAATCCCTCATTCGGAAGCACATTTTGTGCATAAAAAGGAGAAGGCTTATGAATGATTCGATTTTAACCGAAAACCAGAAAAAAAGGTTAGATATACCTCTCAAGAGGCTGGTCTGCTTTGCTATGTTCAACTTCTGGCAGATGGGCTTTATCTATTATTTTCTTGAACCATCCTCTGCCATTGACGGGAAAATACCGATACCTATTAATATAGATTACGGTACTCTGCTGACAGCGATTTGTTACGTGCTGAGCATTCTTACGATGATTTTTCTTCCGAAAATTGTTGTATGGGTTCAGCGTATTGCAACGGGTGTTGCGCTGATTTCGGCAATCGGCTTCTTTCTTCCTCTGCCCGAGGATGCCCTGCGCCTTAACATTTATCTGCAGATTTTCTGCTGCTGCCTGATGATTGGCTTTGAAACCTTCCTTATTGTCAACTATTTTACGGAGAAAACCAGTATCAAGTATCTTACCTTTGGCTATGGTGTTGCAGTATCCTTAATTGCTCTGGTTCAGAATGAGCTTGTGTCCGTCCCATTCTCCGTTTTCCGTTTCGGAATGCTTGCGGCTCTCGTTCTTATATTCATCTTCTTCCTGCACATGCCTACGGGTAGGGATATAAAAATCCGATATCTGAAGAAAAAAAGCGACGAAATAACCCCTCCTAAGAAGCTGATTCGTGGCATTTATCTTCTTGCTTTCATTATTGCCCTGATGGGCGTTTCAGGCCCTGCTATTGCAGGCAAGGTGAAGCACGGTATATCCGTTATGTATCTGGCAGTAGCAGTTTCCTGCTTCACTATGTATTTCCTCAATAAAAAATCAAGTATTCATCCCTTCCGTCTGATGCCGTTTCTTGTGGGGCTGGGCGGTATCGGATTCCTTCTGATGCTCGTCACCGAATATGTTCCCCAACTCACCTATGTTACCTGCATACTCATTGGCTTCGGTATGGCTGCCTGTATGCTTGCACCCCTTTACGGTGTGCCGATTATGAAGGTCTATCCCTCCAGATACATAGCTCCCGCTATTATCGGACTTGCTATTTCAGCGGTTCTCGTTCACAGTGTTATTGCTGAAGTTTTCCTGGGCGCACCTACTATGCTTTATCTGGTTTATGCGGTAATTATGGCAGTTCTTATCTTTATATATACTCAGGTAGAGCCATTTTTCCTTTTCAATCTCCGCAAAAGAACAACTGAAGAGAACGAGTACTTAAGAAACGATACGCCCGCTGCGGCAGAGCCTGTTGAAAATACTCTTGAAAAGCCCGACCCACTTGCTGTTCTCACTCCGAGAGAGCGCGAGGTTGCCGAGTTTATATGTATGGGCTACACCAATGCAGATATTGCTAAAATGATGTTTATCACCGAGCACACCGTTAAGGATCACACCAAAAAGATTTATCCGAAAATGGGCGTTCGCAGTCGCTTTGAGTTAGCAACCCTTATCAGCAAATATCGTTCAGACAGCAATTGATATTAATAATCAACAGATATAAAAAGTGATTGAACCGAAAATCGATTCAATCACTTCTTTTATTTGGATTTTTATTTAACTTTAACCTTATAGCACTTAATCTCAAAGGGATTGATTTCGAAGTTGAGGGTTTTGCCGTTTGCAATATCAACTGCTACATCATTTCTTTCAAGAAGGTCACATTCTGTTACGCTTGCAATTTCTGCGAAAAGCTCTGCAGAAACCTTAGTTCTGCTACCTGCTTTTTCAACGAAACGGATGATGTAAGCATCTTCATCCTCACATTTCTTAACAGCTTCAAGTGTAACATTTTTGCCGTCAACCTTAATAAAGCTCTTTGCATCCTCGCCTTTAGCATCGCCGTTGATTTCAACTGCAACTGCAGGGTTATTCATTTCAAGACCTCTTACGAGTGTTTCAGCATTCTTCCAGTTACCTGCATGGGGGTAAATTGAATATGTGAAATAGTGGTCACCACGGTCTGATTTGGGGTCGGGGTTCATGGGAGCCTTAAGAAGAGTGATAATCATTCTCTGCTTATCAACCTCGTAACCGTATTTGCAATCGTTAAGGATTGAAACACCGTAGTTATCCTCACTCATATCAATGAAGTTATGAGCAGAAACCTCGAATTTAGCCTTATCATAAGGATTATGACGGTAGTTGGAGCTTTCAATTGTTGCATAAGCAATATCACGGGTGAACTTCTGAGCCTTAACATCAACATCAAAGCCAACCTTAAGTAGCTTTTCCTGCTCGTTCCAGTTGATGAATGTATCAAAATCGATTCTGTCAAGCTCATTATAAATAATGATATTCTGCTTAACAATTGATTTATTGATATTCTTTTCAATGGAAACAACTGTGAATACATCGCCTGTTGCAATACCTGTTACCTTACCGGGTTCTGTATCGAACTGACGGTCAACATAGGAAGCAACAATATCCCAAGCGTCATATTTACCGGGAAGGTCCTCGTAAAGACGGAACACGTTACCCTTACCATCAAGAACCTCTCTGTTGTTCTTCTTATCAAAGATAGAAACAAGCTCTGCACTTTCATCAAGAACGAGTCTGAAGTTATCGTTTTCAACAGTGTTTCCGAAAGCACCTACTGATGTTGCTTCGCCTACAGCAGCATCCTTTGTATAGTAAATCTTATAACCAACTGCAGGAATGTCCTTTGCAACGAAAACAAGAACTTTACTACCATCAAGCTTTGTATAAGCCTGAACAGGAACCTTGTTACCGTCTGCATCAAAGATTTCAACATCCTTGTAGGGAAGCTCAACCTTCTGAGTTGCAGCAGTTCCGAGAGAGTTGAAGAGAGCGAAGGGCTTACCATATTTCTCTGCACCGTTTACATTACCTGCGATAACATTGAGAGCTTCGTCTCTTACGCTTTCACCGATAGCAATAATATTATCGTAAATGGCGCAAAGGTCACCGAATACTTCTGTAATATGTGAACCGGGAAGAGAATCGTGGAACTGGTTAGTAAGAATTGCCTGCCAACCTTCGTTAAGCTTTTCAAGAGGATATTTGTAGCCGTACTGCATTGCAATACTTGCGAACATTTCTGCCTGACGATAAAGATTCTCAGAATATCTGTTAAGCTTTTTAAGAAGAGCCTTGGTTGTGTGAACACCGCGGTGCTCTTCAAGGTAAAGTTCGTCTTTCCAGGTAGGAATGTTAGTTTCTGTTGCATTTGCTTTCATTCTTGCAAGAGAATCTTCAATCTTACTTGTCTGAGTTTTGGGAAGACCGGGGAAGTTTTTGTAACGCTTTACATATTCGAGCATTTCGGTATCAACACCACCGCCGCCGTCACCCCAGCCATAGCAGTACATGGACTCACCAATGGTTTCTTTATCTGTATATTTCTTCCAGTTAACTTTAAGAGAGTCAGCTTCAACAGTACCGATAAAGTGTGTGGGAGGAACGATTGAGAATACCTTTGAACCGTCGGGACCTTCCCACCAGAAAGTATTATACTGCCAGGGGTTTGTATCATTCCAGATACCCATTTTATGAGTTACGAAATATTCAACGCCTGCCTTTTTAAGAATCTGTGGCATTGCATAGCCGTTACCGAAAACGTCGGGAACCCAGCAGGTTTTAGGAGTGATGCCGAAGGTCTTTTCAGCAAAACGGATACCGTGAAGAAGCTGACGAACAAAGGATTCACCGGAAACAAGGTTACAGTCGGGTTCAACCCACATTGCGCCGATGTATTCCCATCTTCCCTCTTCGATACGTTTCTTAACCTGCTCATAAAGTGCAGGGTATCTGTTTGCCATTTCAATATATGTGGGAGCTGTACTCTGAGAGAAAATAAAATCGTCATACTGCTCCATAAGGCGAAGCATTGTAGCGTGAGTTCTACCCAGCTTACGGATATACTCTTTATATGCCCACATAAATACGATATCAAGGTGAGAGTTACCAACAAGAGCAAGTGTACCCTCTGATTTATAAGAGGTGTTGTTATAAACCTTATCTTTAAGCACCTTCTGAGCCTGACGAAGACCTGCTTTGAATTCTTCACCATCAAGGTCAAAGTTTACATATGTAAATGCTTCTTTAAGAGCAGCTCTGATAAGCTCCTGAAGACCTGTATCGTGAACAGGCATAAAGAGAGCATTAAAAACTGCTTTGAAATCCCAGTAAATTTCTTCGATTTCGGGGTCAACAACACCAACGAAGGAGCAGGAAAGAGTTTTTACTGTTGATTCGTTTGAGTGCCATACATAATAAGACTCAATATCAACATCATAATGCTCGTCACCCTTTGCACAATCTGTGAGAAGAACAGAGTTTCTGAAGGGGTCAAGACCCTGATAGGGCTCACCGTTAAGTGTAAGGAGTGAGTCACCGCCGAAATACACGTTAAGAGTTACCTTTTTACCCTTAAATCTTTCGGGCATATCAAATGAATTCTTGAAGAATGCGCTCCAGCCGTTGTTACCCCAACGGTCGCCAACGTTAAGCTCCTTCCATTCATCATAAAGGAATTCATAATCGTCAACACCTTTATAAATGCACTCCTTCATTTTCCATGCAGGAATGGATTCGATATCGGTGTAAATTCTTTTTTTGAGGTTTTTGATTTTAAGCGCAGCAACATCATCAAAAGAGAAAATACCTCTCTGCTTACCCTTTGTAGCATCGCGCCAATCATCAACGTGAGCATCCATAGCATCAAGAGCTGCTACAGCGTCCATGTTTTTAATCTCAGCCAAAATTATCGTCCTTTCTCTAATCGAAAACTCTGAAAAAACAAGCCAAACTTTTCGATTTTAATATCTTTTTCAGTATAGCATTATATGTAAAATTTAGCAAGAGAAAAAACACCATTCAATCAAAAATTTGATTGAATGGTGTTTTAAAATTAAAAGATTAATCGTGTTTCTTACCGAACTTTCTCTGGAAGAGCTTAACAACCTCAACAATGGGGATGATGAGGAATGCAAGACCGAGAGAAATTGCATAAGCCTTAAGGTCAAGGTGTGCAAAGCCGAAGAGATTTGAAAGGAAGTCAATCTCAACAACTGCAGTTGTAAGAAGGAATGAACCAACCATTGCGCCATAAAGAGCAATATTGTGCTGACCCTTGAAGAGCATTGCAACAGCAGAACCTCTCTGAGAACGCATATTGAAGGAATGGAAGATTTCACACATTGCCATTGTGAAGAATGCCATTGTCATACCTTCGCTGCTGTCTTTAATACCGCTGAATGCAAATGCTGCACCTGTTTCAAGACATTCAAGATATTCACCGATATAGAAAGCGATAACTGTAAGAATACTTACGAGGATACCCTGATATGCGCAGTCAACACCAAGACCACCTGCAAAGATACCGTCTGTTTTACTTCTGGGCTTTCTCTTCATAATGTTTGACTCGGGTCTTTCAAGACCAAGGGCAAGTGCGGGGAAGCAGTCTGTTACAAGGTTAATGAAAAGAAGGTGTGGTGCTTCAAGAATTGTGAAGCTCATAATTGTTGCAAAGAAAATTGAAACAACTTCGGAAAGGTTTGAACCGAGAAGGAACTGAATTGCTTTACGGATGTTATCGTAAATTCTTCTGCCTTCGCCAACTGCGGAAACGATTGTTGCAAAGTTATCGTCTGTAAGAACCATATCTGCAACGTTCTTTGTAACGTCAGTACCTGTGATACCCATACCAACGCCGATATCGGCACTCTTGATAGAGGGAGCATCGTTAACGCCGTCACCTGTCATAGCGGTAACATAGCCTTTATTTCTCCAAGCGTTAACAATTCTTGTTTTGTGTTCGGGCTGAACACGAGCGTAAACAAATACGTTCTCAACGATTTTTTCAAATTCTTCGTCAGAGTATTTATCAATATCGCTACCCATCATCGCCTGAGAGTCATCAGAAAGAATACCGAGCTCTCTTGCGATTGCCTTAGCAGTATTGATATGGTCACCTGTAATCATAATAGGTGTGATACCTGCGCTACGGCATTCAACAATAGCATCTTTAACCTCGGGACGAACAGGGTCAATCATACCTGTAAGACCGATGAAAATCATATCGTATTCAAGTGATGCGGAATCATAAACTTCGGGAGCGGATGTATATTCTTTATAAGCAACTGCGAATACACGAAGAGCCTTGTTACCCATTCTTGTATTTTCTTCTGCAGCCTTTGCAAGAATTTCATCACTCATAGGAACAACCTGACCGCCTACAAGAGCATGAGAGCATTTCTTGAGGATTTCATCGGGAGCGCCTTTTGTATACTGAACGAATTTGCCGTCAACACTGTGAACTGTTGACATCATTTTTCTGCCTGAGTCAAAGGGAACCTCACCTGCTCTGGGGTTAGCAGCAACAAGGTCTGCCTTTTTAAGACCGAGGGAAGCTGCGTAGTTAATAAGAGCAACCTCATCAGGCTCACCTGTGCTTTTACCATCCGCCTCAACCTCTGCATTTGTGCAAAGCGCCATTGCAGTTGCAAGAACCTTTTCATCCTCTGCGTAATGGTCAACAACAGTCATAATATTCTGAGTAAGAGTACCTGTTTTATCGGAGCAGATAATCTGGGTACAACCGAGAGTTTCAACCGCATTCATTTTACGAATGATAGCATTCTTCTTTGACATATTGGTAACACCAATGGAAAGAACAATTGTCATAACTGCAACAAGGCCCTCGGGAATAGCCGCAACAGCGAGAGCTATAGCAGTAATAAATGAATGAAGTGCAACATCAAAGAGCTGTGCATTTTGTGCCATAAAGTACTGTGTTATAAGGTTGTATGCAAAAATAATTACACAAACGCCGATAACAAGCTTTGTAAGGATTTTTGAAAGCTGCTCGAGTTTGATTTCAAGAGGAGTTTTACCCTCTTCTGCAAGAGCAATAGCGTTTGCAATTTTACCCATTTCGGTATCCATACCTGTTGCAACAACAACAGCTTTACCACGGCCATATACAAGTGTTGAACCCATATATGCCATATTTTTACGGTCACCGAGAGGAACTTCATCACCTTTATCTTTGGAAAGAGTAAGCGCTTTAACAAGTTTATTTACGGGAACAGACTCACCTGTAAGAGCTGCTTCCTCAATTTTCATACTTGCGCATTCAAAGATACGGCAGTCTGCAGGAATGGCGTCACCTGCATCAAGAAGAATAACATCACCAACAACAAGGTCTTCGCTCTTGATGTTTTCAACTTTACCATCACGAAGAGTTTTGGTTGTTGCGGCAGACATTTTCTGCAAGGCTTCAACAGCCTTTTCAGCCTTGTTTTCCTGAACAACACCAAGAATAGCATTGATAAGAACAACAACAAGAATAATGATAGAGTCTGTTGGAGGAACGAACCCACCTGCTTCAATCATTTCTGTAGCTGCAGAAATAACAGCAGCAACAAGAAGAATGATAATCATTGGGTCTTTCATCTGGTCAAAGAATTTTTTTAGGGTAGAATCCTTTTTTGCCTCTGCAAGCTTGTTTTTACCATTTTTCTCAAGTCTTGCAGCAGCTTCTGCAGAAGATAAACCATTTTCATTGGAATTTACTTCCTGAAATACGGCTTCAGCAGATTCAAGATAGTGCTTCATTGTGGTTTCCCTTTCTTTTCTTATTTTCAAAATCAGAGCAACAAAAACAAAAGACCTCTACCGCAACCTGCGATAAAAGTCTCACTCTTTAAGACATTGGCGGGCAAATATCTTTGCCGGGAATGTCGCCAACGCCACGCTTTGCGCGAGTTACTCCCTTTTGTTACCAAGAATTATATACCATTTTAACAATTTTGTAAATAGTTTTCCTGCTAATTTGTTAAAAACACATTCAAAATAGCAAATTAATCTTGAAAAATCAAATAATATGTGTTATTATTCGGGTAGGAATATAATTCAAAGGAGATATAAACATGAAAAAAATCATTGCAATTGTTCTTTGCGTAGCTTTGCTCGCTGCAGTTATGGCAGTTTCCGCAAGTGCTCTTGAAGCATCAAACACAAACACAAGCGTTACTTACATTTCTGTTTTTGAAGATTTCTTCAATTTTGACAGCATTTTTGAATTCTTTGAAAGAGTTTTCAACATTTTCGGTTTCACTAGCGACCTTTATGAGCCCATCGTATAATTAAACTCATATTATAACCCCATATCGAAAGAATTGACTTTCGATATGGGGTTATTTTCATTTAGGCTCTAATATAATCGGTTGCAACTGTACACCTTTCAAAGCACATTCCAACGCTTCAGGAATAAGGGAAAAATCAGCCACCATTGAAGTGGGTTTATTTTGAAAACTATCTTGACCGAAGGGTACAAAATAGATATTTTTATAATTTAAAAGTAAACCTATATTTTTTCCTGCATTGCTCAAAGCATCATTGGTAGATGGTGCAATCAGCAGTGGTCTGCCGTTTCTCAGATGTGCCTTTGCCGCAAGGGTGACACAAGTGTCTGTTACACCACAGGAAAGTTTTGCAAGAGTATTCCCCGTGCAAGGTGCAATTATAAGTGCATCAAGCAGTTTTTTAGGGCCTATGGGTTCTGCTTGCGGAATAGTGTGAATAATGGTTTTCCCTGTGATTTCTCTGAACATTTCTCTCCAATGTGCCGCATCGCCAAAGCGCGTATCAAGATTATATGAATTCTCCGACATAATGGGAACTATATCGCATCCCATATTTTTCAATTTTTTTATTTCTTCAAATATAGCTTTGAATGTACAAAAAGAACCGCAAATCGCGAAGCCTACTGTTGCCACATTGTTTCCTCCTTCTTTTTTATTATTGGAAGAATTGAGCGACCGATTATTTCTCCTGCAGTTTTTGGAGCAACCTTTCCGGGAAGCGAACCTGCCTTAATCACTTTGAAAGCCCTTTCTTTAGCAGCCTGAAAATCAATACCGAAGGGCGCAGATGCTACCTCAACCAACACACATTCAGAATTAAGCTTTGACAGTTGAGTACCGCCCAAAACTCTGACAGGCACTGTATTAATCATTGCATCGAAATCATTGAAATCTGTTGTCAGTGTATCGAAATTTTTACACTTCATAAAAGAAGCATAAATTTCTGCAAAAGCACTTTGCTTTCTTGCAAAAACTGTTACATCTGCACCTAATGAAGAAAGAGTGTCTGCCAGAACCTTTCCCACTCTTCCGTAACCTAAAACAGCACATTTCATTCCGTGAATTGTTATTGGTAATTCTTCAATAAGCACCTGAACAACGCCTTCTGCTGTGGGAACAGCGTTATAAATTGCCAATTCATCAAGCAAAAAATAATCACAATAAGTGCACCCCCTGGAATCCAGCTCTTCACAAAAACTTTTAGGAATTTGACCTCCGAAAATTGTTTTCTTGTCGGATAACAAAGCAAGTATATCGGAAATTAAAACCGCTTCATCAAACAAAGGCGTATTCAGTGTTAATCTGTCTCTTGTAAAGGGTAGAGGTAATATAATTACATCCGATGAATTAATTGCATCTTCTAAAGAATTGTAGCATTCTGTATGATTAAAGGCATAATAGCAAACCTTAAAGCCTTGATTTTCAAGATATTCACCAAGGTACAAGGAGCGGTTGTCGCCGCCTAATATTAAAAATGTATTATCTTTCATTAATAATCAATCCTCTCGGTATATAATATTCTTAAAACAACAGAATGTGAAAAAGAACAACTCGAATCTTCGCGTGATGTCCTTAAGGAGTATCACGCATCGATATAAATCCCTTACGGGATTTTCGATATGTGCTATTGCACTCGATATGCCTACAGCTCGATATGTGCCTAATGGCACGAGTTATGAGGATTTATATCATATCGAATGAGCGCAAAGCGTTCATATATCGAATTTGCTGCGAAGCAAATATATCGAGTTGAGTTTCACTCAACATATCGACAAAAAAATCAAACTCAACCGAAAAGCTCGATTGAGTCTGTTTTTTATATACCTATGGTAATAATTTCAAAGGGCTTGTATTCAATTGTATAAGTTTCACCCTCAACATCCTCCAGCATATTGAGAAGTTTTACTTTTTGGGGAAGTTGAATTTTACCTCGTTTGCCATCCTGTTCACAAAGTCTTATAACAGTCATTTTGCCGTTTTCACTTTCTTTAACCGCTTGTAAATACAGGGGTTCAAAGGTGGGCAAATTCCACTCACAGTCTGCTTTTATAAGGTGGGTATTATATTGCAATGCGAGTTTGTTTATCCCTGCAGTAACTGCATCTTTTTCGTGAGGAACTATCATATAGCAGAAGCTATGTTCACCTATATCGGAAGTCACATCGGGACGCTCTGTTGCACGAAGAAGAGAAAGGCTCATTGAGTTATCAAGGAAGCCGACTCCATATTTGCCGTCATTTATGAGAGCAATACCTCCGCCTGATTCTGACATATCGCACCATTTATGATGGCAGGTTTCAAAACGAGCCTGTTGCCAGGTGGTGTTGCGGTGAGTTTCTCTTTCAATAAAACCTGCGGAGGTATCACAAAGGGCTTTTCGTGTGAGAATGTTGCATTGGAACTCTGCCTTTGCAAGCTTGTGCTTTTCATTCCAATTAACATTATTTTCCACTTCGATCCCACGACTTCTTCTGAAAAATCTTATTCTCATTTCCCAGGTAGATTTCTCTGTTCCTAAAGTTACAGAGAAGGTTGCACATTCGCCGTCATTTTCAATCAGTTTAACGGGTGATACCACATTAACTTCAATTTCTTTTTCACGGTAGTTAGGAAGAATATCCCATGCATCATAGTTGCCGGGGCAGTCAACATAGATTTTCAGCTTATTGAAATCACCATTAACCCATTCTCTTGAAAGCTCTTTGTCATAAAGTGAAGCTATCGAACCATCGTTGTTGAACTCGACTGTGTAGAAAGGTGTTTCAACTTTATTGTTTTCAACACTAAACCATTCACCCGAGAAAATGGCTTTTCTCAAATTAGCAGAAGAAAGAGCATCAATATCGGGAACAATCCAATTACCCTTTTTGTCGTAACGGGTGGAACTACCTTTTTTATTCTCAACAAAGGTAAGCGCATCACGTTTGAAGTTGAGAGTATTGAAATATTTATTACCGCTACCGATAATTTTATCAAGTGCATTTTCAACCTCTTCATAATCTGCCATAGCATCCAGGTAAACAGGGTGAATATGAGAACCGGGAAGAATATCGTGGAACTGATTTATGAGGAATTTTTTATAAAGCTCGGTTATTTCCTCTCTCTTATACTCACCGCGCAAAACTGTAAGCATTTCTGCAGTTCTGAATTTTTCTTCAAGTATGCGGTTAGCTCTTTTAATATCACTCTTTGTAGTGAAAGTACCTCGGTGCATTTCAAGATACAGCTCTCCGTCCCATACCTGAAGATTTTTATTATCTTTAAGATTCTTTTCGAGGAACTCTGCACCGCTTGTGTGAGTGCATTTTGGCATAACGGAAAGCTTCTCGAAACGATTCATCATTTCAATCATTTCTTCGGTACAGCCTGAGCCACCATCACCATAACCGAACATATTAAGAGTCTGACCGCCCTGATCTTTATCAATATATGCTTCCCAGTTAGCCTGAATCTGACTTGGCATATTCCAGGTTATAAAATGAGTGGGCGGAACGCAGGCATATACATCACTGCCATCAATACCGCGCCATATAAAGTTGTTATGGGGGAAACGGTTTGTATCATTCCAGGTTGACATTTTGTTGGAAACGAAATAATCAACACCGCTCTTTTTGAGTATTTGAGGTAAAATCCAGCTATTTCCGAAAACATCAGGAAGCCATGCGTTGTTAACGCGCTTACCAAACATTCTCTCATAGGTTTTCTGTCCGTAAAGGCATTGTCTTATAAGACTTTCCGCATTGGGAACATTACAGTCGGGCTCAACATACATAGCCCCAACAGGCTCGAACTGTCCGTTTTTAACCTTTTCCTTTAACTCCTCGAAAACATCGGGGTAATATTTTTCCAAAGTTTCATAAGTATATGGTTGAGTGTGTGCATATTTAAAATGGGGATATCTGTCCATAAGGCGAAGCTGAATAAGAACGGTACGCAAGTTTTTCTGCACCGCGTGAATTCTTCGCCAATAATAAGCAATATCAAGGTGGGAATGTGCCACAAGTGCCACATCACCCGTACCCTTATATGTATCGTTACTGAAAACCACATCCTCAAGATACCGCTTTGCTTCTTTAACTCCTGTCAGCTCGTCACCATCAAAATCAATGCAGTTCATAGCATTGTTTAATTCTCTGTTTAAAAATGCTCTGTAATCTTCATTGAAAAGCTCGCTTTTTGCAATATCCAAAAGAATTTCAAAGTCATATACAAGGCTTTGCACATCCTCATTAATTGTGCAGATATATGCACCCTCAAAAATCTGACGGCAACCACGCACTGAAAGGCTTTCGGGATTTCTCTCATCATCAGGCTTACTGCGGTTATAGCCCATCATATCAAAATGAAGAGTAGAGTTCACATCAACGTATGGAGAAAGGAGCATTCTTTCTCTGTTGGGGTCAACACCGCCAATATATTTGCCGTTTACCTTAATGCAGATTTCCGCCGCAGTTTTAAGTGAGAACCAAAGCTCTTTATCCTTTAAACTTTCAGGAATATTTACATCCGCTTTTATAAATGCAGTTCCATCGGGAGTGAAATACATATCCCCTTTCTTTAAAGGACGATAGTCTTCGGAATAATATTCAAACTCCATTTCCTTAATCTGACGGGCATCACGGATTTCTAAATTCTCTATTTCCCATTTTTCACTATATATATAGCGTTTCAGCCAACCGAAGCGCAAATCAGTCCACTCTTCAGGGCGCATTGAACGCCTTTCAACCTTTATATGTGCCATAACTTACCTCACATATCTTGAAAATACGGTTTTTTGCGTATTGCAATAACCTTAACATTTTTATTTAAATCCCTCTTTATTTCCTGCTCAATCCATTCTGTGCAACGGTGAAGAATAAGGCATTTTGAGCATTCCCCCCTGAAACGAAGGGTGAGCTCACCGTTTTCAAGAGAAACAAATTCCACCCAACCGCCGTCACCTTGCAGCTTAGGTGCAAGAATTTCATTTATATATTTTTCCACTTTTATCGCCTCTTAATTATTTGCAAAAATCGTAACATATATCTGAATATTTTGTCAATTATAAATTGATTTTAATTTTTTTCGGTAGTATAATATTTAAGATGATTTTTGCACATCGAGGTGAAATTATGAAAACCTGCAAATTCAATGTTACAGGTATGACCTGCGCCGCTTGTCAGGCTAATGTTACAAAGGCTGCAACGAAGCTCGAGGGCACTCAAAAAGCAGATGTTAATTTGCTTTCAAATTCAATGACAGTAACATTTGATGAAACAAAATTAACCGAACAGGATTTTATAGATGCAGTAAACAACATAGGCTATGGCGCATCCTTATACGGTGCAGATAACAAGAAAAGCCAACTGAAAACAGAGTGGCAGGAGAGAAAGAAAAATGAAGAAGAAAATATTTCTTCAATGAAAAAACGTCTTATCTCTTCAATTATTTTTCTCGTTGTTGTTATGTATATTGCAATGGGGCATATGATGGGGCTCCCTCTCCCCAATTTTCTTCACGGTACAGAAAACGCACTTCTTAATGCAATAGTTCAGATGCTTCTTGTAATTCCCGTAATGATAATAAACAAAAAATTCTTTATTTCAGGATTCAAGGGACTTATTAAAAGAGTTGCCAATATGGACTCCCTTGTAGCTCTCGGCTCTGCTGCCTCTTTCCTTTATGGCGTGTTTGCAGTTATAATGATGGCTTATGCCGCACCGAGAGGGAATCTCGAAGTGTTGAAGCACTACTCTCACGAACTTTATTTTGAATCAAGTGCTATGATACTAACTCTTGTTACTGTGGGCAAGTTCCTTGAAACTCGCTCAAAGGGTAAAACAAGTGACGCATTGGGAAAATTAGTTGAGCTTTCCCCAAAAACTGCAAATGTTATCAGAAACGGAAATGAAATCACCATTGATGCGGAGGATGTAAAAGAGGGTGACACCCTCATAATACGCCCCGGTGAAAGAATTGCCGTTGACGGAACTGTTTTAAGCGGTAACGGCTTTGTTGACCAATCCGCAGTTACGGGTGAAAGTCTACCGGTTGAAAAAGCACTCGGTGATGAAGTTATTTCCGCTACGCTTAACAAAAACGGAACATTTACCATGGTTGCAACAAAAGTTGGTGAAAACACAACTCTTGCTCAGATAATAGCCCTTGTAGACGAAGCAGGTTCTTCAAAAGCACCAATCGCCCGACTTGCAGATAAAGTCAGCGGTGTATTTGTTCCCACAGTTATGGTAATTTCCGCAATAACTTTTGTTATATGGCTTTTACTGGATAAAGATTTTGAAACTGCTCTCTCCTTTGCTGTTACTGTTCTTGTTATTTCCTGCCCCTGTGCTTTAGGTCTTGCAACTCCTGTTGCTATTATGGCAGGAACGGGAAAAGCCGCCGAAAATGGAATATTGATTAAATCTGCCGAAGCCCTTGAAGCTCTCGGAAATGTTGATATAATCGTGCTTGATAAAACAGGAACAGTTACATGCGGTGAAATGAATGTAAGCGATGTTTTTGTTTACGATAAAACTCTTTCGGAAAATGAATTTCTTGCAATTTGCTCCGCCCTTGAAAAAGGCAGTGAGCACCCTCTTGCAACTGCCATAAGAAAAAAAGGGGCAAAGCTTCCACTACCCGAGGTTGCTGATTTTAAAGCCTTTGAGGGTAAGGGTATAAGCGGTACAATAAATGGTGAAACTTATATTTCAGGCAATGTAAGATTTTTAAAAGAAAATAATATTAATTATTCTGATATTGAAAGCAAAATAGATGAATTTTCCTCACAAGGAAAAACACCTTTAATTTTCTGCAAAGGAAATGCAATTCTCGGTGTTATCGCAGTTTCCGATACTATTCGCGAGGATTCAATCGAAGCAATAAAAGCCTTCAAAAATCTGGGCAAGAAAGCCCTTATGCTTACCGGTGACAATAAATCCACTGCTGAGTTTATAGGAAAAGAAGCCGGAGTTGATGAAATCTATTCAGAACTTCTACCTGCAGATAAGGAAAAAACAATCCGCAGTTTACAAGAAAAAGGTAAAAAAATTGCATTTATCGGTGATGGAATAAACGATGCCCCTGCCCTTACAAGAGCTGATGTGGGTATTGCCATCGGAGCAGGAACGGATATTGCCATTGATGCGGCAGATATTGTTCTTATAAAAAGCTCTCTTTCCGATGCTGTAAAGGCAGTTGAACTGAGCAAATCAGTTATGAGAAACATTAAAATGAATCTTTTCTGGGCATTTTTCTATAATGTTTTGGGAATACCTCTTGCAGCAGGCGTCCTCTACCCTGCTTTCGCTCTTAAATTAACCCCTATGATTGGCTCGGCAGCAATGAGTATGAGTTCATTATGCGTTGTGACAAATGCTTTACGATTAAGGTTTTTTAAATCAAAATATATTAAAGAAGAAAATAAAAAAACTGCTTCGGAAGAAATCCCCGAAACAGAAGAGAAAGGAAACGATATTATGGAAAAGGTTATTAAGGTTGAAGGTATGATGTGCCCCCGTTGCGAGGCTCATGTTGTAAAAGCACTTACTGCAATTGACGGAGTTGAAAGTGCAACCGCAAGTCACGAAGAAAACATTGCCAAAGTAGTCCTTGCAAAAGAGGTTGCGGATGATGTTTTAATCAAAGCAATTGTTGATGAAGGGTATGAAGCAAGTATTTAAAAGATGCCAGATGCCAAAATTGTGAAAAATGAAAAGCAACATGCCTCTGTTCATTTTGAAAAATGAACAGAGGCATAATTTATTTAGTTTATAACTTTATCGTCAACTTCTTTTTGTGCCATTTCGCAGAATGCATCAACACTCATTGTGCCCATATCGCCTATCTTTCTGCCACGGACTGCAACTTCATTATTTTCGATTTCCTTATCGCCGAGAACAAGCATATAAGGAATTTTCTGAAGCTGTGCTTCACGAATCTTATAGCCTGTTTTTTCAGCTCTGTCGTCAACAGTTACGCGGAAGCCTTTTTCCTCAAGCTTTCTGCAAAGCTCAAAGCAAGCATCGTGATGTCTTTCAGAAATAGGAAGAATTCTCATCTGCTCAGGAGCAAGCCACATGGGGAATGCACCTGCATATTTTTCAATAAGAAGAGCGAGAGTTCTTTCATAGCAACCGATTGATGTTCTGTGAATGATGTAAGGATTCTTCTTTGTGCCGTCACGGTCAACATATTCCATACCAAACTTTTCAGCAAGCATCTGGTCAATCTGGATTGTAATAAGAGTATCTTCCTTGCCGTAAACATTCTTAATCTGAATATCGAGCTTAGGACCATAGAAAGCAGCTTCACCAACACCAACCTTGTAATTAAGACCAATGTCATCAAGAATTTCTTTCATAACTCCCTGAGCTTCATCCCACTGCTCCTGAGTTCCGATATATTTTCCTCTGTCATCAGGATCCCACTGTGAGAAGCGGTAGGAAACATCTTCATAAAGACCAAGAGTTTTAAGCATAAATATGCAAAGGTCAAGACAACGCTTGAATTCGTCTGCAAGCTGTTCGGGAAGGCACATTAAGTGACCCTCAGAAATTGTGAACTGACGAACACGAATAAGGCCGTGCATTTCGCCTGAGGACTCATTTCTGAAAAGAGTTGAAGTTTCAGCAAGACGCATAGGAAGGTCTCGATATGAACGAGCTCTGTTGAGGTATGCTTGGTATTGGAAAGGACAAGTCATAGGACGAAGTGCAAATACTTCATCATCCTTTTCTTCATCACCTAAAACGAACATACCCTCTTTATAGTGGTCCCAGTGACCTGATATTTTATAAAGGTCACTCTTTGCCATAAGGGGAGTTTTTGTACGAACCCAGCCTCTTCTTGCTTCTTCGTCTTCAACAAATCTCTGAAGAGTCTGAACAATAAATGTACCCTTAGGAAGAAGAACGGGGAGACCCTGACCGATACAGTCAACAGTTGTGAAGATTTCAAGCTCACGGCCTAATTTATTGTGGTCACGTTTCTTTGCTTCTTCTACTCTCTGAAGATGCTCTTCAAGCTCTGCATTCTTGGGGAAAGCAGTACCATATACACGCTGAAGCATTTTGTTATTCTGGTCACCTCTCCAATATGCACCTGTGCAAGCAGTAAGCTTAAAAGCTTTTACTCTGCCTGTTGAGGGAATATGGGGACCTGCACAAACGTCAACGAACTCGCCCTGTTTATAAAAGCTGATAGGCTCGTTTTTGCCTGCGTGCTCTTCAATAAGCTCAACCTTATAAATTTCGCCTTTAGCTTTCATTTCTTCTATTGCAGCCTGAGGCTCCATCTCAAATTTTTCAAGAGGTAAATCCTCTTTAACAATTTTCTTCATTTCTGCCTCAATCTTTGTAAGGATTTCGGGAGTAAATGAAATTTCGCTATCAATATCATAATAGAAGCCGTTATCAATTGCAGGACCGATAGCAAGCTTTGCTTCGGGATAAAGGCGTTTAACTGCCTGAGCAAGAATATGAGAAGCGGTATGCCAGAAAGCGTGCTTACCCTCTTCACTGTCAAATGTTAAAAGCTCAAGCTCGCAATCCTCATTAATTGGAGTGCGAATATCTGCACTTTGTCCGTTAATAAGACAAGCGCAAAGATTTCTGTAAAGACCCATACTGATTTCTTTGCAAATATCAGCAGGAGTGATGCCGTTTTCGAATTCCTTAACGTCATCACGAAGTTTGATTTTAACCATATATATCATCCTTTCATAAAACTCAAAATAATAAGCACTTCACCCTAAATGCCTTAGCATTTGGGGTGAAGTGCATTATACTCCACGGTTCCACCCAAATTATAAAGTAAAATTTAATTTTACTCTATCACTCGAGAAGTCTTAACGGGACTCACGCGGCAATGCTTATCTTTCGCTTCGCATCGCACTCGGAAGTGGTTTTCAGGAAGAGTCCTTTTGCGCCTTTCACCAACCGGCACACTCTCTGAAAAGGATTTCAACCTTACTCTCTTCGTCATCGTTTTACTAATGTATTTACATTTAGATAATAAACCTTTTACGATAAAAAGTCAACAAATTATTCTTCTGTTGTTTCAACGGGTTTTCTAGGCTCAATTTTGCCGTATCTTGAAGAAGAAACTGCATCAACCTTCTGTTCTCTTTCAGCAGATACCTGAGGAACATAAGGCGCTTTTCTGTCTCTGCCGCCACGACGGTCATTTCTGTAATTACCGCGTTTGTCGCCACCCTCGGGAGTAACAACAACTCTTCTTCTGTCACCCTCGCCAACTGAATGAGAGGTAACGCCCTCAATTTCCTGAATAGCAGTGTGAATAATTCTTCTCTCATAGGGATTCATAGGCTCAAGAGATGCGCTTCTGCCGTATTTGAGAACGCGCTGTGCCTGTCTTTTTGCAAGAGCGCGAAGAGTTTCCTCTCTGCGAGCTCTGTAATCGCCAACATTAAGAGCAACTCTCTTGTTGTTATCGTTTGCACGGTTAACAAAAAGTCTTGTAAGATACTGCAAAGCATCAAGAGTTTCACCGCGTCTGCCGATAATGTTGCCGTAATCTTCGCTGCAAGTGATTTCAAAATAAACATCTTCTTCTGCTTCTCTTGCGGTAACGCCTACATCTGTAAAGCCCATACCAACCAGAATAGATTTAAGATATTCTGTTGCATCATTTTCTACGGGTTCAATTGCAGAAAAATCAACTGCAGGAGCAGTTTCCTTTTTAACTGTCTCTTTTTTGGGAGCTTCTTTCTTTGCTTCCTTTTTGGGTTGAGGCTTTTTATCGTTTGCCTTTTTTGCGGGCGCTTCCTTTTTCTGAGGAACGGGAGCGCTCTTTTTCTCTGCCTTGGGAGCTTCTTTTTTCTCCTCAACACCGTCATCATAATATGCTCTTACTTTGGCATCTGCGCCACCGAAGAGACCTAAAACTTTCTTTTTGGGGAAAGTAAGAATTTCAACCTTAACATCCGCATCAATGGGTGCGTGAAGATTTTCCACAGCCATTTTTCTGGCATCGTCAACAGAAGCTGCAACGCCAATTGCTTCTTTTATCATAGTTTCACCTTATTTCTTTTCAATATCAATACGCATCTTCGTATTATTTTCCTTTGAACGTCTTTCAACCGTTTCGTCAACCATCTGCTGAGCCAAAACCTTTTTAGGACTGTAAATGTTTGTGAGAATCACCTGCTGAATGAAAGACAAAATGTTGGAAATAATCCAATAGAAGCCAACACCTGCAGGGAACATAAATGTAAACCAAAGTGACATCATGGGGGACATAAATGTCATACAACCCATTGTGGGATTCTTTGCCATATCGGGATTCTGCTTTCTCTGACGGGCATACATATAAAGAGAAGATGCCATCGCAGTAACGAAAGCGAGAATGGGAATAATCCAGATAAGACCGGGTTCCTTTACATTAGGAGTTGCTGAAAGGTCTAATCCGAAAATTGTGAATCTTTCTTTAAATTCAAAAAGACCTGTAATTTGTTCTTCACTGAGAACAGAGGTAAGCTTATCTGCATAATCCTCAAACTTACCGAGAATCTGAAGCTCATACATATTTGAGCCTCTTGAAGCCTTTTCCTGAACCTTAATTTCCATTAAAGTTCTAAGCTTTTCAATTGTTTCGTTGCTGAAACGCAAAACACTTGAGAGAGGTGTATAGATAACACCATAAAGACCAATCATAACAATCATCTGAATCATAAGAGGTAAGCAACCCATATTAGCTGCACCGAAACCCTCTCTCTGATAAAGAGCCTGTGTTTCCTCCTGAATTTTCTGCTGATTGCCTGCGTATTTTTGTTTAATTTTATTTACTTTTGTAGTAAGTCTTGTTTGCTTTGCACTATTCTTCTGCTGGCTGATAGATGTTGGCAAAAGAGCACATCTGATAATAACAGTAAGCAAAACAATAGCTAAAATATAGCTATCTGTTAAATTGTAGAAAAAATAGAGCGGTAACGCAAAAAGTGGTGTGAGAAGTTCTCTGATAAAACCCATTAGAATAATATTCCTTTCTGTCGTTTACAAAAAGAAGAATTATTTTTTCTCCTTTTTGGGCGGTACGGGGTCCACCCCGCCGGGAAAGAAAATGTTGCACCGCATAAGCCTGCCGATTGCTAAAAGCATCCCCTTAAAAACTCCGTGAACCTCAATTGCCTGAAGAGCATACTGAGAGCAGGTGGGATAATAACGGCATTTAGGCGGAAAAAGAGGTGAAATTCGGCGTTGATAAAAGCGGATTGCTTTTATGAGAATGCTTTTCATTCTTCCTCACACTCCGATTTCAACATACCCTCGTTTTCAAAAATCCTTTTCATTACCTCTTCAACTCGGGTGCTTTTTAAATATTTCGTCTTTGAACGGGCAACCATAACTATATCATAACAAGGATTAAGGTCTGAACAAATACGACGAAAAGCTTCTCTGATAACTCTTCTTGAACGGTTCCTCTCAACTGCATTGCCGATTTTCTTACTTGTAGTTATACCAATACGGCAAATTCCCGCGCGGTTCTTCGAATAATAAACAACCAACGCAGGATCAGTTACAGCCTTACCTCTATTATATAGCCGACGGAAGTCGGAGTTTGATTTGAGTGTGACGAAATCTGACACATTATTCTCCCGAATTATCTGGCAGGATTAGTATGTGAGCTGTTTTCTGCCTTTTTTACGACGACGAGCAAGTACCTTGCGGCCGTTTCTGTCTGCCATTCTTTTACGGAAACCGTGTTCCATCTTTCTGTGTCTTTTCTTGGGCTGATAAGTTCTTTTCATTTTTATTTCTCCTATCTGTATATTCAGGCAATTTTACGAAGTATGAGAAGTTTAAAATAAGCCTGTTGTTTAAGTAATAATACCACTGCAAACCATACATTCCGACAGTAGCACATAGCATTATATAAAAATTCGCGAAAAAAGTCAATAGTTAAATTAGGAATTACAAAATAGAAATGAGAAATCAAAGGACACGTCAAATATCGCTGTCATAATTATGTTTATATATTTTTGGTTGATTTCCACATATAAAGCATATATTTTTCGTATATTTACCACCTTGTTAATAAACAAATTGGAGTATATATTATAATTATCATATACATTTTATGAGGAGGGCTACAAATGAAAAAATTATTCAAGCTTATCGCAATTACTCTTACACTCATTATTGTTGTAATGCCTTTGACTGCTGCGGCAGGAAATGTTGTTGCATCGCAGAAGCGATATGAAATAACAAGTCCCTATGAAAATATTGATTGGGACGCTTGGAAAGCTTATAAGGCTCAGCTTCATTGCCACACCAATGCAAGCGACGGATACCTTAAGGTTGATGAATCAGTGCAGGCTCACTATGACAAGGGCTACGATATTCTTGCAATTACCGACCATGGCACTCTTAACCGCGGTTGGAATGCTGCACCACAGCTTATTCCTGTTCTTCGTCTGGTAAAATACGAAAGAACACAGATGGCTCCGATCGTACCTCTTGCAGATAATATATATAATTCTTATCTTAATGGAACTGCAGCCACCACAAACGGAACCATACGTGAAAATGGTATGATTGATGTTCCGCTTGGAATAGAGCTTAACTTTGCAACTCCTGTTGCCGACTGCCACCTCACAGGTTATTTCGCTGAATATGGTCAAGGGCTTATGGGCGTTTTCGGTGACTACGAAACTCCTGCTGCAGGTGTAAATGAAGCAGGTGGTATCACCATGCTTTCCCATATAGGCGAATATGTTTATCCCGACAAGGATTCCGAAAACTATGTTGGTCATCCTGTTGATGAATACTATGTAAATAAATTCGCTCGCCTTTTCCTTGATAACCCCGGCTCAGCAGTTGGTATGGGAATCAACAGTGCAACTGATGCGCATACTCGTTGCGACCGTATCCTCTATGACCAGATACTCAAGAAAACCATCCCCAACAATGTTGTTCCTTGGGGCTTTACCTTCTCCGATTCTCACGATGCAGAATCAATAAATTTCGCTTATACAATGCACTATATGCCTGAGCTTTCCAATGAAGAGCTAAGAGCAAGTATGGAAAACGGAACCTTCTTCAGTGTTTCCCATTATTCAAACGGCGTTGAGCTTAATGGTATGAGAGAGCTTCCCGAGTATATCGAAGAAGAGGTTAATCACGAATCAAACGAAACACCTTTGGTAACAAAAATGGAGATAGATGATGAAAATGATACTATTACCATTTGGGGTGAAAATTTCGATACAATAACCTGGATTGCAGACGGAAACGTTATTGAAAGAGCTTATGATTGTAATGAAAACGAAAGCATTACAATTGACCTTAATGAATTTGACATCAACTATTTTGTTCGTTTCTATATAACCGGTGAAGATGGTATCTGCTATTCACAGCCACTTGTTATCCGTGAAGAAAACACTCAATATGAAGCAGTTGAAGTTCCTGTAACTAAAGATATTTCAACCTTCCTCCGTGATTTAATATCCTGGCTTGATAAAATTGCTTTCCAGAATCCTGGTATAAGAATTTTCAAGATTCTTCTTATGGGCTATGACCCCGAAGCAGAAACTGAAACAGCACCCATCGAATAACGCTCATCAAGTTTATTTATCCGTTGCGATTTGTTTCGCAACGGATATTTTTATTTTTTCTTGGTTGATATTTCGATATTATTATGGTATATTATTTAACGATATTTTAGGAGATGATTTAAATGAGCGAATGCACACATGATTGCAGCACCTGCGGTCAGAATTGTTCTTCAAGAACTGAGCCACAGGGTCTGCTTGAAAAACCCCATGAGCTTTCCAACATCAAAAAAGTTATCGGTGTTGTTAGCGGTAAGGGTGGAGTAGGTAAATCCCTTGTTACAACCTTACTTGCAGTAACAATGCAAAGAAGAGGCTTTAAAACTGCTATTCTTGATGCAGATATTACAGGCCCCTCGATTCCCAAGGCTTTTGGCATTAAAGAGAAAGCCCAAGGTACAGAAAGCGGTATTATCCCCTGCAAAACAAAAACAGGTATCGAAATTATGTCTGTTAACCTTCTTTTAGAAAACGATACCGACCCTGTTGTATGGCGCGGTCCCGTTATTGCAGGTGCAGTAAAGCAGTTCTGGACAGATGTTATCTGGGACGATGTTGACTTTATGTTTGTTGATATGCCTCCCGGAACAGGTGATGTTCCCCTCACTGTTTTCCAGAGCCTTCCCGTTGACGGCATTGTTATAGTTGCCTCTCCTCAGGAGCTTGTTGGAATGATTGTTGAAAAGGCTGCCAAAATGGCAGGTCTTATGAACATTCCCGTTCTCGCTTTTGCAGAAAACATGGCATATTTTGAATGCCCTGATTGCGGTAAAAAGCACAAGGTGTTCGGTGAAAGCCATATTGAAGAAATTGCAAAAGAATACAATGTTGACACTGTTGCCCAAATCCCGATTAATAATAAGCTTTCAGCTGCAGTTGATGCAGGTGCAGTTGAGCTTTTCGATGGTGACTGGCTTGATGGTATTGCAGATAAATTATTAGAAACACTTTAACATTTGTAAAAAAGACTTGTCTTTGGACAAGTCTTTTTTGAAAGGTTTTCGTTATGAATATTCTTATAGCCTGCGACTCTTTTAAAGGTTCTCTATCTTCAGTAGAAGTTTGCGAATGTATTTCTGAAGCACTAAAAAAAGTAAATATTAATACAGTCACTTGTCCCCTTGCCGATGGTGGTGAGGGTACAGTTGACGCTTTTCGCAGTGCTTTAAAATGCAAAACGATAATAACAACTGTCCATGACCCGCTTATGAGAAAAATATCTGCACAGTATGTGATTGCAGAGGAAACAGCAATTATCGAAATGGCTACAGCTTCAGGTATAATGCTTCTTAAAGAAAACGAGCTTAATCCCAGAATCACATCCACCTATGGCACAGGAGAACTTATTTGCGATGCTGTTGAAAAAGGCTGCAAAAAAATTATAATTGGTATAGGCGGAAGTGCTACAAATGACGGCGGAAAAGGTTGTCTTGAAGCCTTGGGTGCAGTATTCGCAGACAAAAACGCTGAACCTCTCAAGCCCGGAGGAGAATCTCTTAAAGAACTTGAAACAATCGACCTATCACGCTTCGAAAAAGCTTCCGATTATGCAGAGCTTATAATTGCCTGTGATGTAACCTCACCACTTTTCGGTGAAAACGGTGCAACAAAGGTTTTCGCACGGCAAAAGGGTGCTAATGATATTCAAATCGAAAGCCTTGAAAATGCTCTTATACATTTCGGTAAAAAAACAGAAGAGCTTTTAGGAAAAGATTATTCGACCCTTTCCGGAACAGGTGCAGCCGGCGGTCTCGGTTTTGCACTTGTAGCTTTCTGCGGTGGTAAACTCACCTCGGGTTTTGATGCAATAAGCAATGCTTTAAGCTTGGAAGATAAAATTAATCATTGTGATTTGGTTATAACCGGCGAAGGCAAAACTGATAATTCAACATTATTGGGAAAGCTCCCTGTAAGCGTTGCAAGGCTTTCGAAAAAGCATAACAAGCCCTGCATTTTATTAAGCGGTGATATTGAAGAATCCGTTAATCTTTCTGATTATTTTTATAAGACCTATAAATGCAGACTTTCTTCTGATTCCACCGAAGAAGCAATCAAGAACGCAAAAGAACGGTTAATAACCGCTACCGAAAAATTATTAAAGGATTTAATGGAATAAACATGAAAACAATTGTACTTTTAGACCTTGATAATACTCTTATTGATTTCAATGAATGTGCAAGGCACTCCATAATGAATATATTTGCTGAATTAGGTTTTACCTACACAGAAAATGTATTTGAAACTTTCATTACAGAAAATGTTAAGATATGGAAAAGACTTGAAAAAGGCGAAATCACAAAAAACGAGCTTCGTGCAAACAGATGGAACATTATTCTGGGTAAGCTTGGAATTGAATATGACGGAACCATAATCGAAGAAAAGTTTGAAAACGGTGTGGCTCAAGGTGCGTATGCAGTTGATGGGGCTTATGAATTGTTAGATTATCTCTATCCAAAATATGAGCTTTACATAGTTTCAAACGGTTTTCGTTATGTTCAGGAAAGCCGACTTAAAATCGGAGACTTCAGAAAATATTTCAAAGATATTTTCCTTTCTGAAGATATCGGTATTCAAAAGCCTGCTAAAGAATTTTTTGATTACTGCTTTGAAAAGCTGGGCAATCCTGAAAAGGAAGAGGTTATTCTTATAGGTGACAGCCTTTCGGCAGATATTATCGGTGGTCTTAATTACGGTATTGACTCGGTATGGTTCAATAAAAACAATGCCGAGTTACCTGAAAACATTAAACCTACATACATAGTCAACAAGTTAAAAGATATTGAAAAAATATTGTAAAAAGGCTGGAGATTTTTTCTCCAACCTTTTATTCTGCTATTTCGGCAAACTTGAAATTTATAATCCTTTTAAAATCTTCGGTTTTAAGCTCAACCTGCATACCGATTTTACCACCGCTGAAAAGTATTTTCTCCATATTTTCCGCAGAATTATGTACCACAGTAGGAAACATCTTTTTCATTCCGATAGGTGAACAACCTCCGTGAACATAGCCTGTAAGACCTAATAAGTCCTTGGATTTTATCATTTCTATACTCTTTTCACCAACAGCACTTGCCGCTTTTTTGAGATTAAGCTCTTTATTGACAGGCACAAGGAAAACATAATTCTGTTTTGATTTTCCCACAGTAACAAGAGTCTTAAAAACCTCATCGGGATTTTCCCCTAAAACCCTTGCCACATCCTCCCCTGCTATTGCACCGCTTTCAGTATAATCGTGCATTTGGTAGGGGATTTTCTTTTGCTCTAAAAGACGCATTACATTTGTTTTTTCCTGCTTTGCCATTATTCTTCTCCGTATATCAACAAATCTGTATTTTCTTCACTGTATTCCACTTGCTTTGACCAATTTTTCAAATTTTCTATTCTGTCTTTTAATGTGAGCTCACCCTTATCAAAATATGTTTTCATATCACAAAGGTAAATAAATCTCACGCTCTCAACTGCAAAGCAAATTCTTTCTTTTATGCTTTTATCAAAAACCACTTTTATAAAATGACGATAGATTATATATGCAAGTATTTTTGAATACAGCATATCTCCATTTGTATTCTCTTGAAATTCTTTTTCTATCTTTAAAACTGTTTCTAATTTTCCAAATAAATCATTTATGTAACGAGTCCAATTTTCATCAATGGGCTCTGTTTTTTTATATATTTTAAGGCTGTTTTTATAGTTTCGTATCTTTATTTCTTCACCGCAGAAATTCTCTGTTTTCGAAAGAACATTCACAAGCTTTTCTTCAAAGCTCATATCTTTAGAAAATAAAATTTCAAATAATTTCTCACGGAAAGCAGAAAGAAAAATATAAAAATCCGACTCTGCAACATTTTCCTCGGTTTCTAAAGCTATTTCTTCTCCGTCACTTTCCGTAATCAATGAAAAAGGCTCGTCATTTTCCAATAAAATTCTGCAAACCTCTTCACAGCAAAGCCCTAAGCCACACTCTGTAACACCCACAAACCACTCATAAAACCTTGGATGCTCTCTGCAGATATCGCAAAGAAGTTCTTCGCCACAATTAATTATTATATCGCAAAGATTGTTTTCATTAAGAAAAGGGCATCGTTCTTTTTCAGAAAGTTTAAAACAATTACTGCCATCTTCACTTTTTATAATTTGAGAACGGATTTTATCACCAAAGGATGTATTTATTTTATTGTACTTTTCGAAAGCTGTATCATCCACATCAATTTCCCAACCGATGCAACAACTGTCGGTGCATTTACCTGCAATGCATTTGAATTCGTCATAAAAACCAGGCTTAACAGTAAACATTTCAACCTCTTAAAACATCAACAATTATAATTTTTTCTTCCATATATCTGAACTTTATCTGCAAATCCTCGAAAGCAAGTCCGTAAATTCGTTCTTCATCATCTTGATAAGAGGGTCTTGGGTCAAGTGATAAAAGTTCTGTTATATTCTGAATTTGTTTTTCTGTTAATCTTTCTTTTGTGTCTTCAGAAAACTCAACCTCTAAAATATCATTTTTATGGTCTTCAGAAAATCCGCCCAGAGCATCAGGAATGCTGTCCACATAAGGAAGATAAGGCTTTATGTCGTAAATGGGAGTTCCGTCTGCCAAATCCCCACCACTTACAATAAGAATTTTTCCGTTTTTGCTGTCTTCTATCTTTTCAAGCTTAACGCAAGAAAGACCTAAGGAATTAGGACGGAACGGTGAGCGGGTTGCAAAAACCCCCACCCTTTTATTGCCGCCTAAGCGAGGCGGTCTTACTGTTGGCGACCATTGGTTTTCATTTTTAGAAAATCCCCAAATAAGCCAAAGGTGAGAATATTGCTCAATATCTCTTATGCAGTTTTCATCACGAAAACCACCACAAAACTCAATTACAGATTTTACAGACGGTGCAAGCCCGCTCTGGCGGGGCACTCCGAATTTTTCTTTATAACCATTTCTGATATATGCAATCGGTTCAATCAAAAGTGCATCTTTTTTCTCCAAAATAACACCGCCTTCTGTGATACATACTGTATAAATATATACCACAAAAGACGGTTTTCGTCAATTTTCTGTTATTTTGAATGTGATAATTACCGCCCCGGTGTTATCTTCAGAAACAACAGCACTTTCAAAACTCTTCGGCACAAAAATATTCTTTGTATTCTGCCTTGTTATAAGATAATTCTCAAAAGTATAGAATTTTCCGATTTCAAAGAAATCTATATAATCTTCAAAGGTTATTTTACTTTTGTTTATTATTTTCGAATGAGGCAAACCAACATAGCGTAAATGCCATGGTTCAAAAGAAATTCCTGTATCTTTCTCACCGAAAATCGGATAGCGGAGTATAAAGCCATAATTTCCGCAGTTTTCATTTACAAACTGCCCTGATTCGCTTTTTATAAAGCTTTTACCTGCAAAATTCTTAACAAATACATCAAGAGCCAGTCCTGTCTGATGTTCACTGCATCCGGCTTCTTGTGCAGTTTTCCCCTCTTCTTTCTTAATTTCTTTTTGCTTATCAAAATCTCTGTAAGCACTTGAAACAAACAAGGTTTCCCCTGTTTCAGTATATAAAGCTTCACTTAAATCATCAAAAGAGTCCTTTGCACACACATTCATTTCCACATCCCGTTCCTGATGGAATGTAGTTTGCGGTATATAATTCTCGTTTAGCTTATGCTTTTCATTTACCAAGAGCAAGGATTCATCAACCGTTACATTTTCATACCCTAAAAATTCTTCAAGAGATACGGTTTTTGTGCCTGAAAGTTTTGCAGATTCAACCTTACCGATTTCACAGGTTGAAACTCGCGAAAGATAATCAAGAGTTATAAACTTTATTTCATTTCTGAAAAACAATTCAAAACCTATTGTAAAGAAAACTAAAACCCATAACAAAATAAGTATTTTCGTTCCGCTTTTTCTCTTTCTTTTTACATTCTTTTTCAAAAAAATCGCCCCTTTACTGTATTTAAACACAGTAAAGGAACGACTTAATTACATAAAAGTTAAGAAAATCTTAATAAATCTTTCTCTCTGTATAACCAGTGTGAAGAATATCATGAGCCTTGTGGCTACCGGGTTCACCGAAGAATTCGTCATAAATTGCTTTAATGTCAGGATTCTTGTGAGATTTTCTTACAGGAAGATTTTCATCATCGTTGTAAAGACCTGCTGCACGAAGTGCTCTGACATCTTCAAAGTTACGAACTGATGCGGGAACGATGGGCTGACCGCCGCCGTTTACGCAACCACCGGGACAAGCCATGATTTCAATGAAATCATATTTCTTTTCACCGGATTTAACCATTTCGAGAACTTTCTTAGCATTTGCAAGACCTGAAGCAACTGCAACGTTAACTGTTACACCGTCAAGGTCATAGGAAGCTTCCTTAACACCTTCAACGCCACGAACTGCTTTAAATGTTGCAAGGTCTGTAAGCTCTTTACCTGTAACAACCTCGTAAGCTGTACGGAGAGCAGCTTCCATAACACCACCGGTTGCACCGAAGATTGTGCCTGCACCTGAACCAAGTCCGAAGGGTGCGTCAAATTCTGCATCGGGAATTGCTCGGAAGTTGATACCTGCTTTTCTGATCATTCTTGCAAGCTCTCTTACTGTGATAGAAGCATCAATATCAGCAAGACCTTCAACTGCACTATGATCAGTTCTTTCTGCTTCAAATTTCTTTGCAGTACAGGGCATTACGGAAACAACAAAGATATCTTTGGGGTCGATACCCATTTTTTCTGCATAGAATGTTTTTGCTACTGAACCGAACATACCCTGAGGTGATTTACAGGATGAAAGATTGGGAATGAAATCGGGATGATAGTGTTCGCAATATTTAACCCAACCGGGTGAGCAAGATGTGATAAGGGGAAGATTTTTGCCTTCTTTGAATCTTGCAAGGAACTCTGTTGCTTCTTCCATAATTGTAAGGTCAGCAGCAAAGTTTGTATCAAACACACCGTCAAAGCCGAGCATTTTAAGAGCTGAAACCATTTTGCCTGTAACAACAGAACCCATTTCGTAACCAAACTCTTCACCAAGACCAACACGAACTGCAGGAGCAGTCTGAACAACAACATGTTTTGCCGGGTCATTAAGAGCATCAAATACCTTCTGGGTATCGTCTCTTTCAGCAAGAGCACCTGTGGGACAAGCTGTGATACACTGACCGCAGGAGATACAAGCAACATCACCGAGGTTGTATTCAAATGCTGAACCGATATGAGTATCGAAACCACGAGCATTTGCACCGATAACGGAGATGCCCTGAATTTTATCACAAACTGCTACACAACGACGGCAAAGAATACATTTTTCATTGTCGCGATACATATGTGAAGCACTTGCATCAATGCTGTAGTTAACAACATCACCTGCGAAAGCGTTTTCATCAGCAATACCATATTCGTGGCAGAGCTTCTGCAATTCACAGCTACCGCTTCTTACACAAGAAAGACATTCTTTCTTATGTGTAGAGAGGATAAGCTCGAGAGTTGTTTTTCTTGCCTCGATAACCTTGGGAGTATTGGTGTAAATTTCCATACCCTCGTTAACGGGGAATACACAAGCAGCAACAAGGCTTCTTGCGCCTTTAACTTCAACAACGCAGATACGGCAAGCACCGATAGCGTTGATTTCTTTAAGATAGCAAAGAGTAGGAATTTCAATACCTACTGAATGAGCAGCTTCAAGAATTGTGGAACCGGCAGGAACCTGATAATCAAAGCCGTTAATTTTAATATTTACTGCATTTTCCATTATTAGTTCCTCCTTATTTATTTACTGCTTTAAACTTACAGTTACCGATACATACGCCGCATTTTACGCACTTATCAGTATCAATCTGGAATGATGCCAATTTGTGACCGGGAGCGATGTAATCAGTTCTTGTAATAGCGTCAACGGGACAGTTCTTTGCGCAGATACCGCAACCGATACATTTATCTTTATCAATAGAGAATGTAACAAGGTCTTTACAAGCACCTGCAGGACATTTTTTGTCAACAACGTGAGCAATATATTCATCCTTAAAGAACTGATATGTTGAAAGAACGGGGTTGGGAGCTGTCTGACCAAGACCGCAAAGAGAGTTTTCTTTGATGTAATGGCAGAGCTTTTCCATTCTGTCAAGGTCTTCCATTGTACCCTTACCGCTTGTGATTTTTTCAAGAATTTCAAGGAGTCTTCTTGTACCAACACGGCATGGAGTACATTTACCGCAAGACTCGTCAACAGTAAATTTGAGGAAGAATTTAGCAATATCAACCATACAGTCATCTTCGTCCATAACGATAAGACCACCCGAACCCATCATTGCGCCTTTTGCAACAAGGTTGTCGTAGTCGATTTCGATATCAAGAAGGCTTGCGGGAAGGCAACCACCGGAAGGACCACCGGACTGAGCTGCTTTGAAGGTTTTACCATTGGGGATACCGCCACCGATATCTTCAACGATTTCACGGAGAGTTGTACCCATGGGAACCTCAACAAGACCTGTGTTGTTGATTTTACCACCAAGAGCAAATACCTTTGTACCCTTACTATTCTCTGTACCCATTGTATTGAAGAATTCAGCACCATGGAGAATAATCTGGGGAATATTAGCGAAGGTTTCAACGTTATTTTCTGTTGTGGGCTTGCCGAAAAGACCCTTAACTGCCGGATAGGGAGGACGGGGACGGGGCTCACCACGGTTACCTTCGATAGATGTCATAAGAGCTGTTTCTTCACCGCAAACGAATGCACCTGCACCAAGACGGATGAAGAGATCGAAGTCGAAGCCTGAACCAAAGATATTTTTACCGAGAAGACCGTATGCACGAGCATCATCAATAGCCTTCTGCAAACGCTGAACAGCGATGGGGTATTCTGCACGAACATATACATAACCCTCTGATGCACCTGTTGCATAACCGCAAAGTGCCATAGCTTCAACGATACAGTGGGGGTCACCTTCAAGAACTGAACGGTCCATGAATGCACCGGGGTCACCTTCGTCAGCGTTACATACAACGTATTTCTGATCTGCCTGGTTAGCAGCTGTAAAGCTCCATTTACGGCCTGTGGGGAATCCACCGCCACCTCTGCCGCGAAGACCTGAATCGATAACTGTCTGGATAACTTCCTGAGGAGTCATCTGAGTAAGAGCTTTAGCAAGAGCCTGATAACCATCGTAAGCAATATATTCTTCAATATTTTCAGGGTCTATAACACCGCAGTTACGAAGAGCAACACGGTGCTGTTTTTTATAGAAGTTTGTTTCATTCAAGGGCTTAACTGCTTCTTCAGTTACAGTCTCACTGTAAAGAAGTCTTTTAACAATTCTACCCTTAAGAAGATGCTCTTCAACGATTTCGGGAATATCCTCAACCTTAACCTCGCTGTAGAAGCAGCCTTCGGGATAAACAATCATAATGGGGCCTAATGCGCAAAGACCGAAGCAACCGGTTCTAACAACCTGAATTTCTTCTTCAAGTCCTTTTTCCTTAATGTTAGCATTAAGTGCATCAATAAGCTCACCGCTGTGGCTGGAGGTACATCCGGTACCGCCGCAGACAAGTACATGAGAACGATACATTTATTCTTTCCTCCTTATTCGGTAACTGCGCCAACAGTATATTCTGCTACGGGCTTGCCGTTAACGATATGCTCGTTAACAACCTTTACTGCTTTTTCTGCAGTCATCTGAACATAAGTAACCTTTTCCTTGCCGGGTTCAAAAATCTCGACAATGGGTTCATACTGACACATACCGATGCAACCGGTCTGTGAAACAGCAACATTTTTAACATTTCTTTTTGCAATTTCATCAGTAATTGCTTTAAGAACAGGACGAGCACCTGCTGCGATACCGCAGGTTGCCATACCAACAACAACTCTGATACCGTCGTTACCGTCAGCGTCACGAGCAGCCATCTGAGCCTGTGCTTTTTCTTTTATAGCAAGTAACTCTTCAAGTGATTTCATATCATTCGTTCCTTTCAATTGATAAGGTGTTTTCTGTAATATAATCTTCAATCCAACTCATAACGGATGGCTCTGATAAGGGAACTCCGTCAAGGATTAATTTTATATCAGCAGATTTAAATGTGAACTCTTTCCCGTCAATACTACGGGTATAAACGAAATCTTTGTCCTCATTCATACTCACAATAGTTGCTATTGTGGATGCCATATCGCCCAAGGGAGTAAAGTCGATACTATCTGTTTTAAAAAGAGCATCAACCCTTGTTCCAACACCTACCTGAGAGGTTATTGTAAAGCTTCCCCCGGTTTGCTCCGCCGCCAATTTAAAAAGAGGTATTCCCATACCAACCTTTCTTGTTGTTCGGGTTGTGAAGAACGGGTCCTTTACATTTTCAACCTGCTCGGGTGTCATTCCCTTGCCGTTATCATAGATACCAATAAGAAGAGTTTTCTCTTCAGTATCCTCTTTTACAAGTATCTCTGTAAGAGATGCCCCTGCGGCAATTGAATTTTGAGCAATATCGAGAACATTTAATGATAGTTCGCGCATAACGCTTAGTTCATATATTTAGCAAGAATTCCGGGAATATCGTCTGCGGTAATTTTGCCGTAAACTTCACCGTTGATTGTGAAAACGGGAGCAAGACCGCAAGCACCGATACAACGGCACTCTTCAAGAGAGAATTTACCGTCTGCAGTACATTCACCGGGTTCAATTCCGAGGATTTCACTGATTTTGTCGATAATGGGCTGAGCACCTTTAACGTAACAAGCAGTACCAAGGCAAACTGAAATGTCATATTCGCCTTTAGGAGAAAGAGAGAACTGAGCATAGAATGTTGCTACGCCGTAAATTTTCTCCAAGGGAATGTCCATACCCTCTGCAATCATTACCTGCACTTCACGAGGAAGGTAACCGTAGATACCTTGTGCCTCCTGCATAACGTGCATAAGCTGACTTTTGTCATCCTTGCACTCTGCAATTACTGCATCGAGTTTTGCTTTCTGCTCAGGTGTACCGTTGAAAGGTATTGTGCTGATTTTCTTGAGCATTAGATTTCCTCCATTCAGATTGTGTTTGTTGCGGGTAAACGCGAAATCGCAATTTACCACTTTACATACAATAGAAATTATAGCACAGTATTCTGCTTGATGTCTATACCAAATTTCGACTTTTTTGCTTTTTTTGACAATTTTTTAACATTTTTCTGTTTTGCACAAATAGAAGTAAAAACTTTCTTCGGTTTTTTATATATAATTTTTAATCTTTATATGTTAGAATAAAATAGTATATTGATATTTCTTTACAAATTTGGGGGACCTTATATGAAAATAAGTGAAATTAAATCCATTCTTAATGCTGAGCTTATCTGCGGAGAGGAATATATTGAAAACGAGGTTCACACCGCTTGCGGTAGTGATATGATGAGCGATGTTCTTGCTTACGTTAAGGAGCAGGCTGTTCTTCTTTCCGGACTTGTTAATCCTCAGGTTGTAAGAACTGCAGAAATGATGGATATGAAATGTATTGTTTTTGTTCGTGGCAAGCAGCCTGATGAAGATATGATTGAGCTTGCCGTTGAAAGAGATATTGTTCTTTTGGGAACAAAGCTTGAAATGTTCACTGCATGCGGTCTTCTTTATAAAAATGGTCTAAAAGGAGGCAGCGGAATCTGATGGAGCTCCTTTCTTTACACTATGATGTCAGCGGAACCGATTTCACCTGTGCAGGTGAGGCTTCAAGCAAAATCAAGAGAAACCTTAAAGAGCTGGGCTTCCCCACATCAGTTATAAGAAATGTCGCCATTGCCGTTTATGAAGGTGAAATTAATTTAGTTATACACGGCGGAGGCGGTGTAATTGATGTTGAGATTACACCTGAGTGCATTTCAATAGTTCTTGCTGACCAGGGCCCCGGTATCCCCGATGTAGCTCTTGCTATGCAGGAGGGTTATTCTACCGCTCCCGATAATGTTCGTCAATTGGGCTTTGGTGCGGGTATGGGTCTTCCCAATATAAAAAAATATACTGACGAAATGATTATAGAAACAGAGGTTGGAAAAGGAACAACAATTAAGCTTAAGGTGTTTGTTAAATAATCCGACTGAAAGGAATTGCTATGGATACATATTTCCACTCGGTACGTCTTGATAAAGATAAATGCCGAGGCTGCACCAACTGCATAAAGCGTTGCCCCACACAAGCAATTCGTGTGCGAAACGGCAAGGCAGTTATTTTAAAAGAGCGTTGCATTGACTGTGGCGAATGCATTCGTGTTTGCCCCCACCATGCAAAATATGCAAGCCGAGATGTACTTTCTCAGATTGAGGATTATAAGTACAAGGTGGCTCTCCCTGCGCCTGCTCTTTACGGACAATTCAATAATCTTGACGATGTAAATATAATTCTTAACGCTCTCCCTGCTCTTGGCTTTGACAGCGTTTTCGAGGTTTCAAAAGCAGCAGAATTAATTTCTGAAGCAACAAGAATTTATATGCAGCAAAACACTCATATAAGACCGTTAATTTCCTCTGCTTGTCCTGCAGTGGTAAGGCTTATAAGAGTATGCTTTCCTGAGCTTGTAGATAACATAATGCCTATTACTGCGCCTGTTGATGAAGCAGGAAGACTTGCAAGAATCAAGGCAGTTCAGAAAACAGGCTTAAAGCCTGAAGAAATCGGCGTGTTTTTCATTACACCCTGCCCCGCCAAGGTTACAGCTATCAAGCAACCTATCGGAATTGAAAAATCCCATGTTGACGGTGCAATCGCCATTAACGATATTTACCCCATTCTTTTAAAAGCAATGGAAAAAACCGAGAATTCTGACGAGTTAAAGGCTCTTCACGAAAGCGGTGTTATCGGTATCGGTTGGGCAACAAGTGGTGGCGAAGCATCCGGCACCCTCCACGATAATGCTCTTGCAGCAGATGGCATAGAAAATTGCATGAAAATACTCGAAGAGGTTGAACGCGGAACACTTGATTCCGTTGATTTCATTGAGCTTAACGCTTGTCAGGGCGGTTGCGTTGGTGGTAGCCTTACCTCCGAAAACCCTTTTATCGCAAAATCCCGACTTATGAAGCTGAGAAAATACAGTCCCATTTCCTGCAACCATCTCGGTAACAGAGTTCTTCCTCAAGAGCTTCTTTGCACAAGCCCCGTTGAGCCTTGCGATGATGTTATGAAGCTTGCAGACAATGTAACGGAAGCTATGGCAAGAATGAACAGAATGAAAGAGCTGCTTAAGGTATTCCCCGGTCTTGACTGTGGTACCTGCGGTGCACCAAGCTGTCGTGCTTTGGCGGAAGATATTGTTAAAGGCTACACAACAGAGCATGACTGCGTTTTCAGAGCAAGAGAAGAGCTGCAGGAAATTGATAGTGATGAAAGTCTTGACCGCTTCATTCCTGCACCATTCAGAGAGAAAAAGGACGATTAACCAAATGACAGTAAAAGATTTAAAAGAAAAATTAAATTTACAATATATATGCAACGAAGCTCTTGCCGAAACAAAAAATGTTACCGGCTGTTACTGTGGGGATCTTTTAAGCTGGGTTATGTCAAGAGCCGAAGAGGGCGATGCCTGGCTTACGGTTATGGGTAACGTAACCTCAATAGGTGTTGCTGTTCTTGCAGATGTTGCCTGCATTATCCTCACGGAAAATGCACCTGCAGACTCAGATGCTATAAAACGAGCAGAAGAAAATGAAGTTATAATCCTCGGTACAGATAAAAACTCTTATCAAATTGCCGTAGAGATTTCAAAGCTGATATGAAATTATATTACGATTTTCACATTCACTCCTGCCTGAGTCCTTGCGGTGATAAGGATATGACGCCCAATAATATAGTGAATTTCGCAAAAATTATGGGGTATGATGTTATCGCCTTAACAGACCACAATACTGCACTTAACTGCCCTGCAGTTGCAAAAATCGCAAAAAAAAACGGCATAACCTTTATTCCGGGTATGGAGCTTTGCACCTCTGAAGAGGTGCACATAGTATGCCTTTTCTATGATTTAGAAGATGCTTTAAGATTTTCTGAATATGTTAAATCCACAATGCCTCCAATAAAAAATAAACCATCTGTTTTCGGTGAGCAATTGATCTGCGATGAAAATGATAACATAATAGGGCAAGAGGAAACTTTACTTGTTACCGCAAGTGGCATAAGCACAGAAAAGGTTGTAAAAAAAGTAGCAGAATACAACGGAATCTGCTACCCTGCTCATATAGACCGCTCTTCTTTCAGTATTATTTCAAACTTAGGTATAATTGACGATTATTTCGGTTTCAGATGTGCTGAAATTTTTGATTTAGAAAAAGAAAGAGCCCTTAAAGATAAGCATCCCTATTTAAACAAATTAAAAATTCTTTCAGATTCGGACGCTCATTATCTTGAAAATATGAGAGTACCTCAGCAAATTATTGATGTACCTGAGAATAATATAAATACAATTCTTAATTATTTAAGCCAATAAATACGAAAGGAGATAACTGAATGGAAAACAGAGAAACCGTTTCCACTCTATCGGCTGAGCCCCGTCGCTATGTAGGCAAAAAAGAAACCCTTGCCTACGTTCTTAACGATGTTGCAGCAAGTCTGAACATTAATGATTTCAAAGAGCGATATATTTATGATGTTGTGAAAATTGATTTTAAATATCTTGCAATTCAGAATGTTGTTGCAACAATATGGGACTCTTTTAATGATACCTTCATTGGTGTTATGGTTGATAAAACCCGAACACGTTGGGGTAAATTCAAACCCTATGTACTTTTAGGTGAAATACCCCTTACTGTTTTGGGTATGTGGTATTGGTTGATACCATTTCTCTTTCCCAATACTCCCGCAACATATCTTCCCAAATGGATTTTCTATTTTGCAATGAGTATTATTACAGAAACCGCAGGCACATTCACATCTGTTGCTAAAACAGGCTTCCTTTCGACCATAACCCCTGAACCCTTGGAACGCTCGAGGCTGATTGCATTGGCAAACGTTTCATCTCACCTGGTTGAGGATTTGCCAAAACAGGCTTTCGGTATCATTTATGATCTGATTGCAAACAAAAAGCTAAATCTTCCCTTGCCGAAGCTTTTCTCCGCTTTTGGTATTGTTTGTGCGGCGGCATCTGCAGCGTTTGCCCTTTTCTTTATTACAAATTCCCGAGAACGAGTTTCTCAATCTATTAAGCAACCTTCAGTTAAGCATTGTCTAAAAGCCGTTATCAGCAATAAACCAATGAGAATCCAATTACTTTCTTCTCTGCTTTCAGGCTTTTCTATAGGCGCAAGCCGAACAAACTTCTACATAGACGTTATAGGCTCTATCACCTGGAAAACCATTGTAGGCATACCTGCTTTCCCGATTAAATTCATAAGCTATAGCTTTGTTGAGCCTTTAAGGCGAAGGTTTTCAACAAAAGCGCTTTGGATTCTGGAAGATGCCTGGACAGATATGCTTTGGCTGACAGTTTTCGGTATAGGCTCAATTAATAAAAACTTTATGAAAAAACCAATCATACTACCAATGATGGCCATAGAAGAAATTTTTGAAATGTGTGTTTACGGATTAAGGCGAGTTATTCCTGCAGAAATCCAGAACGAAGCTCTGGACTACTGCGAATGGAAAAACGGCTATCGTTCCGAAGCTATGCTCGGCGTTACACAAAGCCTTATCAGTAAAATTCAGCAAGCTGTTATGGGAGCCGTGACAAATCTTGTTATGGGTAAAATCGGTTACGTTCAAGGCTTGGAAATCGGTACTCAAACAGATAAAACAAAATGGTGGATTTTTGCTTTGGGTACGGGTATTCCGATTATAACCTCAAGCTTAGGCATTGTTCCAAAGCTTTTTTATCCGCTTTCTGCTGAAGTTCGTGAAAAAATGTATGCAGACCTTCAGGAAAGAAGAGCATCAATGGCAGAATTTATGAAAACTGCAACAAAAGAGGAAATTGATGCAATGGCGGAAAAACAATTGCAGGGTCAATTCGATTAAACAATAATAAAGAACAACCAAGCGTCATATGAAAAGGCGCTTGGTTGTTTTAGTTTTAGTTGTATTTTTCTGCTTGTAATTTGAACATATAAGCATATTTTCCGTCAAGCTCCATTAGTTCTTCATGAGAGCCGTGTTCTATTATTTCTCCGTTTTCAAGCATATAAATCTCATCTGCCATAACAGTTGTTGAAAGGCGGTGTGAAATAAACAAAACCGTTTTATCATTTGCGGCTTTTGCCATAGACTGATTAAGTGCATATTCTGCAACAGGGTCAAGATTTGCACTCGGCTCATCAAGAATTGCAAAAGGACAATTTTTATAAAAAGCTCTCGCAATTGCTATTTTTTGCGCTTCGCCACCTGAAAGTGAAACCCCATCATCATCAAATTCCCGTAAAAGAATACTATCTGTTCCATTAGGAAGTTCCCTATCAAAATCCGCAGCTTTGATAGCCACTTCCACCTTTTCTTTTTGGGGGCAATCATCCATTGAAACATTTTCTCCCAAAGTTGCACCAAAAAGAGAGAAATCCTGAAATACTGCGGCAAAATTTTTGTGGTAGGACTTAATATCCCATTCCTTGATATTAACACCATTTATAGTTATTGCACCCTCTGTTACATCATAAAGCCTCAACAAAAGATTTGTTAAAGTGGTTTTACCTGCACCGTTATAGCCTACAAAGGCTATTTTTTTACAGGGAGAAATTTCAAGATTTATATTTTTTAGAACATATTTTTCTGTACCAGGGTATTTGAAGGATACGTTTTCAAATTTAATTACGGGTGGCTTTTCAAAAACAGTTGTTTTTGTGCCTGATATCATTTTTTCCTTTGCATTCATAAAACGGCGGAATTTTTCAACATAAAGGCCATTTTCTCTTACATTAATTGCCAAATGGCTTGTTAAAGCAAAAACGCTTGTGCTAATTGAAGATGCACCATTAAAGGTTGCGGCAAAGTCACCCATTGTAACCTCTTTTGTAACAATGGCTTTATAGCCCATTAAAAGTGTTATACCGAGATAAATAAGCAAGGTCATAGGAAGAGATTCCTGACAGAAATATAATTTCCATTGCTTTGTAAGATATGGTGAAATTGTTTTTAGTCTGTCAAAAATATTCTTATTATATCTTCTTTCTACCATTTCTCCCGCACGGGAAAGCCTTAGCTCTTTTGCGTAATCCTGCAAATAGAAAACACGGCTGAAATAAAGATTTTTTCTGTCAAGGGGTGTCATAGCCTCTGTTCTTTCAACATTGACTTTTGCAATAAGTCTGCCGATAGGTGTCATAATTGCAACGCAAACTATAACAAAAAGAAGGCAGATTGGGTCAATTGAAACAATAACCGTACCGATAGTGAGAACGCTTATAACATTGGTCAAAACATCCTGAGCATCCTGAAGAACCGTATAGGCTCTTTCGTTCATAGAGTTCATTGCAAGAACAAGGTCATTATAATACTCTGGGTTATCATAAGCCTCGTAGTCCATCTTTGCAGCTTTTTCATAGATAGTTTTATATACCGCAAAATAAAGCCTTTCCTTTTGCTTTGGCATTGAGATTTCATAGAAAAGAGTTGTCAGAAGATTTGTAATGACAACAAATACTACAAAAAAAGCCAAGGCAACCGCTACTCTGTAATAATCCCGACCCTCAGAAGCAACATCAATTATATATTTTAATAAAACGACATTTGAAAGAGTCCAGGGAAGATTTGCAAGAACATCAAAAAATAAATAACCGCAAATCATAAATGGGGTATGCTTAAAGATGAATTTAAGCATATAAATATTATTTTTTATGGTGCTTGTTTTTTCTTTTTTCTTATTACTCATCAACGCCCACCTCCTTATAGCCCGATGCCTGAAGAGTGAACATTTCTTGATAATAGCCGTTATTTTGCATAAGGGTCTCGTGATCCCCCTGCTCCTCTAACACACCCTTGTTAAATACTAATATATTATCAGAACGGGTAGCACTTGAAAGACGATGGGAAATATAAATTACGGTTTTACCCTTTGTACCCTCTATTAGAGCGTCATACATTTTACTTTCTGCAACAGGGTCAAGGGCAGATGAGGGTTCATCAAGAACCGCAATATCAAAATCTCTTGCAAAAAGGCGTGAAATTGTAACCTTTTGTGTTTCACCGCCCGAAAGAAGAACACCATCAACATCAAATTCTTTAGTAAGAATTGAATCTTCTTTATTGGAAAGCTTACTGATTTTTTCGTAAACTCCTGCCATTTTAAGAGCATCAACGGCAGTTTTTCTGTTTTCATCATTAATTTCTTCTGTTAGTACATTCTCTGCAATAGTCATTGCAAAAACTCTGTAATCCTGGAACACAGAAGCAAATTTCTCACGATATTTTAAAAGCTCATATTCTTTAATATTAATACCGTTATAAAGAATTTCTCCGTCAGTTACATCATAGAGCCGCATTAAAAGCTTGGAAAGAGTGGTTTTACCTGCACCATTATGGCCAACAACGGCAATGGTCTGTCCTCTTTCTATTTTAAAGGAAATATTTTTTAATATGTAGTCACTATCTTCTTTATATTTAAAGGAAACATTTTTAAATTCAAGGCTTTTGAAATCCTCGGGAATTATATCTCCGCCTTGTATTTTCGGCTCATATTCAAGAAATTCTCTTAAATTCTGCACCCATAAACAATGCTTTTGCTGCATTGCAAAATATCTTGCTAATTGATTTGTTTTATTTCTGCAGGTTGTAATAGCGGAAACAAGAACAGAAAATTGGGAAATCGGTATATTCTGCGCCACAAGAAGTCTATAGCAGCCGTAAATGAAGCCACCTGTAACAGGAATAATTTCTGCAAAATAATCGGAAATGCATTCAAGAAGAGCAATTTTCCAGCCGTATTTTTTAATAACATCTATATTCTTTGCAATAGCAGAACGGAAACGCTTCTCAAGAACAGCAAAGATGTTGGTTGTTTTTATTTCCTTTGCGAAATCCTTAAGAAGAATTGTTCTTCTTACATAGTCCTTTTCTCTTTCGTAAGGGGTCATTTCCTTTTCCTTGGAGAGCTCAACATTGTTTTTGTGAACTCTGAACCATATAACAATGACAGGGCAAAGAATAAATATTAAAAGCCACGGGTCTATGGAAACAAGGTAGCTGACAAGGAAAATAAGACTGACAACCGAACCTAAGGTCCAGGCAGAGCCCTCAATTATTCTTTTGAAGCCACCTTGGTCAACAACCCAGGTTGCACGGTTATATTTATCAAAAAACTCGGGATTTTCATAGCAACCCAACTCAACCTCTTGAGCTTTTTTGAAGATAAGTGAATTTATATAGCTTTCACATTTGATTTCAAATTTTATTCTTACTGTATAAACATCAATATAGCCGATTAAATCTACAAGAAGCTTTCCTAAAACGATAATACCCATTCTTATTGCAAAATCTTGGAAGTTGCCATTGTTTTCTATCATAGAAAGTGCAGTTTCAAGAAACATTACATTTATAACAACTGCATAATAAATATTTTCGGCAATATACGAAAAATAAATTATAAAAAGCGACAAAGGGGCGCACTTAAGTGCACAGCCTAACATAAAAGCTGTGTTTTTTATAATATGGGCTTTTTGCCTTTCTTTTTTCCTATTTTTCATCATTTTCTCCAAACAGATATCAAAGTATATAAATTGTATATAAAATATTTTACCTTGTCAATAAAAATATCCGAGAACCTTTCAAGTTCTCGGATACATTTTTAATATTTGTCTTTGATTTTCAAGCCTGTAGTGTTATATGCGCTCTTATATGAGCCGCTGTAAGCACGAACAGAATAATAATAGGTTTTACCTTTTTTAGCCGTTTTATCAAGGTAAGATGTAGTGGTTGCGCCGGTTACTTTGGAAATCTCTTCCCAATCTCCCGAACCTGTTTTTCTGTAAACAAGATAACCTGAAGCACCTGTTACTTCATTCCATTTAAAAGTAATTCCGCTTTTAGAGCTCTTAACACTTTCAAGAGTTGGTCTTGACATACGCTTTATTTTAAGTCCATCAGCTATATAAATGGAGCGATAATCACCATATCCTGCTTTTACAGTATAAGTGTATATCTTACCTTCTTTAGCAGTTTTATCAGTAAAGCTCAATGAGGTTGTTGTTTTAATCTCCTCCCATTTTGAAGAGCCTTTGACCTTTCTCATAACAATGTACTTTGAAGCACCTGTTACTTTTCCCCATTTAATCGTTACACCGCTTGTGGCGTTTGTAATGGATTTAAGTTGCGGAGCGGAAAGCCTTTTTATTGTCCATCCGCTTGTATTGTATCCCGAAAAGATATTGCCATTATACGCTTTTACTGTATACTTGTAAATTCTTCCATTTTTAACATTGCTGTCAGTATAAATATTTTTAGTTACAATAGCAACTCGTTTCCAAGATGTTTCACCGGGAGCTTTACGATAAACATAATAGCTTTTTGCGCCTGAAATTTTATCCCATGTAACAGTTATGGCAGAAGTTTTATTTGCTACAGTAGCTTTTGGTGAAGCAAAATACTTAAAGCTTTTTGATTCGTAATAGCTTGTGCTGTCGCCTTTAACTGCCTTAACTGCATAATAGTATTTAACGCCGTTTTTGGTGGTTTTATCTGTATAAGAAGTTTTTGAAGAAGAAACGGTTTTGATGGTTTTCCACTCACCACCGCTTTCTTTTCTCATAATTCTGTATTTTTCTGCATTTTTAGCTGATTCCCAGGAAACCTTTATTCCGCCATAGGCATTTGAAAGAGAAGATATTTCAGGAACACTAAGAAAAGTATGCTTAAATGATTTTGGTGTTGCACATTTTTCTTCTCCCCAAATAGCAAAAACTCTGTATCTGTAGGTGCGACCTGCAACTAAATCAGTATCTTTATAGCTTGTTTCTGAAGAAGAAAGGGTTCTAATGGTTTTGTATGAACCGACATTTTCGCCTTTTGAATTAACAGTTATCCTTTGCAACTGATACTTCTCTGCTCCTGCAACCGCGGTCCATTCAATCTTAACTGTGGCTTTATAGTTTGTAGCCTGTGAAACAGTGGGTGCAGAAATATATTTAACTTCAAAGATTTCCTCTTCTGCAATACCGCCTTCATATTCTTCCACAACAGGAATAATACCATAAGAATAAATCTTTCCGCTCTCAACTGTTGTATCTGTAAAATCGACTTCGGCAGTTTCGCCGATTCGTTTCCACACATTATTTTCCAATCGACAAACAATATAGTTCTCAGCAAGTTTATGGTTACGCCATCTAACATAGACGCCTTCTACAGTTCTTTCTGCGCTGACATTTGTAACGCAAGTGATTCGCATTGTCAGCGGTGATGCTTCACTATAAAAACTTGTGCCTTTATTACTTAATGCCTGAACCACATAGCAATAAATTTCGCTAAGCTCAACATTGGTATCGATAAATTCAAGTTCATCGCCTACAGCAACTGAAGCTACCAAAACTAAATTATCGTTCTCGCCTGTTTTTCTATATACATAGTATTCGCTTGCACCGCTTACTGCATCCCATGTGACCTCAATAGCGTTTTTAGTATTAGCGGTTTTAACATTCTGGGGAGCTTTAATATAATAAACACTATTTTCGGTGGATACTTTCTGACTTTCAGAGTTTCCTATAAAGGGAACTGCGCAATAATAATAATCTTTTCCACCGGGCACAAGCTTATCTTCAAAAAGCTCTGCGTCTTTAGAAACACTACCCGCTTTCAACCAAGAGGTATCATCGGTCTTTCTATAGATATTATATCCGTCAACACCATCAACTTTTTCAAAATACACAGTAATTCGGTCTGCACCCGGAACAACAGCTGTTACAACTGTTGCGGGAACCCTTGTTATGGTGTAGCCTGTTTTTGTGAAAGCGCTTTCACCATAGTCATTAACTGCTTTTATGCTATAAGTATATGCTTTGCCTGTTTCTACCTCACTATCGATAAAAGAGTTAGAAACCACAGTAGCATATTCTGAAAGCTCAGTTTCGACGCCAACTGCTTTTCTGTATATCCAATAATACGATGCATTTTCTACTGTTTCCCATTTCAATTCAACACCTTCGCTGATATTAGAAACAGAGGTTACTGACGGAGAAGGAAGATAAGTAACTATCTGACCCTCTTCAAGAGTTTCTGTTGTAAACTCTCCGAGAGTTGAATTAACATCATATTCATAAGTTTTTCCGTTTTCGGCTGTTGTGTCTTTATAGAAGGTTGCTAAAGAAGAGGAACGTTCTGTTAATAGACTCCATTCATCTTCACCTAATTCACGACGCATTATTATATAGCTATCTGCACCGTCTGTACCATTCCATGAAATATCAATACCGCCAACACCGTTTAACGCGGTAATACCTGTAGGTTTAGAAATATATCTGCAGGAGGCTGTAACAGAATTATACACACTTAATGTGCCGTCACCATTAACCGCCTGAATTCTATACATATATGTTTTTCCGCTTTCAAGCCCCAACACATCGTTATAATAAAGTTTATCAGCAGAAACGATTATGGGTTCACCCCAAGCATCATCAAGTGTTTTTCTTCTTAATTCATATTTAACTGCACCGGTAGCTTCTTTCCATTCCACAACAATTTTGTTAGTATGAAGCTTTGCAGTTATGGTTTTGGGTGATTCTATAGTGACAACTTCTTCAATTCTTGCAATTGTTTGCAAACCATCTGCCACTGTAATAGACTGTTCACTGTCTGAAGTGCAAATGAATTCTTTGCAAAAGAATGATATCGAGGTTGTAGGTCTTTCTTCGTCTATAACATCAAAAGTAATGCTAAAAAACTCTGTATTTGCACTGACCTTTTCAGGTGTTGTGTTCATATAGGCAACTGAATATATGTTTTCATCAGCAACAGTTACGCCATTAACATATACACCCTTAAACTGCTTAACTCCCGCACTTGTATATGCAGGTTTAAAGCCCTCTTCAGCAGGAGCCAGCACGCTACTATCATATTGTATATGTAAAACCGCACTGCCAAAGCCTTCAATACCGCCGTTTATACTTACAGTGTAAGTAATTTTCCCATCTTTAACTGCACTACTTTTCACTGAAAAAAGCTTATCAGCTGCACCAACCGCCGACACCTGAACAACTGTGCTACTGAATACAGAAAAGCACATTATTAAACAAAGGAAGAAAGAAATTGCTCTTTTCAAAAACATACCTCCTTTTAAGATTTGAAAATCCTCGTTGTATGTAACAGTTCCCCCGTAATCGAGGGAACTGCCGCAATATTAATATTTGTCTTTGATTTTAAGGGTTTTTCTATAATCACTTGTTGTTGAACCGTAATAAGCTTTTACCATATAGGTATAGGTTTTACCCTTTTTAGCAGTTTTATCAAGATAACTTACTTTTTTATAGCCTTTAACAGTTGCAATCTTCTTGTAGCTGCCTGAACCGGTCTTTCTGTATACATAGTAGCCTGAAACACCTGACACTTTGTTCCATTTGAACGTAATGCCACTCTTCGAGCTCTTTACACTTGAAGGTTTGGGAGCTGAAATAAATGTGATAGATTTACAATAACTGTTAAAGTGAGATGTGCTATGGTATGAAGCACTTTCGCCATCAACAGCTTTTACTGCATAGTAATATTTTTTACCGTTTTTTGCATTTTCATCAATAAAAGATGTTTTCTTTGTGGAACCTATATAGCTCCATTTTCCTGATTTTGATGTTTTGCGATAAACATAATATTTGGATGCTCCGGAAGCCTTACTCCATGTAATTTGAGGACCTTCCACATCATTTTTAACACTCTTAATTGTTGGGTTTTTAAGGAAGCGTGTTGACCAGCCTTTTTCGTATCTTCCACTGTAATCTTCACCGTCACCACTTACGATGGTGTAAACATATTTTTTACCAGCAGTTACATTTGTATCTTTAGCAGTAATATATGTTACGTTTTTATCTTCCTCTTCAACCACTTCATATTCAAGGTCAACGTCTATTTTGGTCCATTTGCTATCGCCGTAAACCTTGCGATAAACATCGTATTCATCTGCGCCTAAAACATCTATCCATTTGAATGTTAAAGATGCCTTGTAGTTTTTAAACTCTATTATTTCAGGAACAGCGATATAATAAATATACTTTTGAGTAACCGTACTTACGGTATCTCCGCATACTGCCATAACCGCATAATAGTTGTTACGGCCACTTGTTGCAGCCTCGTGAATAAAGGAAGTATCTGTTACAGTAGCAACAAGTTTTAAATCTTCTGCCGTACGGGTTGTTGAATAATAGATTGCGTATTTCTCTGCACCTTTTACGGCATCCCAGGAAATTTTAACGCCACCATAAGCAGACTCAAGCTCAAACTTAGGTTCATCAAGGCAACATGCTAAATCAGATTCTGTTATTGCGCTCTTGATATCACCATAAACAGACTGAACACCAAATACATACTGAACACCTGAAATTGCGCTGTCGTCTATATATTTATATTCTTTTAAAGTGCTTTGTGAAATTGTGCCAACAGGTTCACCAAACTGACCATTGACTTCTTTTCTGTAAATGTTATATTTTTCTGCACCCTCAACTGCACTGAATCTGAATTCCATACCGGCGGAACCGTTGAAAACACCAACAATTTCAGGAGCAGAAAGGAAATAAACAGGGTTTGAGATTACTGATAATTCAGTTTCGTGGTTCTGTGATTTAGAAGCAATAGCATAAACATATGTAACACCGCTATCTACAACAGTATCGTCAAACTTTGTCTGAGTTGCAGGAACAGACGTGATTCTCATCCAGTTTCCTGTGGTTGTTTTTCTGTAAATAACATATTCTTCTGCAAGGTCTGCAGGTGCCCAGCTTACTGTGATATGGTCTTCACCTAATGCGCCAACAACTTCTGTTGTGATAGGAAGCTTGGTTACATCATAGCCTGTTGTTCCGCGAACACTACCATCACCATTTTCAGCAATGGAACGAACCTGATATGAATATGTTTTCTTATCTTCTACATCGGTATCGGTAAAACTGTTATCTGTTGTTTCGCCAACTAATTTATACTCTGTTTCGCCGGGCGCTTTTTTATAAATTTCATATTTTACTGCAGCAGGAACAAAAGCCCAGTTAATAATGATATCGCTGTAATTTAATTTGCAATTAACAATATCTGCATTTGCAATAAATATAATTTCTGCAGGTGCAACAGAGCTTTCTGCATTATAAGCACCTTTATGAGCTTTAACGGTATAGTAATATTTAACACCGCTTGTAAGAGGTTCGTCTTCAGCAAAGGTTGCACCGTTTGACTCGGCTACCTTTTTCCAAACTAACTTACCATCTTCATCGGTTTCACCTGCGTCATTTCTGTAAACAGAATAACTTTCTGCACCATTAAGTGCACCCCACGAAACCTTTGCGCCTCTTTCGGTGGACTCTACATCGATTTCTGTAATAGTGCCGAAGAAGAAGCCGGGAAGCCCTGTTTTATCATATTCAATAACACCATATTCATTAGCTGCTTCAACAGAATAGTAGTATTCAACACCTTTAACAATGCTTTCATCGATATATTCTGTTGTTCCGGCAGGAGCTTCAAGAATCTTTTCCCATTCGGAAAGGCTTCCATCTTCATTATTTACTTCTCTGCGGTAAATGTTATACCATTCTGCACCCTTTGCAGACGTCCAGGAGAATTTAAGACCTGTTTCTGATGAAGCTACCTCAAGGTTTTTAGCAGGATTGAGCGTGAAGAAAGAGTCGCTGTAAATAGTCTGGCGACCGTCGCCTTTTCTGATATCGTTTGTATCATCACCATCATCGGTAATGAATTCTTCGCAATAGAAATCAACATCTGTTACAGGTCTTTTTTCACTGATAGCAACGAAAGTAATTTTAATAAATTTCTTACTTGTTTCACCAATAGTGTAGCCATTGGGATTCATATATGCAACAGCATAAGTGTTGGCATCATCGTAAACAAGCCCTTTTTCATAATAGCCTGTTACATTTGCTGCAAAATCGCCATAGGAATTAAGAGAGCCAATTGCACCGCTATCAGAGGCAATTTCTAAAACTGTGCTATCATATTCCACCTTCAAAATAGCACCCAAAATCTTTTCCTGATTTGCGTTGAGCGAAATTGTGTAGGTTATTCTGTCATTTTCAAAATCTGTTTTTGTAACTGTGAAAATATCATCGGTTTTGCCTAGTGCGTAAACCTGAGTTGCAGTTGCAGAAAAAACGGAAACACACATTACCAAACAAAGAAGTAATGAAATAATTCTTTTCAAAGCAATTCCTCCTTAGGAATCATCAAATTTCTGAATCAATATTTGTCTTTTATTGTAAGGGTTGATTTATAGCTGCTCTTGTATGAACTATATCCCGCATATACCTTGTATGTGTAGGTCTTTCCTTTTTTAGCAGTTTTATCAAGGTACTTAACTGTGGTTCTGCCTGAAACCGTTTTTATAAGCTCATAATCACCTGAGCCTGTTTTTCTGTAAATATGGTACTTAGAAGCACCTTTTACATCATCCCAATAAACTGTTACGCCACTCTTTGTGCTCTTGATATTTTCGAGCTTCGGTGCAGAAAGGAAACGGATAGTTTCATAAGCTGTGCTTCCGTATTTTGATTTACCTTTGCTGTTTACCGCTCTTATGGTGTATTTATAGGTGGTGCCACTCTTTACATTTTTATCTGTGTATGAAGTACTCTTGGTTGTTGCAATTTTTGTCCAGGATTTTGCAGAGCCTGCTTTGCGATAAACATAATAGCTTGAAGCACCGCTCACCTTTTTCCAAGAAGCATATACACCTGAAGTGGTGTTTTTAACACTTACTGTGGGAGTCTTAAGGTAATAAACCTTGTGGCTTTCGTAATCGCTCTTGTAATCACCGTTTACTGCAACTATTTTATAAGAGTTTGTTTTTCCGCTTGAAGCAGAAGTATCTGTATATGAAGTTGTTGAAGAAGAAACTGTTTTTATTGTTTTCCAGGAACCGTCACTAACTTTTCTGTAAATCTTGTAGTTTTCGGCACCTGCAACCTTATCCCAAGTAATTTTCACACCTTTAACTGTTGCTTCGATGGAAAAATCGGGAGTATCGATACAAATGATTTCTTTTTCAGAATATAAATCACTATTACCGCCATCCGAATAAACGCGAACTGCATATTGGTATTTTGTTCCACTCTTAGCGGTCATATCGGCAAATTTCAAATCAGCTATTTTGCCGCTTAAATATGTCCATGCGGTCACATCACCATCCGCGTCAACAGTTCTTCTGTAAACTCTGTAAGAGGTTGCGCCCTCAACCTTTGACCAGCTGACAACAACTTCTCCGTCACCATTAGTAACCTTGAGATTCGCGGGGGCTACTGTATATCTTGTTGAAGCAGTGCTACTGCGAGTTGCAGCATAACCTTCATCACTTGCTTCATTAACAGCTCTTACTGCATAAGTGTAAGTTTTGTTGTTTTCAACATTTGTATCAAGGTAAGTTAATTCACTGCCATCTGCTGTACTTTTAATGAGAGTATCCTCACCGTTTGCGATCTTATATATTCTATAAAAATCAGCACCTGTAACCTTTTTCCAGTTGATTCTTACGCCATCTTTTTCTGATTCAACAGAATCAATAACCACCTGACCGAGAGTTGTTCTTGTATCTGCAAGAATGTTTCCGGTTTTTCCGCTTTCAATATTGTTTTCGGGAGCGCTTGCGCTCTTGAACTCAGCGCAAGTGAATTTGACTGTTGTTGCAGGGCGATTTCCGTCAATTGCTTTGAAAGTAAATTTCATATAAGCTTTATTAGAAGAGCCTGCTTTATAATCTCTATCCGCTGAATAAATATGAGCAACTGAATACTGATTGCTATTCCCTGCGGTAAAGCCGGTTTCATATATACCGCCTATGCTTTCTGTTTCGCCGCCATCACCATCATCCACCATATATGCACCGGTGTTTGCCTGGTCTACAGCAAGAACATCCGCATCAAAATCCGCACGGATTATACTTGCATAAAAGCTCACCCCTGAATTGAGATAAATGGTGTATGTTATTTTGTCATTTTTGAAGCCGCTGCTTTTAACGGTAAACAACTCTTTCGCATCAACTGTCTGTTCATCAGCGGCAGAAGCACTAATGCCAACACAAGAGAATACCGAAATAAGCATAGCAAGGCATAACACCAGTGAAATACTTCTTTTCATTTTTTAGTTTCTTCCTTTCGGTTTTTTGTTGTAAATATGTAGAAGCAAAAGCTTTTTCTTCAAAAGAGCGCACTTGCCCCTACTATATGATTTTACAGAATAAATATACCATAAAAACCCCTGTTATGTCAACGAATAAACCTTTAAATAAAATGTAAAAATAGCCAAAGTTTTCACATTGTTTTTATACATAAAAAATAAAAAATTTCGCAGTTTAAAAAACAATTAAAATCCCCGAAATATTTAGTTAACAAATGCTCAATATTTACCAAAATGTTGAAATAAAAAACACATTGTGATAATATAATTCCATAACCACAGAAAAGAGGTATTTTATGAAACCCGTAAGAACTTTTATTCAGCAAAACGGCATTAAATTCTGCCTTGGTGCAGAAAAAATAATATATGATTTAAGCAAAGGAAAGCTTGCACAGAACAGGTTTTTATCTGCTCTTGATGTACCATACATTGGCAGTAAGGTTAAAATTATAAAAGAAACCGAGACCTCGACCTTTATTGCAAAATTCAATGACAACGGCACTATTGATAACAGCGATTTCAAGCTCCTTGCCACTACTGATATGCACACCGATGAAGACTACAGCCTTAACAACAAAACTCTTCAGATGTTCATTAACCAGATTCGCGATGAAAAGCCTGATTTGGTTATTCTCACAGGTGACTGCATTCAGTCGAAATTCCAGCAGTTTGAAGCAATCCATTTTGCTCAAATGATGGAAAAGCTTGGTGTATATTGGGCTTATGTTTTCGGCAATCACGAAGCAAGAGAGGAAAAGGAATTTCATAAATATCTTCTTATGAAAAGTCTGTCAGATGCCCCCCATTGCCTTTCAAAATTCGGTGACCCCAACCTTTTCGGTTACGGTAACTTCATTGTTAACATTATGAATTCCGAAACAGAGCTCAAGCAGAGCCTTGTTTTTATGGATTCAGGCAGAGATATCATCCCCGAATATATGGCAAGAGATGGCGTTCCTGCTGAAATGGAAAAAGGCTATGACTACATAAAGCCCGACCAGATTAAATGGTACACAGAAGAAATGACTGCTCTTAAAAATGAATACGGAAAAAGCCCCAATCTTCTTTATATGCACATTCCGATTAAGGAATATGAAGAGGTTTTCGCATTGAACGATGAGGGAAAATACGTTCCCACAGGTAAAGCAGAAATTCTTTACGGCAGAATGCACGAAAGCGTTGGCTCTTCACCTTTCAACAGCGGTCTTTTTGAAGCAATGAAGAAAAATGAAGCTCAGGGTATTTTTTGCGGTCACGACCACGTTAATGACTGGGCGGCAAAATACGAAGGTATCTGGCTTGTATACAACCAGTTCGGAAGCTACAATGCCTACGGTCTCGGCAATTACAACGGTGTTTCTCTCCCCGAAGAAGAATGGCAGCAGGGTGTAACAATCACAATAATTCACCCTGACAGCTCAATTGATTTAAAGCAGAGCTTCAACAGCAGATATTTGAAAAAATAAAATTTTCGATTTTTAATTAACAAAACGTTCATTAAAAATCGAAAAATGTTCACATCTTTTTCATACCCAATTAAATAATGTACTGTATAGTGTAATCAACGGAACGGGAAACAACAAACTCGTTTTCGTTGGTTACACGTTTTCATTCCTATCTCCTTATTTCCATATTTACCCCTAAGAAAAGCTCCCCTGCTTACGCAGAGGAGTTTTTCGTTTTTATTTTCAGTTTATTACTTCATACATATTTGCCGCTTCGTCTTTTTTTGCATATTCGTTAACGGAAAGCACCTTATACTTTGTAAGGTTACTACCCATCTGAATTGCAATAACATCGCCAACCTTAACCTCGTAGGATGCTCTTGCAATTTTGCCGTTAACCTCAACATGCTTTGCATCGCAAACCTCGTTTGCAACAGTACGGCGTTTTATAATTCTTGATACCTTTAAATATTTATCCAATCTCATATAGTCACCTTTCGCGAAGCTTCATTCCGCATTCCGCACTTCGCATTCCGCATTTTTATCTTCCGCTCCAGAAAAGATGCTCTTTAACTAAAACAGCTCTCAATGGAGCTGCTTCAACCCCTGCAATTTTAAGAGGCTGAGCCATAAGGAAATATCTGCCGGGAGCAACATCTGAAAGGTCAAGACCTTCGATTATAGGGATATTCTCTGAAAGAAGCGCACGATGAACAGTTTGGTTTGAACCGCTGATGCCGATAGTCTGTGAATCTGTTCCCACAAGCTTTATTCCCGAATCTGCAATATAATATGCACTGCTTTCCATAAGATGTGAAAGTCCGTTACCTTTTATTAAAAGTCTTTCGCAATTTTTCCAAGGGAAATGCTCTTCTGCAAATGCACCTGTGATAGGTCCGGGTGGAGTTTCAACCACAAGGCATTCGCCAATAAATAAATCTAAAGGCACGCTCTCCATTGCACCTGCACCATCAACAAAATGCAAGGGTGCATCAACGTGAGTTGCGGTATGAAGGCAGGTATAAACTGCATTAAGGTTGCAGCTCTCCCCTGCTCTTATGCTTTTAATATTATCAACATACCCTTCCGGGTCTCCGGGGTAAACGGGAGTTTTTAATAAATCTCTCGAAATATCAATTAATTCCATAAAATTACCTTATTTTAAAAGATTATTTATATCAACCTGTGTAAGAGTTGAAAAATCTGCATCATTGAATGCGGCAACTGCTTGATTCATATATGCTCTTTCAAAGCCTGCGTCAAACTCTGTAAGAGAAACCTCTGTCTGACTGCCGTCTTCCATACATTTAAGTTGAGCAATGTTAGATTCAAGCTCATTATCACCGATAACAACAGTAAACTGAGAACCGATTTTATTTGCATACTTCATCTGCGCTTTAATTGACCTGCCAACAGTATCAACATTTACGCTATAGCCTTGTGCGCGTAAATCTGCAGAAAGCTCAACTGCTTTAAGCACTGCATTTTCGCCTGCGGTAACAATTGAAAGATTACATTTTGGTGCTTCAGGGAACTGAACTCCGCTTTCTTCCATAGCCATTAAAAGTCTTTCAAGACCAATTGCAAGACCGCAAGCAGGAAGTGAGGCGCCACCAAGCTCTTCAACAAGTCCGTCATATCTTCCGCCACCACAGAGAACAAGACCTTTTGTTTTTTCGTGCTGTGAAACAAATTCAAAAACAGTTCTTGTATAATAATCAAGTCCACGAACAATTTGGGGATTGATTGTGTATCCTATATTCATTGCTTCAAGATATTTCTGCAATTTTTCAAAATGGTCACGACAATCGTCACAAATATAATCAAGAACAACAGGAGCACCTTCTGCAATTTTTGAACAAACAGGGCTCTTGCAGTCAAGAATTCTCATAGGATTTCTGTCAAGACGGGAAAGGCAGGTTTCGCAAAGGTCGCCCTTCTGCTCTTCAAAATATGCCTTGAGAGCTTCCTGATATTTCTTTCTGCAATCGGGACAACCTATGGAGTTGATTTCAAGAGTATATTCTTCAAGACCGAGGAAAGTGAAATAACTGTTTGCAAGGGCAATAACCTCCGCATCTGCAAGGGGTGATGCCGCACCAAAGCACTCGATACCGAACTGATGGAATTCGCGAAGTCTGCCCGCCTGAGGTTTTTCATAACGGTAGCAGGATGTGAGATAACAAACCTTCTGAGGAAGAGGTTCGTTAAAAAGACCATGCTCAAGGAATGCACGAACTGCGCCTGCAGTACCCTCAGGACGAAGTGTGATTGAACGGTCGCCCTTGTCATTAAATGTATACATTTCTTTCTGAACAACATCGGTTGTTTCACCAACCGAACGGTCAAAAAGCTCTGTATATTCAAAAACAGGTGTTCTCATTTCGTGGAAGCCATAAGTTTTTGCAGTATCAAGAGCAGCCTGCTCAATATACTGTGACTTATAACTTTCAGATGGTAAAGTATCTTTTGTGCCTTTGATTGCCTGAATGTTTCCAGCCATTTTAAATCTCCTAAAAATGTTTAATTAATTACATATAAAAACGGGTAATCAAGTTTATTCTTGATTACCCGATAGTTATACAACAAAATGCCGACAAAATCAAGTCCGTTAAAGAAAAAACAGACCAAAACCCCTTAATTCTTGGGATTAACAATATCACGCCAATCAAGGTCACCATGTTCAAGGCTATGGATGAGAGCTTCCGCAGTTGCGATATTGGTTGCAACGGGGATGTTATGAACATCGCAAAGTCTTAAAAGGTTTGCTTCGTTGGGTTCGCCGGGCTTGGGATTAAGAGGGTCACGGAATAAAAGCAAAAGGTCAATTTCATCGCAAGCAATTCTTGAACCGATTTGCTGAGCGCCCCCCTGAGAGCCACTGAGATATTTTTCTATATCAAGTCCGGTTGCTTCGGAAACAAGCTTACCGGTTGTGCCTGTTGCGCAGATGCTATGCTTACTCAAAATACCGCAATAAGCAATACAGAACTGAGTCATAAGTTCTTTTTTGGAGTCGTGTGCAATTAAAGCTATATTCATTAAACCTCACTCCTTATAAAATATATGATATCAATTTTTTATTATTTTAACAGAAAAAGACAATTTTTTCAATATTTTGAAAAATATTTTTATTCCAAAAAAGAAATTTTATGAATTAAGCTTTGCAAAATTTTCTTTATTGGATTTATAAAGGTTTTTATAAACCTCGTAATATTTATCGTAAGCTTTTTTATTTTCCATATTGGGCTGGAAGGTCTTGCTTACGGGAATGAGGCTCTTTGCATCTTCAATGGATTTACATTGGCCAAGACCAACCGCAATAAGAACTGCAGCACCCATCGCACCAACATTCTGAGGTGTATCAACAGTTTCAACAACCTTACCCAAGCAGTCTGCAAGAATCTGACAGGTAAGGTCAGAAAGTGCGCCACCGCCAACAAAACGAACCTTTTCGGAAGATTTAACCTTCTTTTCTTCAGTTTCAAGGAACCAACGAAGATGATAGCAAACGCCTTCAAGCACAGCTCTTATCATTTCACTCTTACCTGTTTCGAGGCTGATATTGAAGAACATTCCGCGAGCGTTGGGGTCTTCAAAGGGACAACGGTTACCGTGGAGCCAGGGAGTGAAAATAACACCGCCTGAGCCTGCAGGAATATCTTTAACTGCATCGGTCATATAGTCATAAAGGCTTGTATATTTAGCTTCATAACCATCGGTAATATTTTTCTTTTCAAGGTAAATTCCAATTTCATCAAGAGCAAGGTGATCCTTAACCCATTCAAGGCATTTACCTGCGGTTTCAAGCTCGCCAAAGTAGTTGTATCTGCCCTCTTCTGCGCCCACAACTGCGGCAATCATAGCTGAAGCGTCAACAATACTCTTATCAACAACAGTTGAAACCCAACCTGATGTACCACTGTAAATATGGGTGTCACCAAGAGCAACTGAACCCGCACCAACACCGATAAGGGAAGCATCTCCGCCACCGCCGAAAACTGCAGTACCGGGCATAAGCCCAAGCTCTTTAGCAGGCTGCTCTAAAAGCTCGCCAACCTTTTCTGCACTCTTTTTGATTTCGGGAAGGTGGTCGAAATTAACACCCAGCATTTTGCACATTGACTTGCTGAACTCGTGTTTTTTAATATCATAAAGAAGAGTTGCGAAAGCGGAATCGTGAGTCATACAGAACTCGCCTGTCATTCTTGTGATAAAATACTCTTTAACATCAAGCCATTTATGTACTCTCTTAAAGTTTTCGGGTTCATTTTTCTCAACCCATTTATATTTCCAGACAGGGTCTTTAACAGAAGCTGCAACTGCACCTGTAATCATAAGTGATTTAAGAAGCTTCGGAATAAATGCACCCGCAATCTGAGGACCGTAAGCAATACCCTCTTTAAGCTCTTTTCTTGCTCGCTGGTCCATATAGCTCATAGCACGGCGAACAGGCTTGCCGTCCTTATCAACAAGAACAATACCCTGCATCTGAGAGCAGAAGGATATACCGCAAATATCTTTTGTATCAACATCACATTTATCAAGAACCTTTTTTGTTGTGGAGCACATTGCATCCCACCATTCCTGAGGATCCTGCTCCGCACCGCCATCGGGGAAAACATAAAGCTTATATCCTTCAGATGCTGCAGATACCAATTTAATAGTATCCCCCAATTCAAAAATACAGGTTTTAACACCCGTTGTTCCTATATCGTATGTAATAGCATATTTACTCATTTTTACACCCTCCACCATATTTTCAAAGAGTATCTTATTTTAATTATGCACTATTTTATGTAAATAATCAACAGTCACCACACCAAAAAAGTGCACAAAATTTATTGACATTGCTTGTTTTTTTCCACAATAAAAATTTTTTTAAAAAATCTTAAAAAAATGCTTGACTTTTAAAATTTTTCTGCTATAATTGTCAATGTTGTTCGACGGACGAACAGTTCTTCGAAGTCGGTGTTGATGGCGTTGAGGGTCCACCCGTTCCCATCCCGAACACGGTAGTTAAGCTCAACAGCGCCGAAGATACTTGGTGGGAAGCCGCCTGGGAAAATAGGGCGATGCCGACACTACAAAGCAATCACTCAATCGAGTGGTTGCTTTTTTTATTTGTGTGATAAAATTGTGATATTTGGCGTTTGCTCACCTCGCAGTACCCTTGTACAGCTTTGGTTCGCAATTCACCAAATCTCATCAATTTTCTCTACACAACTACCTCTCAATACAATGCAAAGCAAAAAGAGATAAGCCTCAAACTAAGGCCTATCTCTTCTTTCTATATTTATTATACTGTCTTTTACAAAACGCGAAGCTCATTCCGCATTCCTAACTCCGCATTCCGCATTCTGCATTTACATTTAGTCGAAATAACACTCAACTCTGTTAATCGGCACACCCATAGAAGAAAATCGTTTTTCGTACTCTGTCATAACATTCCCTTCCATATATTCGGAGTTGTGCAAATCAAAGGTTAGCTTTTCCATTCTCATACCAAACGCTTTAAATTCTTCCAAAGAAAAATCAAAAAGACCTCTGTTGTCGGTTTTAAAATGGATTGCACCGTCTTTTTTGAGAATTTTCTTATAAATTGCAAGAAAGGTTCTGTAAGTAAGTCTGCGTTTTTCGTGGCGGGCTTTGGGCCACGGGTCAGAGAAATTAAGATAAATTCTGTCAATACTACCCTCAGGGAAAATCTCTTCAAGCTCTTTTGCATCAACACAACAAACTCTCACATTTAAAAGACCTGAATTTTTAACTTTCTCCGCCGCAATAACAAGAACATCAGAAACCTTTTCTACTGCAAGGAAATTCACATCGGGTTCCTTTGCAGCAGTGCCAACAATAAAATCACCTTTACCGCAACCGATTTCAATTCTTATAGGATTATCATTTCCGAAAATGGCTTGGGAAGTATTACCCTCCGCCTTCAAATCCTTAATTACAATATTTCCGCAAGCTTCAAGACGCTCTGCACCGTGTTTTTTCTTATGTACTCTCATTTCACACACTCTCTTGTAATAAATATACAATTATTATAAGGACATAACCATTGTTTGTCAAATAAATTGACCATTGTTTTTACAACATCTTTTATGTATAATGTTTGATATTATTTTTAAAAAAGGATTATTTTAAAATGGATAATAAAAACAAAAATGATTCATTAGGGTTGAGCCTTAATAAAAAGACTATGGCAACCATTTCTTTGGTGCTCATGTTAATCCTCGCTTTTATAGGCGTTCTTACCCAGACACTACCTCGTGGTGAATATCAGATAATCAACCAAGACGGTCACGAAGCTATTATTGACGGAACTTATACAGTTCTTGAGGACTACAAAATGCCCATCTGGAAAATAATTCTTTCCCCTCTACTCTGCCTTGCAAGTAGTTATGCGGGAACGGGTATTGCCATAATTGCAATAATTGTTCTTATCGGCGGTGCATTCCTTATTCTTGATAAATGCGGCATTTTAAAATATATTATGGCAACCCTCATAAAAAAATTCAGCAACAAAAAATACACCTTGATGGCAATAGTTATTTTTGTTTGTATGCTTTTAAGCTCAACTGCCGGAGTTCTTGAAGAATCAATAACCCTTGTGCCCATTGCCGTTGCAGTTTCTCTTGCTATGGGGTGGGACTCTCTTGTGGGATTGGGCTTAAGCCTTGTTTCAATCGCCTGGGGATTCACCGCTGCAACATTTAATCCCTTTAATGTGGTAACTGTTCAGAAACTTGCTGATTTAGAGGTTTTCTCGGGACTTTGGCTTCGTCTTTTAGTTTTTGTTGGTGTATATCTCATACTTTTCTTCTTCCTTTATTTTTATGCAAAAAAAATTGAAAAGAACCCTACAAAATCTCTTGTTTATGAATCTGACAAAGCTTTGCGCGAAAAATTCACAATGACAGATGCTGAAGCAATATTGGCAAACGAAAGCATCCGCAAAGGCACGAAAGCTTTTGTTGCTTGTATTTTAATTGATGCAATTTTTATAATTCTTGACTTTGTTTTAAATTTGGGTGGCGGACTTTCTCTCCCTGCTATGGGAATTCTTTTCACAGTTGGGGGACTTTTAGCAGGTCATTTTTCCGGTTTAAAAGGCAAAAATCTTGGCACAAGCTTCTTTCAAGGTGCAAAAACAATTCTTCCTGCTATTCCTCTTATAGTTTTTGTTATTGCTATTTCCTATGTGCTTAACGAAGGAAAAATTATGCACACAATTCTTTATGAATTGAACAATGCTATGCACGGTGTTTCGCCTTATATTGCAATTTTCATTCTTTTTGCAGTTATAGCAATTCTTGAATTTTTCATCGGTAGCGGAACTGCAAAAGCATTCCTTATAATGCCCCTTGTTGCTCCCCTTTCAGACCTTGTTGGTATCACAAGGCAAAGTGTTGTTACAACCTTCTGCATTGCAGACGGCTTTACAAATCTTCTTTACCCAACAAGCGGTCTTATGATTATCGCAATCGGTCTTATCGGTGTTTCCTACGGAAAATGGATTAAATGGTCCTGGAAATTATTTGTTGCAGAATTCGCCTTCTCCGCACTTGTTATGCTATTTATGGTAGCAATTAATTATCATTAACATTTCAACACCCCACTGAAAAAATCTTTTTCAGTGGGGTGTTACTTATTATTCTTCTATATCCGCTTCGGGTGAACCATAGTCAGGTTCTACACTTTCAACTACTTTTTTGCCCTCTTTAAACCCTGCTTCAACAACAATAGATTCATCAATCCATTCTTCATCATCAAACTCTTCTGTTGTTTCTTCATCAGGGTCTAAATCTGCGTTAAAGTCCATCCTTCTTTTTGCTATAACAATAGCAACAGCAAGAATAACTATAACCACTGCACCTACGCCTATGATAATAGGCAATTTAGATTTTTTATTTTCCTCTTCATCAATTTCAGGAATATCTTCAAACTCTGCGCTGATTGTTACATTGCCCTTAGGCATGATAAAACTAAAGAAATCGGTGGGTTCACCATTTACTTTCAGGCTACCCTGAACAAGTCGTTTACCATCCTCCGGAACCACTGTTATAACAACAGGTTCACCCAAACTCGCTTTTTGCGGATTAACTTCGATCCTTCCGCCAACGCAATCGCTAATGGCTATGTCATATGCGATTGTTTTGCTATCTGTTTCCCATTTAGCATAAATCGTCATTTCTTTTGATGTCTTATCAGTAAGGAAATTCCAAGGTTTTTCAAACTTTGAATCCCTATACCAACCCACGAAAACATAGCCTTTTCGCACAGGCGCTTCAGGTTCAGGTAAATAGCCTTCACCCGTCATCACCGTTTTTAATCTGCGTTGACCATTATTTCTTTCAAGGAACACATAATATGAACCTTCAGGAAGAGGCTCCTCAGTGGACTCTTCCTCTGTGGTTTCTTCAGTTTCATTCTCTGTCACAGCAACATTTGCATCAACATTATTATTGATATTGTTGCTGTTATTATTGTTATCAGGAATTTGCGGTGCTTTTGTTGTTTGTGGTTTAGTTGGTTTTTCTGTGGGCTTTTGTGTCGGCTTTTGTGTTGGTTTTTCCGTCTCTTTCTCTGTTTCTTCTTCAGTTTCAATAACTTGTTCTTGAGTTGTGGGCTCAATAGGTTGAATATTGAAGTCGAAATCCACATCACCATTTTCTGCAAACGCTGTTAAAGCATTGCAAAACAAACACATTATCGCAATTGTGCAAATGATAATTTTAGAAAATCTCTGTGCCATTTTTATCCGCCTTAATCAAATCTTAATAAGTAGAATCCATATTTTCGTTAACAACTTCTTTAACTTCTTTAACGAAAGTAGAATTCGCAATTTTCTCCTGAAGCATTTTATAGAAAAGGTCTTCATCAATAGGAAGCGTTACCCTTTCCCCTAACCAAGAGGAGAGGAATGCCGCATTGGAAATCATAAGCCCGTTAATGCCTTCCTGACCCGATGCAACAAGAGGTTCACCTCTGAGAATTGCACCTGCAAATTTATTCATAACTTCAGGATGTTGAATATTTCTTCCGTCAAGTTCTGCTTCAAAGGTTTCATATTCAATGCTACCAAAGCCATCTTCTGCATTTTTGGTAAATTCAGAAACAGATTCCTTAAGCTCGTTAACAATAAGCTTTCCGTTTTCACAAATAAGCTTTGCTCCGTCAAGAGTAATTTCAAGTCTGTTGGTTCCGGGAAAATCGCCTGTTGTTGTGATAAATGTACCTGTTGCACCATTGGGATATTCCGCATAAATCATAACATCGTCTTCAACCTCGATATTATGCCATTTACCCTCATGGCAAACTGCGGTGATTTTTTCAGGCATACCGCAAATCCATTGCCAAAGGTCAAGCTGATGAGGGCATTGATTAAGAAGAACCCCGCCACCTTCACCGGACCAGGTTGCACGCCATCCGCCTGAATTATAATAAGTTTGAGTTCTGTACCAATCAGTAATAATCCAGGTTACTCTCTTAAGCTCACCGTATTTTCCGCTGTGAACAATTTCGTGAGCTTTTCTATAAAGGCAATTTGTTCGCTGATTGAACATGATAGCGAAGATTTTATCGCTTTTATCTGCAACTGCATTCATTTCTCTTACCTGCTTTGTATAAACACCTGCAGGCTTTTCGCTCATTGCGTGAAGACCTTTTTGCAGTGCTTCAATAACAAGAGGCGGGTGGTCATAGTGTGGTGTTGCAATAAGGACTGCATCAACCTCGCCTGAATCCATAAGAGCTGAAGCATTATCAAATGTTTTCACTTCAGGGAGCTGTTCTTTTGCCCACTCTAATCTATCAGGCTTAATATCTGCAACTGCAGTAATTTCAATTTCAGGCATTTTGCCTTGGAGGGCATTTTTAATATGGCTTGAACCCATATTACCAACACCGATAATACCTAAACGAACTTTTTCCATAAAAATCAAATCCTCCGTTTATTTTATAGATAACCCGCCATAATATATGCGAGGTGTTTTATATGAAAGATAAAAATCCAACTAAAAAAGCTTTAGAAGTTACTGAAAATTTCAATAATGATGAAATCCCCAGCGATGTTAATGGTTCTTATACAGGACGCCCTTTTAACGACGAAGTACCTGTACAGGATGCAGATGATTTATAATTGTTTTTTAACCTTTTTGTTTTTAGGCTTCCTGTTTGTTGCAATATGGCTACCGGTCATAACAAAAATGGTAAATGCCGCAAAGAAGCCCTGAACAACTATAAGTTGCAAACAATTCAGGGATGAAAGACCTGAAACAAAAGCAAGAGCACTTACAACCGCAAGACCTATTCCCATAGCGCAAGTTTGAAAAATGTTAAGAATATGCTTAACAGAACCTAAGGATAATGCCGCATTTATTGCCGAAAGGAATGAATGTGGCTTACCGTCATGCATCAAAAGAGCATCTGCCGCAGACGTAACTCCTGCGCAATAATTCTTATAAATATCGCCTGAAACGGCAGAAAGAACTTTAACTCCACTTTGAGGAAGTGAAAGCTTTGTTGAAACCATTTCATCTGTAATATTTGCATCATCTGAGCGAACGAGCAAAGAAATACTGTTTTTTTCAATAGATTTAAGAAGTCGTGCATTTTCATTATTCACATCATAAGAAACAATGAAAACTGCCGCCGCTTTACCGTCAATTGCCAGGTAAAGGGGATATCTGCCCTCGCACAAATGGCGTTCAATGAGAGCTATATCAGGAATTTCTACATTATGATTTCTTAAAAGGTCTCCGTTACCAACAAGAATTCTCCTGTTGAAAATCCATGCAGAAAGGCCTAATTTATCTTCATAAGTAAGGGAATCAACAGGTGGCAAAAGAGAGGTTTCTCCAACAATTATTCTTTTAAAAAGATTTCCTAAAGGACCTCCTGATTTTATAAGAAGTGAAGCAGTATATAAAATCGCTTCATCAATTTGAATGTCATAAAACGGATGAATTCCGAAAACATTTCCGCCGTTTTCATCAAATATATCAGCGCTGTCAAAAGCAATTGCATTTGCAGAATTACATTCCTTAAAAGCGTCCCAACCTGCAATCATACCGCCTTTTTCCAAAAGCTTTTTTGAAGTTTTAGAAATGATAAGAGAATCAACAAGGTATGAAAAATACGGAACACTTACACAAACCGCAGCTGTAAATGCAGTTATAGCGGAAAAAACATCCTTGGTAATAAGAAGTGTTATAGCGCCAACAAGAACAGATGCACCAAAGCTTATAGGAACAAGGCGTTTGTTAACATCATCAGATGGATAAAACTTTTGGGAAAGTTCAATAAATCTTCTCGGAAAGTTTGTTTTTTGAGATACTAAAACGCTTGGGTCATCTAAAAGAAGCCCTCTTCCGATTTCAAAAGCTGTCTGTTTTTTCTCAATTTTACCAATGGAATATAATTCATTATTTGAAATATATTCAAAGTTTTCCGCGATTCTCTTATACTCAAAATACTCTGCAGTTCTGTTGAATGCCAAGGGCAAAACTGCCGCCGCAGTAAGAAGCGCAAGACCATTTTGAAATGGTTCCGCGGAAGAGAATAAAAACGCAATATTTTGAATTAATGCGGCAAAAACAGATATAACAGAACCTGTATTTTTACCGAATTTCATACCCTTAAAGGAACGAATACCATCCAGAAGCACATTTGCATTTGCAACAACAGTTATAACTAAAACTATTAACGATGCAATAAGAATACCTTTTTCTGTTTCAGGAAAGCTCTTCACAAATATTGAAAGAGCAGTCAACAAAGCAAAACAAACATAGCTTGCAACCATACCTGCAAACGAGGTGTTTTTATTTTTTTTCAAGTAATATGAAACCTTGAATTTATCATCCGGGGTGCGATATTCATCGGTTCCGTATTTTTTAGGTGACTCTTCCTTTTCTTCTTCAGTAATATCGCTTGTAATGGTAAAAGTGCTTGCTTTTACCTTTCTTTTTTTTATAAGCTCTTCTTCAACTTCTTTTTCGTCGACAATATTAACCTCAGCAGTATGGAAGCCCTCAAAGGAAAGCTGAGAATCGTCATATTCATCGGGAAGCTCCTGCTCATGAGCGTTACCATCTGTAACAGCTAAGGAGCGAAGACCGATTGTTCTGGTTTTTGCATCCTGATATTTATCGTTTTCATTATCTTCTTTAACATCACCAAAAACAACTGTTTTATCAGTTGCAAAATCTTCATTTATTCTGTCATCAGGAATGAGAGTAGGAACAGGCGAAAGATCCGCAGTATTTTCAAATCTGCTTTTTTGTTTTACAAAACCGCTTCTTTCATATTTTTGTTCTTCTTCCGGAATCAACTGATGTTCTGCGGTTTTTTCAAGATTCTGAATTGGTCTGTTAAAAAACCTATCCCTATATTTTTCGCTGACGAATGCACCATAAACCTGGGGCTCACCGCTACCCTCGGAACGCTCGATTTTTTCTGAAATAATCTGATGGTCAATCTCTTCATTCCTTACAGGACGCGGATTAATTGCCTCCGCCTTTTTTACGGGCGCAGACTCTTCAACAGCTTCTTCTTTTGGAAGCATACCACTATCCTGAAGAAGCTCATCAATTTCTTCAAGAGACCATTTTCTTGCACTTTTTCGTTCGTCAGCCATTCTTCTCTAATCCTTTATATATCTCTTTGCTTTGAAATTTCGTACATTAAAATACCTGCTGCCACTGAAGCATTGAGGGAGTTAATTCTCCCTTTCATAGGCATCGAAAGTACCACATCACATTTTTCTTTAACAAGTCTGCCAACACCCTTACCCTCAGAGCCGATAACAAGTGCCACAGAGCCTTTAAGATTTGCATTATAGAAGGTTTCCCCATCCATATCTGCGCAATAAATCCAAATGCCCCGTTCTTTAAGTTCTTCAAGGGCCTGGGGAATATTAGTAACTCTTGCAACATGCATAAATTCCACTGCACCTGCAGAAGTTTTGGAAACTGCAAAGCTTAAAGGGGCACTTCTTCTTTTGGGAACAATAACGCCGTGAGCACCTGCAGCTTCTGCAGTTCTTATAATTGCGCCAAGGTTATGGGGGTCTTCAATTTCATCACACACAATAATAAATGGTGCTTCGCCTTTTTCCTCTGCAAGAGCGAAAATATCATCAACAGTTGAATAGGCTTTAACTGCACCAACTGCAACAATTCCCTGATGATTTCCGTGACCGCACATGAAATCAAGTTTTTTGCGATCAACCTCTTTAACGGGAACATCTGCATTTTTGGCATCGGAAAGAATTTTTGGAATTGAGCCTGTTTTTTCACCTCTTGCAACAAGAACACTATCAAGAGGACGACCCGCTTTAATAGCCTCGCTGACAGAGTTTCTGCCGAAAATTATATCTTTATCGGGCTGATTATCATTGTCTCTTCTGAAATCATCCCTATTGTCAGAATCTCTTCTATCAAAATCTCTTTTATTTTTCTTAAAATTATCGTCTTTTCTATCTCTGTACATCTTTATATCCTAAACTTGAAAAAAGTAAAAGTAATGCGAATACTATCCCTCTTTTTTGCTTGCAAAAAGGAGGGGGGACCGCGTTAGCGGTGGGTGGTACAAGCATTGAAAAACTTATACCGTTGGAATAAGTTTTTCCTTTCCGCCCATATAAGGTCTTAATGCCTCGGGGATATTTACGCTACCGTCTTCATTAAGGTTGTTTTCAAGGAATGCAATAAGCATTCTGGGAGGAGCAACAACTGTGTTGTTAAGAGTATGGGGGAAATATTTCTTATCTTTACCGCCTGCACGGATTTTAAGTCTTCTTGCCTGTGCATCGGAAAGGTTTGAGCAAGAGCCGACCTCAAAATATTTCTGCTGACGGGGACTCCATGCCTCAACATCAACGGATTTAACTTTAAGGTCTGCAAGGTCACCAGAACAGCATTCGAGTGTTCTTACGGGAATGTCAAGCGAACGGAAAAGGTCAACTGTGTTTTTCCAAAGCTGATCAAACCAATAGGGGCTGTCCTCAGGCTTACAAACAACAATCATTTCCTGTTTTTCAAACTGATGGATTCTGTAAACTCCGCGTTCCTCGATACCATGAGCGCCTTTTTCTTTACGGAAGCAGGGTGAATAGCTTGTAAGAGTCTGGGGAAGCTTTTCCTCGGGAATAATTGTATCAATGAATTTACCAATCATAGAGTGTTCACTTGTACCGATAAGGTAAAGGTCTTCTCCCTCAATTTTATACATCATAGCATCCATTTCAGCAAAGCTCATAACACCTGTTACAACATTGCTTCTGATCATAAAGGGAGGAATATAGTAAGTAAATCCTCTGTCAATCATAAAATCTCTTGCATAAGAGATAACTGCAGAATGAAGTCTTGCAATATCACCGCAAAGGTAATAGAAACCGTTACCTGCAACACGACCTGCACTGTCAAGGTCAATACCCTCGAAGCGTTCCATAATTTCTCTGTGATAAGGAATTTCAAAATCGGGTACAAGAGGTTCGCCGTAACGCTCAACCTCAACATTTTCGCTATCATCCTTACCAATCGGAACAGAAGGGTCAATGATATTAGGAATATTCATCATAATATCAGTAACCTTCTTTGAAAGCTCTTCTTCTGCTTTTTCAAGCTCTGCAAGACGAGCAGCATCCTCGGAAACTTTTTTCTTCATTTCCTCTGCTTCATCTCTCTTACCCTGAGCCATAAGAGCGCCAATCATTTTGCTGTTTTTGTTTCTTGAAGCGCGGAGATTATCTGCCTCGCCTTTAACTTTTCTGCTTTCAGCGTCAAGGGCAATAACCTCATCAACAAGACCAACTTTTTTATCTTGGAATTTATTTTTAATATTCTGTTTAACAATTTCGGGATTTTCTCTTAAAAACTTAATATCAATCATTTTTTTATCTCCTGTTTCCTTTTATTCATTATCAAAAATCTTCAAAAGCTTTTTAAGGTCTGCGTCATCGAAAAATTCAATTTCGAGAGCACCTTTTTTAGAAGATTTTGTTATTTTTACTTTTCTTCCTAAAACCTCTGAAAGTGCAAGCTCTGCTTCATCGTAATATGGATTACGCTTTTTAACCTTCTTTGCCTTAGGAGCATCTTTAACCATATTTCTTGCAATTCTTTCAGTTTCTCTTACGGAAAGGTCGTTTGCTATAATAAGCTTTGCAAGATCGGTTTTCATTTTATCATCAGGAAGTGATAAAATCGCTCTTGCGTGACCCATTGAAAGACTGCCCTTTGACACCATTTCCTGAACATCCTCAGGTAAATTCAGAAGCCTTAGAGCATTTGCAATTGAGGGTCGGGATTTGCCCACAATTTCTGAAATTTTTTCCTGAGTATAACCGAATTTATCGCTTAACTCTTTATAGCCATTAGCTTCTTCAAGAGGATTAAGGTTTTCTCTCTGTAAGTTTTCAACGAGAGCAAGCTCTGCAACCTGAGCATCTGTTAAATCACGGATTACAACGGGAACCTCTGTTAACCCTGCCATTCTTGATGCTCTCCAGCGCCTTTCACCTGCAACCAGCTGATAACCGCCATCGGGCATTGGTCTTACAAGCAAGGGTTGAAGCACACCATGCTGAGCAATACTATCAGAAAGCTCTGAAAGCGCTTCTTCATCAAACTGTTTTCGGGGTTGGTCACGGTTAGGTTCAATATCAAGCAATTTAACCTTAGTGGTGCTATTGCCCGTAGAAATATCTTCAACGGAGTTATCGGCAAAAATTGCATCAAAGCCTCTGCCCAGACCGGTTTTTTTCACTGCCATTTTTTATCTCCTTAAACTTGAGTTATATCTGCATTCTTAAAAACTCTTCTGCAAGAGCCATATAACTTTCACTACCTCTTGAGCCTCTGTCGTAGTAAATAACGGGTTCACCGAATGATGGTGCTTCAGAAAGCCTTACGTTACGAGGAATTACAGTTGCATAAACTTTCTTGGGGAAGAAATTCTTAACCTCTGCCACAACCTGCTGAGTAAGATTAAGTCTTCCATCGTACATTGTAAGAAGCACCCCTTCAAGCTCAATAAAAGGATTATAAAGCCGCTTGATTGTTCTTACAGTTGCCATCAATTGTGAAAGACCTTCAAGAGCATAATATTCGCATTGAATGGGAACTAAAAAGCTATCAGACGCTGTTAGAGCGTTGAGAGTTATAAGCCCCAATGAAGGTGGGCAATCAAAGAAAATAAAATCATAATTCGCCTGCAAGGGAGCTAGGGCGTTTTTGAGAACCGCCTCGCGCTTTTCGATAACCGCCAATTCAAGCTCCGCACCTGCAAGATTGATGTTCGAGGGGATAATATCAACGCCCTGAAATTTTGTTCTTATAACCGCTGATGCGGCAGTTGCCGAACCTATTAAAATTTCATAAGAGGTAGCCGAAAGATTTTTACGGGAAATACCGTAACCACTTGTGGTGTTACCCTGAGGATCAATATCAACAAGTAAAACTCTTTTACCGAGAGCACCCAAAGCTGCCGCAAGATTTACGGCACTTGTGGTCTTGCCAACGCCACCCTTCTGATTAACAATGGAAATGATTTTTGCCATTTAAACTGTCCTTCCGTATTACAAGGGCGCAAAACACCCAATACACCTAATTATACATTTTAAAGTATAACATATACACATAAAAAAGGGAATAGCTAACTAATAAAATTTTAATAAAAAAGCAAATATTTTTACCCACTTTTCTATTGACGAACAAAATCTAAAATGATATACTCTCACAGTAATAGTTTGTGGGAGATAATGGTACTTTTCACGTTCACCTTTTCACTATTCACTCTTACTTATTACTTCAAACACGGGGGCGTAGCTCAGCTGGGAGAGCGTTTGACTGGCAGTCAAGAGGTCATGGGTTCGATCCCCACCGTCTCCACCAAAGAAAAAAGAGTAGCTTTTGCTGCTCTTTTTCTCTTAATTAAGTAAAATGGGGAGCGAACCCATCGTCCATCTCGTGCGGTTCGCCTTGGCGGAGCACGAGGGACATATAATCGGGGTAATTTGCGTAGCAAATGCGAGGGGCTTGCCCCCTCGATCCCCACCGTCTCCACCATAGTACATCGAACAATTATTTTTTTGCCCACTTTCAGAGTGGGTGTTTTTGTTTTTATGCGTTATTTTCAATTTATTGAAACATTGATTAATTTGTGATATAATGAAACACAGATTAAAAAATTATCAAGGTGGAGTGCATATGAAAAAACAAATCTTTAAAACTGTTCTTAAAGTGTTTATTACTGCATTCCTTAGTCTTGCAATGTTACTCCTTGTGCTTTTTGTGTCTTCTGTTATAGCAGGATTCATGCAGATTGACAAAAATACCGAATACCAAGACGAGCACCTTGAATACCTGAAAAACGAATATTATACCGGATCTTATATTCCTTGTGACGAACAAAAGCTTGCAGATTTTGACATTGAAAAAGCTTTTTCTGAAGGCGTGAAGCTTAACGAAATTGCAGTTATGGGAACTCACAACAGCTATCAGTTGCTTGGAACACTCCCGAAGCGAGGGCTGATGAAGACTCTTCAGATCTTTTCTTTCGGTGTGGTGGAAAATAAGGCTGTTTTTGAAATGGATACATTTACCGAGCAGTTGGAACATGGAATAAGAAACCTTGAAATTGATATTGAAACCGTAGATGATGAGGGTGACATCAGTTTTATTGTTACCCACAGTGCTATAATTGACAATGTATCAAGTGCTTATAACTTTGCCAAGGGACTTGAAGAAATTGCAATGTGGTCAGATAACAATCCGGGTCATTTACCGATATACTTGCTTATTGAGCCTAAAGATGGTGTTCCTTCAATAAATAACATGAAGAACTTCTCTCTTGAATATGCCATGGAGTTTGACAAGGTACTAAGGCAGGTGCTTGGCGATAGGTTGCTCACGCCGGCGCAAGCAATGGGAGAATATGAAAGCTTTGAAGAAATGCGAAAAGCTGACGATTGGCCTGCTTTAACACAGGTTGCAGGCAAGATTATTGTATTGATGCACCCCTGCAGTGTTACACAGGAATATATCGACACTGACACATCAATCAAAACTCAGGCGATGTTCCCAATGCTCAGATTTGGGGATATTGACAAAACCTATGCATCGTTTATTCTTGATAACGATCCTGTAAGTGCAGCTGAAAATAACAAAAAGACAGTTGATGAAAATAATCTTATGGTAAGAACCAGGGCAGATGATTACCCTGATTTTAGTGATGAAAGGTATAACTTTGCAGATAACTGCGGTTCGCACATTATCACAACGGATTATCCTCCCCGTTCTGTAAGGGAAGACGATCACACCTACACATTTGGCGGGTATACGATAAAACTGCTTAAGTGAAAAATTTGAATATACAATATTCCGCATTTACATAACTTACAAAAACCGAGTAGAGCTTTAAAACTCTATTCGGTTTTTCTTATTCATCATAAATAACACTTGCATTGGTAAACGAGTCATTAATATCTATCAATACATCAAGAACAAATTCATCTTCAATTTGTTTCGTGCATTTAACACCACGGTAATAATAGCTATATTCTGTGTCTGTCATACCGTAGCCGAAGAAAGCATTAATTGTAACACCATCCATACCGCAACAATATTGGGCGATTTCATTAGGTTCAGAACACTCTGTGCCACCCCAAAGCATAATTCTGTTATCAAAAAGCTCATCTTTTTCAAACATTCTTAATGACACATTATTTTCATCGCTCAAGAGATAGAAGAAATAGTCTCCTTTTTTTACGGTTTTAATAATTTTCATATTTTCGGACTCGCCAAAATTTTCTTCTTTGCTTATTTGCTTTAAAATTGCGGTTTCATTATCCATTGGCACGCTATTTAAAAAACGATATACAGGATAAGACAAAGCAGAAGCTGAAATCAGCAAAACCATTATAATTACCGCAAATAAAACCGAGCGTTTAAGCCTTTTATTATCATTTTTCATTGTTCTTACAACTACTTCATCACTAACCGCAGGGAGTTTTTCCGTTTCAATTTTTTCACCTTGTAATATTTCTATAACTGTAACTCCGAGAATTTCTGACAAGGCAGTCAGAAGAGCTATATCAGGCGCACTTCTGCCTGTTTCCCATTTTGAAACGGCTTTATCCGTTACATTCAGTTTTTCTGCCAACTCCTTTTGAGTTAACCCTTTTTCTTTCCTTAATTCCGAAATGAATTTACCTACATCTGAATTATTCATTATCTCCGACCTCCTTTTGTTTATGATAAATTATATATTGAACCGCAGGAAAAGTCACTCTACCGATGGTAGAATAATACTAAACTCACAAAAAACGAAGCAATTTATCTATTTGGGTGTTAATTGAAATGTTTAAATTCTTATGCTACAATTAATTCAATTAATATCAAACCGCACTGCGAGGGATTATTATGAAAAACTATGATATTGCCGCTTTTGTATGGCCTTCATATACAGGCGACGAGCCTCGAACACGAATTTTCTGGCCTGATGGCATTGGTGAATGGCAAACCGTCAAGGCTATGACCGATAAGGGTTATAAAGGTTGCCGATGGCCTCGCATACCCACTTGGGGTTATGTAAATGAAGCAGACAGTTCCGTTATGGAAATGCAGATTGACTGCGCCATTTCTCATGGAGTAAATGTTTTTATTTATGACTGGTATTGGTATGATAACAGACCATTTCTTGAAAACTGCCTTAACGATGGTTTTTTGAAAGCTAAAAACAACACAGATATGAAATTCTGTCTTATGTGGGCAAACCATGATGCAACACATTTATGGGATAAACGCAATTCTGATAACGACCTTTCAACAGTTATCTGGAGTGGAGTTGTTACACCGCAAATTTTTTCAGAAATCTGCGACAGAACAATTGAAAAATACTTTTTAAAAGAAAACTATTATTGCATTGACGGTTGCCCCGTTTATATGATTTTTGATATCGATAATTTTATCCGTTCATTCGGCACAAGTGACAATTGCAAAAAGGCCATTGAGGAATTCCGCCAAAAGACTATTAATGCAGGATTTAAGGGCCTTCATTTTCAGATTGTTCATTGGAGAAACCGAGTTTTCAATTGGCTTCAGGATGACGATTCTCAAAAAGGTATTACCTCTGCCCAAATGTATGATTTTCTCGGTGCAGACTCCGTAACAAGCTATAACTGGGGTTGCTCAACAGATTTTGACGGAGATTTTATTGATGTTACAAACAACTATGTTAACGCAATAAGCGAGGAATCTCAAAAGCTGAATATTCCTTTCTATCCTAACATTTCTGTGGGTTGGGATAACAACGTAAGATTTAATAATTTCGTGCCCGGAGTTGTTAAAAACAATACTCCCGAAAACTTTAAAACTGCTTGTGAAAAAATCAAAGAATTTGCAGATAAATCCATAAAAAAGGGCGTTATGAAAGCTCCATTTATCACGGTAAACAGTTGGAACGAATGGACGGAAACCAGCTATCTTCAACCCGATGACCTTTATGGTTATGGTTATCTTGAGGCAATTAAAGAGGTTTTCACCGAGGAATAATTATGGGAAATAATATTGTTTTGAATGATATATCATACGGAAGCCACGAAAGGCACAAGCTTGATATTTTAATCCCCGAAAAACCAAAATGCACCTCGGGAGTTATACTTTTTATCCATGGTGGCGGTTGGGTGCAAGGCGATAAAATCGGGCATATTGATGATGCCCGTCATTTCTGCGACCTTGGTTACATTTCCGCAACGATGAACTACCGTTTTGTTGATGAAAATACAACTGTTTATGACGAGCTAAACGATATAACCGGGGCTCTTAAAGCTATTAAAATTGAATGCTCGAAATGTGGTTTTAACATAGAAAAATCGATTCTTTCAGGCGGTTCCGCAGGATCACATCTTGCTCTTCTTTATGCTTATACAAAATCAGACCAATCACCTGTAACACCTGTTGCGGCTTGTGTTTACTGCCCACCTGTTGATTGTGCAAAAACTGATTTTCTACTGGGGCTTTCAGGCGAATTTGAAGATTGGAAATACGGTGTCCTTTCAAAATGTTGCGGTCTTGAAATCAACAAAGAAAATCTTCTCGAACCCCAACAACAAGAAGCATTGAAAAAGATATCTCCTCAAGAATATATTTCAGAGTATTGCATTCCAACAGCCATTTTTCACGGCAGACTTGATGAACTTATACCATTTTCTCACATTGAAAAATTTATAAGCACATTAAACGAAAAAGGGATAAAAAATGATTGGTTAATCTATGAAAATTCAAATCACGCTCTTGATAAAAACCCTGAAATTGCAACACAGACAAAAAACATAATCAAAAGTTACGCAGAAATGTATTTTTAAATCAACATAAACAGACCGCGACCTTGGTAAGGATGAAGTCTCAATTTTTAATAAAAAACAAAAAGCCTTGAAAACGCAGGGTTTTCAAGACTTTGGAGCTGATAACCGGATTCGAACCGGTGACCTCATCCTTACCAAGGATGCACTCTACCGCCTGAGCTATATCAGCACTTCTTTAAACAAGCAAGAGTTATTATACATATCTTGATTAAAATTGTCAAGCATTTTCACCACAAAAACCGACTTATATTTGTAATATAAGTATATAAACATTTTTATAGAAAATATTTACAAAAAATTTTTTTGTGTTATAATTTATCTGTATAAATTTACATTCTTGAAAGGAATGGTAGTAATGAAAACATCAAAGAAAGTTATCGCATTGGTTCTTTCCGTTGTTATGTTGATGGGCTGCTTCTCTGCAACAGCTTTGGCAATTGACGAAGCATATACACCCTCAATCGTAATTCCCGGTATTTTCCAGAGCGAAACAAAGTATTACGAAGATGGCAAAGCAACAAATGCTGAACCCCCATTCTTTATGGGTTCAACCATTGAAATTGTGGGAAAGGCTCTTACAGATGCCCTTATCCCCATTGCTAAACTCCTCACAACTCAGGAAGATAAAGATAATCAGGCAGCTCAGGCAGTTGCAGACATCCTCGGCGAAGCACTTATGGAAAAAAACCGTAGCGATGAAAACGGTAAATTTGTTCACGACATCCGTGCAACAAAATACAACGACTGCTTTGCAGACCTTTCTCAGCACGATCAGGAATATATTCTTGACCAGATTCCCCTGCAGAATTATATTGATATTGCAGGTGGAGAAAACCTCTATTTCTTCTCATACGCATCTTTCGGCAATATGATTGATACTGCTCAGGAGCTTTACGATTTCATTCAGTTTGTTAAAGAAGACTCCGGCTCCGACAAGGTTAATATCGTACCCATCAGCCAGGGTGGTTCTGTTGCAAACGGACTTATGCAGATTTACGCTGATAACGGCCGTTCCGTTGCAGAGGATATCAACAGAATTATCTATGTTGTTCCTGCCCTTGACGGTTCAATTCTTATCGGTGAAATTTATCAGTATGGTCTTATTGATGATGCAGAGCTTTACACAACAATGCTTCCCTCCCTTATGGGCGAAGAGGATATGGTTAGCTACCTCATCAATGTTGTTCTCCGTATTATGCCCAATGCAAATGTAAACAGCATTCTTGATACTGCAGTTCATACTCTCATTAACGACTATATGAGATATTCAACTCTTATGTGGGGTCTTTGCCCATCAGGTAACTATGAGGCTTGCCGCGAAATGTACCTTATGGATGAGGGTCTTGAGGAAATCCGCAGGCAGACTGATTGGTTCTACGGCGCACAGTGCAACCGTTATGATAACATTCTCAAAGCAATTGATGACGGCGTTAAGGTTTTCGATATCGTTGACTACAACTATCCCCTTTACCAGCTTGTTGATTCCTATGATGATGTAAATGCAGACGGTATTATCCAGCTTGATTCTGCATCAATGGGTGCTTTCAGCTATGGTGTTGATATTCAGCTTGGTGAAGATTATGTTCCCACTCACTCAAACTGCACAGACCCTAATAACCACGACCATGCTGACCCCAACGGTATTGTTGATGCTTGCACAGGTCTTCTTCCCGAAACAACCTTCTATTTCTATAATCAGGACCACGAAAAAACAGGCTCAAATGATGTAATTATGAAGCTTGTTACAGAGCTCCTTACAGACGAAACATTCGTTGATGTATTCTCTAAGCCCGATAAATTCCCTCAGTTCAATGTTGGAAGAAACTCAAAGGGTCTTATGAAAGACGTTGCTGAAATGAAAAACTTTGACACAAGCGACCTTACTGCTGAAGAAAAAGCTCTTCTCGAGGATGCAATTGCACAGGCAGAAGCACAGCTTAACCAAACAAATGTTGATATTGATGCTTTCAATGAAGCAAAGGATAACTTCTATTCAGTTTGCGACCAGATTCACAACAGAAATGCAGAACCCGAAGAAAAAGAAAATGATGCATATATGAGCTTTGAAGATGCTCTTAAACAGCTTTTCCAGATGTTAAGCGAAATTCTTTATCTCTTCTTTGGCGATGCAGGCTTCAGTGAAATGTAATTAAGCTTATAAAAAGACACCTTTGGCAAAAACCGAAGGTGTCTTTTATTATGTTTATGAAAAACGGAACGGTAATTGCGCGAAAGGGAAAAAATAAAAATTTGAAAAAGGTGAAAACAAACTCCACAGCATAAAACAACCAAAGTGCTGCAAAGTTGTTGCGCCGGTTTTACCGTTCCTATTTATATATGACTCAAAAACCGAAAATGTCACAATTTTTTTGAAAATTTTTTATTTTTTTGTTTTTTATGGTAAAAATTTTCTTTTTGTGCTATTATCAAACATATAAATTAAAGTAATCGGGTGTTTAAAAATGATAACCAAAGAAAGAGCGGAAGAAATCTCGAAAATCTATTACGATAAAGTTTTTCGTTATTGCATGGCTATTTCTAAAAACAATTACGAAGATTCTTTGGAAATCACTCAAGAAGTCTTTTTGGTTTTTTCTAAAAAGGCTAAGGAATTAGAGGACGATAAAATTGACCATTGGTTAATGTCTGTGGCAAAGAAAAAATCTTATGAATATTTCCGCAGGTTAAAGAATGAAGAAATTGTTGCCTCCATCGAGGATTCTTTCACTAATGTTGATGAAATTTTTTCTACCATGACAAAGTTTTACAGCTATAGCGATGCAGATATAAAAATGACCATTGAAGCAATTTTAAAGCTTCTTACAGAAGAGGAGCATGAGCTTTTCGTTAAAAAATTTATTGAAAATAAATCACAAGCAGAAATTGCTGAGGAAATGGGAATAAGCGTTTCCAATGTAAGCTCAAGAACAGGAAGACTGAGAAGCAAAATAGAAAAACTGGGATTTTTCTGCTTTACTTTTCTTGGTCAGATTATTATCAAAAACATCTTTTGAAAAAATTTTTCAAAAATTTTAAAATTTTTTGTGACTTTTTATTTTCTCCCGTCATATACAAGTGAAGGGAGAAAAAATTTTTTTCGGGATTGGAGCTTGTTTTATGGAATTAACCTTGCAGGAAAAACGCAAATTAATCAATTTTTTTGAGTTTTTGCTGAATGAAGAAATATCAAAGTCCTTGGGTGAAATGAACTCAGAGGCTGTTGATAGCTATATCGAAATTCTTCTTTATCTGCAGGATATTCATGTGGAACTCAGCTCCGAATTTATTGATGAACAGGTCAGAAAAATCTTCCATACGGAAGAATCTGCCGCACCCGAAACGGTAAAAACAACCCAAAAACATTATAGTAAAAATAAAATATGGCTTGTTGCTGCTTGCGTTGCAATTCTTGTTGCATTGTTCAGCATTCTTTCATTCAGTTCTGAAAAAAGTGTAAAAGATGTCCTTGAGGATTTCTTTGGTACATTTGAACTTATTCCTTTTGGTGAGGAAGTAAATGTTGCTAAAGAAACCTTTGGTAAGGGTGGTAATGCCAAAGTGTACAAATCCGTTGAAGATTTGGTAATGAATAAAAAAATTGATTTATTATATCCAAAAAACATTAATGAGAAAATTGAGCTTATTTCTGTTGGTAAAATCAAGAAAAAAGAAACAATACATATATCTTATTTTGATTCTAATTTATTTGTAACTATAGAATTAGATTCAGAAATACCACAAAGGACTATAGACTTTTGTAATAGTAAGATTACATTAAACGAAATTGATTATTATATTTGCATAATGGAAGATGTAAACGAAATTCAGGCATATTATATATACAACAATAATATGTATCGTATTACACACACTGATAAAGAAGAACTTATGAAACTATTGAAAAATATGGAGGCAATAAAGTATGAAAACTAAAAAATTATTATCACTTATTCTTGCAATTTCAATGCTCGCTTGTATGTTAATTATGCCTGCAAATGCTGCAGAAACAGAAACTAACGAACATATTGAAATCATTATTGTTAATCAGAACATTTCAGAAGAAACAAAAGAAAAAGCTATTGCTTTTTATACTAACGGTGGCGAAGAGCAGGAAGGCATTTCTACATACGGACTTACCTGCACACTTCTTGGTCACAAACTCGAATCAACCCTTGTTTACAAAATCACACATGAAGTAAGAGCTACCGACCCTAGATGTTTAAAGAAAACTTATAATTATGATGCTTGCACACGTTGCGACTATGAAAAATCCACCTTGGTCTCAAGCGCATACATCGCTTGCTGCTAATAAATAATTAATGCCTGACAGAAACTCCCTTCCTGTCAGGCATTTTTATTTTTTATTCACTTAACAAATAACCAAATGCGCTTTCAACCTTGCCGTTTTTCATATAAACTCTCGTAACACGGCTGTTGATATTGCAAATAATTTCGTAGTTTATTGTGTTTGCTTTTTTTGCAATTTCATCAACTGAAATTGTTTCATTCCCATCTGTTCCGAAAATTGTGGCAGTATCTCCTGCTTCAACCTCCGGTATATGAGTTACATCAACCATAAATTGGTCCATACAAACTCTGCCGATAATTTTAGCTCTCTTACCTCTTATAAGCACCTCACCGTTATTGGAAAGCACTCTTGTTACTCCGTCTGCATAGCCTGCGCAAAGAGTTGCAACTCTTGTTTCTTTTTCTGTTGTATAAGTGCAACCATAACTTATACTCTCACCTGCAGGCAAGGTTTTCACCTGAACCACTCGGGTTTTCATTGACATTACAGGCTGAGGAACTGATATATTATTGAATTCAACCTCATCAGATGGCTTCAAGCCATAAAGAATAATACCCTGACGCACCATATCATATTTTTTTTCTAAATCTGCAATTGCAGCAGAATTATAAAGGTGCCTGATGGGTGCATTTATTCCCGCCTTTTCCAGCTGAGAAACGAAATAATCAAATTTTTCTGCCTGCTTATTGGTATATGCCTTATCAAGCATATCCGCCGCTGCAAGATGACTGAAAACACCTTCAATTTCTATATTGGGAAGTGTTTTTATTTTTTTGATTTCCTCAACTGAACTTTCATCACATTTAAAACCTATTCGGTTCATACCTGTGTCAACTGCGATATGCAAAGGTGCCGTTATCCCTGCTTTTACTGCAGCCTTTGAAAGAAGCTCTGCTTCATAAAAATCAGAAATTGTTGGGGTGATATTGTATTTAACAATGTTATCATAATCTCCATAAGGAATATGGCCTAAAATCAGAATGGGGCAATTCACTCCGTTTTTGCGGAGCTCCAATGCTTCATCTGTTGCGGCAACTGCAAGGTAATCCGCCTTATCCTCGAGAAATTTTGCAACGCCGATAGCACCGTGGCCATAAGCATTAGCTTTAACCACAGCTAAAATTTTGATATTTTCAGGAAGTGCTTCCCTGACAGCGTCAAAATTGCACCCCAGTGCATCAAGATTTATCTCCACCCAAGTGCGCAAGGATTTAAAAATTTCGTTCATTAAAATTATTTCCCTAAAAGAGTATTCATAAGTGCTGAATCGTCTGTAATGATGCCGTCAACACCATATTTTATCAGCTTTTTTGCAACGCTTTCTTTATTAATAGTCCAAGGATTAACCTGAAGACCGGCTCTGTGAGCTCTTTCAACATAAAGGCGAGTTACAAGCATATAGTAAGGATGCAAAGCGTCAGCACCGATTTCCTTTGCAAATGCAACAGGTCTGGGTGCAATTTTTACACCGATTAATTTATCGGGAGCATAAAGAATACCTGTTTTGCAATTTTTATCAATCTTTTTGCAAACAACAAGAATTGCAGGGTCAAAGCTTGAAATGAGAAGCTTATCAAAAAGACCGTGATTCTTAACAGCATCAATTGTTTTTTCTGCAAGCTCTGTTCCTGCTTCGCCAAAATGCTCACTTTTAAGTTCAATATCAAGAACCTTCATTTTATCGCCCATTGCTTTGCTAAGCTCTAAAAATTCATCTAAAGTGGGGATTTTCACGCCTTCGTATTCAGCGCCCTTATAGCTACCGAAATCAAATTGACGCAATTCCTCTAAAGTCATATCCTTAATTGCTCCAACACCGTTTGATGTTTCATCTATGGTAAAATTATGACAAATAACGGGAATTCCGTCCTTAGTTAAATGAATATCTGTTTCGAAGCCGTCACAGCCGATTTCCTTTGACATTTTAAAGGCTTCAATTGTATTCTGAGGAGCAACAATATTCGCGCCTCTGTGAGCAATAACATTACATTCTGCCATTGTAATCCCTCACTTTCATTTTCTCAGATAATTATACATTACTACAAGGTTTTATGTCAACTTATAAGAATAGTTTTCACTTTATTTTAATAATTTAACAATTCCTGCTGTTATAGCACCTAAACCTACGACGCCACCTGCAATAAGAGCAACCTTTTGTTTAAGAAATCCGTCTGCATCCCAAACAAATGCAAGTTCATTTAAAACTCCATTACCCATAAGCTCTTTATATGTATAGAACTTTGTTTCGTAATTGCCGTTTTCATCAATATCAAAAATTCTTACGCCACGGTCTCTTGTGCCGTAGCAACGGAAAGATGCACAAGAGGTCTGAATGAAATTGATGCCATCCACAACACCCTCAAAGCAATTGCAATGGTCGTGGCCGAAAACTACAGCCTTAATATCACCGCATTCTTTCATTGCTTCAAGCTGACCTGTTTTTTCATCAACAACGCAAGGATATTCACCCATTACGCCTTTGCATGAGTCCTTCAATTTAATATATTTACCATCGGGTGCTTTTATTGCACCTTTTGCATCTTTTGAACACTCTTCAGTAAGCTCAAATGTTTCAATTAACGGAATATGCTGAAACATTAAAGAGGGAACGGGCTCACCGCCATTATTTTCTTTAAGCTCCGCGCTTTTCTTTTTATACCATTCTATTGCTTCGGGTTTAACAAGGCTGAAGCATCTGTCAAGCGCTTTATCTTTCCAAGCGGAATCCATCATCCAAAGGTTAAACTTAATCTTTTCGCCATTTTCGGAATAAATGGGAAGATTATATGTTGCAACATCAGGAGATGTTTCGTCATCAAGACCTAAGCAGCAGCTATATTTTCTATACATATCTGCCTGCTCGTCTTTAGTAAGGCGGTTCATATCATCATGGTTACCATAAATCATCGCAAAAGGAATTTTTCTTTCTTCAATGGGAGCAACAAGCTTATCAATGGCAATTTCCATTGCCTTTGCTTCGCCCTCTTTATCTTTAATAACAAGTCTTGAACCGATTCTCGCATCACAAAGATGGTTACCTAAAATATTATCACCCGTAAGAACAATAAGGTCAGGGTTCAAGGTATCATAAGCCTTATTAAGCATACGAATCATTGTAGGTCTCACAAACTGCAAATCCTGAGGGTCGCTGACCTGCATTATTCTGATTTTTCCGTTTTTGAACTTGATTTTCATAAACTACCTCAAAAATTTTAATTACATCAATTCGGGTAAAATTGCTTTTGCTATGCCGAAATAAACTATAAGAGAAACGCCATCAACAACGGTTGTTATAAATGGACTTGCCATAACCGCAGGGTCAAGCTTCAATTTTTTTGCAATAATGGGAAGAACGCAACCGATAAACTTTGCGCAAATAACTGTTAAGCACAATGTAAGCGCAACAACAAGGGCTACATTGTTATTAACTCCGGGGGTTTTAAGAAGAAGCCCATCAATAAGAATAATCTTTACAAAGCACGCAATTGCAAGAGATACACCGCAAAGGATGGAAACTCTGAATTCTTTCCACATAACCTTGAAAATATCTTTAACATCAACCTCACCTAAGGAAAGACCACGAATTACCGTAACCGATGCCTGACTACCTGAGTTACCGCCCGTACCCATAAGCATAGGAATAAACGCAGTAAGCACAACTAGTTTTGAAAGTGCATCTTCAAAAGAAGAAATAATCATTCCCGTAAAGGTTGCCGAAAACATCAACAGAAGGAGCCAAGGGATTCTGCCCTTCCAAAGCTCCCAGGTGGAAATTTTAAGATATGGTGTATCTGTGTTGGGGGCAATAGCCGCCATTTTCTGGAAATCTTCTTCAGCTTCTTCCTGAATAACGTCAATAGCATCGTCAAATGTAACGATACCAACCATACAATTTTCGTTATCAAGAACAGGAATTGAAACCATATCATATTTATTGAACATCTGAGCAACCTCTTCTTTGTCGCTCAATGTTTTAACTGTTATGGGGTTTTCCTCCATAACATCTGTCAAGATTTCATCATCATCGCAGGTTAAAAGGTCCATTGCAGTTATTGTACCTAATAATCTGTGCTTTTCGATAACGTAACAAACGTTAACTGTTTCAGAATATTCGCCTCTGGATTTAATCTTCTTTAAGGCATCACCGATTGTCATCGCGGGGTGCAAGCTGATATATTCCAAGGTCATAATGCTACCCGCGCTATCTTCGGGATAGTTGAGAATGGTATTAATAGCCGTTCTCTTATCTCCTGCCACACGGAGCATTCTTTCAACCACATTTGCAGGCATTTCTTCAATAACGTCAACAGTATCGTCTATGAACATATCGTCCATAATAAATTTCAATTCGCTATCAGTGAAAGCCTCAACAAGCACCTGCTCCTGCTCCGGCTCCATATAAGTGAAAACCATTGCGGCATTTTCTTTTGGAATAAGCCTGAAAAGCATAACCATCTGCTTATCCTCAAATTCCGGCAAAAGCAGTGCCGTATCAACGGGATTCATTGTATCAAAAATACTTTTAATTGCTTTATATTGTTTTTCAATTAATAATCTTTCAAAAACTTCTTTTGTCACTATTTTTCCTCCTTTTCTGTTTTGCAGAATGGAAGGCAAGCACAAATAAAAAAACCGAGTCATAAGACCCAGCGACAAAAAGACACATTAGCCGAAAAGAACACCTTTTCCGCTTTAAATAAACTTGTGTTAACAACCTGCAATTTCTTCAGGCTGTTTTATCGCTGTTTTCATATCAATGCAACTTCGCCCATGCCCGTTACTGCCTGAATCCATTACTATGTCACACTCCTTATATTATGTTATAATTACAATAATAAATCCACATTTTAATATAAACCAATACCCTCTCTTTGTCAAGAATAAAGACAATAAAAAAAGAAGCCCGAAGGCTTCTTTTTACATTTAAAATACAATTAGCCGATGAATGACATAATGAGGGCTAATAACCACTCCCAGAAACTAAGCAAACCGGTCCACTGAGATGTTCTTACCTGACCGCAAACAGAACAAACTTTATTACCGCTTGTTGCTGTACCGCTGAGGTGGTCATGATGACCGAAATCAGCCTGACCGCCACAATCCTGGCAGATTCTCCAATGGTCTAAACCATCGCCTTCATAAGGACCATCAGGATTATGCTTTGCAGTAACAACGCAAACATTTGAATATGCGTAGTTACCTGCAGCGTCTGTTGCGAAATATCTTATTTCAAAAGTACCTGCACGCTCGCCGATAGGCTCGCCATCATAGGGAATCCAAACGCCATCTTCACTTAAAATTTCCCAACCTTCTGAGAAAACGCCACCTTCAATAGCGGGTCTTTCAATAAAGTCGAAATCAATTACATCACCGGGGCAAATTCTTTTTGAAACATCAATTTCGCCAACGGTAACATCCGCTGCACTTGCCATACAAGCCATTACACTAAAAAGAAGGCATACTGTAAGTATTGTAGCCAACACTCTTTTTTTCATAATTATTTCCGTCCTTTCAATGACAGTTTTTTATATATTATCATTTATAACCAAAAAATGCAAGTGTTTTGAGAAATTCTCATAAAATTATTCAAAATAAATAACTTCATTCTTCTCGGAAGACTCAACAATTGCTTCCATAAGCTTCATTAGCCTTCTCTGTTGGTCATGTGTAATTAACTGTTTTGCACCATTTCTCAAAACATCATAGATGTTATTATAATAATCTGCCCATTGAACATTTATAACTTCAAGAGGGAATTTTTCTATAGTTTCCGGTGTTCTGGGTGCCATTGTTTTTGTTATACCCGCACCCATCTGCACAGGAACCGCATCCATTTTTTCCCAATCTTTAATTTTAACGATTTCGCCTTCAATATCCCAGGTTCTTATTATTGCAGTTCCGTTTTCACCTGCCATATACCAACGGGGTGCTTCAATAAAGTTATTGGTAAGCACTTCAACAAGACATTCGGGACCATCCTCAAATTTGATAATTGCACGGAAGCCATCATCAACCTTAAGAGTTGTAACATTGGTTAATGAACCATAAACACTTTTGATTTTCTTGCCCTCATTGAGCATAAGAATCTGGTCAAGAAGATGAACGCCCCAATCAAGAAGCATTCCGCCCCCGTGCTCTTTTTCACCGCGCCAACCGGATGGCACACCGCGAGAGCCATAAACCTTTGATTCCATTGAAAAAACGGGACCAAGTTCATTTTTATCAAGAATATTTTTAATAGTGCGATAGTCGTTATCCCAGCGTCTGTTCTGATGAACTGTGAAGAGCTTACCTGTTTCATTTGCAACAGCAATCATTTCTTCCAAATCTTCTGAACAAAGAGTCACAGGCTTTTCGGAAATAACATTTTTACCCGCTCTCATTGCACGGATTGCAATATCCTTGTGAACATCATTATATGTAGCGCAAACAATAAGCTCAACCTTTTCATCCTCAAGCACTGCTTCAAAGGAGGGGTAAGCATACCAACCCTTGCTCTCAGCAACCTGACATCTTTCAGGTTTTATATCATAAACACCTGCAAGATTGAAGTTTTCAAAGCTATCTATTCTTTCAGCGTGGTAATTACCCATTCCGCCGTAACCAACCACAACAACATTAATTTTATCCATTGTTAATTCTACCTCTTCACTATTCACTCTTATCTCTTCACTGTGAGCGAAGCGAACTTAAATCCACCAAGCTGCTTCGAGACCTTCTTTTATTATGCAGTTTTTGAGTAAAGCCACTGCTTTTTCAAGTCCTTCATTCTGACTCATAAGTGAATCCTCATGTTCAATCGAAATTGCATAATCATAGCCAACCATACGAAGATTGCTGATAACATCGCGCCAGTAGCTTTCGCCGTTACCGAAGCCAACTGAACGGAAAATCCATGATCGGTTGATTTCATCTGCATAGGATTTTGTATCAAGAACACCGTTAACTGCAGTATTGATAGCATCAATTTTTGTGTCTTTTGCGTGGAAATGGAAAATTGCTCCCTCTTTACCTAATGCACGAATAACTGCAACAGGATCCATTCCCTGCCAGATAAGGTGGGAAAGGTCAAGGTTTGCACCGATTTCCTTACCAACTGCATTACGGAGCTTCAAAAGGCTTTCTGTATTATAAACACAGAAGCCGGGATGAAGCTCAAGAGCAATTTTATCAACACCATGAGCGGTGCTGAATTTAACAAATTCTTTCCAATAAGGAATAAGAACTTCATTCCATTGATATTCAAGGATTTCGCCGAAATCATTGGGCCAGGGACAAGTTACCCAGTTAGGATATTTCGAATTTTCACAGTCACCGGGGCAACCTGAGAAAGTGTTAATCTGATGAACACCCAATTTTTCTGCAAGAAGAACTGCCTTTCTCATATCCTCATCAAATGATTTTGCAATTTCTTTATTGGGATGCACGGGGTTACCGTGACAGCTCAAAGCACTGATTTCAACATCATACTTTTTAAGAAGTGCTTTAAAATCCTCCAATGCTTTTTCATCATTGAGAAGAATATCCGGGTCTGCGTGATCTTTACCGGGGAAACCGCCACAACCGATTTCAACCATTTCAAGACCAAGAGATTTAAAATATTTCAATGCTTCCTCAAGGGAAACTGAACCTAATAAATTAGTAAGAACGCCAAGTTTCATAAGTCAAAAGCCTTTCTATCATTTAAAGTTTTTCTGTAACCACTGATAACTACGAGCAATGTCTTCCAAACCCGTGGGAACCGGATCATCATTTTCAAGAATTACCCAATCAAGACCGATTGCATTTACGCCGTCAACAACTTTCTGAAGGTCATTTTCACCCTCGCCGAGAGCCTTAGGCTTATGGTCAACGCCATCTTTAATATGAACAAGAACAATTTTATCTTTATTTTCGGGAAGATATTTGCTGTTATCAATACCTGCGCAGAAGCTCCAATATGTGTCAACCTCAAGCTTACAACCGTTTTCGGAAATAATATCCATGGCATTTTTGCCGTCTTTGAGGTCAGTGAATTCTTCTGTATGGTTATGATAATAAGTATCCATACCCATTTCTCTCGCCTTTAAACCTGCAACACTGAGAACATCACCTGTGTTTTTAGCTTCCTCATAAGTCGAGTGGGGCGCACCGCCAACTCCAAGATACTTGGCTCCGAGAGTCTTGCCGTATTCAAGTGTTTTTTCAAGATTTTCAGGTTCAAAATCATCTAAACCAAGATGACTGCCCACAACCTCAAGACCTAATTCTTCACATCTTGCGCGAAGCTCTTCAGCAGGAAGGTCAAAATAGCCTGCAAACTCAACACCGTCAAAGCCGATTTCCTTAACCTTGCCGAGAATTTCTAACATATCGTTTCCGTTTTCAATATGGTCTCGAACGGAATAAAGCTGTACTGCAAATTTCATTATATTTATCTCCTTTTATATGCCATAGGCGATTGTTTTCGCATTTTTTACTTTGAAAGAAAATCGTTCAGAGTGCCTTTTTGGTGCGAGTGGTGCTGTATATAGATACTGCCCCGAGCCCCAAAAGGTGTATGGGTAATTTTAATCAAAGTAAACGGGTGCACCTGTCTTTGCTGATTCATAAATTGCTTCAAGAATACGAGTTACGCAAAGTGCCTGACGGGGTAACACAACAGGGTCTGTATCTGTTCTTATTGCGTTAATCCAAGAGGAAGCTTCCATCTCTGCAGGAGAACCATCCTTCTGACCCTCGAAGAATGCTGCACCGCCTGCTTCAAGATTAGGCTCTTCAATACACTGACGCTGATGCTTTATGTAGTTAATTCTTGCCTTATCGTCAATAGTATCTGCACCGCCCTTATCACCGCAAACCATATAGCAAGCCTCGTGATAATCGGCAATATTCAGTGCCCAGCTTGATTCAAGGTTAATGACCGCACCGTTTTTCATTCTTATGAAGCCGAATGCAGAATCTTCAACTGTATATTCCTTAGGATCCCATTTTCCCCATGCATTGCCCTGCTCTTCCTGATCAGCAAGCTTGCGGAAGGTCTGACCAACAACCATTTCGGGTTCATAGTTATTCATAACCCAAAGAGTCATATCAAGAGCATGTGTTCCGATATCAATAAGAGGACCGCCACCCTGCTCATATTCATTAAGGAAAACGCCCCAAGTGGGAACTGCTCGGCGACGAAGTGCAAGTGCTTTACCGTAATAAATTTCACCAAAGTCACCGTTATCAGCACATTTTTTAACATAGAGATTCTGAGCTGTCTGACGATTCTGATAACCGATAGAAAGCTTTTTACCTGTTCTTTCGGCAGCTTCGCACATAGCCTTTGCTTCTTCGTAAGTTTTTGCCATAGGCTTTTCGCACATAACGTGCTTTCCTGCTTCAAGAGAATCAATAGTAATAAAGCTATGAGAACGGTTCGGGGTACAAACATGGATTACATCAATACTTTCATCTTTAAGAAGCTCTTTATAATCCTCGTAAACCTTTGCATCGGGTGTACCGAATTTTTCTGCTGCTTTTTCTGCTCTTTCTTTAATAATGTCACAGAAAGCAACCATTTCAACGCCATCAACTTTTTTAAGTGCGGGCATGTGTTTTCCGTTAGCAATACCACCGCAACCGATGATACCGATTTTTAAAATTTTATCCATACTTTATACCATCCTTCCAGACAGAAAATTTCACTTTCTATTATATTTCTTTTGTCATTTATTTCAATATTTTTAAAGCATTTATACTACCAAAAAAAAGCATTGATATTTGGAGATTTTTCACATACAAAATCTGTTGCAAAGATAGTTTCAATATTATATAATTTCCCTATATTTACCGTTAGGAGACGTGGTTATGGGAAAGAAAAAGATTTACACAATTGCAACGGCTCATCTTGACACTGTCTGGAGCTGGGATTTAGAAGAAAGCATTGACGAATATATCAATGACACTTTCGAGCAAAACTTCAAATTACTCGAAAAATACCCTACATATAAATTCAATTTTGAAGGTGCTTACAGATATGAGCTTATGGAGGAATATTACCCTGAACAATTCAAAAAAATGACCGAATATATAAAACAAGGTCGATGGAATGTTTGCGGTTCTGCTTATGAAAACGGTGATGTAAACGTCCCCTCTCCCGAGGCACTTTTCAGGAATATTCTTATAGGTAATTCTTATTTCCGAAACAAATTTGGCAAAACCTCCTGCGACATTTATCTCCCTGACTGCTTTGGCTTCGGTTGGGCTTTGCCCAGCATTATGCACCACGCAAACCTTAAAGGCTTCACCACTCAGAAATTAAGCTGGGGCGGTGCTTTTGGTGTGCCCTTTGATACAGGCAGATGGCGTGGTGTTGACGGCAACGAGGTTTATTCTAGCTTAAAATTAGGTTCATATAGTAAATCTCTTGATAAATTGCGTGACTGGGATTTTATGGAAGAAAAGTTCAAAGAAAATGAGCAATATGATTTTCCTTGGACAACCGTTTTCCACGGCGTTGGTGACAGAGGCGGTGCGCCTAAAGAAAAATCTGTTGCCTATGTAGAACAGGAAATCAAGAAAAATGATGAAAGCGATATTGAAATTATCGCCGCAACTGCCGACCAATATTACAAAGATATTGATGAACTTCTCACACCCCAGCAGAAAGCAAAGCTTCCCCTTTGGGATAATGAGCTTGTTATGAGCGAACACGCTATCGGTGGCTACACCTCAAGAGTTATGAGCAAACGCTGGAACAGAAGAGCAGAAGAGCTTGCCGACATGGCAGAGCGCAGTTCTGTTTTAGGTGATTGGCTCGGTACATACGATTACAACCGCGAAAGCCTTACTCGCTCTTGGAAAAGAGTTCTTTCCCACCATTTCCACGATGATATGCCCGGTACCTCCTGCCAACGTGTATATAAACGCTCCTGGAACGACCTTTATGTTTCAATGAATCAATTCCAAAGTGAAATCGAGGGTGCAGTTTCTTCTGTTGCAAAGCTTATGCACACAAGCAATTGTAAGGGTACACCAATTACTGTTTATAACCCCATTGAAACAGACAGACACAGTGCGGTTACAGTTCGTCTTAACAACATCAAAAGCGAATATGTAAAGGTTTTTGACGGTGAATTTGAAATAAAATCCCAAAGCAAAAAGCTTTCTGATAATAAAATAGAAATCACATTTATTGCAAATGTTAAAAGCCTTGGTTTAAAGGTTTATGATATTCGCGAAAGCGGTTCACCCTGCTCAGTTAATAGTGAAATCTCCATCGGCAACAACACTCTTGAAAACGGAAAATACATTGTTAAACTAAACGAAAACGGCGATATTTGCTCAATCGTTGATAAAACATTAGGCAACAAAGAAATTCTCAAAGCACCTGTTGAAATCGGTCTTTTCAACTATACAGGCTCTTGGGATTGGCCCGCTTGGGAAATGAATTTTGACGAGGCAAACAAAAAGCCTGACAAAAAGCCCTGTCTTGTGAAAATAGAAGAGCTTGAAAAAGGCGTTGCAAGAGTTGCCTATAAAGTAACTCAAAAAGACGATAGAAGCACATTCACCAATATAATTGCCCTTTCAGATGGTGGCGAAGTGGTTGAGGTTTATTCTGAAATTGAATGGCAGTCACTTCAGACAATGGCGAAAAATGTTTTCTCCTTTACTGCAGATAATGAAAAAGCACTTTACGACCTTGGCCTTGGTGCAATTGAACGCGGTAATATGACAAAACAGCTATATGAAGTACCTGCACAAAAATGGGCGGATATTACTGATAAGAGCGGTGAATTCGGCGTTTCCGTTATCAGTGAATGCAAATATGGTTGGGATAAATTCGATAACAACACCCTCCGCCTTACAGTTGTGCATACACCTAAAGGAAATTACCGCATTGACTCAATGCAGTCTATGATGGATTTGGGTCTTAACCGATATTCTTTCGGCATTTTCAGCCACGAAGGAAAAGTTGGCGCAGATACTCAGCTTCAGGCAAGAATGTTCACTCAACCAATGTGCGCAGTTGTTTGCGAAAAACACGATGGTACCCTCGGAACAGAATATTCCTTCGGTAATGTTTCGACAAATGACATTATCATCCGTGCTATGAAAAAGGCAGAGGAAAGCGATGAAATTATCGTTCGTCTTGGCGAGGGTACAAATAAAAATGTTGAAAGTTTCACTCTCACATTAGGTAACGGAGTTGAAAGTGCAAGAGAAGTTTATGCAAGCGAAGAACACCGCGGTGAAGCAAAGGTTGTTGACGGAAAGCTTGTTGCAGATTTCAAGCCCTATGAAATCAAATCCTTTGCGCTCACTCTTAAAATTTCTTCAATAAAAACTGAAAAAGCACTTTCAACGCCCATTGATTTGAAGCCCAATAAGCAGCTAATTTCAAAACAGAATAAGCTTGGCGATTTCAAGTATACAATTCCCTATGAAATCACACCTGATACCATCACAATCGGTGGTATTGATTTCGAAATAAAGAAAGACGGCAAAAACGCAATTGTTTGCAAAGGTCAGAAAATTTCTGTTAATAGCGGTACAACAATGCTTGTTCTTCTTTGCAACTCTATTGATGGTGACAAAAAGGCTAAATTTAAAGCAGGTAAGGAAACCATTACAAAATTTGTTCCTGATGCTTTCCAAAGACCTGCCCGTTGGGATATGTATGACTTCGGAGAAACTGCAAGAATCAAAGATTGCAAAGTGGCTTATGAATTCACCCATTGCCACAAGGATTTCGCAGATATTACCGCAAAATCCATGTATTTCTTCTTGATTGAAATTGACTTAAACGGTGAAACAGAAATCACTCTTCCTAAAGACAAGGACATTGCAATTCTTGCAGCAACTGAAGTTAAAGGCACTCTTGGTAGTCTTGTAACACCTCTTTGCGAGGAAGTGCCCGAAAGAAAATTCAAATTCAAAATGAACCGAAAAGAGAAAAAACAGTATAAAAAAGAGAGGAAGCTCAAAAATCTCCACGATAAAAAATTCTATAATCGTAAAAATTGGGGTAAAGACTATTAAAAAAAGACGGCTTGCGCCGTCTTTTTTAGTCGCCAGTCGCCAGATGCCAGTTAAAATACTTTAAGGAATATTTTAGTAACAACGAACCCTATAACTCCACAACCGGGGAATGTGAGTAGCCACGTTAGCGCTATTTCTTTTATAACTGATGGGTTAAGGGATTTTACAGACCTTGCCGTTCCTGCACCCATCATTGCGGTGGTTTTAGCATGAGTGGTTGAAACGGGGAAACCTAAAACCGTGCTTACAAGAAGAGCGAGAGAAGCGGAAACATCCGCAGAAAAGCCCTGATATTTTTCTAACTTCACCATATCCATTCCAACAGATTTTATAATTTTCTTCCCACCACACATTGTACCTAAAGCCATAACAACAGAGCAAAGCAAAATAATTTTCCAATCTGCTCTCATTTTATCAGCTTGAGTATTTCCCGAAAAGCTCATACAGAGCATTAATACTGCAATAAATTTTTGACCATCCTGTGCCCCGTGCATAAAGCTCATTCCTGTGGCGGCAAAAATTTGCCCGTATTTAAAAAAACTTTCTGCATTTTTTCTTTTTATGTTTTTGAAAAATATAATTATCAGTTTGCAGATGATAAGCCCTACAACAAACCCGAATAAACAAGAAGTTAAAAGACCTTTAACCGCCTTAATCCACTCTCCCCCGTTAATACCTGAAAATCCACCATTAATTGCAATTGCACTACCGCTAAGCCCTGCAATCAAAGCGTGGCTTTCACTGGTGGGAATACCGAAATACCAAGCAAGCACTGCCCAAAAAACAATGCTGAATAGTGCTGCAGAAAGAGCAACCGATGCAGAATATGTATCACTCCCGAAATCCACTATATTTACAACCGTCACAGTGACGGAATTATTTATGGCACTCATAACCGCAACACCAAGAAAATTAAATATTGCTGACATTAAAAGTGCAGATTTCAGTTTCATACACCTTGTAACTGTTACGGTTGAAATGGCATTTGGTGCATCGGTCAAGCCGTTTACAAAAACAACCGCAAGAGTCAGAATTATTGATGTTAATGTTATGGGAGCGAACTGCAAAAATAATCACCGCCTTGAATTTGGTCTATTTATACAGTTTATTCACAGCTTTTCCATTTAATATATACGAAAATATAAAATACACTGAAAAAATAAAAAATATTCAAAAAACACTTGCAAAATCTGAAATGATGTGATATCATATCTTTCGCTATCTGGGTGTGGCGCAGTTGGTAGCGCGCTTGACTGGGGGTCAAGAGGCCGGAAGTTCAAGTCTTCTCACTCAGACCATAAAGCAGATAACTCATTCGAGTTACCTGCTTTATTTTTTCTCTACATATGCTTAAACTAACGATATTTAGAGGATAGAACGGGCAGCTATCACTCCTATGCAAATAGGTCTTTAAAGAGATGCAGGGGTGCCAACCTGCCTAAGTATCGTTTCAAGGAGACTCTTCCGCTTCGGTGGAAGAGTTTTTTATTCAATATCACTAATAAATAAGAGGCGGTTTCGGTTCCGCCTCTTTCTTTATGTAATTATAATCCTAAAAGCTCTTTTTTCTTTGTATCAAATTCTTCTTGGGTAATTGCGCCCATATCAAGCAATTCTTTAAATCTTTTTATTTCATCGGCAGTAGAGATATACACACTACCCGAATTTGATGTATCATTTTGATTTAACATTATATTTTCAATATACGTTTTTATATCTTTTACCAAATTGTTGTATCTATATGGAAAAGTAATTGAGTTTTCATCTGAAGCCGCCTGTTGTAATCCCCCAACATTTTCTAAACCGCCGCCGACACCGAATTGAATATAACCGGCTGTTAATTTACTTGATTTCATTTGAATACTTTTTATTTGTGAAATCGGTATTGTTTTAGAACCTTTCAAGCCGTGATTCATAAATGCGATAACACCTTTTCTTGAAATCACAATCTTATTTTCATAAACATAAAGTTGCCCGTTTGTTCCTTTAAGCGTATATATAACTTTATCATTTTGAGTTGAACTATTTCCATTTGCTTGTTGAACTAAATTCATATTTCACACTTCCAATTTCTAAAGATACAATCAAAACTTCATTGAATATAAAACACATAAACAATGCTAATTTATTACTAAACTAAAAATAACATAATTTTTATAAAAAATCAATAATACGCCTATAAATACTTCATTGTTTGTGAATCTTGTGTTATACTGATTTTGGTGATAAAAATGAAACAAAGAAAAAGGCAGGCTATAAACGCAACGGTTATTGACTTCTTCCGCCGTTAGTTTTATACTCTTGTTATCACAAAGAATCAAGAGCCTTATAACCTAAAAAACAAGAGGCCTTTGAACACCTAAAATGTTGGGAATCCGCGATATTATTAGGGTTATGCACGATTTAAGATTATGTAAAATTTCGAAAAAATCTTCGCGCTGACTGGGGGTCAAGAGGCCGGAAGTTCAAGTCTTCTCACTCAGACCAATAAAGCAGTTGACTCTTTCGAGTTACCTGCTTTATTTTTTTATTTTCACAACAAAAGAAGACTTGAACTTCTCTCGCCGATTTTTTGTCTTTAATAACAATATTGACCAAAGAGCGTAAATCTTGTATAATTTTTATATAAATTTTCATAGGAGGATACTTATGAAATCATTTGAAAAAGTCAAACGAAAAACCTTTAATCTCATTGGTCTTGTGGTTAACAAGGTTGGTCAGAATGAGGCTCAGAACACAGAAAATCTTGACAGAACCGTTACTGAGGGTATGCCCGAGCTTTTAAGGGCTGCCGCTGCAGAGGGCACTGTTCTTTTAAGAAATGATAATGTTCTCCCCTTTTCCGAAAACGAAACCATTTCCGTTTTCGGCAGAGTGCAGAATGACTATATGTTTGTGGGCTACGGCTCAGGCGGTGACGTTATAAAACCCTATACCGTCAATTTAATGGAAGGTCTTAAAAATTCAGGAGCCAAAATCAACACCGAACTTGCAGATATTTACGAGAAATGGTGCAAGAAGAATCCTCCCGACCACGGCTTCTGGGGACATTGGCCTCTTTACTACGAAGAGATGCCCATTGAAACAAGTGTCATTGAAAATGCCGCTGAAAAAAGCGATTGTGCAGTTATTGTTATAGGTCGTTCCGCAGGTGAGGACAGAGAAAACAAGCTTGAAGAGGGAAGCTATTATCTCACAGCGGATGAAAAATCTCTTGTTAAGAGAGTTAATTCTGCTTTTAAGAAGACTGTTGTGGTTCTTAATATCGGCAGTATTATTGATATGAGCTGGGAAAAAGAGCTTCTCAAAAACGATAGTGCAATTCTTATCCCTTGGCAAGGTGGTATGGAAAGCGGTAACGCTTTGGCAGATGTACTTCTTGGTAAACAAGAACCATCAGGTAAACTAACTGACACTATTGCTGAAGATTATTTTGATTACCCTTGCGCAAATAGTTTCGGAGAAAAGGAATACAACAACTACACAGAAGATATTTTTGTCGGCTACAGATATTTTGAAACCTTTGCAAAAGATAAAGTTCTTTATCCCTTTGGTTTTGGTCTTGGTTATTCGGAATACAAAAGAGATTTTACAAGCGGTGAGGTTAAAGATAACAATGTAACTCTTATAGCTACAACCGAAAACATCAGTGATTACTGCGGTAAAGATGTTTTGCAGATTTATGCCGAAGCTCCTCAAGGCACTTTAGGTAAACCTTCAAGAGTACTTTGTGATTTCAAAAAATCAAAGGTACTTGCAAAGGGTGAAAAAGAGAATTTTGAATTTAACATTCCTTTCTATAGCTTTGCTTCATACGATGACAGTGGTATTAGCGGTCACAAATCCTGCTACATACTTGAAAAAGGTACATATAATTTCTATCTTGGCGGAGATGTTCGCTCTGCAGAAAAGGTTTTCGCTTTTGAACTTTCCGAAACAATCGTTTTAGAAGCGCTTGAAGAAGTTTGCGCACCAAAGGAAAATTTTGTATGGTCTGTAATAGTGCCCGAAGAAAACGGTGCAACCCTTGTGGGTGGAGATGTATCTGTTTCAACCGATAATTTAAAAGAAATAATTCTCAAAAATCTTCCCAAGGACTGTGGTCAAACGGGCGACAAGGGACTAAAGCTTCAGGATGTTAAGGACGGCAAATGCACTCTTGATGAATTTGTTGCACAGCTTTCCTTAGATGAGTTGGAAGCTATTTCCCGCGGTGACTACACTATGAATAGCAAACTTGGTAACGAAGGTAACGCAGGTGTTTTAGGCGGTGTTACAAAATCCTTGCGTGACAAGGGTGTTGCTCCGCTTACAACTACCGATGGACCTTCGGGTATTCGTATTAAGGCTTGCTGCTCACTTCTTCCTATAGGTGCATCTGTTTCGGCAATGTGGAATACGGATTTAGCATACGAAATGTATAAAAAAATTGGTAGTGAAATGAAAGCCAAGGGCTCAGATATTCTTCTCGCACCCGGTATGAATATCCACAGAAGTCCTCTTTGCGGAAGAAACTTTGAATACTTCTCCGAAGACCCCTTTGTAACAGGCAAAACTGCCGCAGCAGTTGTTAAAGGTGTGCAAAGCGAGGGGGGTTCCGCTTGTCCCAAGCACTTCGCCTGTAACTCTCAGGAAACCAACCGTAACCACACAGATTCAAGACTTTCCGAAAGAGCATTGAGAGAAATTTATCTTAAAGGCTTTGAAATCTGCGTTAAAGAAGCTCAACCACTCTCATTAATGACATCTTATAATAAAATCAATGGTGTGTGGGGGCATTACCACTACGACCTTTGTACAAGAATTTTAAGAAATGAATGGGGCTTCGGCGGTCTTGTTATGACAGACTGGTGGATGCAATATACAAATAGTCCTGAATTCCCTGAAATAAAGGATAACGGATATCGTGTAAGAGCAGGAGTTGATGTTCTTATGCCCGGTGGCAAAAGAACGGGTAGGAAAAAGCCTGACGGCACTTTACTTAAAACCTACGGCAAAAAAGACGGCATTACCCTTGGTGAAATGCAGGAAACTGCAAAGCATATACTTGGTGTAGTAATGGAAATTAAATAATCACCAAATGGATTCAGGACGACTAAATGTCTTGAATCCATTTACTTTTACAATGCTGACCGCAGGTCCCGAAACTTGCCACCTGCCATTTTCAGCTTTCAACTAAAAAACTCGGGAGCTAAACTCCCGAGTTTTTCTTACATCATCTCATTAATCTGTTTTTCAGTTATTTTCGCCCATTCATACTGCTCCATATATTTACCGAAATACTTTGTGTTTTCCGTTTTTCCGTTTTCAAGGAAATCATAGTAATCGCAAGCAAATTTGCTTTTATCTATACTTCTCTGGTTTCTGTTATCAACAAGAATATCAATAATACCTGCATCTTCAAGAGAAGTTCTCAAGGATTTTAAAACCTTTCTGAAGAGCGATTGAACGGTTTCATCATATTTTCTGCCTTCCCATAGAATCCCGATAGCTTGTTCGGTGTTAACCACACCGCCATTTCTATCTACAAGAATTGCAAGAAGCTCTTTGCTCTTTGCACTGGGAAAGGAAACTGATTTACCGTCAACAAAAACATCAAAGAAACCAAAGGTTTTGATAAACACCTTATTTTCTGTTATTGCATCTCGAACAAGAAGGGCTTTTTCATAAGCTTTTTTTATAGCTTCGGGCTCATATGGCTTCATAACATAATCAACAGCATCAACGCCAAAAGCTTCAAGGGCATAGTTGCCATAGCTTGTTGCAAAAATTATGCGGACATTTCTGTTTATTGCCTTGATTCTTCTTGCCAATTCGATACCCTTTATTACAGGCATTTCTATATCAAGAAAAGCAATATCAACCTTATTTGTTGCGGCAAAGCTCATTGCATCAAGAGGATTATTAAATTTTATTATTTCGTCAGTTATTCCAACCTCCCTACAAGTATCCTCAAAATCTTCAAGAGCAAGAAATTCATCATCAACTGCAATTATTCTCATTCTCTGCTTTCCTCCTTGGGTATCTTTATTGTAACTGTTGTGCCCTGATTTTCAGCACTTTCAACTATAACTTCCGCATTTAACATTTCTTTAAGCCGGCTTTTTATATTATTCATTCCAACATGAGAACGGCCATCATTTTTAACCTCATTCACATCAAAGCCAACCCCATCATCCTCTATTAAAATGATGATATATTCATTCTTTTCAAAAGAAGATATTTTAAGTGTTCCGCCATCAACCTTCTGATTTATTCCGTGCTTTATTGCATTTTCTGCAATTGGTTGAATTGTAAGCGGGGGAATTGAAAAATTATCATATTCAATATTATATTCCACATTAAGCCTGTTGCCAAAGCGCAGACGTTCTATAGAAATATAGTTATCAACATGCTCCATTTCCTTCTTAAATGAAATGGGCTCCTTTTGAGTTAAAGAATCCATATTCGCTCTCAGATAACTTGAAAAACGAACAATAGCATTTTCTGCTGCTTTAGGGTCTTTTTTCGTAAGATATTTAATGGTGTTCAGAGCGTTATACATAAAGTGAGGCTGAATCTGACTTAACATTAATGTCATATTCATATCGCTTAACTCTTTTTCTAATTCTGCCGCTCTTCTCGCTTCTTTATATACTTCAACCGTATTTATAAAGTAGATAAGCACAACGCTTGCAATAAACACAACGCAAGTTATTGGCATTATATTAGTCACATTCTGTGATATATAGCCGTTTATATAGAAATTATCGATAACAATACCTGCTGAGGTTATGCAGTAAATAATAAGATATAAAACTGCAAATTTTTTGCGTTCTGTAATTTTTTCCGCCATTTTGCCTATAATCAACAAATCGACCACATATGTTACGGATTGAAGCCACATATAAGATGTTGATATATAAACATAATCATATATAACATAAGGAACAAACGCACAAATCAAGAAAAGTATTGATATAAGAACTAAAGTATTCTGCCTGATTTTCATGCCCAATGCATTATTCAGATGCATCATCATAGACAACTTAATGATATATATGGAAGCATATACAAACAAGGTCATTATTTCATAATCTGCATCTCCGAACATCCGATGGGAAACAACATAACCCTCATTGGTTATAAGCATTCTGAAGGCAAAGGCAAAGCAAAGGGCAAACAACCAGAATTGATTGCCGATTTTCTTATTAAGTATTCCAAAAGAAAGAACTGCTATGGCAATAAAAAGCACTATGCCGATATAAACATACCTTTTTGCAAGAGTACCCATTTCAGATGAATGAAAATCCTCATAGGTTGATAACGTCGGCACTGCAGTAAGTCCGCTGGAATTAACGCAGGTCATTTCGATAACAACCTCACAATCTACAGCGTCCTCACTCTCAAATGTATATGGTATTCCATAGGATTCAACAACGGTTGAATAATTTGTTCCCGGAATATTACGGTTTGAATAAACGCATTCACCGTTAATATAAACATTGCATTCACCCGATACATTGGGAACACTTACTAAAAATGGTTCTGTTGTTTTAACATTTTCTATATATGCCCTATAGCTTGCTATGCCACCATTCTCAAGCTTTTCACCGTTTATTTCGTATGTTGTCCACGATGCAGGAACATTCACAAGGCAGCTTGGCTTTTTTCCGGAAGATTTACCGGACACTATATGCTCATTCCAGAAAAACTCCCATTCTCCTGATAAATACACTCTTTCACCTGAACTAAGATTATATCTGCCAACATCAGCAAAGCCGCCAACCAAATTAACCGCATTGATATAATCAGGCAAAAATCGAGAAAAGAAAGGCAGGCACACACCCAAAACGACTGTGAAAAGGATTGCGATAAATGCAATTATGTTTTTCTTGAATTTATCCGTCAACCCTCTCACCCCTTTTCTTATTTAGAATAATTATACAATAGCAAAGGGAATAAATCAACATATTTTTGTGAAATTAGCGAAACTTTTTCGAGAATTCAACACAATAATAAAAATCTGCTGAATATCATTTCAGCAGATTTTTATATTACCTGTAATTAGTTATGTAGTGTTTATAAAAGGCAACTGCGTTACCGATAGCCTTTAAAGATATATTTTCATTCTCACTGTGAACACTTGCAAATTGTTGAGCATCCATTTCAATAGGAGCAAATCTTATAACACAATCACAAATGTCGCTTAAATGCCTTGCATCAGTTCCTGCAGGAAGAATATATGCAGCACTTGCAACATTGGGAAAAATTTCTCCAATACATTTTTTTGTGTACGCAAAGGCGGGCTTTGACATATCCGCAGGCTTGTGATATTCGTTATTTTCTCCATCCTCAATTTCAATGGCGTATTTTTCTGCAATTCTCTTAATTGCTTCAATATCTTTTTTCAAATCTTCATCATTAACGCATCGAAGCATTGCTTTTGCGGTGCATTTTTTATCATCTCTCGAGCCTGAAATCTCATTGAATGAACAAGAGGTACCTATCATCGCCCCTGCTTGCGCATTAAGCTTGGGCATTGCCCATTTAATAAGTCCCCCAAAACACCAAAGATTACTGAAAAGGACTGTCATAACAAAAGGAGTGTATGGGCAAAGGTTTTCAAACATCGCCTTAACCTCAGGATAAAGACGGCGAATAAAAATGTTTTTTGAATTAATCTCTGCAATAAAAGCGGACATTCTTGCAACGGGTGTGTTTACATTTGCTGCAAGCCCTGTATGAGAATTCCCCTCTTTTGCGGTGCATATAAGTCGGTGAATACCTTTTTCGTGAACCGCCATCATAGCGCATCTGCATTTCATTCCTGCAAGTGGCGGGTCAATTATCGCACCACCTTCATCAAGAATTGTTTCAAAGGCTATACCCTGCTCTTCAAAATATTTAAGGGCGGTAGGTATTCCGTCGCCCGATATTTCTTCATTATGAGAAGAGCCTATATAAAGATTGGTTTCAGGTATAAAGCCCTCATTCAACAATTCTTCAAGGGCCTGAAACTCTGCAAAAAGAGGAGTTTTTGTATCAACTGTGCCCCTGCCCCACAAAGCATCATCGAAGATTTCACCGCAAAACCCCGGATGAGTCCACGTTCCTTCAACATCCACAACATCATGGTGGGACATCACCATAATATTTCTGCTCTCATCCTTACCTTTCAGCTTATAAACCCAACAATCATCAGAAAAAATCATTTTCTCGCATTTTTCGTGAACTAAAGGGAATAGCTTTTCAAGAGTTTCTCTTAATTTTTTAAATTCGGTATCATTATACTCATCTTTTTTAGAAATGGTTTTGCATTTAATCATCTCGCCTAATTTTTTGGCATATTCCACCTGCTCTTCTTTTGTTTTATGAATAATTTCATCAGTAAGTTTACGGGATTTTATTTTTACTTTTAGTGCATTGAAAATCAAAACACAAATAAACAGCAAAATTGCCAAACCCAATATTATAAAAGCATATTTCATTCTATCACCTGAATATATTTCTTTTTTAAATTATACCACCAACAAGAAATAAATCAAGATTATATACTTTTATATATTCTTGAAAAAGAACATAATATATGATAGAATAATATGTTGCAAAGGAGAATGTTTTTTGATTAATAAATCTCAAAGAACAGAAGTTATTGAAAAATTGCTCGAACGTGGAGTAGAAATCCCCTGTTCCGACGGTGTTATTATTGAAGAAAATGTAAAAATCGGTAAAGGCTCTCTTATTTTACCCAACACAATTATTATGGGTGAAAACGAAATCGGAGAAAACTGCGTAATCGGACCCAACTCGTATATTTGTGATACAATTATCGGAGATAATACAAAACTTAATAACACTCAATGCTTTAATTCAGAAATTGGTTCGGGTGTTACCGCCGGACCCTTTGTTCACATAAGACCCAATTGCAAAATATCAGATAATGTTCATATCGGCAACTTTGTTGAGGTGAAAAACTCAACTGTTGATGAGGGCAGTAAGCTCCCCCACCTTCTCTATGTTGGCGATTCTGATGTAGGAAAGGATGTTAACTTCGGTTGCGGTTGCGTAACAGTAAACTATGACGGAAGAAACAAATCCAGAACAACTGTTAAAGACGGTGCTTTCATCGGATGCAACACTAATCTTGTTGCTCCCGTCACAGTTGGTGAAAACGCTTTCACCGCCGCAGGTTCAACAATAACAGAGGATGTTCCCGAAAATGCACTTGCAGTTGCAAGAAACAAACAAATAATAAAAGAAAATTGGGTAAATATTAAAAAACCATATAAACGACAACATAACGGAGAAAAAGATGTTTAACAAATTTAAAAAAGACAGCGGTAATTCCACCTACGATTTTTTGGTTGTAGGCCTCGGAAACCCCGGAACGAAATACGAAACCACTCGCCATAATGCAGGCTTTCTTTTTATCACGTATCTTGAAGACAAATTAGATTTCAAAGCAAAAAAATTGAAATTCCACGCTCTTATAGGTGATGCTAAAATCGGAAACAGTAAGGTTCTTTTCATGAAGCCTCAAACAATGATGAATAATAGCGGTGCTGCGGTTTCGGAATGTGCAAAATTCTACAAAATTCCCATAGAAAATATCATTGTTGTTTTTGATGATATTTCTTTGGACCCCGGTAAACTTCGTATAAGAAGAAAGGGCAGTGCGGGCGGTCACAACGGAATAAAAAGCATTATTGCTCATTTAGGCTCAGAGAATTTCCCCAGAATCAAAATCGGAGTTGGTGCAAAACCCCATCCCGACTATGATTTAGGTGATTGGGTACTTGCAAACTTTCCTAAGAAAGATATTCCTGCTGTAAGAAATGCTATTGAAGACGGAGCAAATGCTCTTGAAATGCTCGTAAACGGCGATTTTGAGGGTGCAATGTCAAAATATAACGGTTAGAGTGAGTATATGTCAGGCTATAAACAACTTCTTCAGAACTCAACTCAATACAGGGATGTTGTTCGTTACATCGGTGCAGATATGTGTCCCTCAGGAATTGTGGGCTTACCACCTGCACCAAAAGCACATCTTGTTTTTTCGCTTTGCGAGGAATTTTCTCGCAGAGCTATTGTTGTTTTGCCTGATGAAAGCAGTGCCCGAAAACTCACCGCAGATATAAATGAATTAAGCGGCAACAAAGAAATTGCAGGTTTCTACCCTGCAAGAGATTTCTCCTTTAACTCTTCACAGGGTCAGTCAAGAGAATATGAGCAACTAAGAATTAAAACCTTATGTTCTATTTTAAAAGGCGAATGTAAAATTGTTGTTTGCTCAGCAGAATCGGCTCTGCAACTGACAATTCCACCTAAAGAGCTTAAAAAGCGTACATTTAAAATAGATTTCAATACCGAAATTTCCACCGAAAAGGTTACGGAAACCCTCATTTCTGCAGGCTTTAAAAGAGCTGAAAGCGTTGAGGGTGCAGGTCAATTTGCCGTAAGAGGCGGTATTATTGACTTTTTTCCACCCGATTCTCCCCAACCAGTCAGAATTGAGCTTTGGGGCGATGAGGTTGACACAATTTCACTTTTTGATGTTTCCACCCAAAGACGAACAGAAAGCCTTGATTTCTGCGAAATAACACCATCAACCGAAATCATTTTCGACAACGAGGAAGAACTTAAGAACAAAATTGAAAGCTTTATTTCAACCGTTTCGGGAAAAGGTTCAAAAAAGGCAAAAGAGCAGTTAAATAAAGATATTGAAATGTTAAATTCAGGTGTTAAGCTGCAATCCGTTGATAAATATCTTTCTCTCGCCTATGAAAACCCTGCTTCAATTTTTGATTATATGGATGATGCTTTCCTTTTCGTATGCGAAAGTGCATCAGTAAAAGATAAAGTTCAGAATTCTTCAAAGCTTCTTTTACAGGAAATCAAAGCCCAGTTTGAAAACGGTGTTCTTACAAAAGGACTTGACAGGTTTTCTTTAACCTTCCCCGAATTACTTTTAATTTACGAGAAAAAGAAAGTAATTTATATAGATAACTTTACTCGTGGTAGTTTTGATACTTCGGTTAAAAGTCTTACAACCTTTAATGTTCAGCAAAACCCTCTCTGGAACGGCTCGTTAGAGGTGCTTCTTGATGACTTAAAACCGTCGCTTTCAAAAAAAGAAACCTGCATCATTCTTGCAGGTACGGAAAAAAGTGCCAACTCCCTTGTGGAAGCCTTAGAAACAGAAGACATTAAAGCAATGTTTTTCCCTGTTCCACCTGCACAATTCCCACAAAACACAGTAAGTGTTTTAGCCGGTGGTTTATCGGGCGGCTTCCGTTATCCGAGTGAGAAATTCAACATTATTTCTTACGGCAAAGGGGTTCATAAATCTACTCAAAAGCGCAAAAAGAACTACAAAGCCGCTGATGCAATCCAGAGCCTCGAAGAACTTTCAAGGGGCGATTATGTTGTTCACTCCGTTCACGGTATCGGTATTTTTGACGGCATTCAGAAATTAGAGGTATCGGGTCTTACCAAGGATTTCATAAAAATCACCTATGCAAAAGGTGACGCTTTATATGTTCCCGTTACCCAGCTTGACCTTGTATCAAAATATATAGGCCCGAAGGACGATACAAAAACTCTCAAGCTTTCCCGCTTAGGCGGTAACGATTGGGAGAAAATGAAAGCCCGAGTTAAAGCATCTGCCAAAAATATGGCAAAAGAGCTTATCCAGCTCTATTCCAAACGAATGAAAACTGCAGGCTTTGCTTTCTCCCCCGATATTGATATGCAAAACGACTTTGAAAGGCGTTTTGAGTATGAAGAAACCGATGACCAGCTTCGCAGTATCAACGAAATAAAAAAGGATATGGAAAAGCCTCACCCAATGGACAGACTTCTTTGCGGTGATGTAGGCTTCGGCAAAACCGAGGTTGCTTTAAGAGCGGCTTTCAAATGTATTGCAGACGGCAAGCAATGTGCAATTCTTGTTCCCACAACAATTCTTGCTCTCCAACATTACAATACAATTCTCCGCCGTTTTGAAGGCTTCCCCATTGAAGCGGATATGCTTTCACGTTTCAGAACGCCAAAAGAGCAAACAAGAATTATCAAGGCACTCAAACGAGGTGCAATTGATATTATTGTCGGCACTCACAGGCTTATATCTAAAGATATTATCTTTAAAGATTTGGGCCTTATAATCGTTGACGAAGAGCAAAGATTCGGCGTTGGGCAAAAGGAAAGACTTAAGGAAATGTATCCCGATGTTGACTGCCTTACCCTTTCTGCAACCCCCATTCCCCGAACAATGAATATGGCAATGTCGGGCATTCGTGATATGTCTGTTATTGAAGAAGCTCCCCAAGACCGTTTCCCTGTTCAGACATATGTTTTAGAGCACGATTGGGAAGTTATCACGGAAGCAATGGCAAAGGAAATACGTCGTGGTGGTCAGGTTTATTATCTTCATAATAAGGTTAATACCATTGATAAAACCGCCGCAACAATTCACGAATTCTTACCCGATGCCAATATCGGAATTGCTCACGGTAAAATGAGCGAGGATGAGCTTTCAGAAGTATGGCGTCAGCTTTTAGAGGGTGAAATTGATATATTAGTCTGCACCACCATTATTGAAACAGGTGTGGACGTGCCAAATGCTAACACTTTGATAATTGAAAATGCAGACCATCTCGGACTTGCACAGCTTCATCAGATAAGAGGACGAGTTGGCCGTTCTGCAAGGCGTGGCTTTGCTTACCTTACCTTTAACCGCAACCGAGAGTTAACAGAAATTGCTCAAAAAAGGCTCACCGCAATCCGTGAATATACCGAATTCGGTTCCGGATTTAAAATTGCTATGCGTGACCTTGAAATCCGAGGTGCAGGTAACCTTTTAGGTTCAGAGCAACACGGTCATATGGAAGCGGTTGGTTACGATATGTATATGAAGCTCCTTTCCGAAGCAGTTATCGAGGAAAAGGGCGAAGATATTAAAACCAATCAAAAAGAATGCCTTATTGATATACGAATTGATGCTCATATTCCTGAAACCTACATCGAAAGCCTCCCTCAAAGACTTTCAATTTATAAGCGTATTGCAGATATAAAAACAGAGGAAGATGCTTCCGATGTTATTGACGAGCTTATTGACCGTTTCGGTGAACCGCCTGCAGGTGTTGAGGGACTTGTTAAGGTCGCTCTGTTAAGAAACACTGCCGCAGCAATGGGCATTTATGAAATCGGGCAGAATAACAACAGCCTGCTATTGTATGTTGAAGAAATCGATATGCAGAAGGTAGCTCTGCTTGTTAAAGGAATGAGAGGCAGAATTCTTGTTTCAAAAGGTCCTAAACCATATATAACAGTAAAAAAATCAAGCGGTCAATCACCACTTGATACCTTAGAAGAAGCATTTAATTTGTTGAAAAGCGAGGAAGTAAAAAATGACATTTGAATATAAACCTCAGGGCGTTTGCTCAAGAAATCTCACCTTTGATATAGAAAACGGAATAGTTAAAAACGTTAAATTTCAAGGTGGTTGCCACGGCAATCTTCAGGGTATCGCCGCTCTTTGTGAGGGTAAACCCGTTGAAGAAATTATAAACGCAGTTTCGGGAATCCGTTGTGGCTTCAAATCCACATCCTGCCCCGACCAGCTTGCAAAATCACTCAAGAATGCACTTGAAAGCGAGGAAAAATAAAATGAAATACCTTATTTTAATTGCTGATATTGATGAATTTAACCCTTGCAAAAACAGCTTGGGTGAGCTTGTAAAAAAAGAATATAAAATCAAGCACATGCCCGCTTTTGACTTTTCATATAACAACCACGACTGCACAGCCGTATGCTTTGGTATAGGCAAGGTTAATGCAGCCTTAGGTGCAGCACTTGGTCTTAATTATGATAACTTTGACGGAGTTATCAACACAGGCTGGAGCGGTGCAGTTTCAGGAGTTTTCAAGGGTGATATTATTGTTTCCGACTCCTGCGTTGAATGTGATTTCGACTTAACTCCCATCGGAAGACTTCCAGGTCAGAAGCCCGGTCAGAGAGATTACATATACAAATGTGATAATGACCTTTACAAAGCCGCTTGTTCAGTTGACGGCTTCAAGCACGGAAACCTTGGAACAGGCGATTTCTTCCTCACTAACAAAGAATTAGGTGAAAAATATAAAGAACTTTTCAACATAAACGCCTTTGATATGGAAAGCGGTGCTTTAGGTGCAGTTTGCTACCTTTTGAATATGCCCTTTGTAAGTGTAAGGAAAATTTCCGATAATGCAGATGATGTTTCAGTTGGCGAATACACAAATTCCGTTGTTTCTGATGTTACTGCTTTTTCTGATATTATATTGAAAATTCTTGAGAAAATATAAAAGCATAATATTTACCGCCCTCGTTTTTTCGAGAGCGGTTATTTTTTGCACAGATTTTTCAGGCAATTCATGGACGACAAAAGCTTTGCTCGTCGCCACCTGAAAAAACACCGCTGACGGCATAGTGCTAATTTACTTTATACTATGCTTGTCAGCGGTGTTATGTTAATAAATTTCTCAGATTAAGAGACAGAAGGCAGATTTGGTGAGCGACTGCGTACAAAGGTACGCCGAGTGAACCAAATCAACTTATGCGCTTAATCAGTCATCAAATTTAGAGATGAAGGCTCTTGTACGCTCTGATTTGGGATTATCGAAAACCTCTTCAGGTGTACCCTCTTCGGCAATAACGCCATCATCCATAAAGATAACCTTTGTGGAAACTGCTTTTGCAAAGGACATTTCGTGGGTAACAATAACCATTGTGGTCTTCTCTTCTGCAAGGCCTTTGATAACCTTAAGGATTTCACCGGTAAGCTCAGGGTCAAGGGCAGACGTAGGCTCATCGAAGAAAAGCACCTTGGGCTCAAGCATCAATGCTCTTGCAATTGAAACTCTTTGCTTCTGACCACCTGAAAGCTCGCAAGGATAGTTTTCCAATTTATCGGAAAGACCAACTTTACGAAGAATTTCTTTTGCTTTTTCAACAATTTCATCGTGAATTTGTTTTTTATTATGCTTGTAATCTTCTCTTTCTTTAGCAAGCAATTCTGCCGCAAGAGTTACATTTTTAAGAACATTATATTGGGGAAAAAGGTGAAAATCCTGAAATACAAGACCGATAAGAAGCTGGCGTTTTCTTTTTTCTGTGGCGTTTTCCTTTTTCTGTGTACCGTCAAAGAAAACCTCACCGTCAACCGCTATATAACCACTGTCGGCAGTTTCAAGCTGATTTATACAACGAAGAATAGTTGTTTTACCACTACCGGAAGAACCGATAATGCTCAAAACCTCGCCCTCTTCAAGATTGAAGCTGACACCCTTTAAAACTCTGGTCTTTCCAAAGCTTTTCATTAAATCTTTAACTTCAAGTACAGACATTGTAAAAGCTCCTTTCGACCTTAAATTTTATAATAATCAAGTTTCTTCTCGATTTTGCCGAAAACAACCGTAAGAAGACCATTAAATACAAGATAGAATACTCCTGTTGTAAGCAAGGGCCACAAAATTCCGCTTGATTTGATAAACGCCTGTCCTGCCCAGATAAGTTCATAAACCGAAATAACTCTCGCAAGAGACGTATCTTTAACAAGGGTAATAATTTCATTGCTCATCGGGGGTATAATTCTCTTAACAACCTGCATAAGTACAATTTTAAAGAAAATCTGAGACTTAGTCATACCGAGAACCTGACCGGCTTCATACTGACCTTTCGGAATACTTTCAATACCGCCTCTGAAAATTTCAGAAAAATAGCAAGCGTAATTTATTACAAAGGAAATAATAACCGCTACAAATCTATCCATAACAGCCCAGGTTGAAAGCCATTCTATAAAAACATTTGTTGTACCGTTGGCAATCATTTCATTTGCCCATGTACTGAGAAGACCGGGACCATAAAAAATGATTATCAATTGAAGCATAAGAGGTGTTCCTCTTATTACCCAAACAATAAATTTAGAAACATATTTTAATGGTAAGAATTTACTCATTGAACCAAAGCTTATAACAAGCCCCAGAGGAATTGCCAACAATAATGTCAGCGCAAATATTTCAAGAGAAACTCCAAACCCTTCAAATAATGATTTTATAATTTCAATTACAGGCATTTTAAAAACCTTTCTCATTTTAACAACACTCAAGGCAGAGCACTCATTCAAGCACTCTGCCACAAGCAGTCAGTATATTTAATACAAATTATTTTACAAGAGTAAGCTCGTATTTTTTAGCAAGAGCATCGAGTGTGCCGTCTTCCATAAATTTATCCATAATCTTATTGATTTCTGTGCATGTGTCAGAATTCAATCTGCAACCGATACCATATTCTTCTTCTGTAAGAGAACCTGTTTTGGTAAGAGTTTCATAGCTTGTGCCTTCACCTGTCATAGCATCTGCCATTGTAATGTCAATAACACAAACATCTGCAGCACCTGATTTTACTTCAAGAAGAGCGTCAGACTGAGCAGCAACTTCTGTTACATTAGCACAATCAGCAACACAAGCAGCACCTGCTGAACCTGTTTCAACAGCAATAGTTGCATCTTTGATAGATTCGAGGTCAACATATTTTTCAGCATTTTCTGCTTTTGTAACGATAACCTGTGCATTAATTACATAAGGATCTGAAATAGACATGGATTTTTTAAGTTCATCTGTAATTGTCATACCATTCCAAACAACATCAATAGCTTTAGAATTGAGTTCGTTTACTTTCTGATCCCAATCGGAAAGAACAAAGAATTCAGCTTTAACGCCAAGTTCTTTACAAACAAGCTCTGCAAACTCTGTATCGAAACCGGTCCAATTGCCTTCATCATCTTTATAGTTCATAGGTTCATAGTCAGTAATACCGATAATCATTGTGCCCTTATCCTTGATATATGCAAGGTCTGATGTTGCAGCTGCATTTGTTGTACCTTCTGTTGTTGTATCGTTATCACCATTACCGCCGCAAGCAGCAAATGCGCAAACGATACCGAGAACGAGAACTACGCTCATTACGATAGCTAATACTTTTTTCATAATAATTTCCTCCATAGGTGTAATCACCTTTTATTTTGTGGGGTTATTTTAGCACTTTAGCGTGATAAAGTAAAGGGCTTTTTGATAAAATCTTTTATTTTGTAAGTTTTGCCATAGACCTCCACACAATATCACATTCTTTTATGCAACTTTACTACTTTAACACACTAAAGTGGAGTAAAAATATAAATCGGCATATATTCTCATTGTAATAAACTCTGTTTTATGCTAAAATATTCACATAAATCTGACGAGGTTTTTATATGAATAATTTTGAAAATCCAATTAGTATCAATAATCTTATAAATGAGCTTGACAACATTTTAAGCAGAAATGATTATAATTCTGCCCGAGATTTTCTTGAAAAATGGGTAAGTATTGCTCAGAACCGGAATGATAATAAATCATTGTTTTCCTTATGCAACGAATGTATTGGTCTTTACAGAAAAATCGGAGATAAAGAAAGCTGCTATAAATATTGTGAAAAGGCACTTGATTTACTTAAAGTTTTAGGTATAGAAAACACAGTAACAGGTGCAACAGCTTTTTTAAACTGTGGTACGGCTTACAAGGCATTCGGAGAAGCAGATAAAAGTATTGCCTATTTTGAAAAAACGGTCGCGTTATATGAAACTTTTTTGCCCGAAAACGACCGCCGACTTGCAGGCTTATACAATAACTTTGCCCTTTCGCTTGTAGATTTAAAAGAATATGAAAGAGCATTAAAGCTTTATAGAAAAGCAATATCGGTATTAGATAAAAATCCTCAATTCAATTTAGAACAAGCGGTAAGCTATCTTAATATGGCAAATGCCGTTGAAGCTCAAAAGGGACTTGAAAATGCTTGTGAGGAAATTGATGTTTTATTAGATAAAGCCCAAAAGGTGCTTGACGAAAACTATTCAGAAATTGACGGAAACTATGCTTTTGTTTGCGAAAAATGTGCACCTACATTCGGCTATTACGGCAGATTTTTATATGAAAATGAATTAAAAGAAAGAACGAGGAATATTTATGAAAGGTCTTGAGCTTTCAAAAAAATATTATGAAGAACACGGCAAACCCATGATTCAAGAACAGTTTGCTGAATACGAGAATCTTATCGCAGTTGGTCTTGTGGGCAGCGGTTCTGATTGCTATGGCTACGATGATGATATTTCTCACGACCACGATTTTGAACCGGGGTTTTGTCTGTTTGTTCCCGATGAAAGTATCATTGATGAGAAAACCTTTTTCAATTTGGAAAGAGCCTACAGCAAGCTTCCCAAAGAGTTTTGCGGATACAAACGCAGTCTTGTAAAGCCTGTTGGAGGAAGCAGAAACGGAGTTTTTAGAACTAAAGATTTTTACAATAAAAAAACCGGTTCACCGGATGGCGAACTGACAATAGAACAATGGTTTTCTCTCCCTGATTATGCTTTGGCAGAAGCCACAAATGGTGAAATTTTCAGGGACAATTTTGGAGAATTTACAGAAATTCGCACCAAACTTCTTAATATGCCTGACGATATTTTTCTCAAAAAGCTTGCAGGAAATCTCTTAATAATGGCACAAAGCGGTCAGTATAATTATCCTCGAATTATAAATCGTGGTGAAACCGCATCTGCCCAGCTTGCTCTTTTTGAATTTTCTAATGCTGCTATGAAATGTTATTTCCTTTTAAATGGGAAATACCTTCCCTATTACAAATGGCAATTCAGAGCATTACGAGATTTACCTGATGGCGTATTCATGGCAGACTCCCTTGAATTTCTTATTTCAACAGACAATGGTACGGATAATGCAAATATAAAAAATGAAATCATAAACAGTGTTGCAGAAAAAATAATCAGCATCCTAAAACAAAAGGAAATAACAAAAGCCACCTGCAATGATTTGGAAAAACACGCATATTCTGTCAATGATTTTATTAAAAATGGTAGCTTAAGAAACACCCATATACTTTTCGGAATATAAAAAATGGTTTGGATTCAAATGAATCCAAACCATTTTTGTTTTAATTAAAGACCTTTAAAGAAATCAACAAAGAAATTATAAATTGTTGAGAAAAGTTTTTCAAGTACATAGAAGAAATCATAGTTATCTCTTCCACCCATATCGCCTAACTGAGAACCATCTCTGTTAGCAAGCTCGTTGGATGTAAGGTTATAAGTTTCGTATGTTGTAAGGTCAGCCTCGTCAAGTTCAATAACTCTCGCACCCTGATACATATTGTTATAATATGAATTATATGTGCAACCGGGAGTCTGAATAAGGTCCATACCGCCACAATCTGCAACAAAGTTATTTACATGGTCGTGACCAACAACGAGACCGAGAACGTCGCCACCTGCAAGCATCGCATCCCACTGACCGTCATTACCGTAGCTGGGACAGCTCTTTTCAAAGATTACGCCATCATATTTGGTAATATCGGGAATAGGAGTATAAACAGTACCGTCGGAGAAATTGATAGTAGCTTCGCCGAGAGCAATAGCACCCTCATAAAAAATCATTTCAACGGGCTCCTGAGGAATAATGTGCTGGAAAGCCATAGCAGGAACAACCTCGCCACCGTTTTCGGCAGTTAAAGCATCACGGGTTGTGTTGTACCATTCAATCTGGTCAGCGTGAACATGGTCATAACCAAGCCAAGTGCCGTTTTCATCATGAATGCTTCCGCCGCTGTCAAAGCACCATACATTAAATGCAACCTTGCTTCCGTCACTTGAAAGAATAGGAACATTATGTGTTGCACAGCCATGAAGTTCGGGGTCTGCATCATATGCCAAACATTCAGAATATTTCTGGTATGCTGCAAGCTGGTCTTCCTTAACCATACCACCTTCATCATCGTGGTTACCGAAAACAAAGGTAAAGGGAATATCTCTCTCATCAAGAGGTGCAATCATCTCATCAATTGCTCTTATATCCTCACCAACAACATTGTCGCCAACAAAAACAACAAGGTCAGGTGCAGCGAAATCAAGAGCCTCTTCAATGAACTGGAGCACTGCAGGCTCCATAGGATAATCATCCTGAACGTCTGCAAGGCAAAGAATTTTAAATTTACCGTTTGCATTAAACTGAAGCTTTGCATCATCCTTGTAACCTGCAAAACTCATTGTTACAAGTGAGAAAAGCATTGTTATTGCAAGAACAACAGAAATTACTTTTTTCATTATTTATATCTCCTTTTTAAGTTTTTCTAAGTATATAGTATATTCCTAATCCTTCATTTTGTCAAATTTTGTATTTCTGATTTATAGTGTCTACCCTTTTCTTCAAAGTTTTTGTAGTAGTTATAGCTTGCCGCTGCAGGTGAAAACAAACAGATTTTACCCTCTTCGGTTATTTCATTGCATTTTTTTACCGCGTCTTCCATATTTTCGGCACATACAAAATTTTTGTTTACACCCTTTTCATTGAGGGTGTTTATTATATTATGACCTGTTTCGGGAAGACCCACCAAATTTGGAATATTGCATTCAGCCAAAAAATCTATGAAGTCAGTGTAATCAATACCTCTGTCAAGTCCGCCGAAAAGGAGGGTGTCAACATTACCGAGAGCCTTCACTGCCCCCATAACTGCTGTGGGTATGGTTGCAATACTGTCGTTATACCAACTAATGCCATTTATAACACCAACAAATTCCATTCTGTGCTCAATTCCGCCAAAGGATTTAATTGCATTTCTTACTGCATCATCACTGACACCAAAAATCCTTGCAACCTCTAATGCATAGGCAATGTCCTGGCGATTGTGCTCACCTTTAAGGTGCTCTGTAGATTTCCAGAGTTCATTGACAAAAGCATCGTTTTTTGCATCCGTAAAGGTTACAGGTCTACCGTTGCTTTTAATAACCTTTTCCCAATCAACAACACCCTCAAGGTCTTGCTCAGGATTATAAATCAAGAAATCGGCTTCATTTTGATGAAGTGCAATATTAAGCTTTGCCTCAACATAACCCTTAAACCCTGTTTTATAGTGGTCAAGATGCTCCTGATAAATATTAACAAGAACAGCCACATGGGGTGATGCTTTAGTAAATTCAAGCTGATGGGAAGACATTTCAATAACTGCCACAAGGCTCTCATCTTCATCTGCTTTCTCGAAAACAGGAATACCTATGTTACCTATAAGGCATGTATTAATTCCGCCTGCTTTAAGCATTTCATAAATAAGAGTTGATGTTGTTGTTTTACCCTTTGAGCCCGTAATTCCCACAACAGTAGGTTTGCAAAAGCGTAGAAACATATCTGTCTGGCAGGTAATTTCAGTATTTTCGGGATAAACAACATCATCTAAAAATGCAATGCCGGGACTTTTAAAAACAATATCAAAATCCCCGAGAGATTTCAAATAATCTTCTCCCGAAATCACATTTATGTTCTTATCATCGCTCTCAAATCCGTTTTTATCTGCAATTGTTAAGTGTTTTTCAGGCAAGTGCTTTCTTATATATGAAAGAGTGGATTTACCCTCTCTGCCCATACCGAGAATGAGAACCTTTTTATCTTCTATATATTGAATTATCTGGGACATAGCCGTAATCATTCACCTATTTCATCAAAAAATGCAAAATTCTTTTTACCATGTTTTTTCACATAATACATAGCCTTATCAGCATTTTCGTAAAGTTCTGTATAAGTTTTTGCATCAGCAGGGAATTTTGCAATACCAATACTGCAGGAAATTTCTTCTTCAGGTGCCGCATCAAGACGGATACTATTGCAGATTGTTTGAATTTGAATTGCTTTTTCTTCAAGATAGTGCTTGTTATCACCAACACCACTTAAGTACAGAACGAATTCCTCGCCACCGACTCTACCTAAAACGTCAGTTGTTCGGAAAGAAAGGGAAAGTTTATTTGTAAGTTCTTTAAGGAAAATATCGCCTACACGATGACCATATGTATCATTAAGCTTTTTAAAATCATCAATATCGAAAATAAACAAGGCACCCTCTTCATCCTCTTCTCTTATAAGCTCGTTAACCTTCAAAGTTGTAGAAAGCTTATTGAGGAAACCTGTAAGTTGGTCAGTTTCTGCCTGTGCTATAAGTCTGTTTTTCTCCTTCTTTTCTTTGTCCACATCAGTAAGATTACCAACAAACTGAACAGCATTATCATTCTCATCAAAAATAACAAAAAATTTAATTCTGTGCCATATAGCATCACCACGATTATTTATAATTCGTGCATCAAACGTATTTTTCCTTTGACCTGAAAGAGCGTTACTTAAAGCACCTATAAAAGCAGGCACATCTCTATGGTCGAGAATATCACCATAGGTCATATTTTCTATTGCATTTTCAATTCTTGTTCTTGTACCCATTGAACGAAGAATTTTTGATGAAGCTTCAAAAACATCGTTTGCAACATCATAAGTAAAGAAAATATTATCTGAAAGCTCCTCCATAATTTCGTAGCGTTTCTTTTCTTTTTCTTGTTGGAGCTGGATTTTTTTCAAATTCGTTATATCTGTCAGGCTGCAAATAAAAGTTTGCTCACCCTTTGCAGCGTTGCTGGGTTTACGGGTGGTGATAAGCACCCAAGCCTGCTCCCCGCCTTTTTTGTTAATTCTGCATTCGAATTTCAAAACCTCACCGGGAGCATAATCCCCATTTATTTTTGTAACAATAGTCATAAAATCTCTTTCGTGAAAAAGATTCAAACGAACATCTTCACCAAGCTTTTCATATTCATCTCTTGTGTAACCGAATATTTCAAAAAATCCGTTGTTGGTGTAATCAAGACGAACTCCATCGGGATGAGGTGAAACTATTGCAATACCTGCAACAGTTTCCTGAAGCAAGGTTACAAGCTGTTCTTTCTCTAATGATTCTTCATATTCTCCGCCGATTCTTCTCATATTATCCCTCTTTCGTAAAAAAGTATAAGACTCCTTGTATAATATATCATAAACATTCATATTTAACAAGGATTTTTCAAAAAGACTTGAATAAACTCATTAATTTGTATATAATTCATAATTGAAGTAATATGCAAACAAAATACTAAATATATCATTGGAGAACAATATGCTCGAATTAAAAAACATTTCATTTAACGTGTCCGATGAGCTGGGAGAAAAAGAAATACTTACAGATGTTTCTCTCACTCTTGAGGACGGAAAATTTCTTGTGGTGACAGGCCCCAACGGTGGCGGTAAATCCACTCTTGCGAAAATAATAATGGGAATCCAAAAGCCTACAGGTGGTCAGATTCTTTGGAACGGCATTGATATTACCAATATGTCCATAACCGAAAGAGCAAAGCTTGGTATCGGCTATGCTTTTCAGCATCCTCCCCGCTTTAAAGGTCTTTCTGTTCGCGGACTTTTGAGCCTTGCTCACGGAGAAGATTTACCCGAAGACCAATGTTGTGCTTATCTCACAAATGTCGGACTTTGCTCGAAGGATTACCTAAACCGCGAGGTTGACTCCTCTCTTTCAGGCGGTGAAATAAAAAGAATTGAAATTGCAACTCTTATGGCAAGGGATTTAAAGCTTGCAATTTATGATGAACCCGAAGCAGGTATTGACTTATGGAGCTTTAATATGCTTGTTGAAAGCTTTAAAGGTATTTCAAAAAAGCGTAAAGAGAGTATGATAATCATTTCTCACCAGGAAAGAATTATGAAAATAGCCGATGAAATAGCAGTTATTGCAAATGGGGTTGTTTCTAAAAAAGGTCCTGCAGAAGAAATATTTCCCGAGCTTATGTCTCAGTTTGATAATACTTGCACATTCAGATAAAGGAATTAACAGAATATGAATAACACAGATAAACGTATGCTTGAAGCTGTTGCAGATTTGCACGAAATTCCCCAAGGTGCTTTCAGCTTAAGAAAAAACGGAGAGAGTGCAGAAAGACGTTCAAGCGCAAATATTATAATAAAACCTAAAAAAGACAAGCCCGGTATTGATATAATCGTAAAAGCTGGAACAAAAAATGAAAGTGTTCACATTCCCGTTATCATTACCGAAGCTGGTGTCAATGACCTTGTTTACAACGACTTCTATATTGAAGAGGATGCAGATGTGCTTATTGTTGCAGGTTGCGGAATTCATAATTCAGGCGACCAAAGCAGCGAACACGATGGTATTCATCGTTTCCACATCGGCAAAAATGCTCATATTAAATATGTAGAGAAACATTACGGTGAAGGTGACGGCAAGGGTGAAAGAATTCTTAACCCCACAACCGAAATTTTTATGGACGAAAATTCATTCTGCGAAATGGAAAGTGTTCAAATCAAGGGCGTTGACTCCACCAAACGCGATACCTTTGCAAAATTAGAAGCAGGCGCACGTCTTGTTATTCTCGAAAAGCTTATGACTCACGGGAACCAGATTGCTCATTCCGATATGGTTATCGAGCTTAACGGAGAAGATGCTTCTTCGCAGATTATTTCCCGCTCTGTTGCAAAGGATAATTCTGAGCAGGTTTTCTACCCCCGTGCAGTAGGTAATGCAAAATGCAAAGCCCATGTTCAATGCGACTCAATTATTATGGGCAACGCTCACATCCGCTCTATCCCTGAAATTGCGGCAAACCATTGTGAAGCAAACATTGTTCACGAAGCCGCTATCGGCAGAATAAATAACGACCAGCTTTTAAAGCTTCAGACTCTCGGCAAAACCGAAGAGGAAGCAGAAGAAATAATTATTAACTGTTTCTTAAGTTAATCTTAAGTAACACAGCATTTTTAAGGTGATAAATATGAAAAGAGTTTTAGCATTTGACTTCGGCGCATCAAGCGGCAGAGCAATTCTCGGTATATTTGATGGTGAAAAAATTGAGCTTCAGGAGGTTCATCGTTTTTCTAATGACCCTGTTAAAATCAATGGTACTGTTTATTGGGATGTTCAAAGACTTTTCTTTGAAATCAAACAAGGTATCCTCAAAGCAAAGGAAGCAGGTGGATTTGACTCCATAGGTATTGATACCTGGGGCGTTGATTTCGGTCTTCTTCGTAAAGACGGCACATTAGTTGAAAATCCCGTACATTATCGTGATGCAAGAAATGATGGTATGGTTGAAAAAGCAACTAAATATATGTCAAAGGAAAGAATGTACGATATTACCGGAATTCAGTTTATGGATTTCAACACAATCTTCCAGCTCCTTTCACTCAAAGAGAATCGCCCTTACATATTGGAAGAAGCAGATAAACTTCTCTTTATGCCCGACCTTCTTAACTATATGCTTTCAGGGGTTAAATCTACTGAATTCTCTATTGCTACCACATCACAAATGGTTGATTTAAAAACAAATAATTGGTCGGAGGAAATCCTTGATACATTCGGTATCAATAAAAATCTTCTTACAGATATTGCCCCCACAGGTGCGGTTATCGGTCAGCTTTCCGATGAAATCTGTGAAGAACTTGGTGTTGCAAAAGCAGATATTGTAAGCGTAGCGGCACACGATACACAGAGTGCAATTACTGCAACACCTTGCGAATTTGATGATTTTGCTTTTATAAGCTGCGGAACATGGTCCTTGTTTGGCACAGAGGTTAAAGAGCCTATCATAAACAAAGCATCTAAAAAGCTCAATGTTACCAACGAGGGAGGCTATGATTACACCACCGCTTTCTTGAAAAATATATGCGGTCTCTGGCTTATTCAGGAAAGCCGCCGTCAATGGATAAGAGAGGGTAAAGAATATTCTTATGCAGAGCTTGAAAAGCTTGCACTTGAATGCGAACCCTTCAAATGCTTCATTGACCCCGATGCTCCTGAATTTGCTCCTATGGGAAATCTTCCCCGCAGAGTTAAGGAATACTGCGAAAAAACAGGTCAGTATGTTCCTCAGACAGTGGGTGAAATTATTCGTTGTATTTATGAAAGCCTTGCTCTTAAATACCGCTATACCTTTGACGGAATTAAAGAATGCACCGGCAAGGATTATGACAGAATTCATGTTATGGGTGGCGGAACTAAAGATAAGCTTCTTCTTCAGATGACTGCACAAAGCTGTAATGTAAAAGTTTTTGGTGGTCCGATTGAAGCTACTGCTTTAGGTAATGTTGCAATTCAGCTTATGTCAACAGGCGTCATTAAGGACATTAAAGAAGCAAGAAAAATAATTGCAAAAGGCGAAAACCTTAAGCTTTATGAGCCTGAAGACAATGGAGTATGGGAAAAAGCATACCAAGATTTCAAAAATATCATTAATAAATAATTGGGGAGACTTCTTTTATGACGGCTTCACCAAATTTAGAAACAAAAAATATCCAATATGTTCTTGATACGGCAGAGCTGGTGCTCAACTCTTCAAAGGAGCGCCGAGCAGGCTCTGTGGGAGAAGAACAGGCACAACATATTTTTATAAATGAACTAAAAAAAATCTGCGATGAAACCCATCAAGAGCAGTTCAGAACTCATCCCGGTGCAGGTACATTGGCAGAAAAGGTATTGTGTGCCCTTTTAACCCTTTGTGTATTTCTCTTTTATTCTTCAGTAAATACGGGCTCTGTTTTTAAGGCATCAATAGCTCTTTTAATAAGCCTTGTTGTCTTTTGTATATTCTCCTATAAATTTATTTTTGACGGCACAAAGCTTGATTTCATCACACCAACGAAAATGAGCAAAAATCTTTTAGGCATTCGTTACAGTCGCGGAGAACCCTTAAACAGAGTTGTGCTTGTTGCCCGTTCAGATGCACCACAAAGTATGAGAGCTCACCTTAACGGAAGTAAATCGCCTTTTATTTTAAGCGTGTGTTCACTTATAGGAAACACTATTCTTTTTTGTAGTGGACTATTATTTTTATTTTCAGGAGCACCTCAACAAACAAGGTTCTTCACATTTTTATCAATCGTATGCTTTGGCTTTGTACCATTTTATATAATGTCAATTTTCCTTATAAACAGTCACAAGGTGGCATCGGGCATCAGTTCAAGCATTATTCCCTCTGCTATTCTTTTAAGCGTTATGAAGCAATTGCACGACAACGCTTTCAGATATGAAAAAACTGAAATTTGCTGCCTTATAGTGGGTAGCGAATACTCCTCCCGTGCCGGCTCTTATAATTTCGCCAAAAAACACAAAAGGCTATACACGGATATTCCCACAGTATTTATTCCTCTTGAAGAAATCACCACTTCAAGAAAGCTTGCAGTTTTTTTCAAGGACGGAAGCGGTACAAAGGGCAGCTCGGAGGTTGCCTCCGTTATAGGTGAAGCTGCAGAAAACCTGAACATAAACATACAAAAGGAAACATCTCTTTTAGGGTCAAGCTCTTATACACCTTTTGCAAAAAATGATTTTTCTGCTTGTTCTTTAGGCACATCAAAGAAACACACATCAAAAACCATTTCCGCAAACTCCGACAAATTGCAGAATGTAAGCAGAAAAGCAGTTTCAGATGTTGGCGGGCTTATTATAGAAACATTAAACTATTATGATGGATGAGGTAATATTATGGCTAAGATTCTAAATTCAACAGTTAAAAACATTCCGTGGCAGGACAAACCTGCTAACTGTGCAGACCCCGTTTGGAGATACACCGAAAACCCAATTATTGACCGTTCTTTTGTAAAAGAGGCAAATAGTATTTTCAATTCTGCGGTTGTTCCTTATAAAACCGGCTTTGCAGGCGTTTTCAGAATGGATGATATCACCCGTGAACAATATCTTGTTACAGGCTTCAGTGATGATGGTATTCATTGGAATTTAAACGATGAAAAAATCTTCCGTGGTTATGACCCTCGTCTTTGTGAAATTGACGGCAAATACTATCTTTCCTGGGTTTGCCATACTGACAGAGGTACCTCAATCGGTATTGCCGCAACAACTGATTTTGAATGTTGGGAAAGATACGAAAACGCCGTTCTTCCAGTTTCAAGAAATGGTGTGCTTTTCCCCAGAAAAGTTAACGGTGAATATATGATTTTCACTCGTCCTTGCGATAAAGGTCATACGCCTTATGGTGATATTTTCTTAAGCCACAGCCCTGACCTTACTTATTGGGGAAAGCATCGCTTTGTTATAAAACCCGAACAGAACTGGGAAATGACAAAGGTTGGCGCAGGACCCACACCTATTGAAACAGATGAAGGTTGGCTTTGCTTCTATCATGGCGTTATCACAAGCTGTAATGGCTTTTCTTACAGTATGGGTGCAATGATTACAGACATCAATGAACCATGGAAAGTTCTCCACAGAGCAGACTGTTACCTTCTTTCTCCTCGCGAAACCTATGAATTTGTTGGTGATGTTCCCAACGTTGTATTTCCTTGTGCAGCACTTGCAGACTCTGAAAGCGGTAAAATTGCTATTTATTACGGCGGCGCAGATACTGTTGTCGGTCTTGCATTCACAACTGTTGACGAAACAATAAAATTTATCAAGGAACACGATTTAATTAAATAATATGGATTTTCTAAAAAAATTTGTCGGGGATAAGGCATTCTACAAAATGACTCTTACGGTTGCAGTCCCCATTATGATTCAAAACTTTATAACAAACTTTGTCAGTATGCTTGACAATTTGATGGTTGGTTCTCTCGGCACCGAACAGATGTCGGGAGTTTCCATTGTCAATCAACTACTCTTTGTTTTCAACCTTGCAATTTTTGGCGCATTGAGCGGTGCAGGAATTTTCACCGCCCAGTTTTACGGAAAAAATGATAATGACGGAATACGCTATACACTGAGATATAAATTAATTGTTTCAGTTATACTTTTGGCCGTGGCATTCGGCGTTTTTCTTCTATTGGATGAAACTCTTATAAATCTGTATCTTCACGAAAGTAATGATTCAGGTGATATCACCCTTACCTTGAGCTATGCAAAAAACTACCTTAAGGTTATGCTTTTTGGCATTATCCCCTTTTGTGTTGCACAGATTTTTTCAAGTACGCTCAGAGAAACCGGAGAAACCGTTTCACCTATGATTGCAGGCTTTATTGCAGTTTTAACTAACTGCGCATTTAACTGGGTGCTTATTTTCGGTAAATTAGGCTTCCCTGCTTTAGGTGTTGTCGGTGCGGCTATTGCTACGGTAATTTCAAGATACGTTGAATGTGCGGTAATTTTTATATTTATTATAAAAAAGAAATACCGATTCCCATATTTCAAGGGTGCATTCAGAAGCTTTTCAATGCCAAAAAAGGTTTTCAAGGATATTACTTTGAAGGGTATGCCCTTGTTATTCAACGAATTTTTCTGGTCCTTGGGAATGTCCCTTTTAAGTATGGCTTATAGCCTTTACGGCATTTCTGTTGTTGCAGGCTACAGCATTTCATCAACTGTTATGAACCTTGCAAATATTGCGTTCATTTCTCTCGGAAGCAGTATCGGAATTATCATAGGCAAGCAGTTAGGGGCAAATCAATTCAAAGAAGCCGTTGACACAGACCGCAAATTAATCGCCTTCTCGGCCTTTTTAAGCGCAGTTATCGGTATATTCGTCTTCCTTATAGGCGATAAAATACCGCTTCTTTATAACACCACAGAAGAATCAAAAGAGCTGGCAGGTTATTTCATAAAAGTATGTTCACTTTTCATTCCTATTCATTCTTTTGCAAATGCAACCTATTTCACCATAAGAAGCGGTGGTAAAACCCTCATTACCTTCCTTATGGATAGTGTGTTTATAATGTGCGTAAGCGTGCCTATTGCATTTTCATTATACTATGCATTTAAACTTTCCATCTGGTACACCTTCTTTATTGTTCAATGTATTGATATTATTAAAGTTATAATCGGAATTGTTCTTGTAAAAAAGAAGGTATGGCTTAACAATATAGTTTCAGAATAAAATGAACTGAAAACCACCCTTAAACCTCTTGAGGTTTAAGGGTGGTTTGTCATTTACTAAAAATCAATTATTTTACGGCATCCTTAAGAGCTGCGCCTGCTTTGAAAGCGGGAATTTTAGAAGCAGCGATTGTGATTTTTTCGCCAGTTTTGGGGTTACGGCCTTCTTTAGCTGCTCTTTCGCGAACTTCAAATGTACCGAAACCGATGAGCTGAACTTTTTCGCCTTTTGCAAGAGCGCCTTCGATTTCAGCGAAAACTGCTGCTACTGCTGCGTCAGCTGCTTTTTTTGAGATGTCTGCTTTTGCAGCAACTGCTGCTACGAGTTCTGTCTTATTCATTTTAAAATCCTCCAAAAAATAATTTTTTGTATTTCCTAAACCGATTTAACGGTTCAAATTGGACAAATTAATTTTGCTTTTTTGCTTCATCCCAAAGCTCGTCAAGAACCTCAATTGAAGCTTCTTTCATATCAATACCTTTTTCTGTTGCAAGTTTTTCAGTAACAGTAAAGCGTTTCATAAACTTCTGAGTCGCTTTTTCCAGAGCAGTTTCTGCATCGCAACCGCAGAAACGAGCGGTATTGACAACGGAGAAGAAAAGGTCACCCAATTCATCTTCAATTTTTTCTTTATCGCCTGTTGCAAGAACCTCCTGAAGCTCCTTGCTTTCCTCGGCAATTTTATCAAAAGCACCTTGAGAATCTCGCCAGTCAAAGCCTGCTTTTTTAGCTTTTTCCTGAACCTTCTGGGCTTTCATAAGAGCGGGATATGTTGCAGGGATTGCCGCCATCGCTTCACTCTGACTTTTCTGCTTTTTGGTCTGACGCTTTATATCATCCCAATTTTTAAGAACTTCGCCTGTGGAACTGACTGAAATATCGCCAAAAACATGAGGATGTCTGATAATAAGCTTCTGGCAGATATCATTAGCAACCTCATCAATGGTGAACCAACCATCTGTACGAGCCATATCAGAATGCATAAGCACCTGCAAAAGCACATCGCCTAATTCCTCTTGCATAAGCTCTTTATTGTTTGTATCAATGGCTTCAATAACCTCATAGGTTTCTTCAAGAAAGTTTTCTCTTATTGACTGATGAGTCTGCTCCATATCCCAGGGGCAACCACCGGGCTCACGAAGAATTCTTACAATATCAACAAGGTCATTAAACTGATATTTTTCTTTAAAATTAAAATCAACTGCCATAATTTACATCCTCTATTTTAACCGATAAGCTTATATTTTTCAAGTATTTTTGCCAATTTTTCTCCCTTTGGAAGCATTAAAATGTCATCTTTTACCAAAGTTTTCATCAAAAGCACGGAAATTGCATAAACAAGAACCGCAACACCGATAGAAACAAGGCAAGCAAGCGACTGTCCGTTAAGTCTTGAAGACATATCACCAAAGGTTAATACATTACATAAAACTGCATAAGAGCCATACGCCGCACTACCGCAAAGCACCGCCGCAATAAGCGGTTTAACTATGACAGTTTTAATATCGATTCTTACTCCTGTTTCCTTCCTTAATACTGCATAGTTATAGAAAATGCAGAGAAGATAGAAGAAAGCTGTTCCGAAAACCGCACCCTTAACATTGATTTCGGGAATACCGATAAGAATGTAGTTAAGCCCAATTTTGAAAACGCAACCTAAAGCAAGTGCCTTTGCAGGAACATCTGCCCTACCTATTGCCTGAAGAATGTTCGTCAAAGGTGAGGACAATGTGAGAATTGCCATCATAAGACCGTAAAGACCTAAAACAGGAGCGGCAATTGCAATACCTGCTTCGTTCTCAGTTCCTTTATAAAGCAAGTTCATAATGGGCTCGGAAAGAGCAAAGAAGCCTGCACCTGCGGGAAGCGCAATAAGCATTGTTATTCTGAAAACTGTGTTAACTGTTCCGTTAACTGTTTTAAAATCCTTCTTTGCAACTGCAGCAGAAATAATCGGGATTGCACTAACGCCCAAGGTCATCATAACTGTTGGAACAAGATTTCTGAAATCCAGGGTCGTATCATAAGCACCATAAAGAAAAGTATGAATATTTTCCTTTGCAATATTTGCCGCATTAATTGATTCGCCATAAATACCCATTATTGTATCATAGTTATTCGCAACAACACTTTCAAGACGGCTCTGAATCATAAATGTGTCAATAAAGTTTGTAATATTGAGCACTAATGAGCTTGCCGCAGTAGGAACTGCAATTGCAATAATTTCTTTAATTGTTGTTTTCTTAGGTGAAGCAAGAGGTGAATTAATAAGCATTTCCTTATTAATTCCGTCTTTTCTTAATTTATGGCGCAGAATTGTATAAATAGCACCGAAAACTGTACCGAGAGTAACACCCAAAATAGCACCTGCCGCCGCAAGAGCATAAACAATTGCGCCATCCGCCTCAGTTTCAACCTTAAAGCCTAAAACAGAGCCATTAAGAGCAATCTGAGCATTAGCGTAGTCAAGCATTGCATAGGAGAAAACAAGTCCGAATACAAGCTTGCCCAAGGACTCAATAACCTGAGAAATTGCGGTGGGGTACATATTACTTAAGCCCTCATAATAGCCACGATATGTACTCATAATGCAACAGAAAAGAATTGAGGGTGCAATTGCAAAAACACTGTAAATTGCAAGGGGTGAACCGACAGAATCAACATAGGGCTTCGCTGCAAGTAAAAGTGCGCCTGTACCCACAATACCTAACCCAAGGAAAAGAGGGAAAGTAAGCTTTAAAACCTGCTTAACATCACGATATTTTCCCAAAGCGGCATTTTTAGATACTATTGCAGAAACTGCAACAGGAAGACCCGCCATGGAAATTGCATAAACGGGAGTGTAGATATTATATGCAGAAGCAAAATAACCTCTTCCTAAAGAGCCGATTATACTTGTAAGAGGAATTTTATAAACCGCGCCAATAATTTTAACAAGAGCAGTTGCGATAACAAGCACCATAGCTCCGTTTAGTACATTTTGTTTTTTAACTGATTTATCGGACATTTTTTACTCCTTTCCAATGAATTCTCTCAAAAGAGAATCCTCAGGGACAAATGATGAGTCTATTTTCGGGAATTTATACAAGGAACGAATAAGCCTTTGTGACTCCTTATAAAATTCCGAATCTTTACTTACCTTCATTAATAAATCTGCTGCCAAATCCTTTAAAATACAGGTTTCATAAAGGTGAATTGTATTAATTCTTATATCTGCATTATCTTTAAAAGGGAAAAGATAAGCATCTTCACCATAACGAACAGTAATCCACATTTTAAATGTGTCTTCAACGGAATTACCGCGGAATTTATAATCTCTCACCATTCGGCGAATAAACCTCATATTACGCTTATTGAGAATGATATTTTTCTTTTTATCGTAAATTCTTGAAGAAACGCTTATATAAATTTTTAAAAGCCTTTCTTTCGGAAGATTCTCAGTTATTACCGGATTGAGCGCGTGAAGTCCCTCAACAATAATAACATCCTTTTCTCCCAATTTAAGCTCATTATATTTTTCTTTTCTCTTACCTGTTAAAAAATCAAACTCGGGCATCAATGCGCAACCTGTTTCGATAAGCTTTGCCATTGTTTTTTCAAAGCACGGTATATCTAAAGCTTCAACGGTTTCATAATCGGGTGTACCATCGGGAAATCGTGGAGAATCACAATTATTAAGATAAAAATCATCAAGCGAGACAGTATGGCTTTTCACGCCTAAATCAGAAAGAGCCTGACAAAGCTTTTTAGCGGTGGTTGTTTTGCCCGAAGAGCTGGGACCTGCAAGCATAACAATTTCCGTTTTCTCACTCTCGGCAATATCATTTGCAATCTTTTTTATTTTGTTGTTATATTTTTTCTCGCATTCTGAAATAAACTTTTCGGGATTGACTGCATTTTCCACAATATATTCCAAGGTATTATTTACATTAGCCATTATTTCACCGCCCTATATATATTATTGGTTATAAAAACTCTTCATTCTTTCTTTTTTATCAAGTATCTCCTGAAATCTTGATATGTATTCAAAAGGGTATTTAAAATTGAAAATTCTTTCTATAACGCTTCCGTCCTCAGTGCGAAGCTTTGTTACTGCACCTGCACCAACGGAAAAAATGCTCTGATACTCTTCCATCATAAGAACATTATAAAAGCATTCCTTATTCTTTTTGCACCAACCAACATTTTCAAGATTACCCAAAGACTTGCTTTGGCGGTACATATAATATGGGTAATAACCATTTTCTGTTAGAGTTTTACCTGCAAAATCAAGCATTTCCCATATATCTCTATCAGTAACTGTATCACTTTCATTTTCCGTAACAATGGTTGATGAGCGTTTTAATGCTAAAGTATGAACAGTTATATTATCTGCCCCAAGCTCAATTGCTCTGTTAATGCTGTTTTTGAAGCTTTCAACTGTATCAGTTGGAAGACCTGCAATTAAATCCATATTAATTGCATCAAAGCCGACCTCTTTAGCCAAAAGAAATTTTTCTTCTGTCTGTGCGGTTGTATGCTTTCTGCCGATAGCATTTAAAACACTATCAGAAAACGTCTGGGGATTTATGCTTATTCTTCCAACATTATGTTTTTTGAGAACCTCTAATTTTTCTTTTGTAACTGTATCGGGGCGACCTGCTTCAACTGTATATTCAAGGCAGTCTGACAAGTCAAATACATTTTCTATATGAGTGAGAATTAAATCCAACTCATCAGCTTCCAAGGTTGTGGGAGTACCTCCGCCCCAATATACGCTTGTAAGTCGCAAGTTATTTTGCTTCGCCGTTTCGGCAGTAAATGTAAGCTCCTCTAAAAGCTTTTCAATATAATCGGGAATAAGGCTTTTTGCCTTCTCGGAATTAATTGAATGGGAGACAAAGGAACAATAACTGCACCTTGTAGGGCAAAACGGAATACTGATATATAAGCTAAAAGATTTCTCCCCCGCTTTTTCAATTATTTTAAGCTCAGTTTTTGCCACATTTATTGCAAGCTCAGTTTTCTCGGGTGAAACCCTATAGGTATTGAGAAACCAATTTCTTGCATTTTCTTCCCCGTAAAGAGAAAGGCGTTTAACTATAAGCTTAGATGGCCTTACACCTGTAAGTATTCCCCATTTTGGCGTAAAACCACACATTTTACAGAGCAAATCGAATGCTAAAAGCAATAATTCAAGCTCTAAATCTTCGCATTCCGATTTCTTTACCTTTTTCACTTTACTTTCAGTTTCACCCTTAAGAGAAAATTCTGCAGTAAGGGTAAGAACATCTTCACCATCAATACGAGTTAAAAGATAATCCTCTGTTGTTTCAGAAAACTCTGTATATTCAATTATTTTTTCGAGAGGGAAAAACAACCGTAAGAGCTTTTCCGCCTCATATCTGTAACTATGATTAATATAATATAAATTCATCTTAAAAACATATTAGTTCTTTTTTCTTGGCCTATTGTGGAGCTTTCACCGTGACCTGTATGAATCACAAAATCATCAGGGAACTCTTTTATTTTTGAAAGTGTGTTCATAAGCTCCGCGGTACTTCCGCCTTTGAAGCTTGTTCTGCCGACACTTCCGCAAAAAAGAGTATCGCCTGTAAATACTATTTTTTCATCTTCAAGAACATACAAAACCCCTCCGGGAGTATGACCGGGAGCAGAATGGATTTTCACATTAATATTGCCGATTGAAAAACTATCTCCGTGAGAAAATTCCATATCGGGTTTGCAGGGTTCAAAATCTGCCTTGAATATGGTTGCAAGAGAAAGAAGCCCGTTTTCAAGATATGGGGCATCTTCTTTTCCTATGCAAATTTTTGCATCAGGGTAATCTTTTTTTATTTTAGCAACACCTGTAATATGATCAAAATGACCGTGAGTGCAAAGAATGTACCCCAGCTTTTCCATTCCCGAATTTTTGATTGCACTTTTCACTTCTTCCGTATATTCACCGGGGTCAATAACCGCACCGATTTTCGTTTCTTCATCACAAAGAATAAAGCAATTGGCTTCAAGCTCGCCCACAGGCACACATTCAAGAAACATTATTTTCCACTCCAGATATCTGTATCAAAGCAAATTGTAACGGGACCATCATTTACAAGAGAAACCTTCATATCTGCCGCAAAAATGCCTTTTTCAACTTTTCTTACTCCGTTTTTTATAAGTTCCTTGCAATAAAGCTCATAAAGTCGATTTGCATTCTGAGGCTCTTCACTATCTGTAAAAGATGGTCTGTTACCTTTTTTGCAATCAGCGCAAAGAGTAAATTGAGAAATTGCAAGAATTTCTCCGTCTATATCAAGAACAGATTTATTCATTTTTCCGTTTTCATCCTCAAAAACTCGCAAGGATGCAGTTTTTCTTGCAAGCAACTCTGCTTCTTTTTCGGTGTCGCCTTTAACAACACCTAAAAGAATCATATAACCCTTGCCTGATTGACCTACAATTTTTCCGTCAACTGCAACTGAGCTTTCAAGAACTCTTTGAATTACGGCTCTCATTAGTTTTTGCTCCTTGTAACATTTTCAACACCGCTGATTCCCTTTAATTTTGAAATAACAATGTTAAGGGAATCCGTACTTTTAACTGTAATTGTAAGATAAATAAATGTATTACCGTTTTTCGCATCTCTTGTGTTAATGGCGTTTATCATAACTCTCATATCCGCAAGAATATTGGCAACATCCGCCATCATAGCAACACGGGATTCACATTCAATTGCAAGACTGGCTTTAAACTCTTTAGTCTCTGTTCCGCTTTGCCAACGAGCACTGAGCCATCTGTTAGGCTCTTCACAATTGGTAATATCAACGGGTACGTTGGTACAGTCCCTCTTATGAACAGAAACACCATGCCCACGGGTAATAAAACCAATAATCTCATCACCGGGAATAGGAGCGCAACAACGGGATAATTTAATAAGGCAGTTATCAATTCCGTCAACAATTACACCTTCACCTGCAGAATGTTTTGTAGGCTTATTATCCTCAGAAATTTTAATCTTTGCAGGTTGACGGGATGTAACAATGCGGTGATATTCATCTCTTATAAAAGGAATTACTCTTGATATGGGAATACCGCCATAGCCGAGAGCAGCATAAAAATCATCAACAGTTGCGCAATGCTGACGCTCTGAAAGAGTTTTGATAAGTGCTTCAAACTCTTCATCGGTAAAACGAATCTTATTTCGCCTGATTTCTTTTTCAAGCTCTGCTCTGCCTTCAACAATATTTTCTTCTCTGCGCTCTTTTTTGAACCAAGCACGGATTTTTGTTTTCGCTGAGCTTGTTTTTACAATATTGAGCCAGTCCCTTGAAGGACCTTTACCCTGCTGAGAAGAGGTGAGAACCTCAACAATTTCACCTGTCTGTACCTTGTAATCGAGAGGAACAATTCTTCCTCCGACTTTTGCGCCCACCATTTTAGTACCAACGGCTGAGTGAATAGCATAAGCAAAGTCAATAACTGTTGCACCCATAGGAAGATTTATAACGTCACCCTTGGGAGTGAAAACAAATACCTCCTCAGGAACAAGGTCACTTTTAATAGTGGTTACAATATCCTTAACATCATCGGCTTCCTTCTGAGTTTCAAGAAGCTGACGAATCCAGGCAAGACGCTCTTCAAAGCGTTGAGTTCCGTTAAGACCTAATTTATATTTCCAATGAGCTGCAATACCAAATTCTGCCGTATGGTGCATATCCCAGGTTCTTATCTGCACCTCAAAAGGAATACCAGCTTTACCAAGAACAGTTGTATGCAAAGACTGATACATATTAGGCTTCGGAGTGGAAATATAGTCCTTAAATCTGCCGGGTATTGGGGTAAACATATCGTGGATTATACCAAGACAGTCATAGCACTGAATGGTATTATCAACAATAATTCTCACAGCATAAATATCATAAATTTCATCAAAGTTCCTGTTCTGCATATACATTTTTCTGTAAATGCCGTGAACACTTTTAATTCTGCCCTCAAGCTTTGCCTCAGGCACAACCTCACGAACTCTATCGGAAATTTGTTTTTTTATTGTTTCAAGAAACTCTTTATGAGATTTACCCTGACTTGAAAGTGCATCTTCAATTTCTTTATATGCAACGGGGTCAAGGTAGCTGATTGCCTTATCTTCAAGCTCTTCCTTAATTGCTCTGATACCTAAACGATGAGCAATAGGCGCATAAATTTCAAGAGTTTCCACAGCTTTGTCTCTACGCTTCTGGGGAGGCATAAAGTTAAGGGTTCTGATATTATGAAGTCTGTCCGCAAGCTTAATGATGATAACTCTGATATCTTCCGACATGGCAAGAAGCATTTTTCTTACATTTTCTGCTTGTTGCTCTTCCTTATCTTTAATATCAAGGGGAACCTTACCTAATTTAGTAAGTCCGTCAACCAAAGCACAGATTTCCGCGCCAAAGTCTTTTTTTACATCTTCAAGAGTCATATCCGTATCTTCAACAGTATCGTGAAGCATAGCTGCCGCAACAGACTGACAATCCATTCCGTATTCTAAAACAATTTTAGCAACGGCAACAGGATGGATGATATAGGGTTCACCTGATGAACGCTTTTGTCCTTCGTGATGAGCATTGGCAATTTCAAATGCCTTATCAATTATTTTTGCATCTTCTCGACCAAAAATTGCTATAGCTTGTTCTTTAAGTTCATCATACATAAGTTCTACTGACATATTTTCATCCATTTAAGTCACCTTCTTTGTTTTCTTAATTTTATATGCTTAAAAACATATTTTTTGAAAAATCTTGCTGTTTTCTAATGGATTTTTTACGGTTTGTGCTGGAATAGTATATTTTCCGTCCTTAAAATTTATTATTCCTAATTCAGTTAATATATCAAGTGAAATCTGACAGGCAGCCATTCTTTGAGGAGGTAAGCCAAGCCTGTAACAAAGAGCCTCAGTTGAATATTTCCAACCGTTTATTCCTCTCAGATATTTATAAATATTGCCGCAAAAATCTCTGTTTACGCAAATTTTTTCCTTCATTTCTTCAGTAACTTCACTACATCCGCAAAAATCTTCATAAAGCTGAAGGGATTCTATCAATTCATCCTCATTGACATTACTGAATTTAATTGCCTTTGCCTGAACGCTTATTTGTGTTTTACCCTGATACTCATTTTCACAAAGTTTCACAACCAAATCCACCCTGTCACCTTCCATATATGGTGATTCCGAAAAAGGTAAGGAAAACATAACAACGGTTATAAAAGCAGTCTTTTTTCTCAAAGTAAGTCGTAAATGCTTTCCTGCACCAATGGATTGAATTGATGTAATTTCCATATTGTAAAGTCCAAAAAGAGGTTGAGGATTTTCTGCCCCGAAAGGCTCCATCAATTTGAGCGAAGAAAGCATATCAACATTAATTGAAGACGGATTCAATTTGCAATCAATTTTAAGTATCGGAACAGCAACATCTGTTTTACCGGCATACTCATTGATTTTCTCTCTAAAAGACTCAATTTTATCACTTTCAATGGTTAAGCCCGCCGCAAGCACATGACCACCATACTGAACAAGTATATCGCTGCAATAAGAAAGGGCGTCATATAAACTGAAGCCATCAATACTTCTGCCACTCCCCTTTGCCACATCTCCGTTTTTGGAGATAACGATACACGGCTTTCCGTATTTTTCAACAAGGCGCGATGCAACTATACCGATAACACCCTGATGCCAATTTTCTCCCGCAACAACAATAACCCTTCTGTTTTTTATTCCGGAATTAGCTTCTATATATTCAACTGCAGATGCCGTGATTTCTGTTTCTGTTGCCTGACGTTCTGCATTTAAATTAGAAATTTCTTCTGCAATTTCCTTTGCTTCAGCTCTGTTTTCAGTCAAAATAAGCTTTAATGCTCTTTCCGCTGAACCCATTCGACCTGCCGCATTAACCCTGGGAGCAATTCTGTATGCAACAGAGGAAGAATCAAGAACACCTGAAGAGCCACTTGCATCAAGAAGAGCTTTCAAACCACATCTTAAACTACCATCTTCCAAAGCAGCATTCATAAATGCTATTCCGCTTCTTACAATTATTCTGTTTTCGCCTTTAAGAGAAACAATATCGGCAACAGTGCCCAAAGCAACAATATCACCATATTGCTCTAAAAGCTCGTACCCCTCACTGTTATCAAGGGCGCTGATAAACTTAAAAGCAACTCCAACGCCTGCCCAATCAGAAAATTCGCAAAGAGAATCTTCTCTATGAGGGTCAACAACAGCCACCGCATCGGGCAAAACCTCGCCAACACGATGATGGTCCGTAACAACAACATCAATACCCAAAGTTTCCGCATAAGCGATTTCTTCAATAGCACTGATACCGTTATCAACCGTTATAATTACATTTGTTCCTCTGCTTTTCAAAAGGTCAATTGCACCCAAATTCATTCCGTACCCCTCTCCCGAGCGGTCAGGAATATAATAATCTACATTTGCACCACGGGAAGAAAGGTAGGAATACAAAAGAGCCGTCGATGTAACACCGTCGCAATCATAATCACCGAAAACTGTGATTCTTTCACCATTTTCCAGAGCTTTATTTACTCTTTCAACTGCCTTTTCCATATCGGGCAATGTATAGGGGTCAATTAAATCCGTATCATATAAAAAGCTTTCAATTTCAAACTCATCTGTCATTCCTCTGGAACAGAGAAGATACGCTGCAAAAGGGTCAACACCGCAGTTTTCTGCAATAGTTGCCGCCACATCTCTGTCACAAGAGGAAACAACCCATTTCTTTCGATTCAAAAAATCACCCTATCATATTTTTACAATCTGATATTATAACACAAACCCCTTGATTTTGCAACGAAAATCAAGGGGTTTGTGTTTATATTACACCAAAAAATTTCTTCACAACAGGCAATATTAAAAAATCTGTTTTTCTGAATGCTGTGCTATGACCACCGTTTAAAACCATAACCTCTTCTGCACCCTTAACAGCTTTCGTGATTTTTCTTGAATGCCTTCGTTTTATCATATCAAATTCACCGAAAACATTAAGAAAAGGAGCTTTAATTGCAGAAATTTTTTTGTAATTAAGCTTTGGTTGGCCCACCATCATACCTTCAATTTCTCTTCTCCTTATCATTTCAGGGTCTTTGGTAAATGTTGCTTTAATAGCATATATTCTGTGGTCCTTAATAATACCTATCTGATCGCCCGTTTTTGTTCCTCTTGTGTTAAGGTTTGAACCGAAAACCGCAAGGCGTTCCACATATTGAGGGTATGTTACTGCAAAGCACATAGCAAGATTACCACCATCGGAAAAGCCGCAGAAATTTGCCTTTTCAACACCTAAATAATCAAGGAGAGCTTTTAAGTCATCGCAGAAAAGCTCAAATGTAAGCTTTTTATCGCCTAAAGGCGTGTTGCCCGTTCCTCTTGTAGAAAAACGAATAATTCTGAAATACTCCGAAAGAGGCTTATATAAATCTCCCTCAAAGCAACGATAATCACCACCATTGCCGTTTAACATAACAAGAGCTTCGCCATTTTCGTTACCGCTTACATGATATTCAAAATCCAGACCATCGTGTTTAAAAAAGCCATAATCCAGAACCTTTACTTCTTCCATAATGCACCTCCGCAAAATACATAAAACAATAATACCCCAAATCTTTTAAAAGTGCAATAGCCGAAAAGAATAGAACCCCGTCGGCTATAGTTGACGAAAAAGAAAGAATTTAGTAAAATACTTCCTACAGTTCACAACTTTATTCGCGAGGTCAAAAATGGATTTATTAACTTATTTTTCAAATATGTGCAGGCAGTTAGGTGTTAACTTAAAAACTGAAAGCCCGTCTATAAAAACTCTTGTTTCCAATAAAAAAAATAAAAACAAAAATGGTATTGTTGCCAGATATAATTTCGGCGAATTTTTTATGGATGTTTATTACATCGAAAATATTAAAGGTGGCGGAGTTCAGCAGGTTATCTGGTTTTCATTTTTCTTTGACAGAGAGCCTTCCATAACCTTTTCCATTTATGATATTTTATCAGTAACTGACCCTGAAAACTTTAATTGCTACACATATTCTTTTGTTGACTCAAACGAGCTAATAAAAAACTGCTTCCAAGAAATTGAAGAACTTTTAAAAACTCTTATCCCTCAACTTTCTCAAATAGCAGAAAACGGTGTTGAAAGAAACAAGCTTATTGAAAAGCAAAAGCAAAAAATAAATGCTTATTTCGGAGATAACATTATTGAAGCGAGTCAATTTTTGAAAGACTCTGCTGATAAAATTCTCTCAATGATGTTTTATAACTTTTTCCAATATCAGATTGATATTTACCTTTTAGGTTCCCCTGCTCTATTCTTCAAAGGAAAAGAAGAAAAAGCTTTAAAATCATTGAAAAAAGCGAAGTACCGTTCCCTTTATGAAGATAATCTTTTAACTTACCTTGAAAACGGCGGAAAAGCACCCGCTCTTTCACAAACAGCAAACACCGCATCAACAGAAAAAGGCAGTGCCCGTCAGGGAACAGATGCAAAAGGTTCTTTAAAAATTCTTTTATACACCTTGCTTCTCACCATTCCCCTCTCCGCAGTTATGATAGCTCTGTTTTTAGGCTTAGCCTATTTAACCGCAACCGACAATATTTTCATATATGGTATAAAGGAGAATTTAATTTTTCTGCCCTTTTTCTCAACACTCCCTGCAGTTGCAATTGCTTTGAATATTTTTTTCAGAAAAAAAGCAAAAAATAAAGATATTCATATTCCTGCATTGCAACCCAAGGCAAAAATGGTTTTAAAATATTTCACTATTTTAGCAGAAAGCGTTGCTATAATTGCACTCTTTACTTGCGTAAACTCAACTTTAGTGCTTCGTAATAATGATTTTCTTTATTCAACGGAAGATTTTCCGCTTTCAAGAACAAGCTGTCAATATAGCTCAGTCGATTATGTGGCTCTTGTTGAAGGCTACACCTATAAAGGTGAATTCCAAGAAGACCCCCACATTGTTTTTGTTACCAAAAGCGGAACAACAATTGATGTTTATAACTCAACCTTTTTCTCAACAGATAAATTCAAACAAGAAACAGAAACCTTTCTTAAAGAAAAAGATATTCAAATAAAAGAAATAAAAACAATAGATTAAAAAACTCCCCTTTGATACAAATCGAAGGGGAGTAAATATTATGCATTGACGGAATCAAGATATTTTTCAATATATTCCCACAGAAGCTGTTCTGCAAGAGCCATATTCTCTGCATCAAGCTCCAAGCCGTGACCCGAGGTAGGATAGGAATTGAACACATGCTCTACACCATACTCGGTAAGCTTAGCATCTAAATCAACAGCGTTTCTGTATGGGACGATATCATCCTTCACACCATGATTTATAACGGTAGGAACTGTATTTTCATCTATATAATAAATAGGTGAAACAAATTTCAAAGCTTCTTTAGCTTCGGCACGTGTTGCATAGGTATGAGGATATCCGCTTGCATACCCGAGAATCTCAGCAACAGTTTCTTTATCACCAATGCCATTGTTAGCCTGAAGTTCTTCATTGTAATAATAATATTCATCCGCTAAATCAGCAGGACCGCAATAGCTCGCAACTGCTTTCGGCGGAATTGGCGAGGAATCCGCACGGGAATAGGCATAATGAAGAGATAAATGGCCGCCTGCAGAGCCACCTGTGGAAAGGAAGCCGGAAATTTCAACTCCGTGAGAGTCTCCGATTTCCTTTACAAGAGTCATCGCTTGCTCAATATCATCCATTATATCATCAAGATTAACATTTTCATCAATATATCTGTACCTTACTGCCACTCCTGCATAGCCTGCCTTGGCAACCTGCTCGAGTCTGCCCGCAAACTCATTTTCATCGCCACCCATCCATGCACCACCGTGAAGCATAAGGACTATACCTACTATTTTTTTATCCTTAGGAATATATAAATCAAAGTAATGCCTTGCATTATCTCCGTATTTTGTATCAAAATACACATAATTATCAACAGCGGAAATATCAAAGGCTTCTTCTAAATCGTAGCCATCCGCACTGCCATCGCCGTTAAAATCACAAGCCATTAAAGCAGCTTTGCCTACATAATTCTTATTGGTTACAGCCTGTTTTATTTTGGTTGTATCCTCATCTGTACAAACTCCATCACCATTGAAATCTCCGGGACCGTACACATTTAATGTATGATAGCCGAAATAAAGGCTCCATGCTTGTGCTACATCTAAAACATCCACTACTCTATCGCCGTCAATATCTGCTCTGGCAAAGGTTACAACATCCTCAGCAGTTGATTCTGTGTTATGTTCACCCAGTGCCATATTAACAAAAATCTGATAATCCGCAGTGCCGACACTTCTATCGTTATTCAAATCACAGATACTGCCAACTGAATAACCTATATCCGACTCATATTTTGCAACTGCATGCATAGGTTTACCCGATATTACGGGAAGCGCACCCGGCGTATTACTTTTTTGCCCCCAGATACGATAACCGTTACCGGACTGAAGCAGATAAGCAACCTCACCGCTACTGAACTGAGTGAGAGATTTTTCCTCCGTGACACCTGCACTATCTGATGAATTAGCTCTCCTTGCTGCACCTATTCCGAGCTGAGCAGTACCATCTGCACTGGCAGAGCCTGATAAATGGTAGCAGTTTGAAACTGTTCCGCCATTATCACCGCATATAGCACCAACATAACACATAATTGAACTTGTTTCTGTTCCGATAACACTACCTGCAGAATAGCAATTGTTTATTGTACCTGCACTCGTACCTAACAGAGCACTTTCACTTGCATTCTGCCCTGCAATACCGCCTACATATCTAGTCCCATTAACGGAACTGCTACTGCAGGAATTCTGAATTGTACCCTCGTTAAGAGCAACAAGCCCGGCAACATAGTTGCCACCTTTAAAATATGATGAGCTGATATTCACATTTCTGACAACACCGTTTTCACCAAGATAACCTATCAATGCTGTGTAATTATCTTCGTTTGCATTATAAAAGTTTCTAAGGGTATAACCGCAACCGTCAAAAACACCATTAAATTTAACACTACTAAAGGTTTTCTTTATACCAATGGGAGTCCATGCACGAAAGCTTCCTGATATAACATTACCGTTTGAATCATAAATATTCGTGTTATCACTTATATCGCAAGTAAGTCTGCAGTTAATAGTATTGTTGCCATCGTTCACCTGCTGACAGAACCAATAAAGATTACCTGCATTTTCTATTTTATAAAACCCGCTTGCATCTTTAAAAGGAACATCGTAATGGCTGTTATCACTAAGGCAGAAGCCATTGGATAAAGCACCACCGCAGGTTTTACAGGTATTAAGCTTTGCAACAAGGCTGGGACGATTTGCCCAAGTATAATTAGGGCCTATTTCGCGTGCGAGCCAGGATTTAACAACCTTAACAAAATAGAAATCGGGACTTTTTTGATAGCCGTAAGTACCTGTTGCCTGGTCATAACCAAAAACAGTTATGAGCTTTGCATTACCGCAAAGACTTTCTTCAAAATATGCTGTGCATGTTGCCACATCATCATAATGGGCATAGCCCTCTGCATTAACATATTCATTTCTGCCGTTTTCACCAAGGTCTTTTTCAAGCTGTGCAAGATTATACTGACAGGTTTTGGGGCTCATTGTCCAACCGGGTGTACAATAATCGTTAATGCACACATCTGTGGGAGGATATTCTGTTGAACAACCGCCCAGATATGAAGAAACAGACACTATATGAGAAAATATCTTGGATTTTTCTATACCCGCATCATAAAACATTTTGCACGTGAACTCTATATAATCCGCAAGAACTTCATAGAGAAGCTCTCTTATAACCTCTTTCTCGCTGAGCATACGGGTTACCGCTTCATCAAAAATAGACTGTGCATCATAACCGAGATTATGCAAAGCGTGCATTCCGTATTGAGCTTTTTCAAACTCTTCAAGGGAAGCGTAATCTTTATCTGTGTAATCAGGTATCTGAGTTTCCCAACCGGTGTTGATACCTGCAAGAAGGTATGATTTCCCCTCTGCTTTAAGCCTTTCATAATTTTCAACCAATGGTTCTATAAAGCCCTCGGTTACCTGCTTTTCATACCAAGCAAGATATTTGGGAGAGTTATAGCAAGGGAAACCGCCTGCAGTGGCAAAGGGCGTACCGCTCCAGTTACAGTGCCATCTGGGGAGCATACCATATTTTTGACCACCCCATTCTTCACCATCCTCGGGGAAAGCAATCCATTCACACATTTCAGGGTCGTTATAAAATTTATTGCCCGCATCATCAATTGTTGCATCATCACCAAAATGAGTAGCATAGTTTGTACAGTCATCCATTTGAAAGAACACAGGCACATTATATTTCTCTGCAAGAGCAAAAACGGTATTAACCTCTTCATTCATCTGCTCAATAGACTGGGTAATGCACATAGGACCTACAACACCAAATGCATACATTCTGTCAGAAGAAGAATCTATTTCGCCATGAAGCTGCACCATTTCCGAAACATAAGGCTCCAAGCTATTATAGTGTATATTTGTGACCATAAATACTACATACTGAATTCCGTCATCAGAAGTTGCCGTTATTGTACCATCAGCCGCTACTGAAATACCGCTTTCGGTATTATCCGCACCAAAAGTCGGTACAACCATACACGAAACCGCCAACAATAATGCTATAAACAAACTTAATAATCTCATAAATTTCCTCATTTTCATAAAGACTGGTGCTCTTACACACTCAGTTCATTTTATCATTTTATTCTTCGCTTTGCAATATTTAAGTCAGAAAAAAACCTTGCGAACAAAATGCTCGCAAGGTTTTTCATCATTTTTTAAAACACATAATCAAAAACGAAGTTAACACCTTCATTGAAGCTCTGCAGCACTGAGGTAAATGTTTTTTCTGCATCAGTGGGGTCAGTGCTTTCCATTAATCCGGCACTTACAAGAGCAACTCTTAACTCTTCTTCAGCTTCCTTCCATTTTTCTGTATTTACAATTGTTTCGGAAAGCTGTTTATTTATTTCATCAACCGCTTTCTGAACAAGCTCAAAATCTGCATCTGAAAGCTGAGATTTATCTGCAGTTTCCCAAATTTCAAGATATTCTCTAACCTTATTCACAAGTCTGCCCTCATTATACTGAGGATAAACATCAGGTCTACTATACACATCAACGATAGCATCATCAGTCATAATATCAAATGCCATTTTAAGAGCAACGTCGTTATGGGGTAGCTTTTCGTGATCCTGATTTTTAATGTACCAGGTTGTGCAAGGAAGAAGACCTGTTGTGGGGTCAACTGTTCTGTCGGGTGAAATATGGTCGTGAGCAGGGTTATTGCAATATGTTCCTGCTGCAACATAGTCCTCAGGAAGAGTTTCACCAACATTTGCAAAGGTTGCACCCATTGAAGCAGATGTTGAATGAACAATGCCGTCACCGTTTGTTACATTATAATCCTTGCAAAGTGGGAACATACCGCCACCATAGCAAACAATATCAAAAACCTCGGTACCGTTTTCCATTAATTTATAAAGATTTTCGCCAAAATTTGCTCTTGCCTGCATATAGTAATCAACTTTTTCACGAATCAAAGCATATTCTTCATCAGCGAGCCAAATTTCTCTTGCCTCTTCATAATAATCAGTGGGGCAAAGTGCCCAGATGATTGTTGTTGAGCGAATACCCGCATCAACAACACCTTTAGCAAGTCCGCTCAAGGCAGATTTGAGAACATCCTTAGGTAAAATACGAAGAACTATATTCAATAAATATGCCAAGGGAGTCTGACCTAAAAGAGAGGGAAGGAATTTGCTGTATAGCATTTCATCATCGTGAACGATGCTGAGGTTATCCGTAAGAATATCACCGATAATATCGGAGCCGTCAATAGCGGGAATAACGAACAACATTCTCTTGATTAAGAAATTATCTTCAGGATAAGTTTCAAGATAGTTAACACCAATAGTACCGCCAAGGCTGATATTGCAAAGCCTTACCTGCTCTGAACCGCTCTGGGGCAAAACAACATCGTGGATATAATGGTGAAGCTTTTCAGTTTCGCCGATAACATCACCGAAAGAATCGTAACCGAAATAATAAATATTCTCTTCGCCAACAATTTCTGCCAAGCCCTGAAGAGGAAGAATATTATAGTAATATTCTTTAATTTCATCGGTCATTTCGCTCATCGGGTATTCATAGCAGGGAACCTCAACGGGAGTGAGATAATTACCCTGAGGGTCCTTGTGAATTGCATAAAGACCGTCGTAAGCACCCTTTCTCATTGCCTCAGTAAGACCTGCATCACTTCTTGAAACAACTGATGCGAGAAGAGGAACAAGTGCCTGCTTAATAAGAGCCATAACATCAATTTCAAGGGGCCAACCTGTTATATAATCGCCCTTATCATCTGTCATTCTTGTACCATCTTCATTAAGAAGATAAGTATCATTCTGGCTCATACCATGAACAATAATAACGGGAGTATCCCTGTCATAATCGCCAACATAATCAGAAATTGCATAATTTGTTACGGTGCCTGTTGCTTCTTTAGCAGAAACAGGAACAAGCATTACAGAACAAATCATAACAAGTGCAACAATTAAGCTGACTGCTCTTTTAAATTTCATAAGTCCACCTCGTTAGAAATATTAATAAATTGTTAATTAGATTTTATCACAATAAATAAACATTAACAATAAATGGTTTGCACAACTTTTATTGGAAAAACTTGTAAAAATACACAAAACAAATATGATTTTTTACAGAATTGAGTTGTGATTTGTAATTTTTAATGTTATAATTTCAGTAGTAATCATCAAAAACTTTTCAGGATGTGGCAAAATGGAAAACAAGCTTTACAGTATAAAAGGCACTTATGTCCTCCGCCAGATTGCAGGGGAATATTTAGCTGTACCCATAAGTAACACTGCCGGCGATGATGCAAATATCGTTATACTTAACCCTGTCAGCCAGGTTATTTGGGGTAAGCTTGAAAACGGTGCCACATTTGATGAAATTCTCGATACTGTTACAGCAGAATTTGATGTATCAAAAGAAGAAGCCACCGCAGATATCAAAGAATTTTTAGCCGGACTTGAACAAGCCGGATTATTGAAATAATAAAAATTAAAGGAGATGTAAAAAAGCGCAGATCGTATAAAACCAGATATAGCAAAGGGTTTTGTAGGTTTAATAAGCCTATAGAACCATTTAAAAATATATAAAATCTAAAATTGATGAAAAAATTATGTTTTATACTACGAACAAACTTCGCCACTCGACGTACCTTTGTACGCCTTCGGGCAAGCAAAACCAAGTCTGAAGCCTTGATTTTGCTCAGTTTGTCCGTTCTGCACCATTTTTTCCTATCCCCTAACAAGGGGCTGCAAAAAAACTTTCGTTTTTTTACAGCCCCTTTTATTTAATTTAATTTTGCGCCTTGCGTTTTGCACTTTGCGCTTTTATTTAGCTTTTTGCTGTTTTTTTCTTCTCTTGGTTATTCTTATAAGCATAGCAGTTGAACCTGCGCCGCAAAGCATAAATGCAAAGAACCAAGGTGCACTCTCTCGTGCAACATCTTCATCAAGAGCATTAACTGCAACAACCACTAAGGGCTTAAGTGCAACTCTTACTGCCGCTTTAAGAGGCTCGCTATCAGCAATTACCTCTGCAATTGGCGGTGAAAGCTTGTAATAAGCCTTAACAAATGCTTCACCCAAGGGGTTAGTAAGAAGCACTTTATCACGGAAATCGCAAAGAAGGCCAACAACGCCCTCGCCATTGTTAACGCCATAGGAAGCGGAAGCAATGAAGCAGTAAAGGCTCATATTGTTATCTGTAAGAAGCTCCTCGCCCTCGATGCTCATATCTGAAACGAAGCGAACCAGAATGGCATCCTCATCAACTGAATTAATTTTCACTTTATCGGGAGAAACGGCAGTTGCCTTGATAAAGTCAGTTGTTCTGTTTCCGCCGCTGGCGATATATGAATCCCTGATTCTGTTAACATACAAAACATCATTTTCAATCATATTTGGAAAATGATATGCAACATCAAGGTCATAGTAAATCTGGTCAGATGTTGGCGGAGTAAGCTTTCCGTCAACAACAGGGAAGGTATATTCCTCTTCTGTTGCTGCAATATTGCAGGTTATACCTCGTGATAATTCCAAAGTTCCAGCATTGTTTTTAACACCTGTTGGGATAAGAGAAAAGGTAATGTAAAGCTGTTCATCAGAAAGCTGAACGGGTTTTGTGGCGCCTTTATCTAAACAATAAAGAAAACCGTCATTGGGATTAACATAGATATATGCACACCCCTTTTCCGCCTTGCCTTCTGCGGGAAGCACATCCAAGGTATCATAAAGCTCAACCCTGGAAGCACCACCGAGAGCGGCACTACCATTCTGCAAATAAACTGCAACGGATTTTGCCGCCTCTTGCTTGAGATAACGTTCAATGGATTTATCGAAAGCTCTGTAACCAACTCTGAAAAGATTTGAAAGAGTTAAAATACCAAAACTAAGAAGGACAACAACAACCATAAGCTCTACTATTGTAAAACCTTTTTTACTTTGTAAAAACTTATACATAGTTTTCCTCCTTTCTTAATCCTCTTCATGAGTTGCCGCAGCAGCCTTCAAAATCGGAAGAGTTCCGGTAGTTTTTGCAATAAGCTTGCCATCCTTAGCAGAAAATTCTTTAGCATAAGATGTAACGGGAGTAATCCAGCTTGTGCTTGTTATATCACCTTTTATTGTGTTAGCAACAAGCTCTTTAACATCACAGCTATAAATAACGCCCTCATTTATATCCGCATTATTTGCGCCTGCCTTGCAACCTACTGCATAAAGCCTGCCATCGGAAACGCAGATATCCTTGATATTTGCATCTCCTGCACCGGTAAGAGCGTGCTCCTGATATGTCTCTATACCACCAGTCTGGCTGTTAAAGGTTGCAACACCAATAATAGATTTATCATTAGCAACTGATTTACCTGCAAAGAATAAGCAGAATTTTGTTGTGCCATCCACATACACGTTGCAAACCTTAACAGCATCAACTGAAGCAAAACTATCCTTCATATCATACATCTGATGATATGCACTTGATTGAGCATATTTACCGTTTCCATCACCCATTATGATAGGCGCTGATGAAATAACACCATCAACATAATCAGGGAAAACAATAAATATTTTACCGTTGCTTGTGCCTGCCGCAACACCGACCTTATTATCATTAAGGGCGGTAACAGAAACGCTGTTAAAGCGAACGCTGGAGCCGTTATCTTCCTTATAGTATAAAATAGGAGCAAAGGTCTTAACACCCTCGGTATATACCGAAAGAACAGCATCATTGGTCATACGGGTAAGGTCTGTGTAGCTGACAGTTGCCATAGGAAGCTGAACCCAGAACATCATAGTATTTGTATAGTCGTACTTTCCCCTGAAATCAAGTCCGTAATAATCTTTATTTTTTGCGCCGGCTTTTGTATTAAGATGCCAAATACTATTATCTGTACCAGGTGCAGGAGGATTAATAATACCATCCGCTGTATGATAAGCCAACAAGGCTTCATCTCTATATTTATCGTTATCAGGGCTGAAAGGTGCATACATAGTCTTTTTATAGCCTGCTTTTACAGCACCTGCAACATTATAGCCTGCCGCAACAACAGATTTATTGTAAGTGTCAGAAGTTGTAAGGTTATAAAACTCCCTTGTAAGCCACATATTATGGTAACCATCGTCAATAGCAGTTGTATTTTTGGAAGCAAGGTAAATGCTTTCCAAGGGCTTTTCTAAATGAGCGGAATTATCCTTAATAAATTTATCATAAACCGCACTTAAATTTGAGCTGTAGCCCATTGTAAAATACGTATCAGAATATAAAATTCCGCCATTTGAGGGAGACGATGAATCAGCGTGAGCTAATTGCCTTGCTTTATCCTGGTCTATATCATAATTTCCTGCATAGTCCTGAAGAGCAGCCGCAACCTCATCAAAGCCTGAGGTATCTTGCGCGTATGTTTTTGCATAAGTATTACTGCCAACGCCCTCAATTTTATACGCCTTAATATAACCTGCCATTGAAAGCTCGGGGTCTCTCGGTGTTGTTGTGTTAATAAGGGCATAAGCCTGAGTTGTGCCAAAGCAAATACTCTCTCCACCCTTACCGGGTAAAGCAACGCAGGAGGTCATATTAACCTTTTTATTACCGCTGACACCCTGATATGTATTGCTTGTTAAATGATTTATATCATAGTTGTTATATGCTTTTAAAATAAGGCAGGTAATATCCTTATCATTGCTTGCATTGACCTCTTCATTAACGCCCCATCCGTTTCCGCTGGGAGCCGAGTTCCTGACATTAAACGCCTGCACGTTTGTGTGGTCATGGTCTTTTGGGTTATAACGATAAGCGTTATCGTTTTCACCATCGTTATCGAACCAAGAACCTTCTTTGTTATAGCCTTCAACTGATGTTGGAGAAAAAGAATCATTGCCTGTTCGGTGAACCCAAACACCCAAACTTGGACTGTAAACATACTCACTACCGCTGTTGTCGTGGTTACCAGTATTGGTATAGTGGTCATAACCTTCAGACTTTAAAAGAATACCTTCCCACCAAAAATATGTACCATCACGATGATAAGATTTTGTCAAAAATCCATCTCTTGATAAGTTACCTATTACAGTTTTTGCCTCTTCTTCAGTACCGGACATAATATAAGAAATTCTGCGGTTTCTTGCAGCGATTTCTGATGGTGCCCAGATGCCGTTGTTAAGGCTACCTGCGTTAACGGTATAGCCGTTATAACCATAAGACATATAGCTACCGTTAAGGGAATAATTATGCTGAGCATCCTCGTAAACTGAATCTGCACCGTTAACAGAAAGGCTATATGTATCAGTATAGTCACCTGCCCATTTAAACGGGTAAGCAACGTCACCACCATAAACATAGTGGGCACCGGTAGATAAAAGGCTTGAAAAATCAGTGCTTCTTGAACCAACGCTTAATGTAGCGGGGTTGAAATGCCAGAGTCTTCTCACAACGCTGTTTTCACCGCACATCATATAGTAGCCGTCAACCAAGGTAGAGTCGTTAGTTTCAGAAATCCATTTAACATCATTAAGCATTCCCGAAGCTATTGAATCAGTCTGAAAATCTCTGCCTGCAACAAGCATTTCACCATCTTCAGAAACACCTGCTGATGTGAAATAGTCTGCCGTGCCTGCATCGCCAACAAACATCATATCTGCAGGGGTGATATAATAGTGGCTCTCTGAATATTTAACAGCGCCACCGCTAAGGTAATAAATTCTTACTCTGATTGGTGAATCGGTAATATCAACACCCTTTATCATAATATGGATGTTGGGGTCATAATTTGCAGCATTCTCTGTATCCATATTAGGATATTTTACAAAATCTGCGCCTTCACTAAAGTCTTTATCCGGGTTAAACGCGCTTTTAAACTGATATGCTATTTTGCCATCACTAAGCTTATCTGCGGTTGGCTCTGCATCAGTTATAAAAAGCTTTTCTGAATCAATATCATCCTCAGTAAAGCTGGTATCCGAGAATTTCATTTTGATTATCTGAGCATCCTGGTTATCAGGCAAGCTCAATTCTGTGGGAACGGCAATTTTACCTCTGAAATCGCTATAGAGAGTTTCAAGACCGGGCATGCTTGTAACAACCTGCTTGGCTTTTATCAGAATAACTGTTGAAAAGGTTTTGAAATTAACCTCTATGCCGTCTGCTACATCATCATGCTTACCTCTGAAGGTTAAGCCTTTTTCGAGCTCTTTTTTTTCGCCGTAAATTGTGTAGGTTTTTTCACCTGCTTTATAAAGAGAATCATAAGATTTTAAAAGCATTGGTGAAAACATCACAACAATAAGCATAAGAAGGCTCAACGCACACAGAAGCTCTACATACGTCATACCCTTTTTATTATTTAATTTTTGAGTTTTGTTTTTAGAGAAGATTTTCTTTTTTAATCTTTTCATCAACTCACCCAACCTTTTGTAAATTTAGTTTTAGTTGCTCCAGATAACATAATCATCATCTGTTACATTGGGGCAAATAAGTGTGTGCTGGTCATTCATATTGCCGATATAGTGGAAATCATCCTCATAATATGAAACGTTCTCATCTTGACCTTGAATCTTTTCCAGCATATAGTTCTTATAAAGCACTTCACGAAGATTGATGAAATGGTTCCACCAACCTGAGCCTTCATATTCATTAATTTTAAGATATTTTGTTTCAAGGAACCAGTTAACAATGTTGAAGCCTGAGGGTAATTCATCATAAGTACCGGTACTATCATTCAAATCCTTTACCACTTTATTTGCATTGAAGTAATAAACATCGCCTGCATCAACAAGCTTATAAATCTTCACATCTACATCACCGGGCTCATAGCGATGAAGTAAATCCGGTCTTTCCGCAACCTTGTATTCATCGTTAGTAAACTTGGTTTGCTTATTAAACTGCTTGAAGCGATACATTGTTTCACCAAAACCACCGACACCAAAATCGGTACCGTCACTACCACCAATGTTTGCAGTACTGTAGCCATCGTTACCGTTTTCAATAAGCCATAAATAAACAGGCTCTGTAAAATAAACCATACCTGCAGGAACCATTTCGTTAAGCTGTGCATGGTAATATGAATAAGGTGTGGTTGCAGGGGCAGAAAGAAGAAGGAAGCCTCCTCTGTATGCTGTGTCCTGATTATCTTGACCTGTGCCCTTTGCTTCATAAAGAGACATCATAAGGTCAATTCTCTGCTCAAAGGCAATATCCTTTGCCTGAATATTAATCATTTTGAAAAGAGAAGCATTTCTGTCTTTAACCAAATCGCCGTCTACCCACGGGAGCACAGAGGCAAAGTCCCATTCCATGTCACCAATACGACCTGCACGGGCAGGCGTAATTCTAAGGTCAATAGGTAATTTTACCTGAGCAACATTGGTTGCGGTAAAGGACATAAAGTTATATCTCTGAACAGAATCCTGATATGCAATATAGTTCTGTGAACTGAACTTTACTGCATCTGAAGCATAATCAGCATCACGATATTTAACTCCGGGGAATGCACCCAAAGCAACAAGATCCTTGCCGTTTGCGGCGACATCTTTGTCAGAGTCAATAATCATATTTCCGATGGTTGAGTAAACATACATATATTTCGGCTCTGAACCATTCTGGCTGTAATAATCCTTAACGGCATTAACCTCTTTTTTGGAGTTTGCTTTAAAGGGATTTGCAAATGCCTGGTTACCGCCATAACCGAATGTTACATACTCACCTTTTTCATTTTTTCCTTCTGAGTCAAGACCTTCAATTCTGTTCAAAAAGTCAGGAGCGGTGGCAGAGCTTCTTGTTGTATAGGCAATAAGTGCTTCGCCATCAACATTACTTGTGTCATAGTTTCTTACAATAATAGCTTTTCTTACTGCTCTCTGGCCGTTAACCAAGGATTTTGATTCAACAACGATGCTGTCATTATATATTGCAACGCAGTCCGCTTTAACTTCGCCATTTTCATCAAAGGCATTAAGCTCACTGATTTGCTCTCTTGAGTTATCTTCTTTAATACGATAATACTGAGGCTCACCATTATATGTAACTGTGGTATCGGTTCTACCCACAAATGAATATTTGGGGCTGTTCATATACTCCATAACCTTATCTGAGCCTTCGGGACCGCAAACATATTTAGACTCACCCGCACTATCAAGGAACATCCAGATAGGGTCAATCTCTGTATATGCCATTGTAACCGGTACGCCATCAAGGGTTGAAGATTTAATTTTCACAGCACTGTGAGATTCATCTTTTTCTTTAAGTGCTCTATAAAGCTTTTGATATGCAAGGTCATCACTATCCCTTGTACCTTTAACTGCCGCAACAGTCATTTCAACACCTGTTCTTGCAAGGTAAGATGCTCTTTGCCTGTTAAGCTCCGTAGCAGCAGAATATGTTGCATTTTCAGAGGTTTTGAACATAACAGGCAACAACAGCGTTAAAACCAATAACACTGTTAAAACAGCTATCAGAGCCACACCATTCTTCCTTGATAATATTTTCATAAGCTCAAAACCTTTCTTGAAATTAAGAATTAAAAATTAGGTATTAGAAATTAGGGTGCTACGCACAATTCTTAATTAATTTTACTCATTTTTCTAATTTGTTTTTTGTTGTTTTAGTAATTGCAGTCAACAAATTTCTAATATCTTCACAATCACTATTCATTGAATAATACTGTTCTTGTGTTATATACCCGGTTTCATAAAGAATTTCTAACCAATACAATGTTTCAGAGCACTCTTTATATGCAATTTGCATTTTATAGAGAAAATCCTTATCAGAAAAACCACATTCAGCTTCTGTTATGTTTGCACCTATACTTGTGCCAGAACGTAAAATCTGTTTAGGCACAACATAATCATTACTTTCCTTAATCAAAAACTTATAGAGATTAACTATCCTAACAGCAAATTTTTTACTTTTCTCTAACACTATATTGCTCATAAAAATTCCCATATTGTGAAATTACAAATTAAATTTATAATCGGCTTCAGCCCATTAATTTCTCATTTCTCATTTGTAATTTATAATTTCTTATACAATAACACGAAGAACTTCTTCAACTGAAGTTGAACCTTCAAGAATTTTATCAATACCCTCCTGGCGAAGAGTATGCATACCTTGGCTAACTGCAAGGTCTTTAACTTCCTGAACGCCTGAACGTTTAAGAATAAGAGATTTCATTTCTGGAGTAATCTGCAAGAATTCAAATACACCCTGACGGCCTTTATAGCCTGTGTTGCTGCAAGAAATGCAACCCTTGGGCTGATAAATTCTTACTGTATCATCAAGTGTTTTGCCTTCAGGAATGGGGAAATCCTCCATACTGTTGCGAAGCTCACGATATGTGATATCAACTGCTTCTTTGCAACGGGGGCAAAGCACACGAACAAGACGCTGAGCAAGAACACCAACAAGGGATGATGCTGTAAGGAAGGGTTCAACACCCATTTCATCAAGACGTGTAATTGCACTGGGAGCGTCATTTGTATGAAGTGTTGAGAAAACCATATGACCTGTAAGAGCAGATTCAACAGCGATTTTTGCAGTCTCAGTATCACGAATTTCACCGACCATGACAATATCAGGGTCAGCACGGAGAACTGAACGAAGAGCTGTAGCGAAAGTCATACCTGCACGGGTATTCATCTGCACCTGGCAGATACCTGACATACGTCTTTCAACAGGGTCTTCAAGAGTGATAACGTGTTTTGATACGTCACTAATCTGTTCAAGAGTTGCGTAAAGAGTTGTTGATTTACCTGAACCTGTAGGACCTGTAACAAGAAGGAATCCATAAGGCAATCTGATGGTCTTCATAAAGTTTTCCATCTGCTCGCCTGAGAATCTGATATCTTTAAGGGTAACAGAGTTACCGCCACGCTCCAAAAGACGAAGAACGATTTTCTCACCATATACAGAGGGAAGAACTGCAATACGAATATCGTATGTATGGTCATCAACCTTAACTGTTGTACGACCGTCCTGAGGAATACGTCTTTCAGCAATATCCATACCACCGATAACTTTGATACGGGAGGAAACTGCCGGATGAAGCTTGATAGGCTGCTGAAGAACCTCATGCAAAACGCCGTCAATTCTGTAACGAACACGGAGAGTTTTTTCAAGAGGGTCAATATGAATATCGGAAGCGCCTGCTTTAACTGCATTGGTAATAACCTGGTTAACGAGCTGAACTGCAGGTTTTTCATCTGCAGCAAGCTCATCAAGTGCTGCAAGCTCTTCTTCATAAACTTCTTCTTCATCATAAGTGTCAATAGAAGAAGCATTGCTAACAATGGTATTGATAGCGGCATTAAGCTCTGTATCTGTTGATACAAGAGGAATAATTTCAAGGCCACCTGTTATAACTGAAAGGTTATCTCGCGTAACAACATCGTTGGGGTTACGCATAACAACAAAGAGTTTTTTATCTTCTTGGTAAAGAGGAAGAATACCTTTTCTTGCAATTAACTCTGTGGGGATTATATTTGCCAATGCAAAGTTGATACCTGTTTCCTCAATAGAAACATATTTGCAGTTGGTCTTCATTTCAATTGCTCTTGCAACTGCTACTTCTGAACAATATCCTAAATCAACAAGGATAGAACCAAGAAGGGCTTTAGTCTCCTTCTGTATAGCTAATGCTTCAAAAACCTGTTCCTCTGTTGCTGCGCCACTTTTTACAAGGAAAAATCCAACACTACCGGGAACAATTACATTCATATCTGCCAAAACTAACTTCCCCTTTGAATAATCTGTGATAATTAGGCTACCCCCTTTGATTTTATAGGGGATTATGCCTTTGAAAATAATCTGTTTTTAATACGGCTTTAAGTCGAACCATTTTTCGAGAAAAATGTTCGACTTTGCCGCAATATTAATGTTTAAGATGCCACTGCTTCATCAATTACAGCGCTGGCAATGCCTTCTGCACCATTAGTAGAAAGAACTGCAAGAGTAATTGTTGCCTCGTATGCACCATCTGATTTTTTCAAGCTGATTGTATCAAATCTGTGAATCTGCTCAAGAGTTGATACATATGACATATAGCTGTGAATGTTTTCAAATGAACCTCTCACATTGAAAACAAATGTTGTTTCTTGAGTCAATGCGGGAACCTGAGTTACCTGAACATCCTTAACCTCAAGGCCAAAATTCTGGCAAGTTGTAATATATTTTTCCTGAAGAATATAAACATCGCCTAAATCATCGGGAAGAATGCCCTTGTAGACTTCAAGCTGTTGTTCAGCTTTTTCACTTTTGGCTCTTAATTCTTCAAGAACAGCAATCTCTTTTAAGTTTGCTTCATAAGAAGCTCTTACATCAACAATCTCTGTTTTAGTCTGGATAATGTCATAAACAAGATAAGCAGTTGCCGCAATAACCAAGAGTATAACCAAAACCAAAATTACCGCTGTGGTATAAGGAGAATTTTTTATATCTTTAAAATCGATTTTTATATCTTTCATTTCTGATTCTCCTTTCTTTATTCTACCGCAAGGTCAGGGTCAGCTGTTTCAGCAGTAGTTTCACCATCCGCAGCAGCTGTTGTTGCTTCGGTTGTTGTGATAATTGCTGCACCACCTTCACAAGCAATGCTTACTGTGAAATCAACAAATCCGCCTATATTATGAACATATGAACCACAGGATACACTTGAAACACCCTCAATTTCACCGAGTGCTTTTTCAAATGCAAGATATTGCTCTCTGCTATCACAAGTACCTGTAAGCACACAAATTCTTGATGTTTTCCACTCACTGCATTCGATATTATTTATTGAAATACCGGGGCATTTGAGATTAGAAATCTTTCCAAGGAAATTAACAAGCATGGGTTCGTCAACCTGAATGCTCTGAATAAGCTGAACCTTCTGCTGAAGATTTGCATTAATTTCACGGAACTGCTCAAGCTCTGCAACCTTCTGAGCATATTCTCTGTCAAGAATCTGAGCTTCCTGAAGTTTTTTGTTGGCATACATACGAGTGCCTGAAACAACCACAAGGAATAATGCCAAAATAACGAGAACTACAAGTGCAAAAATTTGTATTTTTTCAAGTTTTTTTCTGCCGTCTAAACGCTTCCTGGTTTGCGCAGGAAGCAAACTAACTTTATACTTCACTCTTAACCCTCCAATGCTACCTTAGCAAGACTGATACAACCAATATATTCGCTCGCATCAAATGATGATGTTGCAAATTCATTATAGAATTCAGGAATTACGAGCGGTACATAGCTTTTTTCAGAAAGTTTTTCTAAAATATCTTTCTGAAGTTCAGTTGCTGCTGAGAAATAAACTGAACTCATCATATATCCTGTTTGCATCTGGAAATAGTTAATTGAAGAAGAAAGCTCTGAATAAAGCAAATCAACAATAACATCCATTTCTGATGTTACAACCTCGTGGGCATCATTGAAGGCTTTCTTGATTTCAACAACTGCTCTATCGGGAATGTTAATGGAACGAACCATTTTTATTTCCTTATCTGCAATTGCAACAAAGTCAAGAACATCATCAGTTAAGCAAAGGAAACCAATAACATCATCAGGGCTTAATGAATCAATGATAACTCTGGTCCAAGCAAGGAAAGAACTGTCAATATCAACAACCTGAAGCTTAGCTTCTTCAAAATTCTGAACAAGGTTCTGAAGCATAATATTTCTTGCACCAACAAGAAGAACATTCAATGCAGGTTGGTCATCATCATCAGTTGTTTCATCAATAACAACGAAATCCAGACCTAAATCAGCAACGGGAACAGGAATGAAATCCTGAGCCTGCATTGTGATAACGCCTCTTAATTTATCATCGGGAACCTTGGGGAATGTTGCGTAACGCATAATAACATTTTCATTGTTAACACCAACAACAATTGGTGAGTTGTTGTTAAACTTACCACGATTAAGCATATCGGTAAGCGCAACATTAAACAATGTGTTATCCATAATTAAACCATTTGCTATTACACCAGGTTCAAAATCTTCCTTTTCGAAAGCTGTTACCTTTAATTTACCGTCAGAGCCTTTTGTAAGTTCAACGGCCTTTATTTCGTGTGAATTGTATTCAATGCCGATAGCACTGTTTACTTTTGCCATTATATCTACTCCCTTGCAAAGGATTTGAAATCAAATTTAAATTTAAGTTTATGCGGGTGTTGCTGTTGTTGCCTGGAAAACAGGAAGATAAAGAGCGATAATAAGGAAACCAACGATACTTGCAAGACCAACAAGCATAATAGGCTCAAGAGTTGAACCTAAGCTCTTTGCAAGCGTATCAACGTCTTCTTCATAGAACTCAGCAACCTTATCAAGCATGGTAGGAAGGGTACCTGCTTCTTCACCGATTGCTATCATACCGATAAGCATTGGGGGGAACAAGCCTGATACATCAAGAGCCTCGTGAATTGTTCCACCGTTTTCAACATCTTCAATTGCCTTTGTAACCGCATCTTCAACAAGCTTTGAGCCCGATGTGGGACCCGCTGTTTCAAGAGCTTTAACTGCAGTAACACCGCCACCGATAAGTGTTGCGAAAATACGGCAGAAACGAGCAAGAATTGTTTTAGTAATAAGCTCACCAATAATGGGGCACTGCATTTTATGGTTTTCCCAAAAGTGCTGAACCGGAGGAGACTTGATAATTCTGATAATAAGGAAAATCAAAACACCGATTGCAGGGAAAATTGCATACCAATAAGCACGTAATGACTCTGAAAGGAAATAAACAAATTCAGTAATGGGGTTCAAATCTTCAACGGTTGAAGTCATACCCTGGAATGTGGGAACCATAAAAACAAGCATTACTATAAGGATAATAATAGCAAATGAACCAACCATTTTAGGATATGATGTCGCAGATTTAACAGAGTCCTTCAACTGTTTGTCTTTATGTAACTGGTTTGACATAGCCAAAAGGGTTTTATCAAGCATACCACCCATTTCACCGGCAGCAATCATAGAGCAGAAAAGGTCTGAGAAAACCGGTCGCTGAGCAAGGAATGCTTCTGAAAGAGCAACACCGCCCTCAACATCATCTGCTATATTTTTAATTGCATTTGCAAGTGTCTGGTTAGTTGTCTGACCAACAAGAGTCTGCATTGACTGAGTAACAGGAATACCTGCACTAATCATGGCTGAAAGCTGACGAGCAAACATTGACATATCTGCAAGGCCAACCTTTTTGCTTCTTGTTTTCTTTACACCCTTGCTTTTTGTTTCTGAAAGTTTTGTTACAACAACGCCTGCTTCACGAAGTTTTTCATAAGCTTCACCGGTGTTATTCGCAACAACTTTACCTGTTATTGACTGACCTTGACGGTTTAACGCTTCATACGTAAATTCCAAGAGTCTGCCCCCTTATTTATGAATATCAATACATTTGAATCTGTCTTAAAATTTCTGCTCTTTCTACGCAGTTTTCAAGAACAGCTTCTCTGTTAATTTTTTGTTCTCTGAGTAATTTAAGAAGAGCTTGGTCCATAGTCTGCATACCTTCTTTTTGAGCAGTCTGCATTGCACTATAAAGCTGATGGTCTTTACCTTCACGAATCATATTACGGATTGCAGGGGTGTCAACCATATATTCAACAGCAGAAACTCGGCCACCACCAAGACGGGGCAGAAGTTGCTGTGAAACAACAGCACGAAGAGTGTTACTAAGCTGGCTTCTTATCTGGTTTTGCTGCTCGCTGGGGAAAGAGTCGATAATACGAGCAATTGTAAGCGGAGCAGTTTGAGTATGTAATGTGGAAAGAACAAGGTGTCCTGTTTCAGCAGCTGTAAGTGCAATACTGATACTTTCAGGGTCACGCATTTCACCAATCATAATAACATCGGGGTCATGACGAAGCACTGTTCTTAAAGCATTGTTGAAGCTGTGAGTATCTCCGCCGATTTCACGCTGTCTGATAATAGAACGCTTGTGAGAATGGAGAAATTCTATAGGGTCTTCAACTGTAACTATGTTATATTCATAGTTCATGTTCATATGGTTAATCATCGCTGCAAGAGTTGTTGATTTACCACTACCCGTGGGTCCTGTTACAAGAATAAGTCCACGAGGAAGAGCGCAAAGTCTTCTTATATCAGCAGGCAAACCCAATCTGTCCAAAGTTGGAATCTCATAAGGAATTGCTCTGAATACAGCAGCTAAAGTACCACGCTGAACAATAATGTTACCTCTGAATCGAGCGCACTTGGGAACTGAATAAGAAATATCAAGCTCAAGGTTCTCCTGAAGGTCGCGCTTGTTTTTGTCGGATAAAACCTGCATAAGCATATGCTCTACATCTGCGGGCATCATTGGGGGAAAATCCTGCTTTACGATGTCACCATCTATACGAATGCAAGGAGGCATACCAACAACAATATGAAGGTCGGAACCTTTTTTCTCAACCGTGAGCCTGAGCAATTGCTCAAGGTTCACGGGATAATTACTTGATTGATTTAAAAAGTCCAAAACATTCAACTCCAAAGTGAAAATTTTAAAGAGCTTTAACCGATTTTATTCCACATATCCATGATGAGGTCAATATTTTCGGGTGATTCAACCACATAGAGAACATATCTTACACCTTCCTCTGTGGGATCGAGGTCTTTAGAAAGATTGAAGGCATCAACAGTGATTGCGGGGTTATTAAGAAGAGTGATAACAAGTTCCTCTTTTGCTGCAAGAGCTGCAACATCATCAGCACTTGCGATGTTTGCGATGGGATAATACATCTTATCAAGGTTTGTATCAAGAGAAGCGATTACATCTTTAATCTCCTGCTCTTTATTCTTGTTACAATAAACCATAATTGATTTTGTGAGTTCGGGATATGAACCGAAGTAGAACTCAACACCCTCAATATCTACATAAGCAATTTTGCTCTGAAGTTCAGAAGCAACGATGTTCTGAAGTTCATATTTAAAGAATGTTCTTGTTGCATCGTTATCAGCAGTATCGTTTTCTTTGATGCGTTCAACTGCTTCTTCAACTTCTTCAGCAGCACCCTTGATCCAAACTCTCTTTTCATAGAGATCAAGACCAAGAACTTCTACTTCATAACCAAATGTTGAAACGATTGTTGTAGCATCGTCTTTGGTGATGTACTGAAGGTCAACTTTAACGAGTGATGTTTCACCATCTGTGATAACAACATCTGAGCTTGTGCCGCCTTCGTTTGTGTTATCATTTGTATTATCGTTTGCGTTATCGTTTGTATTATCACCTGTTGCGCCATCTTCGGTCTCGGGAACCTCTTCCTGATAGTCAACAAGTTTCTTAACGTTCATAATGTCTTTTAATGCATCACCTGAAGCATAAACATAAAGAGTCATAGGGTGAGCAGTCATAGTGATACCGGTATGAAGACCAAGAGAACCGAGCAAGCTGCTGAATTCACTTGCGGTAATATATTTAAGGTCGATAGCAGTAAGGCTTGTGCTGATGCTTGCGCTACCAACTGTTGTATTCTTTTTATTATCAAGAGTTTTGATAAGCTGGTTAACCTTAGCAAGCTGCATAGGTGTGCCGCTTATCCAGAATTCTCTGAGGTTGATATCAACCTTAACGAGTTTAACTGAAACACCGAGAGTTGAAAGCTGAGATGTAAGTGTATCAGTTGATATGTATTTGAGAGAGAACTTTGTAAGTGCTTCTTTATCTACGAAACTGGAGTTAAGAACATCCGCTGTACCAACATAGATAATATCATCGTTTTTGATATAAGTCATATCAACCATACGAAGAATATAATCAATAGCTGTGAGAGGAGTTACATTGTCAAGAGAAATCGCAGGAACAGTAGTTGTTGTACCTTTGAAAATTAAAGTGTAACCTGTGTGAGCAAGAACTGTTTCAAGAGCACCGATAAGGTCAGCATCCTTGAAATTGATAGAAATGGTGCTTGAAGAACCGTAGTAAGTTGTTGAATCATCTTCAACAGAAACTGCACCGGGAATATCAAGCTTCTGACCAACATAAAGCTCTGCGGAAGCAGAAATTCCGTTGGTTGTTACGATGTCGGATACAGTAACACCGTGAGCAGCAGCGATAGAAGAAAGAGTGTCGCCCTGTTTAACAATGTATGTACCCATTGCTTCGTCAATTGCGCTACCTGCTGCAGTGAGCGGTAAAATTGCACTCATAAGCAGAACAAGCACAAGGGCAAAAATGCCTATTGACCTCATTTTGCGTTTGTTTGTTTTCATTGGATAGTCCCCCTAATTTATATGTATATTACATAAATTATTTATTAAGCCAAATTAATTTTCTTTGTTATCTCGCCAGCCTTGAAGATAACATAATCAGATGCGATTTCTTTAAGCTCCCAATTGGAATCACCAATTGTTTCGCCGATGCAGAGAGTTAATGTGTCGCCCTCGGAACCGATTTGAATAAGAGCTGTTTTAAGACCGCTTGAACCAACAACTGAACCGGTATATTTTGCAGAAGCAAGAATATCAGGTGAAAGCGGGTCATCATCAATAAGGTTAACAATTTCTTTATCCTTAATTATGTTGTTACCCGGGATAACCTGAACCTCATTTGACTGAGTTGAAGTATCAGCTGTATCAGAATTATCTTTGTCCATTAAAATTCCGTCGCCGAAAATCACCAAAAGGAAAACAGCAACAACAATCAAGAAAATGATTACGGGAATTAAAATCTTCATAATCGGGTTTTTCTCAAAGAATTGAGCAACCTTCAAGGTAAGAGCGGTTTTTTCACCTGCCTGTTTTTCTTTTTTAGTGAATTTGGGTAATTCAAGTGCCATAAAAAAGCCTCCAAACCAAAGTATATAATTACCTAAAAAAATGCTGAGTCAAGCGATATTTTTGTGCTAAAGAGCCAAAAACCTCGCTTAAGGGCGCAAAACGCCCTAAAATAGACTATATCACAGTAGTTATGATACTACAAACAGCCAAAATAATCAATACTTTTTCAACTTTCTGTTGAAAAAAAGCCTAAAAAAATTTCCGCAAAATTTATTAAAAGTGACGAAAAAGAAAAAATCTCCCGAGAAACTACTCTCGGGAGAAATAAATTATTTAGATGATGAAGAACGATGTCTGCGGTGTCTGCCGCTACTGCTGCTTGAACGGCTTCCGTAATAGTAGGAAGAACCACGGCTGCCATAGTAATATGAAGAGCCATAATATCCGCCGTAACGATTTGAGAAATAACCGCCGTAGCCATAACCACTCTTACCACCAAAGCTAACATTACCGCTACCTGCACGGTTGTAAATGCAACCAAGAATTTCTGCTTTAGCTGTGGTAAGGTCACTGAGAGCGTATTCAATCTGAGGAATAGCAACTCTGTTTTCAGATGTAACGAAAATAACTGAGTCAGTATAGTTAGCAACGATAGCTGCGTCAGCAACAACACCTGCAGGAGGACAGTCAACGATAACATAGTCGAAATTTTCTCTTGCCTGCTTGATGATGTTAGCCATAGCTTCAGAAGCAAGTGTTTCAGAGGGGTCCTGAACAGCTGCGGAAGCAACAAGCAAATAGAGATTGAGCTTTTCGATATATTTTACAGATTCTTCAAAAGTCTTTTTGCCTGTAACAATATCATAAATACCCTTTTCACCTTCAACAGAAATGCCAAGGGTTTTGCAAACAGCAGGTTTTCTCAAGTCAGCGTCAATAAGAAGAACAGATTTACCGCTCTTTGCGAGAGAAAGTGCTGTGTTGGTTGAGCAAGTTGTTTTACCTTCACTCTCAGTAGAACTTGTAATACAGAAAACTGAATAGCCTTTTTTAAGCTTTACGTTTTCGATTTTAGTTCTTATAAGCTTAAAGGTTTCAATAAAGGGAAGACCAACATTCTTATCGGTGATAAGAAGTCTTGTGCGGTCATTTTTGTTTTTACCTTTGCTCTTAATATCAGAAACAGTTGCAAGAATGTTGATATTGAAATTGCTCTTGATATCATCAGGTGAAAGGAGCTTGTTCTGAATTTTAGCTGTAATAAGGATAATAACAACAGCAAGACCTGCACCCAAAAGAAGACCGATAGCGGTATAAATGAGAGTTGAAGAGTCAGAAGCAAGTTTTGCTTTTGTGGCATTATCCGCAACGCTGATATCAGCGGTGGGGAAAACATCCTTTGCAATTTCAGGGTAAACGCTCTGAATTGCAGATGCAACAGCGTATGTAAGTTCCTGATTTTCTGATTTTACTGTAACTCGGATGAGTGTTGTATCCGGAACAACCTCAACAGAAATTGCGCCTCTGAGACTTTCTTTTGAATATTCCTGACCTGTTGTTGATTCAACAATAGTCTGAACCTTTGTGATAAAGTCGTTACCTGTCTGAATAAGGGTTTTGAAGTTATTAGCGAGGGTTGTTGAAGCCTGAGCATCACTAGCGGTTGTATATAAACCGGCAGAACCTGTAATATCCTTATCCTTATTGGAAACATTGAAAATAATTCCTGAAGTGTATTCTTCTGTATAAGTGATTTTAGCAATACTAAAACCTGCAACAGAAAAAGCAAGAACGAAAGCAACAATAAGCCACCATTTATTAAGAACTTGTCTGATAAGCTTAATTATGGGCTCAAGGCTGTTTTCTTCATCGTAAGATGATTTTTTCTCTTCGTAAGCCATTTTATAATCTCCTTTGATTTATTTGGCAGTATTGCAAAAGACCACAATACTCTATCCTAGGTATTTTAACACAAATAAAAACATTCTACAATAGTTTTTTTAAAATTTTATAGACCCATATCATTTAAAAAGTTTTTTTGATTTTCTTTTTGTGAAGCATTCACAGAAGAAACCATTTTTCTTTCATTGGCGATTCTGCTTTTATTACCAAAAGAAGCAACAATTCTCATAATCCAGCAAACAGGTAAGAGAACGGGAAGTTTTTTCAGAATTGTGTATCTGTACGCCATTTTTTTCAATGGTGGAAAAAGCCTTTTTAAGAAATAGGTGTTTGAATCATCATCCAATCTTCCTTGGGCAACGCCACTGAGATAGCTGTTGGTTTCATTACCAAAAACACCGCTGAGAATTATAAAATCACTTATTTGCTTGGTAAGAGCACTGCCCTCCCCTGATTCAAACCAAAAGCTGCAAAGGTTTTCAATTCTTTCGTTAAATTGAGTTAAACCGATATCCGAAAGAGCTTTTTCAAGAATTTGCTGATTGCATTCAGGTTTAAGCTTATTTTTGAGATAATAATGGTCGATTATTGTTTTAATACCTGTACCTGCAGTTTCAAAATGGTGAGCAGTGTGAGAAAGAATGTAAACATAAAAATCCTCGTTGGTCATATTCATATTAAATCCATCAGAGGTAATCATTCTTTCAAAAGCACCTTTGTAATAATCATAGCCCTTATCATAATCATACTTCAATTCCTGATGAAGCTCAACAATAAGAAAAGGCTTTTTGATATACCCTGTGTCCTTATCATCGCCATTGGAATTACATTCGTAACCTCGCTCAACAAGAATTTCTTCTGCTTCAGTGAACTTATCTTTCTCCACATATAAATCCATATCAAGCATGAACCTTGCATCAGGGTTATCATAAAAAGCGCTTACCTTTGCACCCTTTAAAAAGCAATGCTTAATCTGAGCTTTTGAAAATTCAAGGGAAAGCTCTTCTTGTTCCTTGCTCTGCGCTGTGTATCTGGCAGCACATTTGAAAAGCTCTTTGCTGAAAGCTCCTTTAATTTTTGCATCTGCAAAATTGCATTTCATAACTAATGGCGCAACCATTGAGGTCACACGATGATTCTGAGCAAGCTTATAAAGCTTTTCAAAATCGGTATTATCGGGAAAATGAAAATCACTCCCCGTGATTTGCGCTTTAATAGCATCAATAAGAACAGAACCCACATTAATTATATCTTGGGTTTTGCCTTCAGTTTCGGAATTATTGTTGTTATTATTAATACCGAATTCCGAATTCCGAATTCCGAATTTTATTTTAATTTTATGAAGCTTATATCTCAATCGCCTTACCGGATATCTCGTTTTGATATTTTTTAAATATTTTTCTTTATGGTTCAGATATTCTTTATCAGTATCAACGTCAATTTCTTTGCCGTCAATCACAAGAGTTTTTGCTATACCTATTATATTAGAGTCGGTAATACCATACTCTAAAATAAATTGGTTGTCACCGCACATAACATATTCGCCGTTTGATTTAATATCAACAACTCTGTGCAAAACAAAAGCACCATCAGCCCTACGGTAAAGGGGAATATCTCCAATTTTCAAAGGTAGCGATGGTTTCACAATTTTTACAAAATCCCTGTTTTGATAAAGAAGCGGATTCATACTTGTTCCCGTTATGGGAATCTGAAAATCAACACCGCGATTAAATGCCTCCTCAATAAACGGAAGCAACATTTCCATATTCACTTTTGGCATCTAATCACATCCTTTTAAAAGTGCAAAATGCAAAGCGCAAAACGCAAAGTGTGTTTTTACTTTCTCATTTCAATTCACATAAATATAAACTCAAATGAAAAATTAAAATTTCAAAGCGTTAATTTATAATCTGCTTTGCCCCGAAACTTGCCACTTGCCATTTTCAACTTGCCACTAAAAATATTCAAAACACAAGCCGGGTTGCCCCGGCTTGCTTAGAAATCATTAAATGAGGTTTCCTCACACCCTCGCCCACCAAGGTGGGCAAGGGGCTATAAGTTTAACACTTAATGCAAATCTGTAACCTTTCGGTTATGGATTAATACCACTGACCGTCGTCGGGGTCACCTGTCTGCATAGAAACTGTGAGTACATCCTCGAGCTCGAACTCCATGATTTCGAGCTCAGGTGCTGTGTATTTTTTCATTGTGAAAAATACTCCTTTCAATATATCTTAGAATTATTGAATTACTGGAAAAAGTCTGAATAGTCAAACTCAATTCCGCCTTCGCCGGGTTTGCCTAAATTGACACCCGGACTGCTTGTTGTAGCCGGCAGAGTCGTGCTCGGCTGAGTTGTGTGAACCACATTTGAAGCTGTAAGAACATCTTCAATATCAAATTCAACAACTGTGAAATCAGCTTTTTCGTAAGCTTTCGAAATCATTAATTAAGCTGCAAGTGCAGGAAGGCCAAGACCTACAGATGTTGTATAGATAGAATTGATTGTCTTAGCTTCTGATGCTGCAGATGTGTAGATAGTTGTACCATCAACCAATGTAACTGCAAATACTACAGATACTGTGTTAGTCATATCAGGTGTGAAGCCTGCAAACTGAGCACGGAACTGATAGCCGCCATCAACTGCCCAAACTGTAATAACTTCTGCAGTTTTGGGTTCAGCAGAACCGCTGATTGTAGCAGTAGCTGTGATAGACTTAATTTCATTAATCATATTTCTACCGTCTTTTTCTGTTGTTGTAAGAGTAAGACCGGAAAGCTGACCAACGAAACCGAACAAGTAGTTTTCTGCTGTGTTCTTATCGTTACCGCCTCTCCACTTGGACTGCTGTTTAACGTGAGAAACTACTACAGAAGGACCAACTTTAACAACTGACATCTGACGATCGAAAACGGGACCATCATCAAGACCTAAATCTGCTGCGTTTTCACCTGAGAAACCGCCGTAAGTGTCATCCAACCATGTCTGAGTATTTGCAGTAGCACCAAGAGAAGTTTTTGTGATACCAACTTCATATTCGCCGTTTGCTGCATCAGCTTTAACTTTCATCTGGAAAGCGAAAACTTTAGTTTCTGTTGAGAAATCTCTGTATTCACCGAAAGTAGAACCGAGAGTAATGTTGATAGCTTTATCCCAGCCTTTAGCTACGTCTTCAGCAACTAAAGCATCAGAAGGAGTCTGAACTGAAGAAGCTGCATCCTGAATGAAACCAGCTTCGCCATATGCATAGCCATCAAGAATAACACCAGCAGCTTTGTAATCTGTAACCTTGGAAGAAAGGTCAACGATTGGCTCAAGAACTGCAGAGTTATAACCAAAAACGAAGATACCAGCACCGATACCATCAGCTGCAAGAGAAGCATCTGTCTGTACTGAAACTTCAAAAGTAATTACATCACCTTGTGAATAAGAACCTTCTGTGGGAGTAGCTTTGATTGCAATAAGTGCACCATCATTTACAACAGCAGATGATGTGAGAGCACACATGCTGAAAAGCATTGCTACTACAACAAGAAGACTTAAAACTTTTTTCATCGGAATAGTCCTCCTAAAATTAATTTGAGAAATTAAGCGTAATTATCAGCACTATAAGTATTATGAGCTGATGCCATTTCTACCTGAACTTCTTCTCTGTTATCGATTACAGAAAGAATCTTTGTTACGTCATTAAGAGCAGTTGCATAAAGATTTGTTTTCTTAAGAGCATCTGTACGACCTGCTAAAACAACGTTACATGCCATAATCTGTACTAAATCAAGTGTACCATTAGCTTCCTGTTCAGCAATACATCTTGTTACGTCACCGGTGTTGATCTGGCCTTCACCAGTAATATCACCGAAGATAACTACAATATAAGTTTTTACAACTGTTGTGCCTTCTGTAACCTGAATTGTTGCACCAGTACCGAAAGCATTTCTACCATAAGGAGAAGCTACAACTGTAATTTCATTACCTGCAGTATCGCAAAGACGCTCTGTATAGTATGTTTTTGCTAATTTGGAAACACCATTATCAGGAAGAGCAAAACCGTAAACTACGCCATCATAAGCGCCGCCAAGAGTTTTGTTTTTATCAATAATGATACCTGATGATGCGTATGCAGATTTAACAGCAAGATCAAGGGGAGCTGCAGAACCGATTGTGATACCATCAGCAACAGTTGCAGTCTGACCATAGATCATTGTGCCTGAAACGAGGTTATCGTCGCTCATACGAACAGCGATAAGGCTACCACCGGGATTTGTTTCGCTCTTAGCATCGTCAGCGATTGCAAGAGATGCAGAGGAAGCACCTGCTTTTAATGTGTAGCTAAGAGTTGCAACAAGAATTTCTGTTGTTGCATCAATAGCTGAAGCAGCATCATCCTGGGGTGTGGGAACGATAAATACCAAACCGTCTTCTGTGTACTGAATATCAAAATCAGGAGCAGCAAAAACGTCGGATTCAACGCCACCTAAAATAGCATTTCCATCGTCATTAGTGATTTGGAACTGAACTGCACCAACATTATAGTTAGTTTCGAGATAAACGCCAACACTGTATGTGCCGTCTGCCTCGCCGAGTTCTTCAATTCTCCATGCCTGTGTGTAAGCATCAGGATCTTCTTCGAAACCTGCTCCGCCAACTGCAAAAGCAGAAACTGCGAAGGTTGAGATAACGAAGATGAGAGCAAGAGCTACACTAAGAATTTTCTTAGACATATATTTGCCTCCATTGGTTTAAATTTTTTCAATTTCTCTCCAAATAACAGTTTTTATACTGCACCTTTGTGATTGAGGAAAGTTGCATCCCCTATTATATATATAATAGTATGCGTTTTCTACCTATTCCTCTCTCCGCCGATTTCTCGGCGGAAAGAGTCTTAACCAATCAAAAGGATTTTAAATTAGTTGATTTGCTTAAAATTAAGCTGCTGTATTTTTAACAGCGTTTACAACTGCACCGTAGTCGTCTGCTGTGATAACTCTGTCGTCACCTGCAAGGTCACCTGCAAGAAGGTAGCAACCTTCAAGCTTTGTCTTTTCAGTCTGAACAAGTTTTTCATAAGCAGCGTCAAGTACGTCAACCGCACCGTCACCGTTGATATCAGCGTCAACAACAATCTTTACAGTAGCAACGGGGATCTTAATATCGCCCTGAACTGTGTAGAATGTTACAACTGAGTTTGTACCGGCGAAACCGGGAAGGTCAGTGTCGATTGTGTAGTAAAGGTCGTTAGAAACAGTAATGTTTTCTTTACCAACAGTTGCATTGTTTGCAGTTACCTTAAAGAGATCCTTAACAGCGTCAGCGTCCATTTCAGCAGCGATTTTTGCAATTGTTGCTGTGATGGTTGCTTCAACTTCTTCTGTTTCGGGGTCATCTGTTGCAAGGATACCTGTTGTTGTGTTTTCATTACCGTCAGCATCAGTGATTGCGAGACCTTTGAATTTAAGTCTTGCAAGAGCTTCTTTAAGAGCATCTGCTGCATCGTCAACGATATCCTGATCATTGTAATCATAGGGTTCTGCATTAGTCCAGATAGCTGAACCGTAGAAGAGCTGAGTGCCATCAAAATCGTGATAACCAAGCTCTGCAAGAACCTGACCGAACTCTTTGTTTGTGTTGTTATAAAGTGAAGCATTAGCAAGTGCTGTTTCTGCCTGAGCTATAAGAGCTTCAAGTTCAGAATAATCTGCTTCATCTTCAACGAATACAAGTTCGTTACGGCAAGTGAGAAGCTCCCACTTAGCATCAAAGATTTTCATCTGAGTTTTGCCGCTATCAGCAAGAAGAGCTTCAGCGTCAGCAAGAGCAGCTTCGTATTTAACCCAGCTACGTTCTGTGTAAAGGCTTGAATCAGTAATCATAGCCTTTGCAGAAGCAACTTCGTTTCTGAGGTGAGTATCAATAACATCATGATCACGGGTAAGAAGACGAGGAGCCATTCTTGTTATAAGGTTTTTAGCCTGAGCAACATCAAGAGCTGTGTAGTTTGCATAGTGTTCTTTTGCATTTTCAAGATCCTGTGCATTTCTTGCAGCTGTTTCTGCATCAAAGTCTTCAAGAAGAGCGTTGATGTAGTTTTCATACTTGTCGCCTGCTACAAGCTCAGCAAGGTCTGAAGGATAAATACTTGCATAGGGGAAGTATTTATTTACATCTTCTGCTGTGCGCTTAGCTGAATGATAAGCATTAACAACATCTTTAGCTTCATCTCTTGCATCGTTGTAACGATTCCATCTATACATCTTATAATCTGTATAGTCTTTATCATCACTGTACTGTGCTTCGATAGAATCAATAACACCTTCAAGAGCTACAACAGCAGCGTCAACACCGCCTGTTGCGGGCTTCTTGGAGAATTCGATTTCTGTTACAGCAACTCTGAGGTTGTTGTAAAGTTCTTCATGGTTGAATACGGAAGCAGCGTTCCATACCTGCCATGCACCGCGGATACCTGCTTCAAGAGCGGGAGTATATCTGCCCCAAGCATCAGCGTTATCAATTCTTGTAACCTTCTTAACAGCAACTTCTTTACCGTCAACAGTAACGAAACCTGTTGCAGCTGTTAAGTTGTCGTTTTCATCGTATTTGTTTTCAATGTCAGAAACAGCAGATTCTGCGTATACATTCTTGTTAGCATCAATCCATACTAATGTTGTGCTGTTTGTTTCTTTAAGAAGGTCTTCGCTCCAGTCAGAAGCTCTGAGGATTCTGTCTGCATAAGAATAACCTGTTGTGTTATATTCTGCAGTATCTCTGTCTGCACTTGTTTCACGTCTAACGATTGATTTAAGGTCGCTTAAAGCTTCACCATCATAGTACTTGAATGTAGCATTGATAGTACCGCTATAATCATCGCCACCGGAACCGATAAGTTTTAATTTTTTACCACTAACATTAATGTTAATTGAACCTGTTCCGCCTGCTACTCTGTTAAGAGCTTCAAAAGTAGCCTGATTGAATGAAGCAGTAGTTGTGAATGTATGCTGAGAAGTTGAATCGTTAGCATCGTCACCGCCGGGCTGGTATGTGCCGGCACCGTAAAGAGAAATATTCTTCCATTCACGATCACCGTTATTCAACTCGGTTGAAGGCATTGAGAATGTTGCACCGTCAGCAGTACCGCTCATCTGAATTGTTGTGTGGCCTTTTGCTGCTTGATACGCTCTCTTGAACCAAACCATACCTACGTCAGCAGATGAGGGCATATTTGTAACGTCAACATATCTTCTATGGTAACCCCAAGAAACGCCACGACCATCGTCGCCTGTTCCAATTTCTTCACCTTCGTTAGAACCGTCGGAGCTGATCCATACGTATTTAACGATTTCGTAAGAAGCATCGCTACCGCCTAAGATGTTACCATCTTCGTCGGTAACTGTGTAAGTAACAACGAATTTCTGGATAACACCGGGAGAAGAAATAGGTGAAATATTGAATGTAACAGTACCATTTTCAGCGTAGTCAAGAGTGCTGTCGCTTACTGCAATACCGGAAACAACTGAGCTTGCAGAACCATTGAAGTTGTATGCTTTAACAGAAGAGATGTTATAAACATACTGGTTATCTCTGTTGTGAGAAGTTGCATCAGAGCTTGTTTTGTAACCTCTCCAAAGACCTGTTGAACCGTTTGATACAATGAAGCTTTCACTTCTTGTTTCAGAAGTAGATGCAACGATTAATTCACCGAGAGAAACAGAGGGAGCACCCATTTCCTGCTCACCGCCGAAGATTTTCACAAGCTTACAAACTGCGGGAAGAGCACTACCGAGAAGCTCGGGAGCAATATTCTTAAGCTGTGTAAGAAGAGTGCCGATAATTGTGCTGATATTATCATTTGTAAGAAGAGCAGCACAGCTTGAGGTGTTAGGAAGAAGGTTTGCTCTGAGTACAAGTGAAACAATTCTGTTCACAAGGTCAAGAACACCCTGAACAAGAGGAGCTGTTGTGAAGAGGTTGTAGGAAGAAGCTGTGTTTCTTCCGAAGAGACCTACAAGAGCATCCAAGTTGAAGTTCTTAACAAGATCCATAAGTCTATCGAACAACATCTGAACATCAAGGTCATAAGAAGCTGATGTACAGCCGTTTACAAAGCCGAGAGGAAGGATTGTGTTAAGGATGAAGCTGAGCTTGTTGAGAGGACCTTCAACAGCGTTAACTGAATTAAAGTTGATGCCTTTAAGAACACCACCGGTTCTGTCAGCTGTGCCAACATATTCAACAGCCCAAAGAATAACGTTATCAAGAATTAATTTCCAACGACCATCACCAAGAACATTTTCTTCTACTGCAGCGCTTTCAAGTATATAATCAGATACATCAAAGCCTTCACCGAAGCTCTTCTTGCAGAAGTCGTTGAAGTTTGTAAGGTTTGTAAGGTATGTTACAGCAATATCAACACCCATATTGAGAATGATATTTACCCATTCATCAGCTGAATGCTCAGCAAACTGTCTGCCATCAGCAGATGTTAATGTGCCAGCTTCGAAGATATAGTTGTCATAGTTAACCTGAGGAGCAATCTCTGTCATGAATTCACGAATAACGAGTGCACCAAATTCAACAATCTGAACATCCTCATGGAATGCTGCTCTGCCTTCTTCATTCTTAGGAATGATGAGCTGAGGCATAACATCCTCGAAGAATGTGGGTCCGATGTGAGCAATAAGCTCAACAATCTTCATATCTGCAACATCTGCATATTCCCAGTCAACATATTCAGAATCAGAACCGAAAATCTTATCTGCATAGTTTGCAAGGAGATATTTAAGAAGTCTTTCAATGTTATCAACAAATACTGTTTTGCCGTTGCCTGCATCAGCAGATGTTGCACCGTCAAGCCAGCCTGCACCTGTTGTTGCTTCAAAATCCTCTTTTGCTTCATTAGTAAGAGCATTGTTGAAAACGATGTAAACAAGGTGGTTGAGAGACTGAGCAATTGAACCGTACTGGTTGATAATTGCTGCATAGTCGATTTCGTTGGAAGCGCCTGTACCCTGTGTAAGAGGAAGGGGAGCAGTGATATTCCAATCCCAGTTAATAAGGTCTGCAAATTCATTTGCAGCAGCCATATTAATCTTGTAGAATTCATGAACTTTTTCAGTCTGCTCGTTACCATCTTCATCAAGAACGGGTAAGTTATCAGCGCCAAGAACTGTTTTGTTGCCGAGAGTTGTGTAATACCATTCGCCATCTTCTTCACTGTGGAAGATTTTGTCGTATGAAATGTATGTTACATAACTTTCTGTGCCTATTTCTTTATCAAGCTCAAATGCTGCCTGTGCATCAGCAGGAACCTTATCGAGAGAAATCTCGTTAACATCAGCTTCAACAGCTTCCATAAGAGCTTTCTTAAGGTTGTTGTTAAGGGGCTGAATACCAAGGTCATAAATTGCGAAGGGAGCAAGCTTATCAAGAAGAGCAAAAATAGAGTTGGAGCTATCAGCAATGCTGAAATAGCTTCTTACAACATCTGCTGTATAATCATCATTTTTTGCAATGCTTGGGAATACAACAGAGTTGGGATCCCAAACTTTAACTGCGGATTCGCCTTCGCCTTCCCATTCATAATCCTGAGGATTCTTAAGAAGACCAACAATTGCCTGAGTGAGAATCTCATCAATGTTGTCAACTTCATCGGGAAGATCATTGTTAAGGTCTTCTGCATCATCGGGATAACCGTAAGAACCGTAAACGAGCAAATCGAAAACTGCTCTTGTTGCAAAGCCGGGAAGGTCTGTAAGAATTTCGTTAACAGAACCTAAGTCAACCAAGCCTTCAACAATACCATTCAAGGTAGAACCAAGAGTGATACCATTGTTGGTAAGAAGACCGTAGGGAGCTTTCTTAACAACTCTGACAGTTTCAGTTGAACCGATATAGTTGAGAAGAGCATAGATAACATTTAAGTCACCGCCGCCACGGTTAACGTTAAGAAGGTCCTTGTTTTCCTGAAGGTCCTTAACGTCATCAACAAAAAGGATTGTTGCAGCAGTTGTGAGAAGACCGTTACCGAGAAGCGAATGAATTGATGACAAAGCATTATCAACGCTGGTAAGGTCCAATTCTCCGAGAACGGAAAGGTCCATTTTACCTAAGCCCGGCATTACATGGGCATCAAGGTAGTTGAGAATAATTGTTGCGCCTTGTTCTGCTGAAATAATAGCGTCGTCAACAGCGTCGTATTCCATTTTATCTTTGGTTACGTCAGATTTTAGAGCTGAACCGATAACAGTCATACAGCTAAACGCCATAACGAGAGCAAGAAGCAAACTCAACAATTTAGTTGATTGTTTCATAAAATAATTACCTCCATATTTTTAGTACGCCAATACAAAAATACGCGTGCATTCTTTGTGTGGCATCAAGGTAGTTGAGAAGAATTGTTGCGCCTTGTTCTGCTGAAATAATAGCGTCGTCAACAGAGTCGTATTGAAGTGTAGTTCGTGTTACGTCTGCTTTGAGAGCTGAACCGATAACAGTCATACAGCTAAACGCCATAACGAGAGCAAGAAGCAAACTCAATAACTTAGTTAATTATTGTATTAATTACTGTAATAAAACCTCAATTGGCAAAATGCACAAACAAGAAATGAAACAAGTTCATATATGAGAAATAATTGCAATAAAACTGTAAAGTTTATAGGGTTTACACCTTGATTTTTTTCTGAATACGATGTGTGAATAAATCTGTGTTATTCCTTGATAACATCAGGGTGGATGCAGTTTGATTTGTTTCGGGAAGGTTTTGTTAATTGTAAAGAAGAAAAACTTTACACACTTGTTTGTGCAAAAGTGACAATAAAATACAGGGTTAAGCAAATAGCATATAGCAAATAGCGGTTAGTTGACAGTCGCCAGCTACCGGTTATGTAAAAACATCGCAAATTCTATCCTTCCTAAAACTTCCAACGGAATTTTAGGGAGGGGTACAATTGCCAACGGCAATGGTGGAGGGTCCTTGTAAAGCTAAGCGAATTATTTAAAAAGGACCTCTCACCATTCCGCCCGAGCTATATTTTATAAAAAACGTATCGCCCGAAATTTACACACGAAACGTTATGCTATCTCAGGAATGGTTCCCCCCTCCTTTTTACATTCGTAAAAAAAGAGGGGGAGGTAAATGCTCTCATCAAGTAATTCTGGCATCTGGCGACTGGTGACTGGCAGCTAACAACTAATTGCTATTTGCTATATGCTAAATGCTATTTGCTTAACTTTGCGCTTTGCGTTTTGCACTATCCTCGCTCGCGTGTAGTATTATTATTATAATAATACAATAAAAATTTGCAGAAAAGTATTGACAAGCACTTTGGGTTGTTGTATTATGGTATCGACCATAAGGTTGGGGCAGTGGGGGTATTATGCCCTCAAGCCGTAAAAAGCGGTTTTTCGCTTTGGCTTATGAGGCACAATTTCGGTCACACAAAACAAATGTTCGGTAACGGAAATTGGCGGCGGTTTTTTTCGTCGCAAGCGACGAAAAAAACAATTTCCCTTTGATTTTCGTTTTCGGGGTTTGTTTTGTGTGATTGAACAGGTCAGTACCTTATCTGCCTTATGAAGTGTGTGGGCGCTAAGTGCACAAAGCGGTGCTGCAGGGTGCAGCAGTGGTAGAGTGCGCGGCGGTCTGGTAAAGACATCAAACGCTCACCGCTATGCGCTCTGAGCAATTCGGCGCTGTGCACTTTATATCCGAGCCCACGGTTAATCAATATCCTATCGGACATTGAAATGAAAAATTGAAAATGCGAAATGCAAAGTGAAGGGCCTGCGGCGCATTATAAGCTTCGCAAGGAACAACAAGTCGTTCTGGCTTTTTGTTTTGCAGTAGTTAGTTTTCTGTTTTTTATTTTCTTTGTTCTTTGACGGAAATCTTTGAAAGGGGGACTGTGCGACAAGAATGTTTTACCATAATCGGTGCGTGTTTATGGTTATTTCGTTTTTTTGTTAACGCACGCGTATTTTTGTATTGGCGTACTAAAAATATGGAGGTAATTATTTTATGAAACAATCAACTAAATTGTTGAGTTTGCTTCTTGCTCTCGTTATGGCGTTTAGCTGTATGACTGTTATCGGTTCAGCTCTCAAAGCAGACGTAACACGAACTACACTTCAATACGACTCTGTTGACGACGCTATTATTTGTCGAAATAACCGAAACTGGTATACAGAAAATATTTAAAATTACCTATTGAAAAGAGTGACTTTAATATGTATAATAATTTTGTGAATATTCTTTGAACAAGTGGGAGTTTTTTTAATGAAGCTTTTGGAAGAGAAAATTGCAAAAGACGGTACTGCTATCGGTACAGATATTTTAAAGGTTGATATGTTTCTCAACCACCAGATTGACCCCGCTCTCATACTGGAAATGGGTAAAGAGTTTTATCGTCTTTTTAAGGACTGCGGTGCAACAAAGGTTGTCACAATTGAGTCTTCAGGTATTTCAATGGCAGTTGCAACCGCTCTCCAGTTCGGCATCCCTGCCCTTTTCGCAAAAAAAGGCGACCATAAAAATGTAGGCTCCGATGTCTATTCAGCAAAATGCTATTCCTTCACCCATGCTAAAGAATATCAAATGAAAATATCTAAAAAATATCTTAATGGAAACGATAAAGTGCTTATTATTGATGACTTTATGGCAGGCGGAAACGCTTGCAATGCCCTTATTGATATTATCGGACAAGCAGGTGCAGAGGTTGTAGGTATAGGCATTGCAATCGAAAAGGGCTTCCAGCCCGGCGGTAAAGAGCTCCGCCAAAAAGGTTACAAAGTCAGGTCATTAGCAATCGTTGACAGTATGTGTGACGGCAAAATCACATTCAGACCCGATATCGACTGCTGACAATAAAAATTCCTATACGGAGGTAATGACAATGAAAAAATTCAACAAAGTTCTCGCTCTCTGCCTCGCTCTTGTGTTGGTAGTTGGCTGTTTTGCAGCTTGCGGCGAGAATCCAACCAACGACGAGCCCAAAGCAGAAAACATTAAGGTTGCTCTTATTTGTTTGCATGGTGATTCTTCAACTTATGATAAGAACTTCATCGATGCTTTCAAGCTTGCTTGTGAAAACAAGGGCCTTACAGCTGACGATTACACAATCGTTACTGACATCCCCGAAGACACAGCTTGCTATGACCAGGCAGCTGACTTGGCAGAATCTTATGACCTCATTTTCGCTGACTCCTTCGGTCACGAAAGCCACATGATTAAGGCAGCCAAGGAATTCCCCGAGGTTGAATTCTGTCACGCAACAGGTACAAAGGCTCACACAGAAAACCTTCCCAACTTCCACAATGCTTTTGCTTCCATCTACGAAGGCAGATACCTTGCAGGTGTTGCAGCAGGTATGAAGCTTGTTGAACTCTATGGTGATGACGAAGGTAAGGTTTCTGACGAAAACGCAAAAATCGGTTATGTTGGTGCTTTCCCCTACGCAGAAGTTATTTCCGGCTACACATCATTCTATCTTGGCGCTAAGTCAATCGTAGAAAATGCAACTATGGAAGTTCGTTATACAAACTCCTGGTATGATGAAACAGCTGAAAAAACAACAGCTCTTGCTCTTATTGATGCAGGCTGCAAATTGATTTCACAGCACGCTGACTCTTGGGGTGCTCCCACTGCTTGCGAAGAGAAAAATATTCCCAATGTTTCCTACAACGGTTCAACTGAAGAAAAATGTCCTAACACATTTATCATCGCTTCAAGAATCAACTGGGCTCCTTATTTCGAGTATATCATTGATTGCGTTCAGAACGACAAGGCTATCGATACCGACTGGACAGGTACACTCGCTACAGGCTCTGTTGAAATCACTGCTCTCGGTAGTGCTGCTGCAAAGGGTACACAGGATAAGCTTGATGAAGTAAAGAAGGGTCTTCAGGATGGTACAATCAAGGTATTTGACTGTTCTACATTCACAGTTGAAGGCAAAGAATTAACATCATTTATTGCTGACGTTGACGATGCAGGTGACTACAAGCCCGAAACAGAGGTTGTTGAAACAGCAAACGACATTACTTTCATTAACGAAAGTGCAAAGCGTTCAGCTCCTTACTTCAACATAATCATTGACGGTATTACAGCTGTTACTGAATAATTTGATTTAAAAGTTATTCTCATTTAATTAAAGGGAAAGGCGAAGCGCAACAACTTCGCCTTTCTTAAATGCTAAGGAGTTTCTTATGGAGAAGACTGTAATTTTACAATTAAAAAATATTACTAAAAGATTCGGTTCCAAGGTCCTTGCAAACAACAATGTGAGCTTAGACGTTTATAGAGGAGAAATACTCTCAATTCTCGGTGAAAACGGTTGTGGCAAAACAACCCTTATGAATATGATAGCCGGCATTTACTATCCTGATTCCGGCAAAATTCTTATTAACGGCGAAGAGGTTATTATTCGCTCCCCTCGTGATGCCTTCGAGCATAAAATCGGTATGATTCATCAACATTTTAAGTTGATTGATATTTTTACTGCAGCACAAAATGTTGCATTAGGTATTGAAAACGAAAAATATAATCTTAAATCAGTAAATAACCGTATTAAAGAAATGGCTGAAAAATACGGATTCAATATAAATCTTGATAAAAAAATCTATGAGATGTCAGTTTCTGAAAAGCAGACTGTTGAAATCTTAAAGGTTTTATACAGAGGTGCCGATATTCTCATATTGGATGAACCCACAGCAGTTTTGACTCCACAAGAAATCAGAAGCCTATTCAATGTATTAAAGGCAATGAAAGATGACGGAAAGTCAATCATCATCATTACACACAAATTAAATGAGGTTATGGAAATTTCCGACAGAGTTACCGTTTTGCGTAAAGGTGAACACATAGCTACTGTAAACACTGCACAAACCTCTGAAAAAGAGCTTACGGAAATGATGGTTGGCGAAAAAATCGACCTTAACATCAATCGTACAGAGCCTGTTGACAGTAAATTAAGACTTTCAGTTTCAGGTCTTACCGTAAAAAAACCTGACGGCTACAAGGTAATTGACAATGTTACTTTTGAAGCATTTGGCGGTGAAATTCTCGGTATTGCGGGTATTGCCGGCAGTGGTCAAAAGGAATTGCTTGAAGCTATTGCAGGGCTCAACAACTATGATTCGGGCACATTGACTTATTATCATCCTAAAAAAGACAAGCCTGTTTCCTTCTACCACAAAACCTACAAACGCGTTATGGAGCTTGCCCACGAAAACGCTTTCAAGGACATCAACGGAAACGATATTGACTTTAAAAAGTTATCTAAAAAAGAAATCAAAAATCTTGTTAATGATGAAAAAATACTGTTCAAGGAAGATGAAGTCATTGACTTAAAGGATAAATCGCCAAGAGAAATCCGTGAACTCGGTATCAGACTTTCCTTCGTTCCTGAAGACAGACTGGGAATGGGTCTTGTAGGCAGTATGGATATTGTAGATAATATGATGCTGCGCAGTTATCGAAAAGGCAAATCCTTATTCCTTGATAGAAAGATTCCCTCAGACCTTGCCGACAGAATTATCAGTGAATTAGAGGTTAACACCCCCGACTCACACACAGCAGTCAGAAAGCTCTCGGGTGGTAATGTTCAAAAAATACTTGTTGGTCGAGAAATTGCTGCCTCACCTGCAATTTTAATGACTGCTTATCCTGTTCGCGGACTTGATATTAACTCATCCTATACCATTTACAATCTCCTGAATGAGCAAAAACAAAAAGGTGTTTCGGTTATTTTTGTGGGAGAAGATTTGGATGTGTTGATGGCACTCAGTGACAGAATACTTGTTTTAAGTGGTGGTAAAATTTCAGGCATTGTTGATGCCAGAACAACCACTAAGGACGAAATTGGTCTTCTTATGGTAAAATCCGATAAAAATGAGGTGATGGAATGAAAAAGAATAAAAGCAATTTAAAAGAACCTTTTGTCAGAATTGTTAAACGGGATAATATTAAATTACCCAAAATCATTATGATTTATTCCATCGCTATTGTTGGAGGCTTACTTTTAAGCGGATTAATTTCTGTTTTGTTTTCTGAAAAAAGTATGGTCGATTTCTTCCAATCATTATTCACAGGGGCATTCGGAAGCGAACGCAAGTTCTGGCTTTTACTTCAGGATACCTCTCTCCTACTCGGTACTTCAATGGCTTTGCTTCCTGCATTTAAAATGAAATTCTGGAATCTTGGCGGTAACGGACAGATTCTTATAAGCTGCCTTTCAGCAATTGCCTGTATGTTCTACCTTGGTGGTAAGGTAAGTGATTCTGTTGTTATACTTCTTATGTTTTTCGCAAGTGTGGCTGCAGGTGCAGTATGGGCAGTTATTCCTGCTATTTTCAAAGCAAAATTCAACACAAACGAATCTTTGTTTACTCTTATGATGAACTATATTGCTACAGGTCTTGTTTCCTTGTGTATCACAATCTGGGTAAAATCAGGCTCAGGTGTTTTGGCACCAATCGCTTACGGTAATATTCCTGAAATAGGCAACAAATTTTTATTACCCATCATTTTGTTTGTATTAATTACAGTTTTAATGCATATATATCTTCGTTCAGCTAAACACGGTTATGAAATTTCCGTTGTGGGTGAAAGTATTAATACTGCAAAATATGTGGGTATTAAGGTTGATAAGGTTATTATCAGAACAATGATTCTTTCAGGTGCTATTGCGGGTCTTGTAGGCTTTATTCTTGCAGGTTCAATTAACCATACTATCAGTACAGCTTCAGCAAATAATATGGGCTTTACAGGTATTATGGCAACCTGGCTTGCTACATTTAATCCGTTACTGATTATGCTTACAAGCTTTTTCATCACCTTTATTTCCAAAGGTATGGTTGAGGTTAGAAAAACCTTTATGTTTACAAATGATTCAATATCAAACATAGTTGTAGGTATTGTTTATTTCGCGGTTATTGTCTGCTCATTCTTTATTAACTATAAGCTTGTTTTCAGAAAAAAAGAAAAGGAGGAAATTAAGAAATGATTGTTACTTTCTTAATGAGTGCCATTGCAATCGGCACAGTTCTTCTTTTCGGCTGTATCGGTGAAACAATTACAGAAAAAGCCGGTCACTTAAACCTTGGTATTCCGGGAATTATGTGTACAGGTACTGTCGGCGGATGTCTTTTTGTCAGTCTTTATATGAGCAGCCTTGAAAATCCCGAAAGTGCATCATGGATTTTGCTGATACTCTCATCACTTTTTGGTGCATTCCTCTTTGCATCTCTCACAGGTGCGATCTATGCCGTTATTACGATTACATTCCGTTGTAATCAGAATATTACAGGTCTTGCAATTACAATTTTCGGTAACGGTCTGACACAGTTTTTAATGCACTCATATGTTGATAAAAGTAATTTTTCCACTGCAGGTAAAATTATTGCTCAAAGCTTGCCTTTCGCCGAAAACTCTGATGGTGTAGTGAAAGTATTGTTTGGTCACGGTTTTTACGTATATTTTGCAATATTTATTGCATTGATTGCCACATTTATCTTTAACCGAACAAAGGTTGGTCTTAATCTTCGTGCAATCGGTGAAAACACTGCAACTGCAGATGCCATGGGTGTAAATATAACATTATACAAATATGTTGCCATTTTAGTAGGTAGCGGTATTGCAGGCTTTGGCGGAGTTTTCTACATTATGGACTATGTTAAGGGCAGTTGGGAAAACGCATCAACTATTGAGGCTTTCGGTTGGCTCGCTATAGCTCTTGTTATCTTCACACTGTGGAAGCCAAATATCTCAATAATCGGTTCATATCTTTTCGGTGCATTATATATTGCGGCCTTTGTTTTCGGAAACATTTCATTCTCAGAAAGAGAAGTTTTGAAAATGTTACCTTATGTAATTACAATTATTGTTTTAATTGTTACCAGCATGATGAACAAAAAAGAAAATCAGCCACCACAAAATCTCGGTCTTAACTATTTCCGCGAAGAGCGATAAAAAAGGAAATGTAAAACACAGTTATTCAGATTTTTCCGAATAACTGTGTTATTTTTTGTTTTACAGGCAAAAATAGCAATATATAATAAATTTTCAGGTGATTTTATGATTGCTGTTATTACTGCTATTGTTTCGGGCGCTCTGATGAGCATACAAGGGGTTTTTAACGAAGGTGTGACTAAACAGACATCTATATGGATATCCGCCTCATTCGTCCAATTAACCGCCTTTCTCTTCTGCATTGCAGCATGGTTTTTCACAGGACGTGAAAGCTCGGTTAGCTCTTTATTCAAAATAGAAAATAAGTATATGCTCTTAGGGGGCATAATCGGTGCATTGATAACCTACACTGTTATACGGAGTATGTCAGGTCTGGGTCCAGCCCAGGCGGTTATGATAATAGTTACTGCCCAGCTTGTTGTGGCATATCTCATTGAGCTTTTTGGTCTTTTCGGCGTGGAAAAGGTTGATTTCCAATGGCAGAAGCTAATTGGTGTTATAATTTCAATAGGCGGTATTTTGTTATTTAAATGGGAATTCAAATAAAGAAAAAATAAGAAGTAGCTGCTTATGCAACTACTTCTTCATTATCTTTTATTTCGGTTGTTTCGGAAATTTCTGTTTCTTCAACTACACTCTCAATAAATTCGCACGCTACACCTGTTTTATTGAAGTAGCTGGAATATTTACCATTAAGAGCTTTAACGCTGTATGAATATGTTTCGCCGTTTTCAACATCCAAATCAACAAAAGATGTTGTATCTGCACCAACTACACTTGAAAGTTTTTCCCACTCGCTATCAAGTGTTTTTCTGTAAATTTCATAGGTTTTTGCAGCTTCAATTTTACTGAAATTAAGAACTAAACCTAAATCACCGTTTTCAACCTTAAGTGTTGCAGGATTTTTAAGGAAAATTGTTTTGATACCGCTATTGTTATAACAACCCTTAACCTTACCATCATAAGCTCTTACAGTATATTTATAAGTTTCTGAACAAGCTACGCTTTTATCTGTGTAACTAACTTTGCTTCCGCCCTTAATTTTAGCTATCTGCTTCCAAGAACCTGAACTGCCTTTTCTGTAAACATAATAACCATCTGCAGAAGAAACCTTTTTCCAACTGATTTTAACGCTTGATGTGTAGTTTTTTACAGAAGAGAGCTTTGGGGCACCCAGGCAAGTGATTTTTTCACCTGCATAATACTGACTTACTTTTCTGCCGTCAACAGCTTTTACCATATAGGTATATTTTACGCCATTTTTTGCAGTTTCATCAGTATATGTTTTAGATTTCTTTGTTGTTTTTATTTTTTTCCAAGAGGTTTTATCAGTTTTTCTGTACAAATAATATTTATCTGCACCTTTAACGGTTGACCATTTAACAATAACACCATCTGCACCATTTGCAACAGATGTAATTTCAGGAACGCCTACGTTGGTCTTTTTTCCGTAAAGCTTGGGACCTTCATGCATTCTTATAGAATACATCGTCCAGCTGTCACCACCGCAATGGTTATAAGTGTATGTGGTCTTTTTGCCATTGTGGGCATTGTTATGGGCATAGTCCTGAGAATAGCCTTCACTATTGGCACCGTTACATATAACAACATGCTCAAAATCACCGCAGTAGTTACATTTATAGAAAATCGGGTCACCCTTTTCAAGCTTACCCGCATTTTCTGACATACTGATTTTACCGCTTGTGCCACCGGTGAGCTTCAATTTATAAGCCTCACCATATTCGCCTTTAAGCTTGTTATATAAATCAATAACAGTTTCGCCATAAACATCAACTCCACCTGCCTGCAAGCATTTTGAAGCAAAATCTGCACACAAACCGATGCCGTTGTTCCAATTCTTCTGAGCGTATTTAAGAGCATCATTAACACTGTAGGTTCCATCTTTAGCGGCTACGGAACTAATGCTTCCAAAGGGGATTATCCCCACTGCAAAGAGCAGAGCGAACGCCAAAGAAAGTAAACGTTTTGTCATATTTTCTCTCCTAAAAGTTACATTTTGTAATAAAAGTAATCGAAAACGAGGAAAATTATACCACAACGTTTACAATTTGTCAAATTTACAAAAAATGGTCGGTGTTTTTTGCCACACCGACCTGAAATCATTTAAATATTTTGTTTATCTCTTTCATTTTGTAACATTTCTCTTATCTGTTGGGGCATTTTGAAGAAATCTTCTTTTTCAAGCCCTTTTGTTTCAATAGGCGGCAAAAATGTTACATAAACTGTTCCGCTTGTAATATTGCCTGTTTCTTCAAGTCTTGCTCTTGAGCCCTCAATAAGCACGGGAACAACCTTTGCACCGCTTTCCATTGCTATTTTCATAGCTCCGCCCTTAAACTCGCCCAATTTACCATCCTTACTGCGGGTTCCTTCGGGGAAAATAACAAGGCTACGACCTGATTTTACCATTTCAATTGCTTCATGAAGAGAAGAACGGGAACCGTTTTTCTTTTGTCTGTCAACAAAAACGCAATCAAGAACCCACATCCAATGCTTCAGAAACGGGAACATACTCAACTCTTTTTTTGCAATAAACATAGGCATTGTGGGAGCGTTGAGGAAGACTGCAGGAATATCGAACATACTTGCGTGGTTGGGTGTGTAAATGATAGGCTCGTTTTCAGGAACAAGCTCTTTACCCTTAACCACAAAATTTACATCCGCCATATCTATTAAAGGAACAAGCCACTCTCTTACATTTTTATCAACGAAAGGCTTATATTCCTTCCAGGTTTGTGTTTTTTTCATTTTAAGAGCTTTTTTAAGCTCCGGAGTGTAACCTAAAAGCGATGTTATAAACTTTATGTACCATTTAACTGTAAACGCATTCATAACTAAATCTCCTTATCATTTTTAACTTTTTCATTTTATCATACCTATGAAAAAATTCAATAGCAAACACAGAAAAACAATACTTTTTCTTGATGATACAAAAAAACTGTGTTAGAATTATTTATATATTGTGCTATGGTAGGTGCATTTTATGAAATATAACTTTACTAATCTTAATATTGAAGCCGGCAGCAAAGATGCCGTCAAAGCGGCAACATATTTTGCAAAAGAGATAAAGAAAAGAACCGGGAAATCTTTGCCTGTTTTTGAAAAAGCACCTGCTTTTCCGAAAATTATTTTCAATACCGATGAAACTATAGAGAATAAGGATTTTTTCAATATTCTTCAAACCGAAGGTGAAATTATAATTACCGCAAAAACAATACGCGGTTTAATATTCGGTTATTCTTTGTTTTTAAGAAAATGCACCTTTGAAAACGGTGTTATCACTCTTATAAAAAATATATCTGGGGATTATTCTCCTCAAAAGCAAATACGCGGTCATCAGGCAGGCTACAGAACTACGCCGAATACTTATGACGCCTGGAGCTACGAGCAGTATTTTCAATATTATCTTGATATGATGGCATTCGGGTCTAATACAGTTGAGCATAACGGTACAAAGCCTAAAGATAATTTCAGAAATGCAATTATGAAATATGACCAGGATGAATTTTTGATTGAAGCATCCAGGCTTGCAGATATTGTAGACTTAGATGTTTCTCTCTGGCAAGCCAACAACGATTATGAAACCGAGGAAGAAGCACTTGAAATAAGAGAAAAGCTCTATTCAAGTATGCCCCGCCTCAACATCGTTTTTCCACCGGGTGGCGATCCCGGTGAATTTCCTGCAGATGTTTTTGTTGACAGATGTAAAAAAATTCAAAAGGTATTAACAAAATACCATCCCGATGCTAAAATGCACCCATCTGCTCAGGCACCTCATTCAATCAAGGATTGGGGCAAGGTCTTCTGTGAAAATCTTGAAAATGAGCCTGATGAAATTGATGCAGTTATTATGGGACCAAATCACGCCTTCCCGATTCACGAATTAAGAAAGCGTATCCCCGAAAAATATCCTATGCGCTTTTATCCCGATATAACACACAATGTCCGTTGCGAATACCCTGTTAATTTCCTTGAGGATGATTGGCACTATACTTTAGCTGCAACTCTTTCAAGAGAAAGCGTAAACCCCAGACCAACTGAATTACGCACTTTATACCGCATTTTTGCACCCTACACAATCGGTAGCGTAAGCTATTCAGAGGGTGTTCACGATGACCTTAACAAAGCTGTCTGGTCTGCATTTGAATGGAATTGCAATTCAGATTTGAGAGAGGTTGTGCTGGACTATGTTCGTTACTTTATGTATGGTGCAGACGAAGAAAAAATCGCAGACTGCATATTCCTTTTAGAAAAAAACTGGCAGGGTGCTCCCGAAGAAAATCCTTGCATAGATTTGTGCTACAGATTGTTCTGTGAATTAATAAAAGATTACCCAAAGCTTTCTGAAAACTGGCGTTTTCTTCAGCTTTATTTCCGTGCTTGTTGCGATAAAATTGTTAAAATGAGAAGAGTTTTTGAATTAAAACTCATAAAAGATGCAACAGAAGACCTTAAAAAACGCAACTATTCAAGTGCATTGGAAATCCTGAACACACCCTTTAATTTCCAATATTCTCTCATAAGAAGTGAAATTGATGCTTTGGCAGAAAAGCTTTTTGACCTTATCGGCTTACAGCTTGATGTTGAGCATTACTGTGCAGATAGTTGGGAGAGAGGCGCAACCCTTGAAACCATTGATAACAATGTAACAGACCGTGCATTTTTATTAAAAAAAATCAATTACGCCCTTACCCTTAACGAAAGCGAAAGAAATGATTTTATAGAGCGCCTTATCTCTTACAGAACCTGCAACGAGGGTGAAATTTATTACTCCGTTGCCCTGCACGGACTCAACACACTCGGTGTTCGTCAGGAAGGCGAATTCTATATGGATGTTTATGCAGATAAGCCTTTTGCAAAAGAGCATTCAATGCCAATGGCAATGACAAAGGTATATGACCACTTCTCATTTAAAGCAAAATTCGGAGGCTTCAAAGCAAACACAGATTATATTCTGAAAATCGCTTATAAAACCGATATTAATCCCGAAATAAACGACCATCGCATTATTGCAAACGGAAAAATCATTTATGAGGGTCCCCAATTTGGTGGCAAAAAAGACCTTGATTTTGACAAAATTATGCTGATTGAAGGCTTTGAAAGTGCAGAATATGTATTACCCAAAGAAGTGTTTATCAACGGCACTTTGGAGTTAGAAATCAAGGAAAACATTGACGGCTTCAAGCTTTGTGAATTATGGATAAAACCCCTTTAATTATCTGAATACTTTATAAAACAACAAAATTGTTATCTTTTTCGACCGTTTTTGCAATGTTTTTGTAATAAAATGTTGCAAAGAACGGTCGTTTTATGGTATTATGGAATTTGATATGAGTTAGAATTTGCTCTAAAGGTTAAGGTGGATGTATGATAAGAATCATTTGTACGGAATGTAAAAACGCTTATCTCCAGAATAAAGACGGGAATTTGGTTTGTCCTTCTTGCGGTGCAAGCTGTAGTGAGGAAAAAGAAAATCTTCTTTTAGGGGTGCAGTATTATAACGAGGAGAATTATCTTGAGGCTGACAATTGCTTTATGAAATATATCGTAAAAAACAGCCTTGAGCCCCTTTCAATTTTTTATAAAACTCTTTGCGATGCAAGAATCTTTGATGAGGACACTATTTCTCTTCAGGATACATACAAGAAGATAATCAATGTTTTTGATGATGTTTCTGATGAAGAATTCCCCAAATTCATTGCTCTTGCTAACGATGAAACAGAAAAAATAGAAAAGCTTCTTTCCGAAAGCCATATAAGACTTTTCGCAGATGCAGATGCAGAAAAAATCAAAAAACAGGTTGAAGTTATCCTTAATATTCAAAGCGAGGCAAAAACTTTCAGAACCGCTCTTGCCGCCCTTGTTGCAGAATTCAATGAACGTTCTCCCCGCAAAATTTCCGCTAAATTCTCTGAATGCTTTTTTGTTGAAAGCGATATTGCAGCAGAAGTTGGTGAAATCAAATATCAAAAAATCTGTGACAATGTGGCTTCTCATACAGTTTTCACAGGTATTCTCACAAACGATATTAAAAACCTTGAAATTTATTATCGTTGCATTGTTATGTTCTTCCAGAAAAGCTACGACAAATATAAATTCCTTCTAGAGCAATCCGAAAAATTCACTAAACTTGCTGAAATGCTTGAATTAGGTCAATATAACACCATAAAAGGCACCGGTGCAGTTGCAGATAAGCTTAAAAGCATTTCTTATGATTTTCTCCAGGAAAGCTATAAAGAGCATTTTGATGAGCAAATCGATATACAGGCCGAAACTGTCGTTATTATTGAGCCTGAAGTAATTAAAGAGCCTGAAGTTGTTGAAGAAATAATTGAAGAATGCTCCGAAGAAGCAATTGAAGAAGTTGTTAAAGAAACAGAAAGCCTTGCAGAAACAACCGAGGAAATTGCTGAAGTTGAAGAAACTGGCACAGAAGGAGAAATTATCACAGAAGAAATTGATGTTACAGCAGAAGCGGAAGAGGTTGCTGAAACTGAACCTGCAGAAGAATTTGTAGCACCTGCAGAAGATGTAATTGAAATTGAAGTTGAAGAAGCTTCAGAAGAAACCAAAGCAACAACAGAAGATATATCTTCCGTTGCAGATACAGAAGATATAATTGTAGAAGATACAGTTATTGAAGAAACAGAGGAAACTATTGAAGAAGATGCAGTTATTGAAATCCCCGTTGATTCAACCGTATCAGAAGGAACTGCAGAAGAATCAACAGTTGAAGAGGTTGTTTTTGAAAAAATTGAAGCTGATGATGCAGTTATAAATGGCGATGACCAGAAAAATGCAATTGTTAAGCCTAAAAAGAAAGGTCACAAAGGACTTATCCTTTTTGTTCTTCTTATTATTCTTGCAGGTATATTTGCAGCTTATAAATATGTTCCCGGTTTAATAAAGGATTATAAATACGATAAAGCGGTTGCCCTTGCAGAGGCAGAAAATTACGCTGAAGCAATAACAGCCTTTGCAGATTTAGGCGATTATTCCGACAGCAAGGAAAAAGCCCTCGAATGTGAATATAATTATGCCTTAAAGCTTGAAGAAGAGGGAAAATTTGCAGAAGCAAAGCTTGCCTTTGAAAGCCTTGGAAATTATGGTGACTCTTCAACAAAAGCCCAAGCTTGTGCATATAGCGAAGGTAAAGCTGCTCTTGAAAGCAAGAACTTTGAAGCTGCTTCTAAAATCTTTATGGAGTTGGGCGATTATGGCAACAGTAAAGAAATGGTCAAAGAATGCTCTTACCAAAACGCTCTTTCATTAATTGAAAATAAAGAATATAAAAACGCTATTGAAATTCTTACTGCTATCAGAAAGTATTCTGATGCTAAAGATAAAATTCTTGAAGCAAAATATATGTTTGTAACAGACAATTTTGACAAGAAAAACAAAACTACCGTTAAATACCTTAACGAGCTAACAAAGGAAAACTATCGCAACAGCGCAGAATTAAGGAAAGAGCTTTTAGGCTCTGCAGAAGTAATGCCCGATGGTATAAAAGCCTTTGTTAACTACAGCTCAACAGACCTTGAAACAGCTCTCACAGAGCTTGATAACACAAGAGTTATCTATTTCCACGCGGTTGTTGGAGATAAAGCCCTTTACGGAAAAACACTCACTTTAAAATACACAACCGCATTCGGCTACTCTCAAACAAAAACAGTTGTTCTTTCCGAAAGTGATAATGTGGCAGTTATGTCCTACCCCGCAACACAGTATAAAAATTACACCGTTGATTTTGAACTTTTAGATTCAAACGGGCAGAAAATTGCAGAGCAGAAAATCAGTTTTTAAGTTAAAACAAGGATTGCAAGAAGCAATCCTTGTTTTTTTAATTCATTTGGTCTGCGCTAGAATTAACAGTAATTCCAAGATTGTTTAATTTAGATGCAGAAGACGACTTATTCCTCGATGATGTATGTGGATACTTCAAGAGGGATAAATCGCCTAAAATGAAATTCATTTCATTTGGTCTGCGCTAAAATTAACAGTAATTCCAAGATTGTTTAATTTAGATGCAGAAGACGATTTATTCCTCGATGATGTATGTGGATACTTCGAGAGGGATAAATCGCCTAAAATGAAATTCATTTCATTTGGTCTGCGCTAAAGTAAACAATCTTACTGCATCATACGGGAAGCACCTTCCGACATATCAGTTACCATATCAGACATTCCTTCTGACATATCTGTAACGATATCTCCTAAAACACCGTTTTCACCCTCTTCGGATTCATCGGTAACCTCACCGGGATTTCGTGTTGTTGTAACCTCAGATGTTCCGGCAACTGTTGTTGAAGTGTTTGTAGTTGTAGTGTTATTGTCTTCTTCACCGCAACCGCTGAAAACTAGAACCATAGAACCAACAAGCAAAACAACTGCAACAACGGCAATAATCTTCTTCATATATTCACGCCCTTTCCGGAGATAAATAAAATTCTACTGACTCCTATATAATTATTCCTCAAATATTTTCCGATATTCTTATTTTGTAAGAACTCCGCCATCGGTATATAAAAGAATAAGAATATCTTTTTCTTCACCTGTTACAGGGTCAATATAAACAAGAATTTCCTGCCCATCATCCGCTTTGCAACGGTATTCGTAAACATAATTTTCCGTTTCATAATCTGTTGGAATAAAGGCTTTTTTATTTGATAAAACTTTCAAATCATCCTTTAGAAGCTTACCTGCAGACCTTAAATCATATTTTATATTTTCAGGCACTTTTCTTTCCTTGTGATTCATAATATAGCCTGTTGCATCAAAGCCCAGAATTTCTCCGTTATCAAGAGCAACGCTGACTTTTATAAGGTCAGTATAATAAGTTATTCCGGCCTCGTAGTAGGAAAAATTTATTGTGCAAACTCCATCCACGGTTGAATAATAGCTTTCTTTAACTTTTGTATAACCTTTCTCATTTAAAAAAGCAGTTGCCTTTTTTATGGCATCCTCGGCAGTAATTTTGCTTTCTCCTGCATAGCGGGATTTGAGCATATATGAAACCAAACCGCCCTTTTGTGTAACAGAAATTGTTGCGTCGGTGTTATAAAAGGTGTATGTGCTTAAATTACTGTCTGTTTTATTCAAAAAATAAATATCTTCTGTTCTTAATCCAAGGAATTTTGCCGCCTTTTCTTGTGCTTTATCCTGACCGATTTCTTCAAGATTTTCCACAAGGACAGATTTTTTAGTATTTATATGGTCAGAAAAGGGACCATCATAAATAAGTGTCGGATAATCCTCCAAAGCCTGATTTGCATCGTTCAATTCTGTTGCAAGATATAGCTTTTCCTCCCCCTCACTCTGAAGCGTGGATTTCACCTCTTCAAAATCAAGTCCACCGTTTTCTTCCTCTTCAATCAGGTAATTTATTGTTTGTGAAAGCTTTTCGGAATATTCCTTTAATTTTTTTAGGTTTTCAGTTTCCTTTTTGGTTAATTTCTCGCCCGAAGCAATTTTATCATTAAGCGAAAGAGTGTATTCTCCAACCTGCGATAAAAATTTATAAACTCCCGATATTTCTGTGTTGCCATCGGTTATCTCCGAAAGGCTTTCTTTGGCGGAAGCGCTTGAGCGCCATAGCTTTGACGCAACATCCGAAAGCATGGCGGAGCTAGAAGAATACAAGCATTTTTGCAAATTAATGTCTATATCGTCCATATATGTTCCAAGCTGTGTTAACGCCCTTTCGCGAGAAGCCTGAACATCTCTTTTGATGACCGCAAGCTTATACATATTCATACCGCCCCAAACCCCAAGGGCAACCACAATTGCAGTAAGAAAGCTTACAATTCTTACTAAAGTTCGTCTTCTTTTAATCATATTTTTACTCCTTTTAAGTAGTCATTTTCATTTTTCGCGAAAGTTAATAAATTATTCAATAAATTTACAATAAAAGTTCACTTAAAAGCATTTACAAAAACACTTTTTATATTGTATAATAAGACGATTATGAAATATAATGGGAAATTATCGAAAGGAAGGATTGCTTTTGACTGCTTATTTTGATAACAGTGCAACAACAAAGCCTTGCTCAGAGGCAGTAAATGCCGCCAAAAAAGCCATGGAAGAGTGTTGGGGCAATCCATCTTCTCTTCATCAATTGGGGCTTGAAGCTTCAGATGAGTTGAAAAAAGCAAGAAAGCAGGTTTCCCGCCTTTTAGGCATAAATGAAAGCAATTTCTTTTTCACTTCTTCAGGCACAACTGCCAATAACACCGCAATTTTCGGTGCTGTTGAAAAGCTTAGAAGAGAGGGCAACAGAATTGTTACAACAGCAATTGAGCATCCAAGCGTTCTCGAGCCGATAAAACGCCTTGAGGCAATGGGTTTTGAGGTTGTCCGCCTTAATCCCGATGAAAGTGGGAAAATAAAAGAGGAAGCACTTTTTGAAAGTATAAATAAAAACACTATTCTTGTTTCCTGTATGGCAGTTAATAATGAGGTTGGTTCTATTCTTCCGGTTAACCGCATAAGAACTGCCGTAAAACGAGCAGGTGCTCCTGCGGTTATTCATTCCGACTGTGTCCAGGCACTTTCAAAAATTCAGGTAACTCCTAAAACCATTGACGCTGACATTATCACGATAAGCGGTCATAAAATCCACGCTCTAAAAGGTGTTGGCGGTATATATTTAAAAACCAAAGGAATAATAAAGCCCTATATTCTCGGTGGCGGTCAGGAGCAGAATATCCACTCAGGAACTGAAGCTACACCTGCGATTATGTCTTTCGGTGCGGCGGCAGAAGAAGCTATGAACATCAATTCTCACAGCGAATATGTTAAAGCACTTAAAGCGCGTTTAGTTAACGGCATAATTGATATACCTTGTGTTAAAATCAACTCCCCCGAGGATGCAATACCCTATATTCTCAACATTTCAATTCTTGGATTACCGAGCCAACCCATTGTTAACTTTATGAGTGAAAAGGGTATTTCAATTTCCGCAGGCTCTGCCTGCAAAATGGGGCACCGAAGCCCTGTTTTAACTGCTATGGGGCTTTCTCCCGAGAGGATAGACAGTGCCGTGAGAATCAGCCTTTCCCGTTTCAATACAGAAGAGGAAATTGATTATTTAATAAACGCAATAAAGGAAGCCGCAGAAAAATACGGCAAAAAACAAAGATAAGGAAAATCACACAAATGAAAGAAATCATTCTTATAAAAGATGGCGAGCTTGCTCTTAAAGGACTTAACCGTTCTTCCTTTGAGTCAATGCTTATGAAAAATATAAAAAGAAGAATTCATCCGTTCGGTGCATTTCAGTTAAAGAATTCCCAATCAACAATCACTGTTACGCCCCTTGACGAAAATGCAGATTTAGATGCCGCCGCAGATGAAATCTCAAGAGTGTTTGGTATTTCCGCATATTCAAGAGCTGCGGTTTCCGAAAAAGATATTGATAAAATTCTTGAAATTGCTCCAGAGTATCTCAAGGACCAATTAGAAGAAGCAAAAACCTTTAAGGTCGAAGCAAAGCGCTCCGATAAAAGCTTCCCATATAATTCTCCCGAAATCTCTGCAATGGTTGGCGGAAAGCTTCTTGAAAGCTTCCCCCATCTCAGAGTTGATGTTAAAAATCCAGATATCAAGGTTACAGTTGAAATCCGTGACCAAGCATATATCAGAGGCAATCAGCTTAAAGGTGCAGGCGGTATGCCTGTTGGTTCTTCAGGCAGAGCAATGCTTCTCATTTCAGGTGGTATAGATAGCCCTGTTGCAGCATATATGATGGCAAAAAGAGGACTTGAGCTTGTGGGAATTCACTTTGCCTCTCCCCCTTATACCTCTCCCCGTTCCGAGCAGAAGGTTCACGATTTGCTTTCAAAGGTTGCCCGTTATAGTGGCAGAATATGGCTCCATACAGTTCCTTTTACAGAAATTCAGGAGCTTATCCGTGAAAAATGCCCCGAAGAATACTTCACAATTATTATGCGCCGTTTTATGATGCGAATCGCTTGTATGTTGGCAGAAAAAACCGATTGCCACGCCCTTATAACAGGTGAAAGTGTTGCTCAGGTTGCAAGCCAGACAACTCTTGCTCTCGGTTGCACCGATGCTGTTGCAACTCAACCTGTTTTCCGCCCCTGCATCGGTATGGATAAGGAAGAAATCATCACAATTTCAAGAAAAATTGAAACATTTGATATTTCCATTCAACCCTTTGAAGATTGCTGCACAGTATTTACGCCCAAGCATCCCAAAACTCGTCCTCAGCTAAAGGACGTTGAAGAAGCAGAAAAGGTTTTAGATATTGAAGCACTTTGCCAAAGAGCTGTTGATGGCATTCAAAGAATTGCAATTACATCTGATGGTGTTGAAAATGACTGAACTTGATTTAATTAAACTTGCCGAAAAGGCAGTTCAAAAATTAAAAGAAAAAAACAAAACCCTGGCTCTTGCAGAATCCTGCACGGGCGGTTGGGTAAGCAAGATTATAACCGATGTCAGCGGTGCATCTGCTGTATATCAGGGCGGTGTTTGTTCATATTCAAACGAAGTTAAAATGAATATTTTAGGTGTAAAAGAAGAAACACTCGCCACTTTCGGTGCCGTAAGTGAACAGGTTGCCGTTCAGATGGCAGAAGGTGTAAAAAAAGCACTTAACAGCAATATCGGAGTAGGCATCACAGGTATTGCAGGTCCCCTTTCAGACAACACTGCAAAACCCGTTGGTCTTATTTATGTTGCGATTTCAAATGAAGACAAAACTATTTGCACCGAATTAAGAAACAATTTTACTGAAAACATAAGATTTCAAAACAGATTTTCTGCAGTAGAAACTGCATTGAATCTTTTGGGTGATATATAATGAAGAAAAACAAAAAAGAGGTTCCTTCACCTTATGTGTATTTCACAAGAGCAGAAGAAACCATTTACAGAACAGACGAAACCCTAAAACAAGAAACATTCAAAAGGTTGAGAAAACGTAAAATAAAAAAACAGGCTTTAAGTATCATAAGCTTTGTGCTCGCTTTCGCAGTTCTGGTTTCAGGTTTTTATGTTGGTAAAAAAGGTATTGAAAAATTCCTAGTACTTCGTCAGGAAGAAAAAGCCCATAGCGATGCACTTCTTCCCGATGATGTTTTAAAAGACCTTGAAGGTCTTTCCGAAGAGGAAAAATGGGCATATCTTTATGAGAAATACCCTGAACTTTTAGATGTTAAATTCCCTGCCGGAATTCTTTACGACTATGCTCTCTACTATGCAAAAAACCCTCAAACCATAGGCTATCTTAAAATTGACGGAACAAAAATTGATACTCCCGTTGTTCAGGCGGATAACGATAAATATTACCTGCGACACGACTTTAACGGAAACTCCACAAGCTATGGTGCGGTTTTTGCAACCTATAAAGCAAACTTCAAGCCCTTTGACCGAAACACTCTTCTTTACGGTCACAATATGTTTGATGGCGAAAGATTTGCTGCTCTTGCTAACTACAAAAGCATTGATTATTTCAAAAAGCATCCCGTAATACAGTTTGATACCCTTTTTGAAAAACATCAATGGAAGGTTTACGCAGTTATTCTTACAAATGGTTCTACTCAAAGCAACGATGGTTATTTCTTTGATTTCACATTTGATAATTGTTCTGATACTTGCTTTGAGGAATACATCAAAGAGTTGGATAAAAGAAAGCTTTATGACACAGGCGTTGATTTACTCCCCACAGATAAGCTTATCACACTTTGCACCTGCACCTACGAATTTGATGATGCAAGGCTTATTGTAATTGCCAGAATGGTGCGTGATGGTGAAAGTGCAGAAGTAAACACAAAGCTTGCCGACTTTAAAGATACCCCTGTTAAATATCCCGAATCATTTTATGATGACCCAAAAAACAACCCCTATAAAGACGACCCGAAATTCTATCTATATTAACAATCTGATAATCAATCCCTACGAGGTGTGAAATATGAAAATCAAAGCATTTTCCTTTGAACAAAATGGTTATTCTCTTGCAACTGCAAAGCAAGAGGTTGTTACCAAGCTTAATGAAAGCGGAGTATATTTTGAAGGCTTCAGCGATGTAAATGAGCTCTTCAAAGAGATATCTGCCGCACTCGAAAACACTCAGGCAATTTTAATCGGTGTTGAGCAGGATTCTTATTTAAAATTTAAGCCCATTCTTATAAAAGCCTTCAACTTCACCCCTGCTTACAGTGAAAAAATCGAATCTGCAATCGGAAGCACAATAATTGATGAAAAGCTTATTAAGGCGCATACATTGGTGCCCAACGAATGTATTGAGCTTATTTCTTCCGATGGTCTTTACAGTTCATTCTATGTAAAATCTGCTGACCAATACATTGTAGTATTCCCTTTAATTGAAGGTAATATCGGTGATGTACTTCTCAATTCAGGTCTCCCCTTCTTTAAAGTGCCTGAGAGAAAATTTAAAATATACGATGATATTGCAAGTGAGGAAAAGGCATCGCCAAAAGCAGAAAGTATTGTTGCAAAGCTTGTAAAAAATGATTTAAAACTCGCTATTCCCTCTACTCCTGCGGCAAAGGCACTTAAAGATGACATCCGTTCCTGCCCCAATTACGAAAATAATATTTATTTCACACCCTATGTTAACGATTCAGGTGTTGAAGATCCTAAAGAATATGCCGCTCAACTTGCAAAAGGTGCAATGGATTTAAGAAATGCGGACTTGGGTGCAACAGTTTCAAATATTTTCCGTGAAAAGAAAGGCGACACAGTAGTTAATTATTATTCTTTCGTCAGTGTTGCAACTGCAGACAAAATCGCTGTTAAAAAGCTTTTTGCAAATGCAGGTGAAGATGTTGAAAATCTCATAACTGAAGCAACAAACGAGCTTTATTCGATGATTGATAAATATGTTGATGAGGTAATTTTCAAAAGCTCTGCATCACAAGAAGAAAAAGAAAAGTATGAGCAGGCTCTTATTGAAGCAGAGTTTGAGGCAGACCAAAGGCCAACTGCTTCAATAGGTAAAAAAGGTACCATTGCCGCAATTGTTGCTTTGGCAATCGCTGTTATTGTTTGTGTTATTTTAGGCTTCAAATTCGGTGGTTATTTCGTAACGCCCTCTGATGAACCTGAAAAAGAATCCGTTCAGGCAGGAAACACTGTTGCAAGCACCGCACCTTCAACAACCCTCGGCAGAATTCCTGAATGGACAGGAAAAGAAACCACCACTAAAAAATCAGAAATAACCGAATTGGTTTCCGAGGAAGAAAGCTCAACATCAATTTTCGATGTACCTTCAACCTCCCAGCTTACTCCGATTCCTGACACTAACAGACCCGTAATCAACTACACCCCTAACCCAAACACAGCACCTGTTACAACCCCGGAACAAACAACGCAACAAACAACACAACAAACAACTCAGAAACCAAAACCCACAAAACCCGAAACAACAATTGAGTTTGCTGATTGGGATTAATCTATAAGGAGAGATAGAAATGGCAGTACTTGTTACAGGCGGCGCCGGTTACATAGGTTCTCATACCGCTATTGAATTACTTAACACAGGAAAAGAAATTGTTATTCTTGATAATTTCTATAACAGTTGCCCCAAGGTTCTTGACAGAATCAAAGAGCTTTCAGGCAAAGAGTTTGCATTTGAAGAGTGCGACATCAGAGATGCAGATGGTTTAAGAAAAGTTTTTGAAAAACATAATATCGATTCTGTTATTCATTTTGCAGGTCTTAAAGCGGTTGGTGAATCTTGTGAGAAGCCCTTGCTTTATTATGAAAATAACATCAGTGGCACAGTTACACTTTGTCAGGTAATGGCTGAATACGGATGTAAAAAAATGGTTTTCAGTTCTTCTGCAACTGTTTATGGCGAGCATAATGTTTCCCCTCTTAATGAAACAATGAAAACAGGCGGAACAACAAACCCCTACGGCACAACAAAATATTTTATCGAGCAAATTCTTACTGATACTGCAAAGGCAGACAGTGAATGGAGCGTTTGCCTTTTAAGATATTTCAACCCCATCGGCGCTCACGAAAGCGGAAGAATCGGTGAAAGCCCCAACGGAATCCCTAACAACCTTATGCCTTACATAACCCAAGTTGCAGAAGGCAAGCGTGAATTTTTAAGCGTTTACGGCAACGATTACGACACAATCGACGGCACAGGCGTCAGAGATTATATTCACGTTGTTGACCTTGCAAAAGGCCACCTTAAAGCCCTGGAGAAAATCGAAAAAGAAAATGACACTTTTGTTTACAACCTTGGCACAGGAACCGGATACAGTGTTCTTCAGGTTGTTGAAGCTTTTGAAAAAGCATCGGGCGTTAAGGTTCCTTATAAAATAGTTGACCGCCGCCCCGGTGACCTTGCAACCTGCTATTCCGACCCTTCTAAAGCAGAAAGAGAGCTGGGTTGGAAAGCAGAAAAAGGCATTGATGAAATGTGTGCTGATTCTTACAGATGGCAGCATAATAATCCCAACGGCTACGAGGACTGATATTTTTTGCAGTTTATTCCCTATAATTCACGAGATATAAGACATAAATCAATATTCGGTAGCATAGCCTCAAATGAAAATTTGAGGCTTTGTGTTCTTATGCCCCGTTCCTTCTCCTGCCAAAAGGTTACCCTTGTTATTCACAAGGACGGAGAAGAAAATCAATACCGTGACCTTTTCTGGTGCGGTATGAACGGCGAAAGTGAAGAATGGTGGGATATTAACATTTCTTTTAACACAGGACTTTATTTTTATCATTTCACTTATGAAACCCCATTCGGAAGAGGAAATATTTTTCTTCATTCTGCAGGGTGCGGTGAAATTGCCCCTGAGGGTAAGGAATGGCAATTAACTGTTTATGATAGTAATTATCAAACTCCTCAATGGATTAAAGGCGGAATAATGTATCAGATTTTTCCTGATCGTTTTTATAAGGGTAACGGAAATATAAAAAATGTTCCCGAGGACAGAATAATCCACGAAAACACAACAGATATTCCCGTTTGGAAACCAAATGAAGAGGGAAAAATCCTTAATAACGACTATTATGGCGGCAACTTAAAGGGTATTGAAGAAAAGCTCCCCTATATCGCCTCTTTAGGCGTTAACGTGATTTATCTTAATCCTATTTTTGAAGCCCATTCAAATCACAGATATAATACCGCAGATTACACCAAAATTGATTCTCTTTTAGGAGATGAAAAGGATTTCAAATCCCTTTGCCAAAAAGCAGAAAAGTATAATATAAAAATCATTCTTGATGGCGTTTTCTCCCACACAGGCTCTGATAGTATTTACTTTAACCGTGAGGGCAGATATAATTCAATCGGTGCTTTTAACAGCAATGAAAGCCCCTATAAAGATTGGTTCACGTTTGAAGATAACGGCAAATATAAAAGCTGGTGGGGAATTGATACGCTCCCCGAAACTAATGAAGATAACGAAAGATTTCTGGAATATATAGCAGGCACAAACGGAATAGCACAAAAGTGGCTGAAATGCGGTGCCTACGGCTATCGTCTTGATGTGGCAGATGAGCTTCCGGATAAATTCCTTGACGAATTTTGCAAAAGCGTTAAAAGACTTAACAAAGATTATGTTGTTATAGGTGAAGTCTGGGAAGATGCCACAAACAAAATCAGCCACGGCGGAAGAAGAAAATATCTTTTAGGCCAACAGCTTGATTCTGTTATGAATTATCCCTTTGCAAGTGCAATTCTCACCTTTATGCGATATGGTGTAGCGGAAAACTTTATGGAATCTGTTGTAACAATTTGCGAGAACTACCCGAAAGCCTCTCTTGACTGCCTTATGAATCACCTCGGCACCCACGATACCGCAAGAATTCTAACAAGCCTTATATATGATTCCATTGAGCATAAGCCTCGCCACATTCAAGTGGATTGCAAACTCAATTCAGAAGAATACGAAAAGGCAAAAAAGCTTTTAAAATGTGCAACTGTTCTCCAATATACCTTACCCGGTTTCCCATCAATTTATTATGGTGATGAAGCAGGTGTTCAAGGTGGCGGCGACCCCTTTAACCGCTCTTTCTTCCCATGGGGCGCAGAGGACAGTGATATTACCGAGTGGTATAGGAAATTAGGCAAGGTGCGAAACAGCCTTAAATGCCTTGGAAACGGTGCTTTTAAGCCATATTCTGCTATGCTCTCCTGCGTTGCATATACGAGAGAGGCAGAAAATGAAAAAATAATGGTAATTGCTAACCGCAACTACCATGAAATTGATTATTATTTGCCTGACGAGTTTAAATACAAAGAGGAATTGATTTCAAACACATATACAAAAGAATATGTAAAAATCCCTGCCAACAGCGCAGTAATTATAAAAAGCAACTGATTTTTTTGAAATCAGTTGCTTTTTTAGTTAAGAGTTTAAAAGTAATGCGAAGCCTATCCCTCTTTTTTGCCTTGGCAAAAAGGAGGGGGGACCGCTCTTGGATGAAATGTAGGTTATAGATAAATAGATTGCGTGTGAAATGTTTTTTTGAGTAATTTGTTGCATCGGGGCGGTGGGTGGTACAAAGTAATGGAAAGCAGTAAAAGGGTACCACCCACCATTCCGCCCGAACATAATATAAATATTATATATTTCTCACGGAATAAACTTGTCGTAAGATATAAATTGATTCAAGAATGGTCCCCCCTCCTTTTTCGTTATAACGAAAAAAGAGGGATATGCTTCGCAATACTTTTACTCTTCGTTCTAAAAACATATTGATAAAATTTTTATATTGTGGTAAACTATCGTTGCTACACAAATTTAATAACGGTTTTAACACGAGTTGTATTTTTATCTTTGGGTAAAAATGCAGGCTCTATTCAACTTTGTGTTAAAACTTTGTTTGAATTTGTGTAGCAGCAAACGAGCCGCGTTTTTCGTGCGTGGCTTAGGCTGCGCATTTTTTGTTTTCAAGGTGAAATTATTATGTCAAAAATTGATACTATCAGAGAGCTACACTGTTACAAAAAAATGTATCACCTTTTGCAAAAAACCGTAATTGAATGTGCTGATATATGCAAAGACCCCATTATAAAAGAAAAACTTATTAAAGTTCAGCAGGAAGCGGAAGATATTTATACCGGTGAAGTGTATGTTGGTAAAGCTTTGACTGCAGAAGAGTTGATTATAGTGCTTTTGTTGTCATATATAAGGGAAAGAGAAATTTCAAAGGGTATAGGACTGATGGATACCGATGCTATTGAGGAAGCAATTGATTGGTCTAACGCTTTACAAGATGTCGATTTTGAAATTACCGATGAAATGATTGAAGAGCAGACAAACAAAATTATAAACCTTATGCATAAAAACAAGGATTCAGGACAATAACTCTTGTCTTGAATCCTAAATTTTTTATAATCGCCGTGCGCAGCACCTGAAACTTTCCACTTTCAACTTGCCACTTAGTATGCACTATTATAGAGCTGTCCCTTCTGCACATCAATCCCCTTAACCGCCATAAGCTCAGAAACTGTTACAAGCTGATATCCGTTTTTAACAAGCCAGGGAACAATTTGCTCGCTTGCAGTTCCTGTTGAACCGTAAAGGTCATGCATAAGAACTATTGAACCATCACGAACATTATTCTTGATTGAAGAAACAACTGAACTTGAATTTCTGTATTTCCAATCCAATGTATCAACAGACCAGTTAAACATAGGGTATTTCACATTAGCTTTAACTGTGGAATTAACTGCACCACCGGGTGTACGAACTATTTTGGGAGCTTGTCCTGTAATATTCTTAACTGCCGCATTTGTATCTGCAATTTCAGATTTTATTGTGGAAGCATTAACTGAAGTGAGAATTGTGTGATTATATGTATGATTACCTATTTCACAGCCTAGGCTTGCTTCTCTCTTGATGCAATCCTTATATGTGGGAACTCTTGAACCTACAACAAAAAATGTTGCTCTGCCGTTATACTCCTCTAGAACATCAAGAATCTGATTGGTTACGGGAGTATAAGGTCCGTCATCATAAGTTAACGCCACCATCTTTTTATTCGGATTAATTCCGTAAAGAAAGCAAGAGTCTGAAATAAGGTTAGCGTCTCTCACAACAACTCTGTAATAATTCTTTTTACCGTAAACAGGCTTTGAATCTCTGTATGTAAGGGTGTTTATGCTGCTTAATGTTGCGAGGGTTTTCCAAGCTTTTTCACCTTCAGCTTTTCTTTGAATTTTATAACCTGTACCGATTTTGGCTTTATTCCAATTCAAAACTATTCCTTTAGGTGAATGCTCTGCAGAAACTTTAGGTGCTTTAACAAATTTAATTGTAACACCATCCTTAAGGTAACTTCCCCTTTCGGAACCTTTAACCTGCATTACACGGTAGGAATAAGTTTTACCGTCCTTTACACCCTCATCTGTATATGATGTAGTTGACCCACTGTTGATTTTTTTAATAAAATCCCAATCAGAGCTACCATTTACTTTTCTGTAAATTCTGTAACCCGTTGCAGAAGACATTTTTGTCCAGGAAATCTTAACACCTGCAGAAGTGCAGTTTAATTTAATCTCTGTTGGTCTTTTAAGTGCAGTAAGCTTAATATTTTTAGAATATCCGCTTGTACCGCCGTTTTCACCTTTTACTTTAACAGAATATGTATATTTTCTGCCGTTAACAATATCGGTATCTTTAAATTGGTTCTTTTTGGTTTCTGCTACCTTTTCAAAGCTATCATTTTTAGTATCTTTTCTGTAAACGATATATTTTTCAGCACTGCTAACCTTGTCCCATTGAACCCTTATGGAGTTTGAATAGTAGTTTTTAAGTTCAACCCCTTTAGGTGCAGAAACATATTTTGCACTGACACCGGCTCTTTCGTAACCGCTGTTATATTTACCATCTATTGCACGAACTGTATAAATATATTTACCGCCATTTTTAACTGTATCGTCTTTGAAAGTGGAATATTTTTTGCTGACTGTATCTAAGTATTCCCAATCAGTATCAGCAGTTTTTCTGTAAACTCTGTATTTATCTGCCGTTTTTGTTTTCTCCCAATATACTTTTACATAACCATTAAAATTCTTAGCTTTTTTCAAAGTGGGGGCAGTTATATAAACCTTTGAGGTTTTATATACGAAAGAGCTTCTGTAAATACCTTTGTGAGCGATAACAGTGTATTGATATTTTTTATTGTTTTTAACATTTTCATCTAAGAATAAGGTTGTTTCATCACCCTGAATTTCGGCAATAGCTATATCTTCGTTATCGTTCTTTCTGTAAATAGTGTAACCATCAGCACCTTCACTTTTATCCCAGATAAGCTCAATCCCCCCATAAACAGAACCGGCTTTTGTAAGTGTGGGTTGAGTAAGATAAGCAATTGTGCTTTCTGCACTCAACTCACCTTCATTAAAGGCATTGTAGGCTTTAACTGTATATTTATATTCAGTTCCGCTTTGAGCGGTAATATCAGTGAACGAATTTTCAGCAAAGCCTCTGATATCTGCAATTTCTTCGTATTCTCCGTCAATTTCACTACGATAAACCTTATAACCTGCTGTATTTTCAACAGGTGACCAGCTTATGTTTACACCTGTTGCAGAATTCACCGCAACAAAATTCTCGGGAGCAGAGGGTATAACATCCTCTATATCACCTGCAAAAGAAATGGTTGTTGCGCATATAGCAAAAATATTAATAACTGCAAGCAGAATTAATATTGCAGAAAGGGATTTTTTCATATTATCACCACGAAAACTAATTTATATTATCATTATACTTCATTTATTTTCAATTCACAACACAATACGACAAAATAATACAAATTAAAACAATATTGTAATTTATGTTACATCACTTCCGTTGACATAAAAAATAAAAAACAGTATAATTATTAGTTGATATTTTATTTGTGAGGTGATATTTTGTCAGATAAGGCTTTCAGGATTTCGATATCTTTCTTATCGATATTTTCGGCATTGGTTTTGACTATCGGAATTCTTTTCTCATTTTTCACAGCAAACAGCAATAAAAGCCAACTCCACACTACCGAAAGCATCACACAAATTGAAGAAATCTATAAGCAATCGTCCATAGTAAACACCACCACACCCGAAAGCTTTGATTCTTTATTAGAAACAGTTACCATCCTCAAAAATCATTTTCCCGATATTATAAAAATACATACCGCGGGTTATTCGGAAAGTGGAAGAGAGATTTTAATGTATACTCTTGGGAACGGAGAGAAAAAAGCCCTTGTTACAGGTGCAATTCACGCCAGAGAGCATATAACAACAAAATATCTCCTGAAAGTTACTGAAGATTACTGCAACGCATATTACAGCACAACAGGTTACTATGGAAGCTATGATATTTATAAGCTTTTAAACGAATATACACTTTATATTATTCCTTGTATAAACCCCGATGGACTTGAAATCATCCTCTCAAATGACACTCCTGAAAAGAATGTTCGTATTTCAAAGCTTTCTGAATATAAAGCTAACAAAAAAGGTGTGGATTTAAACAGAAATTTCCCAATTGCCTGGGATTACATAAATAATGGTGTTACATCACCTGCAGATTTCTATTTCAAGGGATACCAAAGCGGTAGTGCAAAAGAAACTCAGGCACTTATGAAGCTCTGTTTTGAAAATGATTTTTCATTTATGATTTCAGTTCATATTAAAGGAAACTGCATTTTCTGGGGAGATACATATAAAACTGAAAATAATATGATTTATAAAGCCTTTGCAGAAGATATTTGCACAGCCTCAGGGCTTTTAATGACAGCACCTACTAAAAAAGCAAAGGACTACGGCGGTGGCTTTGAAAACTGGTTCAGACATCAGTTTGACCGTCCGGGAGTTTGTATAGAACTTAGCGATAATAAAAACATAATTGAACCTTGCAGCAACGAAAACTACAAGAATTTTGATAGTTTTGTCAATTACGAAAAATCATCAAACGCTATTGCAGCGGCAATGGCTTCAACTAACAAGTAAAGAAGAGATAAAATGAAAAAACAACAATATTTACAAAGTGAAAAATATTCAAGACTAATCTTCATTGCCTGTTTTGCGGCATATTCGGCATCATATATCGGCAGAATTAATTTTTCTGCAGCCCTTCCCGCAATCATTGGTGACGGCTTTTTCACAAAAACCGAAGCAGGTATCATAGGCTCTGCATTCTTTATAGTTTACGGTGCATTCCAGATTATAAACGGCTTTTTAGGTGACAAGCTTTCACCTTTTAAAATGATAACTGCAGGAACATTTCTTTCTGCGGTTGCCAATGTAGCAATGACCTTCTGTGCATCTAATATTCAAATGGCAATTGTCTGGGGCTTTAATGGCTTTGCTCTTTCTCTTCTTTGGGCGGCAATTCTTAAAATTCTTGCCAATATAATCAATGATGGTATGAGAGCAAAGGCTTGCCTTAATATTTCCGTAACTCTCCCCATCGGCACAATTTTAGCCTATCTTTTCGCATCTTTTTCCATCAAGTTTTTTAACTGGAAATTTGTTTTCTACATACCTGCGGCAATTCTTTTTGTAGTCTGCGCATTTTTTACAATTTCATCGCTTATTGTAAAACCCCATATAACAGAAAGAGAAATTGTTGCAGAAAATATTCCTCAAAAGAAAAAAGCAAAGGGTGGACTTCTCCCCTTGCTTCTTATGGCAGGTATTTTTATCATTCTCCCTGCAGATGCTATTCACGGTGCAATTAAAGAGGGTATAACCACTTGGGTACCCACCATGATCACCGAGGTTTATTCAACTGCTCCCTCTTTCTCTGTTTTCCTTTCGATTATTCTTCCCATATTCAATATTTCAGGTGTTTATATAATCACACCCATTTATAACAAAATTTTCAAAAAAGACGAATTAAAAACAGGTGCGGCAATTCTTCTTTTTGCCCTTGTTCCCCTCTCACTTCTTATCTTTATGGAAAATCTTCCCGTTGTTGTAAGCGTGGCACTTCTTGCAATAATAACCACATCCTTGCACTCTTACAACTATATGATAATCACTCTTGTTCCCATGCACTTCTCATATTGCTCGAGAACCGCAACCGTTACGGGTATTATGAATGCCACCGCTTATGTGGGTTGCGCTGCAGCTACCTATGGCTTCGGTGTAATTTCCGATAAAATCGGTTGGAACGGTTCAATTTTTGTCTGGATTGGCTTAGCAATTACCGCTTTTATTGTAACCCTTTCAGCATCGGGCAAATGGAAAAGGTTCAAAGAATCTACTACTGTTAAGGAATAATTAAAATGAATGTTTATGATTTTGATAACACCATATATGACGGCGAAAGCGTTGTTGACTTTTTTCTGTATTACTGCAAAAAAGATAAATCGCTTTTAAGGTATATCCCCTCTGTTTTCACAGCACTTTTCAAGTATAAAAGAGGTCAGGTCACCATTGAACAGGCTCTTTCAAAATACGGTGAAGCTGTTGCAGATTATTACAGAAAGCATCCCGATATTCCCGAAGATATGAAAGCCTTCTGGGACTGCCATATGAATAAAATCAAGCCTTTTTATAAAGATATTCAAAGCGATGATGACCTGATTATTTCAGGCTCTCCCGAATTTTCTCTTGAAATAATCTGCAAAAGGCTTGGCATAAAGAGTTATATCGGCTCTCTTATTGACACCGAAACAGGCGAGGTTAAAAGGCTTTGCATAAGAGAAAACAAGGTTAAAGCCTTTTTTGAGGAATACCCTGATACTAAAATTGAGAATTTTTATACAGATTCCGTAAATGACTTACCTTTAATTGAAATAAGCGAAAATGCCTATCTTGTTAAGGGACACAAAATCACAAAAATAAAATAAGAAAAGCGGTGAGCAAATTGACAGAAGATATCAGAATAATCAAAAAAAGATTCAATGAGCTGTCAATGCGTTCGCAAAACCGCGGAGTTTATTTTTACAGTGATTTTTTAAATCTTTACGAGCAAACAGTACTTTACGATGAGATTAAAAGAGACGTAACTCTTTATGGTGGTTTTTCCGAAGCAGAGAGAAAAATTGCCTGCTTCGGAAACGAAAATGAGTTTGGTTATGAACCTAACCCACCAATTAAAATCATTTGCATAAAACCTCTTTCAAAAAAATTCTCCGATGACCTTACCCATAGAGATTTTCTCGGCTCTCTTATCGGTCTCGGCATTAAAAGAGAAACTCTCGGAGATATTATAATCACCGAAAATGTTGGCTATGTTTTCTGCCTTGAAAGCATTTCTAAATTTATAATTGATAATCTTTTCAAGGTTAAGCATACAAGCGTCAGCTGTGAAATTTGCGACTCAATTACCGAAAACGCCCTTCCAAAACCCAAGGAAGAGGTTGTTATTGTTTCTTCTTTAAGGCTTGATGTGGGAATAAGCGGAATATATAATATTTCAAGAAGCAAAAGCTCTGCCCTTGTGGACGGAGAAAAGGTTTTTATTAACGGCAGACTTATAACAAGCTCATCAAAAAACATCGAATTAGGCGATACCGTTTCCGTAAGAGGCTACGGCAGATTCCGTTATGTTGATATTTTGGGAGATACACGAAAAGGCAGAACGAGAGTTCTGTGTGAGATATACTAAGAATGCAAAATGCAAAGCGCAAAACGCAAAGCGAAAGGAAATTTACTATGAGAACAATGAAACTCGGCAAAAGCAACGTAGAAGTACCCGTAATTGCAGTTGGCTGTATGAGAATGGCTGACAAAACAGTTGACGAAGCAAAAGCACTTATTGATACCGCCATGGGTGCAGGTCTTAATTTCTTTGACCACGCTGATTTATATGGTGGCGGTAGAAGTGAAGAGGTTTTTGCTAAGGCTATCGGAATGAATGATGATGTAAGAGAAAAGATTTTCTTACAGTCAAAATGCGGTATCTGCCCCGGTAAAACTATGTTTGATTTTTCAAAAGAGCATATTATTGAGTCTACAGAAGGTTGCCTTAAAAGACTTAACACAGATTATCTTGATTTTCTTCTTTTGCACAGACCCGATACACTCTATGAGCCTGAAGAGGTTGCAGAGGCTTTTGCACTTCTTAAGGAAAGCGGAAAGGTTAAGCATTTCGGTGTTTCTAATCAGAACCCGATGCAAATTCGCCTTTTGCAGAAATATTTAGGTGATGAGCCTATCTGCGTTGACCAGCTTCAGTTCAGCATTACAGACTGTCACATAATAAAACAAGGTCTTTATGTTAATATGCGTGAAGACAATGCCATTGACCGTGACGGTGGTATCCTCGAGTATTGCCGTTATGAAGATATCACAATTCAGGCTTGGTCACCTTTCCAATATGGCTTCTTTGAGGGCGTTTATGTTGATAACCCCGATTTCCCCGAAATCAATGCAAAATTACAGGAATTAGCCGATAAATACGGCGTAACAAAATCCACAATTGTTATTGCATGGATTCTTCGCCACCCTGCAAAAATGCAGCCGCTTACAGGCACAATGAATCCTCAGCGACTTCTTGAATGTGCCGCTGCAACAGACATCACCCTCACCCGTCAGGAGTGGTACGATATCTTTTCAAGCGCAGGGAATGTGATTCCGTAAGAAAATGCGAAATGCGGAATACGAAATTAGTTTCTAGTCGCCAGCTACCAGTATAGCAGATAGCGGTTAGCAAATAGCAATTAGTGAAAGTATTGCGAAGCCTATCATCCCTGTTCCATCTTTGATGGAATAGGGAGGGGGACCGCGATAGCGGTGGTGGGTTGCCCCGTTCCCTATTCACTTTGTAAAAGTATTGGAATCTATATAGTTCTTAACTAAAAAATGCAGTCACCGAAGTGACTGCATTTTTTCTTTATATCTTCCTAACCTTAATAACATCTTCGTTAGCTTCAAGGGCTTTAACAACTGCATCGGGTATTTTGTCTGCAACAACAAGTGTGTAAGCAAAATCGCCTTTGGCCTTGGAGTTAAATTCCTTTGTTTCAACGCCGTTGCTCATAAATGCACCGAGAACATCGTTCATAACATTAAGAGCGTTGTGGTGAATAACGCCAACTCTTTCGCCCTCTGCTGAAAGCTCAACATTGGGGAAGTTAACTGAGTTTTTGATATTACCTTTTTCAAGGTATTCTCTGATTTCAACCGCTGCCATATATGCGCAGTTTTCTTCACTTTCGGGAGTTGATGCGCCCAAGTGAGGAAGAGCAGTAACATTTTCAACACCGATAACCTCATCAGAGGGGAAGTCTGTTACATAAGCTGCAACCTTACCTGCCTTAACAGCCTCTGCCATATCAGCGCCAACAACAAGCTCACCGCGGGCAAAGTTAAGGATTCTTACGCCGTCCTTCATTTTTGCAAATGTCTCAGCGTTAATCATACCCTTTGTATCCTTTGTGCAAGGAAGATGAAGAGTAATGTAATCAGCTTTTTCATAAACTGCATCAAGAGAATCAACATATTCTGTATCTGCAGGAAGCTCACCTTTAAGTGCTTCGTTGAAATAGGGGTCATAGCCCACAATTTTCATACCAAGGTTATTTGCCGCAACCGCAACAAGTCTGCCTATAGCACCAAGGCCAACAACACCAAGAGTTTTACCGAGAATTTCAGGACCTGCAAACTGTGATTTACCTTTTTCAACAAGCTTGCCCACATTTTCGCCCTCACCTTTAAGGGTTTTGCACCAGTCATAAGCCGCTGCAACTCTTCTGGAAGTGAGCATAAGACCTGCAACAACAAGCTCTTTAACTGCGTTTGCGTTAGCACCGGGAGTATTGAAAACAACAATACCTTTTTTTGTGCAATCCTCAACGGGAATGTTGTTAACACCTGCACCTGCACGTGCTACTGCAACAGTTTTATCGCTGAAAGCAAAATCGTGCATAGCAGCAGAACGAACAATAATGCCATCAGGATTTTCGCAACAGTCAGAAATTGCATATTTACTGTCAAGCTCTTTGAGACCGATTTGAGAAATTTTATTTAATGTAAGAATATCGTACATTTTCAATCAACCTTTCAGGAGTTTTCTTTTTCGAATTTTGCCATAAATTCAACAAGCTTTTCAACGCCTTCAATGGGCATAGCATTGTAGATAGAAGCTCTCATACCGCCAACAGTTCTGTGACCCTTAAGGTTAACAAAGCCTGCGTCCTTTGCTTCCTTGATAAATTTTGCATTAAGCTCTTCACTGTCTGTAACAAAAGGAACGTTCATAAGTGAACGGTCTTCGGGAACAACTGTACCCTTGAACATTTTGCTGTTGTCAAGGAAATTATAAAGAATTTCTGCTTTCTTGCGGTTTCTTTCTGCCATTGCTTCAAGACCACCGAGAGATTTAATCCATTCAAGAACAAGCTTGCAAATGTAAATTGTATAGCAAGGGGGTGTGTTGTAAAGAGAGCCGTTATCAGCATGAACTTTATAATCAAGCATTGTGGGGCAATAATCACGAGCGTTGCCGAGCAAGTCTTCGCGAACGATTACGATTGTAAGACCTGATGGAGCAACGTTTTTCTGTGCACCACCGTAAACCATACCAAATTTTGTAACATCAAGAGGCTCTGAAAGGAAGCAGCTTGAAATATCTGCAATAAGTGTTACGTCGCCTGTATCGGGAATTTCTTTAAAAATTGTTCCGTAAATAGTGTTGTTAAGACAAACATAAGCATAGTCTGCATCCTGACGGAAATCTTCTTTAGTTGTTTTGGGAATGTAAGAGAAGGTTTTATCTGCGGAAGATGCAACAACCTTGCAATCGCCGTATTTCTGTGCTTCAGAATATGCCTTCTTTGCCCACTGACCGGTAATGATGAAATCTGCCTTGCCTGAACCATTCATAAAGTTCATGGGAATTGCGGCAAACTGTGTTGAAGCACCACCCTGAAGGAAAAGAACCTTGTAATTATCAGGGATGTTCATAAGCTCGCGAAGAAGAGCCTCTGCATCTTTGATAATTGTTTCAAATTCTTTTGAACGGTGGGACATTTCTGCAACTGACTGACCGCTGCCTTCGTAATCAAGCATTTCAGCCGCTGCTTTTTTTAATACTTCCTCAGGAAGCATGGAGGGACCTGCAGAAAAATTATAAACTCTGCTCATAAAAAAATCTCCTTCTATAAAAATAAAAATTAAACCGAGAAAAACTGTGTGGCAACTCATATTACTTTACCACACTTATATATTATAATATTTTCATTTTAATTACAATGAACACAAAGACGAAATTGACAAAAAAAATAAAAGTTTTTTGTTCAAAATTAACATCCCGCTGATAAAATTCCAATTTTATCAGCGGGATGATTTATCTGAAGCTCATTCGGCATCGGGAGAAATTAAACCATATCCATTAGCATTTCTCTTATAAACCACATTGATTTGGTCGGTATCTGCATTAAGGAACATATAGAACTGATGTCCGAGAAGATTCATCTGAAGAATGGCTTCTTCAACGCTCTGAGGCTTGAGGGCAATACTTTTCTCTCTTATAACATCGAAATCTGTTTCCTCTTCCACATCAATCATAAAATCATCAAGCACTGCAGAATGAAGCTTTTTGTCAAGACGGGTTTTGTTTTTTCTTATTTGCCTTATAAGAGAATCAACACACTCGTCAAGGGCATCAACCATATTATCTGCTCGCTCTTCCGCTCTGTAAATCATACCGCCTTTTGTAACGGTGATTTCAACAATGTGGCAGTTTTTCTCAACTGTTGCCGTTACTTTGGCGTTAGCCTCTTCGCCGAAAAGCTTTTCAACTTTTGAAAGGCGTTTCTCGGCACGTGCGCGGAAATCTTCACGAGGAGTACATTTGCGTCCAACGATAGTAATGTTCATAATAACACCCTTTCCTGAGAGAACTAAAAAAGAGAACCGATTAAATTTTGCAATTTAACAGGATCTCCTTTCACCTAAATAATATCATATTGTTAATTTATTGTCAATATTTTTTATTTGACATCTAATTAATATGATGTTAATATTTAATATATATAAATTATAGGTGGGAATTTTATGAAAAAATTTGTTGCGATTCTTTTGACTCTTTCCCTTGTTTTCTCAATTTGCACAGTAAGTGCAAGTGCTGCAGAAGATAATGGTCCTGCTATTTCCTATGCAGTTGCTTCTGACTTGCATTTCAATTTCCCTGATGAAGAGCTTGAATGGTTCTCAGAAGACCCCATTTATGGCTATGCAAACCGTCGAGCTGCTATGGAAAATGAAAGCGGTTTAATCATTGATGAATTTTTAAATCAATGCGCTGAGGACGAAACTATCCAATTTGTTCTCATTGCCGGTGACCTTGCTGACAACGGCAAAGGTGATTACACAGAGCATGTAGCAGTTGCAGAAAAGCTCAGAGAATTTGAAGCAAAGAGTGGCAAATCTGTTTATGTTATTCCCGGAAACCACGATATTTGCAATCCTTCCGAGGATGATGATACCGATCTTGCAAGATTTATGGAAATCTATGCGGATTTCGGGTATGACAAAGCTCTTACAAAAGATTTACCCTATGCTTCATATACAGCAGATTTAGGTGAAAAATACCGTCTTATCGCTCTTGACAGTAACGATCCATCAAAATCCACAGAGGATGGTATGAACGACCATAAGGTACAATGGGTTATAGACCAGGCTGAGCTTGCCTATAAAGACGGCAGATATCCCATCCTTATGATGCATCATAATCTTCTTGACCATATGCCCATGCAGAGACTTCTCAGCCACGATTTCATTATCAGAAATCACACCATTACAGCTGAGCGTTGGGCTAATGCAGGTATTAAGCTCGTTTTCTCAGGTCACGAGCATTGCAGTGATGCAACCACATATACCTCAACATCCGGTAACACAATTTCTGATTTTGCAACAACCTCTCTCACAATGTATCCCCTTCAGTACAGATACATTGAAATGCATGAGGATGCAATAATTTATGAAGCAAGAACAGTTGATAAAATTGACACAGATGCCCTTAAAGAAATGATTCCCGACTATACTGACGAGCAGTTGGCAGAAATGAATAAGGGCCTTAACGCTTTCGCAAAGCAATTCCTTAAAAACGGTGTTGAATGGAGACTTGAAAGAGGCTTCCTTGATGAACAGCTCGGAATCAGCCCTGATGATATTTATTATGACCTTGTAAGAGATGCCATTGATGCTCTCAATGATGTTCTTAATATGCCCCTTTACGGTAAAGGCAGTGCTCAGGAGCTTGGCGCTAAATATGGTATTGAAATTCCCGATAGTGAATATAAAGATGGTTGGGATGTTGCAACAGAGCTTGTTTCCGCTCACTATGCAGGTTCAGAAAATTACCCAATGTGTGGCAGAGATGTAACTCTTCTTATGCGCCTTGTTTCAATCATTCTCAAGACAGAGCTTGCAATGGTTGATGACATGGTTCTCACTCAGGCAGCAACCGCTATTGTTTCCGCAACAGTTGGCACAGAGAAATATGTTATAGTTGAAAATTACCTCTTCGGTATCGGCTATGGACCCATTTCTCCCGGTGAATATTTCTTACTCGCAATTGCATCTCCCCTTCTTCAGTCCTTTGCAAATGATGATGGCGTTGATGATAATGATGGTGTTATTGATGGCTACGGAGTTAACAGAAATGCAGAAAATGTGAAAGCAAACTTCACACTCTCTGTTAGCGAATTCCTCAGCAGTGTGAAAATGATTTTAAAATTCATTCTTAAAGGATTGCATGTAATCGCACAGGTTGAATAAAGATATAAAACTCGGGCAGAAATGCTCGAGTTTTTATTTTGCTCGCTGACCCAATTATGTTCGCCTTCGGCGAGTGGGGGTTCGAGTCCCAAGAAATTCAATTAAAAGCAAAATAAAAAACAGTATAGCTTTTGCTATACTGCTTTTTATGGCGCGCCGGAAGGGACTCGAAGGGCTACGCCCTTCGCGCTCGCTTGCTCGCTGACCCAATTATGTTCGCCTTCGGCGAGTGGGGGTTCGAGTCCCAAGAAATTCAATTAAAAACAAAACAAAAAACAGTACAGCTTTTGCTATACTGCTTTTTATGGCGCGCCGGAAGGGACTCGAACCCCTGACCTACTGGTTCGTAGCCAGTCACTCTATCCAACTGAGCTACCGGCGCAAAATATGGAGCGGATGACGAGGCTCGAACTCGCTACCTCCACCTTGGCAAGGTGGCGCTCTACCAGATGAGCTACATCCGCAAATGCAAACAGTATTATACATATAAAAAATGCAGTTGTCAAGAGTTTTTTAAGATTAATTGTAAAAAAATAAGAAACAGCTAAAATTATAACAATAAAAAATTTTTGAAAAATTTTAGAAAAAAGTATTGACAAATGCTTGTCTGCATATTATAATTAACAGGCTTTCGGAAAGAGAGCAGTTCGCCTACGTAGGTATGGATGTTGTTCATATATATGGCGGTATAGCTCAGCTGGCTAGAGTACTCGGTTCATACCCGATTGGTCGTAGGTTCGAATCCCACTGCCGCTACCAAATCAACAGACCTACCTACAAAGGTGGTTTTATAAAAGGGCTTTCGAGCCCCTCATATACGGCCCGGTGGTCAAGCGGTTAAGACACCGCCCTTTCACGGCGGTAACACGAGTTCGATTCTCGTCCGGGTCACCACAAAGCACTTGTAGAAATACAGGTGCTTTTTCTTTGTGTTTATAGAATAAATCCGGAACTACACTAAAGTAAAATAATTTTATTTTAATTTTATATTGATTTTTCTAAAACTTTATAATATAATATATCAGTCACATTTGCCGGTGTGATGGAATTGGCAGACGTGCTGGACTCAAAATCCAGTGGTAGCGATACCGTACCGGTTCGACCCCGGTCACCGGCACCAAAACCATTGAGATATAATATCCAATGGTTTTTATCGGGGTGTAGCGCAGTTGGTAGCGCGCCTGCTTTGGGAGAATGTCCAATGATTTTTTGGTCTTTCTCCCAAGGCAGAAACCCCTTGATTTTACTGGGGTTTTGGCACTTGCTAAAAATCACCAAAAATTTTCTACCACAATTTTTCCATAATTTTGAATTTAATATTTCACACTATCGGGGTGTAGCGCAGTTGGTAGCGCGCTTGCTTTGGGAGCAAGATGTCGGGGGTTCAAATCCCTTCACTCCGACCACGAAAACCCTTGTAAACTAAAGGTTTGCGAGGGTTTTTCACTTTTTATAAAGCCATCAAAAATAATAAAATGCACACAAGTTTTCCACTCCACAAGTGGAAACTTTTTTGTTTTCAAACCTGTTCCCTATTCTTTGACTTATGCAGTAAAAATTTTTATATCAACAAAAGGAAAGAAAGGCTGAATTAAGGCTGACATATGCTCTACGGTTAGTTTCTCCACTCTTGTCGCAACTCTCGTTACACGGCTTTCTGTGGGCAGTAAACGCTTTATTATCATCTGCCGTTTACACTTTATATAATAACAAAAAAGATCAGCCACCCAAGTATAGCGCTTGGATAGCTGACCTTTATTTATATTTGGAAAGAAAATGAATTGATAATTTAATTTCCTGTTTTTAAGTTGTTTTTTTATATAGCTTATTTGGTATTCTATTATTATTGATTTACTCGATGAAAATATCTAAATATACAACAGAATATACTTCAGTCGCAACAGATATATTGTTGCGCCTGATTGTTTCTTTTTTATAATATTGTTATCTCTCTTGCGTTTCCTCTGTCACCGCGGTTTGTTACATACTGCATCGTACCACCGCGAAGCCTGCTCGCAAAACCGAAATGCAGATGCCCTGCAAGCACAGCCTTAATCACAGGCTCACCGGTAACATATTCGTAAAATGCCTTTGAAGCTTCTGTGGGCTCTGCTATATCGCCTTTGACCTCTGGATGAACTTCTGAATCGGAGCCAAGCAGGCATATTTCACCGTTCCAGAATTTATAACTTTTCTTATAAAGTTCTTTTTCGTATAAAGGGGCATGCATGAAAAGAATGATGGGATAACCTTTCTTTACTTCCTCTTTAAGCATTTCAAGCTGTTCATATTCTACCTGATGATAAGCGTCGTCTATTCCGACAAAATTAACACCGCCGATGATATGAGAATTAAAGAATATATTAACAGGATATCCGCCGATTTCTTCCAAACTGTTAAGACGGTAAGCCATATCCTCTTTTACGCCGTCGTATTTTGCATATTCGTGATTGCCTGCAACGAAAAGAAACTTATCTCTCTTTAAAAAATCCTTCGCAAATTCAACACAAGGCTTTGATATGTAGTCGATAAGATCTCCGGTATGAACAATCAGATCGCAGTTCTTTTCACCGTACTTTATCAGCTTGTTGAGATTTCGTACACTTCTTTTCTCGTTTCGTTTTTTGCCCTGTCTTATCATATTCTCAGAGTCACTGTCACAATAAAATGGGAGATGTGAGTCTGTCATATGAAGAATTTTTAGCGGTTTTTCGAGACCTATTTTTATTGTGGTTTTCTTGATTTTCAGCATTGTATTCCTAAACCTCGCCTTCAGAACGGATTACATCAGAATATTCCTTTAATCGCTACAGCCTGACCTGCTTTGAGGCTGAGCGATATTTTTTTATCCGTAACCAAAACATCGCCGATACACTCGTTTCCGTCTGCCGTGATGTTATAAACACTTGCTTTTTCAAATTCAGCATCGGGTATATTCCATTCACCTTTTCTGCCGTTTTCTGAATAGGCAACAAAGATTTTATTATCCTCTGTCAAAGGAAGAATAACATCGTTTCCGCTTTTGAGAACTACTACGTTTTTGGTGATTGTTTTAGTTTTACCCGCACTTTCAACACCATCAGAAAAGCTTACAACAAAATTTCCTTCATCTTCCTTATAGCTCAATCTTTTATAGCGGTTTAGATAAATGTACGGAATATGATGGGTACAAAATTCCTTTATAAATAAAGGAACCCAAACTTCCTTTTCAATACCATTATTCATCCAGATATCCTCGCCGTGCATTGTTCCGTAGAAAACGGTTTTCAGAACAGCATCTTTAAGATAACCGCTGAATTCAGATGGCTGAATGTTGATGCAATCATCAATTGTCATATTGGTCATCCACCATACTGCAGGAATTCTGCCGAGAGTATGTATGGGAGCATCTTTCCAGCTACCTACAGGTAAATCCTTTTCATACAGACCATAATATTTTCTTACAGGGTGATTGTCTGCATCTGCTCGCAACGGGAGCTCACGATATGTATATTCGCTTGTTACATCAATGCCGAGGCTTTGAACATAATCAAGCATTTTGTTTCTTGCCTCATTCTGCTCTTCAACATCTGTTCTTGGGGAAAAGTTTTCCGCAATGCAGAAATTATCAAGGTGAACCGTTCCTGCTTCCTTTACGGGAACCGCTTCACAGAAATCATCAAAGATTATCTTAAAAAGTCCGCTTTCCCAATATTGCTTATATGATGTTTTATATGCATCTCTATCATTGAAATTTTCTATAACTGCAGGTGTGCCATCAGCATTTCTGAGAACTGCACCTGCTTTTACAAATTCCTCGTGGGTAGGACTTGCCTTATATGCATCAGCCACATTACCGTGGAAGCTTATGACAGTATTGCATTTTTTAGCTTCCTCAACAAGCCACAAAAGGCTTTCTTTGGCAGTTGCATCACAATCTCTTTTAAGATATGGGTTTATAACATCCATTTCAGGATAGCAGTCGTCGTGACCTAAGCCCTGCCAGCCTACAAGGTAAATGATTTTCTTTATTCCTTGAGTTATATTGTCAATTCCCTTAATAATTTCAAGTGCTTGTTCAAAATTTATGAGTACATCTGATGTATTATTGGGGAAATCGGGCTTTGCAAGGAACATTTTCATCCACAATATTTGGGAATAATCATAGTTGAATTTTGTTTTATTCATTGTTTAATCCCATTCTTTATTCATTACTACAAACGTCATTCTTTCCTGAATGCTCGGTCCGCCGTGACCTGTTCCGACTCCGCCGTGGTCTGAAGTAACGATAATGAGCCAATCTTCCGTATTATATGTTTCTCTTGCCTCGATGGCTTTGATTACTTCGTAGCCATAATTATCCTCTTTATTAAATGCATTTTTATAAGTAGGATTGTTAAAAGAAAATCCGAAATCATGTCCTGCCGAATCTGTGTTTTCATAAATAATAAACACAAAATCAGCACAATCCGTGCTTGTTATTTCTTCCATGGCACCTGTGTGAATATCTGCTTTATTCTTGCGAAGATTGAAATCGATATCGATGTTGTTTTCCTCGCAATAGGCTTTTTCATCTTTATATGTTGAGTCGCTGTTTGTGAAGTGACCTTTCCATTTTGTGATGAATGCGGCGTTGTCAATAATGCCCTCTTCAACAAGGGTTGTCATAAGCATTTTGGGCTCAACCGTTTTTGTTATTCCGTTGCCTGTAATTCCGTGTACGTCAGACCATACACCCGTAAGCATTGAACACCAGCCGGGTGCAGTTGAAGTTGCCTGAGTGTTTTCTGCAGGATAATTCACGCCTCCGCAATAGGTAAGGTTGATTGATGCACCGTTAGCAAGAAGATAGCTTATTGCACCGTTGTCCTGCTTTTCTGCAAGAATATCTGCACGGCAGCCGTCATAACCGATTATGGCAACCTTCTTTTTGGTTTTGCCTTCGGGCAATTCAGATTTGAAATGTTCGTCAATGATGCCGTAAACGTCTGTAAACGGGTAAGCGGTTTCCATAGTGTTTTCGTAGCCGACGGAAGCAACATTCTGTCTGTAAAATTCTTCGGTATCATTTTCGTCTTTAAAATATCTTGTGAAATATAACGCCAGAGCACCTGCGATAATTCCGAGAATAACCACTACGGAAACAACCGAGAGAATAATCTTTTTCTTGTTTTTCATTTCAGTACCTCCAAGGAGTAAATCAGTTTCCTATAATAACCTCTTTATCCATTTTTCCAATAAAGATATTACCATCTGCTATTAAGGCATTAGCATCGGGGTTTTCGAGAATAATGCCATAGCTTGGAGAATCGGTTTCTTCGGGAGCAATAAAAACATTATTTCTGACTGTAAGATTATAAACCATGGGTCTGAAGAATATATAGCCTCTGCTTTTGCCGATTCTGCCCGAAGGACCGTCAAATATATTATTTTCAATAATGATATCGTGATGGTCAATGTCACCGTGATGACCTACACCCGGGAAGCCGTCACATTTGAAAATGCTATTTCTGATTACTATATTTCGGCATACTGTGTCATCGCTCTTAAAGTCAATGAGAGTACCATCGCAGTTATAAACAGGACCATAAGAGCCTTCTCGGGACATATCAAGCTGAATCTGCTCGTTGAAAAGGATATCAGTCTTGAATGTGTATGAGGGACCATCAAAAATACAGTTTTGAATAGTTGTGTTCTCTGTGCCGTTAATTTCGATACAATGCCAATGAGCACAATGACGGAATTTGCAGTTTTCAATGGTAATATTGCTGCAATGAACGGTATTTACAAGGGTAATACATTCATCAAGATTTTTGTTACCGTCAAAGATACCGCCTGAAATCACAACATCGTGAGTACCTGTGTATTCGCCCCATTCCGGCTCGGAATAAGAAGCCAGCAAATATCTTGTTAAAGGCTCACTTTTATCACTTCTGAGAATAACTGCATCATCTGAAAACTTAAGATGCTGATATGAATAGAAAATCAAAGCACCTGAAATAAGATATGTACCATCGGGGAAATAGACAGTTCCGCCATCCTTCAATTCGTCAATGCAAGCCTGCAAGGCTTTAGTGTCATCGTGAATTCCGTCACCGAAAACATCTTTATTCTGCTTTACATTAATAAATTTCATATAATCGCCTCGGAACATATCGTTATTAGTTTTGCGAAATAACCGCAGCCTCTGCAGTAACCGCTGCATCCTGCAACTTGCATGCATCGCCTTCTGCTGCAGCATTTCCTTCTTCAGCTCTTTGTTTGAGAACCTCCATAATGTGAGCATGCTTTTCGTCTGTGAAATCCCACATAAACAGATATGGCAGGGTCATCAGTACGTATCCCGCAAGGTCAAAACAAAGACCGATAAGCATACATTGTACTCTGACATCACCCATATAAAGAACGTCCCAATCGGAGGTAAAGCCCACACGGTAGAACATAAGCGGAACAATCAGGGAAACGAGGGTTGTAATAGGTGTTGTAAACCAGCTGATGATTTTCTGATATTCCTCCAGTCTTTCGCCTGAAATATACATCTGATAATCCGTAACTCTGATTTTGGTGTCATCCTGTGCAATACCAACCGCAGCTTCAAGTGTATTGGAAACAAGCATAGCAATGTAAATTGCAAGACCGCATAGGAAATGAGAATTGCCAAGAAAGAGAATTGCCAGAATATATACTCCGTTTCTCATGGCTAAGACAATATATTTGAATACAATCAGCTGCTTATACTGAAAGCGTTTTCTTATCCAAGGTGCAAGGAATTGACCCGGATTACCGGACATTTTATAAATGATTTCTGCTATAGAGAAGAAAAGTCCTGTTTCACGCCAGGTATAAATGAGAAGGATTCTTTTCATATCAAGCATACCATTGCCCAATGAGTCAAGGAGCTCTGCAATTTTAATTATCCAAAGATATTTGTTTTTGAAAATACCTGAAACACAATGCCAGAATGAAAGATACTCTCTATTTTCAAGAGGTGGCATAGGAATTCGTTCTTTGATTTTACGAAGACCTATGAACATAACACCAGATGAAACCACAAAAAATACAGGGATAAGATATCTGAATGTGCCGATATCCTTAACGCCGTCAAGGAACATTACACCTGCGATCGTGGGAAGAAGAACATTCACTATATTCTGAACAAAGTGGCTGATTTTAACAGGGAAAGAACGTACGTAAAGTCTTTCCTGAGGGTTGGGGCTGATGTTATCTGCAACAGATTGTGTAAAGCCTACGTAATTGAATATTGTATAAAGCTGGAAAAGAAGATAAAGAGTCCATACTCTGTCTGTAAGAGGAAGCTTATAAAGAGGCAATTCGCATATAAGGATAACTACTATAATGCATTGGATAACATTTGCATAGGCAAAGATTTTGTATCTGCCGAGCTTTTTGAGAAGCTTCTTTCTTATAAGAATATTTCTGAATCCGCTCCAACCGTTTGCAAGAAAATGGGCACCGAAGATTTTGAAAATGTTGAAGCTGTTTATACCCTTCCAACGGGTATCAAGAATGTTTGCAACACCATCAGGAAGAATGAAAGAGAAATCAAATATGAGCATCAATAAGCCTAACATAGCAAAGATCAGATACACCGCATTATATTTTTGTTCAATCTTTTTAGGAAGAAATCCTAAGTTTGCATCAACACCCATTGTAAGAAGATTCCAAAAATATGTTGATGCAATAAAGAATACGTTAATTGCACTGAATGTAAGAAGAGGTATTTCGTAATAATGTGCAATAAGATAACAACCTGTACCAAAGGTAAGAAAGCTTTGGAGATATTTTAAGGTGTAATCGCCACCAACTGCGGCAAAAATTGAAAAATATTCTTTATATGGAACATGCTTTCCCTCAGCAGGAGTGTTCCAATATTTCTTCATTTCCTTGAAAATATTATCTTTTTTCTTAGCTTTTTCTTTTGCCATCAGTTTTCATCTCCTTCCTTGAGCAGCTCGTTTATTGTTTCATTTGCGTCTTCACGTGTCATGCCATATTGTTCTTCCGGAGCAATATTAACAACTGCCTTTTTTATATTTTTTGGAAGCCAGCTATCGCCAAAGGTTATACTCTCTTTGCTTTCTGCACCCATATAAAACTCTTTAAGATTTGAGCAGGAATAGAATGCAAAGCTGTCAATTTCTTTAACAGATTCGGGAATAAATATAACAGGCTCCATACTATGGCAATAGCTGAACGCATCAGAGCCGATTTTTTCAAGTCCGTCAGGAAGAGTAACAAGTGAAATGTTTTCGCATTTAAAGAATGCCATATCACCAATTTCCTTTAAGGTTTCGGGTAAATCGATTTTTGTTAAGGTTGCGTTTTTATAAAAAGCACAAGAGCCTACTCTCTCAACACCTTTCGGTATAGTGTAGGTTGTGTCAGCTTTCTTTAGAGGATAAGCTACTAATGTCTTCATATCCTTAGTGTAAAGCACACCTTCAGCAGAAGTGTAATATTCATTAGCTTCATCAACCTCTATTGCTTTGAGCTCCTTGCAATAGAAAAATGAAGTTTCATCTATGTATTTAACATCCTTACCGATATGAATAACCTCAACATATTCGTCGGTGTTCATAGTGAAATCACCAACTGCAGAAACAGGCTTTGATTCGTCGGGATTGTTACCGTCTTCATCACGGACATAATCAATAAACACTTCTTTAGTAGATGTATTACCATTGAAGCCGAACAGCACCCAGCCTTCATTACCGGGAGTATCAGCAATTTCTGTCTGATATTCATATTCAAAAGGTGCTCGTGCCATTGAAAGAAATGAAATGGTAACGGAAGCAGCTATGAATAATACCAGAACAATGATAAATGTAGCTTTTTGCCAGGTTTTCATTATTAATCACTCCTTAACAGATTCCAACGTTGATGTTTCCTGTAGGGTGAAAGGAATTATCCGAACCGTGTTTTCTACAGGCGGATTTCCGTTCATCCTGCGTTAAAATACTCGCCAATCCGAAAGGATTAGCTGCGTTTTTGCCTTGGCTGACCAAAAATCCACACTGTATAAAATCTTCGACCTAAAAGCCAAAGATTTTTATTGGATTTTTGGTGTTGAGGGCGAAGATAGGCTGGCGCCTTTCAAGACCGAAATGCCAAAAAGACTTGAAAAGATTTGCTTTTAGGCAGGTTCGGATAACTCATTTCACCCTATACAAATAAAGATTAACATATTTTATTTGAAGTTCCAATATAATAAATCACAGCAACATTTGTGAATTATCACAAACAACAGTTGTCACTTTAATATTTATGAAATTCACAAAAATAATCAAAAACATTCTATTTGTTTTTAAAATAATCACAAAAAGTTTATGTTAATCACTATTTTTACAGATTTTTTATTGTATCTCATACCAAATAATGATACAATTAAATTACGAATTATCACATTGTTCACCGTTATTCTAAACATTGACAGGAGAGTATTTATTTGAATTTGAAAAGATATGAAAATGTTTGCGAATATTATTCTCACATGAACGATAAAAATCCTCTTAATATTACCGCTGTGGGAGAAAGTTTCTGGTGTGACAATTGCTTTTTTGAAAGAAGCTCTTCACAAATTACTGCGATCGAGTTTGTTGTCAGCGGAAACGGTGTTCTCGAAAACAATGGTCAAAAGTATTATCTTGGTCCCAAAGATGTTTTCTTATTAAGAAAGGGCACCAATCACAAGTATTACAATGCCAAAAACAGTACGCTTCATAAATTTTTTATTACTTTATCCGGCGAGTTAGCCGAGATATTGCTTAATCAGTATTTACCTGGTCATGATTATGTCTTTCACAACTGTGAGCTTGAAGAGCTTTTCAGGGAAATATATGAAAAAGCTAAAAAAGTATACGGCGATGATTATTCTCTTTTTGTCGCTGAAATGACACCCGAACTTATAAAGCTCATTATAGCCCTGCGTAATTATGCATCAAGCGAACATAAAGATCTTGCCTATTTAATGAGAGAATATCTTGACTCACAGATAATGCAAAGTTTTTCGCTTAATGATATGTGCAAAAAATTCGGCTACTCAAAAAATCATATAATTAACAAGTTTTCCGAAAAATTTGATATTACGCCTTATCAGTATTACACTACAAAAAAGCTGGAAACCGTTAAAATGTATCTAATAAATACAAACTACTCTTTTTCTGAAATTGCAGAAAAAATGTCTTTTTCTGATCAACAGTATTTTTCTTCGTGGTTCAAATCCCTTTGCGGGATGTCTCCTTCAAAATTCAGAAGTAATTGCAGAAAAGGGAATTATGATAATTCACAATAAGTATTGAGATTATTCCCATTGTAAACCGCTTGGTTTATGTGTTAATATGCAAATAATTGTATATCAAAATCAGTAATGAAGGGTGAATAAAAATGAAACCTGTCAGTTTTTATCTTGTAACTGATACCCATTATTTTGAAAATGAATTAGGTGCCGGAGGAAAAGCATTTGAAAAAAATATGCTCACTGAACAGTATTTTGTCAAGGAAAGCAGTGCAATTGTAAAATCCACTTTTGCACGAATCATCGAAGATAAAGAAACAGATATTGTTATAATTCCGGGAGACCTTACAAAAAACGGTGAAAAAGAAAGCCACAACAGCTTTATAAAAGAGCTTCACAAGCTTAAGGAAAACGGAAAAAGGGTCTATGTAATAACTGCCGGTCACGATTATAACGATTCAGCTTACATATTAAAGGATGACGGGCGTGTACCTGTTGAGGGAACGGACTTTAATGACCTTTGTGATATGTACCGTGATTTCGGTTATGGAGATGCTATAGCTTTTGATGAACCTACTCATTCTTATGTTGCCGAAATTACCGAAGGTGTAAGAATGCTGGCTATATGCTGTGACAGTCTTAATCAGCCCAAAGGAGCAATGGACGAAAGACTTATGGCTTGGGCAAAGGAACAGATTGATAAAGCAAAAAAAGATGACTGCTCCGTTTTTGCAATATGCCACTACCCCATCATTCCGCCTGTACCTGTATTCGACTTAGTGGGCGATGCAAAAATCAAGGATTGGCGAAAGG
>JAZNYZ010000024.1:0-253615 GCA_045594685.1 Acutalibacteraceae bacterium | reverse complement strand
CACAGGCTCAACAACTATCCTTGTTGCAGTTGTTAAGGGTGACGATGTAACTAAGGAAGGCATCAATGCTGCTATGAAGGCTGCTGCTTCAGAAAGCTTCGGCTACAACGAAGATCAGATCGTTTCTTCAGACGTGATCGGTATGAGATACGGCTCACTCTTCGATGCAACACAGACAATGGTTGCTAAGATCGACGATGACACATATCAGGTACAGGTTGTTTCATGGTATGACAACGAAAACTCATACACAAGCCAGATGGTTAGAACAATCAAATACTTTGCAGAACTTGCATAAGTAAATTAATAAAGCCTCCCAAATGGTCAAAACCATTCGGGAGGCTTATTTTTTTACACTCTTCCAATTAAATAAAAGTTCAGGGTAAAATATGTATCACTCAATAAATAATATTTTTCTCTTTCTTCATTAACCTCGCAAGCGGTAATAATGAAATCCCCTTCCCCTTCTTCCATTTTAATAAACAACTCATCAAAATCAGCAGATATAATTTCCAAACGAAATCCAAGATAATTACATATTTCTCTGGCTATATCAACATCCAAACCAACTATATCTCCGCTATCATCGGTATATACACGATTTCCAAAATGCGGGTCGCATAGCATTGTTAAAGTTCCGTTCATATTATTGGTTTTATTACCTGTAAAACCTTCCCCTTTTAAATGAGCATTTTTGATTTTCTTAATTGTGCCGTTATCGTTCAATTCTTTAATTGCTTCGTTAAAAGATTTTTGAAGTGTTTCGTTCTCAACATTGAAATAAGCACAATAATCAATACTATATTTACAGTTTTCTTTTTGTTTTATATTACGCCCTGCCCGAATATATGAGTTAAATTCAAACTCATCGAGAATACCGCAATCAGCTTTCTTATTCTCTACTGCAAGAACAACATCTGAAGATGAGTTATAGGTAACTTTTGTGTAGCCCTTTGAAATATATTCTTTGCAAGCACTTTCATTAGCAGAAGCATATTTAACTGCAATTATTTTTTCTGTTTCAGACATTTTTGTTACATCATCACAAGAAGACAGCCCCAATACAAAAACAAAGGACAGAATAAAGGAAATTATTCTTTTCATTTTACGCACCTTATTATTAAAAAACCGATTTGTGCAATTCTGCATAAATCGGTTTTCCTTAATATCTTATTTCTGTTCAACATCAATTTTAACAATCTTAAAATTGATAATTCCGCGGGGTGCTTCAACTACAACCTTATCGCCAACCTTATGCCCCATAAGTGCTTTACCAACGGGAGATTCATCGGAAATCTTGCCCTCTGCAGGATTTGCCTGAGCAAAGCCTGTGATGGTATATGTTTTTTCCGCAGCGCCTCTTGTTGTTTCCTTAATGGTTACAACTGAACCAAGGTGAACAACTTCAGTATTTGAATTTTCTTCTTCATCAATGATAGTAGCTCTTGAAAGCATCGTTTCAATATCATTGATTTCTGCTTCAAGTTTTGCCTGTTCGGACTTAGCCTCATCATACTCACTATTTTCGGAAAGATCGCCGAAAGAACGAGCAACCTTGAGTTTTTCTGCTATTTCGGAACGGCCCTCGGATTTGAGTACTTTAAGTTTTGCGGAAAGCTCCTCATAGCCTTCTTTGGTTAAAACAATATCCTGTGCCATTGTGAATTACATCCTCTCAAAAATTAATTGCGCAATTTACTTGCGCAAATTCAATAAGTAGTATTATATAGAAGTTGAACATAAAAGTCAAGTTAAATTATTTATTTGAAAATGCTGCACAAATTATATTATGCTCTATATTGTATTGTAAAAGTTTTTGGTACTCTGTATTATTTTCAAAAAATCTCATATCAGGATACAAAAGAAATTCTTTTCCTTTTACGTTTATCATTAATTTTCCGTTATTATCAATTGAATCTAAATCTAAAATAATATCAAATTTATTCGTAGATATTTCTGTTTTCACAGAAACAATTGCTCCAAAATCATAGTAACAATCTTCAGAAAATTTGTGAGTATACGCATTAGCTTCTGTTAGTATTGCAACAGCCTTTGATATTCTTACAAGCTCATAAAACTCTTTAAAAGGAAAGAAACTCTTTATTTTTACACAAATATTTTTCCAATCTTTATTAACTGATTTTATTTGATTAACCAGCGATGAAATTAAAGCTCTTTGATAATATTCTTTGGGACTATAGAGATATTCTTTCAGAATTTCTTCATTCTTATACTTTGAAGTAACTAACACTCTCCCCTTGTAGATTTTTAAAAGTGTTAAAACCTCCTCGTATTGCAAATCTTTCTCGGTTAATTCTAATACTATTGCAGCTTTTCCGTTTACATTAATCGAATATCTCTTTAGTTCATTATTCCTTAACGCTCTGCTTTTTTTAAATAATCTTTTTTTAGTATTATCTATTTTTTCTCTTTCATCATCAAACTTTAAAATCAACATAAAAAACGCCCCTTTTCATTCTATGAAAAAGGAACGTTTTTATTATAATTAAATATTATCCGCAAATCTGTAAACCTGCAGGTTTTGAAAGATAGTTCATAGGGTTAACCCATCCGCCATTAATCATAAGACCAAAATGGAGATGAGCACCGAATGAATAACCGGTATTACCGGCAAGACCTATAACGGTACCCTGTGTTACATAATCACCAACATTAACATGAACTGATGAAAGATGTGCATAATAGGTTTTTACACCTTCACCGTGGTTAATAACAACATAAAGACCGTAACCGCCACCGTAGCCACTGCTGTTTGCTACTTCAACAGTACCTTCTTTAACTGCAACAATCTGCGCACCATGAGTACCACCCCAACGGCAGATATCAATACCGTTATGTTGTCTTGTAACACCATTAAGGGTTCTCATCTTAAAAGAAGATGAAACATAAGTATCGCTATAGGGTAATGGCCAAATCATATCGCCGCTTACCTGACCGGAACCAAAAGATGTATTCTGCTGAGCAAGCTTCTGCTCATAATCAAGAATAGCAGCTTCACCTTTTTCCATAGCAGCTTCATATTCTTTACTCTTGGAATTAAGACCATTAACAATGCTCATAACTTTATCAAGGTCTTTCTGGATTAAAGCTTCTTTATCTTCAATTTTTTTACGAGCGTCCACCTGTTCTTTTTTCTTTGCTTCGTGCTCTTTTTTAGCCCCGTCAAGCTCTTCAACTTTAGAATTAAGGCGGGCTTTCATATCTTCAATTTCAAGAACCTTTGCTTTAAGGGATTCAATATCTTCTTCAAGATCACTTATAAGCTTATCATCATGCTCTGCAATTCTGTCAATAAGCTCTGTTCTTTCGAGATATTCCTGGAATTTAAAATTATCAGAAGTAAGAAGATATTCAAGTGTGCTGTTTGCACCGGTCATATAACTGACACGAATTCTTTCGCCCAAAAGAGTGTAAGTATCTGCAATTTGTTGCTGAATATCAACAACCTGTTCATCAAGCTTTTTAATTTGCTTGTTTAAATCTTCAATCTCGTTTTCAATGCCTGTAATCTGATTATCAATAACCTGAATATCAGCATCAATAAGCGCGATTTCATCGTTATACAAATCTATCTGGTCTGTAAGAACATCAATTTTTTCCTGCAAAGCATTGATTTCATCGTCATAAGTTGCTGCTTCTGCTTCAAGCTCTGCAATTTTCTTTTCGTTTTCTTTAATTTGCTCTCTGATTTCATCAATTTTGTTTTCATACTCCTGTTTTTCTGCGTCTGTAAGAGCGAAAGCAGAAACAGACATCACACCAAAAACAATAATCAAAGAAAGAATAAAGCTTAAAATCTTTTTGGATTTATCAGTCGTTTTCAACAACATTACCGTGCTCCTTTAAATATTTATTAAGAGAAATAATACTACCGAATGCACCGATTACAACGCCAATGAAAGCGAAAATTCCGAAGATTATCCAAACATAATCAAGGAAGTTAATTGCCGCTCCACCAAGCATTGAAAGCATATTGGTAATCCAAATTGAAGCTATACTGTAAACGCCATACTGAATACCCAAACCGAGTATTGCAGAGAAAAGACCTAAAAGTATACCTTCAACCATAAAGGGCCAACGTATAAAAGCATTAGTTGCACCAACGGCTTTCATAATGCTGATTTCAAGCCTACGGTTGTAAATTGTAATACGGATTGTGTTTGAAACAATAAACAAAGAAACAAAGAAAAGAATTGCTACGATACCAATACTGATATATGTAACTGCGTTTCTGATACTTGCAAGTTTCCCTGCCAAATCACTATTTTCTTTGATTTGCAAAACATTTTCATAGCCCTTAATCTCAGCAACTGTTGCATCAAACTGCTCAAGATCCTTAACAGTTACTTTATAAGCATCGGGAAGGATTTCAGGTGAAAGACCTTTAAGAACCTCTGCCTTATCGCCATAAGATTCAATCTGGCGTTGGAATGCTTCTTCTCTTGGAACGAATTCTACTTCTAAAACATTGGTGTGGGCTTCAAGCTGAACACCTAATGTTTGTGTCATATAATCATCAGCACCGTCATTAACATAAACCATAACAACGTTCTGACCCTCAATCAAATCAAGAACTGCATTGATATTAAGAAAAATAAGAGAACCGCTACCAACAATAATAAGGCAAGAAATAAGAACAACAATTGTTGCTAAAGAAAGCATTCTGTTAACCCAGATATTTCTAAAGCCCTCACGGGTCAAATAGCCTAAGCTTGCACCTTTCACTGAGCATCAACCTCCTCTTCTTCTGCAGAAGCAGGAGCTTCTGTTTCAATAGTATCTTTAGCGGGGTCGATACCATAGGTTTCCATAAGATAATCAAAGTCGGAAGTATCTTCATTAAGGAAATATGAGCCTATTTCATCCTCAGGAGATTCAAATGTATAAGGCTCTGCATCAATATGGGAAGCATCCGGATAATCGGATTCAATTACACCGTTTTTGATTGTTATAACACGATGATTAAAGGTTTTAACAAGGTGTAAATCGTGAGTAACCATAATAACAGTTGTACCATCGGAGTTAATATGGTTGAGCAAATCAACAATTTCATAACTCATTTTAGGGTCGATGTTACCTGTGGGCTCGTCCGCAATAATCATACTTGCATTATTAGCCAATGCTCTTGCAAGTGCAACTCTCTGCTGTTCCCCACCGGAAAGCTGGTTTGGCTTTGAACGAGCTTTTGAGTTAAGACCAACAAGACCAAGAAGATAAGGCACTCTTTTTCTGATTGCTCCTTCTCTTGCACCGATAACACGCATTGCATAAGCAACGTTATCGTAAACATTCATTGTTTGAATCAAACGGAAATCCTGAAAAACAATACCGAGAGACCTTCTGAAATAAGGAATTTCTCGTTTTTTCATATTGTTAAGGTCATAACCATTTATATTAATGGAGCCTGAAGTAGGAACCTCTTCACGCATCATAAGTTTTAACAAGGTACTCTTACCTGCACCTGAAGAACCAACAATAAAAACAAATTCCCCGTTATCAATCTTTATATCAAGATTATTGAGGGCTTTTGTTTTGGTGTCTTCATATACTTTGGAGACGCCTTTAAATTCTATCAATTTCAACACCCAATCTATATTTTTTTAACAAAAACAATTATAGCACATCTTATTACAAAATGTAACCCTTTTGTAATAAAAATGTGCTAAATTAATTATTTCTTAATATTTAATTGGATTTGCATCCAAATATTTCTTAACCATTAATGCTACTTTGAAAACGATAGCATCATCAAACTCTCTCAAATCAAGACCGGTAAGTTTTTTAATCTTTTCAAGTCTGTAAACAAGAGTATTGCGGTGAACAAAAAGCTTTCTTGAGGTTTCGGAAACATTAAGGTTATTCTCAAAGAATCTCTGGATTGTGAAAAGAGTTTCCTGGTCAAGAGTATCAATAGAACCCACTTTAAAAATTTCTTTGAGAAACATTTCGCAAAGAGTTGTCGGAAGCTGATAAATAAGACGAGCGATACCGAGATGGTCATAACTTACAATGTTTCTTTCAGTATCGAACACTTTACCTACCTCAAGAGCAACCTGAGCCTCTTTAAAGGAACGGGCTAAATCTTTAACGCCAACAACGGGAGTACCGATACCCACAAGTGAGTGTGTAAAGAACTCGGAAGAAAGCGCATCAGAAATTGAGCGGGCAAGCTTTTCTAAATCCTTACCGTCAATATCACTCTTAACCTCTTTAACGAGAGCAATATCATTTTCGCTGATATTTATAACAAAATCCTTTGCTTTATCGGGGAAGAGATTCTGAACAACATCATAAACAGAAACATCACTTTTATCAAGAAGTCTGATAAGAAGAACAACTCTTGATGCCTCGTTATTGAAATGAAGCTCTCTTGCTTTGAGATAAATATCACCGGGAAGAATGTTATCAAGAATTATATTCTTGATAAAATTGCTTCTATCGTATTTTTCATCATAAAACTGCTTGATGCTTGAAAGTGAAACCGCAAGAACACCTATGTAATTCTGAGCGACTGAATCTTCACCCTCAACAAAAACTGCATATTCCGGGCGCATATGTGTGCCGAATGCCTGATAAAGAGAACCATCGCAAGCAACGGGTGTAGCAGATGAAAAAACCGCAGGAGTATTCACATTGCGAACCTCACCTATTCTGCCAAGGTCACTACAAGAAATAACCGCACCTGTTTCATCAACTATGCCGATTGTTCTATCCACAACATCGCGCATCTGGTGAATAACACCTTGAAATAATCTATTGGACATTTATATGACCTCCAATAATTTTTAACAAAATATCCTTTTTGCAATTATACATAATACACAACTTTGCACAATTTTGCAAGTGTTTTTTTGATATTTTTCAAATTCTTTTATGCAAATTGTTATATTTTTGATAAAAAACTTGTTTTATTTGCAAAAAACTCAAAATAGAACTGATAAAACAAAAAATAAGATTTTATGGCTTTTCAATCAAATTCAATTCATCTTCATTAATAATTCTTGCTTCCCCTTCTTTCAGAGTCGTGTCTAACAAAAGACCGCCAATTGCAATTCTTTTAAGTTCAACAACATTTGTCCCCAAAGAAGCGAACATTCTTTTTATTTGGTGATATTTACCCTCTTTAATTACAACTTTAAAAATCTGTTTTTCGCTTTCATTAATTAATTCCAGCTCAGCAGAAAGTAAAACTGTTCCATCACCTAAAATTACACCATCTGCAAATGCTTTTTTGGCTTTTTCATAATCAATTCTATCAGAAACTGTCGCTATATAAGTTTTATCTACATGCCTTGCAGGTGATAAAATTCTGTGGGCGAAATCTCCATCATCGGTAATAAGGGAAAAGCCGGTTGTATCTTTATCAAGCCTGCCTGCCGGAAAAAGATTTTTTCTTTTCAGCTCGTCCGGTAAAATATCAACAACAGTTTTATCTCGTTTATCCTCAGATGCACTTACAACACCCTTGGGTTTGTTGAGCATTATATAAATATACTTTGTTTGCGAAAGGCTCTCGCCTTTGATTTTTATATCATCCTCATAAGAAACTTTGAGAGAGCTATCTTTAACGACTAAGCCATTTACAAATACTTCTCCCCTTTTCACCATATTCTTCACATCATTACGGGACAAAAGACCTTGTGATGCAATCAGCTTATCAAGCCTTTCCTTTTTCACATCCGCACCTACTCTCCAACGGTTGGCAAATAAAAACCGTGCATAAATCCATCAAGTTTTACCGAACAAACATCTCCACCTATAACAACTCCATCACTAACAAGAATATTAATTCTGATGAAATCATCTGTCGGTAATGTTTCGGGATAATTTCTTATAATATACGTCCATCTTTTAACTCGCTGACCCGCATATTTTTCAAGATTAAACCCTTGTTCTATTTGAATTTCGTTATAGTTTTGGTATACCTCATCAAATATTTCGGGAATAATAACATCTCTCACCTCAACAGGCACATTATCAACCTGCCAACCATAGTTTGAAATAAACGACAGTATATCCTCTTCGGATACTGCAGTTAGAGAGATTCCCATATTTTCCCGTGTTTGTTGTGAATCACCGATGCACTTCAATAAAAATACAGAACAAAGGGTTACTAATATAACTACAACACAAATTAAAGCAGATTTTTTTATTTTGCTTTTTGAAAGAGATACAACAAACATAAACACAACTCCTTTACCATAACAATATATGAAAAATATATGCATGGTAAGGGAGTTTAATGAAAAATTTAATTAAAACAAGCCTAAATAAGCATCGAAAATTAATTCGCCCACGAAAGCACAAATTGCAGATGCCATTGCCAAGAACGGACCAAAAGGAATAACACCTTTCATTTCTTTCTTGCTTACTAACTTTCTACCAATTGAGAAAAGAACACCTAACAAAGCACTCATAAATAAAGCAATAATAACCGCTTTCCAACCAAGGACGAATCCAACTGCAGCCATAAGCTTTATATCACCGCCGCCCATCGCTCTACCACCTGTTACGAGAGCAATAAGGAAAAATAAACCTGAAACAGCAAAAAGACCGATAACTTTAGAAATAATCCATTCTTTTGTAAACGTACCGGTTATAAGGGCATCACCAACAATAAAAACACCGCCCAAAAAAATTGCAATCCACATTGAATCAGGTATTATCTGGTGCTCAAAATCCACCCAAGAAACAACTATAAGAGCAGACATCATTACCATATAACCTGCAAGCTTCAAGCTTAAGCCTTCGATACCATTACCGCCACAAAGGAACAAATAAACAAGCACATAAGCAGCACCGTTAATAGCTTCAACAATAGGGTATCTGGGCGAAATCTTTGCTTTGCAATATCTGCATTTACCACCTAAAAAAATCCAGCTAAAAAGCGGAAAAAGGTCTTTCCAGTTAAGTTGGTGTTTGCAAGAGGTGCAGATAGAATTACCTTTTTTGAAATCCATTCCTATAGGCAATCTGTAAATCAAAACATTAAGGAAGCTGCCTATAACAGTTCCGAAAACAAAAATAATTGTAGCTATGTATGCCGTAAAAAAAGCCACTACAACCACCCTTTCTCCCAATAGAAGTTATTTTTATCACACAATACTTTAAATTATATATGCTTTTAATGTTAAAGTCAACAAATATTATTATTGTAATTTGTTCAAAATTAATATCGACATAATATTGTTTTTTTTAGTAAATTATGTTATATTATATTTTGTATAAAAACCTAAGGAGGAACTTTTTCTATGAAAAAGACATGCAAACGTGTACTTGCCGTTGTTTTATCACTTGTTATGGTATTTTCAGTGATAAGCGTAGGCGCAGTTGCTATTACCTTTATGGCATTAGCAAATTCAGTTACTATCGGTTCCGATGGTTCAACTGTTGTTAACGCAAACAGCGTTGAAGAAGCAATCGAATATATGGAGGCAAATCCCGATATGTTCTATGCTGAAGCACCCACAGCTTTTGCTGATGGAACAACAACACAGAAAGATGCTGTAATTTATCCTACAGTTATCATCCCCGGTATCAGCCAGTCAATTTCTTATCTTGCTGACGAAAACGGTGACCCTGCTGTTAACTCAAACGGAGAAGAGCTTTCCGGTGGTCTTCTTATTCTTGACTCCACCCAGATTCTTCCCGCAGTTATCAACAACCTCGCTGCTCCCCTTGCAACATCTCTCATCACTCAAACTGATGCTGATGGCAAACTCAGCGAAGGTGTTTATAACACAGTTATGCAGCTTTTCGCTATTCAGTCCAGCGATAAGAGCGGTAACCCCATCAATAATCTTAAAACAATCTCTTATGTTAAAGAAGATGGCGTTACTCCCGCATCAGTTGCAGAAATGACACAGGATGACAGAGATTATTTCTACAGAATGATTCCTATGAAATCCATTAAGGATGAAGTTGGCGAAGATAACCTTTACCTTTATGCTTTCCCCCTTATTGGTAATCCTATGGAATCCGCTGAAGGTCTTGATGATTACATTCAGGGCGTTAAGGCTGCTAAAGGTGTAGATAAAGTTAACATCGTTACAATTTCTCTTGGTGGTACAATCCTTACTGCTTACCTTGAAAACCTTAAGGGTACAGGCTATCCCGATGTTAACCGCGTTGTTAACGTTGTTTCCTGTCTCCAGGGTACTGATGTTATGGGTGACTTCTATCTCAGAAACTGGAACCTTGAAGACGAATTCTTCTTCCATGAATATGTTCCTATGATTATGGAAGAAACATCCGGTAATGCCGCTCTCGGCTACCTCATCAATATCGCTCTTAAGATATTCCCCAAACAAGTTATTTACACAATTCTTACTGCAGCAGTAGATGGTATTCTTGATTCATTGATGCTTAACTGTCCTCAGTTCTGGGCAATGATTCCTGCTGACCGTTTTGATGATGCAAAAGAAAAGTACAGCTTTATCTGGGAAGATGATGACTATTCAAAGCTTGCTCCCAAGATTGATGCATTCCACACAGCAGCTCTCAACCTTGAGGATAACTTAACAGAGCTTATGAATGATGGTAAACTCGTTCACAACGTTGTTGGTTATGGTCTTGATTACAGCGCGCAGGATTACTGTTTCTTTGCAGCTATGAAATCCTCTCTCACAACCAACAGTGACGCTATTATCGATATCGACTCAACATCTCTCGGTGCAACTTACGCTCCCGCAGGTGAAATTCTTCCTGACGAAGTTCTTTTTGCTGATGACGCTATCATCTCCCCCGACGGAAGCGTTGATGTTTCAACTTGTCTCTTCCCCGAAAATGTATGGCTCTTTGAAGGTCAGCATCACGAGGTTGGCAGAAACGACGTCGTTATCTCTCTTATCGGTAAACTTATTACAGGCGAAATCAAATCTGTAAACGATATGGCTGATGCATATCCTCAGTTTAACGGTAACCGTAACACCAAAAACATCACTCGTTGGTATCTTGAAGAAGCAGAAGAAGTTCTTCTTGCTGAAGACCAGTCAATGTATGCTGCTGAAGACATCGTAGAACTTCAGGCCGCTTACGACGAAGCTCAGGCACTTCTTCAGAACACAATTTGTGATGCTTCAGAAGCAGAAGCTGTTTCCGACAGACTTCTCAACGCTCTTCGCAGAGTTGGTCAGGAAGGCGAAGCTGAAGACGAAACAATGATGAATGTTCTTGGTGCTATTGCTAAATTTGTTGATGATACAATTTACAAAGTTTTCGGTGCCAACGGATTCTCAGACATTTCTCAGACAGGTCCTTTCCCCGGCTAAATATACATAAGTACACTTGCACTTATTTCATATCTATGATATAATTTCACTCCCGAAGAAATTCGGGAGTGATTTATTTTTAGTAAGTGATATCGAACCGAGGTCGAAAATGAAAGTATATTTTTACACTTTAGGTTGCAAAGTAAACCAATATGAATCCCAGGAAATGAGCGAGCTTTTGGGAAAAAACGGATATACTATTATATATAATGCAACTGAGGCAGATGTTGCTGTTGTTAACTCATGCACAGTCACAGCGGAAAGTGTAAGAAAAACAAGGCAGATTATTAGAAAACTTAAAAAGCAAAACCCAAACAATATCATTGTTTTAACCGGTTGTGCATCTCAAGCAGAACCTCATATTATTAATGATTTGCCCGAAGTTGATATTTTTATGGGTAACAGAAGCAATTCTAAAATTGTCGAGGCTTTGAATGAATTTTTTGAAAGCAAACAAAAGATTGCAAAACGAATTGAACATTTAACCGGTGATGAATTTGTGGGTATGGGCATATCTCGTTTTGATGGTCATACAAGAGCGTTTTTGAAGATACAGGATGGTTGTGACAGATTTTGTTCTTATTGCCTTATTCCAACCGCAAGAGGTCGTTCGCGTTCAAAAAAACTCGAAGATATAGATAGTGAATTAAAAGCACTTTCTGAAAATGGTTATTCAGAAATTGTTTTTGTTGGCATTAACCTTTCAGACTACGGTAAAAACACACCTTATTCTCTCCCCGATGCTTTACGCCTTGCAGAGAAATACGACGAAATAAAAAGAGTCCGCCTCGGTTCTCTTGAACCTGACCACATTACCGATGAAATGATTGATCAATTAAAAACTATCTCAAAGCTCTGCCCTCAATTCCACATATCCGTTCAAAGCGGTTGTGACAGTGTTTTAAAAGCAATGAACAGGCATTATACTGCAGAAGAATATGAGCATCTTGCAAATAAATTGAGAGAAACATTTTCCGATGCTACAATTACAACTGATGTGCTTGTAGGATTCCCCACAGAAACAGAAGAGAATTTCAAAACAACGGTTGAATTTGTAAAAAGAGTTGGCTTTGAAAAAGCTCATGTATTCCCCTACTCTGTAAGAGAAGGCACAAAAGCTGCGAAAATGGAACAACTGACAAAAGCAGTTAAAGAAGACAGAGCGGCTCAGCTTTCTGCGGCTACAGATGAAATCCGCGAGAAGTTTTTGAAGGAACAAACCGGCAAAACTGTGGAAGTGCTCTTTGAAACAGAAAAAGATGGCTTTTGCGAAGGCTATACAAAAAATTACACGCCTGTAAGAGTATACTCAACAGGGACTTATAAGGGAAAATTTCTTAAAGTGGAAATTATTGGCTTTGAAAAAGATTATTGTATCGGAAAATTTGTATAAAAATTACCGATATTTTCAAAAAATAACCTTGACAATAATATAGTGTTGTGATAAAATATCGGTTGTTGTGACAGCACGCGGGTGTAGTTCAATGGTAGAATCCCAGCCTTCCAAGCTGGTCGTGTGGGTTCGATTCCCATCACCCGCTCCACAATGCGCGGTTGTAGCTCAGTTGGATAGAGCAACTGCCTTCTAAGCAGTAGGTCGGGGGTTCGAATCCCTCCAACCGTGCCAATATTATAAATTATGGTGGATGTAGCTCAGTTGGTTAGAGTGCCAGGTTGTGGCCCTGGAGGTCGTCGGTTCGACCCCGATCATCCACCCCATTTTTTTATTTACATATACTTAGGGATGTAGCCAAGCGGTAAGGCAACGGACTTTGACTCCGTCACGCGTGAGTTCGAATCTCGCCATCCCTGCCAAAAAAGCAAGTCGAAAGACTTGCTTTTTTCATTTATGTCCGCAGGACATAACTTCATTTTGCGCACTTTAGTAAGCAAACTTCATTTCAAGTTTACTTGAACTTCATTTAACATAAATGAATGAAGTTGTTTTCAACAAATGAAGTGTGTTGCAATGAAGTACTTCGTAATGAAGTTGCCCTTACGGGCAAACGGATTGTAAAGGTTAGTTAATTGTGTTGCAATCAGATAATCAAACTTTAATTTATATATTAGGCTACGTAGTAATATTTATCGCTCTTAGAGACATCTATTTTTAAAATGACTCACTAAAAAAGTTGCAACAGTAAAAGATTGCCACAAGCAAATCGGCAGTTACAAAACATAAAAGTAATTTTTATTTCAATTTCTCACTTTGTGTCGTGTTCACAATCTCCATTTTTTGATATTATTACTGTGAAAGGAGGCTAAATCATGGATATGAAGAAAATTGGCATTTTTATAAAACAGTTACGCAAGGAAAAAGGGCTAACGCAAGAGCAGCTTGCTGAAGTGTTGGGCATAGCAGGCAGAACTGTGTCAAGATGGGAAACCGCATCCAATATGCCCGATTTAAGTATGATTATTCAAATAGCAGAATTTTTTGATGTTGAAGTTAAAGAAATTCTAAACGGAGAAAAGAATGGTGAGAAAATGAATCAAGAACTAAAAGAAACTCTCGAAAAGGTAGCAGATTACAATAAAGCGGAAAAAGAGATAAGATTAAAAATTTTTGTGACCACCTTTTTAACAACAATAATCGTTGGAATAATAACAGTTAATATTCAATTACTCATGTTTTTAGATATCAGGTACATTTTAGGAGAAGCAATAATTTTACTGGCTGGTAGTATTACTGCAATTTTCATGACAGTAAAAAATGGTCTATGGGGTAAATCCAACAACAAACTCACCGCTAAAAATGATGTAATTATAAGCGGAATTATGGCTGTGTTGTTTTCGTGTGTTGCGACTTTCTTTATATACAAATCCACAAAAAATATTCAAAGGGCAATTATCTTTGGCGTCGGATTCTTTTTTATAATTTATATTATTGGATTTGTTTTATTGCGCACCCTAGCTTTTTTGAGTAAAAAAAGAAAGAACAAAACAAATAATATCAAAAAGTGATATTATTTGCTAAGAATTACAAAGATATTCCTACATGGTGAGAACGGAAAATTCCAATTTATTGAGTTATTTCTAATTTAGTCACAAAAAAAGCAAGTTGGAAGACTTGCTTTTTTCATTTATGTCCACAGGACATAACTTCATTTTGAGCCTTTAGGCGAAAACTTCATTTCAAGTTTACTTGCAATTCACAAGAAATAAATGAATGAAGTGGTTTTTAACAAATGAAGTGTTTTGCAACGAAGTACTATGTAATGAAGTTGCCTTCGGCAAACGGATTGTAAAGGTCGGTTTATTGTGATATAATACATATCTATAAGGAGTGAGTTTATGAAAAAGGAAGATAAACTTGGCGATTTATCAATGCAGTTATCTGTTATGTATTAAATATGTGTAAAAATCTCAAGGTTAAAGGCGAAACAACAATTTCAAACCAAATCAGTAGAAGTTCCACAAGTATTTGTGCTAATATTGCAGAAAGTAAATATGCACATAGTAGAGCAGATTTCATTGCTAAACTTCAAATAGCTTTAAAATAAGCATCCGAAACTGGCAAATGGCTTGAAATGTTATATAAAACTGAATATATTCCACAAGAACAATACAAACACTTAAACAAACTTTGTTCAACCATAAGAGTACTGTTAATCAAATCCATTACCACCGCCAAGGAGAACAACAAATGAGCATATTAAAAAAGAATAAAAAAGAGCAAAACACTCCTTCCTTTGCCGTTTGCGGCATAGTAGAAATTAATGGTAAAATATTGTTAGTAAGGCACACATACGGAGTTGCCAAAGATAGAATTCTTTTGCCCGGTGGCTACGTAAAAGAAAATGAACTCCCCACCTTTGCAATTGAGCGTGAAATTTTTGAAGAAACGAGTGTTTGTTGTAAAGCAAAAGATTTGTTTTCAATGCAATTTAAAAATGAACAATGGTGTGCGGTTCTCACGATGGAATACAAATCTGGTACACCTACTTCAGACGACTATGAAAACAGCGAAGTATTGTTATTGAATATTGATGAAGCTCTTGAGCGTGAAGATTTAACAAACATGAGCAGAGAAATTTTAAAATCCTATAAAAACAACAAAAACGGATTAGCTAAAAGTGATTATCTTGCAAAATCTCGTACTGAAAAAGATTATGTTATTTTTGGTGTGTGATATAATTGCAGACTTGATAATCAATATATTTATTGAAAATATAAAACAAAAAATTCTATCGTCAAAATCGGTAGAATTTCTTTTTTGTAAAAAGATTTTTCTGCTAAAAACAGGAATGTAAAAGAATTTTGATAGACAAAAGAACACTTGAAGCTTATAATTAAGGCAAGAGGTGAACACAATGGACATCGGAAGCAAATTGAAAAATGCAAGAAACGAAGCAAAATTCACACAGGAGGAAATTGCAGAAAAGCTTGGCGTTAGCCGACAAACAATTTCCAATTGGGAAAACAGCAAATCATACCCTGATATAATAAGCGTAATTAAACTAAGTGACATTTATTCTATTACCATTGACGCCTTATTAAAGGAGGACGAGAATATGATTAAACATCTTGATGAAAGTACAAATATTGTTAAAAGCAAAAACCGTCTGAGAAAGGTTTTGTTGATTTCTGTTTATATTTCAATATGGGTTGCTTGCATTTTATTCTACTGGGTTTTCAGCGGACCGACCGATGCAATGGTTTATTCCCTTTTTGTTTTCTGGGGAATCCTTCCTATTACAACTTTAATAACTTCCGTAATAATTGGTAAAGATGATTTCAAGCCGTCAACTAAAACCGGAGTTGTTATAATGTTAGGTGTAATGTCTATGCTTTGCGAATACTTCACATTTTCTCTTGGAAATATGGTAGCTTTTGATAAGCTCAATTTGCCAAACCTTGATGCATTATTTGGGGGCATTTTAGTTTCTGCTATCGGAATGGGAATTGGCTGTTTAGCAAAATATATAAAAGACAAAAAATCAAAATAAAAATTTATTGGGTTCATATCGAAAATATTTTTCAATACGAACCCATATTTAATTTATAAAATTCTCTAAATCGTAAAATGCACTTTTGTATCTTCCGTTAAAATCCTTTTGACTTCTTTGATTTACAACGAAAACCTTTCCCGTTTTATAAAGGATTGCAACCTTATTAAGTGCATTTGTATCTTTAGTAAAATACTTTTTGACCGTCTTATAAAGAGGGTCATTTTTTCTTTTGAAAATTTCGGGAATCTGCAAGGCAGATGAGCTTGAAAGCAAATCACATATAAGAGTTTCACGGAGTCTTTCGGAATCTGCAAACTCTTTGAAATAGTAATAAATATGTATTGCATAATCTGAAAGGCTCATTTTATTACCGTCAATTTCATTTCCGAAATCCATAAAAAGTTTAAATGGCGTGAAACTGCATTCATCTAAAAGATAGTCGAGTGTAAAAAGGAAACGACCGCTGTTATACATTCTTTCCAGAGCATCCTCGCATTTTTTCAGCTTTTGTATTTCTTCATTTGATAACCACGGAGTTGAGGTTACCTCGTATGGCGGATTTTCGTTAAATTCACAAGGATATTTTTCCCTGTTTTCTCTCATATCCGCACCGTAAAGAAGCTTTAAGAAGCCCATCTGGAGCATATTGGCTTTAAGGCTATATCCGATATTGAAGCTTCGTTCAAAGCTCTCCATATCTTCCCCTGTAAGCCCTGCAATCAAATCAATATGAATATGCATATTACCAAAAGAGATAAGTTGTTTAATGTTTTCAATAAGTCTTTCGGTATTGGTTTTTCGATTAATTGCTTTCAGTGTTTCTTCATTAAATGACTGCATACCGATTTCAAGCTGAAAAACACCTTTCGGAGCCCGTGACAGAATTTCCATTGTAGTCTCTTTCAGTATGTCCCCTGCTATTTCAAAATGAAAGCAAGTACCCTCAGGTATCTTTGTTCCGTAATTTGAGAGTATGAATTCTAAAATTTCATTAGCTCTGTCTGCTTTTGCATTAAAGGTGCGGTCAACGAATTTTATTGTTTTAGTTCCGCTGACTGCAAGCTTTAAAATATCAGTTTTTACTTGTTCTATATCAAAAAATCTTAATGTTGAGCATCTGCCGGAAAGACAAAACGCACATCTGTAGGGGCAACCACGACTTGTTTCAATATATGATATTCTTCCTTTAAGGTTTTCAAAAAACTCTTCGTTATAGGGTGTTGGCGGTGTTTCGGTGCATTCATCCTCAGGTATAGAGATTATGTTTTCGTTTTCTCGGTAAGAAAGACCGCTTACATTCTTTAAATCGCCTTGATTGAAATATGTATCAAGGAATTTCGGAAAACTTTCCTCCCCCTCACCGGAAAGCACAAAATCAATAAAAGGATAATTTTCTAATACATTTTTTGCTCTGTAAGAAACCTCGGGACCGCCGAGAATTATAATACAACCGATTGTTTCTTTCAAAATCCTACAAAGCTCAAAAGTTTTTTCTATGTTCCAGATATATGAAGAAAATGAAACGATATCGGGATTTTCATTTATAATCTGTTCAGCAAAAGCGTTAATATCGCTGTTAATTGTGCTTTCCATAACTTTTGCATTAACAGAAGAAGCACAAAACTCCCTGACCCCTGATAACAAGCACCAAGGGGCAAGGGATGCATGAATATATTTTGAGTTTAAGCAAGCTATTACTAAATTAACCATATTTTATTTCCCAGAAAAAACGCCATCAATCTTTTCTCTATCGTAATCTAATATTAAATCATTCAGATTTTTGTAAACATTAATAAGTGTTTCCGTATTATCTGCAACTAAATCTGCACCACGGTCATCATACAAGTGAAATATTGTATTATTTACTGTATTTGCAAAATAAACAGACGAGGACAAAGCTTGGCAACCATTACAAAAATCAGACTTGATAATTTCTTCTAAAAGTTTATCAGGATTAAAACTTTCTAAATTCCAACACAAACAAACCTTTTCAAACATTTCTTTTTCTTCGTAACAAACAACTTTTTTTATTTCATCAGGAACAGATAGTTTTGTAAAACTAATAATATATTCAATAAATTCTTCAACATTTGAGGCTTCATAAGAAATATCATTTTCGTCCAGAAATCCCTCAATTATCAAAACATTGGGTTTCAATGGTAATTCTTTATATATTATTTTTGCTCTTTCAAGACAGGTAGAAATGTATTGAGGATTAACATTGTCATCATCTGTATATATTTTATTACCATTTCCGCCAATATTAAATCTGATACCAACTTTAGAATTATAAAATAACGGATGGGTAATTTCATCCATTCCTAAAGACTTCAATACATTTTCAAAGTCAGTATATATAGACAATACATTCACCGCCATTCCATAATAAACACTAAACTAAATAATATACTAACACATATTTTAAATAAATCAAATAAAAAATGTGGTGGTGTTAAAAAACATTTTTCAACACCACCACAATAAATTCTTTTACTCTATTCTAACAAGATACTGGCAATATGCGTAAACATTCATTATCTTTTTAGCCTCTACCCCATCATCAGCCTGAATAATAGGATTAGTTTCAGAGGGTGTACGATAAAGCTTAAAAACAATCGCATTCTGACCGGGACGCATATTACGGATGCTTTTGTATTCAAAATTACGTTTTTTGATACCCAACTGCTCGAACATTACTGATTCAATATCCGCATTGGTGAAGCATTTAATATATTCGTCTTCATCAAAAATTTCAAGAATGTGTTTAGCCTCTTCAAATGAAATATTGTAACATTTGAACTGACCCTCGTTAAGAACAGACATCATACTACTGTTATCTAACAGCAATAACGGCAATTTGTTAGCATCTACCATAAGTAAGCCTCCCTTTATTGAAATAATGTTCACCATATAGGTTAGTTTTATTTTACAATATCCTATGCACATTGTAAAGTATTTTTGCAAAAAGATAATAAATTATGTGTACTTTGACGAAAAATCATATTGATTTTTATTAATATAAATGATAAAATCTATTAAAATTACCACAAAAGAGGTGAAAGCCTTGAAGAAAAAGGTTCTTAACGGATGCGATTTGCTTGATAGCGAAGCTGCTTTTAATATGCTTTCAGGTAAACAATTAGGATTAATTTCAAATTCAAATGCACTTTTAAGGAATGGAAAATCTGTTGCTTTTAAAGTAAATGAAAAATATAACCTGTGTGCTTTATTCAGCGGTGAGCACGGCTTTAACACACAAAAGCAAGCCGGAGAATTTGACAGCGAGGTTTTCAAAGAATATGAAACAGGTGTTCCTGTTTATGACCTTTTTGGTGGCAAAGAAGCTTTAGAAAAAGCAGAAAGGATTATTGAAACACTCGACTGTGTTCTGTTTGATATTCAGGATATAGGCACTCGTTACTATACTTATCAATATACTCTTCTTGATGCTTTATGCTTATGCAAAAAAACAGATAAAGAGCTGTTAGTCCTCGACAGAATAAATCCCCTCGGTTGCAACAGAGTTGAGGGTAATTTATTGGAAAGAGAGTGCATTTCAGAGGTAGGAAAAGTTTCAGGCCAGCCTACTGTTATAGGTATGACAATAGGTGAAATTGCGTTTTGGTACAATGATTTTTTAAACATAAACGCAAAACTTAAAGTGATTTCTTGCGGGGGCTTAACAAGAGATTTGAAAATTGAGGACACGGATTTAACCTTTATTCCCCCATCCCCCAATATGAAAAACACCAATGCACTTTTCCTTTATGCAGGAACTTGTCTTTTTGAGGGAACAAATATTTCTGAGGGTAGAGGCACAGAAAAGCCTTTTGAAATGTTTGGTGCACCTTGGTTTGAGCCGGATAAAATTATTGATTATTTATACGCCTTACCCAATGAAGAGAAAGGCGCTTTCAAGGGATTAGAATTTTCACCTTGTTCATTCACACCTACATTCAGCGATTACGAGGGTAAAAAATGCAATGGCATTCAAATTGGAATTATTAACAAAGATAATGTTAATATGTCTGAAGCAGGGTTACAGCTTATAAGAGCAGTGAGAGAAATTTATCCTGATAAAATAGAGTTTTCAGAACATCTTGTAAATCTTGCAGGAACAAAGAAAATTCTTGAACCAAACTTTAATCCTCATAAATATATAAATTCTCAAAAGAAAGAATTAGAAAGGTTTAAAAATTCTGTAAAAAAGTATTTATTATATTAAAATCATCTTGTAATTTTTATTTATTATGATAAAATCAAATTGTATTTTATTTGACACATCGGAGGTCTTTTTATGTTAAAAATCGGTCTTGTTGGTGTTGGCGGTATCAGCCATTCACATATTGATGCTTGGGAAAAAATGGAGGATGCAGAGCTTATTGCTATGTGTGACATTCGTCCTGAAAGAATGGAAAAATTCCCTGATAAGCACCGTTACACAGATTTTGAGGAAATGCTCAATAATGAAGAATTTGATATTATTGATATTTGCCTTCCTACATATCTCCACGCAGACTTTGCAGTTAAAGCAATGGAGCGCGGTATCAATGTTATCACAGAAAAACCCATTTCCTTAAAGGAAGAAGATATTGACAGAGTTTATACAACAGCAGAAAAAAACAATGTTAAATTTATGGTTGCTCAGGTTCTTCGCTTTTGGCCCGAATATGAGCTTCTCAAAGAAATTTACGAAACTAAGAAATATGGAAAACTTCTTTCAGGCACAATGACAAGACTCGGTTGCTACCCTAGATGGAGTTGGGACGGTTGGATGATGGATGAAAAGAGAAGCGGTCTTGTTCCCTTTGATTTACATATTCACGACCTTGATTTCATGGTATATGCTTTCGGTATGCCAAAGGTTGCGCATCACTATCGTTCAAAGCTTCCTGATCAGGATTTCATTAGTATCAGCTATGATTTCGGTGATTTCCAGATTAATTCAGAAGCATCCTGGTATGCAACAAGCTATCCCTTTACTGCAGAATTCCGTTTCCAATTTGAAGATGCTGTTGTTGCAAACGAAAACGGCAAAATGCTTATTCATCTGAGAGATGATAAGAAAATTGACCTTTCTGAAGAGGCAGAGGGTGAAACAGGTGATATTAATCTTCCCAAGAGCAACGCTTATGCTAATGAAATCCGTTATTTTGCAGACTGCGTAATAAACAATACACCTGTTGAGAAAGTTCAACCTGAAGAATTAAGATGTGTTCTTAATATATTAAATAACCTTTAATAAATAAATCACACCTACCAAAGTAGGTGTGATTTATTTATATATTTTTTTCTGTTAACAGATTTATTGCATACTTTGCATATTCGGAAATAAATTGTCCTCTCCTTGTTACAATTGCAGGTTGACGAGTTTGCTGACAGTTCTTCAATTTATATAAAGCAATACTTTCGTCAAAATCAAAATTTTTAACAAACTGCAAGGGCAAAAGCGTTGCACCCACACCTGCTCTTGCCATGGACCAAGCGGTGCTTACACCAACAACCTCAGTTGCCACATTGGGAGTAAATTCTGCCTCTGCACACATTTTATCAAAAAGCTGACGCATCTCCTGAGCAGGACTGACAAGAACAAAAGGAAGTTTTTTGCAATCCTTTAAATCAATTTCCGGAATAATGTTTTTTGAAGACACCGAAAGATTTCGTGAAAGTTTTTCTGGTACTGCAAGAACAAGGGTATCTGCTTCAATAAGCTTTACATCTAAAACAGATTCATCAACAGGCAGATTCACAACCGCAAAATCATATTTGCCCTCAACGGCATTTTTACGAAGCTGATCGCTACCCTCTTCGTGAAGCACAACTGTTACACCGGGAAACTCCTCTTTAACCTTATTAACTATATAAGGTATAAGGTAAAGGCTTCTGAAGGGTGATATACCAATTTCAAGTTTGCCAAGCTTACCCGATTTATAATCTTCCATTGAGCGAACAAGCTGGTCTTCTCTGTATATAAGCTTTTTAGCTTCCGCCACAAAATGCTCGCCTGCTGCAGTTAAGGTCATTGGAATATTATTTCGGTCAAAAAGCTTAACCTCAAGCTCTTTTTCAAGAGATAAAATTTGTTTACTTAGTGCAGGTTGCGTAATACCCAACCTCTCTGCAACAACGGAAAAGTTCAAATCCTCTGAAAGCTCTATTACATATTGTAATTGTTTTCTGTTCATATTCTCCCTCCGAAACAAACAGATTTCACACATCATAATACTCGCAGTTCTTTCATTTTTCAAGCAAATTTATAAAAAAAGAAAAATATTTTTAAATTTTATAAAAAGTGTTGACAAAACTGAAAAAGAAAGTATAATATAACCGTTAAGCAATAGATGTTATAACCAAACGGTTTTAGCAACTAACAAATTTTGTAATTAACAGATAAAAAGAAAGGAGAAAACAAAATGCCTTCATGTTTAATTTACCTTGGCATTATGCTCGCGGTTATTATCGTGTGGTTTATGATTGTAAAACGCCCTGTTTACGAAGCTGTTTTATTGAGCTTCCTTGTTTTACTTACAGTCACAGGTACCTGGGGTAATGTCTGGGGTTACATTGATGCGGCTTTATCTACCTCGCTCTTATATTCAATGGTAGCATTCGTTTCAATGTCCATTTTGTTAACCAAAACAAAAATTATTGACAGTTGTATTGCTGTTATACTCTCACTTATCGGTAGAGTAACAGGCGGTGCAGGTTATGCCGCAGTTGTTGCAAGCTCATTTATGGGTGCGCTCTCCGGCTCCGGTCCCGGTAACGTTATGGCAACAGGCGCAATCACAATTCCTGCAATGAAGAAATCTGGTTTCCCTGCTGAGCTTGCTGCAAACATCGAAAGCAACTCAAGCTATATGGGTAATATGATTCCCCCTTCATCAAATATTGTTGCCGCTATGGGTGCTTTTGCAGCACTTTATCCCAACCTTAACATCACAACAGGTCAGTTCTGGATTGTTCTTTGGGGTATTGCTATCTGGTTTATCGTTCAGAGAATAGTAATGGTATGGGGATTTTGCAAATATTATAAAGTTAAGCCTATGTCAAAGGATGAACTCCCCAACCTTAAAGAAACGCTTAAAACAGGTTGGCAGGGACTTTTAATACCCGTAATAATTCTTCTTCCCTTTATTCTTGATTACCTCTTCAAAGACACTTTCTTCACAGAGCGTCTTGGTGCAGATGGTGCAAAGGCTCTTTCAAGCTCCATTCTCCTCTTTATCGGTGGTCTTGCTTCAATTTACACCTGCCTTATTGCAAAGGATAAATCAGTTGTTAAAATCAATAATATTGCAAAAATGTTTGCTGATGGTGTAAAAACCATCGCACCCGCTATCGGTGTTTGCGTATTCGGTTATATGGTTGGTGCTCTTTTCAAAGACCTTAATGTAGCTGAAGAAATGGGCGCAATTATCACCGCTTGGAACTTCGGTAAATTCGGTACTGTTATTGCAGTCTGCTTAATCACCTGCTTTATGGGTATGATTATTCCCGGTTCCTCTCTCGTTGTTATTTTCGGACCTATGTTCATTACAGTTCTTGCTCATGTTGGTTGTGAACCCTTGCTCGTTGCCGCAATGCTTCCCTGTATTTGTGGTGTTATGTGCGGTATCACACCACCTCTCGGACTGGGTATGTATGCAGGTATGACTCTTGCAGAATCTGATTTCAGTAAGACCTTCAAAAATAATATGTGGTGGGTTGCTGCTCAGTTTATTCTTGAGGTTGTAGTGCTTATGGGATGGCTTCCCATATTAGGCTTATAAGGAGGTAGCAAAATGAAAAAAGTTTGTAAAAAAATTGCATCTGTTCTCAAAACTATCTTCGGTTATGGAATTATGGCTTCCCTCTTTGCAGGCGGTCTTACATTCTTCGGTTATGTTGCAGCCCTTATCATCGGTGGTGACACAGCAGCTACAATCTGCGCTGTTATTTACGAAAAGATTATCCCCGTAATCATTTATCTTTCAACAACGATGGTTGTTTTAGGTTTGGTTGCAATGTACCTTGATGGTGAAAAAGCTTTAACTACTGACAAGAAAAAGGCTTCCAAACACGAAGGCGAAATGTAATTCATTTTAAAACCGCAAGAACCTCGATGATTCATTTTAATCATCGAGGTTCTTGTTTTATAGTTTTTCTAAATATACCTTTAAAGCATTCCAATTATTGACTGCCATATATCCCCCTCTTCCGCCATCTTCACGGAATTCAAGAGGTTTTTCTGACTTTTCATCAATAAGAATGGGACACATTCCTGCATTTTTAGCTCCGGCAACATCAGGAATTCTACCATCACCGCAATACCAGCAATCTTCAGGCTTAAGATGTGCATAATTTGATGCTGCAAAAAAAATCTTCTCATAGGGCTTTGTAAATAAAATATCCGCACTTGTAAGACAAAGCTCGGGATTTATTGTCGGAATCCAATGCTTGAGTGAAAGCTCAAGACCTTCACCACTCATAGCATTATTACTGATAATTCCGTATCTGATATTAAATTCTTCAAGAGTTTTGAATAGCTCAGGAATACCATCAATAACTTTTCTTGTTGAATTATATCTGTCAAAAAGCTCTTCTTGCTGGGGCATTGGTAAATCAATATGTAACCCGGCGTTCATTGTTGCGTATTTGATTATTGCTGAAAGCGGTGCATCAAGGCTTATTCCCGATTTAGATTTTAAGCCTTTGCAAACCTCATTTATATATTCATTCCAATATTCCGTAAGAATTTTTTCGTTTGTTACTTCAGGATTTTCCGCTACCCGCAGAAGAGCTGAAAAGCCGTCCTCAGCAATACATTTTCCATCATTGAAAAGCGTTCCGCCGACATCAAACAAAATCATTTGAGGTTTTTTATTATACATATTTATACCTTTTTTCTACATATTTTTACATATTTTAACAGATTTTTATTGAAAAGTAAATCATCTGTGATATAATTAGTTCTAATATTTTGTTGTTTGGGAGGAATATTTATGGCAACAAAATCAAACTTAAATAGGCGTTGGCTTTATCTTATTTCAGGCATATTCACTATGCTTTTTTCAGGTGTTTTATACGCTTGGTCAATTTTAAAAATACCATTTAAAACTCAATTCAATTGGAGTGACTCTGTTTTAGCCTTCAATTTCACATTAACAATGTGCTTTTTTTGTTTAGGTGCTTTTTTCGGAAGTCTTATTTGCAAGAAAATCGGACCTAAAATTACACTTATCATTTCAGGCGTTTTAGTTGGTATTGGTTTTGTTTCAACAGGACTTTTAAGTGCTGAAAGCCCCTATCTTATATATATTACATACGCTGTTTTAGCAGGTACGGGTATCGGCATTTCATATAATGTAGTTGTATCAACAGTTAACTCCTGGTTTCCTGATAAAAAAGGCCTTTCCTCAGGTTGCTTAATGATGGGCTTCGGTATCAGCACACTTTTACTTGGCAATATCATCAGTGCATTGTTTGAAAATGAAAATGTTGGCTGGAGCAAGGCGTATATACTTTTAGGTATTGTTGTTGCAGTTGTTCTTGTTTTAGCAGGTATTGTTCTTAGAAAGCCTTCTGAGGATGTTCAATTCCCCTCCCCAAAAGCAAAAAAGAATGTTCAGAAAGAAAGCTTTGAAACAAAGGATTTCACCACAAAGGAAATGCTTAAAAGCTTCACCTTCTGGCGTGCATTTGCATTTATGGCACTTATCACCGCAGTTGGTAACTCTGTTATAAGCTTCGCAAGAGATTTGGTCATTTCAGTTGATGCAGCACCTGCTCTTGCTACAACACTTGTAGGCGTTCTTTCCGTATTCAACGGTATCGGTCGTATTCTTACAGGTGCGGTTTATGATGCTCTTGGAAGAAAAACAACAATGTTAGCCTCTAACATTCTTACCATTTTTGCTGCAGGGCTTACTCTTGTTGCTGTTCAGGTAAACTCTCTTCCACTCTGCATTATCGGCCTTTGCCTTACAGGGCTTTCCTACGGTTCTTGCCCCACAATGACCTCAGCGTTCACCGCATCATTTTACGGCACTAAATATTTTGCAACAAACTATAGTCTTACAAATTTCAATTTAATTGTTGCATCATTTGTTGCAACGTTCAGTAACTCACTGCTTATTTCAACAGGCAATTACACTGCACCTTTTATAATGCTTCTCGTTTTAGCAATCGGTGCTTTAGGAATTAATTTTACAATAAAAAAGCCGTAATTGAAATTTTATAAAATAAATGAAAAGTATAAATCTCCTTGTTTTACAGATACTAACAACAGAAATTTGTAAAACGAGGAGATTGTTATATATTATGAAACAACCGGAATTGTGAGAAGAATAGATGAATGAGGTATAATAACACCAAGAGCTATAAACCTGCAAAAACACTATGGTTTTCGCTGGTTTGCCCCACTGAACGCATTGGTGTCAAAATTGAGTTTTGGGCAGTTTTTATACATAGCAAAAGCGAGGTGAATTTCACCTCGCTTTTGCTATACTGTTACTTTAAGAAATAAGCCTTCTTTGTAATATTTCTTTTTTTATACTCCTCCGCTATCTTACTTTTAATTAAGTCCGAAGAAATATCTTCCCAGTAATTTACATATATCAAAGTAACTCCGTTTTGCTCACTTTTTTCTCGTTTTAATTCGTCGCGTTTGCGTTGTTCTTCAAAATGTTTTTCTCCACCAAAAAATTCAACAGGTTCAAAATGCTGCTTGCCTTGATATTCTATTGCGATATTTTCGCCACATACAAAAACATCGTATGACATTTGACCGTTTTGAGTCCGTAAAAAATAAGGTCTATGCTGGTAGATTACTTGATGTTTATTGAAAAGTTTTTTTGTGTATTCGAAAACCAATTCTTCAGATTTCCACTTGTTTTCCGTCTTGACATATTCGGTTATATTATCACATTGAGATATATATTTTTGTGGTTCTTTCAAAATATCAATATATTTTTCCGGAAAATATGATGACTTTACATAATCTAAAAAAGTCCAATAATGTAGAATATTATTAGGAATAAATTTAGGAGAAAGTTCAGAAGATTTTTTAATACTACTGTTATTTAATGTGTAATACTCGTCCAATAAATCGGTAAGAATATTTTTAAAATTCGCATCATTATAACACAATTCTTGACCTAAAATTTTTCGTATAGCAAAAGGAAAGTTGTACGTTGTATATCCATCAATTTCGTAAATCTCAAAAAAGTCAGAAGTTTCATCGATAGAATACTTTTTATTTTCTAAAAAGCGAATACGAATTGATTTTTCAAACTCATGAATAGAATTAAGCACAAATTTCGTTATATATGGCGAGGTAGTATCATTTACAGCATATCCCGTTTTTCCATTGCGACTCACCTCATAAATTATGAAGGTGTGAGGAAACCCTTTCCAATTATTTACGCGGTCTTCCAATTTTAACAAAGGAAATGTTTTGTTTACTTTGTTAAAATTGCTTTGGAAATGAGATAACTGACCACTATTAAAGTTTTCTTCTTCTACAAAATTAAGTTTTTTAATAGGACTGTTTTTCTGTCCGTCGAAAAACTTGTAAAAAAACGGTGCATAGTCGTGTCGCGTTCCAAAAATGTTCCGTTTTAATTTGCTCGCATTTATTTTAAATATTTCGTTATACGTCAATTCCTCTACAATCATAATATGGCCAAGCATTTCGGGTATTTGTCCATATTGATCACTAGTGGAATACTTTAAAAACTCTTTATTTATTTCGCAAACTTGTTTTATACCAAAATAAATAATGAAGCTGTCTTCAACAATATATACCCTCTCTAATTTGTTTATTTCATAAAAAACAAAAGAATATTTTTCAAAAAGTGATTCAAATACTTTTAATGATTTATTGAAATAATCTTTTACACCTTTTAAATGTGTAATGAAGTTCACCTATATCACCTCTTTTTTATTATAGCATAACCACGGTGAAAAGTAAATCAGTAGTGTAATCGCTCATTTTACTGTCGCTATCTTAAAATTGACATATATTAAAAAGTTTGTTATAATAACCTTGCCTTTAATGGCAGAGAGGAGTTGGTCCTATTGACCAAACTTTTGACTTTGCCTGCTCCCTTACATTGAGTTTATCATAGTGGTACCAAAGCACTTAAAAATTGGAGTTAAGATAGTATAAGGATATGGCGTTACTCGTGCAGAGAAGCATGTATAAAAACACATGAGACGGCACTCGTATAAAATGCTTCACCATATTACATACTTCTCAATGACTATCAGCAATTAGGCAATTTGCAGAACTCAAACTGCTAAAGTGGTTGTGTTTCTAAAGAAATATATAGGCAATTATGTATGATGAAAATCTGCAAGAAATATAGGGTAAAAAAATTGAGCAAAAATCCAAGCGAAATTGCCTTCGCTTGGATTTTTTGTTTCAATATAAAAGTTTAAACCCAAGTATAAATCTCCTTAAAATACAGATAATAACAACACAATTTGTAATTTAAGGAGAAATGTATATATGAAAGCAACTGGGATTGTGAGAAGAATTGATGATTTGGGAAGGGTTGTTATTCCTAAAGAAATCAGAAGGACACTTCGTATTCGTGAGGGAGACCCATTGGAAATATTTACCGCAAGTGACGGCGAGGTTATTTTTAAAAAGTACTCCCCTATGGGTGAGATTTCACAGTTTTCGGGGCAATACTCGGAGGTGCTCAGCAGAACATCAGGGATGCCCGTTCTTATTACCGACCGTGACCATGTGGTTTCCGCCTCGGGAATTGCCAAAAAGGATGTACTTGAAAGACACATCTCTCACGAAATGGAAGAGTTAATGGAAAATCGAGAAAACTTTATCAGGGAAAAAGGTCGCCCTACCTTCCACCCTATTGATAATATGGAATTTACTGCCGCATTGGCATTTCCCATTATTGCATCAGGAGATATTGGTGGAGCAGTTATTTTCCTTGAAAACGAAAGCAGTAATTATCCAACAGACACAGAAATTAAGCTTGCTCAGGTTGCGGCGACATTCCTTGGAAAACAAATGGAAGAATAGTACAAAGTGCTTTGCACTTTGTAACGATATAAATCCTAATGGATTTTCGATATATCTGACGATTCGATATACCTATGGTTCGATATGTGTTATGGCACAAGTAGAAAAAAGGATTTATATCATATCGAATTGAGCGTAGCTAAATATATCGAACAAGCTTGCTTGTATATCGCTAAATAAAAAGGAACAAGTTCACAAAAGAGTTTCTTTATATTTGTGCATTCCACCAAAACCTATTTGTATCGCATTTTTCACATTGTAAAACGACACTTCTTATGTTAAAATAAAATTGTGTGTTTATGCACAGTTTTTAACATAAGAGGTGATTTTTTGGCATCAAGAAAAGAACGTGCTGAAGCTCTTTCAAAAGATATGAAAATATATGTCAGTGATGCTCATATTTTCACCTCAGATGCTATTGTTCTTGCTTCATTCTGTGCGCCTCGCCATAAAGATAAATGTTGTGATTTAGGAACCGGAAACGGTATTATACCAATGCTGTGGTTAAGGGATTTTCAACCAAAAGAGATTACGGGAGTTGAGCTTTCCGAAAGTGCGGTAAACCTCTTTTATAAAACGCTTGAAGAGAATAATCTAACTGATAAGGTTAATATTGTTCATTCTGATTTGAGAAAACTAAAGGGTGTTTTGCCTAATGAATACTATGATTTAGTAAGCATCAACCCGCCATATAAAAAGCTTGGTACAGGTATTGTGAATGAGGGTGAGGATTACAAAAACGCCCGTCATGAATTCACATGCACACTTGAAGACGCTTCAAAGGCTGCTTCTCTTCTTTTGAAATTCGGTGGTAGATTCTGTATTTGTCAAAGACCTGAAAGGTTGCCCGATATTTTTGCAGCCATGAGAAAATATAAAATCGAACCCAAGTCAATGAGAGAGGTTATTCAAAGAATGGGCAAAGAACCAAGTCTTGTTATGGTTGAGGGTAAAAAGGGTTCTGCGCCCGGTTTTAGAATACAACCACCTCTTATTCTTGAAAAAGAAAATGGTGAATACACAGAAGAAGCTACAAATTTATTTTATGCTTATAAATTCAAATAATGAATTTTAATATAAAACCACTTGGAGGAATGAAAATGGCAAAAACGAAAACAGATAAGCCTAAGCAAACAGGCTATATCTCAAGTAAAGAAAAATGGGCTTTCGCTATTGGCGGTTGCGGTCAGGGTATGATTTACGCAATGATGTCCAGCTACATAAGTGACTACTACGTAAACGTGCTTCACTTGCCCCTTATGTTTGTTCTTCTTTTAATGCTCCTTGCCCGTGTTTGGGACGCAATCAATGACCCGCTTATGGGTATGCTGGCTGATAAAACAACAACAAAACGAGGTAAATTAAAGCCCTATATTCTTTATGCAGCTGCTCCTATAGCAATTTTCACAATACTTATGTATTTAAGTCCGAATCTTGATAAAACTGCTTTGATGGTTTATTGTGCAATTGTTTATGTTGGTTGGGGTATGCTTTACACAATGGCTGATGTGCCTTTCTGGGGTCTGCCTAATATTATGACACCTAAGGCAGATGAAAGAGGTAATGTTTTATCCTTCGGTAAAACTATCAACGGTATCGGCTCTGCTGTGCCCGAGGTACTTTTCCTTATTTGCGGCTTCGTTATCCCCGTTCTTTTTTCAGGTAGCGACGCTCTTACTCAGGAAAAAAGAAAGTATCTTTTAATGGCTATAGTTACTGTTGGTTTGGGTATTATTCTTTATGTAAGAACATATTTTAAAGTTAAAGAAAGAGTTGTTATTCCGCCTAAAACCCGTAAACCCGGTGAACCCACAACAATTTCAAGACTTTTCAAATGCAAGCCACTTATGCTTGTTGTTGCAATGGGTGTGCTTTCAAGTGGCAGATATATGGTACAGGCTGCTGCTATTCACGTTGCAAGATACGGCTTCTACATAGGTCCTGACCTTGCCACACTCACTGCAGATGAAAGAATTGCTGCAATTTCACAAAGCGTTTCTACAGTTAAAACAATCTTCCAGATTTGTGCTATTGTCGGTATGTTTGGTGCAATGCTCTTTATGCCTGCCCTTATGAAGAAATTCCAATATCATAAAATTGTTATTACAACTTGTATTTTAGGCTTTATCTCAAGCATTTTCACAACCCTTATCGGTTGGTTTGCTCCCAGTGAGTATTCACTTTATGTTTGTATTCCGTTTATTATAATTTCTTGTATTCCTTTAGGTGTTATTAATAATGTTTCTATTGCAATGATTGGTGACTGTCTTGACTATATGGAACTAAAAACAGGCTTCCGTGATAACGCTCTCGGTGCGGCTTGTCAGGGCTTTGTTAACAAGCTCGGTAATGCTTTTGCAACCTGCGGTATTGTTTTGATGTATATGTTTATTGATATTGACCCTGCACAGATGCTTTCATCAACAGCTGTTATTGCAGCAACCGAGCTTACAAAAACTCAGAACTTTGCAATGTTCTCCCTTGTTTCCATTGTACCCGGTGTTAGTATGCTCCTCTGCGCAATTCCCATGTTCTTCTATAAAATTGATGGTATGAAGCCACAGATTGAAAAAGAGCTTGCAGAGCGCAGACAGCTTAGCGGTGTTACTATTGATAAATGATTTTTAAAAGCGAGTGAAATAAAATGAAATATGATGTTGTCATTGTTGGTGCAGGACCTGCGGGTATTTTTACTGCTCTTGAAATGCGCCGCAAAGGATGCGACAAATCAATTCTTATAATTGAAAAAGGTCAACCCGTCGAAAAGCGCAGTTGCCCCAAATCAAAAACCAAACAATGTGTTAACTGCAAGCCCTATTGCCATATTACAACAGGATTTTCAGGTGCAGGTGCTTTCTCTGATGGCAAGCTCTCATTAAGCTATGAGGTTGGTGGTGATTTGCCCTCTCTTATCGGTGAGGACTTCGCACAAGAACTTATTAACTACACCGATAGGATTTATCTTGAGTTCGGTGCAGATGAGCATATTGAGGGCATCAGCAACGATGCTGAAGTTAAAGAAATAAGAAAGAATGCTATTCAGGCAGGTCTTAAGCTGGTTGACTGCCCTATTCGCCATTTAGGTACAGAAAAGGCACAGACACTTTACCTTGAAATCGAAAACCATCTTCGCAAAGAGAATGTTGATATGATGTTCGGCTACGAATGTAACGATATTCTCATTGAAGACGGTGTCTGCAAAGGCGTGTTTATCAGCAAGGGCGAAGAGCATTTGCAGATTGATGCTGATAAAATCGTTGTTGCCACAGGCCGAAGAGGTGCAGACTGGCTTGAAAAGCTCTGCAATGAACACGGCATTGAACATCAGGCAGGTACTGTTGATATAGGTGTTCGTGTTGAGGTAAGAAACGAGGTTATGGAAAAGGTTAACCGCGTTCTTTATGAATCGAAGCTTATCGGCTATCCCAAGCCCTTTAAAAACAAGGTTCGCACTTTCTGTCAGAATCCCGGTGGATTTGTCAGCCAGGAAAATTATGATAACGACCTTGCAGTTGTTAACGGACATTCTTATAAAGAGAAAAAATCCAACAACACAAATGTTGCAATTCTTTGTTCACATAACTTTAACCATCCGTTCAATCAACCTATTGAATATGCTCAAAAGGTTGGCGAGCTTACAAATATGCTTGGTGCAGGACACATTCTTGTTCAGCGCTATGGTGATATTCTTGATGGTAAGAGAACCTGGCCAAAAGAATTGGCACAGTCAAATTTGCGTCCCTCTCTCCCCGATGCAGTTGCAGGTGATATCACTGCTGCAATGCCTTACAGAGCAATGACAAATATAATCAACTTCATTCAGGCAGTTGACCACGTTGTTCCCGGATTTGCATCAACTGAAACACTCCTTTACTCCCCTGAACTCAAATTTTACAGCAACAAAATTAAAATGGACACAGAGCTTAACACAAGCGTTAAAGGGCTCCACTGCCTCGGTGACTCTTCCGGTTGGACAAGAGGCCTTATGATGGCATCTGTTATGGGCGTTCTTATGGGACGGCAGATAGCTAGTGGCGAAGCCACAGCGATATAAACCCTGACGGATTTTCGATGTATCTAACGATTCGATATACCTTCGGTTCGATATGTGCCGTTGGCACGAGTTTATAAGGATTTATATCATATCGTATTCAGCAATGCTGAATATATCGAATTTTTTAAAACAAAATATATCGAACAAGTTTGCTTGTATATCGACAACAACCCCATAAGGTTCAGACTCGTCTGTATCCAAAACAATCAAAATAATAAACTTATCGGTCAGGTATAAATTGTGATAATTTGTATCTGACCGATTTATATTATTCATAATCCTGCAAAAGATATAATATACTTATATTGAGTAGTGTGGGAGTGATGTTTATATGGTATTATCTGTTAGAACTAAAAGTTTGATAAAAAATCTGTCAATTCCTTTGCTTATTGGTGCATTGGCAGGATTTTTAACTAATGCAGATGTTAAAGAATTCATGGCAACGGCAAAACAACCTTTTTTCAGTCCGCCCGGGTGGGTATTTCCTGTCGTCTGGACCATACTTTACGCTTTGATGGGCTTTTCCGCTTACATTGTTGAGAACACGAGCAGTCCACGAAAAAGCAGGGCTATAACTATTTATTACATTCAGCTTTTCTTTAATTTTGTCTGGAGCTTTATTTTCTTTTCTGCAAATAATTATTTGTTTGCTTTTGCGTGGATTGTTGTTCTGTGGATTCTCATTATTGCAACAATTCTTGAGTTTAAAATGATTAAAACAAGAGCTGCATATTTTTTAATTCCTTATCTTATATGGGTCACCTTTGCAGCGGTATTGAATTTTAGTGTATATCTTCTAAATAAATAAAAGAACCTCAAATCTTACTAAACAAAAGATTTGAGGTTTTCTTTTAATTAAGTGTAAACAATGCTGTTTCGGTATCATAATCCGAAGTCCAGATATTCATTTGATAATCCTTAAAAAGTGTGGGAATTGTTATAGATTTATCACCAATTTCATCTGCAAGCTGAGTTAAAGCGTAAGCATCGAGCTTACAACGAATCATACACAAATCCTCATACTCTGTACAAATAAATTTCCAATCGAATTTCTTTCCGCCTTTTTCAAAACCAAAACAAACGAAGTTATTTTCAAAATCGTGATTTAATTTCTTATAGCTTTCTTCATCCGTGAAATAAATATCTACCCAGATAAATTCATCCACAGACGTCACATTCACTTTTTCAACACCCTCGTTGATATTTGAAACAACTGCCGGTGTAACTGCATATTCTTTATTGAAGCTTTCAACTGTTTTGGGGTAAGTTCCTACAAGTGTTCTTCCAACGCCATCATTTGATTGATGCTCAAGATACAAATTAAATTTGATAACCTCAAAAATATTCTTATAATTCACAGTGAGTTCATCAGTAAGCGCAACAACATTTGCAAGGTCGTCTATCTGAGTAAGCTTATATTCAGCACTTTTGCCATCTGAACGAAATTTAAATTCACCGGGGCAAGTTACCTGTGTGCCATTGTTGATATAGAAACAAAAAACAGGAACAACATCAATTGTAAAATCGTTTGAAGCATAATGGGCATCAAGAAGTGCTTCTTTATCTTCAAATTCAACCACGATGATCGCGCTGTTGTTATCAAAATCTGCAGATACATTTTTAATTGTATCCACCCTCTTTTTCAAACCCTCAAGAGAAATAGTTTTTTCTGTTACTGAAACAGGTGCAGCTGTTGTTGTAACAGTTGTTTTCACTGTTGTTGTTTCAAATTCCTTTGCTTTTTCACTGATTGCAGAAGAAAGACTGAAAATTGCAATCAACGCAACTGCTATAACTATTACAAATAAGCCTAAAAGAAAGGGATTTTTCTGTACCTTATAGGACAGGCTGTTTTTATTCATTTCGTCCATGATTTACCTCCGTTGAAGCCACATTTTCTTTAGCTTTTTCAGCGGCTTCGCGTTCTTCCTTTTCTTGTTTTTCTGCTTCTCTGCCCGCTTTTTCTGCTGCCTTTTCAATTTCACGCTTTGCTTTACGCTCTTCGCGGATTTCTTTTTTGGTTGCCTGAGGTGCAGGTGGCATATCAGTTAATTTCATAAAATCAATTTTTGCCATTCGGGTTTTAGGAAGTGCATCAAGAATTGTAACTGCACTGGGTCTTGAGAAGCGCTCAAGCTTACTATCGCAATATTCTTTAATAAGCTTGCAAACCTCATCAGGATTATCAGTGGGCTGATAAAGAGAAACAAAAAGCTTGATAATAGGCTTTGTATCAATATAACCCTGAACCGCACAAGCCTCGTTGATATAGTCAAGCTTGAGAACCTCTTGCTCGATATCATTAGGATAGACATTGTAGCCTGAAATGATAATCATTCTTTTCTTTCTGCCTGTAAAGAAAACAAAGCCGTCTTCATCTATATAACCAAGGTCACCGGTCATTATCCAACGATTGCCCTTTTTATCGGTATAAACACCACTTTCTTCACTACCGAGATAGCCTGCCATAACAGTTGAGCCTGTTACAACAATTTCACCAATTGTATTGGGTGGCAGTTTCTTACCTTTGTCGCTCCAGATTTCAACTGTCATGCCATCAAGCGGTTTACCAATTGAATTTTCTTTATAAGCACCCTTAATATTTGCCGTACAGACTGAACTTACCTCTGTAAGACCATAGCCACGATAAAGTTTACCTTTAGCATGGTATTTCTCAAGCTTTGAGTTGAATGAATTAAGGAAAGTATCACTTATAATATCGCCTCCTGCCCACAAAAGACGAAGCTTTGAAAGATGCGGACCATCAAAATTATTGGCTTCATACATTTTCTTGAACATATTCGGAACGCCAACAATATAGGTAATATTATATTTCTTTATGAGTCTGTTTGCCTTGTCTGCAGAGAAATTTGTCATTGGAATGCAAGTAAATCCTGCACACATACTGAAATGCATTACAACACCAAGACCAAACGCGTGAAAAAGTGGTAAAACTGCAAGAGAACACTCCGCACCGGGAGCGTGAGGAGCATCAAAGAAGCTTAATTTATATGCAAGTTCGTTAAGGTTCTTTGAAGTAAGCTGAATTGTTTTGCTTTTCCCTGTAGTTCCGCCACCATGGAGATAAACAGCAATTTCTTCGCCATTATTCTCAACCTTGGGGGCAGTTTTGTTCAAATGACAAATTGTGTGATACGATGCAGTATTTGAGGATGGTGTATCCTTCCCCTTAATTTTGGAATAAACCTTAAGAGCAGGGCGAATAATAGTTGAAGCATAGTCAGCAGGAGAACAAACCACAACAAGCTTGTTTCTCTTTCTGAGCATACTGACATATTTTTCCATTAACACATCAAGAATAAACACTGCTTTAGAATGAGAATTTTTGAGAATTTCCTCAAGTACATCAGGAGGTGTTAAAGGATGAACTATATTTGCAATAACACCAATGCGGTTTGCAGCATAAAAAGCTACAAAACTCTGCACTGTGTTGGGAAGAAAAATTGTTATTACATCTCCCCTTTTAATGTTTTTACTATGAAGGAAGCCTGCAACCGCTTCAATATCTCTCATAAACTTTTTGCGGCTTATAAGGTTACCAAAGCTTTCAGACACATCATACACACCAAAATCCTTGGTGCAATCTCTGAAAAACTCAAAACAGTTTCTGTTTTCGGGTTTAATCATAATGGAATTTTCCTTTCAATAAGTTTTCAAACAATCCTGTATATTTTAATATTTTACTTTAATATTGTCAAGTTCTTGCCATTTAATAATAAACAAACTCACATTTTTATTCCCTTTTCATATAATAAAACAAGCATCATAAAAGATTCGTTTTTTTATGAAAAACAATATATTTTTTGTTATTTTGCACTAAAAGTGAATGAAAATTCACTATTTTACCGTTTTTTACAGCGGTTTTTTAGTTGATTTTGTAGAAAAAAGAATACTAAATGCAATAAAAATCGAAGCAAATAAGGTGCATTTTTATTTAAAGTAACAATAATAAAAAAACTGTTAAATTCTTATTGCAATTTAAAAATCTGTGGTATAAAATAACTGACATAAAAATAGTATATTTATTCAGTTCTTCGGAACTATTAAGGAGTTGTCCGCAATGAATTACATCCAAAATGTTATTGATGATGTTGCAAAGAAACATGCAAATGAGCCCGAGTTTGTTCAGACTGTTACTGAAGTACTCACCTCTCTTGCTCCTGTTATTGATCAGCATCCCGAATACGAAAAATACTCACTTCTCGAGAGAATTGTTGAGCCGGAAAGACAGATTACTTTCAGAGTAACCTGGACTGATGATAACGGTAAGGTTCACGTTAACACAGGCTACAGAGTTCAGTTTAACGGTGCAATCGGTCCTTACAAGGGTGGTCTTCGTTTCCATCCCTCTGTTTATTCAGGCATTATGAAATTCCTTGCTTTTGAGCAGACTTTCAAAAACAGCCTCACAGGTCTCCCCATTGGTGGCGGTAAAGGCGGTTCCGACTTTGATCCCCGTGGTAAGAGCGATATGGAAATTCTTCGTTTCTGTCAGGCATTTATGACAGAACTTTACAGACATATCGGTCCCGACGTTGACGTTCCTGCAGGTGATATCGGTGTTGGCGGCAGAGAAATCGGTTACCTCTATGGTCAGTATAGAAGAATTAAAGGTGCTTTCAAAAACGGTGTTCTTACCGGTAAAGGTCTTTCCTATGGTGGTTCTCTTGTTCGTCCCGAAGCAACAGGCTACGGTGCAACATATTATGCAGTTGAAGTATTCAAACACTTTGGCGAAGATATTAAAGGCAAAACCTTTGCACTTTCCGGTTTCGGTAACGTTGCCTGGGGTGCTGCAAAGAAAATCACAGAGCTTGGCGGTAAAGTACTTACAATTTCAGGTCCTGATGGCTATGTTTATGATAAAGATGGCATCAGCACTGATGAAAAGATTGAATATCTTCTTGAAATGCGTGCTTCAGGTCGTGATAAAGTTCAGGACTATGCAGATAAATTCGGCGCTGAATTCTTCCCCGGTCAGAAACCTTGGGGCGTAAAAGTAGATGTAGCAATGCCTTGCGCAACACAGAACGAAATCAATATGGAGGAAGCTAAAAAGCTTGTTGCTAACGGTGTTCAGTACTACATTGAAGTTGCTAATATGCCCACAACAAACGATGCTCTCGAATACCTTAAAGAAAATGTTAAGGTTGTTGCTCCCTCAAAAGCAGTTAATGCAGGTGGTGTTGCTGTTTCCGCTCTTGAAATGGGTCAGAACTCCATGAGATACAACTGGACTGCAGAAGAAGTTGATGCAAAGCTTCAGCAGATTATGAAAGAAATCCATGATAATTCTGCAAACGCTGCAGAAAACTATGGCCTCGGCTATGACCTTGTTGCAGGTGCAAACATTGCTGGTTTCATCAAGGTTGCAGATGCTATGATGGCTCAGGGTATCATCTAATCAAAAACTAATAATTATAAAGGACGATAACTTTATGCTACAGTTATCGTCCTTTTTGTTTGTGTAAATTTGCTAATTATTATACACATCTATTGTAAAATCATACACTTTTTTTATTTTATATAAAAATTCATTTACTTTTTAAATTAAATATGTTACATTAGTTTCGTAAAAGTTTCGTTTTGGTCACTTTTAAATCTCTCTATATGCGGAGGTAAATCTTATGTCAAAATTTTTAAAATCAAAATTAGGTTTTACTTTGGTTGAATTAATTGTTGTAATTATGATTTTAAGCGTTTTAGTTGCAATAGCAATACCGGCTTATTCTGCAGTTAATAAAAAATCAAGAATCAAAGTTTGCAAAACTACTCAAAAAGAAATCCACGCAAATGTAAAGAATTACTGTGTTGACACCGGTTTTAATAACGATTATTCTTTCAAAATCCAATCAAGCGCAGAAGAAGAAACCGGTAAACTTTTAAACAGCTCAGGTAAAGAATTCGCCGAAGAATCTGAAAAGAACCTTTTACTCAATGAGGTTTTCAAAGGCGAAATCCCCTACTGTCCCGCAGATGGTACATATACAATCAATGTTAAAAGGGTAGTTGGCGGAATACCAAAAGTTGAAGTTGTTTGTGATGGCGATGAAGGCGAACACTAAAATTCCATAATATTAAGCGGTATGATGTCAAATGCATCATACCGCTTAGTTTTTTGTTGTGTTTTTTGCGAGTGTGAGCAAACCCACAAATCCGCAAATTCAAACCGTATATTTGATTTGTGAATGAATTTTGATAGAGTTGCGTGAATTGCGAACCGAAGCTGTGCAATGGCACTGCGAGTGTGAGCAAACGCGCAAATCCGCAAAATTAATCACAAATCTCTACTGTACCGTCTTCGTAAACCTTAATCTTATCGCCGGTTTTAACGGTGTTAAGAAATTCTTCACCAAGACAGTCAACTGTGGGCATAGGAGTATCTGTCCAAACAGAACCAAGAATTGCACCTGCAGCTGCAAGAGAGTCAATATGCTCTGAGAAAAGCATACAAGCAGGGCTTTTTCCCAAAACCTTTGCACAATAAAGTACCATACCACCGGTTGTTGAACCAATTGTCTGGGGAAGGCAAAGAGCTGAACCGCCCATGGGTTTTTCAAAAATATCGGCGTTATTCTGGTCACCGCATTTTGCAGTTTTGTCCTCAGGTTTGTCAAACTGAAGAGCATTCTGGAATGAAGCAAGTGTGTTAAAACCACCATGAGAAACGAGAGCTACTGCCTCTGCTGTGCCCGGTACTACAGGACGACCTTTAAAAGTTTTCATCTTATTTTGCCCCCTTTGTGATTATATTAAGAATTTCTTCGCTTGTATAGTAGCGAGAAGTTGTGTAAGTACGGAGTTTGTTTGAGTTTGTGATAACTCTGCCCATTTTAGCTAAGGGGTTGTTCATATACATAAGAGGACAAATATAACTGAGAGTTACACCTGTTGCAGCAAGCTTTGCGGCATATTCGGTTTTGTTGAATTCATCGCAAACTGCGGGAGCAGCAGTAAATACTGTGGGAATTGTAACTTTTTTCTTACCACTCTTTTTAAGACCCTCGCAAACATTATCGGTCCATTCTTTAAGCTGCTGAAGTGAAAGATGAGGACAACCAACAAAGCAAAGCTGAGGCGCCTTATCAGGCTTTTTCCACATAACAGGATAAGAATTTTTAACTCTTTCAAGCTCTGCATCATCAATAACATAAACCTGTGCATTTTCAGCAATAAGGCTATCGCCCATTTCAACTGCTTCGGGAGTAAGACCTTCAATGTGATAAAGACCAACCGCACCATTAGAAGCAGTAGCCGCACCAAAGTCTTTAAGGTATGCTTTTGCAGCATCGTCAAGCTCTGTGCCAATCCAGTCTGTAAGTCCTTTAACATAGGGAACATCTTCCATAACCTTCATACCGATAGCAGAACCGAGTACCTGTGCTTCGGGTTTCTTTTTACATTTTACTTCAACAATCCAAGTTGCTTTTCTGCCTTCATCGGTTACAAGACCAAAGTAAGGAACAAAACCTGCAATTGAGCCGAAAAGTTCAATAATACCTGAGTTACGGTTGCAACGAGCACCGAGAACTGAGTTTGCGTAAACAACAGCACTGGACTCTGCCCATGAAAGAATGTCACCTTTCTTGGGAAGGTTACCAACTTCATCCATATAGCAAGTACATGTGTAAGCATCATTACCTACAAGACCCAATTTTCTGAGCTGAGCATCATAGCTATCCTGCTTAGTGTACATAAATTTGTTGAATACGAGGTTCTTAGCAAAGTTTGAGGGAACCTTGGGGTCAACAGGCTTGGGGTCAACAGAAAACTTCTGTTTTGAAGAAAGACCTGCGTCAATAAGCTGCTGCATAAGGTCGTAAACAGGTGTCATAACCTTAAGACCAAAGCTTGTAACAAGGTGACCCATTTCGCTTGTAACGGGAATCATTTTTGTTGCACCAAAAGCTTCACCATACATAACAAGGGTCTTTACAACCTTTGCCATTGTTTCCCCCTGTTCGCCGTTGAGCATGGCAAGTTGTTCAGGGGTTAATTCCATTTTGTAGTCCATGAAATTCATCCTTTCTTTTTTTGCGTATTAATACGAATACATTGTAGCACAAAACAAATAAAATGCAAACACTTTTTTGTTAAAATAATAACTATTTCCTCAATCAATTTGTCCGTTCTGCCTTTTTTTCTATCCACTAAAAAAAGGCTGTAAAAAAACGTTCGTTTTTTACAGTCTTTTTTTGTTTTAAATAACAATAAAATCTTTAGCCGAAACAAGAATTCCATTAACCTCAACAACAGATGGATTATAGTTGACATATACAACTTTACTGTAATCATAGGTTATTTTATAAACACCTGATACAACTTGTTCGTGTGAGGTTATTTTCATATCCATCAACGGCAACATTCTTTTAACAGAAGAATAAAACTTGGCCGTTTGAGTCGCGTAAACACCGTAGTCAAGCACATTGCAATTATCGTGGGTGAAAACAAATGAGGGGGATGCTCCGAATTCTACCGCTTTCAGAACAGCGTCTGCACTGTTTTCAAAAAGGTTTATAGGCTCTGAGCCATAGCAAACGCTTCCGTGAATTACCATCTGCAAAAGTGGAACATTGGTAACACCTGCATTTTCTTCCAAGGAAGAACTTTGCGGAGCGGAAAACACTGCATCCGCCTGATTCATAAGATAAACAGCAGGATGTGATAACATAAGGTTACCATTAACACCCAAAGACTGAACTTTCTCGCTGAAATTCTCCATTGCAATCTGGCGGTTAACATTTCCTACTACATCTGAATAAAGAAAATACGACAAGTCATTTATGCAAACATTTGCTGATTCATAGGTTGACAAAGCCTTATAAGTTTTTGAAATATTGGATAAAGCAGAGTTAAAAGTTTTTACATTTGTTTTAACAGGGTCTTTAGAAATATACTCCCTGTATTTTTTATATACATCAGGTTTTTTTCCGCTTTTATTTGCGGTAAACGCAAAATCCACATCATACCACACAGAACTGTTCTTTTCAGCAGCAGTTTTACAAAGTTTATTATATTCTTTCTCGCCACCAAGAACACTGCTTATTTCCGCAGAAGCTTTTGCACCTGAATTCAAACCATTTTTACCTGCCCCACTAAAACGCAAGGCAATACTTCTGACACCACGAGTTTTCAAGAGTGCTATCATTTCTGCTGCATTTTCAAAAGAGGTATAAACGGTGTTTTTTCTTCCGTTTTCACTGCCTATAACAGTAATAAAAAACGGGAAATCAACAAACGCACCACTTATATCAGAAGGCAGATAGCCTTTTGATATCAAGTTATCCCGAACAATTGATGAAACAGAATTATAATCTTTTATACCTTCCTTGGTCAAATAATAAATTTGAGAAACCACACCATTATATGATTCCCCTTTTACCAATTTGCCATCAATTTTGCCATATGGCGTAACAATAAAAGAATTGTATAAATCTCCGCCCGTGTTTTTATTATGCTTCACATAAATTGAAGAAATAGCGTCGCCATCATCAATAAAAGCGGTAAGCATTACGCTCCCTTTAGTCATAGAAAAGCAAGGCAAAGTTGCTCCTTGTGAATACTCACCGAAAGTAACATCGCTACCATAAACATCAAGAGTTTCGGAATAGGATTTTTCTGAAACAGCCGTTAAATCAATTTGTGCGCCACAACCATCGGGAATAGTATAAAAACATTTACCTACAGGTTTATTTTGAGAAAACAAACCCGGCAGAATACTGAGTTTTTCAATACAGAAGCCATTCTTCAACTCAACCTGAGCTAAATCTACAGAAGCTTTAATACCTCCATTTTCTTCATAAAATTTCAAGGGTATTTTTTGAAACTCTCCATCATCAGCATTCTCACGAAAACTGAAAGTGATTGTTACATCATTCTTGTTTTGTGTTGATACATCAGAACTATCAGCATTCAGCGAGCTGTTCATAACATAGGAATTTCCCGCTTTATCTCTGAAGGTAACTGCAAGAACACATGCAAGTTTATTTTTGGCGGCAGATGTTGAATGAGAATTGAAAATGACCTTTCCCTGAGCATCAACTATAGCTACTGCACTGCTTGTTTTATCAATATAGAGTGCGCAGTCATCAGTTAAAACGTATGGCTTGAAATCAGCATTAAAATCAACCGATTTTTGTTTTACTGCAGTAAGATTGTATCGAACAATGGTTTTTACTGCAAAACGGGGAATAAACACCCCACAAAGTATGCCGATTACCACAACCACGCAAATTATAGCAATTGTTATTTTTTTTGATTTAACTCTACTCATAAAAATACCATTCCGTTGAAAATTTACATAAATAATAGCACAATTATACATTATATGCAACCAAAAGAATAGTTAAACCGCCGGAAAAATGTAAACTTACTCTTAATTTAATGTGAATTAATCAATATATACAAATAAAAATGAAAAATACACTTGTAAATTTTTTTATTTTGGTATAAAATAAATCTATTATTGTGTGGCTGTGTTACCACACTATTAAAAGAAAGCAAAGGATGAAAATTTATGGCAAACAACGAAATCAAGACCAATGCCGAAATTTATCGCGAGCAGCGCAAGGAACGCCTTGCCAAAGCGCAGAAAAAGAAAAGCGGCAAAGGTGACAAGATTATCAGAATTCTTGTTAAAACAATTTGTATTTTACTTGTAGCAGGTGTTGTTCTTTACGGAGCAGGTAGCCTTCTCACAAAGGTTTTCTGCCTTCCCCAGAAAGTGCTCTCCGTGGCTACATACGGCGATGAAAAAGTTAATGTAGCTGAATATAACTACTACTATATGAGCCTTTATAATCAAATCGCTACAACAACTCAGCAGATTGATTCCTACTATGGTGCAGGTTATGGTTCTTATTACACCGGCTTTGATCTTACTAAAGACCCTGCAGAACAGGATTATCTCGGTGAAGATGCTCCCGAAGGTGTTAAAACATGGTCTGATTATTTCAGACTTATGGCTCCTGAAAAAGCATTTATCCAAAGAGAAATTTATAAAACCGCTATGAGCGAAGAAGCAAAAAAAGCAGGCTTTGAACTTACAGAAGAACAGAAAAAAGAAATCCAGACTTCAATTGATGAAGGAATTAAGGCTTTTGCAGAAAAAGCAGAAGAGGGAGACTTTGCTCTTGATAACTATATCTCCATAACATGCGGTGAAGGTCTTACAGAAAAATCTTACAGAGAATTCACCGAAAGAGATACTGTTGTTCAATACTATCTTGAATGGTTTGAAGAAAACAGTTCAAAAACAGCAACAGACTCTGAAATCAAAGAGTACTACAACAAAAACAAAGCTGATTTTGATTTAGTTGATGCTCGTCTTTTCGCATTCTCTTATGCAAAAGCAAGTGATTCTGCTGACAGCAAGGACCCCACATATACAAAAGCAGAAGCTAAAAAGCTTGCTAACGAATTCAAAGATAAAATTACAGATCAGGCAAGCTTCATTGACCTTGCAAAAGAATATGCTCTTCCTTCACAGAAAGATACCTACAAAGAAGCAAGTGCAACTCTTGCAGAAAATCTTGTTAAATCCTCAATCAGCGGTTCTGCAGAAAATGTTGCAGAATGGCTCTTTGATAACGCCCGCAAAAGCGGTGAAACTGCAGTTATTCACGAAAAAGATAGTGAATCTTTCTATGTAGTTTATGTTATCTCCCCTGCTGCCCCCGACAGACAAACTGCTGGTGCAGATGTAAGACATATTCTTGTTCAAGCAGAAACAACCAAAGAAGATGCTGAAGGCAATGAAGTTGAGCTTACACAGGCAGAAATTGATAAAAACTTTGCAGATGCTAAAGCAGAGGCCGAAAAGATTCTTAAAGAATGGAAAAACGGCAAAGCAACTGAAGAAAGCTTTGAAGCTCTTGCAAAAGCAAAAACAGATGATACAGGTTCTGCTGAAACCGGCGGTCTTTATGAAGGCGTTACATCAACAAGTAATTATGTTCCTGAATTCCGCAATTGGGCTCTTGATTCCCACAAGGTCGGCGACACAGGTATAGTAAAAACAGATTATGGTTACCATATTATGTACTTTGTTGGTGCAGATAAAACTGAAAAGTGGGAAAGTGATGTTCGCGCTGCTATCGCAACAGAAAAATTCACAAACTTCACAACAGAGATTTATGATACCATTGCAGAAAAAATCGAAAAGAATGAAACAATTATAAATCTTTTCGTTGAAACAAATGAAAAAGCTCTCAAAAACAGTGCAGCTTATTACGCATCCTCTGCTTCTTCATCTTCATCCATAACATACTAAAATCAAAAGCCTCGGTCAATGACCGAGGCTTTTATTATATTTTTTGAAAAATTTTTCTGCATTATTAAAAAATAATTTATCTAAAATATTATCATCCAATCCCCTGTTTTTTAAATTATTAAAAAGCAGCGGTATTTTTTCTATTCCGCATAAATCTTTATGAATATCGCATCCGTCAAAATCACTGCCGATTGAAATAACATCTTCACACCCCAAAGAGAGCATATACTCTACTTGGCGCTGAAGCGCATCTATTCCTTTTGCGTTTTCAGCTTCTATAAAATCGCAGCAAAAATTCAGGCCTATTAAACCATTATGTTGCTTTATAATTTGTATCTGATCTTTATTAAGATTTCTTTTCTTTGCGTATTTATTATCAACTATATCCGCATTGGAATGAGATGCAACAAATGGTTTTTCAGCAATTTCAGAAAGCTCAAAAAAGCTTTGTCTGTTAAGGTGCGAAGCATCCAAAATAATGCCAAGCTTTTCTGCTTCTTTTATAAATTCTTTTCCGAAAGGTGTCAACCCACCTTCTGAAAATGCGCCACTACCGATTTCATTTACTGAATTCCAGGTAAGTGTTATTAAGCGAACACCTCTTTCGTACAGATGATGAAGACCTTCAATTGTTCCTGCACAAGCAGACCCACCCTCTACAGAAAGGATTGCTTTTACAGGTGTTTTTTGGGGTGAGTTATATGGTGATATTAAGTCTTTATCAGCTTCTATTTCCTTATAAAAATAATCCACAGTTTTATCAAAATAATCCATAGCTTCAACTCCCCGAAGCTCATCAGGAATCCAAACAGCAAAAACCTGCGTATAAGCATCAATTGCTTTTGCTCTTTGCAAATCAATGTGCAGATTATTTTTTCTTAAAGACAGCGCATTATTACTGCATTCGCCTATTGTATCGCAATGCAAATCAAAATATTTCATATAACACCTCAGAAGGCATTTTTTAAATGGTTAATTTTTTGCACTTCTTTATCAACAAGAAGAACTTCTATAATATCAAAACGATAACCCGAACCATTTGCCCACTTGTTTAAATATACTGATGCGGCACTTTTAATATTCTCCTGCTTATGCACATTAACCGCATCAGCAGGAGCGGTCATACCACCAATTTGTCGTGTTTTCACCTCAACAAAGCATATAACACCATTTTTTTCTGCTATTAAATCAATTTCGCCGTTATATGTTTTAAAGTTTGCAGCTTTAATATTATAGTTATCTTCTCTCAAAAATTTTGCAGCAAGATGCTCACCATAAGCACCGATCAAACTACTCTTCATTCTTTTTCTCCTAAAATATTTTTCAGGAATGTTCTTCTATGAATTTCTGAAACACCATATTTTTCAATCATTTCATAATGAAGCTTAGTTCCATACCCTTTATGCTTAGAAAATTGATATTCAGGATATTTTTCATCCATTTGGAGCATAAATCTGTCTCGGCTAACCTTTGCAATAATTGATGCCGCTGCAACGGACATACATTTACTGTCGCCCTTTACAATTGTTATCTCCTTCACACCTGTGTGAGGGTATCTGTTGCCGTCAATAAACGCAAGGTCAGGCTTTATATCAAGACCCTCAACCGCTCTTTTCATAGCAAGAAAAGTTGCGTTAAGAATATTAACTTCATCAATTTCCTTTTCTGTTGCAATACCAACAGACCAAGCTACAGCATCTCTGATAATATCGTCATACACAACATCTCTTTTTTTCTCTGAAAGTTTTTTTGAGTCATTGAGAATATCGTGGGAATAGTTTTCAGGTAAAATTACCGCACCTGCAAAAACAGGCCCCGCAAGAGGTCCTCTGCCCGCTTCATCCACACCACAAACCACTTTAAAGCCATCATTATGCGCTTGTATTTCATAAGAATAATCTAACATAATATATCACCCATTAAAAAATCCTGAAGAAGTATCTTCAGGATTCATTTTATAATATTTATTCGGGGAATTCAAGGGTTAGACGTCCTAATTTTCCACCACGGTATTCATCAAGAAGCATTATTGATGCTCTTTCGGTATCTATCTCCCCACCTGAAATGAGCATCCCCCTTTTTCTGCCAATCATTTCAAGAATTTCATAATCTTCCTTATCTTCAAAGCCCGTTATTTTAAAACGTTCGCTTATTCGGTCACAGTAGCCGTTTTTAAGCACGTTAATAAGACGCATAGCAAGAACCTCGCTATCAAGAATCTCGTCTTTAACAGAGCCTATAAAGGCTAATTTATCACCAACGGATTTATCGTCAAACTTAGGCCATAAAACACCCGGGGTATCAAGAAGCTCAACACCATTCCCAACCGCAAACCAACTGTTTGAACGGGTAACACCCGGCTTATCGGCAACCTTTGCACGATTGCGCCCTGCCATTTTATTTATAAATGAAGATTTACCCGTATTGGGTATTCCAACTACCATAACACGAAGAGGTTTACCAACCATACCTTTTTCGGTATTGCGTTGAATTTTATCCTTCAAAACCTCTCTTACGAGGGGTAAATAGGCATTCAAACCTTTACCGCTGCGGCAGTCAACGGGAATAGCATACATTCCGTTATTTTTGTAATATTCAACCCATTTTGCAGTTGCTTTTTCATCAGCAACATCACATTTATTAAGAAGAACAATACGGGGTTTATTCCCTATCATTTCTTTGAGCTCAGGGTTGGAAGAGCTCATTGGTATTCTGGCATCAACAATTTCCGTCACCAAATCCACAAACGGCAGGCTTTCTTTAATAAGCCTGCGCGTTTTAGCCATATGACCCGGAAACCATTGTACCGTTTGTTTCTGGTAATCACTCATAATCGTATATATCAAAATCTCCGAAAGGCAAAATTCTTATAACCGCTTTGCCTAAAACATATCTTTCATCTAAAGGACCTATAAGGTTTGAACGGCTATCCGTTGAACCGTTTCTGTTATCGCCCATACAGAAAATGTGACCTTCGGGTACCGTATAAGGAAACTCAATGTCATCAATCTTAGGAAGAATGAAATCTTCTCTTGTATAGGGTTCTTCGAGGGCAACCCCATCCACATAAACAATGCCGGTTGCAAAGTCTATATTAACAGTTTCGCCACCCTTAGCAATAACTCTCTTAATAAGGGGTTCATCAAAATAGTTAGGTTCAGTTATAACAACAATATCGCCACGCTCGTAGCTTTCTTTGTTGACTGTTAAAAGCCAGTCATTATCTTGAAGCGTATTGGTCATTGAATAACCCTCAACACCAACAAGACGAAATACAAAGGTAAACACAACAGCGATAATTATAAATGCAGACATAACTATTGAAACTAAATCATAAACAGAAAGATGAAAACTGTCTTTACCTTTTTTAGAATCTTTTTTTTCGATTTTAGTTGTTTCTTCTGTGTTTATATCAACAATTCTTTCATCGTTATTCATATTACTCTACCTTCCAATCACCGATAGGAAAAAACCTGAAAAGAACTTTTCCAACAATAAGCCTCTCATCGACACAACCAACTCTTGTGGATCGACTATCGAGAGAGTTGCCGCGGTTATCACCAAGCACAAATACTGTGCCCTCAGGAACGGTAATCGGGAAAGCTATATCAAACTGCTGAGAAGTAAGCTCATCAGTATAATCCTCTTCTGTTCCGTTAACTGTTACAACACCGGTTGTAAAGTTTATATCAACAGTATCACCGCCAACAGCAATTATTCTTTTGATAATCGGTTCCTTGAGACCATCGGTGCTTGATATAACAACAATATCCCCTCTTTCAGCCTCATATCCGACTGTTGAAACAACAACTTTATCATTATTCTGAAGAGTGGGCTTCATAGAAGTTCCGTCAACATTTACAACTCTGAAAGCAAATATAAAAAGAATGGTTATAACAACAAGAGCAGAAATTATCGCCTGAAAAACCTCAAAGACATTAAGTTTGCCGTCATTCAAGAATTTTTTCTTTTTAGGAACAGTTGTTTCGCTCAATGTTATATTATATTCTTCGGTTTTGCGCATATTGCTCACCTCTTAATAAATATAATCTTAAAAAGAAATCAAGGGCAGATTATACATCTGCCCCGTTTTTCGACTGTTATTAGCCGATTTTTTCCTTAACCTTAGAAGCCTTACCAACTCTGTCACGAAGATAATAAAGTTTTGCACGGCGAACTTTACCGTAACGAACAACTTTAACAGATGCAACGTTGGGAGAGTGAACAGGGAAAACTCTTTCAACACCTACGCCGTAAGAAACACGACGAACTGTGAATGTTTCGCTAACACCGCTACCGTTTTTTGCAATAACTGTACCTTCGAAAGCCTGAAGTCTTTCTCTCTGACCTTCACGGATTTTAACGTCGATTCTAACAGTATCACCAACGTTAAACTCGGGCTTCTCAGCCTTAAGGCTGTCCTGTGCAATAAGTTTTAATGCGTCCATAATAAACCTCCGAATTTTTTCAAGCGTTCTTGCCCTTCGGCAGCGGACCGCCAGCTTTAATGTTGCCATTAACTGCCGTTGTCTCGAAACAACGCACACATAGACTTGATAATAATATCACAACAAAATAAAAAAATCAACTGTTTTTTAAAAAATTTATAAAACAGTTGATTTTTATATTTATACCTTTATACCGCAGGAATAAAAACAACCTTGAGATTTTCTGTTGTATCTCCCTCCAGACCGTTTTCCTCTGCGATTGCATTTACAGTTGTATTATAACGCCTTGCAATTGACCAGAGACTCTCGCTTTCTTCGGGGAAATAAACAGTAATGGCATTTGAATTTCTCACAGGTTGGTTTTCGCTTTCGGTTATATCTGTAACCCCATCAATATAAAGCTTACCGAAAACACTTGCCGATACATTTATTTCCGCTCTTACATCAATACCGTTATTTCCTTTTTCTGCACAATCCAAAGAGAAAACATTAAGCTTTGGCAAACAGAAAATATCAACATCTTCATAATCAGCTTTTCTTTCGTATTTAACATCAAGAATCTTATTGATATTGGAAATACTTCCTGAAGAATCCCTTATTAACACTGACAAAGATAGATTTGCAGAAGCTACAAGCACATCATTTTCTTTTTTTGCAGTTATATTAGTTAACTCACAGGTTGAACCCATAACTTTACTTACGCCCTCACCGCTTACCTGAAAATCGCTTCTAAAAATATAAGTATCATGAATTTCATCAAGAGGTGTAAAAAACACCATCGACTGTTTCTTTAAATTAATGCAACTGCCAACAGCATAAGCATCGTTTATAACAACAAGCTCCTTTTCCTCCCACATTGAAGCAGAGGCATCTATGCTAAGCCCAATATCAAAAGAACTGCCCACTCCATCCTGCTCATTTTTAAGCATAACATCAACGGCTGTAACATTAAAAGATACATCACCTGAAAAGCTCTCTTCCATACCATCAAATTCCAATATCTGATTTATTGGAAGTGTGTGCCTTATACGCTCGGTGCACGATTTATCGTTAGCATTAATATAACAGATTTCAACTACCGCATCACCTTTTACCATTATTTTGTTACTGATCTTTTTTATTTCATTGCAAACAGCACTTGCTCGGGAGGTGACAATAAAAGCACATGGAACAGAAAGCGAAACTGTATCGCTCATCGAAAAGTTTCTTGTTTTTTTGCAACCCAAAGACATCGCTCTTACAGGCACGCATTTCTTTTCAATGCATATATCTTCAACAGAGATTATATCCTCTGTTTCTTCAAGAAATGCATTAATTTTTAATACAAGACCCGCTTTTATTTCTGCTCTTTTTGTGCCGGTAGCACGGCAGTTAACATATGAAACCGATACTTCGCAATTAATATCCGTTGCATCGTTAAAAACATTGTTTTCACAATGGCGTGTGAAAGGTCTCGATTGAGCAAATGAGTAAATGCAACCATCTTCAGCGGTGTAAATCATTCGTAATTCACATTCACCGTCAACAGTTACCCTTTCCCCCACTGCCTTGCAGGAACTCACCTTTGGTTGTGCGGTTGATTTAATAATTCGCAAAATTTCAGGCATATATTCCGGCAAGGAAAAATCTGCCTCAATACATTCTTCGATAGAATTATCTTTAACTGTTTTCAATATTTTATAGTTCTCTTTTTTTAAGGTTATGTCCATAAAAATAAACTCCCTTCATATACCTTCTGTGAAAGTATATGCGGGAGAATGTATGGGTATGATAGATTATTTAAAATGTGGCGAAGCCACAGCGATATAAATCCAGACGGATTTGCGATATATCTGACGATGCGATATACCTGCGGTGCGATATACCTGCGATGCGATATGTGCCTATCGGCACGAGTTATAAGGATTTATATCATATCGCATTGAGCATAGCGAAATATATCGCATTTTATTCTTAAAATATATCGCACAAGCTTGCTTGTATATCGCAGAAAAAACCATAAAACCCAGTGGGTTATTTTATATCCCAAAAAACCCAGTGGGAAAAATGGGATAAAATAAAAAACCCAAAAAAGCCGATAAAGATAAAGATAAAAATAAAGATAAAGATAAAGATATTGATAATGATATAAATATGTAAGGCGAGTAAAAAACGCCCTTACTGTTTTATTCTATAGTTTCTTCCGTAGCTTCCTCAACAGGCTCTTCATACAGAAGCTCGTAAAGCATTTGCTTATTCTGTTCAAGGTTGATTGAAATACTTGAACCATCCCATTGAGAAGAATACCACCAGGTATCATCAAAGGGAATTTGTTGGGAAACCAGAAGCTTGTCCATATCTGCGCCGGATTTTACAAGGCAACCTGAAAGGCTGAAAATAAGGCTCCAAAAATCAGAGGTTGAAAGAGTGGTTTCAATAAATGGTGCGACATCTTTTGCAGTAGAAACAAGTCCGAAAACACCGATGGGATTAATCTGCCCTTTAACCTTTGAGGCAATAGCGGTTATAACCTTTCTCTGACGCTGAGTTCTCATAAAATCAGAATCCAATTTGCGAATACGGGAATACCAAAGTGCCTGATAGCCATTCAAGTGAACACTTTCACCGCTTTCAAAGGCGTCGGGCTTTTTCTCGTTTCCGTATCTGTGACGATTATTTATATAATCAGCTTCATCTTCCGTAACCTCAACCTCAACGCCACCAAGACCATCAACAAGGGCAGTAAACATTTCAAAGTCTACTGTTGCATAATCATCAATCTTTATACCGAAATTATGCTCAATAGTCTGAATAAGAAGATTTGCACCGCCCCAAGCGTAAGCCGCATTAACCTTAGCTTCACGCTCACCGGGAATATACAAATGAGTGTCACGAAGAATGGAGCAAACTGTTATTTTGCCTGTGTTTTTATTAACAGAAGCAATCATAATGCTATCGCTTCGTGAAGAACCCCCATTAGCTTTATCGCAACCGATAAGAAGAATATTGCGGACATTTTTATCGCTTACAAGCTCTACACCCTCAATATGCTCTATTTTCTCCGCCTTTGTAAATTTACCCACAACGCTGTTTGCCATTACAAACAGAACTGCACCAAATGCCAATACAACCGCGAGAATTATTGCAGTTATTTTCCTGCCCTTCGAGCCTTTCTTTTCAGGAACAAGCTTACCTCTCCTGGCTTCAAAATCGGAAATTTCATCGGTATCCTGTAAGCTTTTCTTTCGTGATAAAGGTGGTGTTACCGGTATTTCAACCGAAAACTCATCATCGTTATATTCTTCAGTCTGCTTAGGTCGGTAAGAAGCTTTATTTCTGCTTATATAAATACCGTCTTCTTCGGTCTGTTTTCTGCGCCCTTTACTTATATAAATATCTTCCTTTGAAGAATCGCTGAAAACATCCTCATACTCATCTTCATCGCCAGAAGAATAACTATAAACATCCTCGTATTCATCCGTTTGCTTTACAGAGCTTAAAAGCTCTATGTAATCGTCATTTATAGATATTTTCTTTTCATCGTTAGAGTTTCTTTTTTCTGCCAAGGGATTACTCTCCTAATTTAATATTAATACCATTTCCGTTAGATGTAGGCTGTGGAAGGTATTTTTGAATAGCATTCGCAAGATTAATTATGGGCATTGACTGTAGATACACTTTACCGGGGCCTGTAACAACAGTATGGAATGCGCCCTCACCACCAAGGAACATATTTTTAACACCCTTAACTGCTTCAATTCTCATTGAACAGGTCTCGCTCATAGCTGCAAGATGACCTGTATCAACAACAATACTCTCCCCCGCACCAAGAGTATACTCTTTGCAATGACCGTCAATTTCTATGAATACCATACCGTTACCGGTAATTCTTTGCATTATAAAGCCCTCACCGCCGAAAAGACCTGTTCCGAAACGGTGTTGAAAGAAAATTGAAAGGTCAAGACCCTTTTCCATAGCAAGAAAGCCTTTTCTCTGAACAACAATACCGTTACCGGGAGTTACCTCATAAGGAATAATTTCACCTGGGAAGCTTGATGAGAATGCAATCATACCTGTTCCGCCAACAGAGGTAAATTCATTGAGAAAAAGCGATTCACCTGCAAAAAGTCTGCCAAGAGCTTTCTTTATGCCACCTCCTGAATTGGTTTCCATTTTCATATTGGGACTCATCCAGCTCATTGAACCGCCCTCGGTGCAAAGAGTCTGCCCTTGCTCCGGGTAACAGATAACAACAGGTAAGCTACCGCCTTCGATTTCATATTTCAACATAGAATTACCTCCTTGTATGTCTTACTGGGTAGATTATAACTTTTTTTCTCTCTTTTTTCAAGTATATACACATAAAAACACTCCAAGCAACAAAATGCAAGGAGTGTTTTTATATATCAAATTAATTAACTTTTACAATCCAGCCGAGCTTATCTTCTTTTTTGCCCCACTGAATACCGGTAAGCTCATCATAAAGGAACTGAGCAACGGGACCGATTTTACTGTCGTTAATCACAAGATGCTCGTCACCATCGATATATTCACCAACGGGAGAGATAACAGCAGCTGTGCCTGTACCGAAGGATTCTGTAAGAGTGCCGTTTTTGTGAGCCTCTTTAACTTCGTCAACAGAAAGCTTTCTTTCCTCTACCTTATAGCCGTTTGCTTTGAGAACTTCAATACAAGATGCTCTTGTAACACCGGGAAGAATGTTGCCATCTTCAAGAGAGGGAGTGATAACTGTTCCGTCAATAACGAAGAAAACGTTCATTGCACCAACTTCGTCAATATATTTTCTCTCAACACCGTCAAGCCAGAGAACCTGAGCATAGCCCATTTTATCTGCCTTTTCCTGACCGATAAGAGATGCAGCATAGTTACCGCCTGCTTTAGCCATACCCGTACCGCCCTTTACACAACGAACATATTCACGTTCAATGTAAATCTTAACGGGGTCCATACCATTTGCATAGTAAGAGCCAACAGGTGAAAGAATGATTGCAAAAATATAGCTGTGAGAAGCGTGAACGCCAAGGAAAGCGTCAGTTGCAATAATGAAAGGACGAATATAAAGTGATGTTCCGTCATTGTGGGGAACCCAATCCTTATCAACGTCAACAACAGTCTTGATAGCTTCAAGAACCATATCGGGATCAAGTCTCGGAACGCAAAGGCGGTCACAAGTGTTGTTCATTCTTTCAATGTTTTTCTGAGGACGGAAAAGCTGAATGCTACCGTCTGCAGTTCTGTATGCTTTAAGACCTTCAAAAAGCTCCTGAGCATAGTGGAAAACCATTGATGAGGGGTCAAGAGCGAGAGGACCATAAGGTACAACTCTGCCATCGTGCCAGCCCTGACCTTCATCATAGTTCATAATAAACATATGGTCTGTAAAGATTTTACCGAAGCCAAGCTTGCTCTCATCCTGAGGCTTTGCTTTGGGAGCGGTAGTTTTTTCAATTTTGAATTCGTAACTCATTGAAAATACCTCTTTTCAATACTGAAAATTCAGCAATTAATAATCGTAACCGAGTTTAAGAGCGGTTTTGTTTACTTCAAGAAGGTCCTGATGGCGAGCTGAAACAACCTTTGAGAGAGGTGCATCAATGCCGTCAAAGCCAAGAGCTTCAACCTCTTTGAGAAGCTTACCTGTAATAATCATATTAGCGAGAGTGCTGATACCCTGCTCGTTTGCAATCTGAGTTGCAGGAATATAGAAAACATCAACATCTGTTCTCTCAACTTTACGAGTAATGAGAGTTGAGTCAACGAAGATCTTACCGCCTGAAACAACTTCATTTTCGTATTTATCAAGTGAGGGAAGGTTCATAGCAACAAGAACATCGGGTTTACCAACAATGGGAGAACCGATGGGTTCGTCACTTACGATAACGCTGCAGTTTGCAGTACCGCCACGCATTTCAGGACCATAAGAAGGAAGCCAGGAAACCTGCTTATTCTCAAGAAGACCTTTGTATGCAACGAATTTACCTGCAAAAAGAATACCCTGACCGCCGAAACCGGCAAAAAGAATGTTACACGCTTTACTCATTATTTTGCCTCCTCTGCGTAGATATCTTTATAAACACCCAAAGGATAATAAGGAAGCATATTTTCCTCAAGCCATTTAAGTGCTTTTTCGGGTGTCATACCCCAGTTTGTAGGACAAGTTGAAACAACTTCAACAAGAGAGAAGCCCTTGCCGTCAAGCTGATTCTGAAAAGCTTTTTTGATAGCCGCTTTTGCCTTTTTAACATTTGAGGGGTTGTTTACAGAAACTCTTTCAAGGTATGCAGCGCCATCAACATTCTGAAGAAGCTCACAAACCTTAACGGGATAACCTACTGTTTCAACATCTCTACCATAAGGAGAAGTCTGAGTAACCTGACCGGGAAGAGTTGTGGGAGCCATCTGACCGCCTGTCATACCATAAATTGCATTGTTTACGAAAATAACTGTGATATTTTCGCGTCTTGCAGCAGCGTGAACTGTTTCAGCAGTACCGATAGCAGCAAGGTCACCGTCACCCTGATATGTAAATACAACATTGTTTTCAGGGTCTGCTCTTTTTACGCCTGTTGCAACTGCAGGAGCTCTACCATGGGGAGCCTGAATGAAGTCACAAGTGAAATAATCATAAGCCATAACAGAACAACCAACGGGAGCAACACCGATAGTTCTGCCCTCGATACCGAGTTCATCAATAACTTCGGCAACAAGTCTGTGAATAATACCATGAGTACAACCGGGACAATAGTGAAGCGGTGCATCAGTTAATGTTTTCGGTTTTTCGAATACTACCATTATTTGTTACCTCCTTCATTGATTTCTTCGATTTTTGCAAGTACTTCTTCGGGAGCGGGAATCATACCGCCGGTACGGTTGCAAAGATATACGGGTTTCTTGCATTCTGTTGCAAGCTTAACATCTTCAATCATCTGACCCATATTCATTTCAACGCAAAGGAATGCTTTGCATTTTTCTGCCGCTGCCTTGAGAACTTTCTCAGGGAAGGGCCAGAGAGTAATGGGACGAATCATACCAACCTTGATACCTTTTGCTCTTGCTTCAACAATAGCATTTTTAGCAACACGAGCTGTGATACCAAAGGAAACAACGCAGATATCTGCATCATCCATAAGATATTCTTCAAAAAGAACTTCGTTTTCTTCTACTGTTTTATATCTTTCAAAACGCTCGAAGTTTGTTTTTTCAAGTTCTTCGGGTTTAAGGTAAAGAGAGTTAACAATATTGTGCTTTCTCTCCCCTTTTGTACCTGTAAGTGCCCAAGGCTTATCAAAGCTGTTGGGAGCAGTATCAGGAAGCTCAACAGGCTCCATCATCTGACCGAGAGTACCGTCTGCAAGAATCATTGCAGGCATTCTGTATTTATCAGCAAGGTCAAATGCAGTGCTTGTAAGGTCTGCCATTTCCTGAACTGATGCAGGAGCAAGAACGATTTTCTTGAAGTCACCGTGGCTACCGCCTTTAACTGCCTGAAAATAATCAGACTGTGAGGGCTGGATACCGCCAAGACCGGGACCACCACGCTGAACATTAACAATAAGTGCAGGGACATCTGAGCCTGCTATGTAAGAAATGCCCTCACTCTTGAGAGAAACTCCGGGGCTTGATGATGATGTCATAACACGTTTGCCTGTTGCGGCAACGCCAAGAACCATATTAATAGCAGCAATTTCACTTTCTGCCTGAAGGAACACGCCACCTACTTTGGGCATTCTTTTTGCCATATATGCAGCAATTTCTGTCTGAGGAGTAATGGGATAACCGAAATAATGCATACAACCTGCTCTGATTGCAGCCTCGGCAATAGCCTCATTACCTTTCATTAAAACTTTCTCACCCATTTATTTCACCTTACCTTTCAACAGTTATAGCACAGTCAGGGCACATTGTTGCACAAAATGCGCAACCGATACACTTGCTTTCATCGATGCAATGTGCAGGATGATGTCCTTTTGCGTTAAGCTTTGCAGAATCAAGTTCCACAATTTTCTTGGGACAAGCAGTTACGCACAAACCGCAGCCCTTGCAAACATTTTCTGCGAATGTTACTTTTGCCATTTTTCTGCCTCCTAAATTATCTTTTTTTGTAAAGTCAGCGGAAACAGATTTTCAACTTTTCCGTTGAGATTATTAACTAAATTTTCTGTGACAGTTGTCATTTTAACAGGAAGACCCGTTAACTTTGATAACTCTTCGGCACTGTCAACCGAATTTATAACATCCTCTGCTGTGGTGAGTTCACCAAGGTTGGAGTTATTAACAATTGCTGTGAATTTAATTTTACATGCCGCTTCAATTTCCTGCATTATTTCAAAAGCAGACTCTGCATCGGGAGTCAGAGGACGATATTTATTGAAAACGAAAAGCATTTCATAATCGTTTTCTTCTTTAATAGCGTCTGCATATCTTCCCAAAGCATAAGCACCGCGGTCATCACCGCCAATATCCATTATGGCTTTTTCTTCGCGTTTGTCAAGAAGAGAATAAACATCCTGAGGTAAAGCAGGTAAATCTACATTGGAGCTGGCAAACTGAGAAGAAATAAGCTTAATGCCTGCATTTTCCAAATCTTCAAGACTGTCACGAGTTCTGAAATAGGGATTTACTATATCAAGGTCAGCGATAACAACATTTTCACCAAGGCTTTTGAGATACAAAGCATAGTTTACGGCAATATTTGTTTTACCGCTACCATAATGCCCTGCAAAAAGGGTCATTCGTTTGCTCTGCATCTCAACTCACCTCAACTTAATTATAATTTATTTCTCTGAATTTTTCCGCTTGTAGTTTTTGGAAGCTCATCACGGAAAACAACAATTCTCGGGTATTTATAAGGAGCAGTTTTCTCCTTAACATACTGCTGAATTTCCTTTTTAAGCTCTTCAGTACCTTCTGTTCCGGGAACAAGGACGATACTTGCTTTAACAACCTGCCCTCTGACCTCATCGGGTGCAGCAGAAACGCCACATTCAAGAACATAGGGAAGTTCCATAATAACGCTTTCGATTTCGAATGGTCCTATACGATAGCCTGATGACTTGATAACATCATCAACACGACCAACATACCAATAGAAGCCGTCTTCATCCATCCATGCAACGTCACCTGTGTGGTAATAGCCATCGTGCCAAACCTCTTTAGTTTTCTCTTCATCATTATAATAACCTTTGAAGAGACCGCAAGGAGCACCATCTTTAACATTAACAACAATTTCGCCGTTTTCACCAACATTTACTTTGTTACCGTCTGCATCAACAAGGCAAACATCGTAAATGGGAGCAGGTTTACCCATTGAACCGATTTTATGAGGTGCACCTGTCATATTACCGATAATCATAGTGCTTTCGGTCTGACCGAAGCCCTCAAGAATCTGAAGACCTGTTGCCTTTTCAAATTGACGGTAAACCTCAGGGTTAAGTGCCTCACCTGCTGTTGTCATATGCTTAACAGAGGAGAAATCGTATTTTGAAATATCTTGCTTAATCATCATTCTGAGCATTGTGGGTGGTGCGCAGAATGTTGTAATATTATGCTTTGCAAACATAGGAAGAATGTCTGCTGCATCGAAACGGTCAAAGTCATAAACAAAAAGAGCTGCTTCACAGAGCCATTGTCCGTAGAATTTACCCCACATAGACTTTGCCCAACCTGTATCGGAAATTGTGAAATGAAGTCCGTCAGGGTCAACATTGTGCCAATATTTTGCAGTATGGAAATGACCGAGAGCATATTTATAGCAATGAGCGGCAATTTTAGGATAGCCTGTTGTTCCTGATGTAAAGAACATAAGCATTAAATCGTCGCCACCGGGAGCATCTACACCTCTCTCGTAATGAGAGCTGAAAAGCTTACTTTCTTCATCGTAGTTTCGCCAGCCTTCGCGGTCCTCGCCAACTGCGATTTTGATTTTAAGGTCAGGGCATTTTGTTGCTGCCATATCAACCTGATTTGCAACATCGCCATCGGTTGTGCAAAGAATTGCTTTAATTCCTGCAGCTTGGAAACGATATTCCAAATCATGCTCTTGGAGTTGATTGGGAGCAGGAATACCAATTGCACCCAATTTATTAAGACCAAGCATTGCAAACCAATACTGATAATGACGCTTGAGTATAAGCATAACTCTGTCGCCTTTTTTAATACCCAAGGATTTGAAATAGTTAGCTGCCTGAGCAGAGCCTTTTTTCATATCCTTGAAAGTAAAGCGTCTTTCGGTCTTATCTCTTGATATATGAAGCATTGCCAATTTATCAGGCTCTCTGTCTGCAAGAGCGTCGATAAGGTCAAATGCAAAGTTGAAATTATCTGTATTTTTGAATTTGATTGATGTGGGTGTACCCTTTTCGTTACGCTCAACATCAATAAATTTATGATAAATTCTTTCCTTTTTATCTTCCTTAATCTTTTCGGGTGCTTTATACTCCTCTGTCTTCACGTGCTGAAGCTCGGGAATAGGTTCGCCTGAAGGATTAAGAACAATAGCATAGAAGGTACAGTCCTTACCGTCAACAGCAATCATACCGTGAGGTGTAAGAGAATCATAATAGATACTGTCACCGGGTCCGAGGATTTCAGAGTGTTCACCAACCTGAACCTTTAATTTACCTTCAACAACAATGTCAAGCTCCTGACCATCATGAGAAGTAAGCTCAATATCTTTATTCTGATTTTCTTCGCTATATGTAGCCTCAACAAAAAGAGGCTCTGCGATTTTATTTTTAAATTTGGAAGCAAGGTTGAAATAAGTCATACCGTGAGCTTTTTCAATCTTCTGTCCTTTACCTGCTTTTGTGAAAACATAGTTTGTAAGCTTGGGTGTGCTACCCTCGATAATGCTGGAAACATCAACATTAAATGCAAGAGCACAACGGTAAATGAAAGCAAAGTTAAGGTCACTTTCGCCGTTCTCACAAGCAAGATATTCACTTTCGCTTACACCTGTTTTAGAAGCCATTTCGGCTATGGTGTAGCCTTCAATTTCGCGCAACTCTCGAATACGCGCCGCCATCTCCTTGATTTTAAAATCAAGTCCGGTGATTTTGTCCATTCTTTAATCCTCCTGAATTTCGATAGGGACATAACAATAAAAAACTCGTCCCAAAGATATTCTTTGAGACGAGTAAAAATCAAATTTATACCCGCGGTACCACTCAAATTGCAGTTAAAAAACTGCCTCTCTCGAAGTCCATCAACTTCTATGCCTTTACGCAGCAATCACGGAGAGGTTCTACTAAGCGAAAGCCTTTCTTCCTCCCGGCTCGGAAACTACAAACATCGGATTCTCAACCTATGGCTTACACCAACCGCCACTTCTCTGAAAGGTGAAATAACCGCGCCCTTTTCTTCAATGCCTTTTATTCAATTTCCTCAAAGATACCATAATATAAGGTAAATGTCAAGTTTTTTATTAAATTTAGCTGTTAGAGTTTAGCAATTATCAGTTAGCTATTAGCCGTTTGCTATTTGTTATCTGCTATTTGCTATTCGCTATTTGCTATTCGCGATTTATCAAAGCTTATTTCTGATTATCTTACCACTGATTGTTTTGGGAAGCTCATCACGGAAAACAACTATACGGGGATATTTATAAGGTGCAGTATTATTTTTAACATACTGCTGGATTTCCTTTTTAAGCTCTTCTGTACCCTCTGTACCGGGTGTTAAAACGATGCTTGCTTTAACAACCTGACCTCTTACCTCATCGGGTGCAGCAGAAACGCCACATTCAAGAACATAGGGAAGCTCCATAATAACATTTTCGATTTCAAACGGTCCGATGCGGTAGCCTGATGATTTGATAACATCATCAACACGACCAACATACCACAAATAACCATCCTCGTCACGCCAAGCGGTATCGCCTGTATGGTAAAGTCCATCATGATAAACCTCCTTGGTTGCTTCTTCATTGTTGTAATAACCAAGGAAGAGACCGCATGGAGCTTTGCTATCCGTATGAATAACGATTTCGCCGGTTTCACCGTCTGCAACGGGTCTGCCCTCAGAGTCAACAACATCAACATCATAAAGAGGTGTGGGCTTACCCATTGAACCAATTTTAATATTAGTACCCTTAAGAGTAGCGATAGAAAGAGTTGTTTCTGTCTGACCGAAGCCTTCGTGAATGCGAAGACCTGTTGATTTTTCAAACTGCTTGAAAACCTCAGGATTAAGTGCCTCACCTGCTGTTGTTGCATGCTGGATTGATGAAAGGTCATACTGGGAAATATCTTGTTTTATTAACATTCTGTACATTGTAGGCGGTGCGCAGAAGGTAGTGATATTGTATTTTGCAAACATGGGAAGAATCTTTGAAGCATCAAATCGTTCAAAATCATATACGAAAACTGCACCCTCGCAGAGCCATTGACCATAAAGCTTACCCCAGAGAGCTTTACCCCAGCCTGTTTCAGAAATTGTAAAATGGATACCGTCTCTCTGAACACAGTGCCAGTACTTTGCTGTAATAAAGTGTCCGAGAGGATATTTGTGGCTATGAGTAGCAATTTTGGGATAGCCTGTTGTACCCGAAGTAAAGAGCATAAGCATCGGGTCATCACCGCAGGGTGATTCTTCATCACGAACAAAACGACGGCTGAAAAGAGCATATTCTTCATCAAAGCAATGCCATCCGTCTTTTTTGCCGTTAGCAACAATTTTTGTTTTAAGAGTGGGACAATTTTTCTGTGCCTCATCTACATAATCTGTTGCAACACCGTCTGCAGTAACAACAACTGCTGAAACACCTGCCGCATTGAAGCGGTATTCATAGTCGTGAGTAACAAGCTGATTTGTTGCAGGGATTGCAATAGCCCCAAGCTTATGAAGACCAAGAATTGCTAACCAGAACTGATAGTTTCTCTTGAGAACAAGAAGAACTCTATCCCCTTTCTTAATGCCGAGAGATTTGAAATAGTTAGCAGCCTGAGAAGAGCCTTCTTTAATATCCTTGAATGTGAAACGGCGTTCAGTCATATCGTCTGCAATATGAAGCATTGCAAGCTTTTCGGGATACTGTCTGCCGATTTCATCAACAACATCAAATGCAAAGTTGAACTTATCTTCGTTTTCAAAGGAAATTCCTGTGCAAACACCGTTTTCATCCTCAACTGTTTTGATGAATTTATCGCAGATAAGAGGAACTCTCTTTGTTGGGTTGGATACATTTACTGTACTCATATGAGTATCAGCAACCTCTTCATCCTCTGCCATAACCATAGCTAAGAAGAGACAATCCTCTCCGTTAACGGCAATCATACCGTGAGGTGTTGAGCTTTTATAATAGATACTGTCACCCTCGTGGAGAACTTCGGTATGGTCGCCAACCTGAACCTTGAGAGAACCCTTGATAACAAGGTCAAATTCCTGACCTGAGTGAGTTGCAAGTTCAATAGGCTTTGACTGAAGTTCACTTCTGTATTCATATTTTACCCAATATGGATTAGCAAGCTTATTTCTGAATTTTGGAGCAAGGTTCTGAATTAAAATGCCTTCTTCGTTAGCAGTGGTCTGACCCTTACCACGACGGGTTACGTTATAGGTTGTGAGCTTTGCACTCTGTCCTTCAAGAAGGTCTGTAATTTCAACATCAAATGCGAGAGCGCATTTATGAATGAATGAGAAAGGAAGGTCCTCTTCGCCCTTTACAAAGGACAAATACTCCTCAAGAGTTACTTCGGTTTTTTCTGCCATATCAGCATTTGAAAAACCGTAAATCTCGCGAAGCTCCTCAATACGCTGAGCAACCTCTGCAAGCTTGTTTGTTACTGTTTTGTCTGCCATTTTCATCAATCCTTTCAAAAGAAAAGTATATTTTACTTGAAGCACACAAATAAAAAACGCCCCAAAATAAAACCTTTCGGTTTTACTTTGAGACGAAAATAAATTCCGCGGTACCACTCAAATTGCAATTTATAATTGCCACTCAGGAGTCCATCAACTCCGTTGCACTAACGTAGCATTCTCGGAAGGCGCCTACTTGAAAAATCTTTCGGACCTTCAGCTCAGAAGGGATAGGTTCTGAAAATACAAGCTATCGGCTCACAGCAACCGCCGACTCTCTGGAAGTTGTAAAATTCAACCGTCTTCGTCACAGCTTTTATTTGTGATATTTTCAATTGAGTGGATTTTATCATTTTATTTTTTATGTGTCAATAGTTTTTTGAAAATTAATTTGTGAATTTTTTTATAAAAAGATGCCAGATACCAGATGCCAGATGCCAGTAAAATTGTAAATTTTCAAAAAACTGTTGACATTCAAAAAATAAAGTGTTATTATTCTCTCAATATTTTTCAAATGCGATGAAGGAATTACGTGTTTTTGGTTTGGCGTTTCAGAGAGCTGACGTTTGGTGCAAGTCAGTACGTTGCAAAAATTCGGTCTCGTTCCGGAGCAGAGCTCCCCAACCGATTTTTCGTGTAAGGAGTTACGGCAGCCCCGTTACCATGGCTACAGGCTTTATAAGAGTCCTAATGAGTGACTGGCTTTTGTCAGTAACCGGGGTGGTACCGCGGATTTTATGTAAATTCGTCCCTGAGATTTGTTATCTCAGGGACTTTATTTTTGTGTTTTTACATTACATTATATATTTACTGAAAGGATGAGTAGAATGAAAAAAATTATTATTTCAGACATCACACTTAAAAAGATTTCAGAGGACAGAGCTGTATCATTGCTATTCCGCGAAAAGTCAGCAATCGCAAGCTGTGCAGATAAAATCGGTGCAGATGTAATTGAAATTCCTGCAGTAAAATCCCCTCGTGAAGATAAAATCATTTACAAAACAATCGCACAGAATGTGCAGAATGCTGTTTTTGCAATCCCCGTCGGATTCAACAACGAGGATGTTGCTGTTGCCTGGGAATGTATCAAAGATGCAAAGAAGCCTCGTCTTCAGGTAGAGCTTCCTGTATCCACTATTCAGATGGAATACACATATCACGTAAAACAAGCTAAAATGCTTGAAAAAATCGCAGCACTTATCAAGGAAGCAAAAGCCTTTTGCTCCGATGTAGAATTTTCCGCACTTGATGCAACAAGAGCAGATGAAGATTTTCTTATAACCGCAGTAAAAGAAGCTGAAAACTGCGGCGCAAGTATGGTTACCATCTGCGACGATGCAGGCGTTTCAACTCCCGACGATATTGCAGAATTAGTTGTAAAGGTAAAGGAAGCAGTGAGCATTCCTGTTTATGTGCAGGTATCAGACCGTATCAGCATGGCGGTTGCATCTGCATTTTCTGCAATTAAAACCGGTGCAGATGGTCTTAAATGCGCAATGGTTGGCAAAAACGCACTGCTCACAGGTGAAATTTCCGATGCAATAAATGCTTGCGGCACACAGATTGATGCAGAAATCAAACTTAACAATACAAAAATCCATGCAAGTATTGACGATATGTTATCAAGCATTAACCACGATGCATACGAAAATGAAGAAACAATAAGCGAAGGCAAAAAAATTCTTATCGACTCTGATTCTACAGTTGTTCAGGTTGCTCAGGCAGCCGCTGTTTTGGGCTACGAGCTTTCAGATTCAGACGTTGGCAACGTATATAAGGTAATTAAACAGGTATGCGAAAAGAAGGGTGCTGTCGGCTACAAAGAATTCGAGGCAATTATAGCAAGTTCAGCTATGCAAGCTCCCTCCACCTACCACTTTGAAACATATACAACAACCAGCAGCAATATGTCAGCCTCTATGTCTCAGGTTACTTTGAAATGCAATGACGAAATTATTTGCGGGGTAAGTAACGGTGACGGTCCCATTGACTCCGTTTTCCGTGCAATTGAGCAGTGCATAGGTCACCACTATGAGCTTGATGATTTTCAGGTACAATCTGTAACAGAGGGAAAAGAAGCTCTCGGCTCCGCACTGGTAAGGCTTCGTAATAACGGAAAGCTTTATTCAGGTAACGGCACTTCTACTGACATTGTTGCCGCAAGTATCAGAGCATATATCAATGCATTAAACAAAATTGTATTCGAGGAGGCATAATATGAAAATTGTATTTTCGACTAAAAATGTGAGTCGAGCCTCATTCCTTGATACCTGTCGTTATGCCTTTGACTATGGTTTTGAAGGTTTTGAAATTTACGATGCCATAAAGGAACGAAGCAGTCATCACGACAGTATCTTAAGACGTGACCGTATTGCTGATGCCAAAAGAAAGCTTGTCAACAGAAACCTTTCTGTTTCAGCACTCCGTATGCCCGACCCTATTGAAAGTGAAAGCACCACTGCTGAGCTTGTTGAAAAATATGTAAGCATGGCAGCTGCATCGGGTATTGAAAATGTCATTGTACGTACAGAGACTCAGACATCCTTTGACATACTTGATGAAAAAATGTCCGGTGCAATTAAAAGAGCTCAGGCAAGCGATGTTAATATTTTATTTGAAACCGTTGGTTACCTTGCAAGAACTGAAAATGTAATCGGTATCATCAACCACTTTGCTTCTGCGGCTATCGGTGCTTCCTGGAATGTAAGAGGAACTTATTTTGATGCAGGCGAAACCGCAGAAACCACCATTAAAAATCTTGGTGCATACATTAAATATGTGCGCCTCGGAGATATGAAGGACGGAAAGACTGTTTTAATCGGCGAAGGCGATTTAGACGTTGAAAAACTAATCAACTCTCTTTCTTCACTTAATTATGAGGGCTTTATCTGTGCCGCTTGGAACGAAGAAATCAGCGATGCTGATATTGTTCTAACTCACTTTACAAACTACATTGCCTCTTTAGGTCGTGAAAAAAAGGTTTATGACCGAGCATATTACAATCGTGATAAAACAGGTACATTCGTATGGAAAAAGTTTGATGTTATAGACGCAACCTTCTCTGATGTGCTTGACACAATGGCGGAAAAGTATCCTGACCAGTATGCATTCAAGTACCCTACTCTTGACTACACAAGAACTTACGAGCAATTCCGTCGTGATGTTGACGAATGTGCCGCAGCTTTGATTTCACTTGGCGTAAAGGCAGGTGACCATGTTGCAATATGGGCAACCAATGTACCTCAATGGTTCCTCACCTTCTGGGCAACAACCAAAATAGGTGCAGTTCTTGTTACTGTTAACACAGCATATAAAATTCACGAAATTGAATATTTGCTCAAACAGTCAGACACACATACTCTTGTTATGATTGAGTATTGCAAAGACATCAACTACAAGGAGATTATTGAGGAGCTTTGTCCCGAGCTAAAAAACCTTGAGCCCGGTTCACCTTTGTATTCCAAAAATCTCCCCTTCCTTCGCAATGTTGTAACTGTGGGCTTTGATATGGAGGGCTGCCTTACATGGGAGCAGATGCTGTCACGCTCTTCACTTATTCCAAGGGAAGAGGTTCGCAGACGCGCCTCTCTTGTAAAACCTGACGATGTTTGCAATATGCAATACACTTCAGGTACAACAGGCTTCCCCAAGGGCGTTATGCTTACACACCGCAACATCATTAATAACGGTAAAACAATCGGTGACAGAATGGATTTGTCAACCGCTGACCGTATGATGATCCAGGTACCTATGTTTCATTGCTTCGGAATGGTGCTTTCTATGACCTCTACAATGACTCACGGAGGAACGCTTTATCCCATCCCCTATTTTTCTCCTAAGTCCTCACTTGCTTGTGTAAACGATGAGCGTATCACCTGCTTTAACGGTGTGCCCACAATGTTTATTGCAATGTTCAACCACCCCGATTTTGCAAAAACTGACTTCTCATATATGAGAACAGGTATTATGGCAGGTGCGAACTGCCCTGCAGACCTTATGCGCCGTGCTTCCGTGGAAATGAATATGCGAGAAATTATTTCGGTTTACGGTCAGACAGAAGCTTCTCCCGGTTGCACTATGGGTGAAGTGAATGAGGACCTTGACCATCGTGTTGAAACTGTTGGCAGTGCCTTCCCCGGTGTTGAATGTAAAATCATCGACCCCGAAACAGGCGTTGAGCTTCCTGACGGTCAGAGCGGTGAATTTGTTGCCCGTGGCTTTAACATTATGAAGGGTTACTATAAAATGCCTGAAGCAACCGCTCAGGCAATAGACAAAGACGGTTGGCTTCACTCCGGTGATATTTGTATGAGAACCCCTGACGGATATTACAAGGTTACAGGACGACTTAAGGATATGATTATCCGTGGCGGTGAAAACCTTTATCCACGAGAAATCGAGGAATTCTATCTTACCAATCCCAAGGTCCGTGATGTTCAGGTTGTTGGTGTTCCCGATGAACAATATGGTGAGGAATGTTGCGCCTGGATTATTCTTCACAAGGGCGAAACAGCCGATGAAAAAGAGATGAAGGAATACGGATATGCATCTATTGCAAAACATAAAGTTCCTAAATACTTCTTATTTGTAAATGAATTCCCCATGAATGCCGCAGGTAAAATTCTCAAATACAAAATGCGAGACGAATCTCTTGAGAGATACAACAGCCAAAACTAAACTGTAAATTGACAAATAAACAAAAGATCGGACTATGCACAGTAACTGTGCCTGTCCGATTTTTTATATACCAAGAAGGTTGTTTTATGAAAAAATTCAAAATTATTGACTCCCATTGTCATATATTCCCTGATAAAATTGCTCAAAAGGCTACGGACAGCATTGATATTTTTTATGGTATAAGCGAAACAGGTGTGATTGATGTTTGTGGTTTTGTTGGTACAGCAAAAACACTTATCAATCAATGTGACGCGGTTGGTGTTGAAAAATGCCTCATAACCTCTGTTGCAACAACTCCCCACCACGCTCAAAGTATAAATACTTTCATCGCAAGTGAAGTGGAGCTTTACCCCGACAGATTCATCGGCTTTGGTTCTCTTCACCCCGAAAGCGAAACCTTGGAAGAGGATGCCGAACATCTTGTTGAGCTTGGTTTAAAAGGTGTTAAGCTTCACCCTGATATCCAGAACTTTAAGGTTGATGACCCTAAAGTCTTAAAGATTTTTGAAATCTGCAACGAAAAGAAATTGCCTGTACTTTTACATACAGGCGACTCAAGATACGATAACTCTAATCCTGACAGAGTTGAAAAAATATTAAAAATGTTCCCTGAATTAATTATAATCGGTGCTCATTTCGGCGGTTGGTCAATCTGGGATAAAGCTCCTGAAATTTTATGCAAATATAAAAATCTTTATGTTGACACTTGCTCATCATTCTATGCCCTTTCAAAAGAAAGAACAAAAGAAATAATCAACCTTTACGGTGCTGACAGAGTTATATTCGGTACAGATTTCCCAATGTGGAAGCAAGAGGATGAACTGAACTTTTTATTTAGTTTAGGTTTATCGGATGAAGAATTAGAAAATATTTTATATAAAAACTTAGCTAAAATTCTTAATATAAAATAACGAATAACAACTTTATAGTTCTACGGCGCATTTTTGCGCCCCGAAACTTTGCACTTTGCGTTTTGCATTTTGCACTTAAAAAATATTCTCAAAATTCTTGAAAAGTAAACCATTATATGCTAAACTTTGTAACTGTGTGTTTTTTATAACATATTATGGTAATATATTGATTTCTGAGGTGCAATTGATGATTTGCAACAATATTTTAGAAGCAATGGGTAACACCCCTGTTATTCGTCTTAATAAAATAGTTGATGAAGACAGTGCGGAGATACTTGTTAAATTTGAAGGTCTTAATGTTGGCGGTTCGATAAAAACAAGAACTGCTTACAATATGATTTTAAAAGCAGAAAAGCAAGGGAAAATTAATAAAGACACAATAATCGTAGAGCCAACAAGCGGTAACCAGGGTATCGGTCTTGCTCTTGTTGGTGCAGTTAAAGGCTATAAAACAGTAATTATTATGCCCGATTCCGTAAGTGAAGAGAGAAGAAAGCTTGTTAAGCATTATGGTGCTGAAGTAATTCTTGTTCACGATGCAGGAAATATTGGTAAATGCATTGATGAATGCCTTGAGCTTGCATTAAAAATGCAGAGAGAGAATGAAAATGTTTTCGTTCCGCAACAGTTTGAAAACCCTGCAAACCCTGAAATACAGAGAAAAAAAACCGCTATGGAAATTCTTGAACAGGTCGGCAAACCTATTGACGGCTTTTGCGCAGGTATCGGTACGGGCGGCACATTAACAGGTATTGGCGAAGTTCTTAAAGAAGCTAATCCCGATATGGAAATCTGGGCAGTTGAACCTGAAGATGCGGCTATTCTCTCAGGCGGTCTTATTGGTACACATATTCAGATGGGCATTGGAGACGGTCTCATACCGCCCATTCTCAACACTAAAATTTATAACGATATTTGCATTGTTACCGATGATGAAGCTCTTAACACTGCTAAGGAGCTTGCTTCAAAGGAAGGTATTCTTTGCGGTATTTCAAGTGGCACGAATGTTGCAGCGGCAAAAAAACTTGCTAAAAAGCTTGGTAAAGGAAAAACCGTTATAGCTGTTCTCCCCGATACTGCAGAAAGATATTTCTCAACTCCCCTTTTCGATGAATAAAAAAAATCACCACCAACTCAAATCAGAGTTGGTGGTTTTCTTATACCTTTAGAGTGGGTAAAGTATACCCGAACCAGATTTTGGGATAGTCTTTTCCACTCATATTTCGTTAAAATACTCGCCAATCCGTTAGGATTAGCTCCGTTTTTGCCTCATCTGAGCGAAAAATACTTAATCACAAAATTCTTCGACCTTAAACGGATGAGGTTTCGAGGAATTTTGGTCGTATTTGACTGCAGATAGGCTGTCGCCTTTCAAAGGCGAATCGGGCAAAAGTACCGAAACATCACCGTTTAAGGCTGGTTTGGATACACTTTACCCACTCTAATTATTAAAGGAAAAATTCATCATAAATAATTTCACCAATAAGTGTTCTTCTGAGGAATGAAAGAAGTTCCTGGAAGAAGGCAGCGATAATATTATTAGGAACATGCTCTTCGGGTAATTCAACTGCCTCATCGCTCATATCACCATCATCGCAAACAAATGGCTGTGAGCAAACTATGCCGCCTTTGTTTTTAATCTGAAAACGAACATAGCAACCGATTTCATCGCTGTGCTCTGCGAGAGAAAGAGTTTCGCCTGTAGCAATAATTTCGCCATCTGCAATCCACTCAATTACATCATAATTTGAGGCAACAACAGAAATTGTATCTCTTTCATCGTCAACAATTATTTCGTGAATATCTGCATATGCACCTTCACCAACAAAATCCTCACCCATTTCAATATGAGCATATCTTGAACAAGCGAAGAAAGTACCGTTTTCCATAGCTGTGCGAAGTGCTTCGTTTGAAAGCTCAGGCATAAGCATAATATCACGGGTTACATCGATATCCTCAAATTCATGAGAGTCATCATTTGCAAAGCCCCATACATTTTTGCCCTGAGGAATTGTATATTGAAGAATTGTATCCCACAAAATACGGTCACAGCGATCAACCGTATCTCTGAGGTTGAAAATTTCAATACCTACGCAGCTATCATATTTCATAAGAGGGTCGATGAAAACTTTAAGTTGTTCCAAATCTTTTGCTCTTGATTCGTCACGGGTTGCACAAATGAAATCACCTGGATGGTTAATAAAGGTGATACCGCCTGCGGCGCTGTTACCTGCAATAACAGTTTCGTAATCTTCTTCATGACCTAAGATACCATTACCATAATCAACAAAGAAACCATTTACATGATTCTTTCTCATAACAAGGGCATTTAATTCGATTCCGTAAGAAACATCAAGCATAGGTCTGCCGTCACGGCCTGTGCCGTGTATTGTGATTTCTTCATAACGTTCCTGACTCATAGGCTCGAATTTGTTAATATACTGATTATAACCGATAAGGTCAAGAACATCGGGAACTCTGTTCCAGCCTTTGTTAACAACACCATGGTCTGTAATAGCAAGAATATCGTAACCTAATCTGTAATACTCTTCAACAACATCTTTTACATCCATTGTTCCGTCACTGTAAAGTGTGTGTGCGTGAAGCATAGCCTGGTACTGATTCCATGTATCCCAGTCAACTGTTTCATAAGGACTTGTGATATCATAAGAAACAGTTGCAGCAGATGCTGTTAAAGGCATCATAACTGTTACAAACAAAGAAACAACAAGTAAAACAGAAATAAGTTTTTTTGTATTTTTCATAACTACTTCTCCTCTTTATTTTGTAATTATTTTCCAATTGTTTTCATTATAATACAAAACTTTTAAAAAATCAATCCAAAAAATCACGAAGTTTTTTAGAACGAGAAGGATGACGAAGCTTGCGAAGAGCTTTAGCTTCAATCTGACGGATACGCTCACGGGTAACGTTGAATTCTTTACCAACTTCTTCAAGAGTTTTGGGATTACCGTCTTCAAGACCGTAACGAAGGCTTAAAACTCTTGCTTCTCTTGGTGTAAGAGTTTTGAGAACCTCTGCAAGCTGTTCTCTCATAAGTGCCATTGATGCAGCATCAACAGGTGCCTGAGCATCATCATCAGGAATAAAGTCACCAAGGTGGCTATCCTCTTCTTCACCGATGGGTGTTTCAAGAGAAACAGGTTCTTGAGCAACTCTTAATATCTCACGAACCTTTTCAACAGGCATATCAAGTTTTTCTGCAATTTCCTCTGCAGTTGGATCTCTGCCGTTCTCGTGAAGAAGCTGACTGTTTGTTTTCTTAACTTTATTAATGGTTTCCACCATATGAACAGGAATACGTATTGTTCTCGCCTGGTCTGCAATAGCACGGGTAATTGCCTGACGAATCCACCATGTAGCATAAGTTGAGAACTTGAAGCCTTTGGTGTAGTCGAATTTATCGACCGCTTTAATAAGACCCAGATTACCTTCCTGAATCAAATCAAGAAACTGCATTCCTCTACCCACATATCTTTTTGCAATACTGACAACAAGACGAAGGTTTGCTTCGGAAAGACGTTTTTTAGCCTCCTGGTCATTTTCAGAAATTCTGATGGCAAGTTCAATCTCCTCTTCTGAAGTGAGAAGCGGAACTCGTCCGATTTCTTTAAGATACACCTTAACGGGGTCATCAATTGCCATTGCTTTTGCATCTGCAGGGCTTTCCTCATCAGGTGTTTTTGTTGACTCAATGTCCATTGAAAGAGCATCAAGCATTTCATCGCCAATATCATCAATGATTTCAATACTGTTGCTTTCGATAAGCTCATAAAGCTTTTCAATATCGTCAACATCAAAGCCTTCGATTTCAAGGATAACATTGTCAATGTCGTGAGTTGCAAGTTTACCGCTTACCTTACCTTTTTCGATAAGCGCTTTAATTTGCGGTTTTTTCTCCCAACCTTCCATTTTAGCATCACCTTTCTTTTTTCACACTATCTGTAAAAAATTAATACCACTTAATTTTCGTCTTTATTAAGAGAATTAAAAAATTCAAGAAAACTATCATCACTCATTTGGGCCGGTGTTGGTATTTCCCTCTTTCTTTTTTCCTCCTCAAGAACCAAAAGACAGTCTTCACACTCTTTTATAGTATTTGAAACCATCGCCTGATTTGCAAGCAACCTTGCAACAACACTTACTTCTTCCGATGTCAGATACTGGGAAAGATGCGTAATATCTATACTTTCCGATTCTTCAAGACGTTTAATTATTATTTCTAAAAGATGTTTATTAACCGGTGTTATAAAAACATCATTTGAAAGCCTTTCTTTGAAATTCCTGTAAAATGAAGCATTGTTAAGAAGAGTAACAAGAATTGTATCTTCTGCTTTTGCCGCCCTTACATTTTTCAACCTTTGGGGATCTGCGGCAATATCTAAATTTTGAATTTTCTTTTGAGCTGTTGAAAGCTCTGCTTTGTTTTTGCGGTAATTTTCTTTTTTTCTTACCTCGTTAATCTGTTGAAGGATTGCATCCTTGCCCACACTAAGCTCGTCCGACAAGCGCATTGCATAAACATCTCTTTCAATTAAATCACAAAACGCAAGCACTTTAACAGCTTCACGAAGGAAATTCAGCTTCCCGTCATCAGTTTCAACAATATATTTTTCTCGAAGTTTTGACAATTTATACTCCGTATCGTTATCCGCCTTATCAAGAAGCCTGCCGAAACGCTCCACACCGTGTTTTTTTATAATTTCATCAGGGTCTTTACCGCCCTCAAGACGAATAACTTTTACTTTAACGCCCGTTTTTGAGAACAGCGTCATCGCCGCTCTCACAGCTTTCTGACCTGCTTCATCTGAGTCATAGCAAAGTGCAACCTCATCAGCGTATCTGGAAATAAGACTAACTTGTTCGGGAGTTAAAGCTGTACCCAAACCTGCGACGGCATTCTCATAACCTGCCTGATGAAGAGCTATGACATCCATATAACCTTCGCAAAGAATCAATTTGCGATCATTTCCGTTTTTAGCAAAATTCAAAGCGAAAAGCTCGTTACTCTTTTTATAAACGAGAGTATCAGATGTATTTATGTATTTAGGCTTACTGTTATCAAGAACTCGTCCACCGAAAGCCACCACATTACCTCTTAAATCGATTACGGGGTACATAACCTTGTTTCTGAAAGCATCGTAATAATAGCGTTTACCGTTTTTTTCACTGCTTCTTAAAAGGTTTGCCGCAACAAGTTCATCACGGTTAAAGCCTTTGTTTTTAAGATACTCTGCAAGGGAGTGCCAATCGTCAGGAGCGGCACCGAGACCGAAATGCTTTATCATTTTCGGAGATACTCCCCTACCTAAAAGGTAGTCAAGCTGTGGCTTACCTTTCTCAGTAAAAAGATTTTCGTGATAAAACCTCGCGGCTTCTCGGTTGGCTTCATAAATTCTGCGACGTAATTTAGCAATTGCATCATCATAATTATCAGTCTCGGGGATTTTAAGCCCTGCTCTGTCTGCAAGAAGCTTAACCGATTCAATGAAATCAAGATTTTCAATATTTCTTATAAAGTTTATTACCTCTCCACCTGCACCGCAACCGAAGCAGTAATAAGAGGCTGTATCGGGATACACAGTGAAGGATGGCGTTTTTTCGTTATGGAAAGGGCAAAGTCCAACAAGATTTTTACCTCTTCTTTTCAAATCGATATAACTGCCGATAACCGATTCAATGTCGTTGTTATCACGGATTTGCTGAATAAAATCATCAGAAAAACGAGCCACTATGTATCACCACCTTTATAAATTCAAAATGCAGAATGCAAAATTATTGGGGAAGCTTCGCTTCCAAACATTATATTTAGATACTGCGAGTGTGAGTAAACGCGCAAGTTCGTTGTGTTATGAGACCCAAATATGCGCAGAGAAATTTGATGAAATTGCGTGGCTTACGAACCGAAGCTGTATATAGATACTGCGAGTGTGAGTAAACGCGCAAGTTCGCAAATTTATCAAGCATTAAAAATCCCAAGTTTTGGGTACGAATAAATCGTTGTAAACCTTTAATGAGTAACTGTCCGACATACCTGAAATATAGTCGCAAGCGGCGCGTTGCGCACCTTCCCTTTTAGCGATTTCCTGATACAATCCAGGCATTTTATACGGGTCATTGGAAAAATAACGGAAAAGCTCTTTTATCATACTTTCCGCTTTTCCCTCCTCACTTTTGCATTTAGGGTTAGTATAAACATACTTGAACATAAAAGAATGCAATTGGTCAAAGGCATCCTGAACATCATCAGCCATTTTCAAATCGTCTCTGGTATTATTAATGGCTGACATAACCATACTGTTGATTCTTTGAGCTTTGGTAAAGCCTACAACAAGGCGGATTTCTAAGGGAATATCATCTTCACCTATAATATTACCTCTGATAGCATCATCAATATCATGGTTAATATATGCTATTTTATCGCTTAATTTAACAATTCTGCCTTCAAGGGTATCCGCTTCCTTACCTCTTGTGTGGCAAAGAATACCATCTCTTACCTCGTATGTAAGGTTGAGTCCGTTACCGCCTCTTTCAAGCAAATCAACCACTCGAAGACTTTGCTCAAAATGGGTAAAACCTTTTTCATATACCTGATTGAGTGCTCTTTCACCTGCGTGACCGAAAGGAGTATGACCTAAATCGTGACCCAAAGCAATTGCTTCTGTTAAATCCTCATTAAGAGCAAGAGAACGAGCAATTGTTCTTGCAATCTGCGACACCTCAAGTGTATGAGTTAAGCGAGTTCTGTAATGAACGTTACCGGGTGCTAAAAAGACCTGCGTTTTATCTTTCAGGCGTCTGAAGGCAGCGCAGTGAATGATTCTGTCTCTATCGCGCTGATAGGCAGTTCTTACGGGACATTCATCTTCGGAAATCAGCCTGCCTTTTGTATTATCGCAAAGCATAGCATATTTTGAAAAAGAAATTCGTTCTCTCGCCAGAGTTCTTTTTCTGATTTCACCATTCACAGAAAGCACCACCTTTTTTGCTTTTATATAATAATACAATAAAAGCAAAAAAATCCCTCTTTTTTTGACGGATTTTTTTGAAAAATTTCATATTTTTATTTTAACGTCCGATTATTCGGCTGCAATTACCTCTCCGATTTGAGAAAAACCAACTTTCCCATTACTTAAATCTTGCAGTTTTCTATCAAAAGAGTCCTCTAAACCTTTTTTTATACGAAATTCAAGAGTTACATTTTCTCCGAAATCACTTTTTTCCACAACCCCACCAAAATCTCTGATGAAGGTTTCAAGTTTTCCGTAAAAGGTATACTCACATTGAATTTCGCAGACAGACCATTTAGAAAGTGTAATAATTTCCGCCGCATCTATTCCGATTTTTGCAGAGTGAGTATAGGCACGAACAAGCCCACCGCCACCTAATAGAATACCGCCGAAATAACGAGTTACAACAACTACACAATCCGTAACATTCTCTTGAAGAATAACATTAAGTACGGGCATACCTGCAGTTCCCTGTGGTTCGCCATCATCAGAATAGCGCTTAACACCGCTTTCTCTTATAGAGTAAGCATAAACATTATGTTTTGCATCCCAATGCTTCTTTGATATTTCGTTAATATAATCAACGGCTTCTTTTTCGGTTTTAACAGGCTTTGCATACCCTATAAACCTCGAATGTTTAACTATATACTCGTCGCAAGCTTCTCTTGCGAGAGTTTTATAAGAATCACTCATAATAAAAATCCTTTTAAAACGCAAAAAGTCGGTGATAACTCACCGACTTATCAAGCAGATATAACTTACTTAGAGAGGTTATATTTTCTATTGAATCTTTCAACACGTCCGCCTGTATCAACGAGCTTCTGCTTGCCGGTAAAGAAGGGGTGACATTTTGAGCAGATATCAACACGCATACCGTCTTTTGTGGATGCTGTTTCGAGAACTGCGCCGCATGCACACTTTACCTGTGTTGCGCCGTATTTGGGATGAAGTCCTTCTTTCATTTATTTCACCTCTTTGTTTTTGATAACACATTAGCAGTAGAATACTACCACAAAGGAAATCAAAAAGCAAGTGTTTTTTTCAAAAAATTAAAATTATTTTATATATTACCGATAATATTTATTATTGAGCATAAAATAATTCCTAAAACAGTTGGAATCAAGAAAGAGAGAAAGGTCCATTTTAAGCTTTTCGTTTCTTTAAAAATAGTTAAAAGTGCAGTTGCACAAGGAAAATGCACTACTGAAAAAACAATATAGCATATTGCAGTCAGATGCGTCCAACCATTATTTATAAGAATTTCACCAATTAAAGAGGTGCTTTCTATATTATTCATTTCTCCTGCTCCAACATAAGACATTAAAGCAACGGGCAAAACTATTTCATTTGCAGGAATGCCTAAAAAGAAAGCGGAAAGAGTTTTTCCGTCCATACCCATTATTTTTCCCAAGGGTTCGAAAACGTTATTTACAAAACTTAAAATATTCGCTCCGTTTATGTTTACATTTGCAAGAAGCCATATAACAATACCTGCCGGGAAAGCTACCACAACAGCTCTGAACAGCACAATAATAGTTCTGTTTAAAACTGAGTTAACTATCACCTTTGATATTTGCGGTTTTCTGAATGGTGGCAATTCAAGAATGTAATGAGACGACTCACCTTTAAGAAGGCTTTTAGAAAGGAAATTAGAAAGAAACAATGTTAAAGCAAGGCTTAACACGATTATCAATGCAAGAATCATTGCACTGTAAATACCTTTTACAAAGCCACTACCCGACACTAAGAACACAGAAACAAGAGTAATTATAGCAGGAAATCTACCATTACATACAGTCAGGGTATTAGTTAAAATCGCAATAAGCCTTTCTCTTTTGGAATCAATAATTCTGGCACCTGAAATACCAACACAATTACAGCCATATCCCATACAAATTGTGAGGGCTTGCTTTCCGCAGGTTTGTGATTTTCTGAAGCTGTTATCAAGAACATAGGAAATTCGGGGTAATACGCCCCAATCCTCTAAAAGAGTAAAGCAAGGGAAAAATATCGCCATTGGCGGAAGCATAACTGAAACCACCCATCCCAACACTCTAAACCCGCCCGATATCAACATTCCTTTCAATACTTCAGGCATATTTATAAATTCAGCAAATATCAAAAGCTGCTTTTCACTCCAATCAAAGAAAGCGGACAACCATTGCGACGGATAATTAGCCCCTGCAATAGTTATATAAAAAATGCCGCTTAATAACAAAAGCATCACAAAATATGCAGAAAAACTTTTGGTGAAGATTTTTTCACCCTTGCTTATTTGATTCTCGCTTCCCCTCTTTATAGTAACAGCTTCGTTTATGCCTGATGCTTTTTCATAGAGTGTTGAAGCTATTGTTTCAGAAAGAGTTTTTAATTCATCTTTTTCCTTTAAAAATGTCTGTGCCAAGGCAATACTTTTTAATATCTCTTTCTTTTGCTCTTGGGTTAAGCTCTCATTGTTTTTAATAAAATTATTTCCTATTTCATCGTTTTCCATAAGTCGTAAAGCAAGCCAACGATGATTTACACCTTCTATTTTATTCTTCTTTAATGCAGGAATAATATATTCGATTGCATTTTCAATATTTTCGTTGTACTGAATTTTTGTAGTTTTTTGTTTTTCTTTTTCAGAAAGTGCGTTTAAAAGCTCGTCGAGTCCATCGCCATCACGGGCAGTCATACATATAACCCTCGCACCCAATTCTTTTTCCAATAGCTTTGTGTTAATGGTTACACCTTTTTTCTTCGCCTCATCAAGAAGATTAACGCAGACAATGGTATCAGCTCCCGTTTCCATAATCTGAAGAACTAAGTAAAGATTTCTTTCAAGGCTTGTTGCATCGCAAACAACTGCAACCATTTGAGCATTTCCGAAGCAAATATATTCTCCTGCAACCGCCTCCTCTTTCGAGTGCGGTTTCAAAGAATACGTTCCGGGAATATCAACAAAATTGTATATTACGCCATTATGTTCTCTTTTGCCCTGCGCTAAATCAATTGTTTTCCCCGTCCAATTGCCTGTATGCTGCTTAAGACCCGTTAAAGCATTAAAAACTGTGCTTTTTCCCACGTTGGGATTTCCTGCAAGTGCAACAGTAATTTCATTTCTATCCATTACTCTCAACCCGAACTACAATTTTCTCAGCATCACAATTTCTTAATGCTATAACCGCACCTCTTACAAGATACGCTCTGGGATTTCCCGAGGGACTTTGGTGAACAACTTTTATTCTTACATTTGGTACAAGACCAATATCATATAATCTTTGTTTCAAGGAAAGCGCTGTATCAACCGCAACAATTGTTGCGTACTCTCCTATTAACACTTTATCAAGAGTGATCATATTGCTCTACCTCCTGATAACAGCATATGAAAAATTTGCTACTGTGTGAAAATGGGTATTGCAATTATTTTCATAAATGGTAAAATATTGGATAACGAACAAAAAAGGAGATATACATTTATGGAAAAGAAAATAGTTGCAGGTATAATTGGTCTTGAATTCGGCAGAGCTCACCTTGAAGGTGCTTTGGCTTATGGTGCAGAAATAGGTTTAATTTGCGACTGTGATGAAAAAGCACTTAAATTTGCAGCTGATAAATATAATATCCCTGAAGAGAAATGCACTCTCGATTACCACGATATTATAAACAATCCTGAAATCAATGCAGTTTCAATCGGTATTCCGGACCAACAGCACAAAAAAGTTGCTCTTGAAATGCTTGAAGCAGGCAAACACGTTTTATGCGAAAAGCCTCTTGCTCTCACAAAAGAAGATATTACTGAAATGGTAAGAGCTGCAAGAAAATCAAACTGCGTATTTATGGTTGGTCAGATTTGCCGTTTCACCCCATCTTTTGCAAAAACAAAAGAGCTTATCGACAATGGTACTCTTGGCGAGCTTTATTTCGTTGAAAGTGAATATGCTCACGACTATATGAACATCGTTTCCAACAAGCAGAACTGGAGAGCAGATAATGCTCGTCACGGTGTTATCGGTGGCGGTTGCCACGCAGTTGACCTTCTCCGTTGGCTTGCAGGTGACCCCGAAGAAGTTTTCGCTTACGGAACACACAAGCTTTTACCAACAGTTACATATGATGACTCAACTATCGCTATTATGAAATTCCCCAATGATGTTGCAGGTAAGGTTTATGTTTCAACAGGCTGCAAACGCGACTACACAATGAGAACGGTTATTTACGGCACAAAAGGTACAATCATCTGCGATAACACCTCACCCACAATGCAGCTTTTTGTTGCAGACGAAAACGGCGTTGCTCCTGAAGAACCCCAAATCATTGAGCTTGAGGTTAACAACCACAACTTTGTTAAAGAATTTGAAGTGTTCGGAGATGCAATTGTTAACGGAACAGAAGTACCTACACCTGTTGAAGAAGGTGCAAAAACTGTTGCAGCTTGCCTTGCAATTGTTGAATCTGCAAACACAGGAAAAATCGTAAAACCCGATTACAATTTCTGATAAAAGAGTGATACAATATATGTGAAAGGAGAAAAAACATGAAATCGAAAAAGAAAATGTTTTATCTGACTTGTGGTTCATATCTTTTAACGATTATCCTCGACCTTCTTTTCACATATATTGCCACACCAAATTTGCTTTTAGAAGGCAATCCTTTATATGATTCTTTGAATTTCGGTTGGACGGGGCTGATATTAATAAATGTTATAACCTTTATCGGTTATGTTTTAATGTCTTATTATGCGTTTATTAAATATAAACCGCCCATTTCCAACGAAACTGACATGAAGCGTTACCTTGCACAAATCAATTACGGTGACCCTGATAAATATGTACCAATGATGTGGAAACTGCCAAAAAACTGGGGTCCTCAAACAGCTTGCTTATGTTGGTCGGTTGTTTGTGTTCTCCCCTTTTGCAGAATGATAATTGTTTTTGAGTGGTTTTTAATGATTTTAAGAATCCAGAACGAAGCAACCGTAATCTTCTTTACAATAGTTTCTTGTTTTCCTATGGGTAGAATTGATATTTTTCTTGCAGTAATCGGTGCATGGATTTTATCGTTTGTTTGGATAAAAAAAGAATTTAAAGCAAATCTGAAAGAAATTGAAAAGAGAAAACTGCAATAAAAAAGAACTCCTCGCGGAGTTCTTTTTTCATTGTTCAACACTCAAGTTCATTGGCAAAACGAACTTAGCAACAACATCTTCCGTTCCTGTGTAAATCACTTCAACAACTGTTTTCTGCCCGTCTTCAAGGAACATCTGATATGAAAGCACGGCAGATGCCACCACAACATTTCCTGTTGTGCTACCCGTTGAGGAATACTTATCTTTATCAACATATATTGTTAAATTCCTGAAATCGTCATTAAACTCAATAGAGTCAACATAATGCTCTTCATTTTCTTCATATTCTTTGAGTGTTTTTAAAACTTCGGATTTTTTATCATCCAATAATTTTTTATGCTCATTTTTTGAGAACAACAGAAGATAACCACCGGCATCGGTCATATCTTTGACCTCCGCACCATAATCTTTCATACTATCAATAAATTTTTCCGGGTCTGCTAAACTATTTTTATCAATACCGACTCTTACAACATCATTAGCAGATGTTGTTTCCTCTGTGGTTGCTTGAGTTTCGGTTGTATCTTTTGGTGGCTCTTCGATTTCCGACTCACAAGCCGAGAACATAACCAACATCAGTACCAAGATTAAAATGATTGATATTTTTTTCATTTCTTCACCACAACTTCTCAGGATATTTGCCTTCTTCAACAAGAGCAGAAATTGCAGCCACAACATCAGGCTTATCCTCTTTATAAGTTACACCAAACCATTTATCTGCAGTCTCAATTACATCAACTGTGCATTTATTCTCTTTAAGCATATCTCTAACAAGGAAAGGAAGGAAGAATTCTGATTTAAGGGGATTTTCAGGAACTTCTTTTTTAAGGAAGTCTATGAAATATTTTTCGATTTCATCGAGAATTCCTGCAGGGAAACACCAACAGTTCATAGAAGCTACACTTTCCTCGGGAAGCTCTGTCCAGCTTTCGCCGTCTTCGGTAAAAGAAATTTTACCGTCAACTCGCATAATTTTTGTTCTTTCGATAACGTCATTAAGCTGACCGTTTTCATCAACATCACAAACACCACGGGAAACGGTACCGTTATCGGTAAGAGTATTTTTCAAATAATAGCCTGCCATTGCAAATTTATATTTTTCTCCTGAAAAATCAGTTTTTTCAATCCAATTCGCAAGTTTTGAATAGGCACCACTACCATAGAAATCGTCAGAGTTGATAACAACAAAGGGCTCGTTGACAACACCTTTGCAACAAAGAATTGCATGAGCAGTACCCCATGGTTTCACTCTTCCTTCAGGACAAGCAAATCCCTCGGGCAAACAATCTAAGCCTTGGAAAACATATTCAACCTTAAGATGCTTTGAAACCTTATCTCCGATAACTTCTTTAAAAAGAGCTTCATTTTCTTTTTTAATAATAAAAACTACCTTATTGAAACCGGCTTTAACTGCATCATAGATTGAGTAATCAATAATAATTGAATTATCCGGACCTACGGGGTCAATCTGCTTAAGACCACCGTAACGGCTACCCATACCTGCAGCTAAAATAACAAGTGTTTTATCCATTTCTATACCAACCTTTCGGTATTATATTTTTTGCTTCGATAATGATATCACATTTTTTAAAATTTGTCCACTGTAGCAAATTAATTTGACTTTTCATAAAATAAAAGTATAATTAATTTACATAAATTGGTAGGAGAATACTATGACAAATTTACTTATAAATTTATTTTTAAAAGATAAAGATTCCTCAACGCCTCATGGCAGAGAAGCATACGGAAGAGTTGCAGGTATCGTTGGTATAGTCTGCAATCTTTTATTGAGCGTTATGAAGTTTATTATAGGTTCTGTTAGCCACAGTGTTTCAATTACTGCAGATGCAACCAATAATATGACCGATGCAGGCTCCTCAATTGTTACCTTAATCGGTTTCAGGCTTTCCGAAAAGCCTGCAGATGAAGACCACCCATATGGTCACGCAAGAATCGAATACATAACAGGTCTTATTATTTCATTTTTGACCTTAATAATCGGTTACGATATTTTAAAAACCTCACTTTCAAAAATATTTAATCCCGAAGAAATTGTTTTTAATTGGGTTACGGTTATTATTCTTGGTGTTTCAATTTTCTTTAAGCTCTGGCTTTCTCTTTTTAATAAAACTTTAGGTAAAAAAATCAATTCAAAGGCATTGGAAGCTACTGCTGCAGACAGCAGAAACGATGTAATTTCTACTACCGCAGTTCTTCTTGCAACCGTTATTTCACATTTCACAGGCTTTAATCTTGATGGTTATATGGGAGTTTGTGTTGCGGTATTCATCATCATTTCAGGTATCGGTCTTGTTAAAGAAACAGTTGGTCCTCTTTTAGGTCAGGCACCTTCAAAAGAAATGTATGAAATGATAGAGAATAAAATACTTTCTTACGAAAATGTTTTAGGTGTTCACGACCTAATGGTTCATTCCTATGGTCCCGGTAGCTACTTTGCCTCTGCTCACATTGAAATGGATGCAAAAATTGATGTTCTCACCTGCCACGACATTATGGACACAATTGAAAGAGACTTTTCAAGAGAAGATAACATTCACATCGTTGTTCACCTTGACCCTACAGTTCTTGACTGTGAGGAAACAAACGAACTGAAAGAGGTTATCAGAAAAATTCTTTATGACATTGACCCTGTGATTACATTCCACGATTTTCGTGTTGTATATGGTGAAAAGGCTAAAAATGTTCTTTTTGACATTGTTATTCCACCCAAATACAAATATTCCGACGAAGAACTTCTTTCAATCATAAAAAACCGCGTAAATGAAGCCGGTAACGGCAACCTTTACGCAGTTGTAGTTATTGACAGAAGCTATGGTGCTTTAAAAAGCGAGGCTGAATAATTACAATATTATACATATCAAACCGCTGCAACCATCGTTAATTATACGTTCAAGTGTTTCTTGAATTTTGCCTCTCGCATCAACGGGCATATGACAAAGCTTATTGCGAAGACCTTCATTTACAAGCTCATTAAGCGATTTCCCGAAGATATCAGACTCCCATATTTTATGGGGGTCTTCTTCAAACCCTGTAAGAAGATATTTGAGAAGTTCTTCCGACTGACTTTCCGTTCCCACAACGGGTGCAACTTCAGTTTCAATGCAGGTTTTGAGCATATGAATTGAAGGCGCAGAAGCAGAAAGACGAACACCATATCTACCGCCCTGCTTAACAATTTCAGGCTCCTTAAGGGTCAATTCATCAATATCCGGCATAACAATTCCGTAACCGGTTGCTTCAACCTCTTCAAGAGCATTTTTGATTTTATCATATTTCTTTTTAATCAAGGTAAGCTCTTCAAACTGTTCAACAAGCTCCTGCTCGTTTTCAATTTGAATCGAGGTTTTCTCCTCAATAATTTTATAAATAAGTTCTCCTGAAAGTATAGCTTCAATCTCTGCACATCCCTTACCCAAATCGAGCTTTGAAATCTGCGCGGAGGTTATATATTCATTATCACAGATACCTTTAACAACCAAACCTGCATCTCCAACACAACTGATACCGCAAGAGCATTCCTTTACACAATTGCATATAGATTTTCTTAACCAATGCTCTCTGCCTAGACCCATAACCCAACCGGGAAGTGAAATACCGATTTCACGAACGGGAAACCGAAAAAGCACCGCACCGAGAATTTCACGGATTAAATCTTCATCAATTTCAAGGCAATTTACGGGTATTACGGGAACTCCATATTTCTCTGTTAGCTGAGAAGAAAGATGAATTGCTTCCTGAGAATCGGGATAGGTACAATTAAGAAGTGTTACAAATGGTTTATTTATAGCTTTAAGCTCTTCAACAACCCGCTCTTCCGCCTCTTCATATTCTTCTCTCGGAATATCACTTATGCTACCATCAGTTGTTATAAGCAAGCCTATAGTAGAATGTTCGGTTATTACTTTTTGTGTACCCAATTCAGCCGCCATATTAAAGGGGATTTCATGGTCATACCATGGGGTTTTCACCATTCTTGGCTTATCCTCTTCGATATAGCCTAAAGAGCTCGGAACAATATAACCAACACAATCAATAAGGCGAACATTCAAAGATGCGTTATCGGGCAAATCCACCTTCACCGCTTCTTCCGGAATAAATTTAGGCTCTGTTGTCATAATTGTTCTGCCTGCCGCAGATTGGGGGAGTTCATCCAACGCTCTTTCTCTTTTATAATTGCTATTAATATTCGGCAAAACAAGTGTATCCATAAAACGCTTGATAAAGGTTGATTTACCCGTTCTTACGGGTCCCACTACCCCGATATAAATATCACCGCCTGTTCGGGTTTCAATATCCTTATAGATGCTTGTATCTGTCATAAATCTACCTCCATAGACCTTTTAAAATCTTCAATAAATGCTATGTCAGCAACAATAAGTTTATGACAAAAAGAAATCTAAACAAGGCATTATTTGACACAAGTTAAAATATGTATTATAATGTAAAAATATATATGAATACAGGAGATTTATTATGTTGTTGAATGTTACACCAACCTATGATGTAATGGATGTTATCAACACATTCATTTCAACCTTTAAGCTTGAAAGCTTTTTTCCCTATCTTTTAGGTCTTGTTACTGCTGTTGTTTGCGGTGCTTTAATCGGCGTTGAAAGAACCTTCCGTCAGAAAGAAGCCGGAATCAGAACCCATATAATTGTTGCTTTAGGTTCAGCTTTGATTATGATTGTCAGCAAATATGGTTTCTTTGACATTGTTGGTCTTGCAGACCATGTTAATCTTGACGGTTCTCGTCTTGCGGCTCAGGTTGTTACGGGCATCTCTTTCCTTGGTGCAGGTATTATTGTTTTCAAGGGTACTGTTAAGGGGCTTACCACCGCCGCAGGTGTTTGGACAACGGCGGGTATTGGTCTTGCGGCAGGTGCAGGAATGTATGGTATCGCAGTATATGCTACCCTTATTCTTCTTATTGTGCAGATTGTTATTCACAAAATTCTTCCTGTTGAAAACACAAGCACAACTGCTGTTAGTATGAAATTAAAGGACGACCCTGAAGCAATTGAAAGCATTACTAACCTATTCAAAGAAAATGATTACATATTAATTTCAAGCTCTGTTGAAAAGAAAAATGATAAATATTATTGTCTTTTCACAATTCGTGCAAAATCACATATCAATCCCGATGATATAAGTAAGCTTTTCACCGGTAACGAATATGTTCTTTCCTTGTCTGTATAAAAAATAACGGAGGTTTAAAAATGAAAAACGGTATTTCTTTTGACAAAGGTAAAAAGGTTCTTCCTATTATTACCGCAATAATAGGTCTCGGACTTGCAATTTCACTTTTAGTTTTACGACTTAACATTGTTGCAGTTGTAAATGTGGCATTTATGTGCATTATGTCAGCACTTATTTTCATCGGTATTATTGCAAAAAAGAAGGTTTATCTTTTCAATATTGTTGGCTATTGTTCAAGTGCAGTCGGCATTTTCCTTTACTTCTTGATTTGGGGTGCTGATGCAGGTTTCGGTGCTTTCTCAAGCGGTAAAACAGGCTGGGCAAGTGCAGATAACCCCTTATTCAGCGGTACGGGTTCATTCCTTACAAGATTGGGCGGTAACATTCTTTTACTTCTCCCCTGTGCGCTCGCAGTTGTTGCTCTTGTTCTTATCGCTAAAAAGACCTTTGAGAAAAAAGGTGCTCATAAATTCCTTACATCAATTCTAAGCATTGTTCTTGCAGGTACTACTGTTTTATATGTGCTTACAATGAATCTCCGTTCCAAACCAAATGTTGACAGACTCTGGGAAGGTCACGATGATTACCTTGACGGTGTTGATAAAGCAAAATCAAAAAGCCCCAACGTTCTTTTTGTTCTTATGGATGATATGGGCTATGGTGACACCTCTCTCAATGGTGCAATCTACGATACACCCAACATGGACAGAATCGGCGAAGAGGGTATTAACTTCGACAATTTCTATTCAAGCTATTCAGTTTGCTCTCCCGCAAGATTCTCACTTATGACAGGCAGATATCCCTTCAGAGGCTACGCTGATAACGTTATTTATCCCACTTACGATACATTCTCACCTTTCGCTCAGACCCGTATTTTCAACTCAATTGAAATGGGTAACAACTGCGATGGTATGCTTGGTGACGAAATCACTCTTGCGGAAACATTCCAAGCTGCAGGCTACAACACAGGCGCTTTCGGTAAATGGCATTTGGGTGACTATGGCGAATATCTCCCCACAAATCAGGGCTTTGACTACTTCTATGGTAGCCACCATGTTAACGATATGGCGCCCTTCTACCATGTAAGTGAAGAAAATGGTGAATTTGAAATCGTTCACGGTGTTGAAGAGCTTCGTGACGAAAACGGCAAAAAAGACCAAAGACAATTAACCGAATGGATTCATGAAGAAATCACAGATTGGATTACTGATAAGGTTGAAAATTCCGATGAACCCTTCTTCGCATATTATGCAACTCCCTGGCCTCACGCTCCCCTCTTTGTTGGTGACGATTTCAAGGGCGAAACAGGTATGGGTACATACGCAGACTGCATCACAGAATTTGACTATTATCTCGGTGAGCTTTTCACAACATTGGAAGACCTTGGTGTTATGGACGATACAATCATAGTTTTCACAAGTGATAACGGTCCTGCTCTTGAGGGTTCAGTTGGCGGTCACCGTGGCGGTAAATATCTCGCTTACGAAGGCGGTCAGAAGGTTCCCTTTATGATTCGCTGGGGTAACAACGGCGGTCTTTGGAAAGAGGGCGAAGAAAGACACAGCAGTGCAACACTTGTTGATATGATGCCTACACTCGTTGAGCTTTGCGGTATCACAGGCAACGGCGGAGAAAAGAATTACCTCCCCTTTGACAGAGATATTGACGGCGTTTCAATTGTTCCGCTTCTTAAGAATGACACCGTTATTCACACAAAAGATCACCCCATTCTTCATATGAAGAGAGAAAGTCTTAAGGCAATTCAATACACAGTTCCCACAAAAGATATTCTTTCACAGGAAGAATACAGGGATTATAAATACGATGTTCTTACAGATAATGAATACATTACTTTCAAATATTTCAGAAGAATTCAGAATGACAACTCCGCTTTCTTTGACAAATACAGAAAGAACTGGTTACATATTTTAAGCGATGACAGAGGTGAAAACCTTAACCGCTCATCAGTTTATCCCACAGTTGCAGAAGAAATGAATGCAAAAATGGACGAGATTATGAATAACTTCAAATCCGATCGTCGCGGTATGAATGAAGAATATTACAAATAAAGAAATTAAACCTCGGAGCTTTTTCCGGGGTTTAGTTATATAAAAGGATTGATTTAGTTGCCACCTTTATCTATTATGATTAAGCCTGCATCTGCATTGTGTAATATGAGATGTAAGTATTGCTTCTATCACGATGTTACAGACCACCGAGATGTAAAAAGCTTCGGAATGATAAGCGAAGAAACAACAGACAATTTAATAGAAAAAGCATTGGATTTTGCCAACGGTGAAAGCATTGCATTCGCTTTCCAAGGTGGCGAACCCACCTTGCGTGGTATTGAATATTTCAGATATTTTTGCAATAAGGTTGATGAATTAAACATTAAAAAGAGTAAAATCTATTATGGTTTGCAGACCAACGGAACGCTTATTAATGAAGAGTGGGCAAAATTCTTTAAGAAAAAGGATTTCCTTATAGGTCTTAGTCTTGACGGAGATTTTGACAACAACTCATTCCGAATTGACAGCAATAATCAGAATGCTTTTTATAAGATTATTAAAGCTGCAGATATTTTTACAAAAACAGGTGTACAGTTTAATATTCTTACTGTTCTTACAGGCAAATGTGCTGATAATATTGACGATATTCTTCGATATTTCAAAAAACGAGGCTTCAGATATTTGCAGTTCATCCCCTGCCTTCGTCCCTTTGGTGACAAAACAGAAAGCGAGCTTTATATGACTGTTGAACAGTACAAGCACTTTTTGATTCACGGCTTTAATGCTTATGTTAAAGACTATGTTCAGGGTAATTACACAAGTATAAGATATTTTGACAACCTTGTGCATTTATATCTCGGAAACCCTACTGAACAATGCGGTATGTGCGGTCACTGTATGCATCAGTTTGTTGTTGAGGGTAACGGCAACATTTACCCCTGCGACTTTTACTGTACAGATGAATGGCTTTTGGGTAACATAAATACACCCACAGAAAACTTTGATACTCTCGCCCATTGTGAAAAGGCAACGGATTTTTTAAGAGAAAGCCTTTATATTCCGGAAGAGTGCAAGAAATGCAGATTTTACCCCATTTGTCGTGCAGGCGGCTGCAAGCGCTCAAAGGAAGACAGAAACTATTGTGAAAGTTATAAAGCCTTTTTCAACGCCTGCCTGCCATTATTTAGGGCATTTATTGCGGAGAAGAAATAAAAAATTACAACCGATTAAGAAAATTCAGATTTTCTTAATCGGTTTGTTTTTTTGGTGAAAAACAAGAAGAACAAAGTTGTTGTGCTCTGAGCCTTCCTTCAAAGGAAGGTGGCGCGAAAAATCTTGATTTTTCGTGACGGAAGGTTCTTTGTTGCAAAGCAACATTCCACCATAGGTGGAACTTTAACAAAGCAGTTGTTCTCGGTTAAGCAATTCAACGGTACAGGCAAGCCTGTACCCTACGGGGGCATTACAATTGAAGCTCACGCTTCAACTACGCTCGAGGACTCGCGTAGAGAACCACCCACCATTCCGCCAAACTGTATTCAATAGTTTTACAATTGACACGCTTAATACATCGTTCAATTGGTTTACATATTCAAGATGGTCCCCCGCCTTTGAAGGCAGGCACCACAAACCACAACTTTATTTTTCTATTTTTACTTTGTTCAAAATGAAGTGTCTATTAGTTTTTCGTTTTACAAACAGCAAATATATGCTATAATCGTCTTAGATACTCATATTCCACCTAAATTCTCTTGTTAATGGGTGTAAAAAAGAACCTAAAAGAGTTAAAGTAAAATCATCGGAGGTAGAAATATGAAAAAAGCTTTTATTAAATTACTCTGCTTGGCTTGTTCGTTTATTTTAATTTTAACATCCTGTACTGCTTTTAATAACCAAAAAGAACCTGATTTTAATATTGATGAGGAAGAATATCTTATTAAATTTATTATAACGGGACCAATGTTATATAAAAAATATATGTTTGTCCTGACACCCGACAACAGAATTTTAGCTGAGTATGTTGACGAAAATCATAAAATTCATAAATTCCAGACAGTATTAAATGAGGCTCAAATATCTTATATGGAAGAGCATATAACCGAAGTTCTTTCCTTAACGGAAGAAGATATCAAAGGCTACTCAGGTTATACAGACCAGTGGTATATTTACATACAATTTGAAGATGTGGAAGCCTCTTTTGATTATGGAATATCTAAAAGTCCATCAGTTAATATATTGTTAGAACAAATACTCGGATGTTGTGATGCTGAAAAATCATTGAAAACTGTTGAAAATCTTGAAAACGCACTGATAAATTACAGAAAAACAATGTCATATTTTGCAACTCTTGAGGAGGAAGAAGAATGAACCAAAAGCAAATCGGTAATTTTATTGCACAAAAAAGAAAAGAGAAAAACCTCACTCAAATGCAATTGGCTGAAATATTAGGAGTGTCAAACAAAACCGTTTCAAAATGGGAAAACGGCAATTGTATGCCCGATTACAGCATAATTAAACCTCTTTGCAAGGAATTGGGGATTACTGTTTCCGAGCTTATGGACGGTGAAGAAAAGGACAACACTCCCGAAAATGCAGAGGATATGAGAATAATGTTTTTATTAAGGCGCGTTCATAGCCTTGAAAAACAAAACAAAACTATTTACGGATTTTTGGTTATTGTTCTCGGTGTTACATTTTTAGTTCTCTCCCGTCTTTTAGGGGGAACAAATTTCACAGATTTCTTTTCAGGTGTTTTTCTTGGTTTATCAATCGGTTTAATGCTGATGGGTATTTATACCATAGGTAAGAATTTAAAGGTATAGCTATGAAAAAGAAAATATTAATAATTGTTTTGTGTATAGGTATTTTACTTTCTTCAATATGCGTTGTTTCGGCATTAACAAAAGAAGAAATCAAGGTTTCGGATTTGGCTTCAAGAGCTGATTATATAATAATTGCAAGCACATATAAAACACGTTGCACTTATGGAAAAAAGCCAGAAGAAATCAAGCACATTAAAAGCTATGAAAAAGACGGAAAATATTACACCGAGGTTTATGTTGACTGCCCTGTTAACGAAAGCGTCGGAGAGGTTATAACTATTGTCAACGACGAAAACTACTTTAAAGAAGACGGTTCATTCGTGCTTTTCATAAACAAGATTGAAAATGAAGAAAACACATACACAACACTCAATGGAAAAACAGGTATAATCAAGTTTGAAGAAGGCAAAGCAAAGCCTTTAGATAAATCTGTTAAATTAGATACTGTTGATTTATTATGGGATTGGGCATATCTTAGCAGTAAAGAAAAGCAACAAGAAATTCTAACATCAGAAGGTATTTATTATTTCAATTATTCCACAAACATTTACGAAACACCTGAAACAACTGCAGTTCCATAAAAAAACACAACCCTATTAAGAAAAAATCTTTTCTTAATAGGGTTGTTAAATTATATATCTCTACTGATTATATCATCAAGGTTTTCGCCTTTTACTGCGATATAATCTTCGTCTCCATTTACCATAATAATGGGAAGACGGGGAATTCTGTTGTAATTGGAAGCCATTGAAAAATTATATGCACCCGTTGTAAGAACTGCAACAAGGTCTCCCCTTTTAATGCTTTCAGGAAGCATTACTTTAGGCTGAATAATATCTCCGCTTTCGCAGCATTTGCCAACAAGGTCACAAAGGAAATTGCAAGGCTCATTTGCCTTATCTGCGGCAATAACGGTATATTCAGACTCATAAAGGGCATATCTTGGGTTATCGGTCATACCGCCGTCAATGGCAACATAGTTTTTGTAGCCCTCAATCCGCTTTACGTTACCTACTCTGTAAAGAGTTATACCTGCATCTGCAACAATGCTTCTGCCGGGCTCCATACTTACCGCAGGTTCGTTTATATTAAGCTCTTTGCATTTCTTTTTAAAATACTCTGCAACCTGCCTGATATTATCTTCAATATCAATTTCGGGGTCGTTTTCGGTGTATCTGACACCGTAGCCACCGCCAAGGTCAAGCTCCCTTGCTTCGTAGCCTAATGTGTTTTTAACATCTGCAATGAATTCAAGCATAATTTCTGCAGAGCGGATGAAAACTGAAGATTCAAAAAGCTGAGAGCCTACATGACAATGGAAACCTGCAAGGTCAATATTCTCTTTAGTGAGAGCATATTTTGTAATCTCCATAGCGGCACCGGTTTCAATGGGGAAACCGAATTTGGAGTCAACCCTACCTGTGTTAACTGCTTCATAAGTATGAGTATCAATACCGGGAGTAACTCTGAAAAGGATTTTTTGTTTTATGCCTCTTTCCCCTGCAAAGCGGTCAACTGCATCAAGCTCTTCAATATTATCAACAACGAAGCAACCAACACCGCAGTCCATAGCAAAATTAATATCATAATCATTCTTGCTGTTGGAGTGAAAGCAAACATTTTTCATATTGTAGCTTGATTTGAAAGCAGTATAGATTTCGCCAACGGAAACCACATCGACTCCCATACCCTCGGACTCAACAATATTATAAATTTTTTTAAAGCTACAAGCCTTACTTGCATAAAAAGGCTTTGCATTATCGCCGAAATATTTTTTCATTCCATTGACATATTTACGGCAGTTTTCTCTGATTTTATTCTCATCCATTACATAAATGGGTGAGCCATATTTTTCGGCAAGGTCAACTGTACTGTGACCTGCGAAGAATAAGGTATCATTAATTACTTTTAAATTATTAGCTATCATATAATTGTTACCTGCAACTGATACCGAATCAGACATTAAGTCCTTGTTCTCTCATAAGTTCGAGCATTTTTGCTTCGTTTTCAGGTTCCATTGTTGTAAGAGGAAGTCTTACATAATTTTCACCAAAACCGATAGCAGCAACTGCAGCTTTTGCGGGAATGGGGTTAACCTCACAGAAAAGAGAGTTAATAAGAGGAAGCATTTCAAGCTGAAGAGCACGGCTACCTTCTAAATCACCTGCAAAGAATTTATCGCAAAGCTCAACTGTTTTCTTGGGAAGAATGTTTGAAAGAACTGAAATAACACCCTTACCGCCCAAGGACATAAGAGGAACAATCTGGTCATCGTTACCTGAATAAATATCGAATTCGCCCTTTGTAAGAGCAGCAATTTCTGCAATCTGAGAAATGTTGCCTGAAGCTTCTTTAATACCAACTATATTGGGATGCTCTGCAAGAATTGCGCAGGATGCAGGAGTAAGGTTGCAACCTGTTCTTGAGGGAACATTATAAAGGATGCAGGGCTTTGTTGACGCATCTGCAATTGCTCTGAAAGATTCAATAAGACCTTTCTGAGTTGCTTTATTATAATAAGGTGTAACAAGAAGCATTGCATCGCAACCAACTTCGCAAGCAAATTTGGTAAGGTCGATAGCATAAGCCGTATCATTTGAACCTGTGCCTGCAATAACAGGAACTCTGCCTGCAACCTTTTCAACAGAGAAACGGAGAACTTCTCTGTGCTCTTCATCAGTAAGAGTTGAACCCTCACCTGTTGTGCCTGCGATTACAAGAGCATTGATCCCCTCTTCAATCTGCCAATCAATAAGTCTGCCGAATGCTTCATAATCAACGCCGTTTGCGTTTAATGGGGTTACCAGGGCTGTTGCAACACCTGTGAAAACTGTGTTTTTCATAATTTTTACCTCACAAAAAAATAATAGTTGCCGAAAAGCAACTACCAACACAAATATACTCCTATAGCGAGTATTGTATTATGTTAGATAGCTCTCCACCAAAACGGTGACAACAGTAAAGATATTATTCCGTACTGCCAGACCAGCTTTTTACCATAAGCTGACTTCGGCATCTGCTCCTTTCACCATAACAGTTTTGGCAAACCTTTATAAGTTACGGCTACTATTAACAAAATGCACCTCTATCGGTTGTTAATACTATATCATAGAGTAACTACAAAGTCAATTAAAATTTACAACAAATAACAGTACTTTATTACTTATTTAATTATATAAAACATCAAAAAACACAAGCCCGATTCCGAACTTGTGTTTTATCATTTTTGTATTATTCTTCAACAAATGCTACACTCTTTGCCCATTCAAGGAATATGGGTTTATACATCTCATATTGGTCATCAGAAACTGCATAGCTAATGCACCAGAAAGAATCTGTTGTTTTATATACTGCAACCAGATATGAATAATTAACGGCATCTTGCTCATTATAGAATTCATATTCAAAGAACATAAAACCATCTTCTTTTTGAAGTTGCGCATCCAATTCGGCGTTTTCAATTACCAATTCTCCGTATTCCTTAAGGGAATAATCGCCAAACCCTTCAACTAAATCGAAATCCTCTTCGATACCGAAAACTGCAACATCATCGCATCCATAAGCAAAATCATAACTTGCAATGTTAGTTTCTATAAATGAATCGGTCAATGTCATTTTAATACCGGAATCATGAACAATTTCATATGGTTCGCCATCTATTGCATTATTTGGTGATTCATAGCCACTCCAAAAGCCTAAAACAACGCCAACAATCAAGCAAAGAGCAAAAAACACGCCGAATTTTTTAGATGATTTTTTACGGTTTGCAAGAACTCTCGGGTCGGTCATACCATGAAAACGAAAAGCGTTACCACCCAATGGATTATATTTAAATTCTCCCATAAGATAAATATCTTCAACACCGGCAGGAATAAAGCAAACTTCATTTGTCAGCTTCCTTGAAAGCTTATCCTGAGCCACATAGATTTTTACTTCGTCATCTCCGATAGCAAAGGTCTTTTCCTCACCATTTTTCAATTCACCAAGCTTATAGCATTTTTCACCATTGATTTTGGTATCGCCGGTAAGCTCATCACAAACAAAAACTCTTGCTTTTGTTAGGCTACCAACAAAGCTTTTTTCTCTTTTAATAGTTAAATTTCTCATACTCAGCCACTCCTTTGATACTTTCATTGTATCATATATAACTACTCCTTTCAACAAAAATCGACTATCACAATAAACAAAATCTTACATCATTTTTTAACAATACAAACAAAAAAGGACGGTCAAGACCCGTCCCATACATTACAATTACGTCGCAGACCCCAAACTTGCCACTTGCAACTTTCAACTTGCCACTTTTATTAAAACGCCATCAATACTGATGCAACAAATGAAATGCCTGCGGCTATGTAGTCGATTTTTGTAAGCTTTTCTTTTCTTAACGCGCTTATAATTGTTGAGAAGACCATTACTCCACCCGTTACCAAAGGATACTGAACGGAAGCAGGTAAATGAATAAGGGAAATAAGCAAGAACCAGTTGCCTACGCCATTAAAAATGCCGTAGCCACCTGCAAACAAGAGGGATTTACCTTTTATAACAGGTATTTTCTTATACTTAATGAGAAGCCATATTCCGCTTATTATGATACTTGCCAATGACGAAAGGAACATAAATCCGGTGCTGTCTGTATGAGCTATTTCAGATGATTGATGGATTTTTGAAATCACACCAACTCCACCATTAAGCACAAACACCGCCATATAGTAGAAAAAGGCTTTTTTGCTTTGCTTTCCGCCTTTAACATTAAGAAGCACGGAAACAATAATCAAGCCACAACAAATCACTTTGAAGATTGTCAGCTTTTCATCATAAAAGCCTACGCCCAAAAGGAATGGTAAAAGCATACCGCCGAGCATTGAAAAAACAGAATAAACCGAAAGATTTGCTATTGTAAAGGCTTTCAGACTGAAATATGTCATCAGTATACAGGCAACAGCATAAACAGTTGCCAGTGCCATGCTGAACGGAGTTACAATAATTTTAAATCCGCTTATTAAAAGCATCATAACAACGATTACAACACTTTTATAAAGAGTAAATTCCAAAGCGGATTTTAAATCACTTCCCCTACTCTCTTCAAACCTTTGATTAAATAAAAACTGCAGAGCAAATAAAATTGTTGCACCGAAAACAAGTATGTAATAAAGCATTTTTATTCTACATTTCCTTTATAATATTTTTGTAAAAGTCTTTTCGTCTTTCTGCTTCTGCAGATTTCGCCATCTAAAAACAAAACTTCTTTTTCGTGGCGATAATAAATTTTATAATGAGTATAGCCATCAAGCTTGGAATAAAACCAACTGCCATATTTATCTATACTGCGAATGTCTTCCCAACATATTATTTCTCTGCGCTTAAATGGGTGACAAATAGCTACATTTTCACTTGAGAAAACATAATAAACAGGTGAAACAAGTATGATACCAACAAAACTCAAGGCAAGTAAAACACCCAATATAATAAAACCGATTTCATCTGCCCAGACGCCAAAAGAAGCAACAACAAAACCGAAAAAAGCACAAAAGGAATTTGGCAAAATATGTTTATTAAAAGCTATTTCTTTTTCTGTATTTACTGGTGCTTTTGTTTTCATTTTTGCCTCACTTCCTTTCAGTTTATGAGTTTATAATTTCGTGATATTTAACTATTTGCTCTTCAGTTGGTTTATAATCCGTTACAGAGCAACAAGGGATATTGGGTTCTCTGCCGTCTGTATAGTAAAAAGGTGTAAGTCTGTCATTCTCATATTCCTTACGACATTCTTCCATTTTAAAATCGGGAATATTGTATGGCTTACCGCCTTCAAGCATAGAACGGTGACCAAGAATAGCAACAGAGGACATTGTTACTGCAGAATGGATATCATAAGGATGTTCCGGTTGTTTACCCTCTTTAATACATTCAAGGAACATTCTCGCAACTATGTAATCACCACCGCCGTGACCCGCCTGATTTATGAAAGCTTCATCCTTATCATTCCAGGTTGGCTCATATAGGTTTACTTCCTCTTTACCTTCGGGAATTGACCAATCGTTGTAACGAAGCATTACCTTGCTACCCATACCGCGAGGATTTTCAATCTGTCCGTTTTTTCCGCAGATACGGTATGCATTATGGTGAGCACCGAAAGCACCGCAGCCCGTAAATTTGAAAACAGAGCCATCATCATTCTGTGTCATCATAATAGTTGCACTGTCACCTACATATCGGGTCGTGCCATATTCATCCATTGGTGAGAAAACACCAAAAGCAGAAACCTTTTTGGGTGTTGCGCCCGTTGACCACATAAGTGGTGCAAGAGAATGAGTTACATAATATGAACGAGGCAAATAATTTCTCCAATGCTTAGGAAAATACACATAGCCTTTATAAAAATCATAGTCATTGGGATTAAGAGGATGATTATATTCGCCCTCTGCATAAAGAATTTTACCAAGAGTTCCACCATCACAGACTTTTTTCATTTCTCTGTTGAAAACCATCTGAGGATAGTTTTCTGCCAGCATAAAAATTGAGTTGCTTTTTTCATAAGCTCTTATAAGCTCAACGCCCTCTGCCATTGTACTGTTAGAGATACATTCACAGAAAACATGAATCCCCTTTTCAAAGCATTTAATAGCAAATGGAGTATGCTCATGGAAATAGTTTGCAAGAACAACTGCATCCATTTCGCTTTCTATAAAATCATCAAAGCGTGCAAAGCCTTTAACATCTTTACCGAGCTTTTTAAGACCTTCATTAAGTCTTTTTTCATTAAAATCGCAAAGAGCAACAACCTTGCAATCTTCAAGAAGCATTAAATTCTGTGCAATATCAATTCCTCTGCCCGCGCCTAATATACCGATTTTTATATTTTTCATAATGATTACCTCCCAAAAGGTATCAATAATAATTTTCAATAAATTCAATTAAGGGTGTATTATCTTCTAAACCGTGGGGATGATGGTCGTACCCCTCTTTGAGAACTTCGAAAAGGATTCCGCCATTTTCTTTATAATAATCCGAAAGGAGCTTTCCGTTTTCTTTATATGGAACAACAGTATCACTATCGCCACAGATAAGTGCAACAGGAATGTTATTTTCAAGGAGCTTTGGAATATTATCAACAGGGTGATTTCTGTAGTTAATCATATCCACTAAAGTAAAGCCCGTTGCCTCTTCAAATTCTTTCTGACTGTCAATGTGGCCATTGCCCAAAGAATAAGGACAACTTAAAAAATTCATTACAGGTGCATCAATATAGGCAACTGCAACACATTCGGGATTATTTGCAGCAAAATATACTGCCTGCATCCCCCCACAGCTCATTCCAACAGGAACGCATTTTTTGTTAAAAGCAAAATTTTCTGTTAAAAACTTACAGAAGAGCGGTCTTAATTTATTATCCTCTTCGCAATTCCAACGGGTTTTTGTATCGAAATGGGCAAGGAAATAGCCCCTTTTAAGCATTTCAATTTCAAACTCGGGGAATGCACCGAAATATTCTGTTTTAAGTAGCCACTTATTGCCTTCTATAGCTTTTTCGGGGCAAATGATAAGGGCTTCTCGTCCGTAAAAATCAAAATCAATTTCCTTAAAACCGTACCATTCATCAACAGTATAAGAAATACCCTTTTCTTTAAAAAGCTTTTCCATATACTTTACCTACCTTAAAAACACTTTCCGTCCTTACAGTCCTGCGTGTTACCACCGCGATAACAAAGCTCATTTTCGCATTGGTTGGTTTCAAAGAAGCTTACAAGGTTATTAACGGTTGTTTCCGCAATGTTTTCAAGAGCTTCTTCTGTTAAGAAAGCCTGATGGGATGTAACAATAACATTGGGCATTGAAATAAGCCTTGCCAAAGTATCGTCTTCCATAATATGACCGGAATTATCCTCAAAGAAGATATCGGATTCCTCTTCGTAAACATCAAGACAAGCCGCACCGACTTTTCTTGACTTAATTCCTGCAAGGAGTGCTTCTGCATCCACAAGACCGCCCCTTGAGGTATTGAGAATAACAACACCTTTTTTGCATTTTTCAAGAGCGTTTTCATCAATAATATGGTTAGTTTCCTCTGTTAAAGGACAATGAAGAGATATGATATCGCTGTTTTCAAATAATTCGTCAAGCTCAACATATCTGATGGTATCACCATTATCAAGGCCCTCTGCTCTGAATTTATCATAAGCTAAAACTCTCATACCAAAACCACGGCATATATCAATAAAAACTCTGCCAATTCTGCCCGTACCGATAACACCAACTGTTTTTCCGTGCAAATCAAATCCTGTAAGATTTGCAAGGCTGAAATTATAATCTCTTGAACGGATATATGCTTTATGGATTCTGCGGATTGAGGTTAAAAGGAGTGCCATTGTGTGCTCTGCTACCGCATAGGGTGAATAAGCAGGAACACGCAAAACGTGAAGCTTTCCGAAAGCGTGCTTCATATCAACATTATTAAAGCCTGCACATCTGAGAGCTAAAACATTAACTCCCATTTCATTAAGCTTATCTATAACAACCTCATTTATTGTATCATTAACAAACGCACAAACACCGTCAAAGCCCTTTGCCAAATCAACAGTATCTTCATTAAGCTTTGTTTCAAAATATTTGAATTTAATCCCTTTTTCCTGACCGTATTTTTCAAAAGATGGTTTATCATAGGGCTTTGCATCAAAAAAAGCAATTTTCATATATAACACCTCTTACTCTCTTCCTCTGTATTCTTGTTTTATTATTTCTGCCATTTCCTCGGGGGATTCTTTACATCCTCTTTCAAGCCACATTTTTATAATAGCATTTATTCCGTTTTTAAAAAAGGTGATGTGATAATCAATATATTTATTATCAAAATCTTTTTGAGCTCTATTCACATCATAGACCACTACCTGATGTTTTTCATCATAGCCTAATTTAAAATATGTTTTATAAAAAATCTGATTATCTTTTATATGCCTGAACATCTTTAAAGCACTATTTGGTTCATTGGAATTCTGTTCATCGGAAAAGAACTGATTAAAATCGTTCTCCAAATTTTCACGAACCTTATCTGCAAGGTCATAAACATCTAAAAAATTAGCGTAAAATGTACTTCTGTTAAGACCTGTCACCTTACATATATCAGAAACTGTTATTTCTTTAAGCTCCTTACTCTGAAGCATTTCAACAAAGGCCTTTTCTATTTTTTCAACCGACTCTCTTCGCCTTTTATTATTTTTAGTATTCATAAAAACACCTTTCATTATTCCAACACTTGTTCAGAAATTGATGATTGTTTTCAGATTTCAAAAACATTATACTTTAGTTGTAAATGAAAGACAAGTGTTGGTTTAAAGAATTTTTTCAACAGCAAAAAAGAAAGGATGATTTTTTTGAAAAAAAGCAGTTTTGTGGCAATGATTACAGGAACAGTAAGCGGTGTTTCATTTGCTTTGGGAATGTGTATGGCACTTCTGCCTCAATGGAAGCTTTTTAAAGAAGGTATCGTTCTCGGTACAATCGGTTTAGTTCTTGCTTTAATTACAATTATTGTATGGCGAAAAATGGAGAAAAAAGCACCTATTAAGCTTAATAAAAAAACTGTTCTGATTTCCATCTTTGGAGTTCTTGGTGCATTGGTTCTCGGCGCAGGCTTATGCTTATGTCTTGTTTGGGAAAGCTTCATTCTCGGTACCATAATCGGTGTTGTCGGAATTATTATGTTACTTTCACTCATACCCTTAAAAAAGGCTTAAAATGAAAGAAAACCATACTACTTTAAAAATAGCAATACTAAGCCTTGGTTTTAACGTTGCATACGGCATTTATAACGGAATAATAGGGTTTTCGTCATATAACTGGTGGCTTATTACCCTTTGTGCATATTATGTTATTTTAGGAGTAACAAGATTCGGTGTTTTGATTTTCAACTCAAAGAATAAAAATGAGGTTTCTTCAAACAAATTCATAATGCGATTCACAGGATTTTTATTGATTTTTTTATCTGTTGTTCTCGCAGGCACTGCATACCTTGCGGTTGAAAGCGAAAGAGGTATTAAATATAACGAAATTCTGATGATAACAATAGCAGCCTATTCATTCACCAAAATCACTCTCGCAATAATTAATCTTATAAAAGCAAGAAAAAATGATTCATCAACTATAAAAACTTTACGATATATTTCCTTTGCAGATGCATTAGTTTCTATTTTCTCTTTGCAACGCTCAATGCTTGTATCCTTTGGTGCTATGCCCGAAAACGAAATACAAATTCTTAATGTTTGCACAGGAACAGCAGTTTATATCGGTGTTTTCATATTAGGAATAATATTAATCGGAGGTAAACCAAATGGCAAAATCAAAAATAGTAAAGGTTAATGAAAAAATAGCAGAAAAGGTAGTTGACAGCTACAAGAAAATCGAAAAAGGTGTTGTTGACGGTTATAAAAAAATCGAAGACGGTGTTGTTGACGGTTACACAAAAATAGAGGATAAATTCGTTGACCAATTTTTGACCCGCGACGGAGAAACAATAGAAGAAGCAAAAGAAAGGCTTAAAAGAGAACAGAACTTATGATAAAAACCACTCTGTTGATAAAATAATCAGCAGAGTGGTTTTTCATATTGCATTAAAAACCAACATAAATCCTGTAAGCACAACAAGGAACAAAAGGTTAAGAAGAGTAAAATGCTTCATAAAATGCCCTGTCATCATAGGATTTCGTTTTGTATATTCGCGGAATGTTATCAGACTTGCAAGTGAGGAAATCAAGGTTCCCACACCGCCGATATTAACACCAACCAATAAATCCTGATAATTTTCAGTAAATTGAGATAAAAGAATAGCAGATGGAACATTACTTATGAACTGGCAGGAAAGAATACTGACTAAAAGTGTATTTTTTTCCAGAAGGAGTGAGAAGAACTCCCTTACAACATCAATTCTTGCCATATTCCCTGCAAAAATGAAAAAGAAAACAAAGGTTAAAAGTAAGGGATAATCAACCTTTTTCAATGCGCTTCTGTCTGCAAAAATCAGAACCAAAGGAATTATAATAAGACCAATCCAATAAGGTATTCCCCTGAAAACAATAGCTATTGCCAAAGCAAAGAGCACTAAATACAAAGCAACTCTGAGTGGTGGTAATTTTGTATAAGCTTCTTTAATTTCAAGAGGTTCGGGTTTAATAAAAACAATGCAACATATTGTTATCAAGGTAATTGCAAGAATAAAGGGCGGTGCCATTATTTTCATAAACTCAAGATTATCTATATTGAATTTTGAATAAAGATAAAGGTTCTGAGGATTTCCGAAGGGTGTTAACATACCACCTAAATTTGCTGAGATATTCTGCATTACAAAGGTGAATGCCATATATTTTTCTTTTCTTGTTTTACGAAGGACATAATAACCCAACGGCAAGAATGTTAAAAGTGCCATATCGTTTGCAATAAGCATTGAGCCGATAAAGGTTATATATACCAATGCAAGAACACTTAAACGGGCATTTTTGAAAACCTGCACTATTGCTTTTGCTAAAGTATAAAAGAAACGGATGTTTCTCAAAGCACAAACTACTGCCAGAACACAGAAAAGACAGGTAAGGGTTTTGAAATCGAAATAACCTAAATATTCTTTATCAAAAGGCACAAAAAAACAGGTAATGACCGCGGCTACAAAAGCAACCACGGTCACAGTATTCTTTTTAATAAATCTGATAATTTTTTCTAAAACAACAGATAAAGACATTTTTTAACTTCTTTCTGAAACGGATTAATAAAAGCTATACTTTATATCTGAATTAATAAATGCTATATTTTTAAAATCCTCGGGATTTTTACGGACAATATAATCAATATAAGAATCAACTAAATTTGCAGTAAAAATATAACCCATCGGATTCATATGACCGAAAAGATAGAACTTTTCTCTGAAGCGTTCATCATAAACAGGACCGTATTTATAAAGGTCAATAACATAAGAATCAGAGAAAACCTTTGTTAAATCATATAGAGCTTTTATGGTATCAACAGTTTGCGCCTCTGTTCCGCGAATATCGTCATTGGGAAATGTTACAAAGAAAAACTTTGCATCGGGGCTGATTTCTTTATATCGGCTGATAATCTGAGCATAATTTCCGATAAATGTAGGCTTATTATTGCGGTAATCGTCAGGGTCAATATCTTCAATTCCGCCAACCTCTAAACCACCGTTGTAAACATCATTCACACCAAGGGCGATAACATAAGCCTGACATTTTTTATCTTCGTCCCAGAAGCCTTTTTCTTCTGCAAAGGAATCAAGATATTCTCTTGCAGTCATTCCCCCACGAGAGAAATTATAGGCTTTAAGACCATTTTTTCTTGCAATAAACTGTCCCCAGGAATAACCGAACATATCGTGATAGGATTTATTACCCTGCTCATCACAGGCTTCAAATTCACCTGAGGAAAGACTATCGCCTATAAAAGCGATAGTCCTGAAAATTGATGTATAGCTATACCCTTCTACCAACCTGTCAAGAGGCTTTTCATCAGGGTCATATAACAATTTTTCCCAATCCATATCAGTCCTCATCAGGATGAGCTGCTCTGTAAGCGGCAACTGCATCATCATAAGCCTTCATAGACTCTTCTGTGGGAAGATATTCTGCTCTTTCTGTGTTAGCAATTGTGGGAGGATTTCCCTTTGAATCGAAGCAAGGAGTAAGGAAATCGTTTTCCCAAAGCTTTCTGTCCTCTTCCTTACGGAAATCGGGAATGTCATAGGGCTTACCGTATTCCATAGCACTTCTGTGACCTAAAATTGCAACTGAAGCCATTGTTGTTGCAAAATATTCATCCATTACGGGCTTTTTGTTTTCTCTGATGGAGTTGAAGAATTCTCTTACAATGAAGAAGTCTCCACCACCGTGACCTGCTTTTTCTGCAGCTTCTTTAGCATCAGGCTCAAAGTCTGCTTCATAAGCAGTAACTCTTTCCATACCCTCGGGAGTATGCTGTTCGTTAAAGGAAAGAAGAACCTTACCATCCTCTGCACGAAGATTTTCAATCTGACCTAATTCACCGCAAACACGATATGTATTAGCGTGACCACCGAAATGGGACCAGCCTGTTACACGGAAAACGGAATCATCATCGTTAAGGCAGGTAACAACAGCACTTCTGTCGGGTAATCTCCAATAAAGATCGCCACCGCCGTTTTCTTCATTAAGAGGTCCGAATACGGGCATTGCAGTAACTCTCTTGGGGAATGCACCTGTGATATACATAAGCGGTCCGAGAGAATGAGTAATATAATAAATTCTTGGAATATGGTATCTCCAATGCTTTGAGGTAGGGCAATAATGTGCAATTTCCTTTTGAGAAATAATGGGGTGGTTATATTCACCCTCGCAGAACAAAGCCTTACCAAGCACACCGGACTGATAAACCTTACGCATTTCTTGATTGAATTTCATAAAGGGATAGTTTTCAGCAATCATATAGAAAGCGTCGCTTTTTTCAACCGCTCTTACAAGCTGAACACCCTCACCCATTGAAATGTTTGAAGTACATTCACTAAGAACGTGAATATTTTTCTCCAATGCTTTAATAGCATAGGGAGTATGCTCGTGGAAATAGTTGCAAAGGAAAACTGCTTCTAATCCCTCGTGATTTATAAATTCATCGAAATCAGTATATGTAGTAACATCGGGATGATCTGCTTTTGCTTTAGCGAGCTTTTTCTCGTCAAAATCGCAAACTGCAACAACCTCACCATTGTTGGCAGAAACACCGTCATAGAAACCGCTACCGCGACCTAAACCGAATATACCGAATTTAATTTTATCCATAATAATACCTCCGTAGGCAAATAATTCCACATACCATTTTATCACAGAGTTTTAGTTTGTAAATAGATAATTTGTATAAAAATAAAGAATTTTTATTTCCCTAACACTCTGAACAAATCCTCGAACAATGCATCTCGATTGATATCACAAACATGTTTTATAAAATGCCTGTTCTCGTCAAATAAATAAGTGCCGTCATATTCAGGAACAGGACTTGGAATTAATTTTTCATACATAAATCTGTTATTATCATTTAAAAGCCAGGCAACTGCAGTAACATCCCAGATAACTCTGGTCCAAGGCTTTCCTTTAGCATAAGAATCAGCTTCCTCTACTGTGTTTTTATATAAATAATCACACAGTTGATTCTTACCTTTGAGCCAATGTTGAAGTTCATATTTTGAGGTTGCAAACCGGTCAACAACGCCTTTGCATGGTAGCTGCACCACCGGTATGCCACAACCCAGAACCACTCTTGCGGCAGCAATATCCTGCTTCATATTAAATTCAGTTGCTCCGTACTCTTCCCAAGTTGCATGACCGCCAAGCCAGACCACCACACAATTTTCTTTCATTGCAGGATTTTTTAATATAGCCGATGCCACATTGGTAATAGCTCCGATAGCCACAATATAAAGAGGATTTTCAGGTGAATACTCATTAGCCAAATCTGCCATAAAATCTGCTGCCTTAGATTCTATTGGCGTTGTTTCATCTTTCAAGAAGTTTTCTGAACCTTTAAAAACAAGAGATTTCAAATCCTCTCTTGCAGTTAATTGAAGTAAATTTATGATTTCATCATAGCTCTTGTGCATACCATCACCGGCAGAATCAGACCTTGTATTCAAAAAAGGTGCAGCACAAATGCCTTTGACACAAAGTTTAGCTGAAGATTTCAGCATATAACCGATAGCAAACTGATCGTCAATCTCGTTATATGCATCAGTATCTAATATAACATCCACTTTTCCCTGCGGAACTGATAGATTTTTCAAATATTGTTCTTGGGTCATAACTATTTCCTTTCTGTTACACTTATTGAAATCCATTCAACATCTTTCTTGTTATTCTGTTTTTCACTATAATCCTCAAATTCCCATATTCTTGAAAATTCTCCGTCTATTTCGTATTTACCATTATCACTACTTGCAAGATTATTGATTTTATAATTATTTTTATCAAAAGATAAATTGCAATAGTAAATATTGTTTGCACCTGAGCCCTGAGTAAATGTTCCGTCCTGCTTTATGTTCTGCAACTCTTTCGCATAAAACAAATAGCCATAAACTGAAATATTATCACTATACAACACAATATACGCGTTACCATTAGCAATATCAACCACGAGCTCATTTGTGCTATCGCTATCAAAATCCACATAGGCATACCTGGTAGGTTCTGCAATATATTCATCATTAGCATCATAGGAAAAGTTTTTTAAATAGAATGCCTCACCAGATTCGTTTAAAAAATACAATCGGCTATTCAACACAGCCTCAAGTTTAGGTTCGTATACATCGGATTTACTGTTTATTGAATATGTATGCCACCAATAAGGCCAAATCATTTCATCGGCATTACCCTTTTTTGACCAGATGCAATCCCAACTAATTTCTTCCCATTGGTCGTTTCCTTTTTGATATTTTAAAACATTTCCTGAATTATTATTGTCACAAACATAATAAATCTCTGCAGTCTCACCGTCACATTTTAACACCTTAAATGAATTGATTTTTCCAATCATTGTATTTTCTATATGTGCAAATTCCAGTTCATCATAATACTTATTTGTTAAAATTTCGCATTTAAAAAGAGATGCCCCCCATACAACAAGGAAAACTAAAACTATTGTCAATGGTATGTATAATGGTAATCTTTTAATGTGTTTTTTCATATTTGTACCTCTTTTACTCAGTTTTTACCACAACCACACACTAACACAACAGAAAATCTTTGTAAACACTTATGACAGGATTGAGATAATACTGTCATATTTCTGTAAAAAATGAAATCTTATTTTTTTACATAAAAAATACTTGACAACATATAATTATAGTGTTATAATACTCAAGCACTCAAGAGAGGGCGCAAGTAAATATCGCGGAGTAGAGCAGCCTGGTAGCTCGTCGGGCTCATAACCCGGAGGCCGTGTGGTTCAAATCCCACCTCCGCAACCAGTAAGAAAGACATCCAATAGGGTGTCTTTTCTTTTTTCGTTTTCAATAGATTGAAACGCACGAGCGATAGAAATAAAATTTATAAATTCTTAATAAGTTACAAACTAAAAAACATTGATATTTATTTAGTTTTAGTATATTATTTTAAATATACTGAAAAATTATGGGAATTATTTTTACATAATACATTTCTTTCAATACAAGGAGTTGCCTTTAAGGCGTTTTTACTAATGAAAAAGGTTTTAATTATCGGCGCAGGGCCTGCAGGGCTTACTGCGGCTTATGAATTAGCAGAAAAGTCAAAAGATTTTGAAATCATCGTTTTCGAGGAAAGCGGTGCTATTGGCGGTATTTCCAAAACCGTTAATTACAAAGGCAACCGAATGGATATGGGCGGTCACCGTTTTTTCTCTAAAGTTCCTGAGGTAAACAAATGGTGGGAGAAAATGCTTCCCACGCAGGGCAGCAAGCCCTTTGACGATATTGCATTAGGCAGAGAGTCAACAGTTGTTGAAGGCGGTCCTGACCCTCAAAAAACAGACAAAGTTATGTTAAGGCGAAACCGACTTTCAAGAATTTTCTTTAAAAACAAATTCTTTGACTACCCTGTTTCATTGAAATTTGACACCATAAAGAATATGGGGCTTGTTACAACTGTTATAGTTGGTTTCAGTTATCTTAAAACTCTTGTTTACAAGCGGGAAGAAAAATCTCTTGAAGATTTTTATATTAACCGCTTCGGCAAAAAGCTTTATTCAATGTTCTTTGAAAACTACACAGAAAACCTTTGGGGCAGACATCCTTCCGAGATTTCTCCCGAATGGGGCGCTCAAAGAGTTAAAGGTCTTTCAATTATGGCAGTTCTCAAGGATATTTTCGGGAAAATCTTCAACAAGAAAAACAGAACTGTTGAAACCTCTCTTATTGAAGAATTTGCTTACCCCAAATTAGGACCCGGTCAACTTTGGGAACTGACTGCCGAGGAATTTGAAAAATTGGGCGGTAAGATTATTAAGAATGCTAAAGTTACCAAAATCATAAAAGATACCGACAATAGCATCACAGGTCTTGTTTACGAAAAAGATGGTGAGAAAATAACAGTCAAGGGTGACTATGTAATTTCTTCAATGCCCGTTAAAGATTTGGTAATGGGCATGAATGATGTTCCCGAAGAATATACAAGAATTGCAGAAGGTCTTCCCTACCGGGATTATATGACAGTTGGCGTTCTTATCCCCAAACTTAATCTCAAAAACGAAACCAAGACTAAAACCATCGGCAATATTGTGCCTGATAACTGGGTTTATGTTCACGATAAAAATGTGAAAATGGGTCGTTTTCAGATTTACAATAACTGGTCACCATATATGATAAAAGACTTGCAGAATACAGTCTGGATGGGCCTTGAATATTTCTGCAACGAGGGTGACGAAATGTGGTCACAGACTGACGAAGAATTCGCAAAATCCGCTGTTAAAGAAATGGTTACAATGGGCTTGATTGACAGCGAAAATGATGTTCTTGATACTCACGTTGAAAGAGTTAAAAAGGCTTACCCTGCATATTTTGACACTTATGAAAAAATGGACGATTTAAGAGCGTACCTTAACACTATTCCAAATCTTTTCTGTGTCGGCAGAAACGGTCAGCATCGCTACAATAACATTGACCACAGTATGTGCACATCCTTTGAGGCGGTTAAAAACATTCTTTCAGGTGAAACAAATAAAGATAATATCTGGAATGTTAACACAGAGAAAGAATATCACGAAGAAAAATAATTTAGCGGGACGGATTAATCCGTCCCCTACTTATATAAAGGAGTTCTATAATGAATCAGGAATACTTTTTCAAAAATGCAAAATGGGTTGGTGCGAAAGAGCGTACCGCAAAAACCTTTTCTGTTTTAAGAGGTAAGTTTGAGCTAAATAAATTTAAAAACGTTAATCTTAACATTTTAGGTCTTGGTTTTTTCAAGTGTTACATAAATGGGAAATGCATTAATCCCGATACATTTTTGCCCCTTTCCTCTGATTTTGAAGCAGGCTGTGACCCTGTTGACGAGGTTATCTCCGCCCACAGAATTTATGTTCCGCAGTTTGATATTACACCTTGGGTAAAACAGGGCAAAAACACTATTGCCATTCATTATGGCGGTGGTTGGTACACATTCGAAAACCGTACCTTTGGTTTACCTAAAGCAATTTATTGTATTACTGCCGAGAGTGAAAATGGTGCTATAGATTTTGTATCTGATGAGAATTGCAAAATCGGTAAAAGCTTTGTTTCTGAATATAATTTCACTTACGCTGAACATCATAATTTTCTTAATTATAAAGACTGCTTCGGTGAGAATTTTGATGATTCCTCTTGGGATAATGCAGTTTTAACAGAAGAGCTTAATACCGAATACTGCACAACAGATTGCCCTGCCGACAAGCTTATCGAAGAGCGTTCCGTTAAGGTTATTAAGGAAAACGAAAAATCTGCTATCTATGACTGTGGTGAAAACACAACAGGATATCCCCTTTTAGAAATCAAAGCAGAAAAAGGCGAAAAGATTATCGTTAATTTTTCTGAGGAGCTTTTACCTGACGGCAGTTTAGACCCCGAACACAAGCAAGGTCAGACTTTTTCTGTTGTTTCCGATGGTAACGAGATCTTGGCTCAATCTGAATTCACCTGGTACGGCTTCAGATATTTTGAGGTTATCGGTAACGCAACACCCAAATGCGTTAAGGTTATACACGCTGATGTGCCCGTTTCCTCAACCTTTGACTGTGACAACGAAACTCTTAATTGGATTTACAAAACCTTTACTCATACAATGCTTTGCAATATGCACACGGGTCACCCTTCAGACTGTCCGCACCTTGAAAGAAGAGGTTACACGGGTGACGGTCAGCTTACCTGCCACGCAGTTTTAACTGCTTTTGATGCGAGAAAATTCTATGAGAAATGGATGCAGGATATCGGCGACTGTCAGGACGTTTTAAGCGGTCATATTCAATACACTGCCCCCTATCTTCATAGTGGCGGTGGTCCGGGCGGATGGGGATGCGCTATTGTTGAAGTGCCATATCAACTTTATAAGCATTATGGCGATAAAGAAATTCTCGCAAAATACTACCATAATATGAGGCGGTATATAGACTACCTTGAAGCCCACTCTGACTACGGACTTGTTACAAGTGACAAGGAAGGCAATTGGTGTTTAGGTGACTGGTGCGGACCAAATATTCTTTACCCCGACAGAGATATTACATCTCACAATCAGCAGGTTATTCTCCCTGCCCCCATGGTTAACACTTACTTTATGGTTAAATCCTTAAAGCAGATGTGCGAAATTGCAAAAATCATCGGCAATGATGAAGATATTCCCGAATATGAAGAGAAAATCAACTATCGCAAGGGAGCAATTAAAGCGGCTTATTTCAATGCCTTTGACGATAATTTCATTATGAATGTTCAGGGTGCTAACTCCTTTGCGGTTGATTTGGGACTTGGAACAGAAAACACCTATAAAAATATGGTAAGCTATTATAAAAAGTTGGGCTATTATGACACAGGCATTTTCGCAACGGATATAGTTACAAGAATACTTTTCCAAAAGGGTGACAGTGACCTTGCCATTAACCTTTTAACCCACGATGGTGACCAAGGTTACGAGCATTGGCGAAAGAACGGTGCTACCACATTCCATGAATATTGGGACTCTGACCGCAGCCGTTCTCACTCTCACCCGATGTTTGGCGCACCTGTTGCATACCTTTTTGAATATCTTTTAGGTATAAAGCAGGAAGAAGGAACAGCAGGTTATAAATCACTTGTTATTGAACCGCAAGGCATTTCACGCTTCGGCAGAATGAGTGGCAGTATTGAAACTGTTCAGGGTACTGTGGCAGTATGCTATATGAACAATGACGGAAAGGTTAGCTTTACAGTTACAATCCCCGAAAACACAAAGGCGGTGTTAAAATATAAAAATCAAGAAATTGTTCTCACACAAGGTGAAAACAAGTTTGAAATAGCTCTATAAAAGTAAGGAACACAAACCGATTTGGCTTGTGTTCCTTGCTTTTATTTATTCTTTTCTAAATCCTCAATAACCTTTTTATACGGCATCAACATACCTTCGTTCATTTTGTTGCCCATTTTGGCTTTGATTTTCGGAGAAGAAAGTGCCGCACCTGCAAGGTACATTAAGAGCATCATCCCCCTTTTCTTTTGTGGGAAATCATATTGATTATGGGCTTTAAAGAATTTATGGTCCTCTTTCATAAAGCCCTGCATAAGCCAGATAAGGTCGCGGAAGATTTTGATACCGCCAACGCCATAGAAATCCTGCGGACAAGTGTGTTTGTTTTCAAGAGCGTATTCAAGAGTTTTTGCCATTTTATCAATTTCTTCGTTGGGATTGAATTCATCTGTTGCAACACCGCAAAGGAAATTCTCACCTGTGCTTGCTCTTGCCTCAATAACTGTCTGAAGATTTTTTTCTTCGCTGTAATTACCGCTTACAAGGTATGCTACAGGCTTCCCCATTGTAACAGAGCGGTGACCGTTACAGAAGGAGCGGTCATCATACATTTTGAACTGTGTACCTAAAGAATGGTCTTTGATTGTAAAAGCAAATACTCTCGCCTCTGCGGAGTTCAGTTCTTTTCTCAGATATTCTGCAAAGCCGTCTTTATAAATACATTCACCACTTGTTGCACAATTAAGGCAACCAAGGCAACCGCCTTTGAACTGATATTCTCTTATATTAACAACTCTTGTTTTATGGTTAAAAACCTTTTGGAAACGAGCAATCATATTCTGAATCTGAATATCATTTTCAGCATAATCCGCAATAATAACAACATCGCCTGTTTTGTTTTTGTTGGTTCCTTCGGGTATATCAACCATAACATTTTTAGGCGGTGTAAAGGAATTCATATTTGGTGTAATAACATCATTGTCAATTGACCACATCAGAAAATCAAAAAAAGCTTTTGCTTCTTTTTGTCCTTTTTCTAAAGGTAAATCATCCATATCTGCAGAAAGACCTTTTATGAATTTCAGACCCATTTCCTGACAGTTATCCTGAATATATCTGTGAGCAGTTACATCATAAAAATGCTTCGAGGTTGAAATCTGCGTTGCGTATTTACCTTTAAGATTAATCTCACATTCCTTTAAAAGTGAAACAAATTTATGCAACTGATATGGCGCAAGGAATGTATAAACAGGATAAGAAAAAATCAATATATCCGCAGCATTTATCATTTTTTCTGCCACAGAAAAATCCTTTTCAAGTGACTTTATGCTCTGTCCAACATTGAGAAACTCAAATTCGTGTTCGGAATGCAATTTTGAAAGATATATTGAGGTTTGAAGAGTTATGCTGTAAGCCCCCTTGGGACTACCATTGAGAACTAAAATCTTCATAATTAACTCCTTGTGGTTTTATAATATTGATTATACACAAAAATTTCAACAAAAACAAGTAAAATAAAACCGTAAAAAACTATATAAATTCCTATTTACAAGATTTTTCTTTTTTGTTATCATAATGTGTGTAATTCCTATTTTCGAGGTGGTTTTTATGGATAAAATCTTATTCGGTACAGGCGGTTGGCGTGCAATAATCGGTGAGGATTTTGTTTGCAAAAATATTCGCCGTGTTGCAAAAGGCATCAGCCTTCTTATGAAAGAAGACAATAAAACGGACAAGCCTGTTATAATCGGTTTTGACAGACGCTTTCTTTCTGAAAATGCTGCTAAATGGGTTGCCGAAGTTCTTACAAGCAACGGAATAAAGGTGCTTTTTATGGACCGTTCTGCACCTACACCTCTTGTTATGCACACAGTTAAGGACAGATGTCTTGATTTTGGTATTGAAATCACTGCAAGCCACAATCCTTCAAGCTATAACGGAATTAAGCTTATAGTTGAAGAAGGCAGAGATGCTCCTGTTGAAACAACCTCTCGCCTTGAAAAAATCATTGAAGATATTGATGAGGTTGAATTCACTCAATTTGATTTTGCGGTTGAAAAAGGGCTTATTGAATACATTGATAACCCTTTTAACAAATTCCTTGATGATATTATTAATGTTATTGATATGAATGCTCTTCGCAACAGAGGTCTTCGTGTTCTTTTTGACACCATGCACGGCTCAGGTACATACCCTCTTCTTGTTATTTTCTATACTGCAAGATGCACCATTGACACAATGAACGTGAATAAGGACGCTTATTTCGGCGGTGTTATGCCTGCCCCCTCAGAAAAAAGCCTTTTTTTATTGAAAAATCAAGTTGTCAACGGCGGTTATGATTTCGGTATTGCTATGGATGGCGATGGTGACAGACTCGGCATTATTGATGCTAACGGCAAATATATCAATGCCAACGAAATACTTTGCCTTTTATATTACTATCTTGTTAAATATAAAGGTTGGCGTGGTCCTGTTGTAAGAAATCTTGCAACAACCCATATGCTTGATAAAATTGCAGAATCCTTCGGCGAAAAATGCTACGAAGTTCCCGTTGGTTTTAAATATATTTCTTCAAAAATTGACGAAGTTGACGCAGTTCTCGGCGGTGAATCCTCAGGCGGTCTTACAGTAAGAGGTCATATTCACGGCAAAGACTCCGTTTATGCAGCTTCCCTTTTTGCAGAAATGGTAAGCGTTACAGGTGAATCACCCTCTCAAACCCTTGAAAATCTTCGCAAAGAATTCGGCGATTTTTCAATGGTTGAGGACGATATGCGCTTTGACCCTGCAATTAAACCCGTTGTTGAAAAAACTCTTATGATTGAAAAACGCCTTCCCGTTTTCAAGGATGAAATTGTTAAAGTTAATTACGAAGACGGTTGCAAGGTTTATTTTGAAGATGGTTTTGTTATCTGCCGTTTCTCAGGTACTGAACCCCTCCTCAGAATTTTTGCTGAAAGCACAAATCCCGTAAGAGCAAAAGAATATATTGAAACTTTCAAGAAATTTTTGTTTGATTAAGAGGCGATTTTATGAATATCTGGCACGATATTAACCCCGAAAGAATATCTCGTTCATCTTACTCCGCTGTTATTGAAATCAGCAAGGGCAGTAAAATGAAATATGAGCTTGATAAGGAAACAGGGCTTTTAAGGCTTGACCGAGTTCTTTATACATCTACTCACTACCCTGCAAACTACGGCTTTATTCCGAGAACTTACGCTAAAGACAACGACCCTCTTGATGTTCTTGTGCTTTGCTCGGGTAACATTCAGCCAATGTCAATTGTTGACTGCTACCCCATCGGCGTTATTACAATGCTTGATAACGGCGCACCCGATGACAAGATTATTTCAATACCTTTTAACGACCCTACTTATAGCTCATATAAGGATATCAGCCAGCTTCCTACCCACGTTTTTGACGAGATGAAGCACTTCTTCTCCGTATATAAAACTCTCGAAAGTAAGGAAACTGCCATTGATGAGGTTAAGGGCGTTCTTGATGCGGTTTCAATCATTGAAGATGCTATAAAAGCATACAAAGAAAAATTCGGAAAATAATCAAAATTTTAGGTTTTTTATTAAAAAAATCTCTTGCAATTAAAAATAGTTTATGTTATTATATATGACTGTATGATACGAAAATAATGACAAGGAGGTGCCGTAATGCCCAATATCAAATCCGCTAAGAAGAGAGTTGTTGTTAATGCAACAAAGGCTGCAAGAAACAAAGCTACAAACTCTGCTCTTAAAACTGCAATTAAAAAAGCTAATGCAGCTATCGAAGCTAACGATGCAGCAAAAGCTGATGCTGTTAAGGTTGCTGTTAAGAAACTTGACCAGGCTGCTGCAAAAGGTCTTCTTCACAAGAACAACGCAGCTCACAAGAAATCACAGCTCGTTAACAAGCTTAACAAATCCAACTAATTAGTTCGGATAAAGAAAAACCCCCGCAACTTTGAGTTGCGGGGATTTCTTTTTTATTTAATTCCAAGTTGAAAGTGGCAAGTGGCAAGTTTAGGGTCTGCGACGCAATTTTTATAGATGCCAGATACCAGTTACCAGGAGACCAATCAGGAGACCAATCAGGGGACGGTTCTGTGATTGGGTTGTTTTAGACAAATCAGGGGACGGTTCTGTGATTGGGTTGCTTTCATACTACCCCCCCTGATTTAGTTGTTTTAAAAGGTTGAAAAACCTTGATATACAAGGGTTTACGCTTCAATCATAGAACCGTCCCCTGTGTTAAAGCGAAAAGCTCATCTGGTTTTTCACACCATATTCTACATATTGAGCCATCACTCTTATAAATATTTATCGGAAAGCTTTTCGGATGTGGAAAGCCAAAAATTTTTATATAAAACTTTTTACATTCATCTCTAACATTATCTTTTTCAACACTAACAATGTTATTTACATTAACAAACATAAATTTAAAAGGTAACTCAACAGCTACAATAAATTTTTTAGTAACCATGATGTTACCGATAAATGTATAAACATTTGTTATAAGAGCAGTAATAAAATAGAAGAGTAATACAAATAAAAGGAAACTGGAATTTTTACCTTCAAAAATTGTATATAACCAGAACAAAAAAAGGATGAGTGTCATAAATCCGAAAAAAAGAGCTTTTTCTTTAATATTTTTTCTACCATCTTCTGATATAGTTTTGAAAAACACTTTACACCAACCCCTCAACTTCCTCAAAAATGATAGAATTTAGCAATTCTTTATTCTCACTCTCACCAAAAAGCGTAGTAGTTATAAGAATAATCGAACTGAGTTCAAAAGGACTATCACAAGGGACGGTTCTGTGATTGGGTTGCTTTTATACTAAAAACCGCCCCTGATTTTAAATTTTAAAAGGTTGAAAAACCTTAATACACAATGGATTACGGTTCAATCATAGAACCGTCCCCTGATTGGGATTGGTATTCCCCTGATTGGTCTCTAAAAATGGCATTAATCAAGGCTTTTCAAAACGGGACACAACCCCGTCCCCTGTCCTACTGCACCCTTACATTTGATTCTTTAAGAGTTTTCAGAACGATACACAGTACCATCCCCTGCATTACAATCCTCTGTAGTTTCCTGTTTATTCTCTAACCAAAAACCGATACCATCAACAACAAGGTTTATTACAATATATGTCTGAAACTCTATTATTTCAAATGTATCAAGTAGCGATGTTACAACAAACACTATACTCTCCACAGCATAAAAAAGAGTTAACTTTGTGTCCCCGTATTTTTTATATACATAAACAGTCATTAATATAAATACAATTGAAATTACAATCAACGCAAAAACCAAATGGGTGTGAGTTAAATCAAACAGTTCATAACAAAGAGATAGTGCGATAAAGCCAAACATTAGCAAAAATTGAACTATACCTAATACTTTTTTCATAAAGCTATCACTCCTTGTGTTATAGTTTTTTATGATTTCTAACGTACTGTACACCTATTCTTGTTGCGTAGGCTCTCCATAAAAATAATAATTTCAAAAATAGTACAAGGATTGGTTATTTAGGTTGGTAGAAGCCTACTTTTTTCATAACCTTATCAAGAGTTCTCTGGGAAATTCTTGTTGCAAGGTCTGCGCCTTTTTTCATACATTCTTCAAGGTATTTCTTATCGTTAATAAGCTCTTTATAACGAGCTTGAACGGGTGCAAGCTCGTCAATTACTGCCTGACCGACTGCGGTTTTAAAGTCACCATAGCCCTTGCCCTCAAACTCTTTTTCAATTTCTTCAAAGGATTTGCCTGTGCAACAGGAGTAAATTGTCATAAGGTTGTTTATGCCGTCCTTACCCTCTGCATATTTAACACAAGCATCGCTGTCTGTAACCGCAGATTTAATTTTCTTCATAATCACGTTAGGTTCGTCAAGCATTGAAATATATGATTTGGGATTATCATCGGACTTACTCATTTTATGAGTGGGATCCTGAAGAGAGCAGATTTTTGCACCTGCTTTGCCGATGAAGGGTTCGGGCATTTTAAGAACATTGCCGTAAATTGTATTGAAACGGTCAACAATGTTTCTTGCAAGCTCAAGGTGTTGCTTCTGATCTGCACCAATGGGCACAAAGTCCGCACCGTAAACGAGAATATCTGCCGCCATAAGCACAGGGTAATCGAAAAGTCCAACAGAAATATTACCGCCTAATTTCTGGCTTTTTTCCTTGAACTGAGTCATTCTTGCAGCTTCACCGAACTGGGTATAGCAGTTGAGAATCCAACCTAACTGTGCGTGGGTGGGAACATGGCTCTGAACGAATACAATATTCTTTTCAGGGTCAATGCCGAGAGCTAAAAGAAGTGCATAAAGTTCAAGTGTGTTCTTTTTAAGCTGTGCAGGATTTTCACGGAATGTGGGCACAGTTATAGAGTGCAAATCTGCAACACCGTAAAGGCAATCATAATCCTCGCACATATTTTTCCAGTTTTTAAGCGCACCAAGGTAATTGCCCAAGGTAGGTGTACCCGTGGGCTGAATGCAACTCAAAACTATTTTCTTTCTTTCGGGTGTCTGGTTTTCCATTATATATATTTCTCCTTGGAAAATTTCTATTAGAAAAGTCCTGTAATTTTGCCGTTCTCATCAACATCAATACGCTCTGCAGCAGGGCTCTTGGGAAGACCGGGCATTGTCATAATATCGCCTGTAAGAACAACTATAAAGCCTGCACCTGCGGAAACCTTAAGGTTTCTAACAGTTACCTTGAAGTTTTCGGGAGCACCGAGCTTCAATGGGTCATCGGAAAAGCTGTACTGTGTTTTAGCAATACATACAGGGAGATTTCCGAAACCGTCTGCTTTAAGCTGGTCAAGCTGTTTCTTTGCATTGGTTGTAAACTCGATTCCGTCACCGCCGTAAACCTTTGTTACAACTGCTTCAATTTTTTCTTCAATTGAAGATTCTGTTTCATAAGAGAATGTAAAGTTGGAATTATCCTCCTCTTCGCAAAGGCGAACAACCTCTTTTGCAAGCTCTACGCCGCCTTTACCGCCATCTGCCCAAACAGTTGAAAGAACAGTATTAACTCCAAGCTCTTTGCATTTGTTGATAATGAAATCAATTTCATTATCTGTATCTGTGGGGAAACGGTTAACAGCAACAACGCAGGGAAGCTTATATACATTCTTGATGTTTGAAACGTGACGAAGAAGGTTAGGAATACCCTTTTCAAGTGCCTCAAGGTTTTCTTCGCCAAGCTGGTCTTTCTTAAGTCCACCATGCATTTTAAGTGCTCTTACAGTAGCAACAACCACAACTGCATTGGGCTTAAGACCTGCAGCACGACACTTGATGTCAAGGAATTTTTCTGCACCAAGGTCTGCACCAAAGCCTGCCTCTGTGATTGCATAATCTGCAGTGCTCATAGCCATTTTTGTTGCAAGAACTGTATTACATCCGTGAGCAATATTTGCGAAAGGTCCGCCGTGAACGAAAGCAGGTGTACCTTCAAGAGTCTGAACAAGGTTGGGTTTAACCGCATCAACAAGAAGAGCAGTCATAGCGCCCTGAGCTTTAATGTCACCGCAAGTAACGGGTTTACCTGAATAATCATAAGCAACAACAATTCTTGCAAGTCTTTCTTTAAGGTCTGTTACAGATGTTGCAAGGCAGAAAACAGCCATAATTTCACTTGCAACCGTAATATCAAAGCCATCTTCACGAGGAACACCCTGCATTCTTCCGCCAAGACCGTCAACGATGTTACGAAGCTGACGGTCATTCATATCAACGCAACGCTTCCATGTGATACGTTTAACATCAATACCGAGTGCATTTCCCTGCTGAATGTGGTTATCAAGCATTGCAGCAAGAAGGTTGTTTGCTGCACCTATAGCGTGAAAGTCACCTGTAAAGTGGAGGTTAATATCTTCCATAGGAACAACCTGAGCATAACCGCCACCTGCGGCACCGCCCTTAACACCGAAAACGGGGCCAAGAGAGGGTTCACGAAGAGCAACGCAGGTATTATAACCGCAAAGGTTCATTGCATCTGCAAGACCGATTGTGGTTGTTGTTTTACCCTCACCTGCAGGTGTGGGGGTGATAGCGGTAACAAGTACAAGTTTACCTTGTTTTTCGCTCTTTTTAAGATAAGATAAATCAATTTTTGCCTTGTACCAACCATAAGGTTCAAGGTACTCTTTACCCACACCTGCTTTTTCAGCAATTTCGGTAATGGGCTTCATTTTACAACTCTGTGCAATTTCAATGTCGGTAAGGTAAGCCATTTTTCTTTCTCCCTTGTATAGTAATTTTATTTATTCCTGAATATTTAATTTTTCACGGCAAAGAGATTTGAAAAACTCGAAATTTTCTTCACCGCAAATTTCAATATTATTAATCAGCGAGTTCTGATAATCATCAAAAAGCTTTTGCTTTTTTGCAGGACTACGCTGTGCTTCGATTTGTTTAACCAAATCATTGAAGGATTCATTTATAAAGCCACGTATAATTCTGTCTTTTCGCTCATTTAAATCATTCATCTGGTCCGTCGGACCATTACCCTCAAATCGCCAATAAGGTTCAATTTTTATAAGATTTTCCGTACTTTCAATCAAATCCTTAAAGGAACTGAAAAACACCTGTGGGTATTTTGTTGTGTTAACATTTCTTGCGGCAGTTGAACCGATTTTGATATTTTTAACAACATAATTATTAATTGCAGTTATCAGCAAATCCTGAGAAAGCAATTTTCTTGTTACAGGAATTGATGAAACAATTTTTTGAATTTCTATTCTTTCATCTCTGTCAAAATCTCTGGGTTTATGAACATAACCCTGAGTTTCTTTTTTCTTTTTCAAAAAATCAAACATATTAATATTTCACCCTGTATCCTGTTGTGTCATAAGCACTTTTATATGAACCGCTGTAAGCTCTTACCGTATAATAATAAGTTATTCCTTTTTTAGCGGTTTCATCTTTATAAGAAAGTGTCGAAGCACCTTTGACTGTTGCAATTCTTGTCCAATCCTCTTCCCCGCTCAATCTACGATAAATATAATATTTATCTGCACCGGGAGTTTTGGAATAATTAACTGTTATGCCCGTTTTTGAGCTTTTTGCACTTGTAACAACAGGCTTTTTAAGATACTCTGTTGTTTTTGTATAATAACCGCTTGATGTGCCCGAACTTATAGCTTTAACTGCATAGCTATACTTAACACCGCTTTTAACATCTGTGTCGGTATATTTGAATGTTTCGTTATTGAACTTTTTTATAAGTTTCCAATCACCGTTTCCGATTTTTCTGTAAATACGGTAAGATGTTGCACCGGAAACCCTACTCCATTTCAAATACACACCCGTTGTTACGTTCTTAAAAGAAGAAATCTTGGGTGCATTAACACGTTTTGTGCCCACACCAACTGTGTCATATTCACTGACGCTGTTTTTATCATAAGCGCGGACTGTGTATTGATAGTCTTCCAAATTCACAACATCTTTATCTATAAAATAGAGTCGTGATTTTTTAACATTCCCGATATGCTCCCAATAGTTTTCGCCCTCTTGCTTTCTATAGATATTATAGTTTGTGGCGGTTGAAACCTTTTTCCATGAAACCTTGATTCCGCTGACTGTGTTTTTTACAGAGGAAAGCTTTGGTGTTGGAATATAATACGCTGAAACACCTTTTGTGAAATATCTGCTTACTCCGTTGGTGTTATAGGCTTTTACCGTATATGTATTTTTATATGAAGAATATGCTTTTTTATCGGTATAATCAGTTTGGTTTTTATCTCTTATGGTTGCAATCTTCTCATAATTTCCTGATTTATTTTTGCGATATATATAATACCCATCAGCATCGGAAGAATATGTCCATTTTATTTCAACACCTGTTTGAGTCTGTTTTGCAGAAAGAAGTTTGGGAGTTATTGCCTGAGAAGAACGGTATTCAACACCAAACATTTTGCAATATTTATCACCTGCAGAATTTGCAGGCGCATAGATTTTAGTATTTTCGTTAACAACACAAATTATAAAACAATCAAGAGAAAAGCCTGTTAAGGAAGCATAATAAACTGCATTTTCTTCTGTTACCTTTTCGTGTTCTATTCCTTTTTGGTCCAGCATAAAGGAAAGCCCTTCAAAATCGAAAGCATAGCCGAAGCCTAATGAACAATAGCCTATATAGTTAACTGATGTTGGCAAATGAATTGACGAAAGACTATTACAAGCTAAAAATGCATTATCGTAAATATTTTCAACACCATTTTCAATTTCAAGCGAAGAAAGATTCACATTACCTGCAAATGCCTGATATTGAATATCTTTCACTGTTCCGGGGATTTTAAAAGAACTATGTTGGCAATTCAAAAAAGCATAGCTGCTGATTTCCGTAACAGATTCGGGGATTCTAAAATTATTTGCACCACCATCCGAAAATCTACCTATCGGGTATGCAACAAGCTTCGTTAAATCCTTGGAATATACAACACCGTCAATAGCTTTATAATAAGGATTTTCGGGACTTACGCTATATTGTGTAAAGCTCTGAGTGTTGAATATTGAACCGTTAAAATCACGAAGCTTTTTTGGAAGCGTTACAAATTCAACAGCAGTATCAGCAAAAGCAGAATCACCAATAAACTCAAGAGTTGAGGGAAGAGTTACATATTTTAATTTTTCTTCACCATAAAAAGCACCTTCCATAATACTTTTTATGCCCTCTTCAATAACAAGCTCGGTAATATAGCATTGCTTTTGTTGTTGAATCATCTGCCAGCTTTGGTCTGTTCCATTGGGCATATAACCGTCACCGCTTAATCTCAAAGAAGCAGTCCCTTTCAATGTGTTATATGAAAACTCCCAATATATTGTTCCGCTGCCATCAAAAGAGGTATCTTGCATCTGACCGGTTTCAGTACCGGAAACAAGGCCTGCAGAGGCGGTTGTTGTCAAAGATACGCACAAGCTTATGCACATAACAAAAGCAAGCACAACTGATATAAATCTTTTCACAAACACCTCTCCTTTTAGTTAATTATTTCTCAATTATACATTATATTATTAAGGAGGAGAAAAGTCAATAAAAGGAAAAAGAAAACAACGGCTAAACCCATTGTTTTCTCTTGTTTTATGACAAAGTAATCTTTTCTCCGTCCCATTTGCAAACCACAGAAGCATTATCTTTAAATTCTCCTACAAGAAATTTTTCTGCAAGAGCATCCTCAACCATTGATGTAACTGCTCTTCTTAAAGGTCTTGCGCCATAAACTGTGTCAAAGCCTTTTTTTGAAACAGCTTCCGCAACACTTTCATCAAAAGTGATTTTAACACCTGCACTATTACACCTTTTCTGAAGTTCTCTGAGCATACGCCTTGCTATTTCTTTAATTTCGTTTTCATTAAGAGCATTAAAAATAATAATCTCATCAATCCTGTTTATAAACTCAGGCTTAAAATGTTTTATTATCTCCTCGTTCACAAGATTTTTTATTCTCTCTTTGCGCCCTTTTTCAGCACTCTCCCCTGCAAAACCCATTGTGCTTTTATTGTTTGAAATTAATTCTGCACCAATATTGGATGTCATTATAACAACACAGTTTTTGAAGTCTGCTTTTTTACCGTTGGAATCTGTTAAAATACCATCTTCCATTATTTGCAAAAGAATATTATAGACATCGTTATCTGCCTTTTCAATTTCATCAAAAAGAACTATTGAATAAGGATTTCTCCTTATTTTCTCTGTAAGTTGCCCACCCTCTTCAAAGCCTACATAACCGGGCGGAGAACCAACAAGGCGAGAAACCGAATGCTTTTCCATATACTCAGACATATCAATTCTGATAATCTGCTGTTCTGACCCAAAAAGGCTTTCCGCAAGGGCTTTTGTAAGCTCGGTTTTACCAACTCCGGTTGGACCTAAAAACAAAAATGAACCAATTGGTCTTTTAGGATTTTTTAATGCAGAACGACCTCTCCTTACGGCTTTTGAAACCGCTTCAACCGCCTCCTCCTGACCTACTATTCTTTTATGAAGAAAATCTTCCAGCTTTAAAAGCTTCTGACTTTCTTCCTCGGTTAATTGCGAAACGGGAACACCGCTCCACACAGAAACAACATCGGCAATATGCTCTCCCGTAATTGTTTTTATTTCTGTTTCGGCAAGATCCTTCCATTGTTGTGTTTTTACTCTTAAAAGGCTTGTTACCTCCTTTTCTTTATCACGAAGAGTTGCCGCTTTTTCAAAGTTCTGCTTTTCAATCGCCTGATGCTTTTGAGAACAAATTTCTTTAAGTCTGTTTTCAAGCTCTCTTATATGTGCAGGCGGAGTATAGCTTTTCAAACGAATTTTTGAGGAGGCTTCATCAATCAAATCAATTGCTTTATCGGGTAAAAACCTATCTGTAATATAGCGTTCACTTAAATCAACCGACGCATTTATGGCTTCATCGCTGATTTTTACTCCATGGTGCTTTTCATAGCGTTCTCTTAATCCCTGAAGCATTAAAATAGTTGTTTCTCTACCCGGTTCATCAACACTCACAGTTTGAAAACGCCTTTCCAGAGCCGCATCCTTTTCTATATATTTTCTGTATTCATCAATTGTTGTTGCACCAACAACCTGCAATTCTCCTCTTGCAAGAGACGGCTTTAAAATGTTTGCCGCATCAACCGCTCCCTCAGCAGAGCCTGCCCCCACAATATTATGAAGCTCGTCGATAAACAGAATTATATTTCCATCAGCACAGACTTCGTCAATTATACTTTTTATACGCTCTTCAAAATCGCCTCTGTATTTTGTTCCTGCTACCATACAGGTTAAATCAACGCTGATAATCCTTTTATTTTTTAAAAGTTCGGGAACACTTCCGTTTGAAATCTGCAAAGCAAGTCCCTCTACAACGGCAGTTTTTCCCACCCCGGGCTCACCAATTAAGCAAGGATTATTTTTGGTTCTACGGCAAAGTATTTCTATAACCCTGCTTATTTCCTTATTTCTGCCTATTACGGGGTCGATACCACCGTTTTCTGCAAGCTCGGTTAAATCCTTACCGTACTTGTTAATCATAGTTTTTTTTTGTTCCGAAGCTTTATTGGTTTTGTTATCGGTAACATCGTTGGAATTTAAAACATCTGCACTTATGTCATAGGGTGACACGCCGAGAGAATTCAAAATTTTGCATCCTGCGCATTGAGACTCCCTTAACAATGATAATAAAAGCTGTTGAGTTCCGGACTCCCCTAAAGGCGAGTTTTTCCCCAACACAAGCGCATTTTCAATAATTTTTCTGCAACGAGGAGTTATATCATCGGGAGTCAAAGTTGTTGGTAAACCTACTCCAACAATACTTCTTACTTGCTCTTCTGCCTTCTTTAATGTAACCTTTTTACTGCTTAAAATTGAAGAGGATACCATTCTCGAATCTGACAAAAGCCCTAACAGAATATGCTCACTGCCGATATAGGTATGCCCTAAGTTTTCTGCCGCTTCAATAGAATAATTAAGTGCATTATTCGCACTCTGGGTAAAGCCTGTAAATTTATACATAAGTTCTCCTATTCATTTTTTGTTATTGCTAATGTGAGGACTGTTAAATCATCCTGCTTTTCCGGTTGAAGACGACGGATATTTTCGCTAAGATCTGTTGTGAATCCTCTAACATTCCCACTTGAAAAGGATTTAAGTTCCTTTTGTAATAACGGCATATCTTCTTCCCTTACACCATCCGACGACATCACAAGAACATCACCGAAAGATAGGGTTCCTGTTCCGCAACTGATTTCTATATCGTTTAAAATACCTAAAGGCAAGGATGAGAAGCCAACATCAAGAATTCTACCGTTCTTCCTTACAACTGTATTTGAGGCACCGCATTTATAGAACTCCACGTGACCTGTAAAAGTGTCAACAGCAGTTAAATCAAGGGTTACGGAGCATTCTTCTCCCGACCTCGAAATCAGAGAGGTATTAACAGTATTTATTGACGCTTTAATTCCGAAGCCTGCTTTTATGAGTTTTTCCAAAAGAGTTACTGCAAGGCCCGATGAAAGAGCAGCTTTTGTTCCTGTTCCCATTCCATCGCAAATTACCGCATAGAATATCCCGTCACTATCTTCAAAAGTTGAAAAGGTATCACCCGAAAATCTTTCCCCTTTTGCACAAAGCTGAACTCCCGAACTGATAATTTTATATTCTGATTTTTCTTTATAAATAATTTTTGTGTAATCCTCACTCCGTTCAATTAAAGGCAATTCAAATTTTCTGTCGGAAATTATACCGATTTGAGTGCTCAAAGAACTCAAATCCAATTTTGTTTTTATAGGCTTAATCTTTAATTCAATAGTCTCCTTTTCCATTGAATTAATAAAAGCACAGCAATCAACATTTTCAAAACCACAAGTAACTGCTGCGGCTTTTACTCGGTTGGCGCAGTCCACGTCAAAGCGGATTTCTTCATCAATTTTACTGCACAGAGAATCAAGAAGCGACGAAACATTAACAAACTGTTCCGATGCTAATCTATGCATTTCATTAAATCGCTTTTGAAAACGCTCTCGGGTTTTATATTCACCATACAATTTGTTAAAACAACTGCTCACATTTTCTGTTCTTATACATTTGGCAGCAAATTGCTGAGGTACTGTTCTGTATTCAAGGTGTACCCCCTCTTTTTTCATGGTTAAAAGAGTGTTGAATATATCCTGGGTTTCCTCCCCTTTTTCTTTCCAGCAAACATCATAAAGACCGCAAGAGCCACAAACACGCTCTTTTGTTTTTTTGCTAACAATTCCGATATCAGATTTTTCGGATTTACTTAAAGCATCACTTACACTTGTAAGAGAAGCGCATATTTCAGCAGAGGTTTTCGAGGCATATTTCAATTTATTGAATATATCGTTTTTGACAGTATCAATTATGGGTGAGGTAACATTGGGTTTTAAAATAGTTCTTATGCTTTCATCAAAAAGGTTGGTTATAACAAAAAACAGAGCGCCTGCAACCGCAGTTTCAATTAACATCGTGGGTAATGCTGTGTTTTCAAAGGAAACAACTGCTATCGCAACACCCGAAAAGGCAAATGATAAAAAGGATGCAATTCTTCCGTAGCTGGAAAAAACACCTGCTAAAAGTCCCCCAAAGGAATAAAAGCTTAAAAGTAAAATATCTGAGCTACCTAATGCAGTTGTTAATCCGCCACAAATACCTACAATTGCTCCCCCTGCTTCTTTACAATAGAACGCACAAACGAGGATTAAAAATGTTGTGATGATGTTAGCGGGATGAACACCGAGCAAATCCACTTTTCTTATGGAAAGAAGTAAAAGCATAACGCTTATTATTACTGCAGTTGCTTCCTTTGAGGTAAGCATTGTAAGACCGCCTTTTAATGAAATAACACTCTGACATTTAAAAAGAAGATGTGCTGTTGCTGCACCGATTACCCCCTCTGCAAAGGAAAGAAGCAGAGAAAGAATAGTTACATCCTCTGCAAAAACGATTGCAAGACCCGTTACAAAAAGGCAAATAAAAACTGTTATCAATGGCGTTACAGCATTATCACGGATTTGCCTGAAGGGTTTTAAGGCGCTCATTATAACGCATAACGCCAGAACTGCTGAGGTATAGCGCAAGGCTGAAACGGAATCAAGGCTGAAAAACCACCCCACCGTTGCACCTAAAGCGGCAGTTATAGTTAAATCCTTCGGAACACTACCACAAAAAGCAACACCAAAGGGTGAAAACTCATTGTTAAATCCTGCAAGGCTGAATAGAATACCTAAAACAAATGTTACACTATGCTTTACAATAAAACCCTTGAATTCCGTATTTTTGGTTTTCTCCCATCTACGTTTCCCCACACGCTCTGCAACTTTTACGCTCATAAAAATTCTCCCTAAAAATAGTTACCTTTATTTTACGGACAAGCATCAGAAAAAAGAGTCGTATTCCGTTGTACTTTTATATTGTTTTCTGTTATAATTAAAGTTAATTTAAAGAAAAAAGGCGAAAAAAGATTTTTTCTTTTATTTCTTAAGAATTTTGTAATATTTTTATTTATTATTTTGTAATATACACACCTTAGAATAAAGGTGCGATAAGAAAAACAGGGGGTAAAATAATGTACAACGTTCTTATTTGCGATGATGATATAGCTATTCTTAACTCCATTGAAATTTATCTTAATATGGAGGGCTACAAGCCTTTTCTTGCCACCAACGGCAGAGAGGCTCTCAAAATCATTGAGGAAAATGAAATACATTGTATCGTTCTTGATATTATGATGCCTGAGCTTGACGGTCTGCAGACAACTCTGGAAATCAGAAAATCAAAGAACATCCCGATAATTCTCCTTTCTGCTAAAAGCGAAGACACCGATAAAATCACAGGTCTCGGCTTTGGTGCAGATGATTACGTTACAAAACCCTTTAACCCCCTTGAGCTTACTGCAAGAGTAAAAAGCCAGATAAGGCGATACTGCTCTCTCGGCAGTCTTGAAAAAAAGCAAGGCGTTATTGTAAACGGCGGTCTTTCGGTTGATACAGTTGCCCACGAGGTAACCGTTGATGGAGAACCTGTTAAACTTACTGCAACGGAATACGGCATTGTGGAGCATCTTATGAAAAATTTAGGATGCATTCTTTCCACAACCCAGATTTACGAGGCAGTATGGGGCGAGCCCTGTATGGTGGGCGATAAAACCGTTACTGTTCACATCAGACGCATACGCGAAAAAATCGAGATTAACCCGAAGGAGCCAAAATATTTAAAGGTGGTGTGGGGCATTGGATACAAAATTGAAAAACTCTAAATATCATCCTCTCATAAAATTGGTGGCGGTGCTTCTGACAATTATATTTGCGTTTTTTACAGGTGTTAATGTGCTATCTTATTTAAGAAAAGCTGTGTTTTATGCTGATACAACAAACGATATCAAAAGCACTCCGGCTTTTGCAAATGAAATCAGGGACACAGTAAGAAGTATTTCCTCACTAAAAGAAGCAACGGAAATTTATGAAGAGGATTTAAGCGAAAAGGAATATCTGAAAACAGATAAAGCAAAGAAAATAATCGAAGAATATAACCAAAAAGAAGAAAGAGCAGTAAAGCTATTTAATGTAATTCAGGAATTAAAAAAGCTTCGCCCTGATATTATTGAAACCAAAAACGGTATTTACGAAATAGAAGAAAACGGTTATGTTTATTTTGATGAAATAGAGGACTATGTTGATGCAACCGTATTCTATGATTATTACAACGATTATTACTATGAAGGTGAATATTCAGAACAGGTTACTTATGTTGTTTATAATGATGAATACAATAACGACATTATCCTCCCTACTAATGATGAAGAGCTTTTCGCCTTAAAGGATGAATATAAATCCTTTTCTGATTGGAATTATAAATATCAACAATTGAGAACTGCTATTTTCAACATTGTTGATAATGCAATAAACGAGGAACAGATAAGAGACGATATTCAGTTTGAGGCTGAAGAATATCTTCACGACAGCTATTATGAAGATTTTGTAGAAAACACTGCCAGACTGAACGAATTAAAAAATGTTAAATTTATTCTAAAAAACAATAAAAGCGGTAAAAGCATTTCAAATGTTGAAAAAGCTGATAGGAAAGACTTTATAAAAAATCTTGATTATAATGATATCTTCCATATTGAATTTGACGGAAAAAATCTTTTTTCTCAACCCAATCCCATAAATCGTTCAACAAATCTTTTAAATTTCTTATCAGAAACAGGATTTCTTGCAGATACATCACTCACAGAAAGCTATCTTCTTGAATACTTCAAGGGTTATTCCTTATATCTGAAAATAGGTGGTGAAACACTTGTACCTTCAGAGGGTGATGCCTATTACCATATTATACAAACCTACAACTCTCTGTCTGATACTGATTGCGACACTTATCTATATCTCACTATAATATTTGCAGTACTTTCTCTCGTGTGCTTCGTGGGTTGTTGCATTATAAGTGGCAGAAGAAAAGATAATAGCGTTAAATTGGCAGTTACCGATAAAATCCCATTCCTGCTTTATCTTGCCTTTACAGTTGCTCTTGTTGGCGCTACAGGCTTTGGTGTTGGTGTTTTAGCTTTTATAGACTTTTACCCTGAAGAAATCAGGCAACAATATCAGGGATTGGAATGGCTCTTAACCCCTGCTTTTATCCGCACTGCAATCGGTCTCGGATTTGCTCTTATTTCCCTCTTCCTTTTAAGCTTTGTGCTTTATATTGTAAGAAATGTTAAGGCAGGAACCTTCGGAACCAGGTTTATAACAGTTTTCCTTACCCTAAAAATTAAAGATGGCATAAAAAAAGTAAAACAAAAAGCAAAAATCAAAGCCACAGAAAAAGAATTAAGCCCCGAGCAAATTAAAAGAAGAATTAAAACACAAACAATTCTTTTCTTTGTAGGGTATGTAGTAATAAACATTTTCTTTTATTTATTTGCATTTGGCTCTTTGTTCCCCATATCAGTTATAGGTCTTGTAATTTTCAACGCTTTAGCTCTTGTTTATGCTTTACTTTATGTAAGCGATGTTGTAAGACTTGCAAAGATTGCGGAAGAAATACGAAAAGGTAACTATAAAACAGTTATCAATACTAAAAACTATATTAAGCCGTTAAGACCTTTTGCTGATGATTTGAGCGCCTGCCGTGACGGTATTGAAAACGCTATAAATGAGGCAATTAAGGGTGAGCACCTTAAAACCGAGCTTATAACAAATGTTTCTCACGATTTGAAGACTCCCCTGACCTCTATTATCAACTATGTTTCTCTTCTTAAAATGGGAAATATTGAGGGTGAGGAAGAGCGAAAATACATTGAAATTCTTGATGAAAAATCAAAGAAGCTGAAAAGACTTATTGAGGATTTGACGGAGGCAAGCAAAGCAAATTCGGGCAACATAAAAATGAATGTGGCTCAGGTTAATCTCAATGAAATGGCTCTTCAGGCAGTTGGTGAAAACAGTGATGTGCTTGAAAATGCAGGTCTTGATGTTATTCTTACAGAACGAGATAAGGAAATAATTGTTAGTGCCGACAGTCAGCACACATTCAGAATTATTGACAACCTTTTCTCCAATGCAAAAAAATATTCCCTTACGGGAACAAGAGTTTATGTTGATGTTTATAAAGAAAACGGATACGGTGTTTTCGAAATGAAAAACATAAGCCGAGAAAAACTTAACATTGACCCTGACGAACTTACAGAAAGATTTGTTCGTGGTGATAACTCCCGAACAACTGATGGCAGCGGTCTTGGTCTTTCAATAGCAAGAAGCTTTGCAGAGCTTCAGAACGGTATTTTCAATATTGAAATTGACGGAGATATGTTCAAAGCGGTTGTTAAATTGCCGTTAAAATAATCCCCTTGTTAATAAAAACAAGGAGATTAAATAAAATCTCATAAACAATGCTCATCAGAGGTGTCGGCGGCAGGATTCGGGTCGTCTGCACCTCTGAAAAATTCAAGTGGCCTTTCTTTCATATATTTTGGCGTTCCTTGAGCTATTGCAGGAAAATCATTTTCAGTATTAGCAGTAGCCTGTATTTCATAGGTTCCATAGGTATTTATCATTTCCTCGCAGGTTTCGGGACATGAGCGAAAGGGCGTTGCAGGTATTTCAAGGGGCGGACTGAAGTTTGCCCTTTGCTCAGAATTCATTTCAACTCTATTTTTCTCTTGACTTTTCTTTGATTTCTCCATTTTATTCACCTCTTCAGTGAATATAGTATTCCCGAAAAAACGCAAATAAAAAAGGACTGTAAACGAAAGTTTTTAACAGTCCCATTCTGGCACCCGCAATAGGAATCGAACCTATATCTAATCCTTAGGAGTTTGGGAGGCGCATAGTGTTTTAATCGCATAAAATCCCTGCAACGCCCATCGTTTCTTGCTTCTTCATTTATTGCTATGTTATTCTTTTCTCAATAATAATCATAGAATATCATATGATTTAAACTGTTCATTTTAGCAAACGATTAGCAAAGGGCTGAAAAAAAGGAAAACGACAGTATGTTATCGTAGTAACATACTGTCCCGTACAAACTGGTTTTATAACATCTATATATTACTAACAATACAATACCTGCTAGCAGCTGCTTTCATAGGTTCTTCGATTTCAGATTCCCAATCTGTGGTTTCGTGAGTAAATACAATAAACCAACTCATTGTTGAATCAAACACATATAAATCAGCAGGTAAAATTTCTTCCGGATTATACATGTTTTGCTCCGCCAAACGGTATGATTCGAACCACTCATTTTCAATCAATTCAGCAAGTTCGTTTGCATCAGCTTTTGCAACAAAGTTTTTATACTCTATTCCGTTATATCTCAAAAAACTATTATGGTGTGCTTTTTCATCTTCACTCATAAAAACAACATCACCTTTAATTTTTTTGAGACACTCCAAAGCCTCATTGAAAGATACCTTCGGATAATCGGGGTGCATTTTATCCCACATATGTGAATCATTAAACATATTGATATCAAAAATAGTTTTGTTGTTTTTCTCCATATTAATGATAAACTCTCTAAGCACAACTTGAAATTCGTCCCAGCTCATTAAGAATTTTTCAGTAAATTTATCTCTGTAATATTGAGGGTTTTCTAAAATATTGATATCCATTTAATCACCACTTTCACTTTGCTATTTCAAAAACAATTCTATTTTATTTGCTATTAGATTATATCATACATAAAATCTCAAAATCAAGTAGCTACAAGTTGTCTTTTGCCGTCAAACATACGGATACAACAACCGCCTTTTCAATTAGCAAGATTTTGTGAAAAATCCCATTAGCAGGAAATTAGCAAAACGCCATTTTTCGTGCTAATTTTCATTAGCAAACCGTCCGCCTTGAAGGTGGATGTCATTTTCACAAAAACTCATTAGCAAAACCGTTCTTGCTAATGAGTTTTTTACTACTCTTCAAAACATATCAAAAAACAAAAGAGCCGAAAACCCTTGTAAAATAAAGGTTTTCAGGCTCTTATTTGGCACCCCCTGCGAGAATCGAACTCACATCTAATCCTTAGGAGGGATTTATTCTATCCATTGAACTAAGGAGGCATTTATAGAAAATTTAGTATTATTTAGTACGAGAATAACATCCTGTCATTTGCATTTAGCGAAAAGGCGGATGCTCTGACGAATTCTTAGGAGGGATTTATTCTATCCATTGAACTATGCGGGCAAATATTAAATTTACTTTTGGTATTATACCAAATCATATCAATTTGTCAAGGTGACAGGGTTATCTGTCACCTTGATTTTTTGATTTCTTAAATATAATAAATTTACTAAAGAAGTAATTGAGTATTACAACTATTACAGCCAGGGCAAGCTTTGCGATTATCTGCCCTGTGATTGTGAAGCCAAAAAGGGTTAAGGACTTTTCACCGAAAGCGAGAAGGTCAACAAAAAACCACATTCCGCCCTCTTCAACACCGAAGCTGAAAAGCCTTGCGCCAACGAATTCTATAAACTCTTTTCCTGCGGTTTTACCCTTCCAGCTTTTTGATTCAAACACAAAAAGCTTATTTGTTACAAAAGCGAATATAACTCCAACTACCCAGGCTATTGCATTATTTATAAGATATAGCTCATCTCCGAGGATTTTGGTAAAAATCCAGAAAGTCAAGAGATTTACAAGAGTAGTAAGAACACCGAATATCAGATATAAAAGCAGTTCCTTGTACTTAACAATAAGTTCTTTGATTTTAGTCATCCTTGCCAAGATGCTCCTTTAAAATATAAATGGGTCTGTTCTTAACCTGAACATAAATTTTGGAAAGATATTCTCCCAAAATTCCGAGGCAGAAAAGCTGCATACCACCAAGGAAAAGAACAAGCACAACTATTGTTGCATAACCGGGCACATCTATACCGAAAATCAATTTCTGAAGAACAACAACAATAAGATAAATTATTGATGCAAAAGCGGTCACAAGACCAACACCCGTTGCTAATTTAAGCGGGAAAGTTGAGAAAGAAATAATACCGTCAAAGGCATATTTGAAAAGCTTTCCGTAGGACCATTTAGTTTCACCGAACTGACGCTCTTCAACAGTGTACGGAATATACTTTGTATTAAAGCCTACCCAACTGAAAATACCCTTAGAAAAACGATGGTATTCAGTCATTTCTAAAATTGCATCCACCATTGTTCTCTTTAAAAGACGAAAATCAGATGCGCCATTGACAAAGTCAACATCTGTGATTTTATTTATCACTTTATAGAAAGCTGATTTCATACCTGAAAGGGTTTTGCTTTCCTTTCGGTTTTCCTGATATGCCGCAACACAGTCAAGACTATCGTCTTTTTCAATTTCCTCAAGCATTTCTAAAACTACCTCGGGGCGCTGCTGTAAGTCAGCATCAATTATGCAGACCATATCCCCTTTTGCATTGGAAAGACCTGCATAAATTGCCGCTTCTTTACCGAAATTTCTGCTGAAGGATAAAACCTGAATATTTGAATTTGTGTTTTCTTTGTAAAGCCTTTTGAGTTCAGGGGATGTTTCATCCCTGCTTCCGTCGTTGACGAAAACAAATTCATAATCCTCAACTTTATTCTTGAAAATATTATTCACTTCATTGAAAAAGCGCTTCACATTCGCTTCTTCGTTATAGCAAGGAACAACAAGTGATAATTTCATAGGTTTACCCTTCCAGCATCAATTTGTAATAATTATTGGTGAGTTTTGATTAGTTAAACTTAATTGTAAGAATCTTTTTGCCTGTGATTTCAAACTCTACGAAGCCATCCTCACCCATTGCGAGCGTTTTATCATCAAGCTCTTCAAGTGTCACAAGCTTAACCTCGTTCCACTTTTTGCCTGAATATGCAGGAAGCTCAAATTCAGCCTTCTGTCTTTCAACAGGTGACTGTGCTTTTTCAATTGGAGCGATACCACCATTAAGACGAATAGCATTTTTAATTGCTTTATCGGAGGGATTGAAGAGACGAACAACATAGCCTGTTCCATCCTCACTCTTCTTAACTGCACTGACATTAAGGTTTTCGTCCTTAAGCTCAAGGAATGAGTGTGTAAGAGGATTCTTACCATGGTCTGTGGGAGCAATCTGACCAACTGTGAGGTAAAGGTTAAAGCGTTCGCTCTCCTGCCATACATTGCCCTCTTCCCAGTTACCCTTATGAGGCATAAAGGCATAACGGAAGGTGTTTTTGCCGATGCACTGTGAACCCTTATCCCAATCGCTGTAGTTCTGCATATCTTTTGTTACGCAGATTCTCAAGGGATATGCACGGATAAGTGAAAGGAGAAGTGTATTAGTTTCGTCGTCTGCTGCTTCATAAGCCTTAAGACCTGTATTAAGAAGAGCAACACCGTTTTCACCATCAGAGATGCTTACAAAGGAGTTCATAGGATGCTCTGTCATAGGCGGTTCGTCATAAAGTGAATAGTCAGGTTCTTTGATAGGTCTTCTTACAACGTCAAACTGACCCTGAGCATCTGCATATTCAGCCTTGATATTTGTGGGGAATGCAACCTGAAGATAATGGTCTTCACAACGGTTGTTGATTGTTGTTTCAATCTCAACAAATCTTGCGCCCTTACGAAGAGTTACAAGGCTTTCGATGTCAACGGGAAGCTTGTGTTCGCTTCTTGATTTTTCATCGAATGCGCGTTTCTCAGGAAGCTCCCAACGCATTGCGATTTTATATGTTGTTTCAAATTCACCATGGTGAACGAGAGTAACGGTCGCTTTTTCACCAAGAGTTGTGAAGGTTTCATCAATTTCAGGAGCAACATGCTGCCAGGGGTTACCGATTTCACCGCTATCTTTGAAATAGCCAAGGTTATCAAACACTTTACCGCTCTCTTTATCAAGAACAGAGAAAGTACCATTGTGGTTGATACTAACCTTAAGGTATTCATTTTCCATAACATTTGTTGTTTTAACAAGTGTTACGGGAGTTGTTGCACGAACATTGTAAAGAGGACTAACCTTAAAGGTTTTGTAGCCCATTGCAGGAATATCACAAACCTCTGCTGCAACATAATACTGCTGAGTGTGAAGAACGTTTGCAGTATCGTTGGGGTTCTGAATAATCTGTGCATTTTCTTTATTTGTGGAGATAACCTGATATTTAACAAGGTTGCCTTCTTCGTCTTCAATCTTGAAGCTGTCAGCTTTCCACTCTGCAGGAATTTCAAGGCGAAGGTTAACAGTTTCGCTTCTCTTGAAGGGTGCAGGGTTGAATACTACAACTGCTGCATCGTCTTTTGAGAATGTGCGAAGATTAATATCACCTGCAATATCCATAAATGCGCGTTCAAATACACACATCGAAAGCTCTCTTGCCTGTCTGTAACGGGACATAACATCTTCATAAACAACATCACGTCCGCAAGCACCGATACTGTCGTGGCCGTGGTTCTGAAGAAGATAGTTATAGGAAAGGTCAATAAAATTCTGAGGATAAGGTGCGCCTGAAAGAGCTGCAAAGACTGCCATAGGCTCAGCGTAGTTGATGATTCTTCTTTCGGTGTCAAAGTTTTCCTGCTTGATATATGTTCTTGCAGAAAGAATCCAACCACAAAGCTCACTTACGCTACCCTTTGTATAGGGGTCGCGCATTTCGCCCTTAAGAACGGGAGAATCTGCTTTGAAGTTGTCAATGATGCCCTGTTCCATCTCTTTAAGAGTACTGTGGAAAACATCTGCATCGGGAAGAGCATCGTTAAGGTCATTAACAAGCTGAACCTCTCTTTCATCAGGACAGGAAGAGTCATGACCGATGGACCAGAAACGGTGGTTGGTTGTCCAGTCGCCGTCCTGCTCCTTCATTGCCTGCTCTGCTCTTTCCTGAACATTTTCTTTGTGATACTCATAGAAGGGATGAGTGTATTGATAGTCAAGCTTCCAATCGCGGTCAATAAATTTGAATACACCGTTGTTGTCATTCCAAAGCATATCTCTATTATTTTCATCAGTCTGATTGAAATAAACAGGACGCTGAACAACGTACCAGATATTGTAACGAGGTCTTTTTGCAAGACGGGAAGCAAAAATGCGAGTTCCGTCGGGACTTTCCCAGAAGAATTCGGAATTGGGTGCTTTATATTCGTTAATTCCGCGGTAGAAGGATGCGAAGTTAATGCCGAAGCCTGAATAAATCTGAGGAAGCTGAGAAATCTGTCCCCAACCGAAAGGAGAGTAACCTGTTTTACTGATACCGCCCATTTCACGACCGATTTTGTGACCTAAAAGAAGGTTTCTGATAAGTGCTTCGCTACCAACAGTAAATTCATCGGGAAGGCAGAACCAAGGGCCTACTGCAATTTTGCCCTCCTGAATGTATTTTATAAGCTTTTCTTTCTTTTCGGGGTACACCTCAAGATAATCCTGAACGGGCATTGTCTGAGAGTCTAAGTGGAAATGCTTGTAATCAGGGTTTTTATCAAGAATGTCAAGAAGCATATCAAGCATATAGCCAAGCATATACTGTGTTCTTCTTGCAGAGAAACGCCATTCTCTGTCCCAGTGGGTGTTTGATATAAAATGGCATTGAATTCTGTCTTTGTTTTCCATATTTATCACCTTAACCTTTAATAATCTTCATAATTTCAGCGAAGTTATCGCAGAAATGTGAGCAAACAGCTTTTGTACCGCTTGATTCAATATTACCACCTGCAATACCGATTGTGGTATATCCTGCAAGACGAACTGAGCAAGCACCTGCACCGCTGTCTTCAATACCGACAACGCGGTTTCTGTCAGCAAAGGCTTCACCAAGACCAACAATTGAGGTTTCGCTATAAAGCCAAGGATGAGGCTTGGGAGAAAGCTCGCCCAAAGTACCTACGCTACCCTTTCTGAGTGGGAAACCTGCAGAAATAATTGCATCATAGAAATCCTTGGGGTCACCCATTCCGAGAGTTTTGAATGCAGAAAGAATTTCGGGCCATGCTTTTTCGTAAAGACCTGATGTAACAAGACCGATTTTGATTCCCATATCTTTGAGCTCTAAAAGGAAGTCCTTAACACCCTCTGTGGGAGTGAAAGCACCGTCCTTACCGCGACCTGCCATAATCTCTTCCATTTCTCTGTGAGTATGCTCGAAATAGAAGTTTCTTGCTTTTTCAAGAGATTCACCGGGGCAATATTTATCAATACAATACTGAAGATGCTCTGAAACGCTATGACCTGATACAAAGGGAATATCAGCCTCTTCAAGCTGGAATTTCGGGTTACCGAGCATACTTGCAGTTGTCATTTCAATAATCCAGATCCAGAATTCCTCACTGCGAACTGTTGTTCCGTCCAAGTCCATAAGAACTGCATTCAAGGGGTATTCTGTTTTTACAGGGTAAACAGGGTAATAAACGGGATAAGCAATTGCAGATTTAACACAGGCAAGTGAATGTGTTCCGAAGGAAACAAATTCAACCTTCTGGTCACCTGTTGCAACAACAAATTCAACACCGTTTTTACCAGCTACAAATTTTCCGTCCTCAGTAGCAGGAAGAAGATGGAAGCCACTGTCCACTCCTACCTCACCCAAGTCGGGTATGTATAAAGTTTTGTCAAGAAGCATAATTATAATCCTTTCCTTATTTATACCTCCCTGGCGAAGGGAGGGCGGACCGCACCGAAGCTTGCTTTGGTGTGGTGGAGGGTTATAGCACCGCAAGGTGCGTATAATAAAATCCTTTTACCGCATTATTAAGTCAATCATACCACAAATGTTCTGCTAAGTAAATCATATTTGGTAAAATATTGTAAACTTTTTTGTTTTACATAGTTAACTTTATATGATATAATTTAATAAATTTTTGAGGGATGTGAAAATATGAAAAATCATTCAGAAAAAGCGGCAGAATTATTCGTTAACGGTTGCAACTGCTCTCAGGCGGTTTTCGGTGCATTTGCAGAGGATTGCGGTATAGATTTCGAAACTGCACTCAAGCTCTCCTCCTCTTTCGGTGGCGGTATGGGCAGACTCCGTGAAACCTGCGGCGCAGTTACGGGTATGTTTATGGTGGCAGGACTTCTTAAAGGATATGCAGATACAAGTGACAAAGAAGCCAAAGACAACCATTACAAGCTTATTCAAGAGCTTGCTAATGAATTTAAAAGTGTATACCAAACATATAATTGTAACGAACTTTTAGGGAATATCGGCAAAGGCACATATGTGTCTGCCCCCCGTACTGCAGAATACTACAAAACCCGCCCTTGCGTTAATTTTGTGGTAACTGCAGCAGAAATCCTTGATAAACGGTTTTTTAGTGAATAATTTCTGATAAAATATGTATTTTTTTACATATTTCTATTTACAAAACTTTAGTGTGGTAGTATAATGAAGCAAAATTTAATCCGAAAGGGTGTTTTTTATGGAAAAAGGTCTTAAAAAACAATACGGACTTTTAATGGCTATCTGCATGGTTGTAGGTACTGTTGTTGGTTCCGGTGTTTTCTTCAAGGCACAGGCAATTCTTCAAAAGACTAACGGCGATATGCCCATGGGTATTCTTGCATGGATTATCGGCGGTGCCGTTATGATTTTCTGCGTTTTAGCTTTCTGCGTTATGGCTCAACGCTATGAAAAGGTTAACGGTCTTGTTGACTATGCGGAAGCAACAATCGGTGGTAAATATGCTTACTTTATGGGATTCTTCTCAACAGTTATTTACACTCCTGCAATGACTTCTGTTCTTGCATGGCTTACTGCAAGATACTTCCTCGTTTTCTTGACATCTGTTAACCCCGATTTACAGCTTAACGGCGACCCCGTTACAAGCTCCGAAACCTTCCTTTTAGCAGGCTTCATTCTTATTTTTGTTTTTGCGGTTAACACACTTTCTTCCAAGCTTGCAGGTAAGCTTCAGATCAGTGCAACCTTCATCAAGCTCATTCCCCTTCTTTTGATGGCAGTTGTTGGTACTATTTACGGCTTAACTCATAATTTTGCAGGCGAATCCACCTCAATCCTTGCTTCCAACTTCGGCACAGGCACAGGCGATTTCTCTCCCCTCTTCGGTGCGGTTGTTGCTACTGCTTTCGCTTATGAAGGCTGGATTCTTGCTACATCAATTAACTCCGAAATCAAAAACTCCAAGAAAAATCTTCCCATCGCTCTTGTTTTAGGCGGTATTATCATTATTGCTATTTACCTCTTCTATTACATAGGCGTTGCAGGCGGTGCTCCCGTTCAGACACTTATTGACGAAGGTACTGCTCCCGCATTCATTACTGTTTTCGGTAATGTTTTCGGTAATATCCTTAACCTCTTCGTTGCAGTTTCCTGCCTCGGTACTCTTAACGGTCTTCTTATCGGTTGTATCCGCGGCTTCTATTCTCTTGCTGTTCGTAATATGGGTCCCAAGGTTAACCTTATGAAACAGGTTGACGAAGGTTCAGGTATGCCCTCTAACTCCTGTATCGTTGGTCTTGTAATCGTTGCTGCATGGCTCGTTTATTTCTTCGGTGCAAACCTTACTACTCCTTGGTTCGGTAAATTCAGCTTTGACTCTTCAGAGCTTCCCATCATCACAATTTACGGACTTTACATTCCTATGTTCATTCAGTTTATGAGAAAAGAGAAAGAACTTCCTGCTCTCAAGAGATTTGTTCTTCCCGCTCTTGGTGTTATCGGTTCTGCATTCATGGTATTTGCAGCACTTTATTCACACGGCTACGCTCCCTACATTGCTGCTAAAGAAGCTGGTCAGGGCTTTACCTGCCCCGTTCTCTTCTACCTTATCGTATTCGCAGTAATTATGGCAGTTGGTATGTTCCTTATGAAACCTAAGAAAGAAAAGAAATAAGAGATAAAATTTATGCCCCCACCGCTTTCAGTGAAAAGCGATGGGGGCATTTTTATTGTTTTTTGCTATGAAAAGTTTCTTCTCCGATTCTTCTTATGGTAACATCTGCAGTTATGGTAAGCTTTATTTCAGGGAATACTTTGTCCCAATCGTTTTTTATATTCTGATACAAAGCATTTTCCTTTAACCTTAACCTTTTTCCATAACGCACTACATCTTCACCATGACGCCCCTGAAGAACTATTAAAGTGTTTTCAGCTTTTTTACAAAGCGATTCTGCTACTGCAATCTGAAAGGTTTCAAGAACGCCTGTATCAGTACTGAAATATTCATCACCCTGAACGCCTTCAAGGTCACAGGAAATTGCAACTTTTAAGTTATAATGAAGTTTCCCATTTTCTTCTGTTATTTTATATCTGCTTTTACCTTTATTGATATAAAATGATGCCTTTTGTCCGTTTGGTAAATCTACGCTTATTACACCCTCTTCAATTTTATCATTGAGAATTGCGATACCCTCGGCAGTAGTGCTATCAATATACATTGAAAAGGTAAAATCTTTCCCGAAAAGCGCACATCCGTCCAATTCATAATTTTCATTTTCTCCATTCTTTTCAATCTTTACTGCAGGAATACAGATACCCGAGGTTTCGTCCTTCATATAGTTTACTGCATCAATAATTCTCACCTTTGGAACAAGGGATTGCTTTGCACTCTCTTCAAGCATATTTTCAAGAATTTTGCTTTTTATAGTATCTGTTAAAAGCTTGGCTCTTATAAGCTTTTCTCCCGTTGTATTTTTGGCAATACAAAGAAGTTGCGAAGCTCTTGAATCATAGTTTCTTTCAAAAAAATCAAGAATATCGGAAAGATTTCTGTTAGCCGCCTCTTCACCAATTACAATAACCCTATTGTGTGCAAACATAGGCTCATTTCCACTTTTGGTAATAAGCTTTCGCAGAGCTTCACCAACAGTTTTTCCTTTAGCGGTATATATTTTGGTTTTGTTATCGCTATTGCCGTTACCACCGGGACTACCGCTTTGCTCATTATTGAGAATTTCAACCGTTACTTTAAATTCATTATTTGAAACATCAATTCCTATCCCTTGCATTATCATTAAATCCGAAAGCTCTGTACCGGGTTTTTCGCAAGAGCAAAAGGACAATAAACAAACCGCAGAAAGAAAAATCAAAGAGCATATTTTAAGCAGTTTTTTCATTATTCTTTCTCCTTTTAATAAGGTTATATATGAGCAAAACCAACGGCAGAACAAGAACCGGAACAATATAAATACCTACAACAAGAGGTGTAAAGGAAATAAATCCAAAGTTCATAATATTCCCTGAAATAAATATCAAAAAGCCTGTTATAACAACACCAACGGAAATAGCAGTTATTTTCTCAGAAAGTTTCGAAAATGCAAAGCAGATACATTTTACAATTGCGGAAATATAAAGAGTTAACTTTGTTACAACACATAAAATCCATATTGCAGTTTCAAGAGCGTCAAGCCTTTCAAAAAGTCCGAATTTGGCAAGAGTAACTGCAGTATATGTGGGAAAAAGCTGAGTATCCGCAAAAGTTCCTAAAGTACTGATGACAAAAAACATAATAAACGAAAAAGAAAGAGCACTTAAAACTGACCAGAGAATATAATTTTTTTTTACATTACCTTTGATTTCAGGAAAAAATATTACAATTGCACCGATTTCAGATGCTTGTACCGCAAAAGTCAGGCTATCTGTTATAAATTTACCAACCCCATTTTCAAACAGCGGTGTAAAATTAAGAAAATCAACATTTTGGGATAGAGTAAATGATGCAAAAACAGTTGCAGACACAACAACAAGAGTGAAAATGGTGCTTGCTCTCCCCAATGCACCAATACCGCAAAAGGTAAGAGCCACGCAAACCGCCACCAGACCGATTAAAAAATAAGTCATTTCAGTACCTGGGAAAAGCTCCGAGCTTGCGAAAAGGTCAAAGCGTCCAACAGTCATAAGAGCATCAATAAAATAAACAACACCATAAAAGAGTGCAACAGCTTTATAGACCTTGCTTTTCTTTTCGCTTTGTAGATTTTCTTTTAAATTTCCCTTTGCACAGAGAAGATATATAGGAATGGCAAAAACAATACTGACAACCGCAAAGACAACAGGTCTTAAAAGAGATTCTGCCGTTGCAATTGTTATCTGAGGAGAGGAAATATACATAAACACACTCCCCAGCATTGAAAGATATAAAAGAGCAAAAAACTGGGGTGCGCTAACTGATGATTTTGTCATTGTTTGCCCCCTCTTTTAAATCCGTTAATATCAAACACCTTATCACCTAATTTTTCCATACTTAATCTATACACAGAATCTCGCCAAAGGGTTTTGTTATATGGAGTTGCAGGTGCTAAAAACGGTACTCCGTAATCGGTCATTGAGGCTAGGTTTATCAAAAGCGCCGCCGCGCCAATCATAATTCCGTAAAGCCCTGATATACCGCCTACAAGAATGAAGATAATTCTCAGAACAGAAATAGGCTGATATAAATCCGATGAAACAAGAGAGCATATTGCAGTTAAGGCAACAATAATAAGCATAGGTGCACCGATAAGACCTGCGGTAACTGCCGCATCACCGATAACGAGAGCGCCAACTATGCTGACAGCGTGTCCTATTGCTTTGGGCATTCTCAATCCCGCTTCTCTTACGGTTTCATAAACGAAATGAATTATCAAGGCTTCCACAGTTAATGTAAATAAGGTATTACTTTCCATTATCACGATGTTATATAGCATATCATCGGGGAACATTTCCTGATGAAAAAGTCCTATTGCTACAAAAACGCCGGGTAAGAATACGCTTATAAGAAAAGCAAGTAATCTGACACCTCTCATAAATGCGCAAAAATACGGGCGGTTTATATAATCATCAAGAGTCTGGAAATTCTCTATAAAAAGCCTTGGTACAATAAGCGCAAATGGTGTACCGTCAACAATTATCCCGATTTTCCCCTCGCAGACCTTTGCCGCAAAGGTGTCCGGGCGTTGAGTCTGCCCTACCATTGTAAAAAGGCTTTTTCTTTTTGTATCAAAGGTTTTTCTTAAATACCCAGCCGCTAAAACTGTATCTATATCAACAGAATCCAAGCGTTTTTTCACCTCTGCAAGAGTATCGGGATTAACCCTGTCCTTCATATAACAAACCAAAATTCGGGTTTTACTTGTTTTACCTACTTCTTTTGATTCAATTTTGAAATTAGTTGTACAAAGTCTTTCTCTTATAAGCGTTAAATTAGTTTTTATATTTTCAACGAAGCCTTCTCTTGCACCAAACTCCTGAACCTCATTATCAGGCTCCTGAAGGGCGCGTTGGGGCGGATTCTGAACGCCAAGAACAAGACAAGTTTTCTCACCCTCAACAAATATGAGAAGAGTGCCTCTTAAAATCTCTTTCATAGCTTCATCAAGAGACGTAAGCCTTTTTTGCTCCGTCCCGTAAATTATATGGTCTGCTATAAAATCAATTACGTTATCTTCGGGTAAATCGCCTTGAAAGGTCAAAAGAGGTTTAATGGCATTATCCGCTATTCTCTGGGCGCTGCAGAGTCCGTCACAATTAGCAAAAACCACACATTTCCCGTTGCAATAACCTTTCTTTACAACAATATCGAAGCTACCTTTAAAGGCTTCTTTTATAGTTCTTCCGTTTTCCACGGCATTTTCTTTTATATCACCATAGGTTTCTTCATCATATTCTGACAATGGCGAAAGTACATTTTCTTTATTTTCCATAAAATCACCATTTCTATTTTCCCCTTTTTTTACTGCATATTCCAAAGTTTAAAGGAAAAAACAAGAATGGTGATTTGATGATAACAACAATAATCAGAACTTTTATAATATATTGCGTTGTTTCAATTTGTGTTCGTCTTATGGGTAAACGACAATTAGGACAACTGCAACCGGGCGAGCTTGTTATAACTATTCTAATTTCAGAAATTGCGGCAATGCCTATAGGAGATAACAATATCCCCATATTGAACAGCATAATCCCTCTTTTACTGCTCGTAAGCTTTGAAATAATAAATTCACTTATTGACAGAAAATTTGTAAAATTCAGGCATCTTACAGAGGGTAAACCCGTAACAATAATAAGAAACGGTGAGCTTTTACAAAATGAGCTAAAAGAACTGCGCTACACTATTAACGATGTTTTATTAGGATTAAGACAAAAGGATGTTTTTGATATTGATGAGGTAGAATATGCTGTAGTGGAAACTAACGGAACTTTATCCGTGCTCTTAAAACCCTGCTACCGCCCTGCAACACAGAAGACCTTGGGCAAGACAGAAAAAGATAATGGTATGCCTTGCGCGGTTATCATTGACGGAAAAATTATCGAAAGCTCGTTTAAAGACTGCGGTATAACCGAAAAAGAAGTGGTTGCAAAGCTACAAAGAGAAACGGATGATATAAAAAATGTTATGCTTATGACAGTTGATAAGAGCAAAAAGTTCAATATAATCTTCAAAAAGGAATGTTAAAAAATGAAAAGAATTATTGTTGCTGTAATAATTCCTGTTATTTCGATTGCTTTAGGAATTTTTTCTTTCTTTTGTGTTAAAAACACCTGCAACCAAGTTGTGTCGGGACTTGACGAGGTACTCTATAATGTCTTAACAGAACAAACAGAAGAGGTTAACCGCTTGTCTGTTCAAACGAACCGAAACTGGCACCAAAAAGTTTTTTTACTGAATATTTTCATTGGCAGAACCAATACAAGTGAGGTTGACAAACAACTTAATAAAATTGTTTATTTTTCAGAAATCGGTGATTTTGAAAGCGTCATGCTCAATGCTGAAGACTGCAAGGAAGAGCTTTTGTATATTATCGAGTCAAATGAACCGAAAATAAGTACCGTGTTTTGACAAGAAAAATGTGATGAAAAAGTATTGAAATGTGACAAAAAGGCGTATATAATTAAAGTGTAAACTGTTAGAAAGGGTGTGATATTTATGATGGTTTGGATATGGGTTGCATTGCTTGCGCTCTTCATAATTGTCGAAGCCGCAACAGCACAGCTTCTTACAATTTGGTTCGCAATCGGTTCTTTCGCTGCACTTATTACAACATTTATAACTGATAATATTATCATTCAGGTTATTGTTTTTGTTGTGGTATCCGCAATTGCTCTGGCAGTTACGCGTCCTTTAGTAAAGAAAATGACAAAAGCAAAAAAACAACCTACAAATGCAGATATGTACATAGGCAAGGAAGCCGTTGTTACAGAAGACATTAATAACCTTGAAGCAAAAGGGCTTGTTAAGGTTGGCGGTTCAATCTGGACTGCAAGAACAGAGGTTGATAACTACACAATCCCTGCAGGAGCACATGTTACGGTTATTAAAATAGAGGGCGTCAAGCTTATTGTTCGTCCGATTTTATAAAATGTTTATATATTAAAGGAGGATTTATCATGTTCATTACACTTTCAGCTATGACATCAGTAGGTATAATTGCAATTATTGCGGTTATTGCAATTATAATTCTTCTTGTTATCGCAAACATCAAAATCGTTCCCCAGTCAAAAGCTTATGTTATTGAGCGATTGGGCGCATATTTTGCAACCTGGGACACAGGTCTACATGTAAAAATTCCTTTCATTGAAAAGGTGGCAAAGGTTGTTTCCCTTAAAGAGCAGGTTGTTGACTTCCCTCCCCAGCCCGTTATTACAAAAGATAATGTTACAATGCAGATTGATACGGTTGTTTTCTTCCAGATTACAGACCCCAAGCTTTTCTGTTACGGTGTTGAATACCCCATTTCTGCTATTGAAAACTTAACAGCAACAACTCTTCGTAACATCATCGGTGAATTGGAGCTTGACCATACACTTACTTCCCGTGACACAATCAATGCAAAAATCCGCGGTATTCTTGATGAAGCAACTGACCCTTGGGGCATTAAGGTTAACCGAGTTGAGCTTAAAAACATTCTTCCCCCTCGTGAAATTCAGGATGCTATGGAAAAGCAGATGAAGGCAGAACGTGAACGCCGTGAAAGCATTCTTCGTGCTGAAGGTGAAAAGGCAAGTGCTGTTCTTGTTGCAGAAGGTAAAAAAGAGGCTCAGATTCTTGAAGCTGAGGCTAACAAGCAGGCAGCAATTCTTCACGCAGAAGCAGTTAAGGAATCAAAAATGCGTGAAGCAGAAGGTGAAGCAAACGCTATTATTGCAATCCAGAAGGCTCAGGCTGAGGGTATCAGAATGATTAATGAGGCTTCCCCCTCTAAAGAATATATTTCTCTTAAAGGTATGGAAGCATTTGAAAAAGCTGCAGACGGCAAAGCGACAAAAATTATTGTTCCCTCAGATTTGCAGAACCTTGCAGGTGTAACAGGTAGTGTTAAGGAGTTCTTAAAGGATTAATCAGATATGGAAATCTTAAATGATTTTGAATGGTTAAACAGTGAATTAGTACCGGGTGAAGCAGTTATTTGGAAAGGCAAACCCAATGAAAAGAAATTACTGACCGCACAGGATATTTTTCTAATTCCTTTCAGCATTATGTGGTGCGGATTTGCGATATTCTGGGAAGCAACTGTTCTTTCTGAAGACGCACCCATTATATTTAAGCTTTGGGGTATTCCTTTCGTTTGTGTTGGTTTATATTTCGTTTTTGGTAGGTTTATTCATCAGAAATATGTATTAAAAAACACACAATATGCCCTCACAACACACAGAGCAATCTGCTATAAAAAAGGAAAAATTTCAAGCTGTGATTATATAAATGAACCATCAATTACTCTTAAAACTAATAAAGATGGTACAGGAACAATCGCTTTCGGTAATTCTTCCAATTATAAAAACAACTTTTTGGACAGAGATGATAAAGAGAATGATTTTATAAACATTTCCGATGCCCAGAATGTTCACAGATTAATTAATCAACAAAAAATCAGCAAATAAAATCAAGAAACATCGCTTCTAACGAGGCGATGTTTTTCATAATTAATTCTGCATTCCGCACTCCAAATTCCGCATTTTCAGTTGACACTTTTCCAAATTATGTTATTATATATTTATCTTAGTAAATATTGGAGGTATTGATATGACCGGAAGTTTGGCAACAGGCATTGGTTCAATCATCATGGCGTTCATTACTATGCTCACTTCATTGTTTGGCTTTATAGCAAATAAACCTGATAACAAAGTAAGCCAAGGCTTTGAACCCAAGGAGGCAGCAGAAATGAGAATTATGAGCTTTAACATTCGTTGCACGAATGTTGGTAGCGACAGTTGGGAAGATAGAATCGGTATTGTTTCACAAACAATGCTTGATAGTGAAGCAGATTCAATAGGCGTTCAGGAAGCAACCCCCGAGTGGATGGCTACTCTTAAAGAAACTGTTGGCGAGAAATATGCTTATGTTGGTGTTGGCCGTGACGATGGCGACAACAAAGGTGAATATTCAGCAATATTCTATCTCAAAGATAAGTATGATTTAGAAGACAGCGGTACATTCTGGCTTTCCGAAACTCCCGAAGTGGTTTCTTTCGGTTGGGATGCAGCTTGCAGAAGAGTTTGCACATGGGCTGTTCTTGTAAATAAAGAAACAGGCGTTAAATATGCACACCTTAACAGTCATTTTGACCACATTGGCGTTGCTGCAAGAAAAAACAGCGTTGACCTTATTGTTAACAAAGCAAAGGAATTCGATGACATTCCCGTTGTTTTCACCGCTGATATGAATGTAAGAGAAGGTAGCGAAAACTACAATCAATTCGTTGAATCAGGTGTGCTTAAGGATACAAAGAAACTTGCTCCCGACACAATGAATTACTGCACATATCACGATACAAAGCCCGAAAAACATGAGAAAGATATTATCGACTATGTTATGATTAACGATAATTTCGAAGCAGTATCTTATAAGGTTGTTACAGAAGGTGTTGACGGACGCTTTGTTTCCGACCACTACCCTGTTTACGCCGATATTATTATGAAATAATTAATTACCAAAAGCACCGTTTGATTCATAGTTGAATCAAACGGTGCTTTAATTTTTATTTTTTATTTTTTCTTTTTTATATTATACATTTTCTTATAATATTCGGAAGCCTCGTGAACCTCACCATCGAAAATAAGCTTACCATTTTTCATAACGATACCTCTTGTGCAGAAATCTTCTGCAACTGCGGTTTGGTGAGTAACAAAAAGAAGTGTTACATTATCCTTTTCGATTATCTCATTAACCTTTTCTTTACACTTTACTCTGAAAGCGGTGTCACCAACACTCAAAGCCTCGTCAACAATAAGAATTTCGGGTTTGATATTAACATTTATTGCAAAACCAAGACGGGATTTCATACCACTTGAATAAGTGCGCACAGGCTGGTCTATATAGTCACCCAATTCAGAAAATTCGATAATTGTGCCTTCAAGCTCTTTTATTTCCTTATCTGAAAGGCCAAGAATATGACCTTTCAGGTAAATATTCTCTCTACCTGAAAATTCCTGGTCAAAACCGCTTGTAAGCTCAAGCAAGGCGCTTACGCGACCATTAACTGTTATTTCACCGCTTGTCGGGAAGGTAACACCGGTTATCATTTTGAGAATGGTGGATTTACCCGCACCATTTTTACCAAAAAGGGCGACTGAATCTCCTCTTTTTATTTCAAAGCTTACTTCGTCAACCGCTTTTTTCTTTTTATATTTTATATCCTTAAAGAAAATTGCAAGAAGCCTTTTTCTTGTGCTTGAATAAAGCTTATATATTTTTGATACTTTATCAAATTTAATAACTGTATCTTTCATACTAACAATCCCCCCCTATCAAAGAACATCAGGAATTTCTTTGCGGAGTTTTTTGTATGCCCAGATTGAAAGGAAGCCAAGCACCAAATACCAACAAAGGAAATATATGAGTCTTTTGGGTTGTTCAAAAAACCAAATATGGTCTATAAAGCAATTTCTGTAGCCATAGCAAATAAAGGTTACGGGATTAAGCATCAGAATTGTGTATATAATTTTGTTATCCGCAACATTTTCAATGTTCCAAAGAATACCGGAAAGCCAGAAAACCGCAATATTCAAGGATTTTACAAGGTTTGCAAAGTCTTTACCGATTGCGGAAACAAGCCCTGCAAAAAGTGCCCAAGCATTAAAGAATAGGAACATTAAAAGAGTGTAAAGCGGTAACTGAAGAAGATAAACTGATGGTGGGAAACCCATCACCCAGAAAAGAAGAATTACCACAAAAACAAGTATTATATGAACAAACAAATTTGATAAATTTGTAAATGTGGGAATTGTCATTATAGGGTATTTCATTTTTGTTACAAGGTAACTGTAACGGCGGATGCACATAGTTCCGCCGGTGATGGCATCACCCATAAAGAACCAGGAAATCATACCTGCCACAAGCCACAGAATGAAAGGATATTCTCCCACATCATTACCACTTCTCAAGCCTATAGAAATCGCAAACCAATAAACAAATATTGTGAAAACCGGCTTTATAACCGCCCAAGCCCAACCCAAAGCAGAGCCGTGATATGTCTTTTTTAAGTCCGCAATAGAAAGTCTTGCTATCTGATTGATGTTTTCTTTATGCTCCCTGAGGTTTAAAGCAATTATATCGAAATAGCTTTTCATTGATTTTTGACACCTCTCTGTCAATTGTTATCTATAACTATTGAATCCTCTGTTTCTCTGATTGAAAAGAAAACAGGTCTTTCTTTATAAGAAATATTGGGACAATGAAGAGTCAATTTCAAATTCCCGTTGTAATCCTTAAAAATCATTCCGTGACCGCCATCATCCTCGAAAATCGGTTTAAGATGGGACCATTTGCCGAAAATGGAACCATTGTCCGAGGTTGCAACGCATTGAACATAACTATCCGAACATGTTGACCAGATCATAATAAGCTTGCCGTTTGCTTTTTTGTAAAGGAAAGGGCCATCAGTTACATTATGGCATTCTTCAGTAGCTTCACGATTCAAAAATGAACTTGCAGCAAAAAGCTCAACGGGTTCACCAATACATCCCGAAAAATCAGGCTTTAATTCCATAAAGCAAATTGTCCCGTTAAGTATTTGGGTATGCTCATGGCAAAAAACACAATAAGGCTTGCCGTTTTCCACGTAGAAAGTGCCATCAAGGCATTCCCATTCCCAAGGGGTAACTGCACCATCAGATGCAGGAATAAACTCCCCATCCGGAGTATCGCTTTTTAGAATATATGTTCCTCTTAAACCATTGGGTTTGGTGAAAGTTGCAAACATATAAAACTTGCCCTCAAACTCGTGAACCTCGGGCGCCCAATTAACTGCGGTATTCATACCATATTTTTTTGAATTAAACACTTCCACAGGTTCGGACCAATTTTCCAAATCAGTACCGATATAAACATCAAAACCACCTGTTTCAATACCGAAATTAGCCGCTCTTGTGCCGTACATATAGTATTTTTCGTTGTGTTTAAGAACAAAAGGGTCTCTGATATTAATTTCTGAGTTTTTCACAAAATCACCCACTATATGAATACTGTACTTTATAATACCATATATTTACAAAATAAACAATAGCTAAAATATATTGCTTTTTCATTGACAAAAGTATTTTTAGTTCTATAATTATATATAACTTTTATTTTTTCAGGTGATATAGTATGAAAAAATCAACAAAAGCTTTACTTTATCTGGGTGGTATTGCTGCTACCGCAATCGGCACTCATTTTTTCAATAAAGAAAAGCACAAAGATATTTGTATGATTGCACACAGAGGTCATAGCAGTAAGCATCCAGGCAACACCGAAGCCGCATTTTTAAGCGCGGTAAAAAATGGTTCAGGCGGTATTGAAACTGATGTTCGTATAACAAAGGATGGCGTTTTCGTTGTTAACCACAATGATGAAGCAAAATTCTTTGACGGCACAGAATTAATTGTTGCAGAATCCACCTATGAAGAGCTTTCAAAAAAAGCCCTTTACAATGATAAATCCGATGAAATAGTTTATATCTGCACTTTTGAGAGATACCTCGAAATCTGTCGTGATGCGAATATGATTTGCTTTATCGAGCTCAAAGGTGAATTTTCTGATGAAGATATTAAACGACTTTTCACAATGGCAGATGAAATTTACGATTTAAAGAAATGCTCACTCCAGTCATTTGAGTTTGAAAACCTTGTTAAAACACACGAAGCATTCCCTGATTTGCAGATAATGCTCACCTACGCAAAAAGCTGCGGTGATTACCATAAATGCCTTGATTACGGCTTTGATATTGATTCTGATTGGAAGTCTGCAACACCTAAAATGATTAAAGAATTCCACGATAAAGGCTTAAAAGTGGGTGTATGGACCGCTAATGATATTGCTGTTCTCAATTACTGCCGTGCTCTTGGTGTAGATTACATAGAATCCGATGTTTTCGGTGGTTGAATTAAAAGGTGCTCTGTTGAGCACCTTTTAATTATTTGTAAACTTAGCATTTAGCTCTTGTTTATGTATTCAAAATATGATATATTTATTGTAATTATTTTTGAAAGTGAGTTTTTATGGGTTTAATATTTAAAACACTTTATGTTTATATTGCAAACCTTGGTATTCTTGTTATCAATATTATCAAATCATTTTTCAGATTGATTTTTAAAGGTTTGCAAAAGCTTTTCAAATTTAATAAAGATTCTTTTACATCTGCTAAAACCTTCTTCAAGAGAAGTATTTCTTTCATTTTGATTTTTGCGTTTTTAGCAGGTTCGATAGTTTACATCATTTCTACCGATAGTAAGGTTGATGCAGTAGCTCTCACATTTAACAACGAAGTTATAGGCTACGCCTGTTCGCAGAATGATGCTGACCATGCTAAAAATATGGCGCTCAAATCTTTAGGCTTAACAAGTGACAAAAAAATTGATACAAAAACGACAAAAACTGAACCCTACAATTTAAAAAGCTATGAGCTTTTATCAGATGCTCTTATCAAGAAAATCGCACCCGACCTTGTTCGTGTTACTGAAATTTATTTTGATTCAGAGCTTTTTTGTGCAGTTACAAGCAGACAGAAGGCTCGAGAATTATTCTTTAATCAACTAAAAAAAGCACAAAAAAAGCACCCCAACTCCTCTGTTGCTTTCGCTCAGGAAATCACATTCTGCGATGCATATTACAATATTAAGGACGAAAAAATTTGGACTCAAGAACAATTGGAGCTTAACCTTAAAATTCTTGATCCACTTAAAATATACCACGCAGACTGCGAAAAAACCATTGAAACCGTTGAATACGACACAGTTGAAATACAAACAAACACCCTCTTTATAGGTGACACAAGAGTAAGAAGAAATGGTTCAAACGGCTCCGCTTATGCTATTGACCTTGTAACCTACATAGGTGATAAAAAAGTTTCAGCAGAAGAATTGATGAGCGTTCCTGTTAAAGCTCCTGTTTCACAAATCGTAGAGCGAGGTATCCGTGCAGAAAGCCTTTCACTTGGAACTTACTCTGTTTTGCAAACAACCGGTTATTTCTGTTGGCCTGTTGTTGGTTTATTTACTGTTACCTCACCTTATGGTTACAGAAGCCTTGGTTACCACAGAGGTATTGATATTTCGGGTGCAAATGCCTCAGGCTCACTTGTTGTTGCAGGCGCTTCAGGTACTGTTACAACTGCAGGCTGGAGCACGGGCGGTTATGGAAACTATGTTATAATTGACCATGGCAACGGCGTTGAAACCCTTTATGCGCATATGCTTGATAATTCACTTATGGTTAATGCAGGCGATAAGGTAACAAAGGGTCAGGCAATCGGTCGTGTTGGTAATACAGGCTATTCCTTTGGTGCTCACCTTCACTTTGAAGTTAGAATTAACGGTAACAGAATTAACCCTGCGCCGTACTTAGGACTTGAATAATGAATATTACAGTTATTGCTCTTGGTAAATTAAAAGAAAAATATTTAACTGATGCCATATGCGAATATTCTAAACGAATTTCTGCTTATGGCAAACTCCGTATAATTGAGCTTAATCCCGTAAGGCTTTCCGACAACCCATCTCAAACGGAAATTGATAACGCACTCTCAAAAGAAGCTGAAGAAATCAAAAAGAAAATCCCTAACAACAGTTATATTTTCACCTTGTGCATTGAGGGTAAAGAAAAATCAAGCGAAAGCTTTGCAAAGGCTATAAATGATGCAACACTCAATGGAAAAAGCAACATTGTTTTTATCATCGGTAGTTCATTTGGTCTTTCGCCCGAAATTAAAAATTTTTCAGATTTTAAGCTTTCGTTCTCCCCTATGACATTCCCCCATCAGCTTATGAGGGTTATGCTCCTTGAACAGATTTACAGAGCATTTCAGATAAATAATAACGGAAAATATCATAAATGAGGTTTGCATTATGGCAATGTGCGATATGTGTGAAAACTACAGATACGATGAGGATTTAGAAGAATATTTCTGTGACATCGAATTGGACGAGGACGAATATTTGAAATTTCTTACCTCCTCCAATGATGCATGCCCCTATTTCAGAGCCGATGATGAATATCGTATTGTCAGAAAACAAAACTGACTGTCATTAGACAGTCAGTTTTTTCATTACTCTAAAATAGAATATTAATGACAGGATATTCGCAACCGTCCATCCAACAGGCCAGGACCACCATATTCCTTCATAGCCCCATATTGGCGAAAACAGAAATGCCAGAACAACTCTTAAAATCAAATCCGTAAAGGTTGCAACCATAAACAGCTTCATTGTTCCCGTTCCTCTTAAAACGCCATCGCATACAAGCTTTATGCCAATAAATGCATAGAATGGTGCAACAGTTTTAAGGAAAAGCGAGCCTGATTTTATCGCCTCAGCACTTCCGTCCCCTTCCATAAACAATTCGATAAGAGGAACATTGAATGCAAGGAACAAAGCCGCCAGAATGATACCTGTTATAACAACCATAACTGTGCCACACCTCATACCCTCTCTTATACGAGGGTATTTTTTTGCGCCAAAATTCTGGGCGGTGAAGCTTGAAACACCATTGCCAAAGGTATAAAGGGCATTAATTGTGAAAGTATTAAGCTTTATTGCGGCAGAATAGCCTGCAATAACAGAAGAGCCGTAGCTATTTATGAGCTTCTGAATAAACACATTACCAACAGAAACGAAGCTTTGCTGAAGTACACTGGGTATAGAAATACGAGCAATTTTTCTTAACAATTGGAAAGAGAATAAGGGTGTTTTCTCTTTTACCGGCAATTTCTTCAGATGATGCAAAAGAGTTATAACAGATAGAATTCCTGCAAGTCCCTGAGCTACAAAGGTTGCCCAGGCAACACCGGACACTCCCATATCAAAAAATACAACTAATATATAGTCTAAAACCACATTAAAAACAGATGAAAAAATCAAAAAATACAATGGTGTTTTAGAGTCGCCCAACGAGGTGAAAATTCCGTTAGAAATATTATAAATAAAAAGAAAAACAAAGCCGCCGATATATATTTTGAGATATAATGCTGACTCCGAGAAAATGTTTTCGGGCGTATCAATAGCACTCATAAGTGTGGGTGTTAAGGCAATTCCTGAGATAGTGAGAACTGACCCTAAAACAACGCAGGAAATAAGAGCAGTTGATATAGCAGTTTTAACTTTTTTAAATTCTCTTGCACCGAAAAGCTGAGATATAACAACGCTACAGCCAATATTACAACCAAAAGCAACAGCATTAAAAATATTGGTTATGGGGTAAGATGCACCAACCGCGGCAAGAGCATCCTCACCTGCAAAGCGACCTGCAATAAGGCTATCTGCAATGCTATAAAACTGTTGAAAAATAACGCTTATAAAAAGAGGCAAAGTAAACTGCAAAAGAACTTTGTTTACGTTACCCTTTGTTAAATCACGAGCCATTTGAAAACCCTTTCAAGAATAATAAAACAAAAAATAAAATAATATATTATGTGACATATTATATACTGTTTTCTTGGTTTGTCAAAGGGAAAGAGGTTTTTATGGAGAGATTTTTAAATGCTATCGGCTCTGTTGTATGGGGTCCCCCAATGCTATTTATATTTATTTTTACCGCTTTAAGATTTTCTTTTAACAGCAGATTTTTTCAAATTCGTGGTTTCTTTACCATTATTAAAGAAACACTTTTCAAAATGTTTTCAAAAACAGAAAACAACGGTATTTCTCAATTCGGTGCTTTCTGTTCTGTTTTGGGAGCATGTATCGGAACAGGCAATATTGTTGGGGTTGCAACAGCCATTTACTCAGGGGGAGCAGGAACTGTTTTCTGGATGTGGATTTCCGCCTTTCTTTCTATGATGACCGCCTATTCCGAAAACTATTTAGGCGTAAGCTACCGCAGAAAAGATAAATACGGTATATTTCAGGGTGGCGCTTTTTCTTACATAGAAAACGGAATTAAAATGAAAGGGCTTGCAAAGGCTTATGCTGTTTTCTCGCTGTTTTCAGTTATAGGTATGGGAAACCTTGCCCAAAGCAATTCAGTTTCAGAATCACTTGTTGCAGGATTCAACTCAAACAAATATGTTATAGGAATTCTCTGTGCTTTTTTATGTTTAATCATTATAAGTGGTGGTATGGGAAGAATTTCAAAATTCGGTACATTCATCGTTCCTATTATGACCATTACATATCTGATATTATCCTTTATGGTTTTATTTAAATTTAGAGCAAACATAATACCTGCGGTTTCTTTGGTATTTAAAGAAGCGTTTTCTTTAAAAGCCATAAATGGTTACAATATGTTTAAAGCTATGCGTTACGGCGTCTCAAGAGGCGTTTTTTCAAATGAGGCAGGTCTTGGGTCATCCACCCTCATTCATGCCGAAAGCAATAACCAAAAAGGCGAAACACAAGGTATGTGGGCAATGCTTGAAGTATTTATTGACACTGTTTTTCTGTGCACTATTACAGCTCTTGTTATTCTTGTTACCAAAAATAATTTTAGTTCCCAATTATATGGTGCGGATTTATCAGTTGCGGCATATTCCACAATTGGCGAAATCGGAAGAAAAGGAATTGCTTTATTAACAGCAGTTTTTGCCTTTACTTCCCTTTCAAGCTGTTCTTTTTATGGAGAAAAAAGTTTTTCTTATCTGTTTGGGGGAAAAAATATTAAGTTATATAAAACGTTCTACATTATTCTGATTTTTATAGGCAGCCTTAACCCACCAAAAATTATTTGGGAATTTGCAGATATATGTAATGGTCTTATGGCGGTACCAAACTTATTTGCCATAAACTGTTTAGGTAAAGAGGTGGAATACCCGAAAAAATGCGGAATGCGGAATGCGGAGTGCGGAACGTCGGGGAAGCTCCGCTTCCAAATATAAAAATAGCATCGCAGACCCGAAACTTGCCACTAAAAAAGGCATCACTTTTTCAAGCGATGCCTTTTTCTTAATATTTATCCGTTACCTTCTTGGTATTTGAATATGCACTTGTGGTTTTGCTATAATAGGCTTTTACCCTGTAGGTATATGTTCTGCCTTTTTTTGCAGATTTATCAAGATAGGAATACTTCGTTTCGCCTTTCACTGTAGCAATTTTCTTATAGCTACCATCAGCTTCTTTTCGGAAAATTTGGTAACCGCTTGCACCTTTAACTGTTTCCCATTTAGCTGTTATACCGGATTTTCCGCTTTTTGCACTTAAAAGCTCGGGAGCTTCAAGATAATAACGAGAAACCTCTGTATAATAGCTTACATAAGAACCGCTATAAGCCACTACTTTGTAGGTATACTTAGTTCCGCTTTTTGCAGTTTTATCTGTATAATAAGATTTGGTTGAGCCTTTAACAGTAGCAATTCGTTTGTATGAACCACTTTCGGCTTTTCTGTAAACTCTGTAACCGGAGCATTTTGATACAGGCTTCCAAGTTACCTTTACACCATCTGCGGTATTGGTTGCACTTTCGGTTGCAACCTTAGAAAGTCGTTTATAGGTTACACCATCTTCATCATAGAAACCTTTTACATCATCGCAAACGGAAACAACTGTATAAGTATATGTTGTTCCCGCTTTTGCGGTTTTATCGATGTAGCTGTCAACATCGGTAACCTCTGCGATTTTCTTCCAACCGGTTGAGCTTGTTTTTCTGCCGATAATATAACTATTGGCACCTTTCACCTTTTCCCAAGTAATTTTTATTCCCTTTGTTGCATTTGAAGCAGTTTTCAATTCAGGAATTGAAAGATACATTGCACTCACACCGTCATAATCGCAGCCACTTTCACTTTCTCCGCTGTATGCTTTAACAGTGTAGGAATAAATTTCACCGCTTTGGCAGGTAGTATCTTCAAAGGATTTAACTTTTCCTTTAAAATCCGCAATTTCTTCCCATTCGGTATTTTCAGTCTTACGGTAGAGAATATATCCTTCTGCATTGGAAACCGTATCCCATTTTACATAAACACCCTTACGGGTCATTTCAGCGCTTACAAGCTCAGGTGCATCAAGAGAAATAAATTTAACATCAACGGTTTTCTCATAAGAGCTTCTTAAATTACCCTTAACCGCTACAACCGAATATGTATAAGATTCACCATTAAAAACATCTAAATCGCTATAAACAGAGTCTTCATCAACACCAACTTCTGCGATTTTTTCGAAATCTGTACTATCAGTTTTTCTGTAAATTTCATAACTTTCTGCATCATCAGTTTGTTCCCAGAAAAGTGTTATAGAAACTTTATCCGTATAGGCATACCAAATTTCAGGTTGCTTGGGAGAAACATCTGTAAATTTGAAGCCATTCTCAATTGCATATTCTTCTGCAATAGTTCCGCTTCTACCTTGAATTTCAAATTCTTCGTCCTTAACAAATTCAATATCATCGGCGCTATAATAACCGAAAGCATAGTCGCCTATTCTGTTTACGCTATCCGGAATCACAACGCTTTTAAGACCTGCACAATGGAATGCTGAACCCTCTACACATTCAAGGCCATAAGGCAAATTGATTTCAGTAAGAGAAGAACAATGACCGAAAGCATTTGCTGCAATTTCTTCAAGACTCTGAGGAAGAACAACCTCTTTAAGATTTTCCGAGCCATAGAAAGCAAATTTGGAAATTAAAGTTACACTTTCAGGTATCATAACCTTTTCAACACCTGAAAAAGCAAATGAATATTCGCGGATATTCACAACTGTTTCAGGAAGAATAACCTCTTTAACAGAGGAATTTCTGAATGCGTTTTCGTATATTGTTCTGATGTTTTCAGGATATTCGTTAATTTCTGTTTTGGCTTCGGGAACCTTTTCAAGTATGCAAAAATCGTTTTTATATAAAATACCGTCAAAAGAACCGTATCTTCCGCCCTCTTCGCAGATTATTTCTTTTAATTTATTTGCATTTTCAAAAGCGGTTTCAGAAATCTCTCTGACGGTTGCAGGAATATATACAGATGTAACATCGGAATCTGAGAAAAGATTTTCAGCTAAAAGCTCAACTTTATAGCCTTCGATTTGTTCGGGAATAATTATATCTGTTGAATAAGGACACCCTTTATATAAAATAAGCATTACATAAGGCTCGCTTTTTAAGATAGGGCTATCAACTACAATGTATTCAAAAAACTCTGTATAATCGCTCAAATTAATAAAAGCTATTTCATTTTCTTCTGCATATCTTTGAGCCTCTGTATCTGCTTTTGCAAAAATAGTTATACCATCAATTTTTGCAAGTGCATCGTCAAGCTCTTCGTTACAATAGAAACCAAAAGCGTAATTATCTATTGAGTTTACATTTTCAGGGATTTCAATAGTTGTAAAGGACATACAGCCATAAAATGCCATTGAGCCAACATAGGTTACATCGTCAAAATCAAATTCTTTAAGACTTTTACAGCCATAAAAAGCTCTGTCACCTATTATTCTAACTGTTGACGCAAGTTCTACTATTTCAAGGTTTTCAGCACAAAGAAACGCTTCTTCCCCAATACCCTCAACACCGTCTTCAATAACAAGCTTATTGAAATTGTACGAAAGCCACTCCGGTGGGTTGTAAAACTCAGCCATATAGCCGTTTCCGGCTATTGTAAGAGTACCTCCGTCTTCAGAAAGCTCCCAATAAAACTCTGCATTGTCAAGGGAACAAACAACTCCCGAAGCAAAAGGCTCATCAACAGCAAAGCCTACAACAGAAAATGTTGTGAATACCATTACAAGTGCGAGTATCAAAGAAATAAACTTCTTCATATCTGATCCTCCGAAAAAACATATATAGATATTATACTATACTAATACGATAAATTCAACACTAAAAAAGAATACCCCACGGTAAAACCGCAGGGTTAGACACCTAAAAATTATTAATAATTAAGCCTCTGCTTCTTTTTTCTTGCTGAAGCACTCACTGCAATAAACAGGACGGTCTTCGCGGGGTTTGAAGTAAACTTCTGCAACGCCACCGCATTCAGCGCAAACTGTTGTGAATTTTTCACGCTCGCCTCTCATAGCCTGTTTACGAGCATCACGACAAGCTTTACAGCTCTTGGGCTCATTAACCAAACCTTTTTCAGCATAGAATTCCTGCTCACCGGCTGTGAAAATAAATTCGTTGCCGCACTCTTTGCATACGAGTGTTTTGTCTTCGTACATTTTTGCTACCTCGCTTAAATTTTTTATGTAAACTGACTCAGGATTATAAACCTAATCAGAACACACACTCTTTAATTTTTTTCGTGCTCTTTGGAGCGCATTATCAACAGATTTTTCTGTCATATTAAGCTTTTTTCCGATTTCCTCATAAGCCATACCGCCCGCTCTAAAAAAAACAACTGCTTTTTCCACATCAGAAAGCGTTGTTTCACACGCGTTTAAAACTTCGTTAAAGTGTTCGCCATCTAAAATAAGCTTTAACGGGTCTTCATCAGTATCGGTAGTTTCGGGCATTTCCGAGCTCATACCAACAGGAATTTCATTTCTTGACACGCCTGCGGCGGTATTTATGCTATTCTGCATACATTTGAAAGCATAGGCTTCAAAGGGTACGCCACGAGAAAAATCATAGTTTTCAACAGCTTTCAAAAAGCCTATCATACCTTCTTGAACAAAATCATCAGAATCAAGATATGAAATACTTACCCCTGCACCCCTGGTGTTAAGAAATCGGGCAGAAAGAGCACTTCTTGCACTCTCATCACCATTTTGGGAAAGCTTGACAAGTTCTTCATTACTCAATGATTTATAATCCTTGAAAATTTTTGAACTCAACAAACCACCTCAACCAACTGATTATTCTTCTCTTATGTTACACTATACCACCATTTTGGCATTTTGTCAAATATTTTTTTGGTTTTTGTGATTTTTTTGTATAAAATACAGAATATTTCTAAAAAAGCATTTTATCTTCAAAAAGCGACAAAAAAAGACTACGGATTTTCCGTAGCCATTTTGAAATATTATGCAACAACTGTTGCAGGTAAAAGCATTTTGTACCATCTGCCGTTTATCAGCGAACAATAAAAATATGAATATACGCTTTTATACGAACCTTTTTCACCTTTTGCCTCTACCTCAAATTTCAATATTGCAGTTTTTTGAGGTAATTTGCCATAGTTATAAAATGTTGACAAAGTATCAAGATACTCATCCAATTCTTCCTGAGACAAATATTCAACATCAATAATTTTATATTTCAAGGAAAAATCCTCACCACACTCAGAAATATAAAATTCTCTGCTTTCTGTCAGCGGTCTCACAAGAGAATCGAAGGTTTCTTCATCACCATAATAAAAATTTTCTTTATAATATTCAATAATCTGGTCATCATAAAGAGAATAATACAGCTCTGCGTCATTATTTTGTATTGCGGTCACCATTGTTTTTACTACATTATCAGGCTTTGAACCTGTTAACACACCTGTAACCACTGCAGAAATTGCAAGTAGCGCTGCAACAATAACAACTCCGATAACAAGAGTTTTAAAAGAAATTGGTTTTTTTCTTTCTTTTTTCTTTACAAATTTCTGTGGCTTTTTTCTTTTGTTATTTTTCAGGGGCGCAGAACAGTATGGACAATTCACAAAATTATCCGGACTTTGCCTATGGCAATTATCGCAATACATATCTGCACCCTCTTTCATAAAAACCGTCCACTCGTTAAGGGTGGACGGCGTAAATTTGTGTTTTGGGATTTAACCCGGATTATTCTTCAACAGGAGCTTCAACTGCTTCTTCAGCGGGAGCTTCTTCTGCTGCTTCTTCAACGGGAAGAAGTGCGCGGATTGAAAGGCTTACTCTCTTTCTTTCCTCATCGATTTCTGTAATCTTAGCTTCAACCTTTTCACCGATTTTAAGAACATCAGCAGGTTTTGCAACGTGCTTGTTAGCAATCTGTGAAATGTGAATAAGACCATCAACACCGGGAACGATGTGAGCAAATGCACCGAAATCTGTGAAGTTAGCAATTTCAACTTCTGCTACGGAATCAACTGCATATTTAGCTTTGAAGATTTCCCAAGGATTGTCCTCAAGTTTTTTATAACCGAGAGCGATCTGTTTCTTTTCGGGGTTAAGAGATTTAATTGTTACTTCAACCTCGTCACCAACAGAAACTACTTCTGAAGGATCTTTAATTCTGTTCCATGAAAGTTCGGAAACGTGAATCATACCATCAACGCCACCGATGTCAACGAAAGCGCCGAATTTCATAAGAGATTTAACTACACCCTTACGAACTTCGCCTTCTGTTGCTTCAGCCCAGAATTTTTCTTCAGCTGCTTTTCTTTCATCTTTAAGTACAGCGCGGATAGAGCCAACTGCTCTTCTTCTCTGCTTGTTAACTTCAATAACTTTGAACTTAACTGTTTTCTTTACAAGGTCTTCAAGTTTATCGTTACGGCTTGCAGTTGCAAGGGATGCAGGGATGAAAAGACGAGCGTTGTTAGAAACAACGATAACGCCACCGCGTACAACTTCTGTAACAACACCTTCAAGAACTTCGTCTGTGCCTTCAGCAGAAACAACTTTGTCCCATGCTGCAATAGCATCATAACGTTTTTTGGAAAGCATTGTGAAGCCTTCCACATCGTTGGTTTTCATGATGATAAGGTTAAGTTCATCGCCGACTTTGAGTTCTGCTTTGGGGTCTGCGGACGGGTCGTTGCTGTATTCGCTGTAGGGAATATAGCCTGTTTGCTTCCTGCCGATATCAACCTGTATCTCTGTGTTAGTCACGTTCAATACTGTACCAACAACCTTCTGGTCGCTGTTCATATTGCTGAGTGATTCTTCCAAAGCTGCTGCAAAATCAAAATCTTCAGCTGCTGCAGAGTCCAGCACTTTTTCCTCCTCAATCATAGTTGTGTCTTTGACAATTTCGGACATGGTTTCAAGTACCTCCTTTATAATACCGGCGGGAGTAGATGCACCCGCAGTGAGACCGATAGAATTAAATCCGCCAAGAGTGATACCATTAAGCTCGTCAGCGGTTTCAATAAGAAAAGACGGACAGTTTTTTTCGCAGACGCCAAGAAGTTTTCGTGTGTTGGAGCTATGACGCCCGCCAACGATAACCATTGCATCAGAAACCTTTGAAAGTTCTGCCGCTTCATTTTGTCTTTCTTCGGTCGCACTGCATATTGTATCAAATATTTTCGGATTTGTACATAGAATTTTGATTTTTTTTACACTTTTTTCCCATTCTTTTATGCTAAAAGTTGTCTGAGAAACAAAAATCAGGTCTTTTTCTGCTAAATCGGGTCGTTCAGTGAACAATTCTTCAAGCTTCTCTGCAGAATTTATAACAAAGGCTTCGCCCCTTGCATAGCTTTTTATCCCCTTAACTTCGGGGTGATTTTCATCACCCGCTATTAAAGTTACAACATTCAGGGCAGAATTTTCCAAAATAATTTTATGAATTTTCTTAACGAAAGGGCAAGCCGCATCAATAAACTCGCAACCGCTTTTCTCCGCCTCTTCTAAAACCTCTTTTGTAACTCCGTGGGTTCTTAAAACAAGAATTGTGTCTTTAGGAACATCCTGAACATTCTCAACTACAGTAACTCCCCTTTTTTCCAAATCCTCAATAACCTGTTGGTTATGGATTATAGGACCAAGAGTCGCAACCTTTTCGCCTTCTGCCACAAGCTTTTCAATAAGCTTTATTGCTCTGTCAACACCAAAACAGAAGCCCGCTTTTTTCGCTAATGTAATTTCAGTCATTAAAGTCGCTCCTTTATGACCTTAATCATATAATCAATTGATTCAGGAAGAGTGAGCTCTGTTGTATCAACAAGAACGGCGTCCTCCGCTTGCTTCAAAGGTGCAATTTCTCTGTTCATATCCTGATAGTCGCGTTCTTTTATTTCTTTAAGAATAACATCATATTCAACCTGCTGACCCTTTTCAGTAAGCTCCTTAAAGCGTCTGTCTGCACGAGCTTCTGCAGAGGCAGTAAGATAAATTTTTATTTTTGCATCAGGAAGAACAACAGTTCCTATATCTCTTCCATCCATAATGCAATTATTTTTCTTTGCGATATCTCTCTGCAAATCAAAAAGGAATTCTCTTACCTTGGGAATTGCAGAAACATTAGATGCTGCCATAGAAACCTCATTCTGTCTTATAGCAGTTGAAACATCCTCTTCGCCAAGGAAAACTCTCTGCTCTCCATCCACAAAACGCAGAGAAACATCAAGATCTTCCAAAGTAGGAACAATCTCATCAGCACTTTTTGTATCTTTACCCAATCTTAAAGCATTAAGACCCACCGTTCTGTAAAGTGCGCCTGTATCAACATAAATAAAACCTAATTCCTTTGAAACGGTTTTTGCTATTGTGCTTTTGCCTGCCCCTGCAGGACCGTCGATTGCGATGTTAACTATCATATTTTATTCTCCTTATATACTCTCTCCCACAAGATGACCGGTTGAGAATGCAATTTGCAGATTAAATCCGCCTGTATAAGCATCAACGTCAATTACTTCGCCTGCGAAGTAAAGTCCGTCAATAATTTTACTTTTCATTGTTTTCGGGTCAATTTCAGAAACGCTTACACCGCCTGATGTTATAATAGCCTCTTCAATGGGGCGAAAATCTGTTACAGTCAGACGAATATCTTTAAGTAAATCCACTAACTGAGAACGCATTTCCTTAGTAACCTGATTTGATTTAATGTTGCCGTTTAATCCCGAAAGCTTAACAACAATAGGTATCATTTTTCTTGGCAACATAAGTGCAAGTGTATTATACAAATTCTTATTGGAACACTCAAGCAAATCTCGTTGAATTCGCTTGTCCAACTGTTCATAAGAAAGCGCAGGCTTAAAATCGATATGAATTGTATATCTGCCCTTTTCCATATTTCTCATATGAGAGGACGCGGAAAGAATCATCGGTCCTGAAACGCCAAAATGAGTGAAAAGCATTTCACCAAAATCCTTATAGACCTCTTTATAGGTTTTGTTATCCTCAACCCTTATTTCAACATTACGAAGGGAAAGACCCATTGCTTCAGTACACCATCCCTCATGACATTCAAGAGGAACAAGAGATGGCTTTAAATCTGTTATTGTGTGACCTGCCTGCTTTGCGAGAGTGTACCCATCACCTGTTGAGCCTGTACCGGGATAGGACATTCCGCCTGTTGCAATAAGTACATTATCTGCAAAAAATTCTCTGCCGTCCTCAGTTCTGCAACCTCTGACCACACCGTCTTCAATAATAAGCTCAGAAACTCTGCCTGTTTTTCGCTTAACACCGTTAACGGTTATATACTTATTCAGGGCGTCAACAATATCAAGTGCTTTATCGGAAACAGGAAAAACTCGGTTTCCTCTTTCAATTTTAAGTGGCACGCCCAATTCTTCAAAAAAATCAATGGTGTCATCTGTTCCGAATCTTGAAAATGCACCATATAAAAATCTGCCGTTTACGGGAACATTAGAAATCAGTTCGTTAAGCAAAGGGCAAGAATTTGTAACATTACATCTGCCCTTTCCCGTTATACCGACTTTTCTTGCTAATTTTTCGTTTCGTTCAATAAGAGTAACCTTTAAACCTCTTTTAGCGGCTGTTCCTGCCGCCATAAGACCTGCGGCACCTCCGCCGATTACGATTAAATCCATATTTTCACCTTATAAAACAATAAGTTTATCTGTCATTGCTTTGCCGAACTCATCCCTTACAGGAAGAGTTAAAGAAAACACATCTCTCGCAAAACATTCCAATTCAAAAACTCGTTTTGCAGCGTTACCCAAAGCATTGATTTCCGAGGATTTTGTGACTATGGGGAGCGTTGCAGTTGACTTTGCTTTTTTCAGAATTTTTGCACCATTTTCATTAAATCCGAGAACCCTTATAAAAGGAACAGGCGCCAACACATCTTCATTTTTTATACCCAAAACGGCACTAACAATGATTCTTCTTATTCTTGAATGAGTATATCTCTTTGTTTTGATTTTTTCAAGTATTTCCTCAAGATATACTGAGGTTTTAATTGCATCAAAAATTCTGTATTCAAGCCCCTCGCTTACATCAGGTAACTCTTTAAAATCATCAACTGACATTGAGCGAAGCTTACAAATTATTGCAGTTTCAAGATTATTGTAATTCGCCGGTGCTTTTTGATTTTTTATTTCTTCTTTTAAGATATCTGATGCTTCATCGGGTAAAAACTTTTCAAAATCTGTTTTTTTATGAAGCATTTCACGAAGGGCAGAAGCAGAGCATATATTATCATTCGCCACTTTACTGTCGTGTTCAACGCCTTTTCGGGTAATCGGGTTAATTTCCATATTCAAGCCAAGTTTATTAATAGCTTTTATATACTCAACCCCCAAAATATTGTTAGGGGAAGAGAGTATTTGTGAATTTTCTTTACCGCTTATTTCTTCAACTGCTTTTTGCCTTGCAACAGGGAAAGAAACACCCTCATTAAGATATTTTTCAAGTGAAACGGAAAATTCACTACTTACTAAAACCTCGGCGCATTTTTTGAGTTTTTCGGCATTATCACATTCAGCTCCGAAAGCGAGAGCATCAACACAACCCAAACTACCTAAAACAGAAATACCTCCTAAAGCAAAACGCTCTGCACTTGCAGTAGCATAAGGCACGGGAAGAGAAAGTACTAAATCCGCACCGCATTGGAGTGCCATTTGGGTTCTTACATAAGGTGAAACACAAGCACACTCGCCTCTCTGCACAAAGCTTTCGCTCATAACAACCGTAACTGTATTCTCACCATTGTTTTTTATAGTGTCGATTAAGTATTTATGACCGTTATGAAAAGGATTGAATTCTGCAACAATACCATAGTTCAAAAAATCACCTCTTTTTGTATAGGTTTACTATTGAAAAACCCTAAATAAGTGGTATAATTATTACTTGGTAAGTATTTTACACAATATTATTGTATTTAATTTTCCAAAAAAGAAAATACACACTTTTAATGGAGGTTTATGATGAAAATTCTCGTTATTAACTGCGGTAGCTCTTCCCTTAAATATCAGCTTTTTGATATGGAAGGCGAAAAAGTTCTCGCAAAAGGTATCTGCGAATCAATTGCAACAGATATGAGCCACACTAAAGGTTCAACATTTGACGGCAGAAGCTTTGACGAATATGTTGATATTCCCGACCACAGAGTTGCTTTCAACATCGTTAAAGATGCTCTTACAACAGGCGACTGCAAGGTTATTGATGACCTTTCCGAAATCGGTGCTATCGGCCACAGAGTTGTTCAGGGTGGCGACCGCTTCACAGAAAGCGTTCTTGTTGATGATGCTGTTCTTAAAGCAATTGATGAGCTTAGTGCTCTTGCACCTCTTCACAACCCTGCTCATGTTGTTGGTATTGAATGCTGTAACGAAGTTTTTGGTGCAGGTGTTCCTCAGGTAGCAGTTTTTGATAACGCTTTCCACAGCACAATGCCCGAAACATCTTATATGTTCGGTCTCCCCTATAAATATTACGAAGAGGACCATATCCGCCGTTACGGTGCTCATGGTACTTCTCATCGTTTTGTTGCTTACAGAACTGCAGAAATCGTAGGCAAAGACCTTAAGGACTTCAAGCTCATTACTTGTCACCTCGGTAACGGTTGCTCAATCACAGCAATTAAAGACGGTAAGGTTCTTGACACAAGCATGGGTCTTACTCCCCTTGACGGCTTTATGATGGGTACTCGTTGCGGTGCGGTTGACCCCTCTGCAATTACATACATTATGCAGAAGCACAACATTTCTGCTGAAGAAATGGATAAGATTATGAACAAGCAGAGCGGCGTTCTCGGTATTTCAGGCGTACACTCTGATGACAGAGCTGTTAAGGCTGCTGCAGTTGAAGGCAACAAGAGAGCAAAGCTTGCTCGTGATATGCAGTGGTATCAGATTCGTAAGTGCATCGGTTCTTACATTGCTGCTATGGATGGTGTTGATGTTATCGCTTTCACAGGCGGTATCGGTGAAAACTGCATCGACCTCAGAGAAGATGTTCTTAAAAACCTCTCCTACCTTGGCATTAAGCTTGACGAAAAAGCAAACGAGGTTCGCGGTGAAGAAATCGAGCTTACTCTTCCCGGTTGCCCTGTAAGAGCATTCGTTGTTCCCACAAACGAAGAGCTTGCAATCGCAAGAGATACAAAAGCAATTGTAGAAGCATTATAAATTGATTGACCCTCAACATATTTATGAAAATATGTTGAGGGTCAAAAGTTTACACTTGATTTTTTAACTTTATATAATCAATTTTTCCAAATGGAGTTTTGGAAAACTCTTTAACAAATTCAAACTCATAAGGCACACTGTAAGAAGCAAGTTTTTTCTTACAGTATTTTTTTATTTTATCAAGAGTGAATGAATCGGCTGAATAGCCTTTTTCAAGAATTATAAATGCTTTTGCAACCTCTTTTTTATAAGAATGAGGAATTGCAACCGCAACACATTTTGAAACCTCGGGTAGCTCTTCAATTGTTTTTTCAATATAAGTTGGGTAAACATTATATCCCGAAGAAACAATCATTCTTTTAATTCTCAATTTATAAGTTACAATACCGTCTTCATCAATACTTGCCATATCGCCCGTATGAAGCCAGATTTTACCGTCTGAATGCATCCGTAAAACCTTTTGGGTTTCTTCTTCATTGTTTCTGTAGCCTATCATAATCGTTGGACCTGACACACACAATTCGCCATCTTGATTAGTCCCTAAAACATTAACTGTATCAGGCTCAACAACGCACATTTCATTGCCTATAAGAGCTTTTCCTATTGTCCCCGATTTATAGGCTTCGTTAACCGACAAGCTCAATGCCGCAAGTCCCTCCGTCATTCCGTAGCCCTCGCAAATGCGAACTTGTGAGTTGTGTTCTGAAAAGAAATCATTAACCTTATTTTCAAGAGTTTCGGGTAGAGCATCACCACCGCTGACTGCATATTTAAGGAATGAAAAGTCAAGATTTTCTATTCCTTTTGCATTGAGAAGTGCTTCATAAAGTGTAGGCACCCCAAATATCATTGTAGGCTTATGCTTCTTAAGAATACTACCGAATTTTTTGGCATCAAACAGCGGTATAAGAACTGAACAAGCACCGAAGCAAAAGCACACGTGAACACATACGCCAAGACCAAAGCCGTGAAAAATCGGCAGAATCCCGAGAATTTTATCGCCTACACTTACATCACGAAGAGTTAAAACGGACTGAATACCGAAGGCATTAAAATTCTTGTTAGAAAGCATAATATCTTTGGGAACACCTGTTGTTCCGCCACTATGAAGAATTATTGCAAGCTCTTCGTTCTCTTTTTCTGTTGGGAAATATTCAGGTGATGATATGTTTATATTACTTATAAAATTCTTCCATAAAATATACTTTTCAGCTTTAGGTAAATCGTATTTATTTTTTAAATTATACAGAATTTTTAAAGCTTTGGGCATTGAACAAGAGGCATCCGTAATAATTATTTTTTCAAGATAGGTTTCTTCACTGATGTTTTCGATTTTTTCAATACATTTATCAATACAGAGTAAAAATTTGCATTTACATGAAACAAGATAATTTTTAATTTCCTCTTGTGCAGATAATGGGTGAACTATATTTGAAATTGCACCAAGTCTGTTAAGACCATAAATGCTTATAACTGCTTCAGGAGTATTGGGCATTAAAACTGTCACAATATCTCCTTTTCTCACACCGATTTTGTAATATGCGTGAGATATATTTTCAATTTCTTCTATCAGATTTTTATAAGTGTATTTTTTGCCGAAATAGTCTATTGCAACTGCTTCAGTGTGGCTTTTTTCTGATATTTTAAGCATTCCAAACATAGAAACATCTGGAATATCAAATCCATATTCGCTTTGCGGGTTTATATATTTATAAAAAGGATTTTCACAAACATAATTATTATTTTTTTCTTCCATTGAGTTGACTACAAACCTTTCTTTCCAGTATTTTATTTGCTTCTTCGAGATTGTTTTCCTCTACAAAATACGGCTTACTGAAAACAATTTCTATTGAATGGGCAAATGGTATATATCTGCCGTTTATTGTGAAGGGAATTATGGGGCAACCTGTTTCCTTTGCCATTTTAACCGCACCTATTTTAAAGGGTAAAAGGGTATTTTGAACATTTTTATTGAGCTTACCCTCTGGAAACACACCGACTAATTCGCCTTTTTCCAAACGTTCAATGGCAGTTTCAAGAGCTTTTTTATCTTTACCATTACGGTAAACAGGTATTAGACCGGAACGCCTGAAAAACCAATCGAAAAAGCTTAATTTAAAAAGTTCTGCTTTTGCAAGGAAATGAACACAACGGCTTGTGCTCAATATAACCATAAAACAGTCAAAATTCGTTTTATGATTACCTGCTAGAATTGCACCGTTTTTCTTTGGAATGTTTTCTTTGCCTTTGATTTTGGGAAGAAACAAAAAAGAAAACAATAATGAAACTACCGGTGAAAGTAGTGTATAAAAAATATGACTGTTTTTACCCATCAGAAACTCCTACATTTGAAATATATTGTTATTATTACCAATTATTTCTATATATACAAAAAACGCTCTTAACCAAAGTTAAGAACGTTTCGTTATTGTTTTCTGTATATTAAAATGCTACTGCCCCTCTGTTAAACTTACAACTTCTGTAAGGCACGCCCATTTTAAGTTTTTCTCCATTTCTTGAAAGAAGTTCATCTACCCTTACAAATTCAAAACCTTGCTCCTGAAGTTTAGGAATAGCTCTTAAAACAGCTCTAACAGTTACCTCTCTTGTATCGTGCATAAGAATAATTGCGCCATCCTTTGCCTCTTTCATTATCCGCTTGTAAATATACTCCTCCTCTTCTCTGAACCAATCTAGTGTTGAAGAAGACCAATGTACAAAGAAGCAATCAAGTTGTTTCAACTGAATAAAGTTAACATTACCATACGGCGCACGGAAAAATATAGGTTCTTCCCCCGTTATACTCTTAATTACATTAGAACCTTTTTTAATATCTTTTTCTATTTCTGATAACGATGTTTTATAAAAATCAATATGGCTATATGTATGATTACCGATAAGATGCCCCTCTTCATAGGCGCGTTCTACTATTCCGGGGTTCTTTTCTGCCTGACTACCAATTACAAAAAAACTTGCTTTCGCATCATACAATTCAAGCCCATCAAGAAGCTCCGCTGTATGATCAGATGGACCATCATCAAAAGTTAACGCTATAGCTTTTTCGCCTATTCCGCTCTCGCCAATATTAAGCCTGATTGTGCCGTCGGGAATTGTTCTTGAAATAATTATTAATACCAGCAAAAATGGTATGATTATTAAAAAATTCTCTGCTGTTTTAACTTTTAATTTTTTTCGAGATTTTTTCATATATTTATATCAGAGATTTCCTCTGTTCCCCTTACAATATCTGTGTGTTTATATTGTATCACATATATATAAATTTTGAAACAAATGTAACAACACTGTAAGAATTTATTAATAAATAAGAAAAAAAAGCCGACCAAACGGTCGGCTTTGATTTTTTAATTATTTCTTGAAAAGACCGAGAATATCAACAATATCGCCGTCTTCATCATCTGCTGATGCTGCTTCAACTGAAGCTGCTGCGCCTGATTTATTAGCAAAACCATTTGCATCTGTACCGAAACCTGTTGCAATAACGGTAACAATCATTTCGTCGTCAAGCTTTTCATCAAATGCAACACCAAAAATAATGTTTGCATCTGCATCTGCAGCGTCTGCAATTATGCTTGCAGCAACATCAACGTCATCAAGAGTAATATCAGCGGAAGAAGTGATACTGATAATTACACCCTTTGCACCCTGAATTGTTGTTTCAAGGAGAGGACTGGAAACTGCTGCATTTGCTGCGATTTCAGCCTTTTCTTTACCTGTTGCACGACCAACACCCATATGAGCGTGACCTGCATCCTTCATAACTGCAGTAACGTCTGCAAAGTCAAGGTTGATAAGACCGGGAACTTTAATAAGCTCGGAAATGCTCTTAACACCCTGACGAAGAACATCATCTGCAACATCGAAAGCATTAGCAAATGTAATTTTCTGGTCAGAAACGAGTTTAAGTCTTTCGTTAGGAATAACGATAAGGCTATCAACATGCTGGGCAAGTTCTGCGATACCTGCTTCTGCCTGCTGCATTCTTCTTTTACCTTCAAATGCGAAGGGCTTTGTTACAATACCTACTGTGAGGATACCGTTGCTCTTTGCGATTTCTGCGATAGCGGGAGCTGCACCTGTACCTGTGCCACCGCCCATACCTGCAGTAATAAACACCATATTTGCGCCGTTGAGAGCATCAACAATTGCATCTCTGCTTTCTTCAGCTGCTTTAAGACCCATTTCGGGACGAGCACCTGCACCACGGCCTCCTGTAACCTTTTCACCAATCTGAATTTTATGAGTTGCTTTAGAGAATGTAAGCACCTGTTTATCTGTGTTGATAGCAATAAATTCAACGCCCTGAACACCTGAGCTTACCATACGGTTGATAGCGTTTCCGCCACCACCGCCGACACCGATAACCTTTATCTGAGTAACGTCTTCAAAATCGTTTGCAATTTCAAAGTTCATTTTTTCTTCCTCCTATTTTATACGATACGTGTCTGCACACGTATAACTATTATACATCTTATAAATATTAACACACAATTTGTTCAATAGCAAGTTATTTTGAAAAATTTTTATTTATTTTGTTATTTTTTAGCATTTTCTTTATTTTTGCTATCGGTCGAACCGGACTTAAAGTAAACATACGGTTCTGTTTTCAGGTCAAGAGTACCCTCAGAATATGCATTAATTTCGTTTTCCTTTTCCAATGCAGCCATTCCCCTTGCAAGTTTTGTTTCAATATTAGTCAGGCTACCAACTTCAAATGTTATTCTGTCATCATATTTTATTTTAATATCATTAACATTTCTTAGATTAATCTCTGTGAGAAGCTGCATATCTGCATTTTTAATCGCTTCAAAAAGCTTTAAAAGTGTTTCCGTTTTCTTTTCGTCAGTAAGAACAACCTTTTCTCCCTCAATATATTCTTTGAGCTTTACATTATTTATAACCGCAACATTTTCTTTTAAAATTGAAGCATTTTTATCAAGAACTTTTCCGGTTTCATCAAGCAAAACAAAGCCTTTTTTTGTTGTTATTGCAGCAACCTCTTTAGCTGCAGTAACATTGATTATTATCTTATCGGGCAACTTTCTTTCAATGGTTATACTCTTTATATATGGCAAATCCTTGGAAAGCTTTTCAGATAGCTTGGTTTCATTGATTTTAAACAGATTTTCACCTATCTCTATTCCGCTTTTATCTGTAACCATTTTATCGGAATATACCCTATCACCGCTAATGGTTATAGTATTAATTTTAAAGAACAAAGAAAAAACAAGAACCAGCCCAACACACATTACAACGCCGGCAAGGAAAATTGTAAAAATATGTTTCTTCAGCTTTCTTCTGCGACTCATTTTCTTTTTGTTTATTGAGCGCACTTCATCACGGGATAAATGGTTATTTTTATTCTTTTTAGGCGGTTTCAGCACCGTCTTTTTCTTTGTTTTTCTACGGCTTTTGTTATCCATTTCAATTCGCCTTTCTTCTTACATCTGCATTAAGCATCGAAAGATTATTCTCAAAATCCTCATAACCTCTGTCAATAAATCTTGTGTTTTTAACAGTGGTTATGCCATCTGCGCAAAGTCCTGCCAAAACTAATGCCGCACCGCCTCGCAAATCCGGTGAAACCACCTCTGCACCATAAAGCCTTTCCACTCCGTCGATTACGGCAACTCTGCCTTCCATTCTTATTTTTGCGCCCATTCTCACAAGCTCAGGTATATGCTTGAATCGGCTTTCAAAAATATTTTCCACTATAACACTTGTTCCTTTTGCAACGCAAACAAGCGTAGTAAAGGGTGCCTGAGCATCTGTTGGAAACCCGGGATAAGGTTGGGTTATAATCTTATCAATTCTGTTTAGTCGCCTAGGGGCTTTCAGGCGTATCTCCTTACATCTTACATTAATATGACATCCCGCCTCTTCAAGAGGTGGGATTATTGCATTAAGATGCATGGGATTTGTGTTTTCAAGATTTACATCGCCACCTGTTACCGCTCCTGCAATAAGATATGTTGCACAGGCGATTCTGTCACAAATTACGGAATACTCACAAGGATTAAGCCTTTCTCTTCCTTTTATGGTTATAACACTTTCACCTGCACCATATATTTCACCTCCGCATTTATTAAGAAAATCGCAAAGGTCAATTATTTCGGGTTCTCTTGCAGCATTTACAATTGTTGTGGTACCTTTTGCGGTAACTGATGCCAAAATTGCATTTTCAGTTGCACCTACACTAGGGAAAGAGAATGTAATTTTTTTACCAACTAAACCATTCGGGGCACTACAAACAAGTTTTCCATAGTCATCTGCAATTTCAACACCCAATTGCTTCATCGCATAAATATGTAAATCAATGGGCCTTAACCCGATTTCACATCCACCCGGAGTTGACACAACCGCAGATTTCACTCTGCCGAGAATTGCACCTAAAAATATAACGGATGAGCGCATTTCTCTCATTAAGTTTTCAGGGATTTCCGAAGAAGTGATATCGGTGCTGTCCACAATAACACTATTTCCTTCTCGCGAAATCTTGCACCCCAGATTTTTAAGTATTTTTACAGTACCTGCAGTATCGGATAGATCGGGGCAATTATGTATCACTGACACTCCATCAACAAGAACAGTTGCGGCAAGAATGGGTAAAACGCTGTTTTTTGAACCCTGTACGCGAAGACTACCACTTATTCGGCGACCGCCATTAATTACGAAAGCAGACATAGTGTCGCTCCTTTCGGTTTTTAAATAAAACACTCCACGACACATAATATGCTTCCGAAACAATTATGTTAATTATTTTTAATTAATCCGAGAACTATATCGCAAATTCTTTCAGTTGCATCAGTAACTGCCATTTTACGAGCATTGTCGCCGATTTCCTTAAGAAGAACTTTATCGGAAAGAAGTCTATCCATTTCCTCGCCCAATTTTACACCACTAAGGTCTTTTTCTTCAATAATAACTGCGGCATTGTTATTAACAAGAGCCATAGCATTATGGAACTGATGATTTTCAGTAACATTGGGTGAAGGAACAAGAATTGATGGCTTACCGAGAGCTTCAAATTCCGAAAGAGAAGAAGCACCTGCACGGCAGATTACAAGATCTGCGGCAGAAAGGCATCTGTCCATATCGTTAATATAAGTTCGAACATCAATATTCTCTTCTTTGTCAGGGTCAACTCCCTTTTCACGCATCTTGTCCGGAACCCAAAGTCCATACTGACCTGTGGAAATAAGGTAGTTATATTTATTTTTTCTGCCGTCCGCAATAGCATCAATAACTGCTTCATTAATTGCTCTTGCACCCAAAGAACCACCCATACAAAGAACAATAGGTCTTTGGTCGAAGCCTAACTCCATTCTCGACTTGTCACCATCTGCAGCAAGAAGCTCACCTCTTACGGGAAGACCTGTAATAATAGGTTCATTTTTGCAGTTAAGGTGCTTTTTGGCGGCTTCAACGGTAAGCATTACTGCATCCACCTTTTCTGCGAGAGCTTTATTAGTTACACCGGGATAAGCATTCTGCTCGTGAATAGCGGTAGGAATACCCATTTTTGCCGCCATACGAATAACAGGTCCGCTAACATAACCACCGAAGCCAACTGCAACATCGGGCTTAAAATCATTAATTATTTTCTTTACTGCACCTGTACTTTTAAGAAGGCGGGTAACAGTTTTTATATTAGCTTTAATATCTGCAGGAGAAAAGCCCCTCTTAAAGCCTGAAATTTCAATCGTATTTAAAGGGAAACCTGCCGCAGGAACAATTTTTGCTTCTATTCTGTCTGCAGTGCCAACAAAACAAATTTCTGCATCGGGATACTGCTTTCTTATTTCACCTGCTACTGCAAGAGCAGGGTTAACGTGACCGCCTGTGCCACCTGCTGCGATTAAAACTCTCATTTAACTCACACCTTTTGTTTTTTCGATTTACTGAATGAATAAAGTCTGGGCAAATCTGCCTGACGAGAAACGCTTAACAAGAAGCCCATTTCACCTAATGTCACGAGGGTTGAAGAGCCACCATAGCTAAAGAATGGTAAACTGATACCCGTATTGGGCAATGTATCAGTTACAACTGCCACATTAAGAGCAACCTGCAAACCAATCTGCATCATAATACCGAAAGCAAGTAACGCGCCGAAGCGGTCTCTTGCTCTCATTCCGATATATATACCTCTCAAAATAAGAAGAGCAAAAAGACCAAGAACAAGGCAACAACCAACAAAGCCTAACTCTTCACCGATAATTGAGAAAATAAAGTCTGTATGAGATTCTGAAACATAGAAATATTTTTGTTTTGAATTACCAAGACCCGAACCGAAGAAACCGCCTGAACCGAGAGCAAACAACGAATGGTTTGTCTGCCAGCGTTTATCTATATCAGTAAGGTCTTTATTGAGCCAGGAACCGATACGGTCTGCCATATAGTCCTTAAGAACGGGTATATCATCATAAAAATTTATTACGATTACCAAAACGATTACTGCAGCAATTCCGCCCACAACAAACCATCTTGCTCTGCCCTCACCCATCCAAAGCATTGCAACACCGAAAAGGAGAATAAGAATTGCACCTGAAAGATGGCTTCCCAAAAGAACGAAACCTGCAGTCAATGCAATAAAGAAAGCATAGAAGAAAAGAGTAACTGTGCCTTCTGTAACAACCACTTTGCCGTTGGTTATATCAGCAAGCTTAACTGCCCAATTGACCTTTGATGGTCTTGAGCTTATCATTTTCTTATGATTTTTATCAAGACCGGTTGCGCAGAAAAGAACAACAGCAAATTTTGCAATTTCCGAGGGCTGAATATCAAAAGGACCAAGGTCCAACCAACGGTTGATTTCTCCACCTTTGATTTTACCGATAATAATAGTCAATATAACAAGTCCCCAGGAAGCTACCAAAGCAATATTTGCAAAGTATTTAAGTTTTTTATAATCAAGGCGGGAGAAAACATACATTACTGTAAGTCCCAAGCCCATAAATATTATTTCTCTGAAGAAAAAGTGAAGACTTGATTCCCCATCTGTTTCATAATAGGAATAGGCATAGCTTGAGGACAACAGCATCACAAGACCAAATGCCATTAACCCCAACATTATGATAAAAAACGGTATATCCATTCCGTTGCTTACAAACAAACCGGAAAGTAACTTGTTCTTTTTATTCATAGCCGACTCCTAAAAATTGTTTTTAATATATTCTTATTTCAGATTACCGAAATAAACCAGAAGAATTGCAGCAATACCGCCTAAAAGGTTCACCAGAGAGAAGATTTTAACAATCTTAACCTCTTTCCAACCGCACATTTCAAAATGGTGATGAATTGGTGCCATTTTGAAGATTCTTTTACCGTGGGTGAGCTTGAAATAACCAATCTGAATAATATCTGAGCCAAACTCAGCCACATAAATAATACCAATAAGTAAGATAATAAAGGGGCAATCAATTGCATAAGAAAGAGCAACAATCATACCACCGAGGAACATTGAACCAAGGTCGCCCATCATAACCTTTGCAGGATGCCAGTTCCAGATAAGATAACCAACAAGGCCACCTGCAAGTGCCGCTGCAAGAAGACTAACTCCCAAGCAGTTGCGAAGAGCACCAATAACAATAAAGCTGACTGCAGCAGTTACTGTTACAGAACCGCAAAGTCCGTCAATACCATCAGTAAAGTTTACTGCGTTTGTTGTGCAATAAATAACCGCAACACCGATTACCCAGAAGAATATTTTTGTTTCTATCATACCAACAAAAGGAATAAACATACTGCCTGTTGGGTCATTTATAAAAAGAGTGAGAAGATAGCCCACCATAAGAACTATCTGAAGAACTGTTTTCTGCAAAATGGTAAGACCCATATTGCGTTTTTTAACAACCTTGATATAGTCATCAAGGAAACCGATAAATGCAAAGCCGAGAGCCATAACAAGACCGCCCCAAACCTTGATATTCATTGATTTTTCAACAATTTCATTTGTGCCGATTATGTCGCCTCCGAGGAATTTGTCGATTAAAACAACCACACCGAAAGCAACAAGAGTACCAATAATAAAGAGTATACCGCCCATTGTAGGTGTACCCTGCTTATTTTTATGCCATTTAGGTCCTATTTCAAGAATAGTCTGTCCGAATTTGAGTTTATGTAAAAAAGGAATTACCACATAACCCAAAGCAAATGAAATAGCAAATGCAACAACTGCCGCAACTGCACAAGCAATTATAATATTATTCATACTTCCCACTCCTTATAAAGAGATGTAAAAATTTCTTCCATTTTCATTCCGCGACTGCCTTTAAAGAGAACTGTATCCCCTTCTTTAAGGTTTTCACGCAAATAATTCGTTAATTCAGCTTTATCTTGGAATGCCTTTGCAACTCCGCCACTTTCAATAAAAGACTTTGCAATATCTTCTGCAGCGACCCCAAAGGTAACAACAAGAGCACACTCTGTTTCAAAGGCTTTTTCGCCGACTCTTCTGTGAGCTTCCTGACTGAAATCGCCGAGTTCAAGCATATCACCCAAAACCGCAACTGTTCTTCTGATTTTTAGGCTTTTGAGGGTTTCAAGAGCAGCACACATACTGTCAAGGTTTGCATTGTAGCAGTCCTCAACAAATGTCATACCCTTAACTGAGGTTATTTTCTGTCTCATCCCCTCCGGAGCAAAATTGCGAAGCCCTCTTACACACTCCTCCAAAGTCATTCCTAAAAGAAGTCCTACCGTTATAGCACATAAACCGTTATAAACATTATGTATACCCTGTGACGGAACAAACGCTCTTGAGGTTTCGTTTTTATATTTAACTGTAAAACCGCTTCCTAATGAAGTTGGGTCAATGTTTTCTGCAATAACATCGCCACCATCAAGACCGAAACGGATTACTTTATAATCATTTGCTTGAACTTTATTAAGAATGTCGCTGTCACCGTTAATTACAAGTGGTGAACCTTTTTTCATACCATCAAGAATTTCGGATTTTGCTTTTAAAATGCCGTTTCTTGAGCCCAAATTCTCAATATGAGCAGTTCCCACATTTGTTATAACCCCAATATCGGGGCAAACAGTTTTTGAAAGGCGAGAAATTTCACCGAAATGGTTCATACCCATTTCAATCACTGCTGCTTCGTGAGATTTTTCCAGTCTGAAAAGTGTTTTGGGAACACCGATTTCATTATTAAGATTTCCTTCAGTTCTTAAAGTATTGAATTTTTCGCTTAAAACCGCATAAATCATACCTTTTGTTGTGGTTTTACCCACGCTACCTGTAAGAGCAACAAAGGGAATATTAAAATTCTGCCTATAACCTGCTGCGATGTCTAAAAGCGCCTTTCCCGTATCTTCAACAAGAATTACTCTTTCGTCATTTCCGTCATAACGGGAGCAAACAACAGCTTTAGCACCTTTGTTAAGCACATCGGGAACAAAATCATTTGCATCAAAGCGTTCACCTTTAAGGGCAATAAAAAGCGTTGTTTCGTCAATATCTCTGCTGTCTGTTGAGATTTTCTCAACAAAACCATCAAGCTTTGTATTGGCACCACACCATTCCGCTATATTTTTAAGAGAGATTTTTTCCATAGAAATCACCCGTTCACTTAAGTATCTCTGCTACAACCTCGCGTTCATCGTAATGAACGCGTTCTTTTCCGATTACCTGATATGTTTCGTGACCTTTACCTGCAAGAAGAATTGCATCGTCCTTCTGTGCAATCAAAATTGCTTTTTTAATTGCCTCGCTTCTGTCGGTAATGGTAATTATTTCCTTGTTTTCTACATCTATTCCCTCAAGAATATCTTTTATAATCTCTTCGGGGTCTTCTGTCCGGGGGTTATCACTTGTTACAACCACAATATCGGAAAGCTCTGCGGCAATTCTGCCCATTTTGGGACGCTTTGTTTTATCTCTGTCGCCACCGCAACCGAAAAGAGTGATAACTCTGCCTTTTGTAAATCCGCGTACTGCGTTGATTGCTTTTTCAAGTCCATCGGGACTATGCGCATAGTCTATTATAACACTAAAATCAGTATTTGTCTTTAAAACTTCAACTCTTCCGCTTACACTTTTTGCATAAAATGCGGCATTAATTACTTTATCTAAATCAAAGCCTAAATTATTTACAACTGAAATAGCAGTAAGTGAATTATAAACAGAAAAACCGCCGGGAATATGGAAAACAACCTTTTGACCGTTTAAATCGTACTCAACTCTATCGGAGAAAAGTTCAACATTTTCTGCCTTATAATCAGAATTTTCATTAACTGAGTAATCTGTTGCAGACACCAATATACCCTCTCGCATAAAGGCTGAAGCTTCATCATCATTATTGAAAATTGCTTTATCGCAATTAATAAACAAATTCTTCTTGCATTTTTTATATTCATCAAGAGTGCCATGATAATCAAGATGGTCTTGAGTAAGATTGGTAAAAGCACCTACAACAAAATGAATACCTGCAAGACGCATCTGGTGAAATGCCTGAGAAGAGGTTTCCATAACACAATATTCAATCCCATCATCAACCATCATTTTGAAAAGTGCGTGCATATCGTATGGGTCCGGAGTGGTAAGCTCTGTGTGAAAATCCTTGTCCCCGACCATATTTTTGACTGTACCGATAAGACCGCTTTGAACACCCAACTCTTTAAGAATATCTTTAATTACAAATGCAGTTGTTGTTTTTCCGTTTGTGCCTGTGATACCGATAATTTTAAGCCGATCTGCACTTCTGCCAAAAAGATTTTTGCACATAAGTGCATAAGCTTCGCGTGAATTCTCAACAATAATCTGCTCTTTAAGACCTAAATCTCTAGTTACAATTACGGCACTTGCCCCCTGCTTCAACATATCTTCTGCAACAGAGTGACCATCAAAACGGGCTCCTGTTATACAAACAAAAGCACAACCTGCTTTAACATTACCTGTTTTATCGGTAACATCCGTTATTTCTCTGTCCTCATAGGAGTTGAGGACTTTTATGTCTTCTAAAAGTTTTGAAAGGAGCATAAATTTAACCTCCGAATTTTAAGTTAGCTGTTAGCTGTTAGCGGTTAGCAATTAGCAATTAGCTATCTGCTATTAATCATCCTGAACGCCGGATGTTGTCTTGAAGTAAACTGTAATTGTTGAGCCGAGTTCTGCTTTTGTACCTTTTTCTATACTCTGACGATAGGAAACAACTTCACTATCGAGAGATGCGCCCGACACTTTGATATTATAACCTGAATTTACGGCGCGTTTATTTGCCTCGCTTATACTCAAGCCTGTAAGGTCGGGAACCGTTGATGTTGTTTCAACATTTCCCGTTTCTGTATAAAGAATTACAACACCATCCAACGGAATACTCTGGTCTTTTGCGGGATACTGTGAAATAACCTTGTCGCCATCACCTACAACCCTTGCATTAAAATTATGCTTAGCAAGAACATCTTTCGCTGCTGCAACGCTCATTCCGTTAACATCAGGTGTTGAAGCATTAAGCTTTGCCAACTCTTCATCTGAATAAACGGGTTCAACATTCATATATTTAAGAGTTTGCTCAATTACAACACCTGCAACGGGTGCAGCAATTGCGCCACCACCATGGTTATCAACCTGAGGTTCATCAATAATTATGAGAACTGCTATCTGAGGGTCATCGGCAGGAGCGCATCCTACGAAAGACGCAATATATTCGCCGTCAACAGTAAGTTTTTCAGATGTACCTGTTTTACCTGCAACACGATAACCGGGAATATAAGCATTTCTACCTGTACCGCCATCAACTACCTGCTCCATCATTTTGAGGACTGCATTTGCAGTACTTTCTGAAATAACCTGCCTTTTTACAACAGGAGTTTTTTCATAAACAGTATTTCCCTCTTGGTCAATCTGTTTTGCTACCACGTACGGCTCCATAAGCCTTCCGCCATTTGCAACTGCAGAGACCGCAGTAATCATCTGAATTGCACTTACCTGAAAAGTCTGACCGAAGGCACTCGAAGAAAGCTGAGAAATACCCATATCCTCTTTTTTATGGTAGGTTACACCACCAACTGGATTTGCTTCTGCAGGTAAATCTATTTTTGTGGTTTCTGTGAAACCGAACGCTTCAAAATATTTATAGAACTTTTCTGTACCAAGCTTCTGACCAATTGTAATATAGAATGGGTTACAGGAGTTTACAAGACCTTGAGTAACAGTCTGAACCCCATGCCCCTCTCTCTTATGGCAATGAATTCTATTATCTGCAACCTGAATTGCACCTGTGCAATTGTAAGTTGAATCAGGGGTTACAACACCCTCTTCAAGTCCTGCTGCCGCAGTGAAAATCTTGAAAACCGAACCGGGCTCATAAGTATCACTGACAACCTTGTTACGCCACATCATATAAACCTTCTCGTTATATGCTTTGGCATACTCTTCTTTATCTTTTATCTTTTTGAGTTCTTTTAAAGTTTTTTTATCTGTGATAACTGCGGGATTATTAAGATCATAATCGGGCATTGTTGCCATTGCAAGAACAGCACCTGTGTTAACATCCATAACAATTCCGTAAGCAGATGCTGCTTTATTATCTTTTACCGCTTGAGAAAGACCTTTTTCAAGATAATACTGAATTGTTTTATCTAAAGAAAGAACAAGGCTTGTTCCCTGCTCTGCATCAAATTTAGTTTCATAGTTTGTTGACATCAAGTCACTATGCCCATCACGAGCGGTAATGATTCTACCGGGAACACCTGTAAGAGTGTCGTTATATTTCAATTCAATACCAACTCTACCATCCGAGTCAATATTAGTCATACCGATAACTGTTGAAGCAAAATTGCCGTAGGGGTAATATCTTTTGGTATCGGGGTCTATGCAAACAATTGCATATAAATCATTTTCGTTGATAAACTCTTGAATTTTTGTTTTGGGGCCATATTCAATTTTACCTTTGATTTTTACATAGCCATAATCTTTATTACCGATTTTGTTGTAAATATCCTTCCATTTAAGGTCATCATCCTTAAGAATCTTGGCAAGACCTTTTGAAATAAGAGTTCGCTGCTCTTTACTCTCGATTTTAGAAGGATTTACATAAACAAGCCAAGCAGATGCACTTTCTGCAAGCACTTCCATATTATTGTCGTAAATCACGCCTCTGTCTGCAGGAATTTCCGTATCACTCAATTGACCGGATTCTGCAAGAACCTTATATTCATCAGCATTGAAAATCTGGAAATATGCAAGGCGAACAACATCAACGCCAAAGCCCAATAAAAGCAGAATTGCAACTGCAATTACACATCTTTTTTTCAAATTTTTATTCACACGAGTCATAATAAAAACCTACCAAAAAAAGTACAAAATGAGAGTCGAGATACTCAACTCCCATAAATACATATTTTTATTTAGAAAATATATGCAAACAGCTGTTTTATTTTCTTGGAAATATCATCCTGTCCGCCGACAGTTTTATCTCCGGACACAACTATTTCATCGCCCTCGGATAAATCAATATAACTGATTTGATAATTCTCAGCTTTAACCATACCAAGTACGTTTTCTGCATAGTTTTCTATTTTATCTGAAGAGATTTTACTGCTAAGTTCTGCATTAAGCCTTACAGCTTCACCCTCTTGAATGTCGATTTTGCTTTCAACTGAAGCGATTTGCTTGTCAAGAGCATTTATTTTTGATTCCATCACAAGCAATCCAAGGAAACATAAGCAACCTGCAACACAAGTAAGAATGAGCTGTTTTGTAAGTTTATTAACTTTTACAGATGCAGCTTTTCTTTCAACAGTCTGACTCATACCATTAACTTCAACTGCAGTTGCTATTTTCTTTTGTACCTTTGGCGCAACTTTTTTTACAGGCTTTGCAGTTGTTGTATTCTTTTGAACTTTCTTAGGCTGCTCAATTACCTGAGGTTCAAACAAAGAAAGGTCGTAAGCCGCCGAACTTCTGTAAGTTGCCATATTCTTTCCTCCTGTTTCACATTTTGTTATTTATAATTTCTTTGCCGTACGCAATTTAGCGCTACGGCTTCTGTTATTTTCGCTAACCTCTTTACCTGTTGCTTTCACGCCCGAAGATTTAACAAGAGCCTTAGGAGTTTTTCCGCAAACACAAACAGGAAAATCCTTCGGACAGGTGCAACCTTCTTTTAATGTTCTGAAATAGTCTTTAACAATCCTATCTTCTAAAGAATGAAAGGATATTATTGCAAGAACACCATCCTTATTAAGGACATCGAACATATCCGGCAAAGTGTTTTCTAAAACAGTTAATTCTGCATTAACCTCAATTCTTATTGCTTGAAAAGTTTTTCTTGCAGGATGCCCGTTTCTTCTGAATTTTGCAGGAATTGCATTAGAAACAATCTCCGCAAGCTCCAAAGTGGTTTCAATTCTTTTTTTATCTCTCGCCCTTACTATTGCACTTGCAACAGAGCTTGCAAACTTTTCTTCGCCATATTTACTTATTACATTAAATAACTCTTTTTGCGAGTACGAATTAACGATATCTTCCGCTGTTGCCCCCTGCTGACTCATTCGCATATCAAGTGGTGCATCATAGTGAAATGAAAAGCCTCTTTCAGCAGTATCAAGCTGATGACTGCTTACGCCCAAGTCAGCGATTATGCCGTCAACACCATTTACATTCAACTCTGCAAGAACTTTTTTAATTTCTGAAAAGTTGCTGTGAACAATGCTAACTCTGCTATCACCTTTAAACCGATTGGTTACAGTTTCAATAGCATCGGGGTCACGGTCAAGCAAAATCATCCGACCATTTTCACCAAGATTATTTAAGACTTCGGCAGAATGACCGCCACCGCCTGCGGTACAGTCAACATATATTCCGTCAGGCTTTATATCAAGTGCATTAACTGATTCTTCAAGAAGAACCGAAATATGATTAAATTCCATAGCTTTTAGAAATCAATATTAAGCGACGCGGTAGGAGTAACATCGAGAATAGCCATTTCTTTCTCCCACTCGGCAGGTGACCAAATTTCAATATGCCTTGTGTTACCAACAATGCAAACTTCACTTTCGATACCTGCAAATTCTTTAAGAGCAGAATTGAGAGTAAGCCTGCCACCTTTATCTATCTCGCCGTAAACAACGCCTGAAAGAATTTTTCTGGAAACACGCCTTGTTGTTTCATCGTGCTGGTCACCTTTTGTGAATTGCTCATAAAGTTCATTCCAACCCTCTTCGGAATACATATACAAGCATTTAGTACTGGGGTCGGGAGATTTGATTAAATATGCTTCAACACCCATTTTGGCACGGAGAGACGCAGGAACTTTAAAACGGTTTTTATCATCAAGGGTATGATTAAACTGACCGCAGAACATAGCCGACTCTCCTTTCGAAACAGTGTTTTTGTGTTAAAAACGAGACACTTTGACCCTATTTAGAACACTTCGCTCCACTATTATAAAAAATTAAGACCACAATGTCAATAGTTTTTGCACAAAAAAATCAGCAGTTTCAAGCATTTTTTGCTTGAAACTGCTAATATTTTCCTTTATTAAAATTTATTTGATTTCGTTTAATATTCCCTTCGCTTTTTTTATGATTTTTTCAGCAATTTCATCGGGAATTTTATTCTTTTTATATTCAAAAGTTATTCTGCCTTTTTCTCTTTCTTGCACAAAAGTAATCAAAGATGAGGAACGCATTTTCAAGGGTTCTGAAACATTTATATTATTAAAGCCCTTTAACCCAAGCCAATAATCCTGTGCAGTATTATATGAGCAAAACTCACCGAAAACCTCATTAGCACAGCCATATGTATTGGCAAGTTTTTTTGAATACTTGTGTTTAAACTCCCCTGCGCAACACATATACTGAGAATCAGCAAAACTCGGAGGCAACCTCATAAAAAGAAACTCATTATAAAACACATTGAATGAACTTGTTGCTCTTTTATAAATCTCTTTATGAAAACATTTGGCGTTGCTTACAAGTGTATCAGGGATTTTTTTATTTTTATTCTTTTCGACAGAGAAAAAACCATTGTATGCTCCGACATTCATACACTCAAAATCATCAAAGAAAATTCGCTCATTTGATTGAACATTCAACTTTCTATATTTCCTTTTTCCACCAATATTTTCACATAAACTTTCATAAAAAGCAAAGGCAACAAGAGAAGATACATCGATGTGCTCTTTTTCAGAAACTGTTCCAAGGCTCTCCATATCTTTATCATCAAGAGTGAAAGAAATTCTTCCCACAGAAGCTTTTGTTTCAAAATATTTATCTCGTGCTCTCTTATAATTCTCGCAAGTGAACACAGCTGTTTTTTTCTGCCACCCCAACTCTAAGCCAGAGGCAAGACGGTCAATCACAACAGAATAAACATTAGATGGCAGCTGAGAAGCCAAAGAAATAACCTTATTTTCACAAGGCACCACCGAAAACGCCTTTTTACCATAAAAAGACTTGAATTGTGAAGCAAGATACATCAAAGAATGAACATCAGCTATAACAGTATGGGCAAATACACAAAAAGTATTTTCGTTAAGAATTGCAAAAGAAAAAAGCTTTTCTGAAAAATCTATCCCCTGATTTTTTTTCGTTTCTAAAAGCTCTTGCCAATCCCCTGTCGCTATTTCTAAGACAGGTACATTTTTACCAACGACCACCGTTGCTTCGCCATCCGCCTCCAACTCCACGCAAGAAGTTATAAGCGGTTCTTTCAGACAAAGCATTTTCAAAGCTTTTTCACATTGAAGAAGTTCCACTTTTTCTTCAAACTCACAAAAAACACTAACGCAATTGTCAAATTCAAACAATCGGTTACGGCTTAAACCAAGTTTATATTTTTCCGGCATTACTGCTCCTCGCTTTCAGAACAACGAGTGATTTTTTCAATAAGTGCTTGTTTCACACCCCAAAGCTTACCGGAAAAATCCACATAGTATTTATGAGGATTTTCAAATCGTGCAACCTCTTCCCAAAGGGCAGAAACCTGCTCGTTACAATAAGTTCTCACATCTTCAAGAGAGGGAGTCTGATACACACACTCACCTTTATCAAAGATTTTAACAAGCATCTCACGAGCAACAAAATTATCAACAGTTTTTCTTTTCCAAGTAAAATCAGGGTCGAATAGCGAATAGCTTTTTTCTTCACTGATATTCTCATTATCAAGAGTGAGAACATCTGCAATAGCTTTACCACTATCCATATCAAAAAGACGCCAAACTCTTTTTGAGCAAGGTGTTGTAATTTTATTCACATTATTACTTACCATTATAGCCGGCGTTTTCACACCGTCTTTTTCGGTCTCGCAAAGCTTATAAACACCATCAAGCACAGGCGATGACGCAGAAGTCAAAAGCTTTTCACCAACTATAAAGCCATCTATTTTTGCACCTTGATTAAGCATATCTTTAATAAGGGTTTCATCAAGAGAATTAGAGGCATAAATATCACAATCAGGAAAACCCGCTTCATCAAGAAGTCGTCTCGCTCTTTTAGACAAATACGTCATATCACCGCTATCAATTATGATCCCTGCAGGTCTTAACCCCTTTGGAACAAGCACTGTATTAAATGCTTCAATAGCATTTTTCACACCGCTATCAAGAGTATCATAAGTATCAACAAGAAGAGCACCCTCTTCACCGTGTTCTTCCAGATAAGTTTTAAAAGCATCAAGCTCGTTGTCAAAAAGCTGAACCCAACCATGCCCCATCATTGTAACAAGTGGAATATTATATTTTTTAGATGCAGGATAAAGAGTTGTTGCATTAACACCGCCAACAAAAGCAGCTCTTGCACCATCAATCGCGGCATCAAAACCATGAGCACGTCTTGCACCCGATTCAAAAACTTTCCTTCCGGAAGCTGCCCTTACAACTCTGTTAGCCTTTGTAGCAATGAGTGTTTCGTGATTTATTGTGTTAAGCAAAAGTGTTTCTATAAGTTGAGCTTGAATAGCAGGACCTTGCACCTTCACAATAGGCTCGTTTGGAAAAACAGGTGTGCCTTCGGGCATTGCATAAACATCACAAGAAAATTTAAACTCACGCAAATACTCAATAAGTTTTTCTGAAAAGCCCAAACCATTAAGGCTCTCCAATTCTTCTTCACAAAACGAAATATCTGAAAGCTTCTTAATCAACTGATGCAAACCTGACATAACGGCAAAACCGCCGGAATCAGGGAGTTCTCTAAAAAACATATCATAAGTTACAAGAACATCATCCATTCCTGCATAAAGCAATCCTTCTGCACTTGTAAGACAATTATAATCAGCAAAAAAATCCTTACCGAAGCTCATATCATACCTCCGAAACCGAAAAGAATTTTCAATCGTTTCTATTTTAACACAACAATGTACTTATAGCAAATATTTTTCAGAATTTAATGATATATTTGCTCAAAACCACTTTACAGCCTATATTTGTTGTTGAAAAATAATATTTACTGTGATAATATAATCAGTAGATGTACTACTTTACATCAATATTTGAAAGGGGTACCGATATGAGAGTACGAAAACAACCAGTCGGCACCCGCAACATCTGTGGAGCCAAGGTCGAGGAAAGACGCAAGGAAATCGGGATGAAACAAAAAGACCTATTAACTCAATTGCAGATTCGCGGTGTCGATCTCAATGCATCAGGGCTTTCTAAGCTTGAAGGTCAAGTCCGTTCCGTATGCGATACAGAACTCATTGCATTATCGGAAGTTTTAGGAGTTTCGGTTAATTGGCTATTAGGATTAGAATAACGAAAAGTTGATTGTTCTTTTTTGAACAATCAGCTTTTTCTTTTATTTTCCATAATTATCATCACACATTTTCCATAATATAATCCAAACAAAACATTACACAATATGATTTTGTTGATTTTTGTCGAATTGTATGTTAATATGATACAAAATAAAGAAAGTGTGGTGGTGCAATATGCTATGTAACAGAATGAAACAGTTCAGAGAATACAACAAGCTGGATTGCAAATTGGTTGCAGAAGTTCTTGGTATTTCAGAAAACGAATACAAAGATTTCGAGCACAACAAAGCCCTCCCCACAATAGATATAATCACACAACTTTCTAAGTTTTATAAAGTTACGGTGGATGAATTCTACGGATACACCCCCCGCCTCACTCTCCACAGCGAAGATAAAGATTTATTGTTCGATGATGTAAGTGAAAACATTTTAAAAATGTCTGACTTATCCTGGGATGAAGCTCAGCTCATTCTCTACTATAGAGTTCACAAGAACGATGACGATGATGAGATAATCAAAAAAATATTAGAAAAAGAAGATAAAAAATAAAAAGCTTTTGCAACCAATTCGATTGCAAAAGCTTTTGTTATTATAATCGATTAAAGCTTAACAATTTCGCCCATCATACCGGGAGTTGCAAAAGCTGCATTGCTTTCATCAGTATCGATATGCATTGCAGGAGCAAAGTTAGGATGAACACGGCAAACAACATCTCCGAATATAAGTGAACGACCGTCAGACTCAACCTTAACGCCAACAACCTCTTTATCTTCAACGCCAAACTCTGCAGCAGCATCGGGAGTAAGGTGAATATGCCTTTTAGCAACGATTACACCTTCGTTGAGTTCAACCTCGCCTTTAGGTCCAACAAGCTTGCAAGCACCGCTACCTGCAATATCGCCACTCTCTCTTACAGGAGCAACTGCACCGATTGAACGAGCATCTGAAGCAGATATTTCAACCTGTGATGAAGGTCTTGTAGGACCAAGAATGGAAACTGCAGGGAACTGACCCTTTGCGCCAACAACTGCGACTCTTTCTTCACAAGCAAACTGACCGGGCTGAGAAAGGTCTTTTTTAGGAGTGAGTTCATAACCTTCTCCAAAAAGAATATCAAGATCTTCCCTTGATACATGAACGTGACGAGCGGATGTTTCGATAAGTACCTTTGACATTTTAAAATCCTTCTTTCAAAATGCAAGTAAAACTTGCTTAATTTTCACACTCAAGATTATACACAACAACCAATATTTTTGTCAAGTTAAAGTATTAACAATATTAGATATTGAAAAGAATACATTTATGTGATAAAATAATATTAATAATAATTTCATATTGAGTAGGTGCATCTATGTCATTTTTGAAAGCTCTGTTAGCACTTTTTATGAGCATTTTATCCGTATTTAACATTTTTGATGGTCCGAACGAAGTTCCCCATCAACCTTCAAAAGATAGCTTCACTTATCTGGAATACCCTGAAGAAGCGATTATCAATCCATCAGATATTGGCTTATCCACAAGCCAATTCACAAGCCGAGCCGATGATGATGGCGATGAGTTATATGTTAACGCTCAAGGCTACCAGGATATAAACGGAATAATAGAATCTCCCTACTTTACTGTTCATATTGAAAACAAAAGGATACCTGTTTACGGGACAACAGTTTTTGTGGGTAACACTCAAAAAGGCGCTTTACATTCATTCTGTGAAATTTATGTGGATACAAGCAAGGATTTTGACCTTGACTTGCAGCTTAACACCCACGGATTCATGATGAATAAAGTAAATATTTTCCCAAGCTCGCTTGACTTCAAGCCAACCTATTTAAACAGCGTGCTTAACGGCAAAATAACAAAATTAGGCACATACACTTTTGTTTTCAATGACACAGACCAAGAGCACGGCTTCACCCTTTTTGTTCGTGAGTTGGTTGATGAGGATGCAGAAATAAAAAAGTATCAGGACCAGGGTTACACTGTTATCCCCGTTGAAAAAGGTTTGCATAACTCTGATGCTTATTTTGACTTTTATGGTTGGAGCAACACAGTATTTTACCTTAAACGTGGTTCATATCTTCTTGCTAAACACACTATCGATATAGCGAGCGACGACGACAACCATAACAACGACAGCAAAAAAGAATTGGATTTATACAACGCCGGACATTTGCCTATGGGACTTACCCGTTGCCCATACCTGAACCTTAATGTATGCAACAACGTAAAAATTGTGGGTAGTGGCATTGTTGACCTTTCTCACCTTGACAGAGCCGAAAGACGAGGTATTGTTATTGCATACGCAAACAATGTTGAAATAAGTGGTGTAAAATTCATAAACTCTCCCGAGTGGACATTTATTACATACGATAGTGAAAACATTACAATTAAAGATGTTGATATTTTCGGTTACAGACAAAACTCTGATGCTTTCGCAATATGCAACACAAGAAACGCCACAATTGATAATTCCTTCTGCAGAAGCGGTGACGATTTATTTGATGTTAAAGCCGCCGGTGGCAGAGAAGAAGCAATAAGCAAGAACATAACCTTCTCAAACTGCACCGCCTGGAACGGAAAAGCAAGATGCTTCGGTATATGTGGCGAGGTATACAAGGATATAAGTGATGTTACCTTTAGAGATTCCTCAGTTGTTTTCCACGATGCAACATGGAATAAGGACAGAATCCCCGCATTAGCTATTGTTGTTGAAAATCCCGGCGGCAGTATTTCAAATGTTACCTTTGAGAACATGGAAATTCACCGTGCATACAGCAGAGCAATCGGTTGCCTTATTTATGGTGACACTGTTGAGAATTTTAACATTTCAAACGTTACATACAGAAACATAAGATACAACACCACATACCCCACAAAAGTTGCTTCAAACGGTAAGGTCAACTCAATTCAGACAACCTTTGAAAATGTTTATGCAAACGGATACAAAATCACTCAGGTTGATTCAAACAACTTTGAATATGACCAATATGCAAGCATCACTGTAAAATAAATTTTAAAGCTCAAAAAAATCGTCATTCTCAGAAAAGAGAATGACGATTTTTATTATTTAATCTAATTATTTGCTTGCTTCTTCGATAGCAACTGCGCAAGCAACTGTCATACCAACCATGGGGTTGTTACCTGCACCGATAAGACCCATCATCTCAACGTGAGCGGGAACTGATGAAGAACCTGCAAACTGAGCATCAGAGTGCATACGACCCATTGTATCTGTCATACCATAGGAAGCGGGACCTGCAGCCATATTATCGGGGTGAAGAGTACGACCTGTACCGCCACCTGATGCAACTGAGAAGTATTTAACACCATTTTCGTTACACCATTTCTTGTAGGTACCTGCAACGGGATGCTGGAAACGAGTGGGGTTAGTTGAGTTACCTGTAATGGAAACACCAACATTTTCAAGTCTCATAATAGCAACACCTTCGGGAACGTTGTCTGCACCGTAGCAACGAACTTTAGCTCTGTCACCGTTGGAGTAAGCTGTTTCGTTAACAACCTTAACTGTTTCTGTATAGGGGTCAAACTCTGTCTGAACATAAGTGAAGCCGTTGATTCTTGAAATAATCATAGCAGCATCTTTACCGAGACCGTTAAGAATAACGCGGAGAGGCTGTGTTCTAACTTTGTTTGCATTAAGAGCAATTTTAATTGCACCTTCTGCAGCAGCGAATGATTCGTGACCTGCAAGGAAGCAGAAGCATTCTGTTTCTTCAGAAAGAAGCATTTTACCAAGGTTACCATGGCCAAGACCAACCTTACGGTTGTCAGCAACTGAACCGGGGATGCAGAAGCTCTGAAGGCCTTCACCGATTGCAGCAGCAGCGTCAGCAGCTTTTGTGCAACCTTTTTTGAGAGCGATAGCACAACCTACTGTGTATGCCCAAACAGCATTTTCAAAGCAGATAGGCTGAGTTTCTCTAACGATTTTATCACAATCAATGCCTTTAGCAAGTGTGATTTCTTTACATTCTTCAATTGAAGAAATGCCATATTCTTTAAGAACTGCGAGGATTTTTGCCTCACGTCTTTCATAGTTTTCAAATAATGCCATGTTCGTTTACCTCCTTATTCTTCACGGGGATCGATATACTTAGCAGCATCAGCAAATCTGCCGTAAGTACCCATAGCTTTATTGTAAGCTGTTGTGGGATCGTCGCCTTTTTTGATGAAGTCTGTCATTTTGCCGAGAGAAACGAATTCATAACCGATAACCTGATCGTCAGCATCGAGAGCCATTCTTGTAACATAGCCTTCAGCCATTTCAAGGTATCTTACACCCTTAAGGTTTGTACCGTACATTGTACCAACCTGAGAGCGAAGACCTTTACCGAGGTCTTCAAGACCTGCACCAACTGAAAGACCATCTTCTGAGAATGCAGACTGAGAACGACCATAAACAATCTGAAGGAAGAGCTCACGCATAGCTGTGTTGATAGCGTCACAAACAAGGTCTGTGTTAAGAGCTTCAAGGATTGTTTTGCCGGGAAGGATTTCACTTGCCATTGCAGCAGAGTGAGTCATACCGGAGCAACCGATTGTTTCAACAAGTGCTTCTTCGATAATACCGTTTTTAACGTTAAGGGAAAGCTTGCAAGCGCCCTGCTGGGGAGCACACCAACCGATACCGTGTGTGAAAGCGGAAATATCTTTGATTTCATAAGCCTTTACCCATTTGCCTTCTTCGGGAATGGGAGCGGGACCATGGTGAGGGCCTTTTTTGACCATACACATTTTTTCAACTTCATGTGAATAATTCATGATGTCTGTTTCTCCTTTCGGATGTTAAATTTTTACCAAATATCATTTTATTACATCTTGTCCTTTAAGTCAAGTAAAATCATACTCAATGCATTGACAAAATAATAACACAAAACTTGACAAATTTATTAATTTTATATAAAGGTATTGCATTTTTCGACTTCCGCCAATATAATGTTATATTGGAAATTTATCAATATATAATTTGATTATTTGAATATATATTATTAGCAACAAATAATCCGAATAAATCGGCGAGGTCAAAAATGGTATTTTCAAGTCTTTTGTTTATATACGCGTTTTTGCCGATATGTCTTATTTTCTATTCTCTTATGAAAGGCATAAACGGTAAAAATATCGTTTTGCTTATATTCTCTCTCCTTTTCTATACTTGGGGAGAGCCTGTTTATGTTTTGCTTCTTATATTTATGACCTTTGGGGATTGGTTTTCTGCCCTGCTCATTGAAAAAACACAATCTCACAGCAAGCAGAAATTCTGGTTAATTATTTCTGTTATAGTAAATTTAGGTCTTATCGGTTATTTCAAATACACAGGCTTTGTTCTTTCTAACATTCAAAGCATTTTCGGAATTCCCGAAATTATACCAAAAATCGCATTACCAATAGGAATTTCTTTTTACACTTTCCAATTGCTCTCCTATGTAATTGATGTTTACAGAAAAGAAGTTCCTGCACAGAAAAACTTTTTCTGGCTTCTTTTATATTCAAGCCTTTTCTATCAATGTATTGCAGGACCTATTGTCCGCTACAGCGACGTGCAAAGAGAGATTAAGGAAAGAAAGGTTTCTTTACCCGAAATTTCAACCGGTGTTACCCGCTTCGTTGTTGGTCTTGGTAAAAAAGCTCTGATTGCAAATGTTTGCGGTTCTCTTTCCGACCAGCTTTTAGTTTCCGATGCTTTAATGAGCAGTTCCTTTGAAAGCGCGATTGCAGAGCTTTCTTCCCGTTCTGCTTTAGGTCTGTGGTTCGGTGTTCTCTTTTATATGCTTCAAATCTACTTGGATTTCTCTGCCTATTCTGATATGGCAATAGGAATGGGGCTTATGGTGGGCTTCCATTTCAAAGAGAATTTCAACTACCCCTACATTGCAAAATCCGTAACGGATTTCTGGAGAAGATGGCATATTTCATTAAGCTCATTTTTCAGAGATTATGTTTATATACCTCTTGGCGGTAACAGAAAAGGTAAATTCAACACCTACCGCAATCTTTTCATTGTCTGGCTTCTTACCGGTCTTTGGCACGGAGCAAGCTGGAACTTTGTGCTTTGGGGAATTTTCTTCTTTGTATTCCTTGTTATTGAAAAAATCGGACTTTTGAAAATTCTTGAAAAAATCCCTGCATTTTTCAGTCACACTTATCTTCTTATTGTTGTTTTCTTCGGATGGATTCTTTTCCGTTTCTCCGATTTCAGATACATTCCCGTTGTCATTAAAGGTCTTTTCAGCTTAAACGGAAATGCCCTAATAGACTTTGAAACAAAAACACTTTTAATAGGCAATATCATTTTTATCATTGTTGCCCTCTTCAGTGTTACACCCATAGTAAAAAGATTTTCAAACGCTTGTCAGAATAGCGAAAAAGGTTCTTTCCCCGCTGTTTTATACAAGGTTTTAAGCGTTATTTTACCTTTGGCAATCCTTTTCCTATCAACTCTCGCCCTTGTTGGTGATAGTTATAATCCATTCTTATACTTCCAGTTCTAATTCGATTTATTCTATATTTAAGTTTTTCGAGGTAAGTAAATGATTTACAACAAACCAAGGGATATTGATTTCAGTTTATTCCCTCATACCAACGGCAGAAAACGCCGTAAAAAAGAAAAACAGAATATTAATAAAACCTACGCTTTAAAGGTGGTTGCATTTTTCCTTATGCTCTATATGGGTGCTACCATCTCTTTCATAATTCCCCTGCGCCCCACATATTCAGAAAGCGAAAAACGGGACCTTAAGGAATTCCCCGAATTTTCTTTTGAAGCAATTCTTTCGGGCAGTTACTTTGACGATATAAGCACATGGTTTTCTGACACATTCCCATTTCGAGAGCAATTGACAAAGCTTAACACTTCCATCAAAAAGCTTTCGGGTTTTGATTCCATTTCAATTCACGGTGATGTGGATTTAGGTGACGAAATTCCCGATGCACCTATGGATGTGCCTATTACAAAAGAACCCGAAACAGAGCCTCAGATGACAGCACCTGAAACAACAGCACCACAGACAACACAACCATCCACTGAACCTCTCTCAACTCAAAAATCAGAAGAACCCAAACCTGATATTAAAACACAGTCCTTAGGTGCAATTCTCGTAGCAGGAAACAGTGCTTATGAATATTATAACTTTTCAAGCAAATTAGCGCCCGATTTCATAAACTGTGTGAACAATATCAAAGCTGCGGCAGGAAATACGGCAAATGTTTATTCCATGCTTATTCCCACAAGCATGGATATTGAGCTTCACGACTCCATAAGAAAAGACATTAACTCTTCCGACCAGAAGAAAGCTCTTGATTATTTCAACTCTTCATTTAAAAATGTTACTGCGGTTGCAAGCATCTTTGATGTAGAGAGAGCACACCGCAACGAATACACATATTTCAGAACTGACCACCATTGGACTGCTTTGGGCGCATACTATGCCTACGACGAATTCTGCAAGGCTAAAGGTATTGCATCCGTGCCAATCACAGATTATCAAACGGTTTCTTATGACGGATTTTTAGGATCGTTCTATTCGAGCTCGGGACAAAGCTCCGCTTTGGGCAACACTCCGGACACAGTTATTGCATACCTTCCTAAAAACAATGTTGAATGCACTTTAACGGAAGCAACCGGCAACCAGTTCAAATGGGATGTTATAAGCGATGTAACTGATTACGCTCCAAACCTTAAATACCTGACCTTTATCGGTGGTGACCAGGCATTAGTTACAATAAAAAATCTTGACATTCAAGAGGAAACAAGCTGCCTTGTTATCAAAGAAAGCTACGGCAATGCTTTTGTTCCGTTCCTTATCCCCCATTACAAGAACATTTATGTTATTGACCCACGCCATTACAAAGGCACTTTAAGTGATTTTACTGCTAATAATCAGGTGGATGATATTATTTTCCTTGCAAACATTTCAACAACAAGAAATGAGATTTACATTGATGCGATGAAGAATTTCATCAGATAATTAAAAAGGTTATTCAGAAACTCGCTTTCTGAATAACCTTTTTCTTATTTAATTATTAATTTATAGTTTTCTTCTTTTGCGTTTATTGTAATCTCAATTGCGCTTTCATCTCTTAATGTGTAGGGAACTTCGGTGCCGTTGAGGGTTACTTTATAGCCCTTCTTTTCATCGTTCATAGCAACAATTACGGTGAATTTTTCATTATTGCCGTAATATCTGAACTCTGCTTCAAAGGATTTATTATCATTTGAAAACTCTTGCTTTTCTACCCACACGTCAAAGCCTGTGTTGAATGTACCGGGCTTATAATATGCGGCAGTCCAAAGGTTAATAGGTGCGGAAAGCCCACCGAAATTATGGAACCAACCGCCTCTACCCGTTACAACATTTACCATTTCAAAGGTGTAATAGGAATATTCAACCTCTCGTTTCCATATATCAAGAGCAAGCTTTGCAATTGTATAAGCAAAGTCACTTTCACCCAAATCAAGCATCGTTTTCCAGATAAACCATTGGTGCGGGAACCACACATGACCGTTCCAATAGCCGTTCACCATAAAATAGCTTGCAGTCATATCAACTGCGCTGATACCGTAGGGTGAAAGCATTTCCTTGGGATTGCTCAGGTGAGCGATAATTCGCTTTTTCTGATTATCGTCACAAACACCTGCAATCAATGGGTAAATGCCGTCAAGACCCTTGTTTACATTCTCCCCTGATTTTGTTCTGAAAATCTCCGTAGGCTCATAGCTTTCATCATGGAGAACGTATGAATAATAACCGCTTTCCTCGTCCCAGGAATATTTATTAAGGGCTTCACCCACACGCTTGATATCCTTGTCATATTCTGCACTATCTTCTGTTTTGCCGAGCGCCAGAGCCACCATTTTAAGAATCTTTGCGCAACGGATAAGCTGAGCGGAAGAAAGTGCAGGTGCGGCTTTATCACGAAGATTTTCATTCATCATCTGAACCTGAGCAGGATAATCGTCCATACCACTTGAGGAATAGAAATAATCGTAGGTTGTTGTAAGTCCGCTTTTGAATTTTGCGGTTGTTGAGCCTCTTATTTTACCTGCAAGGAAATCATAATAGAGCTTTGCTCTCGGGTAAAGTGCAAGAAGCTTTTCTTTATCATTATTGCGCTTTAAAAGCTCCAGGTAAAGATACATCTGCACAGGCACAGGTGAGCCATGGTGCAGGAAGGCGTAGTCAGGATTGCTTTCGTCACTTAAATATGTATCGAGAATATAATAAGCAAATTCCTCGGAAAGCTCCGCCATACCAAGACCGATAAAGCCCGAATCCCAGGTATAAAGGCAATCCCAACGTTTACCGGGCGTATGATGAATAATATTTTCACCATGCTTATAAATGGGATAAACCGCATTTGTAAGAAGAGTTGAAGCAAGAATAGTATTACTTAACTCATACTTTTGACCGTTTTTATTGTAATTGAACTTTATTGCCTTTTCTTTTTGTTTAAGATATATTTCTTCGTATTCTTCTGTTGTTAAATATGTGTTTTCATTTTTGCTGATTACCGCATATTCAACCTTGCTTTCACCGGGGTTCACAAAAATTGTGTGAATAATTGTGTTATGGAAAAAGCCCTCGTCACTATGCTTCCTTGAGAAGGTTTCAGTAAAGCTTTCGAGAACATCATCAAAGGTAACATCGGAGTTTGAAAGGCGGGCAGTAAGGCAATCCTCAAGAGCACCTGTTTCTATTTTTCTGAAACGGGTGTTATCGTTAAAGGTTTTTATAATATATTCCCCGTCAATATATTTATACTTTAATTTTGCAGTATAACCCTTATCATTTTTCTCTTCGGTAATCTGAGGAAGAGTTTCGTTCTTTTCTTTGAAAACCGAAACCTTTCCTAAATCCTCTTTTTCCACAAGGCAAAGGAAGTCAAATTCAATTGCACCCTCGCCCTCAGAAACGAAAGAAAGCTTAAATTCGCCTTTCTTAATTTCACCGAAAGGAATTGCCGCAATTTTAAGGTCATCCGTGGCGATAAAGGTTACAACCTTTTCATTATTAATTGTGAAAACCGCGTCCTCTTCACCGGGTATAAGATTAACGCCAACCATCTGACCTTGTTCATAATGAAGGTCGCTTGTGCGGTAGCGGACAAGAAGAATAGCGTCATTATAAGCTTCTTTAACATCAAGGGTATAGGCAACTCTGTCCCCTTTTTCATAGCCGAAGGGTTTAATAACTCTATGGGGCATATGCCATTTGCCCACTCTGTCGCCAAGTCCTGTTTCATTGACAAATTCAGAGCTGCGGAATTCACCCTTTTTTAGTCCGTCAGGATTTTCTTCGTCCCAGGGACGAGGTGAATTATAAATATATTCATCGTAATCCGTTGCTTCCTTATATGTGCATTTCTCGGGAGTTACAAGCCTTGTATAGTGAGTATAGGGGTATTCAATAGAGCTGAAATAGTTAATAAGGCAGTTCTGCATAAGCTCGGAATTATTAACAATTTCTGTTCTGACGAGAATGCTTTCATCATCTATTCTTGAATAGGAAACATCTGCATAGACCCTATCTTTCCACTCCAAATCATAACGATAGGAATAGAAGGAATAATCACCACTTGCAAGCCAAGGATGGCACCCTGAGGGCACTGTTACATTAGGAACTTTAATATCTGCGCCGAAGACTGATGGTGCAACCGTAAAATCGAAACGAATACCGCTTTTAAAAGCGTGGTCTGCGATTCGGGAAAGCCCCATATATTTTTTACCGTAAGGTCCCCAAGGGGCGAAGCATTTTGAAACCATAAAAACAACCTTTCACTATTTTTCTGTTTTGATTATATCAGTTATGAATATAAATAACAAGACAAAAAAGAACAGACCCACACCAATTAAGGTATGAGCCCGTCCCTGAAAAAATGGAAATCTAATGAATAGTATATTAATTAAAGTTTATTTCAGGAGTTTGTTTCTTCTGTATTGCCACAGCTGCTGCAACAACTGCAATTGCCCGAGCATTTAGCTCCATCGGGACAGCCGATGCATTTGACACCGCGTTTTTTAGCTTTTATCACATAAGCTAATGCCGCACCAACTATTACAGCAAGAACAGCTACAATGATAAAATTATCCATACACCTGACTCCTTTTTAACGTAAACTCATTGGAGTTTTAATTATTTTGTTACAGTCTGTTTCTTAACTTTATTTGCTTTTTCTTCTCTGAGTCTTTTATTTGTTTTCATAATAAGAGCCACAAGAATTGCAACGAAAACCAATACTGCTATCAAGCCACCAAGGAAGCCTTTACCAAAAGCACCTGTTGTAACAAGTGTGCCCAACTGATATACAAGGAAGCCAATGGTAAATCCTACACCTAATTGGAAACCAATTCCGCCCCAAAGCCATTTTTTGCTCTTCATTTCGGAATTCATTGCGCCCATTGCCGCAAAGCAAGGTGGTGTGAAAAGATTGAACATAAGATAAGCTAATGCGGCAACCTTTGTTATTGCAAATACCGATGCAACCTCTGCGCCTGCGCCTTCCATAAGAGCAAGCTCTTCTGTATCAATAAGATTTTCAAGTCCTACGAAGCAGACTGCCAATGTGCCAACAACATTTTCCTTTGCAATAAAGCCTGTAATTGCTGCTGCTGCAAGCTGCCAGGAAACAACACCAACTACGGGAACAAGAAGATAAGAGAACGGACCTGCAACAGATGCTAAAATTGATTGGTCGGCACTTTCAGCAACCTGGAAATTCCAGGAGAAAGTCTGCATAATCTGAACAACTGTGTTGCAAACAAGAATTATTGTTGCGGCTTTAATTATGTACGCTTTACCGCGAGAAAGCATTGAAAGAGTTGCTCTTTTAAGACTGGGAGCTTTATACTCGGGAAGCTCGATAATAAAGAAGGATTTTTTTGCTTTATTGCCTGTAATTTTATTTATTAACAATGCACCTACAAAGATAATGAGAATACCTGCAAAATACATAAGCGGACCAACCCAGGTTGCGTCCTCAAAGAATGCACCCGCAAAAAGAGCTATAACGGGAAGCTTAGCTCCGCAGGGCATAAAGGGTGCAAGCATAGCTGTTGCTCTTCTTTCACGCTCGTTACGGATTGTTCTGCAAGCCATAACGCCGGGAATTGCACAACCCGTACCGATAACAAAGGGAATAACAGATTTGCCTGAAAGACCAACTCTTTTGAAAATAGGATCAAGAACAACGGAAACTCGAGCCATATAACCGCAATCCTCGAGAAGAGCAATGAGGAAATACATTACCATAACAAGAGGAAGGAAACCGATAACGGCTATTACACCGCCGATTACACCATCAACAAGAAGCGCTGAAAGCAAGGGATTAGCATTTTCAAAAAAACCTGCTACCCATCCCTGAAACATTTCAAGCAAGGTTACAAGACCGGGAATTGTTGTTCCGTTTGCGAATTCATAGCCCTCGGCAATCCATACCCCCGGACCCGCCTGAGAAATCCAGAAAACAAGGAACATAACAACTGCAAAAATCGGAATACCAAGCCACTTATTTGTAAGAATATCGTCTATTTTATCGCCGGAATTTTTATCTTTTGTGAAAACCTTACGAGTTTCAACCTGAGAAACAACACCGTTTACGAATGCAAAACGTTTTTTATCCGCTTCCTTAACGGCTATTCTATCTGTAAGGTCAACACCACCTTGTGAATAAGGTGCAATCTGACCAGAACCCTTTTTAATGGCAACCTGTTTGATAAGCTCTGAAAGACCATCGTTTTTAGAAGAGGATGCAACAGTTTCAATAACAGGACAACCTAATTTTTCGGAAAGAGCTTTTACATCTATTTTTGTATTCTTTTTTTTGTTAATATCAGTTTTATTAAGAGCAACAACAACGGGAATCCCTAATTCTAAAAGCTGAGTTGTAAAGAAAAGGCTTCGGCTGAGGTTCGTTGCATCAACAATATTAATAATAACATCGGGCTTTTCTTTCTTTACATAGTCGCTTGTTATACTCTCTTCCGATGTAAAGGGCGACATAGAATATGCACCCGGAAGATCAACAGCAATCATTTCCTCATTACCGTTGTAAAGACTCTTTTTAACTGCACTCTCTTTTTTTTCTACAGTAACCCCTGCCCAGTTGCCGACTTTTTCGTTTCTGCCGGTAAGAGCATTATACATTGTGGTTTTACCGCTGTTTGGGTTACCTGTTAATGCAACTCTCACTATTATGCCTCCTTATTTTTCCACGGACTCGACAGTTAGCCTCTGCTAACTCACCCCCAGAAAAAATAGCAGTTGACAAATCCATCTTTTTCAGATTTCGATTGCTTCTGCCAACTGGCTATCAATGTTGTATCGGCTATCTTTGATAGAAACAACACAACCGCCTTTTTTATGGGCAACAACTGTAATAGGTTCACCGCTATAGCAACCCAAGGAAAAAAGAAATGAATCCAATTCCTCATCATCAGTAACAATGTCCTTGATGATGTACTCTGTTCCCTCCTGAGCATTAGTCAAGTTCATAGTTTTCGCCTCTTGAATACCAATTGAGTTAGCCTTTGCTAACTGTTGCTATTTTAACATCATATATTTTCATTGTCAAGGGAATTTTTCCAAATTTTTGAAGTTTTTTTAATTTTGACATTTTAACAAATTGAACAAATTTATATCATTTATTTTTAGTTGAAAAGTACCATATCAATATAGTATAATATAATAAAAAGAGTAAGGATGTGGTTATGTGAAAGCAATAAAAATAATCTTTTCATTATTGACTTCTGCAATAATTATGCTTAGCCTTGCTGTTTTTTCATCTGCTCTTCATGGAGATGTTAACTATGATGAATATATCGGAATTGAAGATGCAGTTATCGCCTTACGCTTTGCAACTAATATGGAAACCCCTGATGAGCATCAGGAGCATTCTGCAGATTTAGATTATGACGGGATTATTACAACCAACGATGTTCGCCTTATACTAAGAGGCGCTGCAGATATGGATCATGTGCCCGACCACTTCTTCTCCAACTGGGAAACTATTAAAGCACCTAACTGCATAGAAGATGGCATAGCAGAATCTGTTTGCTATTATTGCGAAAAAAAGGTTACTAAAATTTTAAATAAGACCGGTCATATTATAGTTGATGCCACTTGTGATACGGGGAGTTATTGTTCTGCTTGCAACGAAACCTTTGGGGAACCCTTAGAACACATTGAAAATGAAGGCTATTGCATAAACTGCAATACGCTTTTATCCGCCCCAACCCTCTCATATAATAACAAAGAAATCAAATTCGGCTGCTCAACAACAAAAGTGAAAAGCATTTTAGGTGAGCCCCAAGGCAAAGGAAAAGATAGTGAAGCCGAAAAAACTGTTGTGATGTACGCTTATTATACAGACTATAAAGATTTAGCAATTTTCACCTTTGTTGATGGAAAATTAACGCAATTCTTCAGCAACGCCACCACTGCAATAGTTACGCAAGGCAGTTCTCACTATGGTCTTTATTGCAAATCTGCCCCCGAAAAAATCGGTGATATTGACATAACTACTTATTCTGATACATTTAACAACGAGTTTGTTTACAGCTTTTTCGCCACAGTTGGTGAAAGCTATAACCTTACAAAAACCACCGATTATTCACTTATCGAAAAAATCAATTTTCATTTAACCAATGGTTTAAGAGCAATCAATGGTGTTACACCTTTAAAATATTGTTCAGATGCAGCTGAGGTTGCTCAAGCCCACAGTAATGATATGGCAAAACGCAATTTCTTTGACCACACAACTCCTGACGGAAAACGAGTCAGCGACCGTTTAACCGCAGGTGGTGTTGAATGGTACGCTTGTGCAGAAAACATTGCTGCAGGAGTTTATGACCCCTACGCTCTTTCAAACGGATGGTATAATTCAGAAGGGCACAGAAAAAACATTTTAAATGACAGATACAAATATATCGGTGTAGGTTTTGCCTACAGTGAAAAATCCAATTATAAATATTACAGCACTCAGAACTTTTATACTGATGAATATTAACGACACCTGAACACTTCACAGTTCAACTGTCGCCAACTTAATAGTAAACCTGACTAAAATGTCAGGTTTATTTTTTACTTGCTTATTCGACAAATGTATGATAAACTCTATCTGTCAGATTTTATACATCTGACGAATTTTATATAAATGGCGGAGAATAAAATGGCTGAACATAGAAAGATGAATAATAACGACAGACGCGTTAAAAGAACCAAAAAAGCTCTTTATGATGCACTTTTAATTCTGCTTAAGGATAAAACAATTAATGAAATCACTGTTACCGAGCTTACCACAAAAGCAGATGTTAACAGAGCGACCTTCTATTTTTATTATACCGACCTTATTGATATGCTTCAACAAATTCAAAACGATGCATTTGAAGCATTCAAACAGGTTATTCAAAAAGCAACCATATCTGTTTCAACAATTGAAGGATTTACAGAATATGCAGAAAGACTTTTCAGTTATTGTAAAGAGAACGAAACCCTTACAAGATTCATTATAAATAACGATATTAACAACCAGCTTTATACATATATACGGCAACTCATGCTCACAAATATACCTAACACAAAAGAAATTTTTGGTGAAAACAACCCCGCAAAATTCATTTCTAATTATGTTATAAATGCTATGATTGGTGTTTGCATTGACTGGATGGATGACGGAATGAAAATCTCACCCCGAGACCTTGCAGAGCTTTGCGCCAATGTTTATATAAACGGTTCATATAAAACAAAACAGCTTTACGCTACTTATGAAAACTAAAAATCGGTGTTTCAAAACCTAAAGGATTTGAAACACCGATTATATTTTTTATTCAACTGATTTTAGTGACTCTACCATACTAATCTTCTTCAGCTTAAAGTGCATAAGCACATTAACAATGATTGCGAATACAACTGTCATTGCAACAGCTATAAGGAAGCTTGTTGGCTTAAGGGTTGTATTAAAGGTTAATTGGTCGATATCAACTACACCTACAACCGCAATATTCAAAGGAATACCGAGAACAAGACCCAAAGCAATTCCTATAAGCGTCAGGAATATATTTTCACGATAAATATATGCTGAAACCTCACCGTTGTAGAAACCAAGAACCTTTAAGGTTGCAAGCTCTCTTATTCGCTCATTAACATTGATATTGTTAAGGTTATAAAGAACAACAAATGCCAAGGACATTGCCGCTATAATAAACACCAAAATAACAAGGTTAAGTGTATTAACAATATTATTGAAGTTATCAATAACAACTGTTGTAAATACTGAACCGTTTACTCCACGAACTTCATTAACGCTCTTTTCAAGGAATGCTTTTTGCTCTGTGGTGAAAGCATCATTAACCTTGCAGAAAAGATAGTTATATGTGATTGGACTGTTAATAAGGGTGCTGAAATAGTAAGGTGTCATATACACATAGTGGAATGTATAGTTATCAACAATACCTGTAACAACAACATCATATTCATATGTTTTTGACCCCTCTGTCCAGGAAACTTTAAGAGTATCACCAATCTTGGTATTGGTTTTATCTGCAAGCTTTGTTGTAATAACCGCACCTTCATCAGTCAAAGGAACATCATCCTTGTTAAGCTTAAGGTCTATGAAATTCTGGAAGTTTGCGGGATTTTCAGGAACAAGAATATCAATCTCCATTGATTTATCAGACCTATCTGAGAAGCCCGTGCAAACCTTCAGATAACCAAGCATTGAGCTTTCAATACCTTCGAGAGAATTTATCTCATGAACTATACTGCTATTTTCATAATCAACCTGACCATCCTTGAAAACAACCTGAAGGTCATACTGTGCAACACCACTTTCTTTGCCATACTGGTTATCAATAACGCCACCAATAGCATCACGAAGACCAAAAGCGGCAAGAATAAGTGCGGTACAACCTGCGATACCGATTACTGTAACTGCAAAACGCTTTTTATTTCTGAAAAGGTTTCTGACGGTAACCTTTGAAGTAAAGCTTAATCTGCTCCATATACCGCTGATATTTTCAAGGAATACCCTCTTACCTGCCTTGGGAGGCTTGGGTCGCATAAGAACTGCCGGAACTGTAACAAGCTCTTTTCTGCAAGCAAGGAATGCCGCAAGAACTGTTGAACCAATTGCAATAATTACACCGAGAATAATATACAAGGGCAAGAACTGAAGAATTGTTTCGGGCATTTCATACATAATTCCCCAGGCACCGCATATCGCTAAAGGAATACCAATTGAACCGATTATCGTGCCAAGTATAACGCCCACAAAGCTTGCTACCGCAGAATAAAGAATATATTTACCCGAAATCATTTTATTGGAATAACCCAGTGCTTTAAGTGTACCCAACTGAGTTCTTTCCTCCTCAACCATTCTTGTCATAGTTGTAAGGCAAACAAGGGTTGAAACAATAAAGAAGAATGTGGGGAAAATATATGCAAGGCGAACCATATTATCTGCTGCCTGACCATAACCGGTGTAACCGGGTGAATCGTGACGGGTATATACGGACCAACCGACGCCATCTTCGATATTCTGAAGAAGATTCTGACCCTTCTCGTATTCTGTTTTAACAGAACCGATTTTTGCATTAACCTCTTCTGAGCTTGCGTTATAGGTTTTTTCTGCTTTTTCAATAATAGCTTGTATATTCTGATAATTGGTACTCTGCAAAGCAAGCTCTGCCTGAGCAGCCATATATTTGGTCTGAGCTTCAATAGAACCATATTGAAGCTTATCGCCACTTGCTTCAATCTGTCGCTTAAAATCTTCAAGCTGTCTTTCCGCATCAGCAAGCTGAACCTCTGCTTCATCAAGCTGTTTCTTTGCAGAATTAAGCTGAGCATCTGCCGAATCAAATTCTGCTTTCTTAGCATCATATTCCTTCTGACCTGCATCTTTTTGTTGCTTTGCAACTGCAAGCTCTGTTTCGTATTGGTCAAGAAGCTGTTCAACTTCTACTATTGCATCGGCTGCCATACCCTGTGCAGTAAGGTTTGAAGCAGAAAGAAGAATTTTTGCAAGCTCGGGATTTGTTTCCTCGAGGCGGTCTGCAATCTGGTCAAGGTGCAGGTCTTCCTGAGAAACATTTTGATTAGCTTCCAGAGTTTCAAGGGTTGATTTAGTACTTGTAATAAGACTCTCTGTAACTTTAATTTCAGCTTCTGCCAAAGAAAGCTGAGTTTTCGCCTCCGAAAGCTTATCTTTTGCAGCATCTGCTTCCATTCGCTTTGCATTGTATTCAGTTTTTTTGTTAGCAAGTTCAACCTTTTTATTTGCAACGGTGGTATATTTTTCATTGTACTCATTTACCGCTGCCATATATTGAGTGTTTCCGCTATCCAACTGACTCTGGGCTTTTTTGTATTCTTCGTCAAGGGTTTTCTGAGCTTCTTCGAGCATCTGCTCACCTTCGCGCTCTAATTTATAAAGGTTTTCGAGCTGCTTCTTGCCTTCTTCAAGCTTTGAACCGATAGTAGCTTCAGCATCTTTAATTTTAATTTGTGCATCTGCAAGCTTTGAAGCAAGACCGACACTCAGCTGTGCTCGTCTTGCAGCAGCAATGGGCTCACTTGCTTCGGCAATTTTTTGACGCATTCCATTAACAAATTCGTCATACTCATCGGTGTAAGCCTCGAATTCATCAGCACCTTCAAGGGTAACATAAGCTTCGCTGTAATAGTTAATTTTATCGGTAAAAGCATCGTTTGTAACATAAACGAAGTCACCTAATTTACCGCTACCTGCAGTTGTAACGCCACGCTCATAGGAAACCCAATAGGGAGTCTGAACAATACCAACAACCGTAAAAATGTTATTTTTAAGAGAATATGTAATTTCTTCACCATCACCAACAACCTTGATAGTTCCACCCATTTTGAACTGTTCCGGTGTTGTGAGTCCGCTACAGGTAATGACACATTCATTATCTGCTTCAGGGTAACGACCTTCAACAAGCTTTAAGCGGTTAATATATTCAGGATTGTCTTTTCCGTCATAAAACTCGATTGCTTTATCCAAATCAACGCCCATAACTCTTACTGTAAGCTCTGAGCCGTCAATATCAACTATACCTTCATACTCCTCATTATCTTCGGAAAGGGTCTGAACATAACCATCAACAAATTTTGCACCCTGAACGGCTTTTACGCCCTCAATTGCACGAATCTGCTCAAGGTCTTCCTCATAAAGACCGATATAAGACTGCAACCTTAAATCCATAAGGTTGTATTCATAATAATACTCGTTTGCAGTTTCCTTCATATCAGGTCCAACCGCGTTTAAACCGCAGAACAGTCCGCTACCCATTGCAACAATTGCAATAATTGAAACAAAACGGCTGAAGGTTCGCTTTATTGAGCGCAAACTGTCTGTAACATAAGATTTTGTCATTATCACTTACTATCCTTTCAGTTTACCACTCAATATCTGCTACTGATACGGGATTTTCATTAGTTTCCATGCTTACAACACGGCCGCTTTTCATGGAGATAACTCTGTCTGCCATTGGAGTAATGGCTTGGTTATGGGTGATAACAATAACTGTCATACCTGTTTCACGGCTTGTGTCCTGAAGGAGCTTAAGAATTTGCTTACCTGTGTTATAGTCAAGAGCACCTGTGGGCTCATCGCACAAAAGAAGCTTGGGGTTCTTTGCAAGAGCACGTGCGATTGAAACACGCTGCTGCTCACCACCTGAAAGCTGTGCAGGGAAGTTATTAAGCCTTTCCCCAAGACCAACCCTTTCGAGTACCTTTGCAGGATTGAGAGCCTTGCTACCTATCTGAGTTGCAAGTTCAACATTTTCAAGAGCGGTAAGGTTGGGAACAAGGTTATAGAACTGGAAAACGAATCCAACATCATAGCGTCTGTATTCAATAAGGCGCTTACTGTCATACTCATTAACAAGGTCACCTGCAACACGGACTTTACCGTCATCGCAATCATCCATACCACCAAGAATGTTAAGAACTGTTGTTTTACCTGCACCGCTGGCACCAACGATTACGCAAAATTCACCTTGCTCAACATTAAAGGTTACACCATCAGCGGCATTAATAACAATTTCGCCCATTTTATATCTTTTGTAAACGGAATCAAACTCTATAAAGCTCATTTATTTCAACCTTTCGGATTTTATATATTTTTGCATATTGAACTATTATTTTACTATATATAACACAACAAGTCAATAAAATAAAATTTGAAATATCTGTAAATTATACAAGTGTTTTAAATACGCTTTCCATAACCGCTGAGGCAATGGGCAACGCCGCAGAAGAACCCCATCCGCCGTTTTCTACTACAACAACGATAGCAACAGGGCAAGAAGAATTTTCCGAAAAGCCAACGAACCAGGAATGTGGCTCTTCTTCATCTGAAATCTCTGCAGTACCCGTTTTACCGCACATTTGGAGTCCTTTAAACCGCCAGTCGCCATAATTATCTTCGACGGTAAATCGCATCATTTCTTTAAGAAGGTTTGCAACATTTGGTGAAATATATTCACGGTTTTCAGGGATTGCTTCTTCAAGAACTTTGCCCTCAGGGGTGGCAATGGTTGAAACTGCATATGGCAAAACCGCAGTACCGCCATTGGCAACAGAACCTACAATGGTCAGCATATGATACGGATTAACAAGGGTTGTGTACTGCCCTACACCTGCCCAAGCAACATCGCCATTTCCTGCCACGCTTAAATCGATTCTGCTTTTTTCCGTTTGACCTTTACCAAACGAGAAGCTTTCACCAAAACCAAATTCATTTGCAGTTGTAGTTAACTTTTCCGCGCCTAAACTCTCGCTTAACTCCGCAAAAGCACAGTTGCACGAATTGGAAAAAGCGGTTTTAAAATTAAGCTTCCCGTGGGAATGGGGGCATGTAACTTTAACGCCATCAATAAGGGTTTCTCCTTCACAGGTATATTCCCAATCATTTATATTTTTCTTGTTTTCTATAGCACTTGCGGCAGTAACTATTTTAAATGTTGAACCCGGTGTATAAAGACCATCAATAAGCCGATTCATATAAATTCCGTCATACTGTCCGTTTTTATTTTCGACAATTTCTTCGGCAGTAGGCTTATTACGAATATCGTAGTTACCGCTTGAAACAGAACAAAGAAGCTCTCCCGTTTCGTAGTTATAAGCCGCAACAACACCTTTTCTGCCGTTTAATTTATCATATGCCAAAGCGCAAAGCTCACTGTCGAGGGTTAATTTAACATCATTTCCCCTACCGTTTTTTATCAAGGAATGAAGCCCCGTTATTCGGTTATAACCAATCAACTGTGTTTTATAAGCAGTCTGAACACCCGAAGAAATATAACCCTCGGTATCACCTACAATATGAAGAGTCGAGCGTCTTATTCTTTCAGAATCATTATACACTCTTTCGTTATTTTCAGTCTTTGCAAGAATTTCGCCGTTGCGGTCGGTTATATGCCCTGCGGCGATAAAACTGCCATCTTCCGTTAAATGCTCATTGGCACGAAGAGTTGCCCAATTTTCACCATTCACCGCAAGTTTAAAACCTAAAAAGCCTAAACCTGTCACAACTGCAATAACTAAAAGAAGCACTACAAAACTTCGTCTTGAGGTCATTCTCATACTCCTGCACCTCCTGATTCAGTTTTTGGGTTCTTTTGAGTTTTAGGAGCTTTTTGCACCTTTTGCGGTCTTCCCGTATCAGGTTTAAAGCTTGCATAAGTCCTTGTGTCAATAACTTTAATAAAGGCAAGTAAGCAGAAACAACTTACCACACTTGAACCACCTTTGCTGACAAACGGTAATGTAACACCCGTAAGAGGTAGAAGATCGGTTATTCCGAAAACATTAAGCATTGTCTGGAAAAGCATCATTGCACTTGCAGCAACGCCGACTATTGAATAAAATGTTGACTTTGCTTTACCGGAATTGACTACTGCCCATACTGCAATAATGCAGTAGGTTACAGGAATCAAAAAGCCCATTATCATACCAAATTCTTCGCAAACAACACCAAAAACCAAATCCTCCGCCGCGGCAAAAATATTACGCAGTTGACCTTTGCCAAGACCAAGACCGAAAAGTCCACCTGAGGCTGTATATATAAGAGTTCTCGTCTGTTGGAAACCACCTTCATCCATATACTCCCAAACGTGAAGATAGGTAGAAAAACGGCTTGCTACATAGGGCTTAAAAACAAGAATTATTCCTGCACCCAATGCGGCAACCATACAAATAAGAACAAGGGTTCTCACATCGCCCGAGCGCATAAATGCAATTACAACAAAGGTAAAGAAAAAGATTAATGCAGCACCAAAATCATACATCAGGAAAAGCTCGCCAACGCAGATTGCCGCAAAAACGATATACATAGTTAAATGCCTTATGGACTGAAGTTTTTCAAGAGTTACAGCGCCGGCAAAAATAAACGCAACCTTAACAAGCTCCGAGGGTTGAATTGAAATACCACCTAAAGAAAGCCAGCTTAAAGCGCCATTTGTGGGTTCGGCAATGGCAAGGGTTACCGCAAGAAGACCAATTGCACAAAAGGCTACCATCCAACGAAGAGTTTTTACAGCACTTAAAAAGCGCATAAACATCAAAAGTGCGCAATAAGCAACAACGCCCAAAACAATTGCTAAAAACTGCTTCATAACAGTATCAGGATACATACTTCCCACTATGGCAAGACCCACAGAGGCGAACATAAACCCAATCATCTCAAGTTCAAAATTATTTATCCGCATCACAAATGAAGCAAAGGCAAAATAAAGCCACTGCAATGCAATAAAGCCTAAATAAACAAGTACAATCTGACTGTTAAACTCACCTTCCGGAAAAAGGTTGAGAGCCATTGAAAAAAGGTTAAAAGCCGCAAGTAAAATGAGGATTACGCCATAAGAAGCTCGTCCTGCAACGCCACTTTTATCTTTAATAAACTTATATCGTGCCTCTTTAAGGGTGTATTCAAGACCACCCATGCCAATAACATCTCCGTCATAGATATGACTTTTGCCGTTTATTTTCTCCCCATTCACAGTAATACCTGTTTTTGAAAATGTATCAAATATAACAAAGCCTTTATTACGATAAGCAATTACAGCGTGAAGGCGGGAAATTGTTTCAAAAGGAAGAACAATATCGCATTTTTTATTTCTGCCCAAAGAAACCTCTCTGTCGTAAAGAGAAAGGCCCTCACCTGTTATGGAGTTAATTAATTTTGCTCTTACGGGGTCAGTTGTCTTTTTGCAGAAAAGTGCCACTAACATTCTTGTTACAACAAAAAGAACTATACCCAGCATTGCGTATCTTAACACAGGTGCAATAGCACTGATAAATTCCACAGACAATCTCCCCTTTCAATAAAAATTATCATCTAATTATACCATATACTGCCATAATAATCAACGGACAAAATCTACCCAATTGTTAACCTTTTGATAAATTTATGTTAAATTATACCTTTGTGGTCTTTTACCTTGACTTTACCTCTGTCTTTATAGTATATTTATATATTAGAAATGTACTGAACGGAGGTATAAAAATGTCTGTCACAAAGAACATTTACGGCATTAAAAACGGCAAAGAGGTTAATGCTTTCATTATCGAAAACAAAAATGGTTTAAAAGCACAGATTATTGAAAAAGGTGCTACCCTTGATAAGCTTTTTATAAAAGATAAAAACAGTAATTTAATCGATATTCTTATAGGCTTTGACACTCTTGAAGACCACTTCACCCAAGGTGACTATCAGGGTGTTATTGTTGGTCAGTATGCAAACCGCATTAAAGACGGCAAATTCACTATTGACGGTACAGAATATAATGTTACCCTCAATGAAAAAGGTATCACTTCTCTTCACGGCGGCGCGGAATACTCCTCTGAGATTTGGCAGGGCGAAATTATTGGCGACAATGCAGTTAAATTCACATACCACAGCCCCGATGGTCGTGAAGGCTTCCCCGGTAATGTTGATGTTCAGGTTACATATACATTCACTGATAATGACGAGCTTATTCTTGATTATAAGGCAGTTTCCGATAAAAAAACTGTAATTAACCTTACAAATCACGCTTTCTTTAACCTCAACGGTTTTGACAGCGGTGATGTGCTTGACCATATTTTAACTATCAACGCAGACCGATACACTCCCATTGATAAAATCAGTATCCCCACAGGCACATTAGACTGTGTTGAGGGAACCCCCTTTGATTTTACAACTCCTAAAACTATCGGCAGAGATATCAACGAAGACCATATCCAGATTAAAAACGGTAATGGTTATGACCACAACTTCTGCATTAAAGATTTTGACGGCACATTGAAATTCGCTGCATCTGCAATTGGTGATAAGAGTGGAATTAAAATGGAAGTAAAAACAGATTTACCCGGCATTCAGCTTTACACAGGCAACTTTCTTGACGGCTCACTTATTGGTAAAGCAGGTATTCCTGTACATTTCAGAAACGCTTTTTGCTATGAAACTCAGGTTTTTCCCGATTCACCCAACCACCCCGAATGGTGCAAATGTGTATATGATGCCGGTGAAGAATATAAAACCACCACAGTATTTTCATTTTCAGTCAACAACTGAAACTTTAATTAACAAATAATTCATTGACCTTACAAGGTTTATTTGATATAATTCAAAAGTCATAAATCCACATTTTACGAAAGGAGACGATACAATGAAAAAGTTTTCAAAAACACTTTTATCTGTTATTATAGCTTTAGTATTTGTGTGTCCGTCTGCTTTTGCAAGAGAATTTGCACCCACAATTGATGCAACAAACATCGGCGTAAATACGCAGTATAAATATGAGGAAAATGACCCTTCCTGGCTTCGACAATTGACGATTAAAGAGGATATGCTTTCTTCCAGCGGGCTTATAAATGAAGAAATTCTTCACCCCGTTTCAAGCTATCCTTATACATCTGATGCCCCTCATTTCAAGGCTCAGGTCGAAGAATACATTAAAATTTATACCCTTGACGAAGATTCCCAAAGAGCAGCTTATTTGTATCTTCTTCAGCAGGTCGGCGCGCTTGGCATTATTGCAGAACCTGACACCTCCGATGAAGACAAAATTGAATGGCTCAAAAATCAGGGCATCATAATCACCGCTGAGGATGAAAAGGACCCTGAAAAAAAGCTGATGATAATCGCATTATATGCCTTGATGAAAAACGATATTTATTATGTTTATACAGGCAAAACCATCGAAATCCCCGAAGGTACTCCTTGCGAAGAAGCAATTGTTATGTATCTCATGGCTCTTTCCGGTGAAGGTTCTGAATTGAGTGCATTCGTTCTTAAATTTTTTGGATCTTCTTCCATAGGTAACCTTGACGATTATATTTATTACACATCCTTAATGGCACTCTATACTCAGGGGTATGTTTCACCGCTTGAAATCCCTTCAATCACAAGAAACGAAGTTTATCGCAGAGTTGCTATTATGACAATCCGTACCGCAGGAATTGCTATTGATGCCGAAACCGCAACAGCAGAGGAAATACAACACAAATATCTTGCGGCTATGATGGGCACTCAGTATTCTGTTACAATTGACCCTGCAGCGTTCAAAAAAGCGTTAAACAGTAGCACTGCACCCTATTACATACTTCAAAGGATGGCTTATGAGGATGCGAAGGTTACAATCTCTCAAACGAAATACTCCTATGAAGATTGTTTTAAATTAGTACTCCAGAAAACCCATCGTTTTGATCTGGAAGATGAATTCTATTCTGACATTTATGAATATGATATTTATCTTGATAATATAAGAAAAAACATTTCTGTTAACACCAACCCCATTAATAAAAGCGGAACCACAATTTCAATAAATGGTGTTGATGTTACTGCAGGTTCTTATGCATTAGTCGAATTAGCAGGTAAAGCGAAAGAAACAATTACAATCATCTGCAAAAACACCACAAACAAAAAAACTAACACAACAGTTTATAAAGTCAATGTTCATCAAGGGGTAACAGAAGCACCCGACAGCGATTTAACCGGACTCATCCCAACTCTTGCGGTTACTAACAACGACCCCAACACTCCGAACAACCCCTCAAGCGATTTACAGGGGCCTGCACTTACAGATGCTTTAGGCAACTTAAATAATGCCGCATCTCCCATGTTTAATACAATCCTTTCATTAAACGATAAAGGTCAATTAGTTGACCAATACGGAAACATAGTAAGCGACTCCACTTACGAAACATTACCTATGGGATATAGTTATGTTCTCAATGACGATGGCATTATTTCGGTAGTTCTTACGGACAAAAAAGCAACTGAACAAACAACAGAAGATACTTCAGAAAAACCAGGTATGGTTGATGCAAGGAAAATCATCATAATAGTATCTGCTGTTTGCTTGATTTTACTTTTAATCGCTATTATTGTTATGGCTATTGTTTCCCAAAAGAAACGCCATATGACAGAAAGTGAAAAAATGAGAGCAAGAAAAGCAAAAGAAAAACGAAAAAAAGAAAAACGCGAAAACAGAAAAAAATAAACCGAAACCAATGGCAGTTTACTTAATCAAACAGTATTCTGTCATTGTTTTTATTAAAAATCAATTTATTTTAAAAATTGTTCATAACTTTTGCAATATTATAGTATATAATAAGTTCCAAAGGAGGAATTTTGCATGGCAAACGAAAGAATTCTCATCGTTGATGATGATAGTAATATTTGCGAACTTTTACGACTTTATTTTGAAAAAGATGGTTTTCAGGCAGATATTGTTACAGATGGAATAAAAGCCTTAGAAGTTTTTGAAACATCAAAGCCTGACCTTGTACTTCTTGATATCATGCTTCCGGGAATGGATGGTTGGCAAATTTGCAGAGAAATCCGCAAAAACTCTCAAACACCCATTATTATGCTTACAGCAAAGGGCGAGACCTTTGATAAAGTTCTGGGTCTTGAATTAGGAGCTGACGATTATATAACAAAACCTTTTGAAACAAAAGAGGTTATCGCCCGTGTTAAAGCGGTGCTTCGCCGTAGCGCAACACCCGGCACAAATAATTCGACTCCTAAAGAAGTATCGTTTGATAAATTATCAATAAACTTAACCAATTATGAGTTGAAGGTTGATGGTAAAGCAATTGATACTCCCCCGAAAGAGCTTGAACTGATTTTCCACCTTGCCAGCAACCCAAACAGAGTTTACACACGCGACCAGCTTCTTGATGAGGTTTGGGGATTTGAATATTATGGTGACTCCAGAACGGTTGACGTTCATGTTAAGCGCCTTAGGGAAAAGCTTGAAGGTGTTTCTGACAAATGGGAGCTTAAAACCGTGTGGGGCGTAGGATATAAATTTGAAACTAAATAATATGGCTCGTATTCATTCAAAAAAAGGTGCGTTCTTTTTTAAATATTTCTTTATATTTTCTGCTATTGTACTTATCAGTTTTTTGCTCATAGGAATAGCTTTAATGATTTTCACATCAGGTTTTTTACGCACCCACGACAGGAACACAACCACACTTTACGCAAAAGAGATTTCCAAAACAATGACTGAACTGGTTGAGTCTGAAACAGTAGCCCGAAATCCGGAGGGCTCTGCACTCATTCTTCTGAATTCTCTTGACCTTATGGCAGACTGTACGGGTTATGACGTTTTCATTTGCAACAAGGATGGTTCTGTTGCCGCCTGTGGAGAAACCCTTTCCGGCTTTAAGCTAAGCAGCACCACTTGTGAAAAACATAAAGACTTAATTTTATCAAAAGCCTATATTCAAAAAGCAAAAAAAGGTGGTTTTTCTGAATTTTCCACAATGGATTCATTCTATAACAGTGTTCACTCTGTTTCAATGGAACCAATCATAATAAAAGAAGAATTTACTGGTTTTGCAATTGTTGCTGCACCATTGGAAGGTACCCTTGTTAATAATCTGAGAAATGTTTTAAGAATGTTTCTTTTTGCAGCAGGTCTTGCGCTTATTCTTGTGACCATAGCGGTTTACATTATGACAGAAAAAATTGCAAAGCCAATCCGAAATCTCGAGAATGCAACTCGTTGCTATTCTTCCGGCGACTTTACTTACAGAGTTCCTGAAATCCATTCCCACGATGAATTGGCAGAGCTTATAACCAAATTCAATTCAATGGCAACTTCTCTTGAACAACTTGAAAATTCAAGAAGAAGCTTTGTTGCTAATGTTTCCCATGAATTTAAAACACCAATGACTACTATCGGTGGATTCATAAACGGCATCCTTGACGGCACAATTCCCCCGGAAAAACAAAACTACTATTTAGAAATTGTTTCTTCCGAAATTAACCGTCTGTCAAAAATGGTTACAATGATGCTCAACATTTCAAAAATTGAAACCGGTAATGCTGATTTAACCATTGAACAATTTGATGTTTCACAAAAGCTTGTTACAACATTTTTAGGTTTTGAACAATTAGTTTCCAGTAAAAATGTTGAAGTTGAGGGCTTTGAAGACCTTAATCCAATCGTTGTTCACGGTGACAGCGCAATGATCGACCAGGTTATTTATAATCTTGTTGACAATGCCGTTAAATTCACCAATGAAGGCGGAAAAATTATAGTAAATGCCGCTACTGATAAAAGATATGCTTATTTCTCTGTTACAAACACAGGAAAAGGCATACCTAAAAAAGATATAGGTAAAGTTTTCGAGAGATTTTACAAGGTTGACCAATCCCGAAGTACCGATGTGAAAAGCACGGGTCTCGGACTGTTTCTTGTAAAGAGTATAGTTGACCTGCATAGTGGAACTATAACAGTTGAAAGCGAACCTGATAAATTCACAAGATTTACGGTTAAATTACCGAAATAATAACCAGGGTGAAAAGAATTATCCGAACTGTGTTTTCTACAGACGGATTTCCGCTCATCCAATATCGGAGGAATACAAATGGACGATAACTTTAACACAAACAATATTTTCAGTGATGCAAATTCTGAAAGCACATCGGTACCTCAACACCCCCCAGTTCAGGAACCGCAGCAGAACACACAACAAATGGGTACTGCGCCGGGTGCTAATAATTATAATACACCCTATAATCAACCCTATTCTGTACCTTACAACACAGCCTACAATACACAACAAAACCAACCTCAATATAATCAAATGCCTTATAACTTGGGAAACAATCAATATAGCAATGTGCCAAGATATACACAGACTGCGTATCAAAATCCAACTCCATCTCCTAAAAAGAAAAAGAATACGGGCAGAAACATCTTTGTTGCGTTGGTTTGTGCTTGTATTGTAATTGCTTCGGTTGCTATCGGCGTTTCTGTTACAGGCGATAATGATAATAATGTTAAAACTGAGCAAGGTGATAAAGGCTCAGATAAAAGCAATAATAAAGATAAAAATACAGGGGCAACTGCAAAAACAGAAGACTCCCCCATTACTTTCTCTGAATATTCGGGTAAGGGCGCTATGACCCCCGAGCAAATCTACGAGGAAGCAAAAGAAATCAATGTTGGTGTTATTGTTTATGCCCAGAACCAAAAGGTTGGCGAAGGTTCGGGTATAGTAGTCGGTGAAGATAAAGACAAGAAAAATACCTACATCATCACCGCAGCTCATGTTATCTCTGATAAGGGAGTAAGCGTTCAAGTGCAAACCAATGAAGGTTCTGAATTTGATGCAACCATTGTTGGCTATGACACCAAAACAGATATTGGTGTTCTTCGTGTAAATAAAACGGGATTCAAGGCCGCAACCTTCGGCAATTCAGATAAGCTTAATGTTGGTCAAAAGGTTTATGCAATCGGTAACCCCGGCGGAACAGTTTTCTTTGGTTCATTTACAAATGGTATTATCAGTGCTATTGACAGACCCGTTGCTTCCAGCGCAAGTGCATACGACCTTCCTTGTATTCAACACAATGCAGCAATTAACCCCGGTAACTCAGGCGGTGCACTTCTTAATGAATTCGGTCAGGTAATAGGTCTCAACTCTTCAAAAATTACCGATACAGAATATGAAGGTATGGGCTTCTCCGTTCCTTCAAACACTATGCTTGAAATTTATGAAGATATTATCGAAAATGGCTATGTTACAAACCGACCAATGTTAGGTATATCTTATTACACAGTTGCAAGTGATTACACATACTCTGCTATCGCTTGGAAAAACAACCTCCCTTATGGCTCAATTGTTATTGCAGCTATGACAGAAGATAGCGATCTTCAAAAACAAGGCATCAAAGTTGGTGATATTATTACAGGTGTAAATGGTCAAACTCTTGATTCAACTGATGTTCTTCTTGAAGTTATCGAAGGCAGCAAGGTCGGAGATACAATTACACTTTCTGTTTGCAGACTTAATAATTCAGGTGCAGTAAGCACAAAATTTGATGCAAAAGTTAAGCTTGTTGAAGACAAAGGCGAAACCGCTGTACCTCAACAAGAACAAACAACCGACCCATTCAGCAGTTATTTCGGTAACGGATTTGGATATTAAAAAAATGCTCTCCTTAGGGAGAGCATTTTTCAGTTAAGAGTTAAGAGTGAAAAGTGAAGAGTTTCGGGACCTGCGGTCAGCATTATATAAAAGCATAGCGAAGCTTCCCCTAACCTCTTCACTATTCACTCAATCTATGTTCCAACGGTCTATACTTGCCCTTTGCATTGCGCCGATTATTCTTTCGGGAACATCGCCGTATTCATCGGAAAGCTTTTGAAGAAGAAGTTTTGCATCTTCTCTTTTAGTCTTTTCATTAGCAGGACATTTGCTTTCTATAACAGGCAGATTAAGTCTCTCTACCGCTTGTTCTACGGCAGTTTCGCGAACATATACGAGAGGTCTTATCATAGTTATATCTCGCCTTGAAAGGTAGGTTACAGGGGCAAAACATCCTATACGACTTTCTATAAGAAGATTCATCATAAAAGTTTCTGCTGCATCATCAAGATGGTGACCAAGTGCAATTTTATTACAACCTAACTGTTTTGCCGTATCGTGAAGAATTCCTCTTCGCATTCTGGCGCAAAGCGAACAAGGGCACTCCTCTTTTCTTATATTAAAAATTATTTCATATAAATCAGTTCTCTGAATTACATATTCTATACCATATTCATCGCAAAGCTTTTGTATAGGTGAAAAATCGCCATCCTTGTTATCAAAGCGCATATCAAGTGTAATTGCCACTATCTCAAAATCTGCAGGATAAAACCGCTTCAAATCGCACAAAGCTTTGAGAAGCATCACTGAATCTTTGCCACCTGAAACACCAACGGCAATTTTATCGCCATCCTGAATCATATTATAGTCATCCACTGCGGCTCTTGTTCTACTTAAAATTTTTCTCATAAGTATTTATTTCTCTTTGCTTTTTTTATTCTTATTTTGACCTGAAATATCAACATCTTCCTCTTTAGGAACGCGCTTCAAAGAAACAATAAGAACAACTACAGAAACCACCAAAGCGGATATAAGCACTGCTATATATATGTTACGGTTCTTTTCGGCTTGCTGTTCTTCTTTATTCTCGCCAAACAATTTATAGAATTCTTCGTCCTCTGTGGCATCAATTATATCTGTGTATCTTTCATTAACATCGATCTCAAAAACGAAGGATGTTGACTCAGTTTCCTCTGAAGCAATTGAACCTACTGACAACGGCAAAGCACAAATTAAAATACACATTAAAACAGCTAATATTCTTCTCATATTCATCACACTCTTTTTAACACTTGTCTTTTTAATTCATTAATGGATTTTTCTAAAATACATCTCGGGCAAGCAACATTAAGCCTTGTAAAGCCTTTTCCGTCTTCACCAAACCAGAAGCCCGGGTCTTGAATTATTCCGCATTCGTTCTGCAAAAACAAATCAAGCTCATCATCCCTCATTCCCAAATCTCTCATATCAAGCCACATTAAATATGTACCCTGACAGTCATAAATTTTGATTTGAGGAACACCACTTAAAATATTTTTTACAAGCTTTATGTTTTCTTCAATATAGTCATTTACCGCATCTACCCAATAATCACATTTTGTGTAGGCAGCAATTGTTGCAGGGCGGGAAACACAGTTAATACAACTGTAACCATCTGCTGATAACTGAGTTTGAAATTTTTCTCTCAAGTTTTTATCGGCAATAATTATATTTGATGTGCCAAGACCTGCAAGGTTAAAGGTTTTGCTGACTGCGGTACAAATAACCGTATTCTTTGCAAAGCTTTCATCAACATTATTTATAACGGTGTGTTCCCGACCTTTTCTTACAAGGTCAAAGTGAATTTCATCACTAACAAGAACTACATTGTTTCTAAAGCAGATTTCCCCTACCCTTTTAAGCTCATCCTTAGTCCATACTCTTCCAACAGGGTTATGAGGACTGCAAAGAAGCATTAATTTAACATCATCCTGAGAAGCAATTATCTCCAACTCCTCAAAATTCATTTTATAGCTATTGCCCTCCGGAATAAGAGGATTATCTGCAATAATTCTATTGTTGTTGAGAATGGATTTTGAAAAGGGATAATAAACAGGAGATTGAATTATAACCTTATCACCCTCGTTGGTGAAGGCTCTGATTGCGGTATTAATTGCGAAAACCACACCACCAACACAAGTAATCCAATCATTTTCAATTTTAAAATTATGTCGGCGGGAGAGAAACCCACGAACGCAGTCGCGATAAGCCTTATCCGCATCCGTATAGCAAAAGAAGCCCTTTTCGGTAAATTTCTTTATAGCTTCTCGCACCTCTTTAGGTATCTGAAACTCCATATCTGCAACAGAAAGAGGATATGCACCTCTTTCAATCAAGCCCTCGGGAACAGTTGTGTCCCATTTATATGAACCGCTGTTTTGGCGGTTGAAAACCTTATCAAACATAGTTAGTCTTCTTTCAAGCATTTATAAAAAGTATCGAGGAAGCGAGCATTATCTGTCCCCAGAAATATGTAATGATATTAAATATCTTTAAAGGATAATTTTTCTTTTGATCACCGAAATTGATTATACCCAATGTAGCATCAGACAGAACAAAGAAAAGAGAACCAAAAGTTAAAACAACAAAACAAATTATTCCGTGCTTACCTCCGTTTTGCCAATAGTTATAGCCTAAAGCGGAAGCCTTTGTAAACATAAATGTAATAACAATAAAATATACTGCAATAGCATATTTTACAACCTTAGGGCTGAATTTCACCTTTAAAACCTTTGCTGAAACAAGAGCGGCAGCTATAATCACTAAGCCTACTGCTATTTCAGGAGCACTAAACATTTCGTAATCAGGGTAAAGCTTAGGAAGAGCTTTTACATAAGCCACAATATAGAAAATATGACCTATAAGAAAGCTTGTAAAGCCTGTTGCAAAATAGGCATTTGTTGGCTTGGCATGGAGAAAATAGTCGCCAATCCAACCGAAAACGAGACCTACAAGCATTGTTATTGCATAGGAAGAAAAGTTCTCTGCAATAAACATTGAAAGCACGCCCACACTCACAAACATTGTTGAACAAATCATTTTTAATATTAAGGATTTTCTGCATTTCTGTGGCCAGAGAGCTTTTAAATACCAAGGTGTAAAAATCGCCTCAACCACCAGACACAGACCAAATACAATCCACAATGCCATTAAGATAACCCCTCACCGTAAAATATAATTCCACATATTTTAATTATAGCATAACAAGGTAAAATTGTAAACACTGTTGTACCACCCACCACCTGCGGTGGTCCCTCCCTCCTTTTTCGTTGCACGAAAAAAGAGGGATAGTTTTTTAATACTTTTACAAAGGGTAATCTTTACGGGGCAACCCACCACCGCTAACGCGGTCCCCCTCCCTATTCCATCAAAGATGGAACAGGGATGATAGGCTTCGCTTGCTTTTACACATAAAAACCCCCTTACCAAACGGTAAGGGGGAAAGTTCAATTAATATTTGAAATCTGTGATAACCATTGTGTTGAAGAGTTCCTGCTTCTCTATGCTAATTTTGCTGAGAATAACTTTAGCATCAGCTTTAATAGCAACATTCATATACTGTTCAAGCTTAATAATTTCGTTTGTTTTTGTATCATACTCTACAACTGCTTTGCAATCGTGGTAGGTAAGGCTATATGTAATATCCTTAACAACAGCGGAAACTACGCCACCATTAAGAGTTTCATCAATATCTTTTTTTGAGAGAGGAGAGAACATTGCACCAACCTTACTGGGAGATGTTGAGGCACCTTCTGCCATAGGCTCGGGGTTCTGCTCATCCTTAAGCTCAATAGTGATTCTTGCTTTACCATTACCGAGGTCTTCATAGTTTGTGCTTTCGATGGCGTTCACATCAGTAAGATAGCAACCTTTTTCGCATTTATAAACAGGGAACCATCTCATATCGCCGCCTTTTTCAACGATTTCGGGATCTGCTTCAGCAGCTTCTTTTGATGTCATAAGGTCAAGCTGGTCAACGAGGTCAAGAAGAGTACCAACAAGGTTGCCACCTACGGGAATAACACGGTTTTGAGCATCAGAGGGAAGCTCCTGATATTCAACCTTTTTATAACCGGGCTTATCTTTTTTAGCCTTGTTCATAAGAGTTGTATATATTTCGAGAACTTCTTTATTAGTTTTCTTAGCTGCAGTTGAGCCACCGTTATCTGCAGGCTTGTTTGCATCGGGAGTTGTTGCATTGCCGCCATTATTTTCAGGAGTAGTAGCATTAGAGCTGTTATCTGCTACGGGAGCAGTTGTTTCAACCGACTGCTGAGCCTGCTGTTGCTGCTGAGGCTGAGCCTGCTGTTGCTGCTGTTGTGCAGGAGCTGCCTGAATCTCGTTCTTTGCAAGAAAAACGATAGAAGCAACTGAAACTGCATTACTTGCAATTACAGTAAAAACGAGAGAAACTGCAAGAATGACTGCAATAATTTTTAAATCTTTGCTTTTCATTTAAAAAACCTCTTTCATATTTACGCCCTGCCAAGCAGAAACGCATATTTCTTAACACTATAAGATTAAACCAAATTCTGTTAAAAGTCAATACCATATATTATACAAAAGAAATGAGTTTTTGTTGTGCAAAAGAAAAAGACGACCCTCTTTCGAGAGTCGTCATTATGTATCTCAAATTAATATTTGAAGTTTGTATAACGTGTCTGGAACACAAGTGTACCTGAACCGGAAACATCAAATGAAATGACAAGCTGTGCTTTAATGTCTGCAACAAGATCTGCACTACATGTGTGTGATATAGAAACAAACTTACCGTCTTTAGTCATTTCAGCAGTTATTGTGTATGCTTTATAGTTGATTTCAGCTTTCTTAAGCTCTTTAACGATTGCGCTAACTGTAGAGTCATTTTTAACTGTGTCTTCAACATCTTCCATATAGAGAATGTCTTTGGACATAACTCTGATACCATCTGTATCTGCTTTTGCAGGGTTAATCTGGTCTTTCATAACGATTGTGATGATGTAGTTAGAACCGGAAGCTTTAGCTGTAACGCTCTGAACAGTGTTCATTGTGCAGTTACTTGCAGGGAAACGGTTCATTGCATCTTCAGAATTCTTTTCAGAAATTTCTTCCTTAGCGTCTGCTTCTTTTGTCATAAAGCCTTCAATAAGACCTTTTACAGCTGAACTCAATGCTTCAGAACCACCGAGCTGGAATGCTGCAATTTCCTGCCAAGCCTTCTTTGTATAACCTGCAGAACCCTTTGTAGTAATATCGTTTGCTGCTTTCTGGAACATTTTTAAAGCTTCTTCTGATGAAAGTGTGTTTGAATCAGCAGCAGGTTTGTTTGCATCGGGAGTTGCTGTTGAACCGCTGTTGCCTGCGGGAGCAGTTGTATCAGCTGTTGAACCGCTATTACCTGCGGGCTGAGTTGCATCAGGAGTTGTTGCAGTACCTGCGTTGGGAGTTGTTGCAGTACCTGCATCGGGAGTTGTTGCAGTACCTGCGTCTACAGTACCTTCAGTAGCTGTCTGACCTTTTGCAAGGAAAACAACAGAAGCGATGGAAACTGCATTGCTTGTTACGATTGTGAAGAAAAGTGCTATACTGAGAATTATAGCAATAACCTTCATATCTGAATTTTTCATTGGTATAATACCCCTTTCAACTTTGTGGTACTGTATAACAACAACAAATTATATACAATAGCACATTATTTTTCAGTATCTTTAGATTACTCTAAAAAGTGAAAAAAGTCAAGTGCATTTTTTCCAAATGCACTGACTTAATTCAAATTCGTCAAAAAGACCAAATTCACTTACATTTTTTGTGTATTCCATATATTTCGAGCATATTCGTTAATAGCTCTGTCTGCAGCAAATCTGCCGGAATATGCAATATTGAGAAGTGACATCTGATTCCATTTCTTTTTATCAAGGAAGGTTTCACGAAGCTTCTTCTGTGCTCTCTGATAATCTGCAAAATCAGCAAGCACCATAAAGGGATCGTGGTGAATGATCGTGCCTGAAATATCCGAGAAGTCCTTACCGTCAATTCCGTTATGAGTAATGAAATCAAGAACCTTGCGAAGCTCGGGATTGTTGTTGTAATAATTCTGAGGATTGTAACCTGCTTTGCGAAGCTCATTAACCTCGGGAGTTTTCATACCGAAGAGGAACATATTCTCGTCCCCTACTGATTCGTGAATTTCAACGTTTGCACCGTCAAGAGTACCGATAGTAAGAGCACCGTTCATCATAAGCTTCATATTACCTGTACCACTTGCTTCCTTACCTGCAAGAGAAATCTGCTCGGAAACATCTGCCGCAGGCATAAGTCTTTCAGCGTTTGTTACATTGTAATCCTCAACATAGAGAACTTTGAGTCTGCCTTTAACATCGGGGTCCTTATCAATCATTTCGCCAAGAGCAAGAATGAAGCTGATTATTCTCTGTGCAACATAGTAACCCGGAGCTGCCTTTGCACCAAAGATATAAGTCTTGGGAACAAAATCACCGTTGGGATTTTCTTTTATTGCAAGATATTCGGAAACAATATTAAGCGCATTAAGGTGCTGACGCTTATACTCGTGAAGTCGCTTAACCTGAACATCGAAAATTGAGTTTGTGTCAAGCACAACTCCGGTTGTTTTCTTGATATGCTTTGCAAAAGCTTCTTTATTTGCTTTTTTGATTTCACCGATTTTCTTAAGAACCTCTTCATCATCCTTGAAATCCGCAAGCTTTGAAAGATGCTCTGCATCATAAACGAATTTATCGTTACCCAAAAGCTCTTTGATATATTCTGTTAATGCAGGGTTTGCCTGACAGAGCCAACGTCTGTGAGCAATACCGTTTGTAACATTGGTGAATTTATCGGGAGTGAGCTTATAGAAATCGTTAAAGAGAGTGTCTTTGAGAATTTGGCTATGGAGAGCAGAAACGCCGTTAACCTTGTGGCTTGCGGCAACGCAAAGGTTTGCCATACGAACTGCGCCACCTGAAATGATAGCTGTACGCTCTACATAATCTGCATCGTGGGTACTTTCCCATACATAAGCACGGAAGCGATTATCAATTTCTTTGATAATATTGTATATACGGGGAATAAGGCGTTTTACAAGCTCCTCGCTCCAGCACTCAAGAGCCTCGCTCATAACAGTGTGGTTAGTATATGCAACTGTATTGGTAACAATTCTCCATGCATCATCCCAACCATAACCGCACTCATCAAGAAGAATTCTCATAAGCTCAGGAATCGCCATTGTGGGATGAGTGTCATTAATATGGATTGCAATTTTTTCGGGAAGATTGTTAATTGTGCCGTATTCACGAAGATGGTGGCGAACAATATCCTGAACAGAAGCAGAAACAAGGAAATACTGCTGACGGAGTCTTAATGACTTTCCCTCGGGGTGATTATCCATAGGATAAAGCACCTTACTGATAACCTCTGCCATTGCCTGACGCTCCATTGAACGCATAAAATCGCCCTGATTAAAGGATTTCATATCAAACTCAGGTGCTCTTGCACTCCAGAGGCGAAGACAGCTGATACCCTTACCATCCTTACCTGCAACAAACATATCATAAGGAACTGCCTGAATAACATTTCCGTTTTCGATTTCAACGCTGTGATAATGATTTTCCCAGGATTCTTTAAGAGTACCCTCGAAGCAAACATCAACTGCACTGCTTTCACGGGGCTGTAACCACACCTCACCACCGGGAAGCCAGTTATCGGGAAGCTCAGTCTGCCTACCCTCAACAAGCTTCTGACGGAAAATACCGTATTCATAAAGAATCGAATAGCCTCTTGCAGGATAGCCCTGAGTTGCGAGACCGTCAAGATAGCAGGCTGCAAGGCGACCGAGACCACCGTTACCGAGACCTGCATCAGGCTCACATTCATAAAGAGAGTCAAGCTTAATGCCATAATCCTTCAAAACACTTTCAAATGTTTTTGTAAGGTTAAGGTTAAAAAGGGAGTTTTTAAGAGAACGCCCCATTAAAAATTCCATTGAAAGATAGCAAACGCGCTTTTTGCCTTCCTCGTCTGCTTTTTTACCAAGCTCCGCTCTGCCCTGTGCCATCATATCGCGTACAATCATCGAAACCGCTTTATAATACTGCTCATAGGTTGCATTTTCAGTCGAGATACCGAAAAAGTGGAGAAGTTTATTTTCAAGCATTTCTTTTGCTTGCTTCTTTGTAAGCTTATAATTCATACAAATCCTCCAAAAATATTTTAAAAAACCGCAGTTTTTTACTGTTCGATTATACATATTACACTAAAATAACGTCAAAATCAACTGTAACAAAGCAAAAAAATGTATAATATATTATGCTCATTTTTGGACAGTTTTTCTCCTTAAAAAAGAAATGTTTTACAAAGAAGTAAAAATATAACACCGGGAACGGAAAAAAGCACACTGAAAACAAGGGAGAATATGTTAACACCTAAAGAGAGTGGCACAAAGTAATTTACTGCCCACACGGCACATAAAGAACCCACTCCCCCAAGAGCGCTTGTAAAAAAGGACTTAAAAAAGCAACCGCTGTTTTTAAACATTACAAGAGCCATAACTAAAAGCGCAATGCCAATTAAATAAATCATTTGTCCACATCCTTAAGTTTATTCAATAAATAGGCGTGTTTAATCTCAAGACTGCGAAGTTCAAGCACCGCCGATTCTACAAGGGCATTTTCATTTGCCGCCGAAAGCTTAAAATAGGCAAGTTTCATTAAAAATCTTACATCCTCAATATCCTTTAAAAGCAAATCCGTTTCACTCATTTTTCTTATTCTTGAATATTTTTTGTTTTTGGTAAACTTCCTCACCGCCTATAATTTTTATACAATTATTTTTATTCATGTAAAATTAATTTTATTACAGATTATTAAAGCTGAATACTGAGCATAATTATTATAGATGACTTGCGGAAAATTCAGGTATATTATTGCTCTCATCTGCAAAGTATAAGCTTTACGGGGCAACCCACCACCATTCCGACCGAACTATATTTTAACAAAAACACACCACCCGAAATATACGCAAAGATATAATTTATCTATCCAAGAACGGTCCCCCTCCCTATTTGCTGAAGCAAACAGGGATGATAGGCTTCGCAACATCTTTAATTTTTCGATTTTTTCACTCCTCGCGAAGCTTACAATGTTCGGAAGCAACGCTTCCCCGACACTCCGCATTCCGCATTTATTTTCCACTTTCCATTTTCAATTTTTAATTTAATAAGAGGTGCTTATGAACAGACATTCTTTTACTTATCAGCAATATTGTCCTGTTGTCGATAAAAATGTTATTATTGAGGAACTGACCTTTTTAAGCGGAAGAAAAAAAATCCGTTGCCTTTATTATCACAAATGCAACTGCAAGGAAATGGGTGGCTGCAGAAATAAATATGTAAAAAGAAAAATCGAAGCGGTTGAAAAGAAAGAAGAATGATTGTATAATTGGGTTACTTTTACGAAGGGTAATCTTTACGGGGCAACCCACCACCGCTGACGCGGTCCCCCTCCCTATTAGCCTAAAGGCTAACAGGGATGATAATTATCGAAGGAAGTTAATTTATGAGCGGAATATATATTCATATACCATTTTGCAAATCCAAATGCCCTTACTGTGATTTTTATTCTTACAGATGCAAAAGTGAGGAAATGAGTCTTTATGTTGAGGCTTTAATACAAGAAATCAACACTCTTTCAAGATTAAATGAATTTGTTAAAGAGCATTTCAAGGCAGACACCCTTTATCTCGGTGGCGGTACACCATCGGTTTTATCGGGGGAACAGCTTTACAAAATCATCACATCTTCAAAAGAAAAATTTTCTGTTTCCGAAGATGCAGAAATCACCGTTGAATGCAACCCCAACTCTGATATTGAGGGTATTCTTCCCTATCTTTTAAAGGCGGGAGTTAACAGAATTTCTTTAGGGCTTCAATCTGCAGTTGATAAAGAGCGGAGGGTTCTCGGCAGGCAGAGTGATAAAAAGAGAGTAACGGAGGTTATAGAGTTTTTAAAATCAAACGGTATAACCAACATTTCTCTTGATGTTATGTTGGGAATCCCATATCAAACCCAAGAAAGTTTAAAAGAAACTCTTGATTTTGTTATAGATAGCGGTGTGCCACATATCAGCGCCTATATGCTCAAAATTGAGGAAGATACTCATTTTTATAAAAACTTTGACAAATATGATTTCCCGGATGAAGAAAAAACCATAAAGCTTTATAACCAATGTGCTGACACTCTTGAAAAAGCAGGGTTTATACATTATGAAATATCAAACTTTGCAAAAGAGGGTTATGAGAGCCGACACAACACAAAATATTGGAAATTAGATAATTATCTTGGAATCGGTCCGGGAGCCCATTCATATATAGACGGAAAAAGGTTCTATTTTGAAAGCAATACACAAGGTTTTATAATCGGTGAAAAAGCTGTTTTTGATGATTTTGGTGGTGACTGTGAAGAATACATAATGCTTAAATTAAGACTTAAAAAAGGGCTTTTGCTTTCCGAGCTTAAAACACTTTATGGCGAAAAGCCAATTATAAAAATAAAAGAAAAAGCCCCGTTCTTAAAAGAACAAGGCTTAATTAGTTTTGATGGAGAAAGAATTTCACTTACCAGAAAAGGCTATCTTCTTTCAAATTCGGTTATCTGTGAATTAATTTAAAATCTTCGGAGAAAAGCTCACAACTATCCACTCCGTCAGTTATGATAATCTCTTTATTTTCAGTTATAAAAATATAGTCAAAGTCGTTATGCTCCTTTGCGAACTTAACGGCTTTTTCTTTTCCCATAACGAAAAGAGCAGTTGAAAAGGCATCGCAGAAAGCGCCATCCTCACCTATTACGGTTACGCTTAAAAGATCACTTTTTACAGGTTCGCCTGTTTTGGTATCAATAATATGGTGGTAAATTCCCCCATCCTTTTTGAAGCTTCTTTCATAACCGCCCGAGGTTACAACGCTTACATTACCCTTATGCTTAAAAGTGCAGACAAGCTCATCTGTTTTTAATGGGTTTTTCACACCCACTGTCCATTCACCTTTTTCGGCATTTTCACCGCAAAGAACAATGTTACCGCCGAGAGAAATAACAGCACTTGCACCATATTCCTTTGCTATAACCAAAAGTTCATCGCCAAGATATCCTTTAGCAATCCCGCCTAAAGAAATTTGTGTATTTTCTTTTTTAGTAATAATATTATCTTCTAAGGAAAGCTTATCATCTCCCACAAAAGAGAGAGCAGTTTTTATTTCTTCTTTTTCGGGAACACCGTAGTTGCCGTTATTGAATCCCCAAAGCTTTAAAACAGGCATTATTGTAATATCAAATGCACCATTTGTAAGGTTATTTGCAAGAATTGATTTCCCTATTATCTTTGCAGTATCTTTACTGACAATTATTTCTGTTTTCTTGCCGTTTATTTTAGCTACATCGCTATTCTCATTATTCGCATCAAAAAGATTATCAAGATGATTTACCTTATCCACAAAAAGATTTGTAACATCATCTTTTTTTCCTTTAGAACTACTGAACACCCTTATGCTGATAAGGGTGTTCATAGCAGTAAATTCTGTTTTTTCTTCTTTTTTGAAATTGCAGGAACACATTGAAAGCAAAAAGCAACCGCAAAGTAACAATGCTATTGTTTTTTTCATATTAACTCAAACCTGCTTTTTTCATATTTGCTTCATGCTCACTCATAGTATTTGCATAGAAAACATCACCGGTTTCGGTATTGTGGCAGAAGTAGTAATAATTCGTTTCAGACGGATCAAGCGCCGCTCTGATTGCTGCATCTCCGGGGTTAGCTATCGCGCCAACAGGAAGTCCCTTACACTCTTCGCTGTAAGTATCATAATCATCACGATACTGAATATAGCGTTGAGTATCTTCTGTAGAAGAAGTAAGCGTAGGCTTGATCGTGTTCAAAAGATAATCTTCTGTTGAGTCACAGTTTAACCACGGGAATGTTGCAGGTCTGTCAAGACGGTTATAGAGAACCGATGCAATATCTGCCATCTGACCACTTGAAGCAGCTTCTTCCTGAAGAATTGATGCCATAACAATTACTTCATCAAGACTCAATCCTCTTTCCTTTGCCTGCTTCGCATATTCATCAGTCCAACGATTCTCAAAGTTATCTAAAAACCTTCTTACTACACTTGAAGCATTTTCGCCAACATAGAACTCATAAGTATCAGGGTACAAATAGCCCTCAAGAACTCTGAAGCGTTTTTCTTTATTGGGAATGGATTTAATAAAGTTATAATCTTCGGAGAAATCGACATTCTGAAGAGTATTTATAAAGCTTGCAGCTGTGCAAACTTCGTTTGCCTCAAGTTTTTCTGCAATTTGGTCAATAGTCCAACCTTCCGGGAAAGTAAGGGTAACAGTTTCAGAAAGAGTCACGTCTGCTCTCATTGTAGAAAGCATTTTTTCAAGCCCCATTGACGGAGTAAGTGTATACACACCTGAAACATATTCTCTTTTCTCATCATCACCTGATGTTATATCCAGAAGCTTAACAAATAAATTGCAGAAGAGCTTGTTGTTTATAAGGTCATTATCCTTAAGTACATCAATAACATCTGCATCACTCATACCCTTGGAAACCTCAACCTCAACTGTAGTATCCTCCACATCAATTGCAAGAACATCGTTTATACAGCCTATACCATAAATACAAAGAACAACACTTGATAATGCGATTATTGCAACGGCAAGTGCAAAACGCGAAAGCTTTTCAGAAGTTAAAAACCTGCCAAGAAATGTGTTTTGTCTTTTTTTATGTTTAGCCTCTTTTTTCGCAATTGCTCTATTCTGTTTTTCAGTTGTGGGCGGTGCAGAAACCTTAAATTTCTCCACAGAAGATTTTGTTTTTTGATTTCTATGCACTGTTGCTTTTTTCTCTCTTTGCGCCACCTTATCTATATCGCGGGGAGGATTGGAAAAATACACCCCACCTTTATAATTAGGATTTTCATAAGCACTGTTTGAATTAATGTTGATTTTAAAATCATCAACCTTTTTCTGCCTTTTGCTTTTCAGTGCTTCTTCATCGGTAGCTTTAACGGATTGAGACTTATTTTTTGCACTTTCCGATTCAAATTTACTCAAAAGTTCTTCATAATCTTTAAAATTATCTTTTGCCACAACCAATCACTCCTTTGTGGTAACAATCTGTTTTTCAGTAACTATCATATCCACAGTTCTGTCATATTTCCCGTGGAATAATTCGTCCTTTATATTCTGCGAATAGCAAATACCAATGGTTGAACCTTTATATTTAGAAAGATATCGGTCATAATAACCTTTGCCGTAGCCTAAACGATAGCCTGATTTATCAAACATAAATGCAGGAACAATACATATTGTGTTTTCCGTTTCAGTAAGCATTTTTTCCTTATGGGACTCAGGCTCTAAAACACCAAATGAACCGCTTGAAAGCTCATCTAGAGAATTTATATAGTAAAAATTCATTTCCGATGGTCCGCCCTCGCAACGAGGTACTGCAACCTTTTTACCTGCAGATAAAAGAGCGTTTATAAACTCTTTTGTATCAACCTCAATATCGGTTGAAACATAACACAAAAAAGTATCTGTTTCTCTTACTGCCCATAAATTAAGAAGCTTGTTACAGATTTTTTTATCGAAAGAATTTTTAACTAAAGCATCCATCGAAAGTCGGCTTTCCTTGGCCTCTGCTCTCATCTTCTTTTTTATGGGTCTTATATCTATTACTTTCTCCATTGAATACCTCTGAGTATCTGAAGTGCTTTTTCTTGACCTGTGATTATGGAGCATGTTGCGGCACCGAATTCCCAGGCAACACCTGCGCCCTTTGCCGTAACAATAGTGCCGTCTATAATCACACCCGAGTCTACAATATTCGCACCAAGAAGTTCATCCTCAAAACCCGGGAAGCAGGTTGCGTTCTTACCTTTTAAAAGACCCTTTCTGCCTAAAATAAATGGTGCGGCACAAATTGCACCGATAATTTTATTGTTTTTTGAGCAATAATCAATTGCTTTTTGCACTTCTTCTGAATTATTCAGATTTTCCGCACCGGGCATTCCCCCGGGAAGAATAATACCTTGAAGATTATCATCTAACTGAACATCTCCTAAAAGAATATCGGCTTCAACATTTATTCCGTGAGCACCACGGCAGAACTTACCGCTGACACCAACAGTTTTAACCTGGACACCTGCTCTTAACAAAAAGTCAACAGGAGCAAGTGCTTCTATTTCTTCAAAACCATCGGCAAGAAAAACATAAATCATTGCAAGACCTCTTTCAAGTTCCGTAGGGTATGCCGAAAAAGCCGTTTTGGATTTCGGGAACCTCTTTTAATTTATAATACATTCCATATGGAACGGGGTTTTCATTAGATATCTGCCTATAAATAAGGCTTTCTTTTTCTGTGTTTCTAAAAACTGCATTCAAAAGCAATTGTTCGTTCCCGAACAGTTCAAATATTATAAGTTTTTCTTCTGCTTCTTCATAAAGGGCATAACCCTCATTTTCAACAAAAACTATTTTAACTTCACCGCTTACGGAATTAAAGAAAGAATTAAATGTACTTTCTTTGAGCACAGCAACGGGAACTTTTTTGGGATTTTCTGAAACAGTTCTTCTGTATTCTTTATAGGTAAGATTTTGTTTTTTTATTTGTTGATTATTTGAACAATCAATTTTGGAAACCTCTTTTTGTGAATAGGAAAACCCGATTTCGAAGCCGAGTTTTTCATAAACCTTGAAAAGAGATTTTTCTTCGGGTACAAGAAAAAGATAGTCTATATTCCTGCTTTTTGCAACGTTAAAAAGCTCTTTAAAAAGGCTTTTCATAAGACCTTTACCACGAAAATCAGGGTGGGTGCACACTGCGTAAATATAATAAGCGGAATATTTTTTCTCACTTATTATAATTTCGCTTTCCAGCATATACAAAACGCTTACGGGCTTATTATATTCATAAATCGCCATCACTCTTTGAGGTGAAACAGTATTCTCAAAGAAATAATCAAGGCTTTCTATGCTATCGTCAAAGGCAGTTTGCCAAAGTGCTTTTAAATTTTCATAATCACTTTCAAAAGGAAAGCGAATTTCAAAGGATTTTTCCATAGTATTTTTTAACAAGTTGCTCGGGGTGATAAGAGATTTTGGCTTTCCTCAGATTCTCCACACCTGCATCATCTTCACGATTTATATATTCAAAAGCTCCGAGAGATTTTTCTGCAAATAATTTATTGATAACCGCATAAGCAGTTAAGTAATCGGGTGAGGCTTTTTCAAAATGTGTGCAATATGTTTTGCCATCGGGCATTGCCTCACCTAAGGCATAAGCAACAATTTTACCCTCAACTCTTAAGACTGCCCCCGACAAATGAAGTTCGTTGAAATACTCAAATGCTTTATCTATAACAAGTTTTTCTTCGTCAAGCTTGGGGTTCCTTTCTCCGCTTTTATGCCAAAGCCGAGAAAACTCAAGGCATTCATTTAAGTTGGTTTCGGTCAATTCCTCGTAAGAAAAATTATTCTTTTTGCAAAAGGAATTAACATGGTTTTTCTTTGAATGATATTTTCTGCCGCTTAAAGTTGCAAGGTTTTCACGAAGATAAACATAGTCAAAAAAATCTCTCTTTTCTTCTAAAACAAGTTTTTCGCCATAAATGTTTCTGAGGATTGCCGCCTGTTCTTCGCTAAGGCAATAGAAACTGAAGTCCGTATTTCGTTCTTTTGCATCTTCCTCTATAATTTTAAGAGCGTTTTTTTTATCGCCTTTTCCCCAAGGAAAAGCATAGCTTTTTATTCCGTTAAAGCGAGAGCGAAGAAAGATGAAACCATCTTTCTCTGCAATCCGGGTATTCTCCCCAACGCTCCAACAAAATATATTGCCGAAAGAGAAATCGCAAATCTGCGAAACACTTTCAGGAATATTTTTTAATATCAAATCTCTGTCTTTTATTTTTACAGGTTGAAAATCAAGCATAGTAGTTATTTTTTTATTGTTTTAAGTAAGATTTCATATACCGTATCGTTTATTTCTTCTATTGAAAGAGGTTCGCCATTTTCCGAGCAAGAAACAATTACCCAACCGCATTTATCTGCCGCATAAAGCGCCGCTTCTCTGCAAGCATTGAGAAATTCAACATTTGCCTCGTGAACATCCTTTTTATTTTCATCGCCCTCGTAGCGCTGAGTCATAAGCCTTTGGGAAACCTCAACGGGCATATCAAGGAAAATAACCTTATCAGGAGCAGGGATTCCTATTTTGTTGTATTCAAAATCGAAAAGCCAATCAAGGTATTCATCCCATTCTGTTTTATCAAGCTTTGTCATCTGATAAATAGCATTGGCGGGAGTATAGCGGTCGGCAAAAACCAAAGTGCCCTCAAGATATTCTTTTTTCCATTTTTCAGTATAAGAAGCAAATCTGTCTGCCGCATAAAGCACAGAGGTGGCATAGGCATTAACATCCCCTGCATTCTTACCGAAATCACCTGCAAGATATTTTCTCACAAGAATACTCGAATCACTTTCATAATCCGGAAGCTTGATTTTTTTATAATCAATTCCATCCGCAGAAAGCCTTTTGCAGACAAGGTCGGTCTGGGTAGTTTTACCGCAACCGTCAAGTCCTTCCAAATCAATAAACATAATCGAAATAACAAACCTTTCAAAACTAAGCATAATAATATATCATACTTACTCCAATTATACCCATTAATAATACAATAAAACTTGTCAACTGTCAAACAATGTGGCTATTTTGTAATAAATATGTAATAATATGGGATGTAAAAAAAGCGCAGACCGCATAAAACAATATAAATCAAGGGGTTCCTGCAGGACAATACACCTGTAAGAACCCCTTAAACTAATGAAAAACATAAGATATTAAGAATTTTTACGTTTTATGCTACGAACAAATCTCGCCACTCGACGTACCTTTGTACGCCTTCGGGCAAGCAAAAACAAGTCTAAAGCCTTGTTTTTGCTCGGTTTGTCCGTTCTGCATCTTTTTTTCCTATCCCCTATAAAAAAGAGGGATGCAAAATTAATCCTCTAAAAGCTTTAAAACACTTGCTTTAGGAAGGAGTCCGACACCCTGATTAACAAGCTTTCCGCCTTTAAAAACAAGGAGTGTGGGAATACTTGTGATGCCAAACTGCAATGCAAGCTGCATTTCTTCATCCACATTAACCTTGCCCACAACAATATCTGTTCTTTCTTCTGATATTTCGTGGATTGTGGGGGCTATCATCTGACAAGGGCCGCACCAGGTTGCCCAGAAATCAAGTAAAACAGGCTTTCCGCTTTTCAAAACCAATTCCTCAAAATTAGCATTTGTAATTGTTAATTCTGCCATTTTTATTCATCCTTTCGGTTTTTCAATCTTTAGACTTGTAGTAAAGCATACAGTGACAGTAGCCCTCAAAATCCGGATCCTTAATCTGTTCACGGAATTCTTTACAGATACATTTATTTTCTTCTGTTCTTTCCAATCTGCAAGGACAATAACCACCTTTCATTTTAAGCCCCTCTTTTATTCTCGCAACAACTTCTTTATCTTCATTGAATTTAACCGCCATCATATACACCTCTTTTATCTTTTTCTATATTTTAACAAGAAATTATTAACATATCAATAATAATACTTTACTTTTTTTAAAAACAGTGTAAAATACAAGAGGAATTTTTATTTTTGAGGTGTTGTTATGAACACAATTAAAGAAGCAGCTTATTCTGCCGCAAAGGAAATTATTGAAATAGCTAAACTAAAAAAAGGACAGATTCTTGTTATCGGTTGTTCTACAAGCGAGGTAATCGGCGACAAAATCGGGACAAACTCCTCCCCCGAAACTGCAAAAGCAGTTTTTAATGGTGTTTATGAGGCTGCAAACGAATGTGGGATTTTTATTGCGGCTCAATGCTGCGAGCATCTCAACAGAGCAATTATTGTTGAAAAAGAGGCGGTTCCTTTTTCAGAGTTTGTTAATGTTGTTCCCCAACCAAAAGCAGGCGGTTCATTTGCAACTGTTGCATATAACACATTCAAAAACCCCGTTGCACTTGAAGAAATCAGGGCTGATGCAGGGCTTGACATCGGTTCAACCTTAATCGGTATGCACCTTAAGAAAGTTGCAGTTCCCGTAAGACTCAAAAACAACAAAATCGGCAATGCCACCCTCACTGCTGCACGAGTAAGACCAAAATTCATCGGTGGCGAAAGAGCTCACTACAATGAAGATTTGATGTAAAGGAAATATGTTATGAAATATGAAATTTTAAAGCTTTTAAGTAAAAATGCCCGTTACACACCCGAGCAAATTGCAACAATGCTTGGTACAACTGAAAATGAAGTAAAAAATGAAATTGAACAGCTTGAAAAAGATGGTATGATCCGTGGCTACAAGGCTGTTATTAACTGGGACCAGTATGATGACGCCTATGTTTCCGCAATTGTTCAACTCAATGTTGTTCCCAAAGCAGATTCAGGCTTTGAAGAGGTTGCAGAAAAGGTTATGTCCTTTCACGAGGTAGAGTCTGTTTATCTTATGTCAGGCTCTTATGACCTTAACGTTGTTGTTAAAGGCAAAACTCTTCAGGATGTTGCCCGTTTTGTTGCCAGAGAGCTTGCCACTATCGACTCTGTAACATCCACTGCAACACATTTTGTAATGCGTCGCTACAAGGAGCTTGATGTTGAGCTTTTTGATACCGAGGAAGATACCAGGGGGCAATTCATTTATGATTGATTACTCTAAGGTATTAAACCCTGCGGTAATGGAAATAAAGCCATCGGGCATAAGAAAGTTTTTTGACATTGCCGCCACAATGGATGATGTTATATCTTTAGGGGTTGGTGAACCTGATTTTCAGACCCCTTGGAATATCAGAAAAGCAGGTATAAACTCCCTTGAACGAGGCAGAACAAAATACAGCGCCAACCGCGGTACAATTGAATTAAGAAGAGAAATTTCCGCCTATCTTAAAAGACGATACAATTTAAAATACAAGCCCGAAACAGAAATTCTTGTGAGCGTTGGCGGAAGTGAGGCAATAGACGGAGCAATCCGAGCAATTGTTGCTCCCGGTGATGAGGTTATTATTCCTCAACCAAGTTACGTTTGCTATGAGCCTATAGCAAGCCTTGCAGGCGGTGTCCCTGTTATTATTGAAACAAAAGCAGAAAATGATTTCAAGGTAACACCCGAAGAACTGAAAAACGCAATCACACCTAAAACAAAAGCACTTATTCTCCCCTATCCCTGCAACCCCACAGGTGCGGTTATGGAAAAAGAGGATATTGAAAAAATTGCTGAAATTCTTAAAGGTACAAACATAATTGTTATTTCAGATGAAATATATTCCGAGCTTACCTACGGAGATTACACCCACGTTTCCCCCGCCACAATAGATGGTATGTGGGAAAGAACCATTACAGTCAACGGCTTTTCAAAGGCATATTCTATGACCGGTTGGCGTCTTGGTTACGCTTGCGGACCTGAAGCAATTATGCAACAAATCATTAAAATCCATCAATACGCTATAATGTGCGCTCCCACCACCTCGCAATACGCAGCTGTTGAAGCTCTCAGAAACGGTGACGAAGCAATCGAGAAAATGAGAGCAGAATATGACCGCAGAAGACGACTCATTGTTAACGGCTTTAACAAGCTTGGTCTTACCTGCAGAGAACCTAAAGGCGCATTTTACTCTTTCCCCTGCATTAAAAGCACAGGGCTTTCCAGCGAAGAATTCTGCGAAAGGCTTTTAGAAAGCAAAAAGGTTGCGGTTGTTCCCGGAACCGCATTCGGCAAAGGGGGAGAGGGCTTCGTTAGAGCCTCTTATTGCTACTCAACAGAGCATATTATAAAGGCTCTTGAGAGAATTGGCGAATTTTTGAATGAAAGTCTCTAATCTCGATATAAATCCCAGAGGGATTTTCGATATGTGCATTGCACTCGATATGCCTCTCGGCTCCATATGTTGCTGATACAACAAGACAAGGATTTATATCATATCGGAATTTCTGAAAGAAATTATATCGAATTTGTGTAAACAAATATATCGAGTTGATAAAATCAACATACCGAAAAAACCAAACGATACTGAATCGTTTGGTTTTTGTTTTTATTTATTATTTTTTCTCCCAAACCTTTTAGCCATCTTGCACATTAAGCCAAAGCCGACTAAATCCTTTGAAGCGTCAAAAATCTTTTTACCTTTTTTGTTTCTTACAATCAGCAATCCTTCATCATCGCTATTTCTTGGTTGCCATTTGGTGATTTCTACATCAAAAAATTCTTCTCTCGGAATAAATTTTTTAAAAACAAAGAATTTCTTTACTGTAAAGCCTGTTTCATCAACACAGCAACGATATGTAAGCATATAAACAAGTGTGAAAAATGCTATTACAGAAAAAGCAAGACAAACCTTTACTATAACATTAAAAGTTTCATCAACGGAATAAAAGCAGAAAGTAATACCCAAAGCAGCTAAAAACAAAAGGAAAAATATTATTATTCTTCTTGGCTCGTGATATGCTACAAAACTATTTTCGTCAAAGGTAGCTTCTTTTTCTTCGGACTTTTTATGAATAATGGTGTTTATTGGTTTTTTAATTAACTTTTCGAAAACCGCTCGGAATAAATATTTCATTTTTCCACCTTTTTTCAAATCGATATATTTTCTTCGCAAATCCGCAGGATTTATATCGAAATCGAAATTATTTCTCTAAAACAATTTCGATTATAATAGGGCAATGGTCGCTTGTAAGTTCACCGTTCTGAATACCTGTAAGCACATTATATAAATTGACCTTTATACCCTTTTTCGAAATCATAAAATAGTCAATTCGTTTGAATTTTTCGGGATTATTCCAACCATTATAGGTATGCAACTCCGATGCGTTTTCGGTTGCATATTTTGCATCAAGGAAGCTTTCGGTTACGCTGTTATAGGTAACAGAGCCTTCTTCTGCATTGAAGTCGCCCATAATAACCGCAGGAAGTGAACCAAATTCACTTATCTTATCAAGCACAACCTGAATACCGTTAATTCTTGCATCATCACTAACGTGGCTTAAATGGGTATTGAAAACGACAAAATTTTCCCCAGTTTCTTTATCTGTTAATATAACATAACTGCAAATCCGGTTGTACTGTGCACCCCAGGATTTGCTGGGAACCTCGGGAGTTTCCGAAAGCCAAAAAGAGCCTTTGTCAACAAGGCTATAAAGCTCTGTGTTATAGAATATAGGGCAACCCTCAGAATTGAAAGCATCATCACGATAGGTAATAACAGAATCATAGCCTTCCAATGAATCAACAAGGTAGGAATAATGCCATTTTGTTGCTTCCTGAAAGCCGATTATACCGGGCATTTCCTCTACTATATCATCAATTATCAAATCCGCACGGTAAAACCACCCCTTTTTGCCCCAGTCTGTTGGACTGATGCAACGAAGGTTATAGCTCATCATTTTGATATTGTCCTCTTTGGGGTGGATTTTAACAGTTTCTTTGTTCTCTTTATAGTGAGGGTAATACATAAAGGTGTTACCTACAAGAACAATTACTGCCACAAGAACAAGAGCTAATATACTACCAAGAATAATTAAAATTGTTTTTTTCACTTTCATCACCAAAAATATAATAGCATAGATAATAAAAAATGGCAAACTGATTTATTGTATAGAATTTCACAAGTGGGCATAGATATACAAATGCGGTTAATATTGTTTTTGCCTTCCTGCCCATCGTTCGCTTTGCGAACACCCGATTTTGTTTGGCTTCGCCGAGGGGGTTCGAATCCCTTTTCGTTCTATAAAAAATTACAGAGCACTACTTTTCAGTAGTACTCTGCAATTCTTGGTGGAGAGCAAGGGATTCGATGGGCTCTGCCCATCGTTCGCTTTGCGAACACCCGATTTTGTTCGGCTTCGCCGAGGGGGTTCGAATCCCTTTTCATTCTATAAAAAATTACAGAGCACTACTGAAAAGTAGTGCTCTGCAATTCTTGGCGGAGAGCAAGGGATTCGAACCCTCGAAACGGTTTTGGCCGTTTACACGATTTCCAATCGTGCTCCTTCGACCAGCTCGGACAACTCTCCATCTGTTCAAAGAATTTAAGTTTTAAATTCTGCACCTCCATTAAAGTGCCTTGCTATTATAACTAATTGATAAAAAAAAATCAAGGGGTTATTGATATTTTTTTATTTTTGTTTTTTATTGTATAGTTTTTTCTTTTATGGTATTATTTTATTTAATAATAATCTCGAAGAGAGGTAATATTTATGAAATTCAACCCATATCACAAAAGCCTTGAATATTTGCACATTGGTTGTGAAAGCCCCCGTGCATATTTCATTCCTTATGATAACCTTGAGGATGCACTTTCAGGCGACAGAAACAAATCTTATTATTTAACAAACCTTTGCGGTAATGACTGGAGCTTTAAATTCTTCGACAGCTTTGAAGATTTAGATGAAGCTTATCTTACCGCAGATTTTGATAAAAAGGATTTACCCTTTGTAAAGGTGCCCGGTAACATTCAGCTTTATGAAAATGTGGAGCACGATTCTCCCCTTTACTCAAACCTTAAATATCCTTTTCCAACCGACCCGCCCCATGTTCCCGAGGATAACCCCTGCTCTGTTTTCATCAAGGAATTTGATGTGAGTGCAGAAATGCTCGAAAGAGATAACATCATCACCTTTGAGGGTGTTTCCTCCTGCTTTTATCTTTTAATCAACGGTGAATTTGTTGGCTACAGTCAGGTTTCTCATTGCACAAGTGAATTTGATATTTCTAAGTATCTTGTTGAGGGCAAAAACAGAATTACAGTTGTTGTTGTGAAATGGTGCGATGGCTCATATCTTGAAGACCAGGACTATTTCCGCCTTTCAGGTATTTTCCGCGAGGTATATATTCTTTCACGTAACAAAAAACGCTTGAAAGATGTTTACATAAGACAAAGCTTCAACGAGGATTATTCCATTGCAACTCTTACTGTTGAATGTGACTTGGTTGGTAATGCTCCTGTTCTTTACGGACTTGCTTCGCCCAAGGGTGATGTTATTGCTACAAGCGAAAGTGCTGACCCCACATTCACTATCGAAATTCAGAATCCATTAATGTGGAATGACGAAACGCCTTTCGTTTACACCCTTTTCCTTACTGTTGAGGATGAAATTGTTCCTTTCCAGATTGGTCTTTCAGAGGTTAAAATTGAAAACAAGGTTTTCCTTGTTAACGGCAAAGGTGTTAAGCTCCGCGGTATCAACCGCCATGATTCAACTCTCAACGGCTATGTTGTTACAAAAGAGCAGATGGTTGAGGATTTGTTGCTCTTAAAGAGAGCCAATGTTAACTGCATCAGAACCTCTCACTATCCCAATGACCCAAGATTTTTAGACCTTTGCGAAGCTCTCGGCTTCTATATCGTTGACGAGGCTGACATTGAAACTCACGGTATGGGCTTCAACACAGATGCTGACTGGGATTGGATGCGTTGGTCAATGCTTTCAACAATTGATGAATGGGAAGCTGCTTACGTTGACCGTGCTGCAAGACTCTTTGAAAGAGATAAAAACCACGGTTGCGTTGTTATGTGGTCTCTCGGTAACGAAAGCGGTTGCGGTAAAAACCACCGTGCTATGAGAAAATACATAAAATCCCGTAACGAAAATGCTCTTGTTCACTATGAGAACTCCCACCTTGAATTCAAGGCTGTTCCCGAAGGCGAATGCTTTAAAGATATTTCCGATGTAGAAAGCAGAATGTATGCAGGTGTTAATTACATTGACGCTTACTGCAACAATGAGGAATACGACAAACCCTTCTACATGTGCGAATATGTTTGCTCAATGTCCACAGGTGACGTTTACGATTACTGGGAGCTTGTTGATAAATACGATAATTTCTGCGGTGGCTGTATCTGGGAGCTTACCGACCATGCTATAAATATTCCCGATGAAAACGGCAATCCCCGTTACTACTACGGCGGTGATTTCGGTGATTTCCCCAACGATGGTATCTGCTGTATTGATGGTCTTGTTTTCCCTGACAGAACTCCCCGTCCCGGTTACTATGATATGAAAAAGGTTTATGAACCTTTCAGAGCAACTTATAAAAACGGTGAAATGACAGTTAAGAGTGTTCGTTATTTCACAGACCTTTCTGACCTTACATTAAAATGGAAACTCACTTCAAACGAAAAGGTTATTGCAGAGGGTGAAATTGAAGCTCTTGAAATCGCACCTCAAGACTCTGTTACCTACAAGCTCTTTGACAAAAACGATTATAAGCTTTCGTGTGATTGCTTCGTAACTGCTACAATTCACCAGAAGAATGACACTCCCTGGGCAGAAAAGGGTTATGAAATTGGTTTCTTGCAGTTTGAAATCAAAACCGAAAAGGCAGTGGCAGAAAAAGACAGTGACCAGGTTGTTCTTGAATGTAACGACAGATATGCTGTTATCGCCTGCGGTGATATTGAATACACATTCGACAAGCCCTACGGCAGACTTTCTTCCATTAAGAAAGACGGCAAGGAATTCCTTGAAGCTCCTGTTAAATTCAAAATGTGGCACGCACCTGCTTACAACAGAGGCTCTGTTGATGAATGGGTTGCAAACCACCTTGACCATATTGCTCAAAAAACTTATTCAACCAAAATTGAAGAAGGTAATAACAAAGTAATCCTCGTTTCAGAAATTGCTCTCGGCGGACCTGCAAATCCCCCGATTTTAAAGGGCAAGCTTACTCATACATTCAATGGTGACGGTTCTGTTGATATTGCACTTTCAGGTGATATCCGCGAAAACGCACCGCTCCTTCCCCGCCTTGGTCTTGAGCTTCTTATGAACGAGGCATACGAAGATATTAAATATTTCGGTCTTGGTGAAACAGAAACCTATCCTGACCGTTATAAATCTGCTCGTTTCGGTGAATATGAATTGACAGTTACAGACAATTTCGTTCACTACATTCGTCCTCAGGAAAACTCCTCTCACTTTAAAACAAGAAGAGTTACTGTAGGCAGCAAGGGCGGTAATGGTCTTTTGGTTACAGGCTCAATGGGTGCTGAAGAATTCTCCTTCAACGCTTCTCACTATTCTGCAGAGCAGTTAACTGAAAAGAAGCACGATTTCGAGCTTGAAAAAGAACCATATACAATTTTCAACATTGACGCTCGTTTCAATGCTTTGAGCGAGAGCAGTGAGCTTAACAATGATGAAAACAACAGACTCTTTGACGAAAAGTCTTTAACTTTCTGCTTTAACATCAAGCCTGTTGAAATGTAAGTTTCTCAAAGTGATACTGACCGATACTGGTTGGTATCACTTTGTTCTTTTTTGTCAAGAAAATAAATATTGCTATTATAATGTTTAATTGGTATAATTCATTTATAAATACTTTTTTCGGAGGGAATGTAATGAAAAAAGGTAAATTGAAAGATATGCTTTCCTATGGTGTGGGTGCAGTTGGTCTTGATTTAAGCTACGGACTTTTTTACTCATACCTTGCAAAATATTTAACCGATATTCTGCATCTTAACAAGAAATTCCTTTTGTTTTTGACTCCCGTTGCTCGTATATGGGATGGCATCAACGACCCTATGATGGGTACAATTGTTGATAACACAAAAACAAAAATGGGTAAATATCGCCCTTGGATTCTTATTGGTTCCTGTTGTAATGCGGTTGTCCTTTCCCTTTTGTTCTCAAACCCCGGTTTTGAGTTAGGTGGTATTCCTCTTTACATTTATGTTGCGGTTCTTTATGTTGGTTGGGGTATGACAAATACAATGGCTGATATTCCCTATTGGTCAATGGTGCCCTCATTTACAAGCGACCCAAAAGAAAGAAGCCTTATTGCTACGGTTGCCAGAACCTTTTCAGGCTTAGGTCAGGGCATTATTTCTATTCTCACACCCGTTATGCTCCCCTTATTAAGTGAGGCTACATACAATGGAGAGAAAATTGCAGATGCAAGAGGTTATTCCCTCTGGGCAATTATCTGCGCCTGTGCTCTTGTTGGCTTCTCCTCCCTTTCTGTTTTAAACACAAAGGAAAAACACGTTACATCACAGCCCGAAAAATTCACATTCAAAAAAATGTTCAACATCGCAAAGAACAATGACCAGCTTCTTATATTTATGCTTTTCGCAATGCTTTCAAATGCAGGCTGGTATATGATTTCAGGTGTTGGCGTTTATTTCTTCGATGTTGTTGCAGGTGACCCTGCAAAGCAATCTACCTTTAACATTATCGGTGCGGTTGGTTCTGTTTTAGGTCTTGGTGTTGTTCCCGTTCTTACAAAGTTTATGTCCCGAAGAAGATGCTATCAGGTTTCTCTCGGTCTTGCCATTTTAGGCTTCACAACAATGGCAATCTGCGTTAAAGCCTTTGAATCCTATATGGCAATGAATTTCTGCTATCTTATAGCTTCCATAGGTATTGCATCAATGTTTGTTTCCCAGACAGTTTTCCTTGCAGATATTGTTGACTACGGTGAAATCAAAATGGGCTTCCGCTCTGAATCCATCACCTTCTCAATGAAGGGCTTTTTGCAGAAAATGGCTTACACTATTCAGACAATTATTCTTTTCTCAGGTCTCGAGATTTCTAAATACAACGAAAACCTCCACGCACAGAATAGCGAAGAGGTTAAATCTGCAATAAGCTTTATGATGCTTGTTGCACCTGTTATTCTCATTACACTTTCACTTATTATTTACTCTTGGAAATTCAAGCTCCACGGAAAATATATGGAAGAGATAACTGAGAAGATTAATGAAAAGCACGCAGAATTAAATGCGGAATGAGGAGTGCGGAATTATTCAATCATTATTAAAAGTTTTGTAAATATTTGGTAGTTTTTAATGCTATAATGATTGTAGTATATCGAAACGCTTTTGCGTTTCGTAAAAGCCGATTTTTCGGCTTTTATCAAAATTGAATTTTTAATATTCAATTTTGCACTACACTCATTGAAAGGATTATAGTCGAAATTTCAATGAAAATTCGCTACCAAATCAATGATTTGGTAACGAAACAGTGTATTTTTACACTGTTTCGGCTAACTATAATCGTTATAATAAAAGAAAAAATAATTACAAGGTGAATATATAATGAAAAAATTGAGAAAAAAATTGCCTGATAATATTATCAATGTAATTATCGGCGGAGTTTTTGCAATAGTGGGGCTTTTTGTTCTGCTTTTCCCTGATACATCATTAATGACTGTTTGCTATATATTAGGAACTGCCTGCCTTATTGGTGGTATCATTAGAACTGTTCGCTATGTTAAAGATAAAAAAGAAAGTGCACCCAATATTATTGACATAATATCAGGAATTGTGCTTTTAGCAGTTGCATTTATGCTCCTTTTACATCCTAAATTTCTGATGTCAGTTCTCCCATTTATTATCGGTATTTCTGTTGTGGTTTACGCAGTTTCAACCTTCTTCTCGGGAAAAGGCGGTCTTTTTTCAAAAATCTTTGCAGGTATTATTGCAATATACGGTATTTCTCTTGTTCTTAATCCCTTTAAGGGTGCAACATCAATAACATCAATGGTGGGCTTCGGTCTTCTCGTTTTCGGCATTGTTAAAATAGTTTCAGAAATTGTTTTTAACAAGAACAAACCCCAGTTACCTGAGGATATTGATGGGGATGGATATATTGAGGTAGATTTTAAGGATGTATGATGTGGCGAAGCCACAGCGATATAAATCCTGACGGATTTGCGATATATCTGACGATGCGATATGCCTGCGGCACGATATGTGCCTGACGGCACGCGTAATAAGGATTTATATCATATCGTATTTGCAAAGCAAATATATCGAATTTTATGAAATAAAATATATCGAACAAGCTTGCTTGTATATCGACAAAAACAATAAAATTTAAAGGATTCAAGACATTTTACTGTCCTGAATCCTTGTTTTTATTTTTGATTTTTTTACTTGAGACTAAATAAAAAATTATTATTGCAACAAGAATTATAATGGATGCGTATGTAATCCATTTTAAATTAAAAAGAAATCTCAAAGCATTCGCTAATGATAAGATTGAAATTAAAAGAAATATAACTGCAGATTGTAAGCGATATGCTTTTTTATTCATTTTTTTGTGTTCTTCTTCATTGGCTCGGGTATAGGTATTATTTAATATAATATCCTTTCCGCAAAGGGCAAGCATACTATACAAAAATGATACTATAGCAACAAAAATCGAACCAAAGAAAAATATTTTTGCTATCATAATAACCATCCTTTTCTTTTCACTAGTTCATACATTTTATCATTAATTATCTTGTATAGACTTTCTTATACCATAACATTTGGGCTGTAATTAACGAAGCCTAAATTAGCTATAGTGAGATTGTTTGGGTTATCTTTAGCCAATAAAGAATAAATCATATCAACACAAAAAGAAACAGATTCTTCATATATAGAATTAATATTTGCAAATTCTTCATCAGAAAAGTCATTATTATCAATTTGAGGTTTAAAAACTAAATCTTTAAGTTCTTCTGCGTTAAAAGTTCCATGAGCCATTTTATCTGCAACACCCATTACCCAACCATGTGTTGTTCCTGTTGTTGGTTTAATAGTTACTATAAATGCTACAGGAGAATACTGATGTTGGAGGTAAACTAAGGTACATAATATCTTATTTTCATTGCTATCATATTCAATAGTTGTATTCATACTATCTATCTGTATAAGAATTTCATATATTCCGTTTTCTGTAGAAGTAGATTTTGATTTTATGATTTCTGCCAATTCATCAAAATAAACCAAACCACATTTTTCACAACTTCCTATTCCTTGGTGTTCAATACAATCTTGCGGTTTAGTTTTACCACAAGCACAGAAGGATGCTAATATTCCAAAAATGAGAATATAGGCTATAAATGTTTTTACTGTTTTAGTTTTACGCATACAAATCACATCCTAGTTGCTTTTACAACCTAACTCTACCACACATCTCCAACAATTTCAATTGCCTTTTCTACCAAATTAAACAACTGTTTTTCTAATAAAATAAACAAACCGAACAAAAAAGTGGCACTCAGTAAAAACTGGGTGCCGATAACTTTTATTTATTATAACCTAATTCAAATGCTTTAAGGTTCATATCAAGGAATTTTGCAGGGACGCAGGATTTAACTGCATCGAGCCAGATTTCCTTAGGGATATCTGTATTCTTTGCCATTGCGCCGATAAGAACAACGTTTGTAGCCTTGGGTGAGCCTGCTTCAACTGCAAGAGGAAGTGCATCAAGCTCAACAACTGCTGCACCTGCAGCTCTTACTGCATCAAGAACACCATCGGGATATACGCTGTCACCGATAACAACTGACATAGGGTCAATTTTCTGTGTGTTAACAATAACTTTTCCGTCAGGCTTAAGGCAGGAAAGCCATCTTGCTGCTTCAAGCTGTTCGAATGCGAGAATAAGGTCTGCTTCACCCTCACCAACAACTGGAGAATAAACCTTTTCACCATATTTAACATAGGTAACAACAGAACCGCCACGCTGGCTCATTCCGTGAACCTCGGAAACCTTAACATCGTACCCTTGTGAAAGAAGAGCACTACCTAAAATACGGCTTGCAAGGAGAGTTCCCTGACCGCCAACGCCAACTATCATTATAGCTTTATTCATTTTTAGCTCTCTCCTTTCTTATTCAATAGCACCGAATTTGCAAAGCTGAGAACAAACATTGCAACCGAGGCACTGTGTAAAGTCGATTTCTGCTTTGCCATCCTTCATACTGATAGCAGGGCAACCGATTTTCATACACATTTTGCAGGACTTACATTTATCTTTATTAACCTTAAGAGGCGGATTATGCTTAACAGTTTTAAGAAGAGCGCAGGGTCTTCTTGAAATAACAACTGCGGGAGCGTTAAGCTCAAGGGCATTTTTAATTGTTGTATAGCTTTCATCAAGGTTATAGGGGTCAACAACGAAAACATTATTGATACCAACTGCTTCGCAAAGCTTTTCAAGGCTTACTGCTGCTGCAGGCTCGCCCTTGATATTGAAGCCTGTTGTGGGGTTCTGCTGATGGCCTGTCATACCTGTGATGCTGTTATCAAGAATGATTGTAACGGAATTGCTGTTGTTATAAGCAATATCAATAAGACCTGTAACACCTGAGTGAATAAAGGTAGAGTCACCGATAACTGCAACGGATTTGTTTGCGTGGTCTGGGTCTGCAAGGTTTCTGCCGTGAAGACCTGAAACGCTGCCGCCCATACAAAGAACTGTATCAATCATACCGAGAGGCTTTGATGCACCGAGAGTATAGCAACCAATGTCACCGCTAACGGTTACATTAAGCTTTTTGAGAGCATAGAAAAGACCTCTGTGAGGACAACCTGCGCAAAGAACGGGAGGTCTTGCAGGAATTTCCACATCTGCTTTAAGAGATTTGCTTTCTTCACCAAGGATTACCTTTCTGATAAGTCCCTGAGAATATTCACCGAGAAGTGTAAACTCTGATTTACCCTTTACATCAGCACCGATTTTACGACAATGAGTTTCAATATAATCATCAAGCTCTTCGAGAACATAAACTGTTTCACACTCTGCGCAGAAATCCTTTATAAGCTTTTCGGGAAGAGGATAAACACAACCTAATTTAAGGTAAGATGCTTTATCGCCCAATGCTTCTTTAGCATATTCATAGCAGATACCTGCTGTAATAACACCAATTTTCTTATCGTTATATTCAATACTGTTAAGTCCGTTTTCAACTGCTTCGGTTTCGCAATATTCAATCTGATTTAAAATTCTCTTTTCAACCTCAACATGCTTAACCTTTGCATTTGCAGGAACCATAACATATTTAGGAGCATTTTTTTCATAGGGCTTAAGACCATTGTCAACTCTGTCGGAAATTTCTGCAAGGCTTCTTGAATGGGAAACTCTTGTTGTGAGACGAAGAATAACCGGAGTATCAAATTTTTCTGAAAGCTCAAATGCCATTTTCGAAAATTTAAGGCATTCATCAGAATCAGAGGGTTCAAGCATCATAATCTTTGAAGCTTTCGCATAATGACGGCTATCCTGCTCATTCTGTGAAGAATGCATTCCGGGGTCATCTGCAACAACCACAACAAGACCTGCATTAACACCTGTATAAGAAGATGTAAAAAGCGGGTCAGCGGCAACATTAAGACCAACGTGCTTCATAGCGCAGAAAGAACGTGCCCCTGCAACTGCCGCACCGAAAGCAACCTCCATTGCCACCTTTTCATTGGGTGCCCATTCGCTTGTTATTTCATCGTATGTAGAAATGCACTCGGTAACCTCTGTGCTGGGTGTTCCGGGGTAGCTTGAAGCAACTCTGCAGCCGCCTTCATAAAGACCGCGTGCAACTGCTTCATTACCTAAAAGTAATTTTTTCATTTATCTGTACCTCTTTGGATTTATTCTCAACTATTTATTGATTTCGTTCTGTGAAGCAACAAGGCTTTCACCGCAATACATCTCACGAAGCTTGGGCTTTTCGATTTTTCCTGTAGGATTACGAGGAACCTTTGCGAAAATAAGCTTTCTGGGACGTTTATATCTTGGCAAATCGTAGCAGAAATCGTTGATATCATCTTCTGTTATGGTTTCACCATCTTTTGCTTCAATAATAGCGGCGGCAATTTCACCAAGACGGGCATCGGGAAGACCGATAACTGCAACGTCCTTGATTTTATCGTGCTTACGAAGGAAGTCTTCAATCTGCACAGGGTAAAGGTTTTCACCGCCTGAAATAATAACGTCTTTCTTACGGTCAACAAGGAAGATAAATCCATCTTCATCCTCCTGAGCCATATCGCCTGTATAAAGCCAACCGTCACGGAGAACCTCATTGGTTGCTTTTTCATCCTTATAATAACAAAGCATTACACCGGGGCCTTTAACTGCAAGCTCACCAACCTCGCCTTTTGCAACCTCGTTTTTGTTTTCATCAACGATTTTAACTTCCCAACCGTAGCCTGCTTTACCGATTGCACCAACCTTGTGAACATTATTAACACCAAGGTGAACACAACCGGGTCCGATAGATTCGCTGAGACCATAGTTAGTATCATACTGATGATGGGGGAAAATATTGAGCCAACGCTTAATAAGGCTCGGGGGAACAGGCTGAGCACCTATATGCATCAATCTCCACTGAGAAAGTGTATATTCGCTTAAATCAACATCTCCGCTGTCAATAGCATCAAGAATATCCTGTGCCCAGGGAACGAGAAGCCATACGATTGTACAACCCTCTTCACTTGCGGTTTTGAGAATAAGCTCGGGCTTTGTACCTTTAAGAAGAACTGCCTTGCTACCTGCTACAAGAGAACCGAACCAATGCATTTTTGCACCTGTATGATAAAGAGGCGGAATGCAAAGAAAAACATCGTCTCTGGTCTGTGAATGGTGGTTCTGTTCTGTTAAAGCCGCGTGAACAAGGCTTTTGTGAGCGTGGAGAATTGCTTTGGGGAAGCCTGTTGTTCCTGAAGAGAAATAAACTGCTGCTTCATCCTCATCGGAAATTTCAATTCCGGGTGCATGAGATGAGCAATATGTTACTAATCTATCATAGCTTTCTGCAAAGGTAGGACAATCCTCACCAACATAGAAGGTATATTTAACATCGGGAATTCTATGAGCAATTTCCTCAACACGCCCTGTAAACTCAGGCCCGAAAACAAGAACATCGCTGTCGGAAAGCTTAAGACAATATTTGATTTCTTCTGCAGTATAGCGGTAGTTAAGCGGAACTGCAAGAGCACCTGTTTTAAGAATACCGAAATAAATGGGAAGCCATTCAATTCCGTTCATAAGAAGAATTGCAACTCTGTCCCCTTTTTTGATACCTCTTGAAAGAAGAAGGTTTGCAAAGCGGTTTGCTCTTTTATCAAACTCGCCCCAAGTAAGCTCACTTCTGCCCACATTAAAGGGATTTGTTTCAATAAGGGAATATTCACGCCAGGTCTGGCGACTTTTCCCCTGCATTTCGGGGTTAATCTCAACAAGAGCAACCTCATTTTTGTAGTTATTTGCATTAATCACAAGAAAATCTGTAATAGGCAAATTCGTTCATTCCTTTATAAAGTATTGTATAAATAAAATCGTCCTCTAACCGAAGCTAAAGGACGAGCAGTATAACCTGACCGTGTTACCACCTTTTTTCGCAAATTGCTCACGCAACCTACCTTAAAGAGTAATAAAACTCAAACGCTTTAACGGGCGTACCCGCCGCAGCCTACTGAAATTTTCGGTGCGAAACTCCAAGATGTATTCACACAATCCGCTCATGCGCCTCTCACCAAACGGCAACTCTCTTTTTTATGCTGAAATGTGCTACTTGTTCTCTTCACAGTTTTTGAAAAATATACTTGTGAATTATATCATATTCTGTCGCAAAATGTCAACTGTTTCCCAATGTTAAAATATAACTTTCTATATCAAGCTCTTCAACAGGACTGTTGTTTTTAAGATACAAGGGATGGTGCGGATGTCCTTTAACTGAGCGTTTTCCCACTGTATACCATTTTGCACCGAATTCATTACCGATTTTAATCATATCCTTAACGCAGGGAATAAGGTATGGTCTTTTTTCAATAATAGTACCCCAGGCTGCCCATACAGCAGGTGTTTTGCCTTCACCGTAGGAAGAAAGAATATAGCGGAAGGCATTCATATTTTCGTTATGTAAAAGGGTATTAAATTTTCCGTCCATATCCTTGGGATTTGTTGCTCTCTGGGCGTAAACATTGAACATAATAAAGCTGTCAAAGCCATTGAAAGCAGCTGTGCGTTCAACGGATTTCAAGGTGTTATCAAGGTCGTCGGGCTTTGCGGTTGACGGGTTAATACCTATGCAGATAAGAGGATTTTCTCCCCTTGTGCCCAAAATATAACGGTATTCCGTATATGCATTGGGAACATAAAGCCATTTTTCTCTGTCGTATTCAAAAGAACCGTCAGCCTCTTTTAAAAGTGCATCTTCAAAAGGAATTATGTTAAGCTCGTTGGTTTCGCAGGTTGGTATATGCATAAATTTATTCACTCCATATAAATATAGAACTATTATACAATAATATTGACCTATTTTCAACATTGTTTCTTATTGACTTTCTCTACCATAATTATATATAATTAAGATGTATAAAAATGGTGTAGTTTTACACTAGGGTGAAATGAGTTATCCGAATCTGCCTAAAAGCGAGTATTTTCAAGTCTTTTCGGCGTTTCGGTCTTGAAAGGCGCCAGCCTATCTTCGCCCTCAACACCAAAAATCCAATAAAAATCTTTCGCTTTTAGGTCGTAGATTTTATACAGTGCGGATTTTTGGTC
>JAZNYZ010000023.1:0-1673 GCA_045594685.1 Acutalibacteraceae bacterium | reverse complement strand
AAACAAGATTACCTTGGTGCGCTATTGGCTCAGCACCTTAATAAAGGTACAATTGTTGTTGGTGTCGGTGCTGCTTTCCGCTGTGAAATTGGCGAGATTAAACAACCAGACGGTTTATTGCAGAAACTGGGGCTGGCTGGTATATTTTTTGCATCAAAGCGCAAGAACACCTCGTTCTGGAAAGAGCTAAAGTGGTACGCGGGAGAAATGTTTAACCTGACAAAGTATTTCTTCAAGATAAAGTGGAAAAAATTAAAGGGTATTAAACCTTGTCAGTAAACTCATACCAATCCATAATAAGTTATTATAATAAGAGTATATTAAAACGTATAACACCCAAACCAACACACATATATGGCAAAAAGTTTTTCACTGATACCACGAGTTAGGGTAAATTACACTCTTTGCGATGTCTTGAACGCTGTTACTTGCAATAGTGGCAGCTACAAGAAACGTAATATGTGTATTGAAGAACTATGTAAAATATTTCCTGATTACGAAATTAAATTTGTTCCGTCATCAAGGGATGCCATTTATGAGTTACTCATAAGACTGCCGCAGAAAAAGGTTGTTATACCGGCCTATACCTGTATGGTGGTAAATGAGGCTGTACTGCTATCGGGAAAAGAGATACTGTTTTCAAAAACAAGAAAAGAGGATTTCAACTCTTCATATATAGAATGTATCGATGGTGACAGCATCGTTTTGGCAACTCACCAATACGGATTACCATGCGACATTGAAAAAATTGCAGCAAAATGCAAAGAAACCGGTGCTGTCCTTATTGAAGATTGTGCAACATCCTTAGGAACAACCGTAAACGGGAAAATGACGGGTACATTCGGCGATTTTGCTTTTATAAGTTTAAATGCCTCAAAGACATTGACAGTTCCACCTTTTGGAGGAATATTGATAGGCAAGGATAATAAGGTACTCAATGACATAGAAGAGAATTCAGGGTGGAAAGACCAGAATTTTACTTTTAGGCTTAAAGCCTTTGTAAGGGCATTTGCCTTTGTCGTTACAAAGGATCCTTTTATATATAAAATGTTCCACTGGCTAACAATAGACAGAAAAGGTAAATTGCAACGAACAGAACACGAGAAACCGGCAGAAGAAAAAACTGATTACTACAAATTCCGTTTTGAGGAATGGCAAGCATCTATTCTGCTGAAACAACTTAAAAATATTGACAAGATTATCAGTAGAAGAAAATACATTTATGATTATTACGACAAACATATAAACAACCCTTCTGTAACTAAACCTATATGTAACGACAATGCAACGTGTACCAGATATGCAATACTTGTAAACGACAGACGGTCATTCTATAAGCAATGCATAGCAAAAGGTATTGATATGGATTTCAGTCATTGCAGTATAGGATGCCCTCAAAATGAGGTTTATAAGGAAGAGCATGAAATGGCCAAGCAAATCTTAAACTTGCCGTTTTATTATGGATTGACCGACAAAGAAATGAAAAAAGTAGTTAAGGTTATTAATTCTATTTGTTGAGATATGAAAATAGTACTTTTTGGTGGAGGTTTACAGGTACTCTCAACAGCACGTTCACTCAAGGAGAGGGAATATTGCGTTGATGTAATCGGTACTCACAACGAGATATCAAGAAAGTGCCGTTTTGTAAACAAATGCACTCAAGTGAATATAGA
>JAZNYZ010000022.1:0-74461 GCA_045594685.1 Acutalibacteraceae bacterium | reverse complement strand
GCCCCCGACTTTGCGTCGTCACGGCTGAAGCCGAAGGTCATCTGGGTAAGATCGTTTGTACCGAAGCAGAAGAATTCAGCTTCCTTTGCGATTTCGTCAGCTGTGATGCAAGCTCTGGGGATTTCGATCATTGTACCAACTTCGTACTTGAGCTCAACGCCTGCTGCTGCGATTTCAGCATCAGCTGTTTCAACAACAACCTTCTTAACGAACTTAAGCTCCTTGATATCGCCTACGAGGGGAATCATGATTTCGGGAACTACATTCCAGTCAGCGTGAGCCTTCTGAACGTTGATAGCTGCACGGATAACAGCTTTTGTCTGCATTGCAGCGATTTCGGGGTAAGTAACTGCAAGACGGCAGCCACGGTGACCCATCATGGGGTTGAACTCGTGAAGAGAAGCGATGATAGCTTTGATATCTTCAACGGATTTGCCCTGAGAATCTGCAAGGAGCTTGATGTCTGCTTCTTCAGTGGGAACGAACTCATGAAGAGGAGGATCAAGGAAACGGATTGTAACGGGGTTGCCTTCAAGAGCTTCATAGAGAGCTTCGAAGTCGCCCTGCTGATAAGGAAGAATCTTGTCAAGAGCTGCTTCTCTTTCTTCAACTGTGTCTGCACAGATCATTTCACGGAATGCAGCAATTCTTTCTGCCTCGAAGAACATATGCTCTGTACGGCAAAGACCGATACCTTCTGCACCGAGCTCGCGAGCTTTCTTAGCATCAGCGGGAGTATCAGCATTTGTACGAACCTTAAGAGTTCTGTATTTATCTGCCCAATCCATAATTCTGCCGAATTCACCTGCGATTTCAGCATCAACTGTGGGGATGATACCGTCGTAGATGTTACCTGTTGAACCATCGATTGAGATGTAGTCGCCTTCAACGTATGTTTTTCCAGCGAGTTCAAATTTCTTGTTTTCTTCGTCCATTTTGATTTCGCCACAGCCGGATACACAGCAAGTACCCATACCACGAGCAACAACAGCTGCGTGAGATGTCATACCGCCACGAACTGTGAGGATACCCTGAGAAGCTTTCATACCTGTGATATCTTCGGGAGATGTTTCAAGACGAACAAGAACAACTTTTTCGCCACGAGCATTCCAAGCTTCGGCGTCTTCAGCAGTGAATACTACTTTACCGCAAGCAGCACCGGGAGATGCGCCAAGACCTTTACCTGCAGGAGTTGCAGCTTTAAGAGCTTTAGCATCGAACTGGGGATGAAGAAGAGTGTCAAGGTTTCTGGGGTCGATCATTGCAACAGCTTTCTTTTCATCGATCATACCTTCGTCAACGAGGTCACAAGCGATCTTCAAAGCTGCCTTAGCTGTTCTCTTACCGTTTCTTGTCTGAAGCATATAGAGCTTACCTGCTTCAACAGTGAACTCCATATCCTGCATATCTCTGTAGTGATCTTCGAGGATTGCGCAAACCTTTGTGAATTCTGCGAATGCCTCGGGGAATTTTTCAGCCATTTCAGCGATGGGCATAGGAGTACGAACACCAGCAACAACGTCTTCACCCTGTGCGTTTACAAGGAATTCACCCATAAGGCCTTTTTCACCTGTAGCGGGGTCACGAGTGAAAGCAACACCTGTACCGCAATCGTCACCCATGTTACCGAATGCCATAGCCTGAACGTTAACAGCAGTACCCCATGAATAAGGAATATCGTTGTCACGACGGTAAACGTTTGCACGGGGGTTGTCCCATGAACGGAAAACAGCCTCAACAGCGCCCATAAGCTGTTCTTTGGGATCTGAGGGGAAGTCTTTACCGATTTTTGATTTGTATTCAGCTTTGAACTGACCTGCAAGCTCTTTGAGGTCTTCAGCAGTAAGCTCAATATCCTGAGTTACGCCTTTAGCTTCTTTCATTTCGTCAATGAGCTGCTCGAAGTATTTCTTACCAACTTCCATAACAACGTCAGAATACATCTGAATGAATCTTCTGTAGCAGTCCCAAGCCCAACGAGCGTTGCCTGACTTTGCAGCCATAACTTCAACAACATCTTCATTAAGACCAAGGTTAAGGATTGTATCCATCATACCGGGCATGGATGCACGAGCACCTGAACGAACAGAAACAAGAAGAGGATTTTCCTTGTCGCCAAATTTTTTGCCAACAATTTCTTCCATTTTGTCGATGTATTCCATAATCTGTGCCTGGATATCATCGTTGATTTTTCTGCCGTCCTCATAGTACTGAGTACAAGCTTCAGTTGTGATTGTGAAACCCTGAGGAACAGGAAGACCGATGTTGGTCATTTCTGCAAGGTTTGCACCCTTACCACCGAGAAGCTCACGCATTGAAGCGTCGCCCTCTTTGAACAAATAAACGAATTTCTTGCTCATAATTTACCTCCAATATTTTTTTTGCGTGGTTTTCACGCAAATAGAGTTATTACACCATCGCTCATTGTAACACATATTTTCAGAATTTTCCATAGTTTAAAGGTAAAATTCCCACAATATAACAAAAGTTTTTTTGGTGAACATAGACAATGAACATAAAAACCGCACCGCTTATGCGATGCAGTTTTTATGTTCATTGATATTCTCCAACTGTTACTGCCATAACTGATATCAAATTATAGCCCGTTTCAGTTTCCTTGAGAGTAATATCTGCATATTTATCAGGTTGAGTTGCGGCAATTGTGCCGTCGGGAGCAACCTCAACATTATCTGTGCCGACATAGCCTACACGAAGAATTGCGAGACCGCCTGTTTTTTCAACAGACTCAATTCTAACGGTAAAGGGTGGAGTTACACCCGTAAGGGGAACTGTGTAGGTGTTTGCACCTGCATCATAGGTAAACTCATAACCATAACCCATAATACTTGAATGAACGATTTCTACATCGGGTCCGAACATTTTAAGATAGTAACCTGCAACATCCTCTGCAGGAACTACAAGACCTTTTTCCGTTACATTATAATCCCCTGTTTTAACATCATCCGTTAAAAGAGTACAGATTGCAATATTAAGGAGAGCGTTTTTGTCGGCCTTTGTTATATCCGAAAAAGAATCGGGGTCAACGCCGACTACCCAGGTTAAAAACTCTGCATAGCCTGAATAATCAACAATCTCTTCTTCACCCGAATAGAATTTATCTACTGCAAATTTTCCGATGCTTACAACACCGGTAACTGCAAGGGCGAGAACCAATAAACCGATTATAAAAGAACCAATTTTTCTTTTTTTATTAACGGTAACAATTTCACTCATAATTTTTACCTGCTGTATTTCTTTTTTGTACGCTCGGTACGTCTTTCGAGAGCTTCTTTTCTTGCTTTCTCCTGCTGACGTTTTTTCTTTTCCGCCGCTTTCTGACGAAGAATAAGGTTAATTCGGAAAACAACAATTGTTCCGCCGATTACCTGAATAATATCGCATCCTGTTGCCTCGGAAATTTTTGTTGCTATTTCCTTGGGCTCTTCGGGCGAGGATTCAAGGTGAACCTTTATTTTGAAAAGCTCTCTTGTATTAAATGTATCTTCAATTTGTGCAATAACCGCGTCGGTAACGCCCTCTTTACCTATCTGGAAAATCGGGTCGAGACCGTTTGCTTCTGCGCGAAGCTTTGCTCTTTCTTTACTTGTCATAGTTTATTCTTTACTCCATTTTGTGCCTTCGCGGGTATCAAGGAGTGTAACGCCTTTTGATGCCAGCTCGTCACGGATTCTGTCCGCTTCTGCAAAGTTTTTAGCCTTTTTAGCCTCAACTCTCAAAGCAATCTGCTCTTCAACATATTTTGCAAAGTCATCAAGCTCTGCAGGCTCTTCTTTATTTTCATTGAGCTTCTTTGCTCCCTCGATTAAATCAAGGGAAAGAACCTTATCGAAATCGTTAAGAAGATAGATTTTTGTTTTATCGTTTGTTTTCTCTTTAAGAACATCATAAACCGCAGTAACTGCAAGAGATGTATTTATATCATTATCAAGAGCGGCTTTGAAAGCACCCTGAAGCTTTTCAACTGCTGCCATATCAAGCTCATCGCTGTCACAAGGATTAAGACCTGCTATTTTCTTGAGAAGCTTATCATAAGCAGTTGCGGCACCGTCAAGGTTTTCGTAGGAGAAAACAAGCTGTTTTCTGTAATGGGACTGCAAGCAGAAGAATCTGTATGCAAGAGGGTTATAGCCCTTTTCCTCCAAAAGTGAAACTGTGAGGAATTCACCCTTGGATTTGCTCATTTTACCTGTGTTAGTGTTAAGGTGGAGAACATGGAACCAATAGTTGCACCATTTATGACCGAGATATGCTTCACTCTGGGCAATTTCGTTTGTATGGTGAGGGAATGCGTTATCAATACCGCCACAGTGAATATCCATATATTCGCCAAGGTGCTTAAGGCTGATAGCAGAGCATTCAATATGCCAACCGGGATAACCAACCCCCCAGGGGGAATCCCATTTAAGAGCCTGCTCTTCAAACTTTGATTTTGTAAACCAGAGAACGAAGTCATTTTTATTTCTCTTATTTGTATCCTCTTCAACACCCTCTCGGACACCAACCATTAATTCATCGCTGTCGTGCTTGTTGAAAACATAATATTCGTCAAGCTTTGATGTATCAAAATACACATTTCCGCCTGCAACATAAGCATAGTCTTTATCGAGAAGACCCTGAACCATTGTAATAAATTCATCAATACAATTTGTTGCAGGTTCAACTACATCGGGAGTTTTAATATTAAGCTTTTTGCAATCCTCAAAGAAAGCATCTGTATAGAATTTTGCAATATCCATAACAGATTTATTCTCTCTTTTGGCACCTTTGAGCATTTTATCTTCGCCGGTATCCGCATCGCTTGAAAGGTGACCAACGTCAGTAATATTCATTACTCGTTTAACATCATATCCGCTGTAACGAAGATGCTTTTCAAGCACATCCTCCATAATATAGCTACGAAGATTACCTATATGTGCAAAGTGATACACGGTAGGGCCGCAGGTATACATATTAACCTTGCCGGGAACATTTTCTTTAAAATTTTCTTTTTTTCTTGTAAGTGAATTGTAAAGTTGCATATAGTCACCTTATTTCGAGAAATCAATGAGTTTAATGGACTGTTTTACATAAATTACACCTGAAACAACACAAAGCGCAGCGGTAATCCACAAAAGTCCGTTTGATACTGCAGAAATGGGGAAGCTTTCACCTAAAAGACCTATATCATTAAGCTCTGCAAGAATCATAATCACAAGGGAGAAAACCATTTGCGAAATAGTTTTAAGTTTGCCGTAAATATTTGCAGGAATAACAATTCCCTGAGCTGTTGCAACAAGTCTGAAAGATGTGATTGTAAACTCACGGAGTAAAACAATCATAATAATCCAGATATTGCAAAGACCGAACTGCATAAATGCAAGTAAGGCAGCAGTTGTAAGAATTTTATCTGCAACCGGGTCAGCAAGCTGACCGAAAACTGTTACGATACCTTTTTTTCTTGCAATTTTGCCGTCAAGAAAATCTGTAAACGAGCCGATTGCAAAAATAATCAAACCGATTAAATAGTGATGCGGAATTTCGCTTAAAAACAATGCCAGGAAAATTGGTGTAAGAATAATTCTGATAATTGTTAACTGATTAGGCACATTCATATTTTTCATACCGCTTCACCAATGAGAGAATACTCATCCTTATCAAATATTTCAACGGGAACAATTTCACCGTTTTCAATTTCATAACCGCAAGTGAAAATGATGTTGTTATCAATATCAGGCGAATCCATATATGTTCTGCCGTAATAACTATCTGTATAAGGGTCATAGCCCTCAACAAGAACATCGTAGGTTTTACCCATACACTCTTCTGTTTTTTGCTCGGAAATTGTATATTGCTGAGTCATAATTGCTTCAACTCTATCTGCGGCAATTTCGGAATCAACCTGATTCTCAAAATCATAAGCCGGTGTACCCTCTTCACGAGAATATGCAAAACAACCTACTCTATCTATTCTTGCTTCATTAACAAATTCGGAAAGATTTGTGAACGCTTCTTCGGTCTCACCGGGGAAACCTACAATAAATGTGGTTCTCAAAACAACATCAGGAATTCTTGCTCTGATTTTTTCCACAAGAGCAAGAAGAGACTCCTTATCGCCCTTTCTGTTCATAGCCTTGAGGATTTCTCCGTCAGCATGCTGCAAGGGAATATCAATGTAATGACAAACCTTTTCGTTTTCTGCAATTGCATCTAAAAGCTCATCTGTAATTCTGTCGGGGTAGCAATAAAGAAGACGAATCCATTGAAGCTTTTCAATTTTATTAAGCTCACCTAAAAGCTCGGGAAGCTTAAGTTCGCCATAAAGGTCTTCACCATATCTTGTAGTGTCCTGAGCCACAAGAATAAGTTCCTTAACACCTTTTTCACAAAGCATATTTGCTTCCTCAAGAACATCCTCCATCTTTCTGCTTCTGAAACTCCCTCTTATAGAGGGGATTGCGCAGTAAGAACAACAATTGGAGCAACCATCTGCTATTTTAAGATACGCAGTATATTCAGGAGTTGTAAGAATTCTTCCGCCGTCAAGGGGTAACTGCTCTTTATCGGGAAAGCTCTTATACTGCTCATCATTTTCAAAAATCGCATCGCAAACTGCAACAATATCTGCATTTGCGCCAATACCGATTACACCGTCAACCTCGGGAATTTCGGTAAACACTTCATCGTTATATCTTTGAGCAAGGCAACCTGTTACAAGAATTTTCTTAAGAAGTCCGTCTGCTTTTAAATCTGCCATTTCAAGAATTGCTTCAATAGATTCTCTTTTAGCATCTTCAATAAAACCGCAGGTGTTAACAATAACAAGATCTGCTTTATCAGCTTCCTGAACAAGAATATAACCTGCATCAACGAGCTTTTTGAGCATCAATTCTGCATCCACCTGATTTTTAGGGCAACCTAAACTAATCATTCCGATTTTTCGTGACATAACTTTCACCTCTTACTTTTATCGCCCGGGCATTTCCAATTCACATTCGTAAAATGCGGATTTTATATCTGAATAGGAGTATCCCATTCTTACGAAACGATTGACAATTCTTTTTCTGTCTTTTTCCGTTTCAAGTTTATTTTCGTATTTTGTCCTTAACATTTCTATAATACGCGAAATTGGCTCATTGTCAAGTATTTTCAGGGTATTGTTAACAGTTTCGCCATCAACACCCTTCATTTTTAATTCGTATGTAATCCTCTTTACATCATATTTTTTCACTTCAAAAAGATACCTTACATACTCTTTACAAAAGGCTTCATCATCAATATAGCCTCTATCCAACATTTTATCCACCACTCTGCGAGATGCATCTGCGCCGAATTTCAATTTCAACTTATCATACAACTCTTTTTCGGAATACGCTCTCATAGAAAGATAAGTAATGCCCTTCTCATAAGCAGAGCGAAAGCCTGCCTCCCCTTTCAAGGAAGCAAGCTGAGTCTCTGAAATTTCCTGACCATCCTTAATACCGCAAAGATACCAATAGTCATCATAAAGTGTCAGGGTATATTCGCCATCAATATAGATATGAACCTTATTGCCGTTACCCTGCTTGGATGTAATTTTCATTTTAATTATTCGTCATCATCAACTGCAATATCAATCTTTGCTCTTGCAGTAGCTTTTGAAACAGGTTCTGCGGGTGTGGGAGCGGTATCTCTTCTGGTAATTGGATTTCTTGCAGAAATAAGGTTTTTAATACCTTCGCGAACCTTACCCTCAACATCTGCGCAGAACTCAGGATTATTTCTGATATACTCTTTTACATTATCTCTACCCTGACCAAGTCTTTCTTCTCCATAATAGAACCAAGCACCGCTTTTTCTGATAACCTCCATCTTGACAGCCAAATCAAGAAGCTCGCCGTATTTAGAAATACCCTCGCCGTACATAATATCAAATTCAGCCTCTTTAAATGGGGGCGCAACTTTATTTTTTACGATTTTTGCTCTTGTTCTTGAACCTATAAACTCATTTCCTGCACCTTTAAGCTGTTCAACTCTTCTTACATCAATACGAATAGTTGAATAGAACTTAAGAGCACGACCACCTGTTGTAACCTCAGGGTTACCATAGATAACGCCAACCTTTTCACGAAGCTGGTTAATAAAGATAACAACAGTATTTGATTTTGAAATTGCACCTGTTAGTTTCCTTAATGCCTGTGACATAAGACGAGCGTGAAGACCAACGTGAGAGTCACCCATTTCACCCTCAATTTCTGCCTTAGGAACAAGAGCAGCAACAGAGTCAACAACAATAACATCAAGAGCGCCTGAACGGGCAAGATGCTCTGTGATTTCAAGTGCCTGTTCACCATTATCAGGCTGAGAAACAAGAAGTGAATCAATGTCTACTCCGAGCGCAGCAGCATAAACAGGGTCAAGGGCGTGTTCAGCATCAATAAATGCAGCTTCGCCACCCATTTTCTGTGCCTCTGCAACAACATGAAGAGCAAGAGTTGTTTTACCTGAGCTTTCAGGACCATAAATTTCAACAATTCTGCCACGGGGCAGACCACCGATACCTGTTGCCGCATCAAGAGCAATTGAACCTGTGGGGATTGCTTCAACATTAAGACCTGCATTTTCGCCCAAACGCATAATTGCACCTTTACCAAAACTTTTTTCTATCTGTGAAAGCGCTGTTTCAAGAGCTCTGCTTTTTTCATTTTTTTCTGCCATTTCTGAATAACTCTCCTTTATATATTAGGTATGTGCTTTGCAACTGTTAGCTTTGCCATCTTCGCACAAATGTTCGGTTACAAATAGCATTATATAGCATCATTTTGAAAAAATCAAGCAATTTTGAAAAAAATATTGGAATAATACCCCTAAATATATGTGAAAGTTCATAAAAACGGACAAATTCAAAAAAAATACTTGCATTTGACGAAGAAAGGTGATATTATACATTTCGTTGTCTTATGACTTAATTGAAAATTTATGAAGGAGGTGCAGCTCAATGGCAAAATGTGAATTTTGTAACAAAGAAGTTGCTTTCGGCATCAAGGTTTCTCACTCACACAGACGTTCAAACAGAACATGGAAACCCAACGTAAAAAGAGTTAAAGCAATCGTAAACGGCTCTCCCAAGAGAGTATATGCTTGCACACGCTGCTTGCGCTCCGGTAAGGTTACCCGCGCTATCTAAGTAACTTAATTGTTAAAAAGCATACGGCTCCGAAGTTCGCTTCGGAGCTTTGCTTTTTTATTTTTTTGTTAGCCCTATTGTGAATTAACAAAATTTGTCTGTATTTTTGTATAAACATTCCTATTGAAATTACATTCCTCCTATAATATAATTAAATTAGTATATTACGCTTGAAAGGATGTGCTTTTTTGAGCAAGAAAAAACTGTTAAGTTTTATTTTATGCCTTGCCGTTTTGTTTTCGTGCTTGTTTTTGACGGATAATATCCCAACAGCACTAGGCGGAACAACCGCTGTTTACGAAAGTGCAGAGCCTGTTTGCCCCCCTGAAAGTGATTTCACTTACAGGCCCCTCCCAATAAACGAACCCACAAAAGCAGTTATAACCGGATACAAGGGCAATGAAACAAAAATCATCATACCAGAAAGTTTAGATGGATTGCCCGTAACCAATATATCATATTCTGCATTTGCGAAAAATGAAAAAATAACATACATTAAATTGCCGACTACACTTATCGGCATTTCGGGAAACGCCTTTAACTTGTGTTCATCGTTGGAGGAACTTGATATAGACTCTTCAAATGAAGTTTTTACAACTATTGATGGTGTGCTTTATCGAAAAGAAGCAGACAAAGCCTCTGACAACTACGGCAAAATTAAATCATTGGTCATTTTCCCTGCAGGGAAGGGCGGTAAATTTACCATCCCATACGGAGTTGAGTCAATAGAATCCTATGCATTCAATTCTTGCTACAATCTTACAGAAATTGATATGTATAACACAGTCACTTCTATCGGTTCATATACATTCTCTCATTGTTGGAATTTAAATTCCATTCGTTTGAGCGATAATCTTCACACCTTAGGTGTTGAGGCACTTGCCTATTGTGATTCTCTCAAAAAAATCAATCTTCCCACCAAATTAACTACCATCGGAAAAGATGCTGTTTTGGGCGGCATAGATTCAGATAACAATAAATTCTATTACTTTATCGATGGCATTTCTTGCATGAAAGATTCTTATGCCCATAAATATCTTTTGGACCAGGCTTTGCCCGAAAGCATTATTATCCTTAATAATCACACAATAACCGATAATGATACAAGAATAAAAATTATCGACGCTTACAATGTTTTACCGAAAGACAAAAACATTGATATATCCGTGCAAGAGGTTCCTGTAAAAGATGTGGAGCATCTTTTCCCCACAAGATGTTCAAAAGCTTTTGCTTTTGACATTGATTTGCTTTGCGAAGGTGAAGAGTATAAACCTGAAAATAATGTCATTATAAGTTTTGACTCTATTTGCCCCGATGCAATTCCCAGCGCAACAAAAGTTTATCAGCAAATCGATAACAAACTTATTCTCGTAAGCGGTGCGGCACATTCACCCTTTGTTGGTGCACAAATTTCCCGAGGCGGAAGATTCATTATTCTTGTAAACGATGACTTTTCTCTCAAGGGTGATATTGACGGAGATGGTCTGGTTACTCTTTCAGATGTAAAAACCGCTTTACACGCTTCAACCGGCACACTCACTCTGACTTATGAACAAAGCCTATGCGCAAATGTTGATAATTCTCAAGACGGCAAAATTACAACAAAAGATGCCCGTAAAATTCTCCGCCTTGCAGGTGGAATGAGTATTGAATAAATTCGGAGGTATTTATTATGGTAGGTATAGGAAAATACAAGGTTGATATTGACCATATGTTCTTTAAAGGCGAAGCTGTTTTTGAAATCGAATTTGAAAACGGCAATTATGAATTTGAAATTGAAATCGATAACGCCGATTTTGATATGGATATTACAATAACCGAGTTTGAAGAAGACGGCGATACACTTGACGCCAAAGCAACTGTTGCCATCCTTCCCGGCAAAGAAATTGATGTTCATCTTACTTTTGAAGAGGATAAATGTAACGGCTACTTAAAAATTCCCTTTGTTGGAAAAATCAAAATCAAAGATGCTGTGAAACTTTAATTTTAATACCGTTTTACCCATAAATGAGTAAAACGGTATTTATTTTGACGAAAGGAGTTTTGAAATTGGCTGAAAACAAAATGCGTGAAAAAAGAAATCCCAATTTGCCCGAATGGTTCAAGCTTGATAATGCAGCTTCCGTTTTCCCCGGTCAGAATACAGGCACCTGGTCAAATATTTTCCGTTTTTGTATTGAATTAAAAGAAGACGTCGATCCTAAAACTCTTACAAAAGCATTAGAAAACATAATGCCTCGTTTCCCCGGCTTTGATGTCAGAATCCGAAAAGGGCTTTTCTGGTATTATTTTGAGAAAAACCCTAATATCGCGCCTGATGTTAAGCCCGATATTCAAAACCCCTGCCATCGTGTTAAATTCAAAGAAAACAAAGGCTTCCTTTTCAGGGTTTATTACCACGGAAAAAGAATTGCGGTTGATACTTATCACGCTATATCTGATGGTCATGGCGCCGCAGTTTTTGGTTCAACCCTTGTAGCAGAATATCTAAAGCTTTGCGGTCACAGCATTTCAGTTGGCGGACTGGTTCTTGATGCCAACAAAGCACCAAAAAAAGAAGAGCTGGAAGATAGTTTTTCTAAAATCGCCAATTCAAAGGGCAAAATCAAGCGCAGTGATAAATATGTTTACCACGCTAAAGGAACAAAACTCCCGAAACATATGGTAAACATTATTTCAGGAACGATGTCTTTCAGCGATATTCATAAATATACTAAAGAACACGGTGTAACCATAACAGAATTTTTCGCTGCTTTACTTTTAGAAGTGCATATTGAAAAACAACGAAGAGACTGCAAAAAGCAAAAAGAGGTTTCCGTTCAGATTCCCATTGATTTAAGAAGTGTTTATAAAACCGAAACTTTAAGAAACTTCACCATTTGCCTTCGGGCAAAGGTTGACCCTCAATTAGGTGACTATTCTTTTGAAGAGCTTTTGAAACAGGTAGCATATCAATTACGCCTTGCTAATGACGAAAAGAAGCTTAACGCAATGGTAACGGCTAACATGGGACTTGAAAGAAATCCTGTTTTAAAATTCTTGCCTTTAGCAGTTAAAGATTTAGGTGTTGGAATATCTTTCCTTATAACAGGCGAGCAAACCACCTCGGTTCTTCTTTCCAATATCGGTGCAGTTAAACTCCCCGAAGATATGTTACCCCTTGTGGAAAAGGTTGTTTTTATGCCAGGTCCCGGTGTCAGAAATGCTGTCCGATGCGGTCTTGCAACAGTCGGTGACAATCTTGTTTTCACAGTTGCAAGCATTGTAAAAGAAACAGATATTGAAAGAGAAATCTTCACAAAGCTTGTTAAGATGGGTTTCCATGTAAAAGTTGAAAGTAACCGAGATTAACCATATAGATAAAGGATGTTTAAATATGTCATATTGTGTTAATTGCGGAGTGGAATTGGACAAAAGCGCTCATAAATGCGCCCTTTGCGACACTCCCGTATACAATCCCAATGAAAAGAGTGTGGAAACTGCACTCCCCTTTTCACACACGCCCGATATTCCCATAGGCATAAAGCAAAAATTCATTGCACTTATTGTTACATTCATACTTTTAATTCCAAACATTGTATGTATGTTCATAAATCTGTTTCTGAACCCCGAAAACTTATGGTTCATTTTTGTGGCATCAAGTTCACTTTTGTGCTGGATTTTGTTTGTTTTTCCCTTCTTCACAAAAAAACTTCATCCGTATTTAATGTGGACCTTTGACACATTGGCGGTAGCACTTTACACTTTAGTTTTCTATGTCAATGATTCAAGTGATGCAAAATGGTATTTTAATATTGCCTTGCCAATTATTACAATTATTTCCGCTTGTGTTTTATATTTCACTTTCTGGTATCGAAAAAGAAAACGCCATTGGACCTCAAAGGTGCTTCACATTTTTATTGACCTTGTAATTTGCCTTTCTGTTGCAAGTCTTTGCTTCTTCCTCGGTAATTACATTATCGCTTGTGAAATCACACTTATTTCAGGCGTTTGTTGCTTAGCTCTCGTTTTCTTCTGGTTATACGCTAATAAGAGTAAAAAGGTCAGAGCTTGGCTTGCTAAAAAATTGTTTGTATAAAATTTTATCACTCCGTTGAAATTTATTTGTAAATTTCAACGGAGTGATTTTTAGTTTCTTATAATCTGATTACAGGAGCTTTTAATATACCTGTTTTTCTTAATACATATTCATAACTCCAATTTCGTCCTGTGCTTCTCCAGGCATTTGGTCCATGCCAGGATTCCTTTTCGTTTACAAGGTGGATAGGACCAAAGGAATTATATCTGTGGGTATAAAGCTTAACTCCGATTTCGTGCTCACCGTTTGTAAGATCTTTGATTTCAAGATTATAGGGCGGATAAATAATTCTTCCTTTTTTCTCACCATCAACCTCAACAGTGATAAGACCGCCACGATAATCCGAGGCTTCAATCTCTAAGCTGCCGTTTTCAACATTAACGGGGGTTTTATATGTAATTGCACCGCTGTAGAACGGGAAGCCCTGTGAAAGAATTTCACCGAAACCGATTTTCTCAGGAAGAGAAATAATTGTGCTTTTGGTACCTACAACCTTAACTCCGAAATAACCTAAAACAAATACTGTTTCAAGGTTTGCAGAAGGTCCGAAGGGATAAGTGATAACAAGCTCATTTTCACCTTTTTTAATTTTCGGGAGCTTCACTTTATAAATTGAAAAGTCAACATAATTATCAACTATCTCATTGGAAACCTTTTCGCCGTTAAAGATAATTTCAGCTTTCTCGGCATCTTCTAGGCCAAGGAATGCGCCCTCATAATCAATTTCGCTATTGAAAGTATATCTGAGAGTAACCTTACTTACATCGGGTGCTTCCCCGTAAACCCACGGCTGAACTATAGCTTCTCCTCTTTCACGAAGACCTAATCTTTGACGGCAAATATTATCAAGTCTTAATATTTCTTCCTTAGGTGAAAATTCAGCTTCACCCTCAACCTTAAACTCCGCCATATCAAGAACAAGAATATTTTCTTCAGAAAGCTCGTATTTCACCTGAGAAGGAACGCGGATTTCTGTTTTTTCTGCTTTTTCTTTTTCTTTTTTTGGTGAGGCAGAAGCTACATCAACCAATTTATAAAGCCTTGATTCATAGCCGTAAACATGGTCTTTTATTACAGTTTTGCCGTTTTTGATTTCATAATCTGCAGAAACAACTTTTCCGTTTTCTGTGTCGTAAATAACAACACCATATTCACCGTTTATGGTAATTCTTATATCGTCACCGCGGTCAACATCTTTGTTATAAGGCTCTTTATCATGGCAAACGAAAAGCCATTTGCAATCTTCATCCTGACGAAGCTGATAAATAAGGTCATCTGTAAGACTTCCGTTATCATAACGAATTGTGAGGGTTCTGTCCTTTTCCATAGCGGTAATAAGTGCAGAACGGGTATAGTCAATATGTTCGCTCATATCATAAAGAGCTTTACCTCTCTCTGAAGCAACTGCATCGCAAAGCTTAGGAGCAGCACCGAGGAAAATAAGTCTGCCACCGTTTTTCTTAAATTCTTCAAGACGCTCTAATGTAGTTGAACGCAACGTTTCACAAGCTGGAACGATAATTGTATCATATTCCATTTCGCCAACCTTAAAGGGTGCAGCGCCCCTTTCGCAAAGAGTTGGTAAAAGTGATTCGCTGATAAAGTTGAAATCTATGCTACCCTCAAGAAGCCATTTGGTAAGATTAAGAAAGTTCTCATCTGCACCGTCACGGAAGATAGCTGATTTATCATTGGGACCCCAATGAAGCCAGAAGCTTTCAACAGGATGAATAACGCCGACCTTAACAATGGGCTTGCCTCTTGTGAGTGCAGTATTAACACGCGCAAAATGGTCTTCAATTGCTCCATATTCCTTGTACCAAGGAGACTGATAAGAAATTGATGCAGGATAATCACGCTTTGCTTCACCTGCCATTGCATACCAGGAAAGGTGGGGAACTCTGACAGTTATACCTAAAGCTGCCTGCCAGTCACCCTGATGCTTATAGGTTCTGAAATCGCAATCCCAACCGGTTACACCATAAAGCTCGGAAAGAACACCCTCATAACCGAACTGATGTGCCGCAGACTGAGCCTGCTTTGCAGTTGTAAACTCATGGGAGTTGCAAAGCAAATCTATACCGGGAAGCTGAAAGCTTCTGTAGGAACGCATTGCCTCACCTAAAGCAGCAGTCTGGCTGTGGAGAGTGGGCTCTTCCATCATATGACCTGTAAGAGCAATTCCGTTTTCTGCACACCAGGAGCCAACTGTATCTGCAAAGGACTGTGCAAAAAGCTCTGCAATAAAATCGTGATAACGATAGCGATGGATTGATGGTGCGCTGTCCTTCAAATCCCAGAAAATTTCGGGAAGAGTGTCAAGAATATCTGCACCATAAACCTCTTTATAAAGCTCAGGGACTTTATCTGTCCAGGGCATTGTAACGTCTTCTGTATCAAAAGAGTTATCAAATGTATCTTTTCTTGTAAATTGTGGCTCATCGGTAAAAATTGCAGGAACGGTTTTATCAAACTCATATCCTACACTTTCTTTATATCTGTCGTGAGTAACCTCAATAAATCTCTTTATTGCATCCGAATTAAGCGTATCAACATAGCTCTGATCATTATGCCAGCTGTTAGGACCGTAAATATTTAAAAGAGCATACCATTTTGTGCCTTTGGCTTCATCGTCCTCACCTATTCTTTTATAACTCTCAAGGTAGCCGTCACTATCAAGTACAACATCATAACAAGCTAAAAGAGTATCATTACCGCTTCTGTCTCCATTGGAGCGTGAGCAGTTACCGGCACTGAAAGCTTCACCTTGCTTTTCAGTTGTGAAAACAAGGTTTCTTGCACGGTATTTTTCATCACAGGTAACAAGACCACCTGCAGCACCTGAGGGCCATCTGTCCTCATCATAAAGCCAGGCGAGCATTTCCTCGCCCTTTGCTTTTTCAACACAAGCCTTAACAAGCTCCATATATTCATCGCTTAAATATTTATTTTTAAGCCCTGTTCTGACATGCATATGAAAACCGCCAAGACCCATTTCCTTGAAAACATCAATTTGACGGCAAAGCTCTTCCTTTGTGAGCAAATTATTCCAAGCCCAGAAAGGTGTTCCGCGGTATTCCGCAGTTGGATTTTTAAATAACTCCTCTGTTAAAGCAGGAGCAGAATTTTTCTTATAAAGCATAGGAAAACCTCCTAAATTTTTATTACAATAATTCTATCATAGCCATTTTTTAAAAGCAATAAAAACCGCCTATCGTGATGTTACAATTTCGCGGTTGATATATGTGCAAATTGTATGATATAATTCCAATATATTAATATAATTTCGGAGAAAATTTTATGAAAAAAGTCGGTAGAAAAGTGCATTTAATGGCACCAGAGGGTTCAATAAGAAGAATAGGCGAGGGCTCGTTTATCCGTTTGAATGACGGCAGCATTTTATTCGCCTTTACTGAATTTTTAGGCGGTAGAGAAGATGAAGATATTGCCCGAATTTCTTGCATTTCTTCAACTGATGAGGGCGAAAGCTGGTCGGAAAGAAAGGTGCTTTTTGAAAAGAACGAAGATGATTTGAATATAATGAGCTTTTCATTTTTGAGAATGGAAAAAGGTGACATTGGTGCATTTTATATTGTAAAAAACAAAGATGGATCCGACACAATTGTTATGAGGCGTTCCTCTGACGAGGGCAAAACCTGGAGTGAACCACAGAACTGCTTAACCGCCCTCGAAAATCCTGATTATTTTATTCTCAATAACGACAGAGTTTTAAAGCTTAAAAACGGCAGAATCATTCTTCCTTTGGCTCGTCACACAATTTATGATAATAACGAAGAATTGCACAAGGGTGAACTTTGCTTTTTCTATTCCGATGATGACGGCTACACCTGGAAGAAAACTGATACAGAACTGAAAACGCCTTTCCCCAATGATAAAATCGGGTTTCAGGAACCGGGACTTTATGAGCTTCCCGACGGTAAAATTTGGTGCTACATCAGAACTCTTTTAGGCTATCAGTATGAATGCTACTCTGATGATAACGGCGAAAGCTGGTCAACACCCGAACCCAATGTATTCTTTTCCTCCCCTGCTTCACCTATGTCAGTTAAAGATTTCAAGGATTTGACAGTTGCAATTTTCAATCCCATACCCGAGCATATTTTAAGGGATGACGATGCAGAATTCTGGGGCAGAACACCCTATACAATGGCAGTAAGAAAAAAAGACGAAACCGCATTCACACAAGAAAAGCTTTTCTATCTTGAAGACGATCTCAACAACGGCTACTGCTACCCCGCCACCATTGAAGGCGAAGATTATCTTCTTATTGCCTATTACCACTCCAACAACACCGATTGCTGCCTAAACAGCACAAAGATTGTTAAAGTTATGTATGAGGAGTTAATATGACATACGAAGAAAGAAAAGCACAGGTAAAATCATACTTAGGAAAAACCGTAAAAATCGGAATCGACAGACCCTTAGGGTATGTTCATAAAAAAGAAACCTACTCCCTCACCTACCCCATAAATTACGGCTATATTCCGGATGTTTTAGGCGGTGACGGAGAAGAGCTTGATGTTTATCTTGTAGGGATAAATGAGCCTGTCCGAGAATACGAATGTAAAATCATCGCTATTGTTCACCGACATAATGATATTGAAGATAAGCTGGTGGGTGCACCCGTTGGTATGACTTTTTCAAAAGAAGAAATTGAAAATGCAGTTCATTTTCAAGAACAGTATTATGAGAGTGAAATAGAAGTATACACAAATACACCAAATAAATAACACTTGAAATGGTATTTATTGTATGTTATTATTATAATGTATAACTTTGAGATTTACGGAGGTAGAAAATGAATAACGCAGACCTTATTAAACAGATGACTCTTGAAGAAAAGGCAAGCTTTTGTTCCGGCCTTGACTATTGGCACACACCCGGAATTGAAAGGCTTGGTATTCCCGTTGTTATGTGGACTGATGGCCCTCACGGTATCAGAAAGCGTGCAGAAAAAATGGATAAAGAGCAGGCAACAAGCCTTAAAGGTGTTCCCGCAATCTGCTATCCCACAGCAGCTACAACCGCTTGTTCATGGGACCCCGACCTTATTTATGAAATGGGTGTTCTTCTCGGCGAAGAATGTCTTAAAGAACAGGTAAGCGTTCTCCTCGGACCCGGTACTAATATCAAGCGTTCTCCCCTTTGCGGAAGAAACTTTGAATATTTCTCGGAAGATCCCTACCTTGCAGGTGAAATTTCAGCCGCTTTTGTTAACGGCGTTCAGTCCAAGGGTATCGGTACATCTCTCAAGCACTTTGCAGGTAACAACCAGGAAACACGCCGTATGACCTGCGACAGCGTTATTGACGAACGTGCATTAAGAGAAATTTATCTTACCTCTTTTGAAAAAACAGTTAAACAGGCACAGCCCTGGACAATAATGAACGCTTATAACCGCCTTAACGGTACATACTGCGCAGAAAACAAATGGCTCCTTACTGATGTTCTCCGTGACGAATGGGGCTTCAAGGGTATGATTGTTACTGACTGGGGTGCAGAAAACGACCGTGTTGCAGGTCTTCTTGCAGGTCAGGAGCTTGAAATGCCCACTTCTAACGGTTTGGGTAACGCTCAGATTGTTGAAGCAGTCAAGGACGGCAGAATCCCCGAAGAATTCCTTGATAAAATGGTTGATAACGTTCTTACAGTTATTATGAAATCCAAGGAAGTTCTCGGCGACTATACATACGATAAGGACGCTCATCATCAGAAAGCACGTGAAATTGCAGGTCAATGCATGGTACTTCTCAAAAATGATGATGCAATTCTTCCTCTTAAAAAGAATGCAAATATCGCAGTTATCGGTGAAATGGCTAAAAAGCCTCGTTATCAGGGTGCAGGCTCTTCACTCGTTAACGCAATCAAGGTTGACTGCGCTTATGATGAAATTCTCGCAAAGGGTGCAAAGGTTACTTATGCTCCCGGTTATTCAACAGCAAAGAAGAACAAAATTTCTGACGAGCAGTTTATTGCAGAGGCAGTTGAAGCAGCAAAGGGCAAGGATGCAGTTGTTCTCTTCATCGGTCTTACAGAGGAATTTGAATCCGAAGGCTTTGACCGCCGTCATTTAGGCATTCCTGCTCTTCACACAAAGCTTGTTGACGCAGTTCGTGCAGTAAACGAAAATGTTGTTGTTGCTCTTTCAGGCGGTTCAGCTATTGAAATGCCCTGGGCAGATAAGGTTAAGGGTATTCTTAACTGTGTTCTCGGTGGTGAAGCATCAGGCAGTGCTGCAGCAGATATCCTCTTTGGTGATGTTAACCCCAGCGGTAAGCTTGCAGAAACATATCCTCTTTCACTTTCCGACAACCCCTCTTACAACTACTACCCCGGCTACACCGCATCAGTTGAATATAAAGAAAGCGTTTTCGTTGGTTACAGATACTATGACACCGCAGAAAAGAATGTCCTCTTCCCCTTCGGTTTCGGTCTCTCTTACACTGACTTTGAATATTCCGATATCAAGTTTTCTGCTGATTCTATTAAAGATACAGATAAAGTTACTGTTTCATTTAAAATCAAAAACATTGGCTCTGTTGACGGTGCAGAGGTTGCTCAGGTTTACGTAACAGATAATGAAAGCACAATTTACAGACCCAAGCAGGAGCTTAAAGGCTTTAAGAAGGTATTCCTTAAAGCAGGTGAAGAAAAGGAAGTTTCCATTGAGCTTTCCAAACGTGCATTCGCTTACTATAACGTAAACATTCACGATTGGCACGTTGAAAGCGGTAAATTCACAATCAATGTTGGTGCATCAAGCCGTGATATCAGGCTTTCTGCTGAGCTTAATGTTGAATCAACAGTTGAAGCAGTAATCCCCGATTACAGAGAGGTTGCCGCTAAATACTACACAGCAGATATTATGGACATTAAAGACGAGGAATTCGTTGCAGTTCTCGGCAGAGCTCTTCCCCCTCGCGAAATCAAGGCTTATCCCAACCTTACTCTTGTTAACACAATCGAAGATTCCGCCGCAGGTAAAAACGGTGGCAAAATCGTAAGACTTATCAAAAAGCTTGTTGGCGAAAGCAGTATGGCTTCAGGTATTGCTTTACAGCTCCCAATCAAGAACCTTATTTCAATGAGCTTTGGTATTTTCAGTCCCAAAATGGCTGAACAGCTCCTTGACATTCTTAACGACAAGAAGCCTCTTGTTCGCGGTGTTACAGTGATGATTGTTAAAGCAATTCCTTCTGTTATCAAAGGTATTCCGAATCTTATGAAAATCTAAAAAATTCGCCCTTACGATTTAAATCGTAGGGGCGATAATTTTATCTTATTACAGCAAATATTAACGGTTCTTCTTTTACGGGTTTTTCTAAAAATTTCAGAGCAGATAAAAACTTTTCTTTTGATGATTCAAATGACTTTTCGTTGCAGGAATAAAGAGTTGCAAGGGTGTCGCCCTTCTCCACTTTATCGCCTGTTTTTTTATTAAGCACAATTCCTGCGCTCATATCAATAGTGTCTTCCTTTGTTTCTCTGCCTGCACCAAGAATTACCGAGGCTATACCGATGCTTTCCGCATCCATTTTAATAATATAGCCGTCATTTTCCGCTTTAATTTCAAAGCTATATGTTGCTTTCGGGAAAAGGTCGGTATTTTCAAGCCACTCTCTTTTTCCGCCTTGGGAAGAAATCCAGTCTTTGAATTTTTGGAAGGCTTTGCCTGAAAGGAGAGCTTCTTCTGTTAATTCTCTTGCTTCGTCAATAGAAATGTTCTTGGAAAGCGAAACAATTTCAGAAGCGAGGGTCAGGCAAACCTCTTTTAAATCCTCTGGACCATTGTTTTTAAGTACTTCAATTGCTTCAATAACCTCAAGAGAATTACCTATGTTGTTACCTAAGGGTCTATCCATATTTGTAATAACCGCCGAGGTATTTCTACCGCAATTATTACCGATTTTAACCATTGCTTCTGCTAATCCCTTTGCATCCTCGGGAGTTTTCATAAATGCACCCGAACCGCATTTAACATCGAGAACAATTGTATGTGACCCTGCTGCCAACTTTTTACTCATAATGCTTGATGCAATAAGGGAAAGGTTGTCAACAGTTGCGGTAACATCACGAAGAGCATAAAGCTTTTTATCTGCAGGGGTGAGATTCCCTGTTTGGCCAACAACCGCAACACCGTTTTTCTCCACCTGACTGAAAAATTCGTCGGGTGAAAGGGCTGTGTTAAAACCCTCGATGGATTCTAATTTATCAATAGTGCCACCCGTGTGCCCTAAACCTCTACCACTCATTTTTGCCATAACGCAACCTATAGAGGAAACTATTGGCGCAACGACTAAAGTTGTTTTATCTCCAACTCCGCCTGTACTGTGTTTATCAACAGTCAAATCACCGAATCGGGATAAATCAACAGTATCTCCCGAATGTGCCATAGCAAGAGTTAAATCTGCTGTTTCTCTTTCGTCCATACCCTGAAAGAAAATTGCCATACAAAGAGCAGATGCCTGATAATCGTGAATACTGCCATCAACATAGCCTTTTATAAAGAACTCTATTTCCTCTTTTGTGAGAGCGAAGCCATCACGCTTCTTTTTTATAATGTCATAAATTCTCATGTTTTACCTCACATTATCGGGTGAAAAAGACAAAGGCAATAAGTCTTTTAATGTAACCTTTTTAAAACTGTCTGCGGTTTCGCCTAAAAGGATTATAAAATCATCTTCACAAAACTCTCTTAAAACCTGTCTGCAAACTCCGCAGGGGGCGAAAATCCCGTTTATTATTCCGCCTTTTCCACCGACAACGGCAATTTTTGAAAAATCCTTTTCTCCCTCTGAAACAGCTTTAAAAACTGCAACTCTTTCCGCACAGACCGTTGGTCCGAAAGCGGCATTTTCAATATTTGTTCCCGTAAAAACTTTTCCGTTTTTGGTAAGAAGTGCCGCACCCACCTTGCAATCGGAATATGGGGAATATGAATATTCCATCGCTTTTATCGCTAATTCGTAAAGCTCTTTATCTGTCATAAAATCACTCTTTCACAAGAATTTTTTTAATAGTTTTTGATATATAATCATAGCCCTTGATTGTGCCGAGATTTTCGGGAGTTATATTTTCACCATAAAGCACAAAAGGCACACATTCTCTTGTGTGGTCTGTTCCTTTATAAAGAGGATCGCAACCATGGTCAGCAGTAATAATAAGAGCATCGTCTTTTCTCATATTTTTAATAAAACCGTCTAACCACTTATCAAACTCGGTCAGGGCTTTTGCATAGCCGTCAACATCTCTTCTGTGGCCGTAAACCATATCGAAATCTACAAGATTCACAAAACAAAGACCATTGAAATCTTTGTTTTGATATTCGGTTGTTTTATTCATTCCGTCTTGGTTATTTTGGGTAAACACATACTCTGTAAGGCCTTTACCTGCAAAAATATCGTGAATTTTTCCAACACCGATTACACTAAAACCTTTATTTTTCAAGGTATCAAGCATTGTTTCCTTTGGTGGCTCAATGGAAAAATCGTGACGGTGTGAGGTTCTTTTAAAAGGATATTCACCCTCAAAGGGTCTTGCAATAACTCTGCCTACACCAAAATCACCCTTTAAAATTTCACGGGCAATCCTGCAATATTCATAGAGTTTTTCAGGGGGAACAATGCTTTCGTGGGCGGCAATTTGAAAAACGCTGTCCGCAGAGGTATAAACAATCAAATCGCCTGTTTTCAGGTGCTCTTCACCGTAGTCTTTTATAACCTCTGTTCCCGAATAGGTTTTGTTGCAAATAACGCCTCTGCCCGTTTTATCTGAAAACTCTTTTAATATACTTTCAGGAAAACCGTTGGGAAAAGTAGGTAAAGGCTTCTCGGAAACCACCCCTGCAATTTCCCAATGACCGATAGTTGTATCCTTACCCTTTGATTTTTCGGATAGCCTTGCAACCTTGCTTTTAAGCTCACCGCCACCTAAAAAGGAAAGTCCGTCAATATTAGAAAAACCTATTGAGAGAAGATTTTTAATATTAAATTCTTTGGAATTTGAAATTGATTTTATTGTGTTTGCGCCCTCATCTCCGAAGTCTTTTGCATCAGGTGCATCACCTATACCGCAACTGTCAAGAACGATGAGAAACACTCTTTTTATTTCATTCATTCGCTAATCTTACCGCCGTTTCAAGTGAAAGCTTCATCATATCAGTAAAGGAATTCTGTCTTTCATCGGAAGAAAGTGACTCCCCTGTTACAAGATGGTCGGAAACCGTAAGAATCGCAAGGGCTTTCTTACCGCTTCTTGCCGCATTCATATAAAGGGCTGCCGCCTCCATTTCCACACCTAAAACGCCCATTTTTCTCCAAAGGTCTGCAGATGTCAAACCTTCCGGAAGATTTTCATTATCATTATAGAATGTATCGGAAGAAACAATGTTACCAACAACAAAGGGAAGCTTCATTTCCTCTGCAATATCAGCAGCAGCTTTGAGAATTTTATAGTCTGCTATGGGGGCAAATGTTCCGGGAAGATTAAAGGTATGAGCATAGTTTGAGTCGGTGCAAGCACCCTGAGCGATTATAATATCTCTCACCTTAACCTTTTCGCACATACCACCTGCAGAGCCTACACGAATGATATTTTCAACCCCGAAAAAGTTGAAAAGCTCATAACTATAAATACCGATTGATGGCATACCCATACCTGATGCCATAACGGAAACGGGCGTACCCTTATATGTTCCTGTATAGCCATGAATACCACGGACGTTGTTAACTAATTTTGCATTTTCAAGAAAATTTTCCGCAATAAATTTTGCTCTTAAAGGGTCACCGGGCATAAGCACGGTTCTTGCAAAATCTTCAGGTGTTGCGTTAATATGTGGAGTTGGATAATTCATACTGTTTCCTCCATTCAAAAAGTGCGAAATGCGAAATGCGAAGTGCGAAATGATTTTGCTTCGCACATTGGCATTTGATTTCGTAATTCTCATTTCTTTTTAGTTAAATCCTGTTTTGTTGTTTTAGTTATTGAAACCAAAATACTTATAATTTCTTTTATGTCTTTTCTCAAGCTTTCAAATTCTTGCTCTGTCAAAAAATCTGTTGCATTTAACAGTCTGAGCCAATAATCTGTTTCGTTTGCCTCTTTGAGTGCAATTGTCATCTTTGCATAGAAGTCTGCTTTTGTCTGTGCTTTTTCAGCTTCTGAAACGTTTGCTCCGATACTTGTACCGCATCTTAAAAGTTGTTTCGACAAAACAAACTCTTTTTTATCATTACACAAATATTGGTATAAGTTTACGATTCTTACAGAAAAATTAAAACTCTTATTTTCAATTACATTTTCCATTTTCAATACTTACTCCGCACTCCGCATTCGCATTTCGCACTCCGCATTCCGCATTTAAATTCTGTACATCTTATACATTGTCGAATAAAGTCCGCCTTGAGCAACAAGTTCTTCGTGGTTGCCGCTTTCGGCAATACCGTCCTTTGTAACAACAAGTATTTTATCTGCATTTTTAATGGTTGTAAGTCTGTGGGCTACAGTTATAGTTGTTCTGCCCTTGGCAAGTCTTTCCAAGGACTGCTGAACAAGATATTCACTTTCATTATCAAGGGCACTTGTAGCCTCATCAAGAATAAGTATTTTCGGATTTTTAAGGAATACTCTTGCAATACTGATTCTCTGCTTCTGACCACCTGAAAGCTTGACACCTCTTTCACCGACATAGGTATCAAAGCCTTCGGGAAGCTTATCAATAAACTCTTCTGCACCTGCAAGGCGTGCAGCTTCTCTGATTTCCTCTTCAGTTGCACCGGGTCTGCCATATTCAATATTTTCTTTTACAGTACCAGAGAATAAATACACATCTTGTTGTACTACACCAATATTCTCACGAAGACTTTTAAGAGTAACATCGCGGATATCTATGCCGTCAATTTTTATGCTGCCCTCTGTAAGCTCATAAAACCTCGGAATAAGGTTGCATATAGTGGTTTTACCGCCACCTGAGGGGCCAACAAGGGCATAGCTTTCGCCACTGCCTATACTGATATTTATATTATCAAGAATTTCATCCGTTTCATCAGAATATCTGAAGGTTACATTTTGGAATTCAATCGTTCCGTCATTAACAACAAGCTCTTTTGCATTTTCTTTATCCTTAATTGTGGGCTCAGTATCCATAATTTCCGCAAAACGCTCGATACCTGTCATACCTCTTTGGAACTGCTCAGCAAAATCAATAATTTTTCTTATGGATGTGAGGAGAGTTGAGATATAAAGAAGATATGCAATATAATCTGCCGGGCTGATTTTCCCTTTGACGAGGGCAAAGGCACCTGCAACAACTATAAGAATATACATTACACCCTCAAAAACTCTGTTAATGGAGCTGTGAGAGCCCATATATTTATAAACTCTGGATTTTATTTCAAGGAATTTTTCGTTACCCTTTTTGAATTTCTTTTCTTCAATATTTTCGTTTGCAAAGGATTTTACAACACGAACACCTAAAAGAGAGTCTTCAATCTGGGAGTTTAATTCACCAACAACCACACGGGATTCACGGAAGCCGTCCTTCATACGCTTTCTGAAATATCTGAGGCAAAACGCCATAACGGGAATAACCGCAAAAAGAAGAAGGGTTAAGGGAAGATTTATAAAGCTTAAAATTGTAAAGGAAACAACAATTTTAATTCCTGCAATAAAGAATTCCTCGGGACAATGGTGGGCAAATTCCGTAACATCAAATAAATCGCTGGTGATTCGGGACATTATTGTTCCCACTTTTGTATTGTCATAATAGGAATAGGAAAGCTTCTGCAGATGCTCAAACAAATCCTTTCGCATCTTGGTTTCCATTTTGGTGCCCATAATATGACCTACGGATGCCATATAGTAGTTTGCCACCGCATCAATTATTCTCATAACAAGATACGCGCCACCCACACCAAGAATAATTGCAGGGGTCAGTTTGGATATATCTGTTGTTACCGCATCCGTTATAAAGCGAACTATTAAAGGAAGTGCAAGCTCACAAACAGTAGTCAGCGATGCACAGAACAAATCGAATATTAAGGTTTTTATATGTAACTTATAGTAAGGCAAAAAGCGTTTTATCAGCTTTGTTGTACCCGTTTTTCTTTCTTTATTGTTTTTCATTTTTCTCATTCTCTTTTCTTTCTGAAAGCCAAAGTTTTACATATACATTTTATCATATATTATTTTCAAAAAAAAGAGGTATAGCGAAAAGAATGGGCAAAAGAATAAATTTGCGGTTTTTAAACCTCTTTTCAAAAAGAGGGGGGACCGTCTTCGATAAATAAATCGGTTGGATTTAGTATTAAGCGAGCCTGATGTAAAACTTTTGAATACAGTTTAGCGGAACGGTGGAGAATTCTCTACGCGAGTCCTCGAGACACGCTTGAAACAACATTGTATTAACAAGAAATTAAAAGGCGGTCCTCCTCTCTTCGAAGAGAGGCAGGACCACCAACAAATTTTTATTCTAAATTTACTTGCTGTAGAAATCAGATAAACTAATATCTAAAAATCTATTTGCTAATTGCTATCTGCTAACATCTAAATCACATTTTCTCAACAACTGTTTTAACTGCAGTAACGAAGATTTCTAAACCTTTTTTAAGAGTTTCGTCGTCTGCAAGAAGGCAGGGCATAAGCTTAACAACGTCATTGTTACGTCCTGCTCTTTCAACAATAAGACCATTGTCGAAACACTCTCTTACAATTGCTCTTGAAACTGCATCGGGGGCTACTTTGTTACAATCAACGCCCCACATAAAGCCTATACCGCGAACATCAAAGTTCTCGTTGATTTCTTTAACCTTACCAAGATATTCTTTTATAATTTCACCTTTGCGCTGAACTTCTTTTTCAACATTGTCTTTAAGCATTATTTCAAGACCTGCTTTTGCAGCGACAATTGAAAGCTGACTGCCACGGAATGTGCCGTTATGTTCACCGGGTTTCCAGATATCAAGTTCGGGCTTGAAAAGAACAAGAGCGAAGGGCATACCATAACCGCCGATAGACTTTGAAAGGGTCACAATATCGGGAGTGATACCCGCTCTTTCAAAGGAGAAATATGTTCCTGTTCTTGCAGAGCCGACCTGAATATCATCGCAAACAAGAAGAATATCGTTTCTTGTGCAGAATTCTCTTAAACCCTTAAGGAACTCTACGCTGAACACGTGAATACCACCGTCTGCCTGAACCGGTTCAATGAAAACTGCCGCAGGTTTTGAAATACCTGAATGGTCATCATCAAGAAGAGTCTGCATATATTCTAAAACATCAAGCTCAGGGAACATATAGGGTGTTGGAATATGAGTAACATCAGTAAGAACAACACCTGCGCCCTCTCTTGAATCTCTGTCGGTAGTCATCGAAAGAGAACCTAGAGTCATTCCGTGGAAAGCACCCATAAATGCGAAAATGTTATTTCTCTTTTTCACCTTTCTTGCAAGCTTGAGAGCCGCTTCAACTGCATTTGTTCCTGTTGGACCGGGGAACTGAATTTTATAATCGAATCCGCGAGGCTCAAGAATATTTTTCTCAAAATACTCAATAAAATCTCTTTTTGCAGATGTGAACATATCAAGAGAATGAATTATTCCGTCGCTCTCAAGATAATTGATAATCTGCGCTTTAATATAGTCATTGTTATGACCATAGTTAAGAGCACCTGCTCCGCAGAAAAAGTCGATATATTCTTTTCCGTCCTCAGCGGTAATAATTGAACCCTTTGCCTTTGTGAAAACTGCGGGGAAATTACGGCAATAGGAACGGACCTCTGATTCGTATTTGTCAAAAACAGATGTATTCATAAGCATTTTCCTTTCAAATGCACCATAATATGCCATTATTGGATTTATTATATCACTTTGTTCTAAATATTCCAATAGATATTTTAAATTTTTAATCTTTAAAATTACGAATTACAAATTAGAAATGAGAAATTTCAGGGCGCAAAAATGCGCCGTAGAAGAAATGCAAAGTGCAAGACCGTCCCCTACAATTATAATGCATCGCAAATCCGACACTTCTCACCCCTAACTTTATAATCGGCTTGCCCCTTAATTTCTAATTTCTAATTTCTCATTTTTAATTTATAATATTTTCACCTATTTGTATTGAAATTTGCTTTAAATTTTGTTATGATTTATGATGTATAAATTTGGATTTGATTTACTCAATTAATTCGAAAAGGAGTGTTCAGATGGCACAACCTATCAAACTTTACCCCCAGCTTACAAGGGTATCGAGCCATTTTAAAAAGTACGATATTGAAGTACCAAAGGCTCTTTTAGAGGTTCGCCCTCAAAAGCCCGATTTAACTGATTTTCCCTACCCCCTTCCCCAGAAAAAGAAGGACTACACATGCTTCTGCGAAGGCAGAAACGGTGTTATGTGGTACGGTTCAAACAGTGGTGTTACCCGCTTTGACCCAAATGCTGAAAGCATCTATGATATTGTTATGTATTTCAGTGCAAGGCGTGACCTTTTAGACAACAATGTCAGCGCACTCGTGCCCGATGAGGGTGACGGAGTATGGGTTCTCACTGACAAAGGCGCTACTCATATCGCTATGATTAAAATGTCTATGGAAGAAAAAGCTGATTTGCTTCTTAAGGAAACCCTTACTTATGTTCAGCGTCACGGGATGGTAAGTCAGAGGCACCTTGCAGAAGCAGGAAACCTTAAATCCGCACTTCCTTACGGACACTCCGATAATGACGGTAGCTTCTCTTCTGCTTATGCTATGGGCGCTATTTTTCGCTATGCAACGCTTAAAAGAGAAAAGGGTGATTATGCTCACGAAACTCTTGAAGCACGTGACGTTGCTATGAGAGCAAGTGAAGCAAACCTTCTTCTTATGTATATTGCAGGTCGCGGTGACGGTTTTGTTGCAAGAACCTATCTTACAAAGGACGAGCCTGTGCCCGATGACGGTCTTTTCTATAAGAAAAACGGTGCTACCGCTTCTTGCATAAACACCACCGATTCAAGAAATAAAAATATTGTGGGTCTTGAAGTTAAGGCAGACGCCCCAATCCCCGAGAGACTTCGCAAATATTATACTTGCGACGGCTATGAAGATACTGACATTACATATAAAGGTGACACAAGCAGTGATGAAATTACTCATCATTATATGCATCTTCTTGTTGCTCACGAATTCCTGGGTTGCGAAGACCCCGAATATGACGAGCTCCTTAAAACAGCCGCAAGAAACACAATGAACCACATCATTGACAACGGTTTCCAGCTCCGCGAAGCAAACGGCAAGCCCACCACCTGGGCAAAATGGAACGAAGAATATTTCAACTCCGGTATGGGTTGGGCAGATGCTTGTCTTAACGCTGCAGAACTTCTTATGTTCTTGAGAGTTACAATGCATATTACCGGCGAAAGCGGTAAATGGCAGGAAACTTATGATATGCTCTGCGAAAGAGGTTACGATAAATTAACAACGGGGCACTTTGACCGTTTCCATCAGGTATGTCTTCAGGGCGGAATTGATGACCGCGAAGATATTATGTATGGTGACCACAACCTTGCAGTTCTTGCTCTTTGGGGTCTTGCAACGCTTGAGCCCGATGAGGAAAGGAAGAAACTCTTCCTCGAAGGCTTCAGAAGCTGGAGATATTCTCTTGCTCCCGAATACAATCCCTGCTACGATTTCCCCTATTTTCTCTCAGACCCTGAGGCAGAACCCAATCCGGAAAGAGTAAGAACCTGGTTTTACCGCTTCAATGCATCCCGTCTTGCAAGTGCAGTTTCGCTTACCTCAAGACGCGATTACCCCGTTCGCACATATATGGGCGGTTATAAAGAGGTTTCAGCGCTTCCCACAAACGACGAAAGATTCATTGCAAAGTTGGACAGAAATCCCCTTGAATACAAAAACGAAGACAGCGGCGGTGCTCTCTGCGTTGAAAGCTGTTATGTTTTCACTTTCGGCTATTGGTTAGGAAGATATTTCGGATTTATTGAGGAGGGAGAAGAATAATGGATAAAACAATCAAGCTCATCGGCAACGCTCATCTTGATCCTATCTGGCTCTGGCGTTGGCAAGAGGGCTGTGGCGAAGTTCTTCAGACCTTCCGCAGCGCTCTCGACAGATTAAAAGAATATAAAGATTTTGTTTTTACCTGCTCTTCTGCAGCATACTATCAATGGGTTGAAGAAATTGACCCCGAAATGTTTGAAGAAATCAAGGCAATGGTTAAAAAGGGCAGATGGGTACCTGTCAACGGTTGGTGGGTTCAGCCCGACTGCAATATGCCCTCAGGAGAAAGCTTCGCCCGTCAGGCACTTTACAGTCAGCTTTACTACTACGAAAAATTCGGTATTACATGCAAAACAGGCTATAATGTTGACTCATTCGGTCACAACGCAAATCTTCCCCAGCTTCTTAATAAGGGCGGAATGAATACTTATGTTATGATGCGCCCGGGTATGCACGAAAATGCAGAAATCCCCGAAAATCTTTTCTGGTGGGACAGTGCAGACGGCACTCGCATTATGACTTACAGAATCCCCGAAAGCTACTGTGCTCACGGCAAGGAAGCGCTCGACAAAAGAATCGATGATGCCAACAACCGCGCTGAAGAAACAGGTCACGGAATGATGATGTTTTATGGTGTTGGCAACCACGGTGGCGGACCTACAAAGGGCGACATTGAATATCTCAAAGAAAATCTTGAGAGAGAGGGCTACAACGAGCTTGAATTCTCCTCTCCTGATGAATACTTTGAAGATATGCTTAATCAGTTCCTTAAAATTCCCGTTTGGCAGGATGAGCTTCAGCATCATGCAAGCGGTTGCTACAGTGCAACAAGCCTTGTTAAAGCACTTAACCGCAGAGCCGAAAACACTCTTGCAGCGGCAGAAAAATGGGACACAATTTCCTCAATTGTAACAGAATCCGCACCTAAAACAAAAGAGTTTGAGGATGCCTGGAAAAAGGTTTGCTTTAACCAATTCCACGATATTATGTGCGGTTGCTCCATTATGGAAGCTTATGAAGATGTTAAGGAATCTGAAGGTTATGCATTGAATATTGCATCTGAAAACTATAATAACGCAGTTCTTAAAATTGCCCGTAAAATCGATACCTGGATTGACGGCGTAAGCGATGCAATTCTTGAAACCCGCCATTATACAGGTGCAGACAACGGCTTCCCCCGTCCTGTAGTTGTGTTTAACCCCCATTCTTATGAAATTAATATGCCCGTAAGAATGTACCATCCCTCAAAAGCGGTTACAGATTCTGAGGGTAATTCAGTTATTTTCCAGAATGTTCGCTCCTCCCGTTCAAATGATGAGCATCTCGATACATTATTTATTGCAAAGGTTGCTCCTTTCGGTTACGCAACATATTGGCTCGAAACAGAAGATGTAAAAGCAGATAAAGAGCTTACAGGCGAGCAGGATTTCTTTATGGAGAATGAGTTCCTTTCAGTTGAGCTCGACTCTCAGACAGGCTATATCAAGAGCCTTGTTAACAAGGAAACCAATACAGAATATGCAAGTGACAATTTCCTAGCTATTCCTACAGTTATCAACGATGACGTAACTGATACATGGGCTCACAATGTTTTCAAATTCCACGATATTAAAGGTCTTATGGAATTAGTGAGCATTGAAAGAGTTGAAAAAGGTGTTCTTCGTTCAGTAATAAGAACAGTTCATAAATTCAATGAGTCCTATCTTACCCAGGAATTCATTCTCGCTAAAGGTCAGAAAACCTTAAGGGTTGACTGCAAGGCTATGTGGCAGGAGAAATTCACTCTTCTTAAATTCGCATTCCCCATTGGCGGTAATGACGAAATATCCACCTATGAAATTCCCAACAGCTTTATTAAGCGTCCCTGCGACGGTGATGAAGAACCTGCACTTAACTGGGCAGACCTCTCAGTTTCCAAAGAGGGCAAACGCTTCGGTCTTTCTGTAATGAGTGATTCAAAATACAGCTACGACTGTCCCGGTGCAGAATTAAGGCTCACTGCTTTGAGAAATGTAATTTTTGCAGACCACTATTCCTATAGGCCCGATGCAAATTTCAATTTCACAGACGAAGGCTTGAACCGTTTCTCATACGGCATTTATCTCCACGACGGTGAAGCAGAAAACAGCGATATTGTTAAGGAAGCCCATCTTTTCAATAATAATGTTGTTGCAGTCCCCGAAAGCTATCATAAAGGCTCACTTTCACAGAAGGATTCATTCCTTTACACTAATGCTGATAATGTTCTCATTACTGCTCTCAAGCGCTGTGAGGATGGTAGCGGTGACCTTATTATAAGACTTTATGAAACAAAGGGTATTGACTCTACTCGTTGCTATATTATGTCAAAGCTCTTCGATAACGGCTTCTGGTTTGATATAGGCAAACACGAAATCAAAACATTCCGTGTTGACAGAGAGCTTAATGTTAAAGAAACAAACTTCCTTGAAGGAATTGTTGAATAATCAGAAAGAAGGAAAAATATGGATACTTTAATGGAATTTGGCTCAAAAGTAATGAGTATTTTTGAAGCCATAATGGGAATGGATTTTTTAACTGAAATCGTCCCTATGCTTATTATGTTGGCAATCGGTGGCGTTCTTATTTATCTCGCTATCGCTAAAGACATGGAGCCCACACTCCTTTTACCTATGGGCTTTGGTACAATTCTTGTAAACCTTCCCTTAGCAGCTGATGTCGGTGTTATTTCGGATGAAGGTGCTATCAAAATTTTATTTGATGCCGGTATTGCAAACGAATTATTCCCGTTGCTTTTGTTTATCGGTATTGGCGCAATGATTGACTTCGGTCCTGTTTTGTCAAATCCGAAGCTTATGGTTTTCGGTGCAGCAGCTCAGTTCGGCATTTTCTTCACTCTCAGCGTTGCTTCTCTTTTCTTCCCCATAAACGAAGCTGCTTCAATTGCTATTATCGGCGCAGCAGACGGTCCCACATCCATCATCGTTGCAGATAAGTTAAACTCTTCATATATGGGCGCAATTACTGTTGCAGCGTATTCATATATGGCTCTTGTTCCTGTTGTTCAACCCCCTGTTATCAAGCTTCTTACAACAAAAAAAGAACGCCGTATCCGTATGAAATATGAAGGTAAAGCAATCTCTAAGAGAACCAGAATTTTCTTCCCTATCATTGTTACTATTATTGCAGGTATTGTTTCCCCACAGTCTGCAGTTCTTATCGGCTTCCTCATGTTCGGTAACCTTATCAGAGAATGTGGTGTTCTTGACTCACTTTCAGAAACAGCACAGAAGGTTCTTGCAAACCTTATTACAATTCTTCTCGGTATAACAGTTGCTATGAACATGAGTGCGGATAAATTCCTCACTCCGGAAACCTTGCTTATCCTCGGTCTTGGTCTTGTAGCTTTCATTTTTGATACTGCAGGTGGTGTGCTCTTCGCAAAATTCTTAAACCTCTTCCTTCCCGAAGGAAAGAAATTCAACCCGATGATTGGTGCGGCAGGTATTTCTGCATTCCCCATGAGCTCCCGAGTTGTTCACAAGCTTGGTCTTGAGGAAGATAATCAGAACTTCCTTCTTATGCACGCAACAGGCGTTAACGTTTCAGGTCAGGTTGCCTCCGTTATCGCCGGAGGTATGATTCTTAACTTCTTTTTCAAAGGTTAATCAGGAGGTAATAATATGTTAAATATACTTTTAAAAGCAGCTGCTGATGCCGGCACAGTAGAAGGAATCCATTTCACAACTGAAAACATCAGTGAAGCGCTTCTTTGCTCAGGCGCAGGTATGATTGGTATCTTCATTGTTGTTGGTATCATCATCGGTAGCGTTTCAGTGCTCAACAAAGTTGGTTCAGCTAAGAAATAACAGAAATTTTCAATTTTGAAAGTAGAGGTGAGTTTTTACTTGCCTCTACTTTTACTATCTGCTATCCGCCATTTGCTAACCGCTATTTGCTATTCGCTATTTGCTATTCGCTAATATATTTTTTGCACATAAATATATTATAAATTTCATTAATGTTGTTACTTGAATTTGCTTTGGTAAAGTATTACAATATAATATAACTTATTGTCGCTTATTGGAGCGTGATGTTTTGACGAAAGAAAAAGTGAATAAAAATCCCTTATGGCAAACCACCAATAAGGAAAGAAAAAGTTATTACATATACTTTACCGGTCAGAATATGATTTACACTCTCGTAACAACAATTCTGACAACAGCTCTTCTCTTCCAGGGTATTGATGTTGAAAAAGCAGCAGGAATAACCCTGCTTATAAAAATCTGGGATGCGGTTAACGATGCTATTTTCGGTTGCATCTTTGACAAGGTTCGTTTCAGAAGCGGGAAAAAATTTATGCCTTGGCTTAAAATTTCTTTGATTGCCATTCCCGTTTCAACGGTACTGCTTTTTTCAATGCCCAAGGATGGCAGCGAGGCATTCAAGCTTGCCTGGTACGCAATTACATACATTCTCTGGGATACTGCATATACATTATGTGATGTTCCCATTTATGGTATGGTTACTGCAATGACTGAACGACTTGATGAAAGAACCGCTCTTCAGTCTTATAAGAGCATCTGGGGCGGTGCAGGTTCAGGTCTTTCAACCATTCTTGCAACAGTTCTTGCAGGTGAGGGCGTCGGCTTCAGCTACAGCACAGTTTCAATAATCATTGCGGTTGTAGCTCTTATCACAATGAGCTTCATCTGCAAAAACGGTGTTGAGCGTTGCGGTGGTGAACAAGATGAAGCATTTACCGTCAGAAAAATGTTTAAATACCTGTTCTCGAATAAGAACCTTCTTATTTATTACGGCGGTATTTTCTTCTACAGTGGTGCCAATATAGCAGGTCAAATGACTTTGATTGTTGCCTTCTACCTTTTCAAGAATTCACAGTTCAGTCTGGTGGTCATGGCTCTTTCTGCAGTTCCTGCTCTTATCTTCTCGTTGCTTGTTCCCAAAATGGTAGAAAAATTCGATAAGATGAAGATTTTTATGTTCTGTGGATTTATAACAATTGCATTGAGTGTGGTTATGTGGCTCTTAGGCTACAGCAACATATGGCTCATAGTTGCACTTTATGTTATCCGCGCAGTTCCTCAGAGCATTATGGGTGTTATGATGTTTATGTTCACACCCGACTGCGCAGAATACGGCAAATTCAAATCCGGTATTGAAGCAAAAGGAATTACATTCTCCATTCAGACCTTTATGACAAAGCTTACAGGTGCAATTTCATCAGCACTTTACTTATTCCTTTTAGGTGTTATCAAATGGAAGGATGTTTCCGCTGCAGAAAACTTTGATCAGCTGAAAGAAATGGGAATCACACAAACGCCTGAAACTCTTGATGGCTTATGGTTCCTCTTTATAATGGTTCCCGCTATCGGTGTTGCTTTAGGTTGTGTATTCTGGGCGTTCTACAAGCTCCGTGACCACGATGTACAGCTTATGACAGATGCTAACAACGGCAAAATAACTCGTGAAGAAGCTCTTCAGAAGCTTATCAATAAAAAAGAATTTATTAAATAATACAAAGAAAGGTGATAAACAATGAAAATGACAAAAAAAGTTGTTTCTGTCATCTGCGTTGTTGCTATGCTTGCAGGCGTACTTTCAACTGTTGGTTATGCCGCACGTGCAGACAGAGATTTCACAATCGTAAACCCCTATGCAGATGTTGATTGGTCCTGGGATCAGTACAAAACCGACCTTCACACTCATACAACTGCATCCGATGGTAGAGACACTCTCAAGGATATGCTCGAAATCAACTACAAATATGGTTTTGATGTATATGCAGTTTCTGACCACGGTCTTACCAGCTATTCCTGGACAGAGCAGCAGGTAATCCCGGCACTTAAGGTTTTCGTTGACATGAGAAATCCCGGCACAGAAATGGTTGCTCTCAATCCCGAGGGCGGTCTTACATTCGAGGGCGACCGTTACGATGTTGTTACAGAAAATGGTGGAGATTATTACTACCAGACATTTGAGGATGGCTCAGTAGGACAGAAAATGCTCCGTGTTCCTTTTGCTAATGAGCAGAACCCCTCTTCACTCAATAACGCCCATGTAAACACATGGTTTGTTGACTATGGTAATGGTATCCTTGGCGGTACAAGTGACTATGAAACACCTATCAAGGCTGTTGATGAGCTCGGTGGTCTTTCAGTAATCAATCACCCCGGTGAATACACAAATGCTCGTGATGAAGACTGTACTGCAGATGCTTACGATTACACCGACACAATGTATAAATACTACATTGATAAATTCACAAACCTTCTCAGAGATTACCCCTCTTGCATGGGTATTGATATGAACAGTAAGGGCGACTCCAGAACCCGTTTCGACAGAAAGCTCTGGGATATTCTTCTTATGAACCTTGCTCCCGAAGGAAGAAATGTTCTCGGTATTGCAACAAGTGACGCTCACAGCGTCGATGCAGCATATACAGGCTACACAATGATGCTTATGCCCGAAAACACAGTTGATAACCTTAAAACTGCAATGAGCACAGGTGCTTTCTTTGCAGCAAGCAAGAAGCTTGGTAACAATGAAGAGCTTAAGGAAATCTGTAATTATCTTCTTGAAAATGGCGACGAAGAAGCAAAGGCAATCGCAGAAGATGTTCTTGCTCGTCAGGTTGATGATTACGATGCAAAATATGAAGCTCCCCTTGATGTTGAAGCTCCTTACATTAATTCTGTAAATGTTGATGATGCTGAAGACAGAATTACTCTTGATGTTGATGACGACCTCTGCATCCGTTGGATTGCTAACGGCAACACAATTGCTTACGGCAATTCCATTGACCTTGATGATTATGCTGCAAACATTGGCAACTATGTGAGAGCGGAAATCTTCGGTGTTGGCGGTATCGTTTATACTCAGGCATTCCTTCTTGAATATGACGATGCTCCCATTGATACAACAGAAGAAGATACTGACTTCAGAGATTTCTGGGAATTTGCAAGCTTCATCCCCGATAATCTTGTAAGATTCCTCGGTTCTCTTGATATTTTCAGAATCATCTGGGAAGCACTTAATGGCTAAAAATCAAAGCAACTCGGGGTTACTCCGAGTTGCTTTTTAATATTATATTTGGAGTGTTATTTATGAGTAACGAAACAAAAAGAACTTATATACCATTTAATGAATGGAAAGAACCCTCAAAGCAAACAGAATACACCGAAAAAACACCCCTTCTCTCACCCGATGGCACTCTTCTTGCAAAAGGTTGGGCAAGGCATAATGTGTTCGATTATGAGCGTTCTTTCTCAAAACCCAATCTAAGAAAAAAAGAATGGGATTTCTATCAGTTAGGTAACAAGGATTATTCCGTTCAGATTAGTTTTGCTAATATTTCCGTTGGTGGCTATGCGGCAGCAAAGCTTATTGATATTAAAAACGGCAAGGTTCTCGCTGATGCTTTTGCACTTTTCCTTGGGGGCAATAACAAATATATTCTCCCTGCAAGAGGCGATGCTCCTAACAGATTTAAAGCAAAAGTGGGCAAAGCAGAGCTCGATTTTGATACAAAAGAAAATTCAAGAACACTTTATTTTAAAATGCCTGTTAAGGGTAAAATGGTTGAATGCAATTTTCAGATGGACATTATGCCCGGTCTTGAAAATATCACAACAGTTCTCCCCTTTGAAAATGCACCAACAAAATACTTTATGACAACTAAGCAGAACTGTATGCCTTGCGGTGGTACATTCAAATACGGTGACGAGGTTTGGGAATTCTCAAAAGAAAATACCTTCTGCGCTCTTGACTGGGGCAGAGTTAACACTCCTCACAGAATGGTCTGGTATTGGGGTAACGGCTCAACCTATTTAACCGATGAAGAGGGCAAAAAACACATCTTTGGCTTTGAAATCACCTGGGCAATCGGTGACGAAAGCAACGCAACCGAAACCTGCCTTTTCTATGACGGAAAAGCTCATAAATTCGGCGCGGTTGATGTTGAAACCTTCCCCAAGCCCGATAAATATATGAACGATTGGAAATTCATTTCCGAGGACGGCAGATTTAACCTTACAATGAAGCCCTTCTTTGACCAGCATTCCGATATGAATGTGGGCATTGCAAGAATGCACACTCATCAGGTTCACGGCCTCTGGAGCGGTGACGTTACTCTTGATGACGGAACAAAGCTTGAAATCAAAGATATGTACGCGTTCTGCGAATATGTAGAGAATAAGTGGTAAAAAATGAAAAAAAGATTATTATCAATCGTACTCGCTATGATTTTAACTACACTTTGTATTACCCCTGCATTTGCAACAGTACCGCAAATACCACCGTACCTTCTCAGTTTTTATACAGATAATATGCTCTTTAAACAAAAAGAAGAGGTTGTTATTGCAGGTACGAGTACCAAAGAAAAAGAAATATCTGCTGAACTTATCAACAGTAAAAAAGAAGTTGTTGCAAAAGCTTCCGAAAAGGTCGATAAAACCGGCAATTTTGAAATTTCTTTCACCGCTCCCGAAGGTAGTTATGAAGAATACACTATTATTGTAAAGGAAGACGGCAAGAAATTTGCGACACTGAAAAATGTTGTTTTCGGTGAATTGTGGTTGGCTTCAGGGCAAAGCAATATGCAATACCCCTTAGGTCAAGCAAAAATCGGAAGAAAATGGATGGAAGAAAAAAAGCCACTTTCAAAAAATCTGAGAGTGCTTATTACACCTTTTTACCAAGAACTTGACGGAACTAAAGAAATTCCCTCCTCATCCCTTAAAGATATTCCCGATTCCAAATGGATTACCGGTGAAAGCGAAGAAATTTACGGTATGAGCGCGGTAGCATATTTCTTTGCAGATAAGCTTCAAAAAGAAATTGATATGCCCGTTGGTGTTCTCAATATTTCTTTGGGTGGCACGTCTATTGCCTCTTGGCTTTCAAGAGAAGCAATCGATTCTGACAAAAAGGTAAAGGATGACCTTATAGCCCGTGAAAGATATATCGAAAAGGATAAATGGTTTGATGATAACCGAAGCCTTTATCACGATATGACCGTAAACTATAATCTAAGAATTGAAGCACTTAAGCATTTCAGATTATCAGGTATGGTTTGGTATCAGGGTGAAACTGATTTAATGTTCGGCTTAACCGATGAAAACTATTCCGCTTCCTTCTCGCTTTTGCAAAAATCCTATACGGAGCTTTTCTCTTACAAAAACGGACTATTGCCCATTGTTTACACTCAACTTGTCTCATATAACTATGGTGATAACAATTATTTCCTTAACAGAAACATCTCTTTTACCGAAATGCAGAAGGAGGAAAAAGACTCCCGTGCGGTAGTTTCTGTTTATGATATACCGGTAACATATCTTAAAGAAGTTGGTTATATTCACCCCGAAAGCAAGAAAGAGGTCGGTGAAAGAATGACTGCTGCCGCACTGGGTCTTGTTTACGGAAAAAGTGATACATATACTACTGCTACACCAAAGAAAACAGAAATTAAAGACGACGGTATTTATGTAACAATGGAAAACTACGGCGACACTCTCACTTCAAATAATGAAGTTTTAGAAGGCTTTGCAGTTTGCGGTACAGACGGTATTTATGTTAAAGCTAATGCAGAAATAATTGATAAAGATACTGTCAGGATTTGGAGCGATTCTGTTAAAGAACCAAAATCCGCAACCTACGCCTACTATTTAACTAATGGTAATGCTAATCTTTACTCTTCATTAAACGGTAAAGCCCTTTTCCCTGTCTGCCCCTTTGTTACAGATAAAGCTATCGGTACGCATTATTGGGTGGAAAAACCTTGGGCAGAGTGCGAAGACGAAACTGTTTGGCACAATGAGGATGATACATATACAGATTACTATCCCACCTGGGATGCCGAAAATGCAGGAATTGAATTCAATAAAGATGGCTTCATCGATATAAAAGGCTCTGCTTCGGAATTCTGTGTTAAGCCTGTTCTTACATTTGAAAATGCAAACGAAAAGAATAAAGTCTTCAACTTCAAAGATGTTGATACTGATTACAGCACTTATGGTACCGTAACATTTTCTGTTATCAACAAAGGAACCGAAGACATCACCTTTTCCGGCTTGAAGCTATATAAAAGCTCTTTTACGTGGTATTCTGCCGCTGTTGCCGAAACAAAGGGGAATTCCGCGGTAATCCCTGCGGATAATCAATGGCACACCGTAACGCTTGACCTCAACAGACTTTATTTCAGAGGTAACGACTGCGGTATAGGTTACGGTAACGAAAAGCTCAAAGAGGTAAAGGAAATAAAATTCTGCTTCACCTCTCCCGAGGGTACAGATGGCAATATCAGCTTGGATTCTATTGAATTTACTGCATTGCCTGCCTCTTCAGAAAAACATTTTGATCCCAAAAAAGAAAATGCAGATAACATTTTCGAGAAAATCTCCTACTTCTTCGTAAACGGAATAGGAAAAATACTTAAATAAAAATTTATCAGGTGACTAGAATTCCAAAAATTCTAATCACCTGATAATTTTTTGTATTATTCTGTTTTTGCTGCTTTTCTTTCAGCTTTCTTTTTACGAGTTTTATATGTGTTAAGCTCTTGAACACATTCATCGGGTAAATCGCAGTCACCAACGGAAACCACCATTTTATTATAAAGCCCTTTGAAGTTCGAGCCACCTGTTGTGAGGATTTTATTTTTCTTTGCGTATTTGATAAACTCCGCTTTTTCTTTATCTGAAAGCTCGGGAGAATATACCTCAATACCGTCAAGACCTGCTTTAACAAGCTCGTCCACAAGATTTTTATTTTTGCAACGCTGGGGATTGGCAAGAACTGCTATACCGCCTGCTTCGTGAATCGCTTTTAGCACGTCAAAAATATCCTCGTACTCGGGGACATTATTAATATTCCCCTCAACATCGGAAGAGAAAAGCTTTTTATAAAGGTCGCCGTAAATTCTGTCAGTATAGCCGACCTCCATAAGAGCCTGCATAATGTGAATTTTGAAAATATTGGTTGAACCTGATGCACATTTAACAACGAATTCAGGTGTTATAGGATAACGCTGAGCCGCTTTAAGCATCATAATATGGGAAGATTTTTTCCTGATAAGCGAACTGCGGCGGCAAAGACCTTCAAGTCTATCGGGGAAATCAGGCTTATAGCAAAGCATATGTATTTCCTGACCCGTAGTTTTATCTGTTCCCGAAAGCTCAACACCGGGAATAACAGTAACTCCGTGCCTTTCACCGATAACCTTACCTCTTACCGTACCCGCTAGGCAGTCGTGGTCGGTAATGGCAATTGTTGTGATACCGCGTTTTTTAGCAAGTAAAATTAAATCTTCAATACCGAGAGAGCCGTTAGACAATCGAGTATGGCAATGTAAATCCGCTGACAAAAAAATCCATCCTTTCGTACTTCCGCTAAAGCGAAATTCATTTCCACATTTACCCTAGAGTGTGCAAAGCATAAGAACTGCTTTTTCACAAAATAGCACATATACCCCGAATATATCAATGGTATTATTTTACACCAAAACCCGAAAAAATGCAAGTGGATTTTTCTTCTCTTTTTTGCAAAAAAAGAAATATTTTTTACAAATAATAATACATACGGTTTGATTTTTTTATATGCGTATGTTATTATTTTTAAGTAGATGCTAATCAGGAGAAAAAATATGAGCAAAACGGTTTTTGTAGCTATAAGCGGAGGGGTTGATTCTGCCGCTGCAGCAATACTTTTAAAGAAACGCGGATACAATGTCCGTGGTGTCACCTTGCGCCTTAAACCCCATAATCTTGCAGATAAAGATATTGAAGATGCAAAAGCAGTTGCAGACACTTTAAATATTCCTCTTGATGTTCTTGATATGAGAGAAGAATTTAAAAAGGTTACTGATTATTTCTGTAACGAATATCTTGAGGGAAGAACTCCCAACCCCTGTGTTATGTGCAACCCAAATGTTAAATTAGGGAAACTTTTAGAATACACTCTTGCCCAGGGTGGCGACCTTTTAGCAACAGGTCACTATGCAAACATTGTTAAAGATGAAAACGAGGTTTACTATATAAAACGAAACCCGTCAAGCAAGGACCAAAGCTATTTCTTATGCGGTCTTAATCAACACATTCTATCTCACGTAATTTTCCCCATTGCGGACTTATCGAAACCCGAAATTCGTGAATTAGCTTTAAAACATAACATTCCCGTTGCTGAAAAAAAAGACAGCCAGGAGGTTTGCTTTATTCCCGATAACGACTATATTTCTTTTATCGAGCGCGAGTTTAATCCTAAAGCAACCTCGGGTGATTTCCTTTCTTCAAGAGGTGAAAGGTTAGGAACACATTCGGGAATTTATAAATACACCATCGGTCAGAGAAAAGGCTTGGGTGCATTCGGAAAGCCTATGTATGTGCTTTCAATCGATGCCAAAAACAATGCTGTCATCATCGGTGATAACAACGAGCTTTTCAAAGAAGAAATATATATAAAGGATATTAGTTTTCTAGCAGGAAAAGCACCAAACAACCAACTTCAATGCGAAGTCAAAATCCGTTGTGCTGCAAGACCTGCGAAGGCAACTCTTACGCTCTCAGGTGATATGGGAAAAATCCTTTTTCAAGAACCTCAAAGAGCCGCCGCACCGGGACAAACTGCGGCAATTTATATTGACGATATTCTTATTGGCGGAGGTACAATATGCAATCCTTAAAAATGCTTTATAAAATCGGCAAAGGTCCTTCAAGCTCTCACACAATGGGTCCACAGTATGCCGCAGAATATATAAATGAAAATTACCCCGATGCCGCATTTGTTAAAGTTATTCTTTACGGCTCACTTGCTCTTACAGGTGAGGGCCACGGCACTGACAAAGTTTTAAAGGACACTATATCTGCACCTAATGAAATTGTGCTTGATACTGAAATTAAAGATTTACCCCACCCCAACACACTTGATTTTATAGTTTTCGACAAGGATAAAAATGAAATTGCAAAAGTTCGTGCAATGAGTATCGGTGGCGGTGAAATTCGTATAGAAGGAGTTCCTGCAGTTACCGCTCCCGAGGTTTACCCCCAAAAGAATTTTGACGAAATTAAAGAATACTGTCTTATGCACCATCTTCGTTTAAGCGACTATGTTGCTAATTATGAGGGCGAAGGCATTTTCGTTTTCCTTAAATCCGTCTGGGAACAAATGAAGAAGACCATACGAGAAGGTCTTTCAATTGAAGGTATTCTCCCCGGTGGGCTTGAGGTTGAGAGAAAAGCTAAATATCTCTACGCCCAACGCCATATGGACGAAACTCCCGAAACCCGTGAAAACAGACTTGTTTGCGCTTACGCTTATGCAGCAAGCGAGCAGAATGCAGGTGGCGGAATGATTACAACCGCTCCCACCTGCGGTGCATCCGGTGTTCTTCCCGCAGTTCTTTTCTATATGCAAGAGAAAAAAGGTTTTACAGATTTTGAAATTGCAAAAGCACTTGCGGCAGCAGGTATTGTAGGCAATGTTGTTAAGCAAAACGCAAGCATCAGCGGCGCGGAAGCAGGTTGCCAAGCAGAAATAGGAACAGCCTGTTCAATGGCGGCGGCAGCACTTGCAGAGCTTCATTTTATGGACCTTGACCAAATAGAATATGCTGCAGAAAATGCTATGGAGCATTATCTGGGCCTCACCTGCGACCCTGTTTGCGGTCTTGTTCAGATCCCTTGCATCGAAAGAAACGCAGTTGCGGCAATGAGAGCCATAAACGCCCTTTCACTTGCAAACTTCCTCACATCAACAAGAAAAGTTAAGTTTGATACCGTTGTTGAAACTATGTATCAGACAGGCAAAGATCTTAAGCATCACTATCGTGAAACAAGCGAAGGTGGTCTTGCAGTTAATTATCAGGCATTAGACTAATCAACCATATAATATTTGAGGAGTTGATGTTATGGCAACAGAAACCGTAAAAAAAGAGCATCCGAATAAAATTGGTGTTCGTGAAGGTATAGGCTATATGTTGGGTGATGGCGGAAACCTTTTCTTGCTTACCTATGTTTCCTCTTACCTTAAGGTATTCTATACTGATGTTTTAAAGCTTCCCACCGCAAAGGTTGCAAATCTTTTCCTTTTCACTCGTCTTTGGGATGCAATCAACGACCCCATGTGGGGTGCAATTGTTGCAAAAAAGAAGCCCAACAAAGATGGCAAATATCGTCCTTACCTTAAGTGGTTGGCAATCCCCCTTGCCCTTTCACAGATTCTGTGTTTTATTGATGTTTCTTCTTACACAAAAAATCCCCTCTTGCTTCTCGTTTTCGCATACATAACATACATCGCTTTCGGTATGCTTTACACAGGTATGAATGTGCCTTTTGGCTCTCTTGCATCTGTTATTACCGATGACCCTGACGGAAGAACCCTTCTTTCCACTTTCCGCACTATCGGTAGCGGTGTTGGCGGTGCAGCACCTGCCCTTTTGGCACCTTTCCTTATTTACACAACTGTTACTGCCGCAGACGGCTCAACATACAATGTTGCAGACGGTCCCGGTATGTTCAAGTTTGCTCTTGTAATGGGCGTTCTTTCAATTATTTTCTATTATGCTTGCTTCGGGATGACAAAAGAGCGCGTTCCCTCAGAAGCAGAGCCTAAAGTAAATATGAAAGAAATTTACGGTGGTATGCTTAAGAGTAAGCCTTTCGTAGTTCTCGCCTTAACCGGTATTCTCATAAGTGGTCAGCTTCAATTCGGTTCACTTAACCAATACCTTTATAAAAACTATTTCTGCGATACATCTCTTTCCGTTATGGGAACAATCGCACAATATGCTCCCCTTGTTCTTATGCTCCCTTTCTCAGGAAAAATCGTTAAGAAATACGGCAAGAAAGAAATTTGTGGTGTTACTTCCTTTATTGCAGCGGCGGCGGCAGTTGCCACATTCTTCATTAAACCCGCACCCGATCAGGCTTGGCTCTTCCTTGCAATGCAGTTTGTTATCGGCTTTGGATATTCATTCGTTTCCATTACAAACTGGGCAATTGTTGCAGACGTTATTGACTATCAGCTTTATAAAACAGGCATTAAAAATGAAAGTGCTGTTTATGCAGTTTACACATTCTGCAGAAAGCTGGGTCAAACTGCTGCAGATTACGGCGGACTTATTCTTCTCGGCAAGGTTGGCTACGAAGCAGAAACAATGGCAAACGCAGGTTTCGTGGATGGTATAAGTGAAGGCATCTTAACTGTCTGCACGCTCATTCCGGCAATTACATACACCCTTGTGTTCATTCTTTACAAATTCTTCTACCCACTCACAAAAGAAAGATTAGAGCCGGTATATGAATATGTAAGGCAGAATAATGAAAGTCTAGGCGTTACGAGCGAGAAGTAAATTCGGAATGCAGAACTATCTTTGGGAAATATACAGTTAGAAGGATAAAGTTATTGGTGGTCCTACCTCTCTTCAAAGAGAGGAGGACCACCTTTTGATTTTGTTGTTATTAATTTATATCAAGTATGCCTATAAGTGAATTTTCAAAAATCATTTTTCTAATCCGTTTTCCAGCACATCTTTCAAAATACTTTTCAAAAATTCTTGTGTGTGAGCATGTCCCTTACCAAAAAAACTCTTTGCTATAACTACATCTTTTAAATCTTCTGTGAAAGTAGTTTGGATGTCTGTCAAAAAAGTTTGATCTTCTGCCATAAAGGGTTTAATACAGGCTTCTATCATTTGATCGCAGCCTGTATCAAACATGAATACATCTGCTTCACCTTTCGATGCTTTTGAGCTAAAATAAGTAGTTTTACTTTGGTTGCTGGAGCCAATTAATATTGCACCTATGTATATTTTTTCAAGAAAATCGTCTATTTTTTCAAGTGTTATTTCATCTGGGCTTCCTTTTTCACTTGTAAAAAAACAAAGCATTTTTCTGTGGTCAAGTTCCTTCTTGGGGTTCAATTTTATTTGCTCAAATTTGTAACTTCTCAGGTTTTCATTGTGTTTTTCAATTATTATGTCTCCACCGGATGTTTTGTGGTGACCGTTCATGCCATTCAAAAACCGATTTTCACTTTTTCGGAACCCACCACCAATATTTTGCTCAATTCGCTTATATAATAATCTATTGAACTATCAGATTGGCTTAAGTATCCGGGAACGGCAATTACAGAGTATTCATTTTTGGTATTAGTCATATACCATTTCAAAATTCTATTTATTTTTCTCTCCTCTAAATCTTCACCTTTAACTTTTGGTAAATATGCAATATATAACACTTGGTATCATCCTATTCATAACATATTGAAATCTATTATCATATACTGAATTCAGTTTTTTATTTTCTACACTAAATCAACGCCATATTAACAACATTCTGATAAGTATTAATATCAATCGCAACAGAAACGCAACCATTAGCTGCATATATCTCATTTTCAGTTGGTTCATTAAAGCCTGCAGAATAAAGTTGTGCTACAGCTGCATCAAGAACATCACAAACACTATCACCATTAAGGTCTCCTACTGTTATAATAGTGTACTCTGTTATGTTTGAAAGCGCATCCTCAACAACAACCTTAGAGCCTGTACCATAGAATTTAGTATTGCCTCCGGAGAAACTCTCACTTACGCTAAGAATATTATTTTGTGAAGTTGAAATGATTTCTGTATAATCGGTGCAAATATCTGCAAATGTGAAAATAAGGTTGTTATCATAATCAATATTTACTTTGTTAATTACAGAATGAAGATTAATAAGAACATAATCAAGAGCATTGTTCACCGCATAATTGTGAGCAGTACTGTTTTCATAACAATAAATAGTGGTCGTTGATGAAAAAGCTATGTTGCCTATAGTTGTTACTGTATCTGGAATTGTGACAGACTTTAGTTTACTGCAACCAGTGAAAGCATGTCTTCCCATATTTGTTACGCTATTAGGTATTGTAACAGATTCAAGACTTCTACAGAAAGCAAAAGCATCATTACCTATACTCTCCACAGTGATATTAAATAGATTATCAAGAATAACACACTCTGTAATTTCAGACGGTGCACCCGTCAATTCAAAATACCACTTATCAACATTATACCAATCGGCACTTTTACTGGGAAGTACTAAAGTATAATCAACACCATCAACATTAAAAACAAGGTCATTCATTTCATGATTTTCAGCACCAAATTCATTCAAAGAAAAATCAAACCAACTTCCACTATACGGCCTTGAAATTTTAGTTGAATATTCAAACGTATTACCGCTTGACCATGTGTTATCAATAAATATCCATTTTTCATTTTCGCTATCATAAGCCATATTATAAACATGGTTATAACCACTCACCCTATAAACAACTATGCCGGCAAGCTTAAATAATTCATTAGTAAGATTAGCGTAACCCTCACAAACCGTTACTCCGTTTATAAATACGTCGTAGGGAGATGAACACAAACCGGTTCTTCTACCATAATACCAATCATAATCATAATAAACATTTTCACATATGTATTCGGATATAGCTGCCATTTTTTCATAATCTGTTTCTAAACCTGCAGTAATTTCTTCTACACATTCTTTAAGCTGGGCAAGTTCCTGTTCATCAGTCGTCATAAAATCATCGTCATAAACAGGTTCAAAATGATTTTGTATAATATCGTAAAGTAATCTTTGCGCATAACCTTTAGAATTATACTCAACTATTTCCCCGTTTATCATAAAACCTTCAGAACACCAGTTATCAACAGCATTATAAAACGAGGAGTTTTTAAAGGCATAATCACCTATACTTGTTACACTATCGGGAATAGTAATAGATGCGAGGCTTGAGCAGTCTTCGAAAGCATAATCATCTATACTTATTACACTTTCAGGAATTGTTATGGCGTTGAGGCTTGTGCATCCTTCGAAAGCTGCTTCACCAATATTGGTTACACTATTTGGAATTGTATAAGACTTGTCGGGTTTGCTTGCAGGATATTGTATTAGTGTGGTCTGCTCTTTATCAAACAATACACCATCAACAGATGAATACCGAGGATTATCTGCACCTACAGAAAGAAATGTAAGGCTTTCACATCCCCTGAAAACATTTTCACCGATACTGGTTACACTATTAGGTATTGTAATATTTGTAAGGCTTCCACAGTATGAAAAAGCATAATCGCCTATGCTGGTTACACTATCAGGAATTGTTATAGATGTAAGTTTTGTGCACCCACTAAAAGCATTTTTACCAATATTAGTTACACTATCAGGCATAGTAACGGATATAAGCCCTGTACATTTACGAAAAGCATCATAATCTATACTAGTTACGCTATCAGGAATTGAGATAGATGTAAGACTTTTACAATTCCCAAAAGTAGAGCTTTCTATAGTTGTTACATTATTAGGAATTTCTATAGATTTAAGACTCTCGCAATCCTCGAAAGCTCCAAAACCTATAGATGTTACACTATTGGGAATTGTAACAAGTTCCAAGTTTGTACATTTATAAAAAACTTGGGAATATATATTTGTTACACTATCGGGAATTATAATAGAAACAAGGTTTTTATTGTACGCAAAAGCCATATCAGATATGGTTGTCACGCTGTCTGGAATTGTGTATGATACATCTTTTTTATTTGCAGGATATTTAATTAATACAGTCTGATCTTTATTAAACAAAACACCATTAACCGATGAAAAGACCGGATTGTTTTCACCTACGGTAATAGATTCAAGATTTGTAAACTCGCAGTATAAAAAGAGATCGTTCATTTCTGTTAAATTATCAGGAATATTAATAGATACTAGGCTTGTGCATCCTTCGAAAGCACCACGACCAATATTGGTTACACTCTCGGGAAAGCTGATAGAGGCAAGGCTTGTACAGTCTTTGAAAGCAATATTGCCTATTGTTGTCAGCCCTTCAGGAAGTATGATAGATGTAAGACTTGTACAACCATAGAAAGCATACTCCCCTATACTTGTTACACCTTCAGGAAGTGTAACAGATGTTAGTCTTGAACACCCCGCAAATGCAACATTACCTATAATTGTTGTTCCTTTAACAATTATCTGTTCTATAAAACCCAAATAACCATCCCAAGGATAAGAATCATCAGGATAATCTGCAGGCATATCACCATCACAAGAAATTGTAAGAATACCACTCATTTTATCAAGCTGCCAATTAACATTCTTATAAGTACCGGAAATAGTTATTTCGCTTTCGTCACCGTCAAGTGGTACAAACGGAATTGAATTATTGTTAGCATAGATTTCGGCATAGGAGTCTTTACTACCCAAAAATTTCGGATTACATCCTGAAAAAGCACTGGTGCCTATACTTGTTACACTATCAGGAATAGTAATAGATGCGAGGCTGTCGCAATTGTAAAAAGCTCTTTTATCTATACTCTTTACACTATCAGGAATTTCAATAGAGGTAAGGCTTGTGCAATTCTCAAAAAATCCAAAAGAAGTACCATATATTGTATTAAAAGTGGGCATTTTAGTAATATTGTCAGATAATTTAACATCCTTTAAAGATGTGCAACCTACAAATACACCTGAGCCCACGCTTGTTACACTATCAGGAATTGTGATGGATGTAAGGCTTGTACAACAAGAAAAAACAGCAGAGCCCATACTTGTTACACTATCCGGAATCGTAATAGAAGCAAGGCTCTTACAAAGACCAAAAACATGATCTTCTATCTGCGTCACACTATCATGTATAGTAACGGATGTCAGACTGGTGCAACATTCGAAAGTAGAATCTTCTAAGCTAGTTACACTTTTAGGTATTGTGACAGATGTAAGGCTTTCGCAATTATAAAAGCTATAATTACCTATACTAGTTATGCTATCCGGGATTGTTATAGAGGTGAGGCTTGCACAATTATAAAAAGCGTAATTACCTATACTTGTTACGCTATCCGGGATTGTTATAGATGTAAGGTTTTCGCAATTATAAAAAGCATAATTACCTATGCTTGTTACACCTTCACAAACAGTAACATTTATAATGTTGGAACGATACAACTTCCAAGGTATTGCATCACCATAACCATAAACAGACATCCTTCCTGTGCCACTTATGGTAAGCGTACCCTCATCATCAAGCGTCCAAGTAAGGTCTGTTCCACAAATACCACTACTTAATACGCTTGCCGCTTGAGATTTAAAAGAAAAATCCGGTGCAAGATTTTTTAAGAATACACCAACTCTGCCGAAATCAATCTCACCAAACCCTACACTTGCAGAGCTTAGAACTATTGTTAATGCAAGTATGAGTGATAATGAGCTTTTTAACACCATCTTCATTATATATCCCCCTAATTATGTATTTATTTTCCATTTTTTCTAATTATACTCCTTATTTATTTTTAGTCAATAAAAAGTATATATCTGTTTTCTCTATATATGGTACTAAAAGACTTATGCTATATTTAATTGTAGATGTAGGAAAATGGATTATATTGATTTTTCCTATAACAAAATTTCAAAACAGCTTACACCCACCCAAGCAGAGCATATACTCTCATATTTATCCTTTACAAATTCTTCTACCCACTCACAAAAGAAAGATTAGATCCGGTATATGAATATGTAAGGCAGAATAATGAAGCTATGGAAAAATAAACTGAATAATATTAAATCCGAATCACTCTCACAATGAGAATGATTCGGATTTTTTATATCTAAAATATTTTGTGACCTAACATAGTCCTCAATTGTATTATAAGTGAATGGAGGTTGTTCAAGTGAAAAAAGTAATATGTATTTTTATAGTTATAGCGATACTTTTCGTATTTTGTTCATGCTCTCCCGAAAGTATTATAAATTTAGGAAGCAAACCCCAAACTTCAAATGTTGTTGATGAAAATATGAATTTTTCAACTCCCACAATCGAAGAAAAGGGTTACTATGGCATTGGAGAATACGTGGAAGATGAAAGAGTGAATTCTATTATAGGAACACATCTTTCCTATAAAATAACGGATATAAAAACATATGACACAATTGAACAATCCGGACTTAAAACTGACGATATTCTTATGTATGAGGTTTTTTGTGATGACAATGGCTCGTTTGATACAAGTTATAAATTGTTACTCGTATCAGTGGATGTACATTGTAGCGAAAAGCAAGAAACCACAGATTTCAGACCTAATATAACTCGATTGTCATCTATTGGAAAAATGAATGAAGATGGTATATACGAACATATAAGTACCGAGCAGATTTATTTTTTCAAAGGATCTTCCGAGGCACCAACAAATGACAAAGATTATTTTTATTACGATATTGATAAAGACGAAACCATTTCTGTTATTTGCGGTTGGATGATACCAAGTAATATAAAAACAGAAGATTTATATTTAAGTATAGGTACTATCTCCTATTCATCAGATGGTTCACCCGATGATGGTGCCACATATATTTCTTTGAATAAAGAGGGTTAATTATGGCTCGATTATTTAAAATTGAATTTATAAAGGCTACAAAAAACAAATTGTTTTTAATATCCGTATTAATCGGAATAGCTTTATGTATTTACTCTGCAGTATATGTAATTTGTTCATATTACAATGACTTGGAGGACTTAAAAATTATTGCAGAGCAGAGTGAATGTATAATAAATCCTATGGCATCTTCTTTTAGTTTATACAACAAATGGATAGGACAAGAATGGGTTTCAATGGCATCATCTTTACTTTTCCTTCTATTACCTTTAACTGCGTCTCTACCTTATAGTTGGAATTACTGTATCGAGAAAAAGAGCGGTTACATAAATAATGTTTTTACAAGAGTAAATAAAGGTCGATATATAAAAACCAAATTTCTGACCACGTTTTTAGTCGGCGCGATTTCAACTTTCATTCCGCTTTTAATAAACATAATGATTGTATCGTCTTTTATCCCTGCTACAAAACCCAATGTTTATTATGATATTTATTATAATATGCCTATTAGTTGTGTGTTTTCTGAAATGTTTTATAAAACACCCTTATTATATACTGTTATGAAGGTTTTACTGATATCTTCGTTTGGCGGAAGTTTTGCAGTTTTGGGTCAAGCAACGGGAACTATAATAAAAAACAAATTTATAGCTGTTTTATTTCCTTTTGTTTTTATGTTGCTGTTTAATTATATTGTTAATGTATTTTCAGAGAATGTTGAGCTATCACCCATTCAGTTTTTATATGGTGGCGGTGATGCATTATCAAGTTATTGGATAGCAATAGCGGAATTATTTGTTTTGCTGACAAGTTCGTTTTTGATAATGAAAATCAAGGGTGAGAAAAAAGATGTTTTATAAATGCTTAAAATATGATTTAAAATGCGGACTTCTGAAAGAATATAAAAAATACATTGTTGCAATAGGACTGTTTATAATAATCGGTTTTGATTTTTTTATCAAAATGAGCAATATTGAAATAACCGTACTTGATTATCTCTTTTATCTTTTTTTCGGAATGGAAGAATATGTACCCACGCCGGGCAACAAATTTCGTTTTCCTGCCTTATGGGTTGCGGTTATTCTCTATGTATCATACATAACACTTTATTACCCTTACAAAGATTTAAACGGCTACGGCAAAAACATACTTTTAAACACACAAAGTAAAAAAACGTGGTATTTATCCAAATGCATGTGGGTTACTGTATCTACAATAATCTATTTCCTTATAGGTTTTGTTGTATTGAGTCTTTTTGCAATTATCAGCGGTGCAGAAATTACCGCAGATGTAAGTAGTAAAGTAGTAATAAAATTCATACAATTCATAACAACAGAGCAAAATTTGTTTTATAATGATGCGATGTATTATAAAGTAACCATTTTGCATTTTATTCTTCCCGTAGTTATTTGCGTAATGAATAATTTATTTCAACTGTTCTTATCACTTTTTATAAAACCATTTTTCAGTTTTATATTTACAGTTTCATACACAATAGCAAGTGCCTATTATCTTAAGTGCTTTATGTTAGGAAACTATGCAATGATTGCAAGAAGCAACATTTTTATTGATAATGGAGTGAATTTTACAGATGGCTTGATAATAAGCCTAGGAGTAATTTTAGTGGTTATCATATCAGGCACGGTACTATTTTCAAAACAAGATATATTAAACAAGGAGGGGGCATAATGGCTGAAGTTAAAATAAATAATGCAACCAAGTCCATTAAAGGACATACAGTTTTAGATAATATAACATTAACATTGGAATCTCCCAATGTTATAGGTTTTAGAGGAATTAACGGTTCGGGGAAGACAATGCTGATGAGGCTTATTTGCGGACTTATCTCCCCCACGTCAGGAAATGTTTTGATTGATGGAAAGTTATTGGGAAAAGAAATCTCTTTCCCGCAAAGTCTTGGATTGCTTCTTGAAAATCCTGCATTCATTGATGATTATTCAGCCTTTGACAACTTAAAACTGCTTGCCACAATTAAGGGAAAAGCAACTGATGAAAAAATTCTTGATTCAATTGAACGGGTAGGGCTCTCAAATGCAGGCAATAAGAAATATAAAAAGTATTCTTTAGGAATGAAGCAACGTTTAGGAATCGCTGCAGCTATTATGGAAGCTCCCGATATTATAATTCTGGATGAACCAACAAACTCGCTTGATGATTCAGGTATTGAATTGGTAAAGGATATCGTTACAGAAGAAAAAAACAGAGGTGCTTTAATCATTGTTTCTTGCCACGATAAATCAGTTTTAGAATTTTTATCTGATGAAATCTACACAATAACCGATGGACAAATTACAGACCATACTGTTATGAAAAAGGAGTAGCCTATGAAAAAGAAATTTTCAATCGTTGTTTTATGTATTCTTATCTTTTGTGTATGGGCTTTCAATATCTACAGAGTAAATTCTACAGTAGAAAGAGTTCCTGTTAAAGTTCATTCAATGGAACAATGGGTGGAATATGGTGATAACTTCTACGATAAAGCAACAGAAAATCGAAACGGCTACAGCGTAAAAGTTATTGATGCAGGGGTTATAGCATTTGACGAGTTTTTAAAACAAAACAGTATTTATGTTTATAAAGACGAAGAGCTGTTCAAACCTGAATATATTTACGATGTTACAGTGATTATAAAAAATAAAAACAATACCGATAGCGGTATAAGTATGATAGATACAACTCTTAATTCAATAAACAATATAATGCAAGTTGATTTTGATGTTTTTGATGCATTGTATCCGCAATTGAACGGCTCCATATCATTTTCTGTAAAACCCGGTACCGAAATGGAATTCCATTTTCCGTTTGTTGTTGCAAATGCAGACTTTGAAAAAATATGTGATTACGATTACCTTACAAACAACACATTCTATCTGAATTTAAGTCAGTATCCAACAGAGAATTTAATTGAGGTGAAAGTGTAAAAATTAACAGATTATGTAAAAACCTATTGCAAAAAGCAATAGGTTTTTACAATTCTAAATTATCCTTATCCATTAACCATATAAGATTTCTTGTTCCTGCAGTGACATCCTTCTGTGGTTTTTCCTGTTGCTTTTTCGAGTTTTCTGCATTCACTATTCTCACACCGTTGATTTTTGCAATACGACGGTGCTTTTTTTGTTTTTCTTTTTCCATCATATTAACTCCTTTCACTTATTATTTTGGCGCATTTTCGCGCCCCGAAATTTGCCACTTGTCTCTTTCAACTTGCCACTCATTTTCAAATATATTATTTGAAAATGTTCAACTTTTATACTTGTTTTAACAAAACAACTCTGCTATACTGTATTATGTATATTTATGTAGTAAATACTAATAAAACTTCGGAAGTGTAATATGAAATTCAGAAAAATTTTATCAGTTATATTGGCAATTTGTTGCTCATTTTCCGCAATTGCTTTTTCAGGTTGTTCTCTTGCGGATAAGGGAACTGCAATGGAAATTAACGGTGTTGAAATAAGCGACGATGTTTTTACATATTTCCTTGACCTTGCGGTTGTGGATTTAGGTGTTGATGTGCCTTTGAAATCTTTAAAAGAGAAGGCAACAGCCTATGCCGAAACATACTTTAAAACAAATTCACTTGCCCATTCACAAGGCATTACCCTTACAATTGCAGAAAAGAAAGCTGTTTCTGAAAAAGTTAATGCTTATTGGGGAATTTACGGTGAATATTACACTAAAATCGGTATAACAAAAGAAACGCTCACTAAAATTTTCACTGCAGATTATTTCCGTGAAGCTTTGCTTGTTCACTACTACGGCACAGGCGGTGAGGAAGAAATTCCTTTAACCCGACTTTATGCCCAATTCAAAACAAATTATATCGTTTTCCAAGCTATCACCGGCTATCTCACCCAAACCGACCTTAACGGACAAACTGTAAAAATCAACGAAACCGAAAAAGAAGCTCTTGTTCTTAAGTTTCAAAATATGTCCGCCATGGTAAATGCAGGAGAACAGAATATGGAGCAAGCAGCTGATTTCCTTGCAGAGTCGGGTTATCAGGGTTCTGTTCAGACTGTTGTTCTCCATAAGGATGACACAAGCTATCCTGCAGGCTTCTTCGAAAAAGTAAAAAGTACCGAAGCACGCCGTGCAACAGTAATCGGTACGGAAGAATATATTTTCCTTGTTCTTCGCGGTGATGCAGATACAAACAGCTCCTATTTCAACGAAAAAAGAACAGAGATGATTGAAATTATTGTCGGCAACGAAATTGATGAAAAAATAGAAAAATCCTTAGTGGTTGAAACTAAAATAGATAATTCTCTTGCTGACGGCTATTATTCTCTTATTGCAAAAGAAAAGGGGGATAAAAAATGAATCCCGTAATTGAAAATATTATGTCACGGCAAACAATTCGTGAATATACAGAAAAACAGGTTCCCGAAGAGCTTCTTCAGGTTGTGCTTGATGCGGCAATTCGTGCCCCAAGCGGAAGAAACTCTCAGCCTTGCCATTTGCGAGTTTTGACAAATAAGGAAAGACTTGAAGAAATGAACAAGGATTTTAAAGATATTGTGGGATGGGACACACCTGCTTACACAGGCTGGAATCTTCGCCCTGTTTACCACAATGCTCCTGTGTTCATTTTCATAGTTGCGCCATCAAAAGACGGTATGTCCGGTGGACTTATGGCAGAAAATATTGCTCTTGCGGCACACTCCTTAGGTCTCGGGTCTTGTATGATCGCTTCTCTTGGTGCACTTTTTGATGATGAAGAGGGTGCTCGCAAATGGAAAGAGATAATTGATATCCCTCAGGATTGGCATTTTATTTTAGGTATGTCTTTAGGCTACCCAAACGAAAAACCGCCTCTCAAGGAAAGAGAAGACGGTCATATTAAGTTTATTAAGTAAGGCGAAACTCTATGAAATATTTTGCAGGAAATTATGATGTTGCGGTTATCGGTGCAGGTCACGCAGGTATTGAAGCCGCTCTTGCTTCTGCAAGGCTTGGTGCAAATACTGTTATTTTCACCGTAAACCTTGACTGGATTGGCAATATGGCTTGTAACCCGTCAATCGGCGGAACATCAAAAGGGCACCTTGTCCGTGAAATTGATGCTCTGGGCGGTGAAATGGGTAAAGCCGCAGATAAAACCTTAATTCAGAGCCGTATTCTCAATTTGGGAAAAGGCCCTGCGGTTCATTCCTTAAGAGCACAGATTGACCGCCGCGATTATACGGAATATATGAAGCATTGCCTTGAAAATCAAGAAAACCTTGATTTAAAGCAAGGCGAAATTGTTTCTCTTTCAAAAAACGAAGACGGACTTTGGGTTTTCTCAACTAAGCTTGAGGCAGAATACACCGCCAAATGCGTTATTATTGCAACGGGCACATTCCTTAAAGGTGTGGTCTATGTTGGCGATGTTTCCTATGAAAGCGGTCCTGACGGTATGTTTCCCTCAAACGAGCTTTCCGACTCTCTTTTGAAATTGGATTTGCCCTTAAGACGCTTTAAAACAGGTACTCCCCCGAGAGTTAACAGAAACAGCGTTAACTTTGAAGGTCTCGAAGAGCAGGTTGGCGATGAAGAAATCACACCCTTCTCCTTTGAAACCCCTGAGGGTGTTTTAGAAAACAAAGCAATTTGCCACATTACATATACAAATGCAGACACAAAACAAGTCATTCTTGATAATTTGCACCGTTCCCCTCTTTATTCCCATAAAATAGAGGGTGTCGGACCAAGATACTGTCCCAGCATTGAAGATAAAATTGTTCGCTTTGCTGAAAAAGGACGCCATCAGGTGTTCATTGAGCCCTGCGGACTCAGGACAGAAGAGCTTTATCTTCAAGGTCTTTCCTCTTCTCTTCCTGAGGATGTTCAGTTGAAAATCCTCAAGAGCATAAAAGGTCTTGAAAATGTTAAGGTAATGCGCACTGCTTATGCTATTGAATATGATTGTGTTGACCCTCTTGCACTTAAATCTACCCTTGAATTTACAAATCTCTCCGGACTTTTCGGTGCAGGTCAGTTTAATGGTTCTTCCGGTTACGAAGAAGCTGCCGCTCAAGGTCTTATTGCAGGTATCAATGCTGCCCGTAAGGTTCAGGGCAAAGAACCTTTTACTCTTGACAGAAGCACATCTTATATCGGCACTCTTATTGATGACCTTGTTACTAAGGGTTGCCGTGACCCATACAGAATGATGACCTCAAGAAGTGAATACCGACTTATTCTCCGCGAGGACAATGCAGATTTAAGACTTACTGAAATGGGTTACGAAATTGGTCTTATAAGTCAAGAAAGATACGACAAGCTTCAGGAAAAGAAAAGGCTTATTGAAAGAGAAACCGAAAGAGTTTCAAAAATAACAATTCCACCCTCAGAGGAGCTTTCAAAAGTTCTTGAAGAGGCAGGAACTGCACCGACTGTTACAGGCTGCAGACTTTCAGAGCTTATAAAAAGACCTCAGCTTTCATATAAGCTACTTACACCTTTTGACAAAAAGCGACCCGACCTGCCTCGCGAGGTTTTTGAGCAGGTTGAAATCAACCTTAAATATGCAGGCTACATTAAACGCCAGTTAGCTCAGGTTGAAGAGCAAAAAAGGCTTGAGGTTAAAAAGATTCCCGAGGACATCAATTATGATGATGTTCAGAATCTTCGCCTTGAGGCAAGAGAAAAATTAAAGAAAATCAAACCCGAAACTATCGGTCAGGCATCCCGAATAAGCGGTGTTTCCCCTGCCGATATTGCGGTACTTCTGATATACTTAAAGAAATAAGGAGAATTCTTAATGATACCAAGAAACGAACATCCAAATCCGAATTTTAAAAGAAAAGATTATATAATCCTCAACGGTCAATGGGATTTTGAATTTGACTTTGGCGACAGCGGTAAGGAAAGACAGCTTTTCGATGTTGATGCTCAGTTTTCAAAGAAAATCAATGTTCCTTTCTGCCCCGAAAGTGAGCTTTCAGGCATTGGTTATAAGGATTTTATGGCTGCAGTTTGGTACAAAAGAACTGTTGAAATTACGGAAGAACAGTTAAAAGGAAAAGCTTTCATCGTTTTCGGTGCAGTCGATTTTCATGCAACTGTTTATGTTAACGGAGAGCTTGCAGGCGAGCATTTCGGTGGTTACACCTCTTTCAGAATTGATGCAACAAAATTCTTAAAGGTAGGTGAAAACATAATTACAGTATGCGCTCAGGACGATACCCGTTCACCTCTTCAGGCACGCGGTAAACAGAGTGAGCTTGTTTATTCCCACGACTGCGACTACACAAGAACAACAGGTATCTGGCAGACAGTTTATATGGAATTCTGCCCCGAAAACTATATTAAATCAGTAAAATACTACCCCAACATTACAGACGGCACTCTCACAATTCATGCAGAGTTAGTTGGTAATGGTACATTCAAAGCAAAAGCTTTCTGGGACGAAAAAGAGGTTGGCTCTGCTTCAACCAACGCTCTCGGTCAGACTGCAACACTCACTCTTAGCCTTTCCGAAAAGCACCTTTGGGAAGTTGGCAAGGGCGGTCTTTATGCCCTTAACCTTTCTTTTGGCGGCGACGAGGTTTCAAGCTACTTCGGTCTTCGTGAGGTTAAGCTTACCGATAAAGCAATTAACATTAACGGTAAGCCCGTTTTCCAAAGGCTTGTTCTTGACCAGGGCTTCTACCCTGACGGAATTTATACTGCGCCCTCTGCAGAAGCACTTAAAAATGATATTCTTCTTTCAATGGAGGTTGGCTTCAATGGTGCAAGACTTCATCAGAAAATCTTTGAACCCCTCTTCCTCCACTATTGTGATGAATTAGGCTATATCGTTTGGGGTGAGCACGGTAACTGGGGTGCAGATCACACTAATTTTGAGTCATTAAGATATTTCCTTCTTGAAATTGAAGAGGAAATCGAAAGAGATTTCAACCATCCCGCACTTATCGGTTGGTGTCCATATAATGAAACCTGGGATATTAACGGAAGAAAGCAGGACGATGATATTTTAAGAATCGTCTACAGAACTGTTAAAAATCTGGACAAAACCCGTCCTTGTATCGACACCAGTGGTAACTTCCACGTTGAGACAGATATTTTTGATGTCCACGATTACGACCAGGATTGCGAGCTTTTCAGAGGTCATTATGAAGACCTTACAAATAAAAATATCCTCTTCGACCATCAGAGTCATAAACAGACCTGGAAGGGCGAGCCCGTGTTTATGAGCGAATACGGCGGAATAAGAGTTGAGCTTAAAGAATTTGAAGAAAATGACAGTAAAAAAGCCTGGGGCTACGGCAACGCCGCAACAAGCCTTGAGGAATTCTATGCCCGTTATGACGGACTTACAACCGCTTTAATTGACTGCCCAAAAATGATAGGCTTCTGCTATACCCAGCTTACTGATGTTGAACAAGAATTAAACGGTATTTTCAGATATGACAGAACAAAGAAATTTGATTCCGAAATTCTTTATAAAATCAATACAAAGAAAGCTGCTATTGAAGAATAAGTAATAGGAGGATTTTTCATCATGCCATCCGCTCTAGTAAAATTTTTAAGTCTTCTCATACCATTAATTCTTAGCTTTTTTGGAATTATTGGTGGTATTATTTCCGGTGGCGACAACCAATTCACCTTCAGCGTAGATGCTTCTACGACAGGAACAACCCTTTCAAATCCTGTAAGTAATGTCAACGTTTGGTCTATAGAGGGTAACCCCTTTGTAAATGCAACAAAAAACGAAGAAAATAATATTTTTGATTTCGTTGAATACGTTCAGTTTATGCAGTGCTCAGGCGGTACAGAGACAAGAGACTTATTCAAGGACCCTCTTGACAGAACTGTTCTTGATGACTATGATTTCACAGTCCTCATTGAAAACTGCAGAGGCGTTGTTGATTTGGGCGGTAAACCATTGCTCAAATTAGGCAGCGTTCCTCTTAAATATTCCGAAAAAGCAGCTACTGATGTGGGCTTTAATATGAACCGCTATCCGCCCGATGACTATGACATATATTATGACTACATAAAAGCAATTGCAGACGCACTTGTTAAGGAATTTGGTAAGGAAGAGGTTCTTACCTGGCGTTTCGGTGTTATGACCGAATATGAAAATTACGATTGGTTTGTAGGCTCTGACAGCGAGGATGACGAAATCCTTGCAAAAGAAAGTGCCGAGGCTTATTGCAAGCTTTATGACTATACCGCACAAGCACTTGTTGATGTTTTAGGCGAGAATGTTTTTGTTGGCGCTCATTCAATGACAGTAACCGAAGGTGTGTGGGACGAAGCAATATTTATCGAGCATTGCGCAAAGGGAACTAACTACAAAACAGGCAAAACAGGCTCACCTATTAAATACCTTTCTGCTTCCTTCTACGACTCAACTCCCGGCAAATATACCGATGGCTACACTCTTCCCGAAACAATTGCTTACATAAGAAACGTTGCAGAAAGCAACGGTTTAACAGACCTTATTTATGGTATTGATGAAGGCAGAATTCTCTGTGGTGTAAACAGCGGCGCTAATAATGATGAGCTTTTAAGCCGTACATGTGGTTACACCTATCAGGCTGCCTATGATGCCCGCCTTATTGCACAGATGTTCAACAATGACATCGATTATTTCTCAGCCTGGTCATATCTTTCAAACGGTCTTTTAGAAGGTAACCCCACAGTAAGCTACCATGTTGCTAAAAATGCCGCAAAAATGGCAGGTGCAAGGCTTGTGCGCACAGATAACACCGAAGAAGGTAGAATTATCGGTGGCGAAATTGATGCAGTTTCTGCATTCAATGAGGAAACAAACACTCTTCACATTATGGCTTACAACTTTAAAAACGATTTGGATTATAAGCACGATGTAAATCTTACCTTTAATATAAAAGCTCCTCAGTTTGACGGCAAAAAAGTAAAAATCACCACCTATACAATAGATGATGATTGCAACTATTTTGACGAATGGGTTGAAGACAGAAAAACCTATAATATTGGTGACGACTGCTTTAACTGGTCACCCGATGACCCGCAAATAGATAGTCCCGTTACTCTTGAAAACCAAGAGGCAAGAGATATTTATTTCAACGAGCTTTACAATAAATATACCGAATGCTCAAAGCTTGTTCCAACAGAAGAAACTGTAAAGGTTGAAAACGGAAAAATCACTATCAACACAAACCTTGACCCACACGCAGTTGTGTTCTATGAAATAAGCGAAGTTAAATAAGGAGTTTTAAAATATGGATGTAGCATTTTTTATTGCTTTTGTCTTTGTTTTAATCGCAAGACGAAATGCGGTATATCACAAAGATATGCTTTTTAAAAAATACATAAGCTTTGAAAATAAAAAGTGTAAAAGACTTTTTATTCCAAAGCATTCTAAAGTTTTCAAAACCGCAGGTGCTTCTGAAGCAGACAGAACTAAAATGAATATAATTCCTCTTATTTTAGTAGCTGTTGCGGTTATTGGTTTTGTTGTTATTCTCGTTTCAGAAATCATCTATGCAAAAAGCATTAATCAGGTAGGATTTTTCAATACAACTGATGCAGTTTTCAAATACCTTTTCTGGTTCTTATCAATGCTTTGCCTCGCTGGTGCACTTTTATTCATCAACACCTTCAGATGCTTCGGTAAAGAAACTGCAAAACAAAAAATCGGTCTTGCTGTGAGAATACTTTTAATTATTGTATTTTTAGGCGGATTCGGTTATTCGATGTATACACTATTAACCATATAAAATGAAAATAATCCCCTTGATTTTTCTCTAATGAAAATCAAGGGGATTATTTTATTACTTATTTACCCGCTTTTTTGGAATACTTCAATTTATAAATTATTCTCATAAGGTTGGAATCAAGCGCGCTTAAGGGCTTAACATCTGCATAAAGCTCTGCGCCAACTGCTGTTTTTGCGGCTTTTTCCATAACCAATTCAACTGCCTCTGCATCGTACTGATTACCTGCAACGCAAACTGCACCATTGTCCTTAACAAGAACTGCATTTTTGTTGCCAAGAGCTCTTGCAACCTTTTTGCTTGTTTTAAGAGTGCTTGCAGGATTAAATGTTGCGCATTTAACAACAGGACCGCAAAGCTGAGCAAAGTCATCCAGAAGAGGTCTCATTGTTTTACCCTTTCTTGACATTGCAACAACGAATTCATTCTTCGTGTGACGGATGAATTTAACATCGTCTCTCTTTTTGTAAATTGCCCAGTGCATATCTGCGCTATCGGGTATTTCTCCGCCGCCTACCCATGCACCACTCTTTGTATCAATAATAGCGAATTCTTTACCTTCTTCACCAACGAAGAAGCAAGAACCCTTTCTTTCACTGTCACAAGGAGCGAATTCCTTTGCAGGTTTATATTTGTTACCTGATTTGAAAACATCGGTAACATAATCAACAACACCGCTGAATGTATCAACTGCTTTGCCTGAAACCTCTGCGCAACGAGCGGCAATAAATTTCTCGCAAACTCTTTCAAGAGCATTTGCAACTGCGAAAGCATCTTCATAGCTTTCACCAAGGCAAACTGCACCGTGATGCTTCATAATAGCTGCTTTAGATGTTGAACGCTCCAAAGCACCGATAACGCCCTGACGAAGCTTGGGCTGACCGGGAAGACCATAGGATGCGCAAGGTACATCTGTACCGAGAATTTCTGCATCTTCGCCGTCAATATTGTTAATATCGAGACCGAGAGTGCTTACAACGGAAGCATTCTTCTGATGAGTATGAATAACGAAATTGATGTTGGGGCGAAGCTCGTAGCAGGATGCGTGAATACCTTTTTCGGATGAGGGTTTAACATCACCCTCATAAGAAAGGTCTGCAATATTAACGAGAACAATATCATCGGGAGTAAGAACATCATAAGCCATACCGCTGGGAGTGATAACAAACTGCTTATCGTTAACTCTACAGCTGATGTTACCCCAGGTTCTTACAATAAGGCCTGCTGCCAAAAGCTCGTGACCGGCTTTAATGACTAATTCTTTTGCTTCTAAAATATCCATAAATATCTCCTTTCGGGAGTTTTAGAAAGCCACGGAAAAACCGTGGCTCTTCTTTTTTATTCTTTAACTGCAACGTTTGCAAATACTCTGTCAAATCTTCTGAGAGCTTCGTCAATAAGCTCAGGTGTGTACTGAGCGTTAGTGTAAAGACGGCTACCTGCAAGAGTAACAAGACCTTCTGCCATATAAGCTGCACCCATGTGCTGCATTTCTTTCTTTCTTTCGCTTGTTGCGGAAAGAACACCTGGAATTTCCCAGGGTTTGGACCAGTTGATTGAGTAGTGCATTGTACCTACTGTATCAATGTGGCAAACTGAGCCCTGGTTGAATGCAACGAAGGGAAGATTATATTTCTTGATGAGTTCCTGAAGACCCTTTGTAAGTCTGTCACCCATTTCGCCGGCTTTCTGACAAGCGTTCTGTTTGTCAATTTCTTCAAGAGTATAGTAACCTGCAACGCAAGAAAGAGGAGTTGCAGCCATTGTACCGCCCATAAATGCTTTCTTAACCTTTTCGCCGCTAGCGTCAAGGCCTGCACCGAGGTATTTCATATATTCTTTCTTACCACCGATACCGCCTGCACCGGGATAACCACCTGCGATAACTTTACCGAAGATAGTAAGGTCAGGAGAAACACCAAAGTAACCCTGAGCACCTGCCATACCGATACGGAAGCCTGTAACAACCTCATCGAAGATAAGAAGTGCGCCATATTTACGGCAAAGTCTTTCTACGCCCTTGTTGAAGTCTTTGTCAAGAGGTCTTGTACCACTTTCGGGACCGATGGGCTCCATAAATACGGCAGCTGTACCGCCACGGAACTGGTTGAGACGAAGAACTCTTTCAAGAGAATCAAGGTCATTGGGGAAGAATTCCTGAGTATGCTTGAAAAGGTAGAGCGGAACGCCGTGTGCCTGAGTGAATTTTGAACCGGGAACACGGATACTGTAACCGAGCTGGTCAGACCAACCGTGGTAAGCGCCACCCATTTTTACGATATTTTTATTCTTTGTAGCAAGTCTTGCAACACGGATAGCTGCCATACATGCTTCTGTACCTGAACCGAGCATACGGAACATATCGCAGGTTTCAACGCTGTCGCAGATTTTTTTTGCAAGCTTGTATTCAAACTCGTGGAAAAGACCTGTTGAAGGTCCGCAAGTATTAAGAAGGTCGATAACCTGATCTCTAACAACCTTGGGGTTAGAACCGAGAACTGTGGGGCCACCTGCCTGAAGGAAGTCGAAATACTCGTTGCCGTCAATGTCATAGAGCATCATACCGTCTGCCTTTGTGAAAACAAGGGGGAAGGGATAGTTAAATGCAAGGTTATGCTGAACGCCGCCGGGAATAACCTGCTTTGCCTCTTCAATCATTGCCTTACTCTTTGCGCATTTTTTGCCATAGTACTCTTCTTCGTACTGTTTGAGAACATCGGGTTTAATAGTATAAATTGGTTTCTTAATGAGCTCGTCAAGCTGTTTTGTTACCGCTGCAGCGTCATGATACTCATTAATAGCGAATCTTGTGTCCATAAAGACACCTCCTAAAATAGAGTTTGATAACAAAAGTGAATTTGTGTTCACTTTTATTATACATTATTAAATATAAATGTCAAGAACGCCTTACATTTAAACTATACAAAATAAAAGGCAGGTTTTTATGAACTTTCTATAAGATTTTTGTAAAAACTGCTTGTTTTTTCTGTTTTGGAAATAAAGCACACCTTTTGTGTATTTTTTCAACATATTATACTTTAATTATTTTTCAGTATTTGTTGACTTTGCCCGAAACCTCTGCTAAAATATAATGGACTGAATTCTATTTTTAAAAAGGAGGCAATCGCTTTGCAAAATTTAATGGATTCAAAAACACTTGCCTACATAAATATGTATGCGGTTCTCGGTACTTTGGAAAACCTTTGCGAAATCGTTCCCGAAGCATCAGAGCTTCTGCAGGGCAAAAAGCCCATTTCCATCGGTTTAGAGGTTAAGGATGGTCCTGCGGCTACTCTTTATTTCAAAAACGGCAAATGCCGTATGGAGCAGGGTTGCAGTAACTGTGATGTTAAGCTCCCCTTCTCAAGCTGTGAAAAATTCAATGGTCTTATTGATGGCACAGTAACGCCCATTCCTTCAAAAGGCTTTACTCACATCAAATTCCTTCTCAAAGAATTCACCGCGCTCACAGATTTACTTTCTAAATATATGAGAGCGAGTGAAGAAGACCTCAAAGACCCCGTTTTCTTTGAAAGAAGCACAATGCTTATGCTTTACACAATCGGTGTTGCTATTGCTCAGATTGGTAACAATGATGAAATCGGTAAATTCAGTGCAAAACATATAGCAGACGGCAGTGTTCTCATCGGTATTAAAAACGGTCCTGCTGTTGAACTTGTTTGCAAAGAGCACCGTCTTGTAACCCTCAAAAAGGCTCCCGAAAAATATCGTGCGGCTATGATTTTCGAGTCAATCGAAACTGCCCGTGCTCTTTTTGACGGAAATGTTAACGCTCTTACCTGCATCGGTACAGGTAAAATTGAAATGCACGGTCTTGTCAGCATGCTTGATAACATTAACCGCATTCTTGACAGAGTTGCATTATATCTTGCATAAGGAGGTAGCAAAATGAGTAAAAAATTCCCATTATATAAAACAACAAAATCAGATGAATGGTATGCTCGTGCTGCCGAAGTAATCCCCTCCGGTGTTTACGGACACTTAGGTCCTGCAGAGGGTCAGTTTATCCCCGTTAACAGATGGCCCCGTTTTTCAGAAAAAGCAAAAGGCTCATATTTCTGGGATGTTGACGGAAACAAATATATTGACTATATGTGTGCTTACGGCCCCAATGTTCTCGGCTATGGCGACGAGGATGTTGATGCAGCAGTTATCGAGCAAATAAAAAAAGGTAACTGCGTAACATCTCCCGATAAAATTATGGTTGAATGTGCAGAGCTTCTTGTTGACACAGTTAACACTGCTGACTGGGCATTCTTTGCAAAGAACGGTAACGACGCTACTCAAGGCGCAATTCTTACCGCTCGTGCACATACACATAGAAAGAAACTTATTTTCTTCAATGGTTTCTATCATGGTGTTTCTCCCATGGTCCAGAAAATTGACTATCCCGGTGTTACTCCCGAGGATGTTGCTAACAACCTCTACACCCCTTGGGATGATATTGAAAACTTCAAGAGGCTTCTTGCAGAAAATGAAGGCGAAATTGCTGCAGTAATTGCTCAGCCCTATAACCACGGCAACTTTAACGATAACTCCTTCCCCATTGATGGCTTCTGGAAAGAGGTTCGAGAGCTTTGCACAAAAAATGAAATCGTTCTTATCGTTGACGATGTTCGTTGCGGTTTCCGTCTTGACCTTGCAGGCAGTGACCATTTCTTCGGCTTTGAAGCTGATATTATCTGCTTCTGTAAAGCTCTTGCAAACGGCTATAATATGTCTGCCTTCTGCGGTAAAGAATTCCTTAAAAATGCCGCATCAAGCCTTTCATACACAGGCTCTTATTGGATGAGTGCAGTTCCATTTGCTGCTTGTATTGCAACAATCAACAAGCTCAAAAAGTTAGATGCGCCCAAGCTTTTTGATGCTATGGGCAGAGAGCTTACAGAGGGCTTCAAAAAAGCCGGTGCAGAGCATGGCTTTGACCTTGTTGTTTCAGGTGCACCCGCTCTCTTCTACTTAAGAATTGCAAACGATGATTCTCTTCTTCTCCATCAGGATTGGGTTGCAGAATGCGTAAACCGTGGTTTGTTTATTACATCTCACCACAACCACTTCATTAACGCATCCCTTACTCACGAGGATATTAACCTCTCAATTGAAATTGCAGAGGATGCATTTAAAGCAGTTAAGAAAAATCATCCCGAATTAGGATAATAAAAAAACAATACCGAGTTTTCGGCAATTTTATATTATAGGAGGAATTTATAATGGCTCTTTCAAAACAGGAGTGGCTTGCTCTTGAAAAGAAAGCAAACGAGCTCCGTAACCTCTGCCTTGATACAACCTACTGGGCAGGCTCAGGTCATATCGGCGGCGGTATGAGTGTTATGGACATTATGACAGTGTGCTACCACAAATATATGCACATTAAGGTTGAAGATCCCAACTGGGAAGACCGCGACAGATTTATTCTCAGTAAAGGTCATGCAGGTATTGCTTATGCACCTGTTCTTTGCGACCTTGGCTTCAACGACAAAGAAATGCTTAAAACATTTAACCTTTCAGGTTCAAAAATGGGTATGCACCTTGACTCAAACAAGGTTGTAGGTGTTGACGCTTCAACAGGCTCTCTCGGTCATGGTCTTTCTATCGGTGTTGGTACTGCTCTTGCAGCAAGACTCCTCAAAAAAGACTATAAAACATTCGTTGTTCTCGGTGATGGCGAGCTTGACGAAGGCTCCAACTGGGAAGCAGCAATGAGTGCAGCTCACTTTAAGCTTACAAACCTTATCACCTTTGTTGACCGCAACCACAATATGATTGACGGTAACACAGAGGATGTTATGGCTCTTGAGCCCCTTGCAGACAAATGGGAAGCATTCGGCTTTATCGTTAAGAAAATTGACGGTAACAACATTAAAGAGCTTTGCGAAGCTATTGACTTTGCTTATGAAAACGAAACCGATAAACCCGTTCTTATTCTTTGCGATACAGTTAAGGGCTGCGGTATCGACTTTATTGAAGGCGATTTCAGATGGCACTACGGTGCATTTGATGATGAAAAATACGAAAAGGGTAAAAAATCTCTTGAAGAAACTTATCAGAAACGTGTTGCACGTGCAGAAAAGGAGGCTGAATAATTATGGCAGGCGGATTAAGTTACACAGCTGAGCAATCAACATCTCTCTCCACAGCCGAAATTTACGGTCAGGCTCTCGTTGAGTTGGCAGAAGCACATCCTGAGGTTGTTGCTCTTACTGCTGACCTTGCAAAATCAACAAAAATAGGTGATTTCCAGAAGAAATTCCCCGACCGTTTCTTTAACGTAGGTATTGCAGAACAGAATATGTTCGGTGTTGCTGCAGGTATGGCTAAGGCAGGTCTTGTTCCCTTCCTTTCAACCTTCTCTCAGTTTGCATCCTTCCGTTCCGCAGACCAGCTCCACACAGACCTTTGCTACCAGAATATCAATGCAAAAGTTATTGCAACTCATTCAGGTACATCATTTGGTCAGGCTGGCTCAACTCACCATGCTATCTGTGACCTTGCATTGACCCGTTCTATTCCTAACCTTACAGTTATCTGCCCCGCTGACGGTTATGAAACCTACAATGCAGTTATGGCAGCTTATAACACACCCGGTCCTTTCTATATCAGAATTAACCGTGGTTTTGACCGTGTTCTTTATAAAGATGCTAACTACGGCTTCGAAGTAGGTAAAGCAGTTGAAGTTCACGAAGGCTCAGATATTACAATTATCGCTTGCGGTTCTTGTGTATTCCAGGCTTTCCAGGCTGCTGAATTCCTTGAGAAAGCAGACGGACTTAAGGTTCGCGTTCTTGATATGCACACAATCAAGCCTATCGACAAAGAAGCAATCCTTAAAGCTGTTCAGGATACACGCCGTATTATCACTGTTGAAGACCATAACGTTATCGGCGGTCTCGGCTCAGCAGTTGCAGAGGTTATGGCTGAAGCAGGTAAGGGCTGCGCATTCACACGTCTTGGTATTCAGGACGAATTTGCACCTATCGGACTTCACGAAGATATTATGTCAAACCTCGGCATTGACTGTAACGGCATTATCAATGCAGTACGTGAAGCTATGAACAAAGACTTTGAAGAGGACGATAACTGGGACGACGAAGTTTAATTTGCTTCTCACTCTCACAGAAAGGAATGATTTATTATGGCAAGCGAAGTCGTATTGACCAACAAAATATTTCTTAATGCAGTTTTGCCTCTTGTAAAAGTTATTGCGAATGATGTGCCGAACCTTGCTAAAAAGTTCGAGGGTATGAACGCTGTTTTTCAGGTGAGTGCCCTTGACCCCAACTCAGAGGGCGGAAAGGTTGCAACATATTTTGAAGTAGTTGACGGTGAATGGACGGTTAAAAATGACCAGGTTCACGAAAACCCCGATGTTGACCTTGAGTTTAAAACTCTTGAGGCAATGAACGGCTTCTTCAAAGGCAAAATCGGTCCTGCTACACTTCCTAAGATGAAAGGTGCTCTCAAAAAGACAAAAGTCTTTTTGGCACTTCTTATGACACTTCTCAAAATGTCATCACTTCTTACTGCAAAGGCAGCACCTGATAAGGAAGAAGACAAGGTTCTTATGGTAAAATGCTTCTTCTATCTTCTTTCAGCAGGTATCAGCCAGCTTAACAAACAGGGTCACGAGGCTATCCACGACTGGACGAGTAAAAGCCCTGACAGAGTTTATGCCTGGGCAGTTGACGGACACCCTGAGGTTTCGGCTTACCTTCGTATCAAGGCAGGTAAATCACGTTCAGGCAGAGGTGTTTATAAAAGAGCAATGCCCTTCTTCACAATGCGTTTTGACACTCTTGACAGCGCACTGGGTATTCTTCTTTCAACAGACGATATGCTTGAATCTACAAAGAAAGGCAAGCTCATTATGGACGGTGCACCTGAATTCGGCGCACAGATCGGTGAATATATGCTCACAGTAGCGGCATACGCACAGTAAAAATCTCTCCCGTTTCCTTAAAAAGGAAGCGGGAAATTTTTTATTTAACCGATTTTAACATCGTAGGGGCGGATATCATCCGCCCGTAAAGTTTCTGAAAAAATCAAACGGGCGGCAGATTGCCGCCCCTACATTATGATATGAGTATGAATTATAGTTTATTTTGAATATTCTGCTTCTTTTTCTTCGCGGAAATTATACCACTCATCGTTCAATCTGTTATCTTCAACGAAATGGTGGCAGAAAGTTATTACGTCCTTATCAGACATTTCTGAAACCTTTTTCATTCTGTATCTGTGTACCTTATGAATCTTAAAAAATTCACGGGAAATTTCAGCGAGGAATTTTATTGTTTCCATATTCTCACCTACATCTGTTCGAGAATATAATTTTTCACATCTTCCAGCTTACTCTTTTTCCATTCTCCCTTTTCTGCTTCTTCTGCAAGGGGTACAAGGATAAAGAAGTCAAGTGTTTCACCCGGTACTCTGCCTGTTCTTAAAGGCTCACGGAAATGCTCTGCCCATTCTTCTTCAGTGGCGTCCTTGAAGCGTGCAGGGTTCAGGTATGTCATCTGCCTTTTTGTAGCGTTGATGTGCATTTTTGCTGACAGGGGAGAAAGAAGTCTGAAATCCTCCTCCTGAACGTCAACGAAAATTCTCGGTAAATCTGCTTTTACTACGTGCTCTTCGCCTCTGACAATTTCAAGTCCCATAGCTTCCCAGGTGAATTTTTCTTCCGTAAAGTTGATTTTTACCGTGATACCGAATTCTGTGTTGAACTGTGAACGCTGATAATCTGTATCAAAAATAAAATTACCGAGTGAATAGAAAATCACCTTGTCGCCGACGGTTTCGTAATTCATCGGAACGTGAGGGTGGTGTGAAACCACAATATCCGCACCCATTTCAAGGTATTTGCGGTATCTTTCCCTTGTATAGGGTGAGGGGAGAGGGGTGAATTCTTCTCCTGCGTGTGCCACAACAACACACCAACGGCATTGCTTCTTGATTTCGTTTATAGTTTTCTGAATTTCGTCAAGGTCACTCCAGCTGTAACAGCCTGCTTTGTTTTCGTCGGCTTTGCGGCAGGCTCTCTGATACCCCACGCCGAACATACCGATTCCGCCGGCTTCCTTCAGAATAACAGGCTTTCTCGCTTCACGGATATCCATACCGGCACCGATTGTCTGCACTCCCATTTTTTCTGCGATTTCAAGAGTGCTTCTGATGCCGTATTCACCTGCATCCATAATGTGGTTGTTGCAGATATTCCAGATGTCAGCGCCCATTTTTCTGAGAACCTTTACCGCCTCAGGGTCGATGGTGTGGAGCAACTGCTGAACTCCGTCTTTTGTCGTGTTTGTTTCAACAGGTGCAACAGGTCCCTCCACGTTAGCAACAACGTGGTCGGCACTGTGAAGAAAGCTGAGAATCTCATCGGACAAAAGCTCCTCGTCGTCCCATTTGCCGTACATATATCTGTCAAAGCCGATGTCACCTGTAAAAACTAAAGAAGTTTCTTTTTTCATAACAGAAATCCTTTCGGGAAAGGTTATAACACTCATATTATACCACGAGTGTCAAAAAAGAGCAAGGTAACTTTTATTGAGGTGATTTTGCCAAAAGTTTTCAATAATACTTGACATTTTTAGTGAATATGTTTATTATTTTGTTATAAAGAAAAGAAAGAAGGAGTTTTTTCTATGGATTTCAATGTATTTTTACGCGATCTTATTTCATCAATTGATTATTTTCTTTATGACGTTGTTGTATGGCTCAGTCAGTTCTTCCCGGGACTGATGTTATGATGAAAGGAGTCACTGTTATGAAAAAGCTTGTTAAGAAAACTATTGCAGTGTTATTGTGCCTGGTTATGCTGATGTCTGTTGGTGTTACCGCATTTGCAGGTGAAGAAGGCACGGAAGAGCTTGATTATAATATCACAAGTCCCTATGACGGAGTTGACTGGGACAATTGGAAGCAGTACAAAGCATCACTTCATTCTCACACAGATGCAAGTGACGGCGGACAGTCTATTGAAGAGAGTGTAAAGAGTCACTATGACCTTGGCTTCCAGATTCTTGCAATCACAGACCACGCTGTTCTCGGCAAACAATGGAACGAAGTGCCTGATATGGTACCGCTTTACCGTCTTTTCAAGTTTGAAAGAACAGGTATGCGCGACCCTATTGTTCTGACGGATGAAGAAAGAGAACAGATTATTGCAGGTACATACAAGAGTGAAGCACGTGAAGAGCTGGAGAAACAACTGGGTTACGAGCTTGGCGGTATGATGGAAGTTACAGGCGGTTGCGAGGCTAACGGTGCAACACCTATAAATGACTGCCACATCAACACCTTTAACAGTGAATTCGGCAGAGCAAGAATGGGTCTGTACGGAGATTTTGAAACAGTTGTCAAAAACTGTGATAAAGAGGGCGGCTACTGCTTCCTCGACCACACAGGTGAATATGTAGGCAGATGGGTTGAGGACGAATGGCGTGCCTATGAGCCCTTCTATGCAAATAAGTTTGCAAACATTTTCCTTCAATATGATTCCTGCGTTGCCTTTGACGTTAACAGTACAAGATACGATTCTGTTATCTGGGACCAGGTTCTTAAACTTACCGTTCCTAAAGGCAGAAACGTACCCGGTATTGCCTTCTCAGATTCACATCAGAAGGGTGACGATAACGACTGGGCATTTACAATGATGCTTATGCCTGAGTTGACAATGGAAGCATACGAGGAATGTATGTGGAGCGGTGCCTGGTTCAATGTGGGCAGAGTTGATACTCTGTACCTCGGTGACGAATTCAACGGCACAGGCAATCTGCCACCTGCTGTTGCAAGAGTTGACGTTGACAATGAAGAAGACACAATCTCATTCACAGGCAGTGAATTTGACAATGTTCAGTGGATATCTGAGGGTAAGATTATCGCAGAAGGCAAGGACCTTACATCAATCGACCTTGATGATTACAGGGATGAGCTTGGCTGCTATGTCCGTTTTCAGATTACAGGACCCGGCGGAATCCTTTATTCACAGCCTTTTGTAACAATGGCTGAGGGCGTGGAATATGAATCAACTGTTTATAAAACATTTGACACGGCAATGATTTTCCGTGCATTTGCAAATGTATTTGATGCGACTATCGGACGTTCATTTATCGGAATTCTTCTTAAAAGAGTTCTCTGGAATCACATCTGGTAAGGGGGGTTAATAAATGGATTTTTTAAACGATATCATAACTTTTTTCTTAGGTGAAAACGCACTTGCAGACGGTTTTTTAGGTCTGGAAGATGTTTTAAACGCTTTGTATTTTAAAGATACTCCGTTGTTGAGAAGCATCTACGATGTGATTTATGAGGGGTTCTGGAAGTTCCTTATCGGACTTATAAATTTGTTTATGTGATGATTTAAAAGAAAACTGCAATCCAAAATGGATTGCAGTTTTTTATATGCCGTAAGTCAGCGTTACTGGGTCGTGGAACAGAGGGATTTTCGGTTGAACAAAGGTGAAAACCATAAATGTTAATCCAATCAGGCACAGAATAATAAATGCAGTGCAGGGAGATTTGCAGGAAATAAAGGTTTGTTTAAAAAGCAGAGCTTCAATAGAATATGATACACCTGCTGCAATAAAGAAAATAGTAATATTGAACCAATCGGCGTTTACACCGAGTATTCCTGTATAGGTATAGTAAATAACAGGAATCAGCAACAACCCTGTCAGGATACCGATGAGCTTTGTGCACGGGAAGCTTTTATGATTTTTACCTATAAGACTGTATTCAATAAGTGCAAATACAAACATAGGGAAAAACAGAATTTTCATATGCTCCCATATTGATTCGTTAACTGCAGAGAAAAGGGCGACGATTGTGCATTTACCTGTCAGGTCGTAAAGGAAATGAAGCAGTACACCGCCGATACCCGTGAAAATACAACCGATTATCTGCAGATTCCTCAGATTCTTTTTCAAAAATAACACCCCCGTAACATCTGTTAAAATGTATTCATCGTCACTCAGGTGCTATTACTTCTTGCCAAACTATATTAAAAAAATAACCACCGAAACCGAAGTTTCAGTGGTTATTTGGTGCGAGAGACGGGACTTGA
>JAZNYZ010000021.1:0-4548 GCA_045594685.1 Acutalibacteraceae bacterium | reverse complement strand
TTTACTCCAATAGGTTTTATATGCTTGTAACACTCTGCTATATGTTTTTGTAGTAAGCGAAGTCTTACAACTTGATTGTGGCTCCATGGATAGATTACTTTATATCCTTGTCGTATTTTCCCAAACTGTTATATCCTACCCGAAAAAGAATAAGAGATTGGAATAAAATAATTAATTATAATTTCGTTGATAAAAAACGGAATAAAAGTTTTAGTTGCATCAAGTAATTAATAACTTTGTTGTTATAGCTTAATCTAATGCGGAAGTAAGTAAATGCAACAACTTTATGGGTAAGATTTTTTATAAGAATGAGAGTGAGTTTTTTGTTCACAAAGAATATAAGAATGAATGGGGCTTTGTGGTTGATGAGGTCTGGGTAGAGCATTTTTATGTAAAAGATTTTAATTTAAGACTAAACTTGCGAGATTGCTGTGCTTATTGTTATAATTCAATACCATCTTTTTGTAGAGTGCAAAAGGATATCGTAAAAGAACATCATAGTTGGCTTGAAATTATAAACGAAAACAGCAGTATCTTAAAACATGATAATAAGGAGATTGATTATAATTACACTTGTTTGAAAGTTGCTTGGGGTGCTTGTGCTTATTTCTTTTACACTAAACGGATTGATGAGCGTGGCCGTAGTAGATATGAATGGAGAAATAATGAGTATAGTTTAGCAGAATGTAGGCAGATCTATTTTGACATTTGTTATGAGGCTTATAGAGAACTTAATCTTGATGACTATAATTATTATTTAAAGTCTATAAAAAATATTGATGGGTTTAAATCTGAATTTGCAAAATATCATATTGAATATGAAAAACTGCTTATCAATCGAACATACGCAACTGATATTTTTGAGGAGTATGACAGACCTTTGGGGATAAAACAGGAGGCGAAAGAATATCTTGAATGGGTAAGAAATACATACTTGCAATTACAAACAGAAGTTATAGAAACGATTAACCGCGATGCATATCTGTTGAAGTTATTCAAAGGGAATGAGGCTCTCTATGACAAATTCTTAGAGCAATGTAAAGGGAAAAAGGGGGTTGGTATACTAATAGAACTATCAGCAGTAATAATTGCTTTAGAATGCGAAGATAACTATTATGGATATTTATTAACCACAAGCGGCAACCTTGCAACCCTGCATACAGAATTATCTAAACATTTTCATTTGGCGAAATATCCAACATTTGCTAAATCATTAACAAGTTACAAGGAGTTGCCGAAGGGAAGAAAAGAAAAAATAAATGTAGCAAAAAAAGAATATCAAAAAATATTATCATAAAAGTTGTAAGATATTGCAACAACTATTACATTTGCACTATGAAAGAGGAAAGAAAGATATTGTACTATAAGACATACTTTATTGATTTCTTTACATCATTAGAGACTGGAGCAAAGAGAAAGGTTGCCTATGTTCTTGATATGATAAAGACACAGGAACGAGTGAATCAAAACTTTGTGAAGCATATCCGGGAGGGTGTCTATGAATTGAGGGCAAGTCACAACGGAAACATTTATCGGGCATTCTTTATTTTTGATGAGGGTAACATTGTGATGCTGTTCAATGGTTTTCAAAAGAAAACGCAAAAGACACCGAACAATGAGATAGAAAAAGCATTAAAATTAAAAGATGAGTATTATGAAAGCAAACCCTAATGTAAACAGTATGGATGAGGTGCTTGACAGCCTATACGGTGCTGTGGGTACACCCGAAAGAGAGAGTTTTAGAAAAGAGGCTTATGCGTATTGTGTAGGGCAACTCATTCACGATGCTCGCAAGCAAGAGAAGATAACCCAAGAGGCTTTGGCAAAAAGAGTGGGAACAGACAAGTCCTACATTTCTAAAGTTGAGAAAGGTGTTATTGAACCTGGAGCAAGTATGTTCTATCGTATTATTGAGGCTTTGGGAATGAGAATAGAAATTGTAAAGCCTATTGCCTAATATTAAGGATGCTGTACAAGCATCCTTTTTTTTGATGAGAGTGTAGTCCATTTGGATTGCACTTTTTTTGTAGAAAATGAGAACTAAAATGAGATTTGATGAGATTTAATGAGCATAAATAAGAATCTCTTGCATCGCCTTTACTTGTATCGCATCTTTGCATCGTCAAAAGACGGTAAAGATGTGCAGTAAATTGAAACTGTTTAGTAGACCCGGGCTTGCAAGCCGATAAACGAGAGGTATTCTCTTTTACTGCAGCGGACAACTGCAAGACCCTAATATTTTATGAAAAATCATAAAGTATGTTTAAAAAGAAAGTTTAAAAAATCAAGGATTTATTATGTTGAGATAACAGTTTGTAGAGATTGTGTAAAGTTTACTGTTGATATATTTTCGATTTTGAAAGTTATGAAATTTCTGACTCGAATTCTAGTATGGCTAAAATGTTTATATGTATAAACAAAATTATGGGTAGGTGGTAAATCACTAGAAAAAAATATGCTATTCTTGGATTTGATGCTTTTAAATCTTCTCCTCTCTTAGAAGATATGCAACTTCCTGCTCATATGGAGAGTGTTCCTTTTTAATATTTGTGTCTGAAAAAAGTAAATTATAGGACTAGTACGCTAGGAATAAAACATGATAATATGGATTGACAGCAATATATCTGATAAAATCTGCGACCACCCGAAAAGTGGTCGCTATTTGGTCGCACGAAACATTTCATAAAGGTTAATATAAGCCCGTTTGTGGCTTCCGGAGTCCTTATGTGTGCAAATAGCCTTATTGAGTTCCGAAGTCTCTTAAACGAGCTATATGAGATCCTTCGCATGCGTTCAGGATGACATTTGATAGCAACAAAAAAGAGAGCCGCTCATTTGAACGGCTCTCTGTAAATCTATTGAGTTACAATAAATTACTTGCTCAATGCACCTGCGATATCCACAGCGATAGCAACAGTTGCACCAACCATCGGGTTGTTACCGATGCCGAGGAATCCCATCATCTCAACGTGTGCCGGAACCGACGACAAACCGAAAGCAGAGCAAATTCATTTGTTCTGCCGAGGTGTGAAGGAGGAAAAGCCCGCAGGGCTTAACTGATGAAGAACCAGCGAACTGAGCGTCAGAGTGCATACGGCCCATAGTGTAGGTCACTCGCTCAGATCTGAATATCAGCATTTATCTTATAAGCCATTAAAGTCTTGTAAGTCACTGCCTTATATCAGAATGTTCACTTCTTGTCAATAAATGAAAGAACTGTAAATCTATAAGGTGGCAGCATTATGTCCGCTACCGCAAAATTGTCTATTTCTTAAATAAATCAGAGTGAGTCCCCGTTCTTACTAAATTAAGAATATGGAGTTCTCCCTCATCTTCCTTGCTATATATCAGGAGCCAATCAGGTTGAATATGACATTCTCTGAATCCTGCAAGTTTGCCTGTAAGACTATGGTCTTTTCTTTCATCTGGTAGAGGAATGTCATTGGCAAGATTGAAAACCACCTCATTGAGTTTGTCCTCGGGAAGATTTCTTTTTCTTGCAAGTTTCAGATCTTTCTTGAACTGATGCGTAAATATGATCTCTCTCATATCACTTGACACTTGCGAGGTAATCCTCGAATGATTTACATCTTGTTACCTTGCCATTCTTCAGTTCCTCAATAGCATTGAGTGTGGTGTCATTAGCATCATTGATAACACCAAGACTACGCAGGTACTCTACAAGACTCCTTCCAGCCTTGGTTCTTTCATTCACTGTAATTGTATAAGTTGCCATAATCAAAGTGTTTTAATGTACGTCTGTTGCAAAAATAACTATTCTGTTGTTACCAAGCAATATTTCGTTGTGATAACTTTATGATGGTGATGCACTATATGTGCCAAATCAAATGATTTGAAGCACCTGATCTTCGCCATCCGATCTTTCCTCAATTCCATTTTGAGAGACCTCAAATGCTTCATATAATGTGGTATATATGTTTTACTCAAAAATTTTTGAATTATGGATAGCAATAAATTAAAGAAAAGAAAGAAGCAGGCAAGCAAGCCAAAGAGGATGTCAATTTTCGAGGAATTGAACAGACCTGTCACCTACATTCTCGATGATGTAAAGGAAACGATTGTTACAGAGAACACCTACAAAGCTATCCCTTACAATGTCTTAAAGACTTACTTTTTACCTAAGGGAATGTTCTAAAACTAAGAAGCCAACTTACTGCAATGGTAGGTTGGCTTTTTCATTGTTATTTGTTGACCCAGATTTTAAAATCTTTACCTTCAAGAATATCTGCGGAATATGAGTCATATAAGTAATTCAGATAATCATGCCATTTAAAAAATGAGCACTGCTTACCTTTCTCAACCTTAAATGTGCCTTTCCGTGTGGAACCATTTTTAACAATATTACACCATGTCACGTCTTCTGTTCTGACACAATGATTGCATAAGTAGCAATTACGCGCTTCAATATGCAATTTCGCTAGTACCATATGCGGATCAAAATCACAAGGTACAGACTGAATGTTATATGTAATATCCATCAAGGCATTTGAATTATGCTCATTTACTTCGTTATCTAGAATGCCTGCC
>JAZNYZ010000020.1:0-13288 GCA_045594685.1 Acutalibacteraceae bacterium | reverse complement strand
TGGAGCTGGTGGACGGACTCGAACCCCCGACCTGCTGATTACAAATCAGCTGCTCTACCAACTGAGCTACACCAGCAACTTAATGCTTGACTACTATATCACAAAAGATTTTTATTGTCAAGAGAATTTTTTATTTTTTTAAAAAAGTTTTTTAAAAAGAAAAAATCCGCCGAGAAACACCCCCGACGGATTAAAAATTAACGCTTATTCTTCAGTTTTTTCTTCTACGTTTTCAAAGGAAACTTCCTGAGCGGGAGCAACGGGTGCCTGGGGAGCATACGGTGCGCCTGCAGGTGCTGCTGCAAAAACATAACCTGCATCTGCAATTTTGTTAAGGTCATTCTGCATTAGCGCAAAGCTGACAATCGAAAACCCAAAAAGACCGAGAACGAGATATAAAACTGAATTATCTTTATGCTCTATTCCGCAAGCCTGACAACCTTCGTTAAGCTTTCTTTCAGCAAGGAAGCAACCAACGAAGGGAATAAAAACAGTAAGAAGAATTTCTAAAAGACCATCATCATTAACATCTTTTACTTTAACTGCATCTCTTGCGAGTTTGATTGCCCAAATAATCATATAAATACCGCAAGTTACAAATGATAAAATAATACATTTAACTACACTTCTGTTTTCAAGTTGCATAAAAACAACTCCTTTCATTTAAGTTGGCTTGATTATATCATAAATATTTTCACGATTCAACAAAATTCTACAATTTCAAATGGAAAAAAATCATATATTTGTGCAAAAATGGCAAACAAGCATTTAAATGGTAATCTTATCGCCTTGCATTTATTACATTTCTGTTATATTATTATTGTATTATGCATAAAAGGCGGTGTGGCAATGGATAAACCAACAAAAAAACGTGTTATTAACCTTGTTACATTTACTTTTCTTGCTGCTTTTGGTGTTTTTTCTGTATATCTGATTTATCGCTTCACCGGAATCGGTTTTAAATGCCCTGTTTTTGAAATTACCGGCATGAAATGTGCAGGTTGCGGAAACACTCATGCCCTTGAAAGTCTTTTAAAGCTTGATATTCTCCGTTCTTTTTCATATAATTACATTTACCCTATTGAAATTTTCTATATTTTTTGGGTATATATGAACTCTTCTATAAGCTATATTAAAAACGGTAAATTCAACTATAAACCACCTTATCAGGTACTTGATATCACAATTCTTATCATTGTTGTTCTTTGGATTCCTTTGAGAAATATTTTAGGTGTATAAAATGAAAATAAATTATCAAAAAATGCTCGATGAAATAATCGAGAAAAACGAAAAACAAAATATAAAACCCGCTCTTTTGCTCCACGCTTGTTGTGCTCCGTGTTCCAGTGCCGTGCTTGAATATTTGTACGAGCATTTTAATATCACATTGTTCTTTTATAACCCAAATATTTCTCCCGAAAGCGAATTTAATTATCGCCTTGAGGAATTGAAAAGACTAATCGTTGAAATGAAATTCAGCGATATTGAAATAGTTGTGCCTGATTATGATAACAATGAGTTTGAAGCTCTTGCAAAGGGTCTTGAGGCTTTACCCGAGGGCGACAAAAGGTGTAAAAAATGCTATCGTTTGCGACTTATGAAAACGGCAGAATACGCTAAAGAAAATGGTTTCGATTATTTCACCACAACCCTTTCCGTAAGTCCCTATAAAAATGCGCAATTACTCAATGAAATCGGTGGAGACCTGGAAAAAGAATATGGAACACCATATCTTTATTCAGATTTCAAAAAGAAAGAGGGTTATAAACGGTCCTGCGAACTTTCCCGAAAATACAATCTTTACCGACAAAACTATTGCGGTTGCGTATATTCAAAACAAATTTCAGAAAAAGCTGAGGAGAAAAACAATGAGTAATCTAAAACCTGAAAGAGTTTTTTATTATTTCAAGCAAATAAGCGATGTGCCCCGCGGTTCAGGTAACTGTGGCGGTATGGCTCGTTACTGCAAAAACTTTGCAATAAACCATAATTTAAAATATATAAAAGACGCTGCAGATAATGTTGTTATCTTCAAAAATGGCACACCCGGTTATGAAAACAGTGAACCTGTTATTCTTCAGGGACATACAGATATGGTTTGCCAGAAAACTGAAGATGCAACAACTGATTTTATAAATCGTGGAATAGAGCTTTTTGTTGACGGTGATTTTCTGAAAGCAAAGAAAACAACTCTTGGTGCCGACAATGGAATCGCTGTTGCAATGATTCTTGCAATTCTTGAAAGTGATAATATTACTCACCCTCCTATTGAAGCGGTTTTCACTTCCGATGAAGAAATCGGTCTTATTGGTGCAGGGAAGCTTGATATGACTGTTCTTTCTGCTAAAAAAATGATTAACCTTGACTCCGAAGAGGATGATACTGTTACGGTTTCCTGTGCAGGTGGCTGTCATTTCCTTACAAAGACTCCTGTAGCTTACCAAGAAAAGAACGGCACAAAAATTACCGTTACCCTTAAAGGTCTTAAAGGCGGTCATTCCGGTGTTGAAATTAATAATAACCGTGTAAATGCAGACACTCTTGCAGGTAGATTTTTAAATCATATCAAACACGCCGTTGAATTTGACATAATAAATATTAATGGTGGCGATAAGGACAATGCCATCCCCAACAAATGCGCAATTGAGCTTTGTGTTGATGATGCCGATTTGTTTATTAAAACTGCAGAGGCTTATCTCGATATTATAAAAGCAGAAATATCTGACAGAGAAAGCGGATTTACTTTTACTTTTAGCAAAGGAGAAACCTCTTCATACAAGGTTTTGTGCGATGACATAAAAGAAAAACTTATTTTTGCTTTAACCTGTGTTCCCAATGGTGTTCTTGAAATGAGTGCAGATATAGCAGGACTTGTTCAGACATCCTTGAATCTCGGTGTTTTGAAAATTGAAAATGATGCTTTATCTCTTCATTTTGGCTTGAGAAGCAATAAAAAATCAGGCCTTTACTTCCTCATAGAAAAGTTGCAGGCATTTTTTGGCTCTGTCAATTGGGAAACCGATACCAACGGTCATTATCCCCCTTGGGAATACAAGGACAATTCTCAGCTAAGAGAGATTTATAAAGCAGTTTATGCAGATTATTTCGGAAAAGCACCAAAGGTAGAGGCTATCCACGCAGGCCTTGAATGTGGCGTTTTTGCAGATGCTATTGAGGGTATTGATTGCATTTCAATCGGCCCTGCTCTATACGATGTTCACACAGTAAATGAGAAGTTAAGCATTTCTTCAACTGAAAATGTATTTAATATTCTCTTGAAAATTTTGGAGAAATTGAAATAATTATTATATTGTTTTTATTAAGCAAATATGATAGAATAAGTCGATTATTTTAATGTATTGGGTTTTTCTTTACGGGAAGCCTTACAGATTGGAGAAAATATGGACAACAAAAACAATTTCAAGCCGTATGTTCCGGCAGAAAAGGTAACTCCTGAAATTACAGTTACCTCCATTGTTATGGGTATTATTCTGGCTGTCGTTTTCGGTGCGGCAAATGCTTACCTCGGTCTTCGAGTTGGTATGACTGTTTCTGCATCAATTCCTGCAGCAGTTATTGCTATGGGAGTTATTCGCATTGTTATGCGCAGAAACTCAATTCTCGAAAGCAACGTAGTTCAGACAATAGGTTCTGCAGGTGAATCTCTTGCGGCAGGTGCTATTTTCACTCTCCCTGCTCTTTTCCTTTGGGCAGCAGAGGGCAAAATGGAAAAACCCGACCTTGTTGAAATCACTCTTATTGCCCTTATCGGCGGTCTTTTGGGTGTTTTCTTTATGATTCCCCTTCGTAACGCTCTTATTGTTAAAGAGCACGGAACACTTCCCTACCCCGAAGGAACTGCTTGTGCAGAGGTTCTTCTTGCAGGTGAAAAGGGCGGTGCAAGTGCAGGAACTGTTTTTGCAGGTATGGGATTTGCAGCACTTTTCAAATTCATCATTGACGGTCTTAAGCTTGTTTCAGGTGAAATTTCTTTCCGCGTTAAGGGCTTTGCAGGTGAAATTGGTACTCAGATTTACCCCGCTGTTATGAGCGTCGGTTATATCTGCGGTGCAAGAATTTCTTCCTATATGTTTGCAGGTGGCGTTGTAAGTTGGCTTGTTCTTATTCCAATGATTGTGCTTTTCGGTTCAGAAATGATTCTTTACCCCGGAACTGCACCTATAGGAGAGCTTTTTGCAGAAGGTGGTGCAAGTGCTATCTGGAGCACATATATCCGTTATATTGGTGCAGGTGCTCTTGCAGCAGGCGGTATCATAAGCCTTGTTAAATCTCTTCCTCTTATTGTTAAAACCTTTACAGGTGCTTTGAAGAGTATGAAAGGTGCAGGCGCAACCTCAACCGAGCGTACTGCAAGAGATATTAACCTTAAAATAGTTATTGTTGCAATTATTATTCTTGCATTCCTTATCTGGCTAATTCCTGCTATCCCCGTTTCACCCGTGGGTGCAATTATCATTGTTATATTCGGGTTCTTCTTTGCAACCGTTTCTTCAAGAATGGTTGGCCTTGTTGGTAGCAGTAACAACCCTGTTTCAGGTATGGCTATTGCAACACTTCTTATTGCAACTCTTATTCTTAAGGTTACAGGTGCAGATGGTGTTGACGGTATGTGCAGTGCAATTGCAATCGGTTCAATTATCTGTATCGTTTCCGCTATTGCAGGTGACACTTCTCAGGACCTTAAAACAGGTTACATTTTAGGTGCAACTCCCAGAAAACAGCAAACCGGTGAGTTAATCGGTGTTATTGCCTCTGCTCTTGCTATCGGTGGTACACTTTACCTCCTCGATTCTGCTTGGGGCTTTGGCTCAGACGAGCTCGGTGCTCCTCAGGCAACACTTATGAAGCTTATTGTTGAAGGTGTTATGGGTGGCGATTTACCCTGGGTTCTCGTGTTTATCGGTGTGTTTATTGCCGTTGCAGTCGAGCTCATCGGTATTCCCGTTCTCCCCTTTGCAATCGGTGTTTATCTCCCCGTTCAGCTTAACGCTTGTATTATGGTGGGCGGTCTTATCAGACTTGCTCTTGATAAACTTAAAGGCAAAAAAGCAGAGCACAAAGAAGAAATCGTTAACGATGGTATTCTTTTCTGTTCAGGTATGATTGCAGGTGAAGGTCTTGTGGGTATTGTTCTTGCTCTTCTCGCTGTATTCGGCGTTGACAAGGCACTTAATCTTTCCGCAAAGCTTGGCATCCCCACAGCAGTTTCAGACCTTGGCGGTTTACTTCTCTTCGCTTTGATTATTCTCACAGTTCTTAAATTCACAGTTTGGAAAAAGCGTGATAAAAAAGCATGAAAAAAGATAAAGTAACAAACGAAAATTATCTTGAAAAAAAGCCCATCTGCAAAGATGGGCTTAACTGGTCTAAAGACGAAAACGGCAACGTAACTCTCGAAATGGAGAACAAGGGCGTCGCCAACAGAATAATGCAAAAGCTCATAAAAAAACCGAAAATAAGTTATATTCACCTTGACGAAATGGGTAGCTTCATTTGGCCTCTTATGGACGGTGAAAAAGATATACTTGAAATCGGGAAATATGTTGAAGAGCATTTCGGCGAAAAAGCAAACCCACTTTACGAAAGACTCTCCCAGTATTTCAAAACTTTAGAGAAATATAATTTTATAGAATACAAATAAACAAAAAGTCAGTTAAAAGATTTTCTCTTTTAGCTGACTTCTTCTTGCTTTTAATATGAGTTTTTTATATACTAAAACATAAATGAGGTGACGCTATGAACAATGTTGAATTTTTTAAAAATGCCGGCTACGGTATGATGATGCATTTCGGTCTTTATTCTCTTCTTGGCGGTGAATACAAGGGCAAATTCGGTGATAATTATGCAGAATGGATTGGCTCTCACTTTGCAATTCCGATTAAGGAATATGAACAATTGGCAACTGCCTTTAATCCAATTTATTTTAATGCAGATGAGATAATCAAGCTTGCAAAGGACTGCGGAATGAAATATTTTGTTGTGACCACAAAGCACCACGACGGTTTTGCTCTTTTTCATTCCAAGGTGGATAAATACAATGTTGTTGATGCAACGCCCTACGGCAGAGATATAATAGAAGAGCTTGCAAACGCTTGTGCAAAGCACGATGTTAAGCTTGGTTTCTACTATTCCCAAGACCTTGACTGGCACGAAAAGCACGGTGGCGGTTATCTTTCAAACCACATGGGTTGCTCAGGTGTTACATGGGACAACAGCTGGGATTTCCCTAATCCTGAAGAAAAGAATTTTGACATTTGCTTTGAGAATAAAATTCTTCCGCAGATTAAAGAGATTATGTCAAACTACGGTGACATTTTCCTTGCCTGGTTTGATGTGCCAATGACCTTAAGCGATAAGCAAAGTAAGATTATTTACGATACAGTTAAAGCTTTACAGCCCGACTGCCTTATTAACTCCCGTTTGGGTAACGGTATGTATGACTATGTTTCCTTGGGCGACAACGAAATTCCCAAAACAAAGGAAGAATGGGAAAAGCTTTCAAAGGTAGACCCGCAAAACATAAATTATCAGAGCATTGACGGATTTAAGCCAAGTCCATACGGCTTGTATGAATCCGCCTGCACACTTAACAATTCCTGGGGCTTCTCTTACAGAGACCATAACTGGAAATCTCCCGAGGAGCTTTATAAAAACAAAAGGCATCTTAACGAATTGGGTATCAACTATCTCGTTAATGTGGGACCCGACCATTTGGGAAGAATCCCCGGTCCGTCTATTGAAATTTTAAGGAAAGCCGCTGATATGGAGGGTAAATAATGGCTATTCGTTTAAAGAGAATGGTTGCTTTTATAATTGATTGGTATATATCCTTTCTTCCCGGTTTAATATTGTTTATGTTTTCTATGAATCAAGGCGTCGAAAACGAAAATGTTTCTCCGCTGATTATGATACCTTGTTTTATAGGTATTTTTGGCAGTTTTACTCTTTTTGTTTTGAGAGATTATATTTTTAAAGGTCAGAGCTTGGGTAAGAAAATTTTCGGCTTAACTATTTTAGATAAAGATACTTTATCTACGCCTAAAAATCGGCAATTAATATTAAAGAATATTTTTCTTTTCATTTATCCTATTGACGGAGTTATTTTACTTGCTACAGGTGAATCTTTAGGAAATAGAATAACGGATACTGTTGTGGTTTACAAAGCTCAAAGGAATGATACTGATGTTTAAAGTAATGACTTTCAATATTCAACATGCTCTGGATTATCAAAAACAAGCCATTGATTTTGATTTGTTTATTAACGCAATTAAAAAATATAATGCAGATGTTTGCGGTCTGAATGAGGTTCGTGGTGAAGGACCTGAGGAAGATTATACCGACCAGACAAGTACAATTGCCAATGGTTTAGGCTTTAATTCCTATTTTGGTGAGGCTATAAAGGTTAAAGGAACAAGCCCTTACGGAAACGCAATTGTAAGTCGCTATCCTTTTAAATCAGTTGAGACAATAAAAATTCCTGACCCTGAAAACAAAAAACCTAATCACCGCTTTGAAAGCAGATGTGTTATAAAAGCAATTGCAGATATCGACGGAAAAGAAGTTTGTTTTCTTGTTTGTCACATGGGGTTAAATTTAAGTGAGCGGAAAAATGCTGTTGAAACAATTTGCGATTTGCTTAATGAAATTGATATTCCCGTTATTTTAATGGGTGATTTTAACACAACTCCCCATAACAAGATCTTAAAACCTATCAGAAAAGTTATGAAGGATACTGATGATTTTAACCCCGTTAAAAATCACGGAACTTACCCTTCGGACAAGCCAAACGAAAAAATTGATTACATATTTTATAGAGATTTAAAATGCTTAAAGGCTGAAACTATTGAAGAAATATTTTCAGACCATCTGCCTATTATTGCAGAATTTGAGATATAAAAAACATCGTAAAGGCAAAACCTTTTACGATGTTTTCTTATTTTGTCCTTAACCCTTTGGGATAGTGGTTTTTGGCTCTGCCACCTCTTCTAAAAACATAAAATTATAATAATCGTTTATTTCTTCGTTATATACTCCGGTAAACATACAACTCCAACAAGATTTTGCAAATTCAATATCACTATAGCAAAACTTTTTTTCGTAATTTTCCATATTTTTAATTAAGTCATTTAATATGTCTATATACTTTTGAGATGACTCATTATTTATATTAAAGTAGTTATAATATGCCACAATATATTCCAAGTATGTTTGTTTTTTGTCTTCTGCTGATGTGTTAAATAATTGAATTATGGTGTTTAAAATAAGTTCTTTATTTTCATTTGCGAATTTCGTGTTTTCGCCTAATGCATATGATAAATGAGCCAATGGTTCAGACATTTTCACCATAGGGAAATACTTAATTATTGAATCCTCTAATGCAGTTGTTTCATCGGATTTGGCAATACATTTAAATGCCTGTAATATTAATAAATCGTTATATCTTTCCCAAGATAAACTTGTATCACCTTTGGTATACACCTCTTTAAAATCCGGTCTGGCTAAAAGAACATCAGCATAATCTAAAAACTCGTCATTTCCTCCAACAATTAAAGTATTACAAACATCTATTAAATTTTCTGTAGAGTCGTTAACTTTATATTTTAAAATTTTATATTGTGGCCCACTTATATAATCATCTAACACTACATTACTGATAGCATAAACACCTAAAAATAAGGCGATCATAACCACAAAAAATAAAACTTTCTTTGATTTCTTCATAAACCCTGCTCCTTACATACAATAAAGTACGATTAACATAAAAATCAAACTCAATTTTTTCTTTTCGTCCTTAACCCTTTGGGATAGTGGTTTTTGGCTCTGCCGTTTGAAACCTTTGCCCCACCCAAAGCGCAACCGTCGACCATAACAACCGCCCAACCATTTTCGCAGTTTACAGAAATTTCTTCTCCGTGAAGATATTTTTTTACATTCTCACTATCTGCAGTCAGGTCAATTTTCCGTTTAAAATCTTTCCCCATTGCCATAAAAAATTGGTGGTGGGGTTGAATATAATTCTTTTTAATTTCGCCTATTGTGACGCCAACTGAAAATGCAGTAACATTTTTCACATCAAAATCGGGTGTGAAATATATCGGTGTGCCCTTGTGCATTAAAACATTTTCTTTGTTATATTCTGTTAATGTATCATCAAGGAAATCGAAAACTACTTTATCGAATTTATCACTTTTCTTTTTGGTTTTTTCATAATTTCCGTAATTTTCATTCTTATTATGAAGAACCGCCATAAACTGACCTTCGCCCCTGTTTTTATGGGGGTAAAATCTTCTGGCATAAGAAATATTTTCGCACTTACAACCCTCAAAGAAAATTCCGTCCTCGGTATTCTCTTCAACAACCTTTCTCACCCTCACAATTTCAAATTCAGGGTGGTCCGAAAGGAAGTTGTCAACCATCATTTCATTTTCTTCAAGAGAAAATGTGCAGGTAGCATAGATAATATAACCGCCGTTTTTAAGGCATATTGCCGCATTTTCTAATATTTCCTTTTGCCTTTCGGCACATTTTATAACATTTTCCGGGCTCCATTCCTCAATTGCAATATCTTCCTTACGGAACATACCCTCTCCCGAGCAAGGAGCATCAACCATTATCAAATCAAATGTATCAGGGAAAATTTTTGCAAGCTTACCTGTATCAGTGCAAGTAGTAACTGTATTTTTAAGACCTAATCTTTCAATGTTTCCTGTGAGAATTTTGCATCTTGACGGTATAATCTCATTAGAAACAAGAACACCGTTTTCTCCTAACTTGTTTCTCAACTGACTGCTTTTTCCTCCGGGGGCAGAACACATATCAAGGACAGTCCAGTCGGGCTCTATTTCCACACATTCAGCAGGTGCCATTGCTCCGGGCTCCTGAACATAAATTAAACCTCCGTGGTGGTAGGGGTGATTACCGATTTTATCGTAATCAAAATAAAATCCGTTTGCTACATAGGGAATTTTTTCTTCAGAAAATGTATTAATTTTCTCAAAAGCTTCAATACTTATTTTATCAGTATTAACTCTGAACGCTCTGACGGGATTTTCATTTAACGCTTTTTCGTAGCTTTCATACTCTTCGCCTAAAAGCTTTTTCATTCTCTCGATGAATTCAACGGGCAAATTCTTCATTATTCTTCACCCAATTCTGTTTCTGCATAAAGCATACACATCGAAACCGAAGTAATTGCCGCAGTTTCTGTACGGAGTATTCTTTTACCAAGAGAAATTGTTTTTCCGCCTATTCCGACAGCGGTTTCAATTTCCTTTTCATCAAAACCACCCTCAGGACCGATGAATATACCAACACTCATACCGCTCTTGATACCCGAAAGAGCTTCTTTTGTTGCTTTCATACCATCTTTATTTTCATAAGGAACGAGAATTATATCAAGCTCTTCTGCAATTTTTAGAGCTTGTTTATAAGAAACTATATCCTGAATTTCGGGAATAATGCTTCTTTTACTTTGCTTTGCGGCACTTTCGGAAATTGCCTGCCAACGAGCTTGTTTTCCTTTCTTTTTCTTTTCTTCAATTTTAACAACGCATCTGCTCATTTCAACGGGAACAATGCTATCCACGCCCAATTCAACACATTTCTGAATTATAAGCTCCATTTTATCGCTTTTGGGAAGACCTTGAAAAAGAATAATTTTTATGGGCAGGTTTGTATCCTGATAATTTTCTTTTATTATCTTTGCAACAACCGAATCACTGTTTATTGCCTCAATAAAGCAAAGATTGCTGACACCATCTTCACTAACAAGAAAACTGTCACCCTTTTGCATACGCAATACATTCGTAATATGGTTATAATCAGCATCTGTTATATAATAGCAGTCGCCCACCCTTTTTTCTTTATCAACAAAAAAATTAAACATTTTGTCACCTTTGAAATTCAATATTTAAAATATTTTATCAAATGCAAAGTGTTTTTTCAACTATTAATACATTAATCATTTCTTCACAGCATAATTATTTATGATAAGTAAAAGTATTAACTCAAAAACTACGGAAAAATATGGATGAATTTACAAAAAAGTCTTGATTTGTTCATAAATAAGAGTTATTATATATTTAGCACTCAACAGAAGAGAGTGCTAAAACAAAAATTATTAACTTTATATACAGGAGGCTAAACCATGACACTCAAACCCTTAGGCGACAGAGTTGTTCTCAAATTCTGCGAAGCAGAAGAAACCACAAAAGGCGGTATCATTCTTGCCGCCGCATCTCAGGAAAAACCCCAGACTGCTGAAATTCTTGCAGTTGGTCCCGGCGGAATTGTTGACGGCAAAGAAATTAAAATGGAAGTTAAAGTCGGCGACAAGGTAATTCTCAGCAAATATTCAGGCACAGAAGTTAAAATTGACGGCGAAACACTTATCGTTGTTCGTCAGGGCGATATTCTTGCTATTGTAGAATAATTAACCAATTAATCAGGAGGCAATATTATGGCTAAACAAATCATTTACGGCGAAGAAGCTCGCAGAGCTCTTCAGGCAGGTATCGATAAGCTTTGCGATACTGTTAAAATCACACTTGGCCCCAAAGGCAGAAACGTTGTTCTCGATAAGAAATACGGTGCACCCCTCATCACAAATGATGGTGTTACAATTGCAAAAGAAATTGAACTTGATGACGCTTTTGAAAATATGGGCGCTCAGCTTGTAAAGGAAGTTTCCACAAAAACAAACGACGTTGCCGGTGACGGTACAACAACCGCAACTCTCCTTGCTCAGGCACTTGTTCGCGAGGGTATGAAGAATGTTGTTGCAGGCGCAAACCCTATGGTACTCAAAAAAGGTATCAAGCTTGCAGTTGACAATGTTGTTGAAACAATCAAAGCAAACTCCAAACCCGTTGAAAACACAGATGATATCGCAAGAATTGCAACTGTTTCTTCTGCGGACGAAAATATCGGCTCTCTTATTGCAGAAGCTATGGAAAAGGTTACTGCAGACGGTGTTATCACCGTTGAAGAAAGCAAAACTGCAGAAACAAGTTGTGATGTTGTTGAGGGTATGCAGTTTGACCGTGGTTACATCTCCCCCTATATGGTAACAGATACCGATAAAATGGAAGCTGTAATCGATGACCCCTTCATTCTTATTACAGATAAGAAAATTTCCAATATCCAGGAAATTCTTCCCCTTCTTGAACAAATTGTTCAGGCAGGCAAAAAGCTTGTTATCATCGCAGAAGATATTGAAGGCGAAGCTCTTGCAACTCTTCTTGTAAACAAACTCCGTGGCACATTCACCTGTGTTGGTGTTAAGGCTCCCGGCTTTGGCGACAGAAGAAAAGAAATGCTCCGCGACATCGCAATTCTCACAGGTGGCGAAGTTATCACAGAAGAGCTTGGCCTTGACCTTAAAGATGCAGCTGTTACTCAGCTTGGTAGAGCTCGTCAGATTAAGATTTCTAAAGAAAACACAATTATCGTTGATGGCGCAGGCGACAACAACGAAATCAATGCAAGAATTCAGCAGATTAAAGCACAGATTGAAACAACAACATCTGATTTTGACAGAGAAAAGCTTCAGGAAAGACTTGCAAAACTTTCAGGCGGTGTGGCTGTTATCCGCGTTGGTGCGGCAACAGAAACAGAAATGAAAGAAATGAAGCTTCGTATTGAAGATGCTCTTGCAGCAACAAAAGCCGCTGTTGAAGAAGGCTATGTTGCAGGCGGTGGTGTTGCTCTTCTCAATGCTATTCCTGCTCTTGATGCTTACATTGCTTCTCTTGAAGATGCAGATGTAAAAACAGGTGCAAAAATTGTTCGTAAGGCTATTGAAGAGCCCGTTCGTCAGATTGCAGCTAATGCAGGTCTTGAAGGCTCAGTTATCATTGATGGTATTCTTCGTTCAGAAAAGGTTGGTTATGGCTTCGACTTTGCTAAAGAAGAATACACAGATATGGCAAAAGCAGGTATTCTTGACCCCACAAAAGTTACTCGTTCAGCTCTTCAGAACGCTTCAAGCGTTGCAGCAATGGTTCTTACAACAGAGAGCCTTGTTACAGATAAACCCGATCCTGCAGCAGATGCAGCTAACGCAGCAGCAATGGCAGCAGCTCAAGGCGGCGGAATGTATTAATAGAAAAAACCTCTTGCTTTTCACTGAACTGCCCCAATTTGTGCGGACAGTACAAAAAACACCCCCTATGGTGTTAAATATTAAAATTTAAGCAACAAACTGACTTCGATATTCCATTGGAGTCAGTTTTGTTTTTAATTGGATTCTTTCGTTGTTGTAGAAATG
>JAZNYZ010000019.1:0-3244 GCA_045594685.1 Acutalibacteraceae bacterium | reverse complement strand
CTTACCGCCTGTTTTGGCATTGTATGGTATCTTTGTCGGTCTGCCGTCTTTGTCGGTTTCATATTGCCAACATATCCACACACTTTGCTTTTTCAGATCATTCAATCGCTGTTCACCGCCTTACTGCATAACCGTGAGGCTCTGCAACATTTCAACGGTTTTTTCGTAATTGATGAGGGCTTTCTTTCCTATATACAGTACAGGCAATTTGTTTTGTCTTAACATCAGACGAATTGCGTGTTCTGTGAGAATACCTGTCTTTGCAAGCTCTCTCACCGTCATCATTGTTACTTTGCTTTCCTGTGTCATCTTTTTACTCCTTATAAAATATTTTTTCGTAAGAAATTGTCGACTATCTCTTGACATCGTGTAACTTATATGTTACAATTATATTATAATGTAACATCGTTGAAAAATCAATAGTTTTGTTACGTAAAATCAGCCGTGTAACAAACAAGGCACAAAAGGAGATTTGAAAAATGAATTGTAACGGTACAGACTTAAAATCAATCGGTAAGAGAATAAAAGAGGTAAGAGAAAGTCGCAAAATGAAACAAGAGGAATTGGCAGAACAATTATTTTGTAAGCGTGAAGTGATTTCTTATTACGAAAACGGAAACAGAGATATAAAAACTGATACACTAATTAGGCTATCGGAAATTTTGGGTGTATCTGCCGATTATTTGCTTGGATTGAGCAAGGCAGAAACAAAAGATGTTAAAATTAGTAGCATTTGTGATTATACAGGGCTTTCGGAAAAGGCAGTTAAAAAAATTGATACTTGGAACAATACAGATGATTACAGACGGTTTTGGTCAGAACATCTCTCTCGCATAATTGAGGCAGATAATTCGGAAAATATGTTTTTATATATTTCCAAAGTATTGGGGTTTTCAAAATCAGAGGCAAAAGCCCTCAATTTTAATGATGCGTTATTATCTCTCGATATGGGAACAGCACAACTGTGGTATGCATCAAAAACATTTACAGATATAATAGAAGAAATGTGTAAAGAAGAAAGGTTAAAAGCAATAAAGGACGGTGAGTAAATGGCAACGATAAATAAACGTGGAAACACATTTCAAATTGTGGTATCGCTCGGACTTGATACGAACGGAAAGAAGATCAGGAAAACTACCACATATAAACCGCCCGAAAACACCACACCAAAAAAGGCTGAAAAGCTCGCACAGGAATTTGCTATTGAGTTTGAGCGTAAATGTAGAGGGCTGTCCTCATTAAACGAAAATATGCGTTTCTCTGAATTGGCTGAATGGTATATTGAAAACTATGCAAGAAACAAGCTGAAACCGATTACAGCCTACACCTATGAGGGACAAATAAGAAACCATTTACTGCCTGAATTGGGGAATATGAAACTAAAAGATTTCACCCCTGCAAAGATTACGGCGTTTTTCAAAACTCGCACTTATCAGCCTGCAACCTGTCGGAAAGTCTATGTAATTCTTCAAAGTGTGTTCGCTCGTGCTGTGGAGCAAGGTTTTATCAAGGAAACGCCCTGCACAAAAGCGGTTATACTTCCAAAAGCACAAACGCCGAAAGAAAAAAAGCCTTTCCTTGACGAAAATCAAGCAAAAGCCTTGTTAAAAATGGTAGAGGATAACACACAGTTCAACCGCATTATAAAGGTACTGTTATATACAGGTATGCGATCGGGTGAGTGTTTGGCTCTCCGTTGGCAAGATATAGACTTTGAGAACAGGACAATTCACATTGAAAACACTCTGACAGATGTCGGCGGTAAACATTGGCTTCAACCGCCGAAAACTGCAACAAGTAACCGTTATATTGCTTTATCGGATATATTGGCTGAAATATTCATCGAACAAAAGAAATATAATGATGAAAAATTGAGCAGGCTCGGAAGTCTGTATCAATATCCTGAAATGGTATTCACAACAGACAGCGGAAACTATGTTGACAGGTCAGGGCTTAACACACAGTTCAGGCGTTTTGTAAAGGGAACGGACTTTGACTTTATTTCTCTGCATAGTTTACGCCATTGTAACGCAACGCTTTTGATAAACAGCGGGATTGATCTCAAAATCGTGAGTGAGTTGCTCGGTCATTCTGATGTGTCCACAACAGCGAATGTTTACGCTGATGTCCTGAAAAGCTCAAAGGCAAAAGTAGCAGACTTGATTTCCCTGAAATTACAGAACGATTGATGTCCGTTGATGTCCTTTTGATGTCCAAAATTACAAAAAGGTATTGCAATTTGCACCAAGATATGATACAATAATGCGTGTAAAGCCTTATATTACAGGACTTTTTCAAACGATACAAAACGGCACAAAACACCTACATTATAACTCAAAGAGATAAGTTATTTTTTATCTTATACACAAGGTTCTCACTTCGGTGGGAGCTTTGTTGTTTTCGTAGGGGAGACCTGTGGTCTCCCGCGGGCGAACGCAGTTCGCCCCTACGGGGTATGACGGTTCAATTTGTAAAAACTCTGCCCTCCTATTTACTTTTCACCGTTTTTATGGTATAATACAACTAATAGATAAACTTGAATTTGACGAGGGTGTGAATGATGAAAACATTATTCATGATTGGCGGCACGATGGGAGTGGGCAAAACAACCGTGTGCCAACAGTTAAAACGAGATTTACAGAATAGCGTATTTCTTGACGGAGATTGGTGCTGGGATGCAAGTCCGTTCCAAGTAACCGATGAAACAAAAGCAATGGTGACAAATAATATTTGTTATGTACTCAATAATTTTCTGAAGTGTTCTGCATACGAGAATATCATTTTTTGTTGGGTGATGCACGAGCAGAGTATTATCAATTCCATACTTGAGAAGCTGGATACACAGAACTGTGAGGTGAAATGCGTTTCGCTTGTAGCGGATGAAAAGACTCTGTGTGAAAGATTGGCAATGGATGTAGAAAGAGGTATTCGTTCTGAAGATGTAATTGAGAGAAGCATAGCAAGAATACCGATGTATCAAGCACTCAATACCACTAAAATTGATACCAATGCAAAAACCGTGGCTATGATTGCCAATGAGATTAAGCAGTTGTAATACTACCAAATTCCAATATGTTGAATAGTTAACCGCAGCATCCATCGTGGGTGCTGCGGTGTTTTTTAGTTGACGGCGGAAGTAAGCCCCCGCCCTACAATAAGGCAGTGATAATTTTATCCGTTAAGAACACAAAGCAAATGTCGGCTACTTTTTACACCAAAAGAAATATCAATTTTTTCATGGTTT
>JAZNYZ010000018.1:0-1604 GCA_045594685.1 Acutalibacteraceae bacterium | reverse complement strand
CTCTATGCCCTCCATCAAAGCTGGTTGGTTTCCTTTGACCTCAAGCAGATAATCCGCCTGTTTTCCAACGATTTGTGAAACAATTTCTTTCTGTGTTCCGATTGCGTCAATTGTTATAACATCCCCCTCATGGAGTTCCAGGCTGTCCAACAGTCTGGGAATGGCTATGATTTCGTTCTCTTTACTATCGACCTTTTCCTGCCCTAAAGAAAGACATTGGTCCACAAGAAATGCACTGACCAGATGTAGCTTTTCCATGGGCTTTGGGTTCTTTTCCTGGATACGGAACCCCTCACTGTCATACTTCCCCCTTTCATTCATGCCTTTGCTGATGGTCTTGCCGTCTATGGCAATCTGTCTTCCAAAGTCTTCCTTCTGCTGTTCATCAGCCTCTTGCGCATCATCCTGTTCAAGGTGTATTCCCATGTTTTCCCTCATTGACAACGCCCATTTCCTATAGGAATTCTCCAATAAAGAGGGACTGACCAGACAGAAGAATCTCCTTATCGTATCATGCGAGGGACTTTCCTCCAATGTTGGAAAGAATGAACGGAGAAAATCCAGCCTAGCCTCGGCAAAGTCTGCAATTTCGTTCCAAGTCTGGCAATTCGCAAACACTCCCATTAAAGCGGACATCATGATGACTGGTGCCGGATGTATAACTTTGGATGCCTGTCTCGGGTCTATTCCATTGACGGCATTAGACATACTCTCCAAATGTCTTTCCAAATCGTCTCTCAATAAAAAATCCTTAGCTGTTTTATCCATAACAAATTAATTTTCAATGCATAAAGATAATCAATTTATTGGAGATATGCAAATATTTAACGTTCTGATTTACAACCAATTCAAACATTTCTTATATTGTAAGCTCCTGCTTTCCTTCTTGTTTCCCTGTAATGATTAATCAAAAAATGTTCACTTAGACTGATTCTAACAAATTCTTCTAAAAACGGCTGAAATAATTTTATTGAACAAACGAATGCCACTGAAAAATAAAAACTTAGCATTCATGCGTTTTCTCTGGCTTTTAAAACATAATTCATAAGCAAAGCACCATGGAACAAGCATCGCTAACCCACATTCAAGAGTTTCACTCCACGCTCTTGAAACATCGGATGCCTGAAGTGCCGACATTCTGAAGTAAAGTTGACGTGTACTTATAGAAAAGCATCGTTCAGCTTCAAAAAAGGCCGATTTCATCGCATTTTTTCCTTCTCGCATTGCCCTTCTTTCCCTTTTCGGAGAATCACTTGTGTATTTTCTGTGTACAAAAACGCTTCTATATCTCAATAATATCCTATATCTTCACAAATGAAACTAATACCATAATATTATGAAACATTTATACTAGAAAGAACATTTTTGTATCACACTAAAACATTGAAACTATGAAAAAAATTCTATCGGTATTATTAATGATGGTACTCTGTACTTCTGCCATTAATGCACAGGAAGAAAAAGGCTTCTTCGTAGGTCTTGATGCGGGACAAAGAGCAATATCTAAAATAAGCGACAAAGTGGTTTTATACCCCTCCATCGGTTATCAAATAAATTCAGATTGGTCGTTAGGTATTCGCTCGCAGATAGACTTCTCGGATTTT
>JAZNYZ010000017.1:0-6309 GCA_045594685.1 Acutalibacteraceae bacterium | reverse complement strand
TAATTAATCCTCCTTAAAATCCTAACGAACCAACAAGCTGACCGAGAAGCTTGAACAACATTTCAAGGAATGAAGCAATTGGTGCCGGAAGTCCGGGAATTGCAACTGAAATATTGTTTTCAGTTTCTTCTTCAACATCTGTTTCGGGAACATCGGTATCTGTATCAACATCTGTTTCAGGGATGCTTTCAGTATTTCCCTCTGCACCCGTTACCGCATCAGGAACAACGGGTGTGGGTGCAAGAGCTCCGCTTGAAGTATTACCCATAATTACAGGGTTATCCGCTGAGTCTGATTTGCTCTGAGGTCCGTTGATAAGCTTAAGATTGTTAAGAGCCATAACTCCTGAGCCCTCATTAACAACAATTATGGTAACGTTACCCTTAGTATCATCATTTTCATCAACAACAACCTTAGCAACATCAGAAACATCATAATACATTTCTGTTTTGCTCTGTATATTCTTTTCAACATAAGAACCTTTACTTGCATCATAAATCTTAACATTTGCAGTGCCGAAAACAGCTCTCATACCGAGCATAACATCTGCAGTTGTGCCATTGCTGTTGGCTTCAAAGGTAAAGGCAATACCCTTTCCGGGATTAAGATAAATCTCACTCTTGGGACCACCCTGACTATTATATGCAGTAAAGTCAAATTTACCATCCAATTCAGGAATAGGAAAATTCTCATTACCGGATTCGATATAAACAAAGTTATCCGAACCGCTACCTGTTGAAAGATGGTTAACAATATTGTAGTAGGTTGCATTCTGTTCGGTGTCGATATAATAGCCTTTACCGCCATCCAAGGGGTTATAAACTCTGAAACCGTCAATGTAGTTTAAAAGAGTTAAATCATTGTTACCGAAATACAAGTCGGCAGAACCGCTTATAAGCTTTCTTGCACCTGTTCCGCCATTGAAAACAGAGTTTTCATCCATCCAGACAACCTCAACATCTTCACCCAAATCCTCGAAGCCGAGAGCTTCAAGCTCATTGAGAAGTGTATAGGTGGGTTCTCCTATAGTTGAATTGATAGCTATTCCTGTATCAATTATTCCGGAAGAAAGTGCGGTTTTTGCAGTTCCTGCCTTTACTGCGCCTGCACTGTTAAGGTAGGTTGCGGTTGTTTCAATCTGATATGCACCATAAGCACCGCGGAAATTAACAATGGGAACTTGATGAAGCAAGCCATCAGTCATAATATTTGTATCGGTGAAGTATGTGTCAACAATAAAGGTTTTTATTGCACTATAGCCTGTTGCGCTTTCAGTATCGGGCACGCTGACCTTAACAATCTGAACACCGGTGTTTGCGCCGCAGGCACCGATAAGGTCAAAGCCTGAACCAACAAAATCAAACACCTTAGTATCACTCTTCTTAGCCGTGTATTTTACACTTGCACTAAGATATGAGTTGTTTGAAAACTTGTTCGTGTTATCATATGCAGTGTTGTAGCCATAAATTTCTTTACCATTTTCATCAGAAATAAGTGAAACACTTTGATTTTCCTGACCGGTAACCCATTCAACAGTACCGCTTACCTCCTTATCAGTTGCAATTGTCTCTTCATAATAAACATTAGAAGCAGGTACAACTGAAACTGTGCCTGAAAGCTTAATACCCTTGATTTCAATATGATAGTAAAGCTTGTTTTCAGCACCGTTAATAACAATGCCTTTGGGGGTATAGGTAATATTTTCACCATTCATCACAAAGCTACCATAAGTACCGTCCAAGCTTGTGATATAATCTCCGGTTTCGGTTGTGCTGAAGCCAAGGAAGGTATATGAACTTTTCTTTGCTTCTTCAAGCAAGATATCGTCATTTGAAACGGGATTGATTGTTATTGGAAGGCAGAAATCCACACCAATCTTATCTGCAACGAGCGCAGAACTGTTGATTTGCCATACTGCATAGATGGTAACTGCGCCATTTTGAGCTGCAGAGAGTTCGGAAACATTTGCACCATAGGTTTTACCATTGCCATCAGCCTGAGAATTCCAACCGATGAATGTGTAACCAACTCTTGTGAAGCCTGTTGTCGGAAGAGTTACAGATTCTGTATATTTAACAGTCTGAGTTTTTTCGCCTTCGCCACCATTTGCATTATATGTGATGGTATAGCTGTTTTCTTCCCACTGGGCAGTGAGAGTTACTATACTGCCATTTTCTGTAGCAAGATTTTTTACACTTTCTTTATCTGCATATTTTTCACCATTGCTACCACTCCAGCCGGCAAAAGAATAACCTGTTTTTGTGAAAGTGTTTGCAGTAAGATTACTAGCTTCATCATAGGTCACAGACATAGCTGTCATATTACCTGTTCCGCCATCACCTGCATTAAATTCAATAGTGTAGGTATTAGGCTTCCATTGGGCGGTGAGGGTAATATTGCCACTTTCGGCAAGGTTTTTAACATCTGCACCATCGCTATAAGCAGTTCCCTTTTCATCTTTCCAACAATCAAAGGTATAGCCTTCTTTTGCGAAAGTATTCAGGTCAAGAGCAACAGTTGTATCATAAGTTATATCTTGGCTTGCGGTTGTTCCCGTGCCGTTGTTGGAATCGAAAATTACTGTGTAAGAATTTGCATTCCATTTAGCAGTAAGAGTTACTATTCCGTCGTTTTCTGTGGTAAGGTTATTTACAAAAGTATTATCTCCATAAGGCTTACCTGAAGCATCTTGCCAGCCACCAAATGTGTAGCCTGTTTTTGTATATTCATTTACGGGAAGGCGTTTTTCTTCACCATAAACCATGGGAATATCTTCCATAGAACCATTTGTTGCATTGTTGCCATCAAATGTAATTGTGTAAGAAATTCCGCCCCAATCAGAAAGAAGGATATAGCTATCGTTGATAGTATCACCATAAACCAAACCGGCATAAACACCACTGCTCAATTTTGAGGTTGAGTCATTACCAACACCTTCCACATCATTGATAATTCCGTCATTATGGTTATCAACATAAACTTCCTTAAGAGTGTAGCCCGGACGAGTTGGCATTTGGGGATTACCAACTACTTCGCCATCATGATAAACTTTTCTGTAAAGTCTGGTATCCCAATCCATCATACCTGCTTGGATAAGACGGTCTTCACGGTAAAGAGCCATATTTGAGAAAGTAACAGTTTCAGCTGTTTTGGTTGAACCAAAGCGCAAGCAAATATTTGTTGCGCCCTGAGGAACGGTGAACGAAAGCCAGCTTGTGCTATTACCTCTTCCGTAAGCACCTACATAGGGATATCCTCTATTTTCTATGCTTTCTATTGCATTTCCATTATCATCATAGAACCAAACGTGGACCTGGTCCCCTGTGCCGCCTGATGTGGTGTATTCAAAGGTGTAACGAACACCTTCAGTTACTTTAATATTATAGTGACCATTTCCAAAACCATTGGATGTATGAAAATCGTTAGCCAAAAATCCATCGGTAGTATCAGCATCGGTTAATGTATTTGTAAATTTGATACTACCTGCATCGGCATCAATTTCCATTGTACCTTTTTTATTTGCATCAATGGTAAGGCGTGCCGAAGCGGATTCTGCCCATTTTGTAAAAATGAAAAGGTTATCGTATGTAAGCTCATAGGGAAGCTTTTCCCATTTAGCATAAAGAGTTACTTTTCCGTTGGGAGTTGCTGTAAGGTTTATTACACTTTGCCTGTCAGAATATTCTACCGCACCATCGGAAGCAGTGCTCCAACCTTTAAAGATATATTGCTTTCTTACGAATGCTGAATCAAGATTTTTTGCTTTATCATAGTTAAACGTCTGTGTTTTTGTAGGACCATCGTCATAATTGGCATTAAACTCAACTGTGTATTGATTAGGCTTCCATTGTGCGTAAAGGGTTACTTCGCCATTATTTGTTGATGTGAGATTATTAACGCTCTCGCTGTTTTTATAGCTTGTTCCTGAGCCGTCGGCTTGAGTATTCCAACCATTGAAGGTATAACCTGTTTTGGTGAAAGCATTGGCAGTAAGATTCTTTGCTGTGCCATAAACCATAGAAAGGGCATTCATTGAACCTGTGCCACCATTACTATTGAATTTGATAGTGTACGGATAACCCTGCCAGGTAGCATAAATAGTATCCATCAACCCAACAGTAATTGTGTCTGTTGTTCCGCTTGTTGCATTTTTATCTTCTGACCAGCCTTTGAAGGTATAGCCCTCTCTGACGGGAGTGTTATATGCGCCAACATTCAAATCAATTGTTGTACCAACGCCAACTGTTATAGTATCAACCTTTGTTGCAGCACCATCAATAGTGCCACCGTTAGCATCAAGTGTAAGATTAGTTTTAAGAGCATTTCTTTTCTGGGTAAGTGTATTAACTGCAGTTGAAACAGCATCTGCGGTGGCTGTGGGGTTACCAAGCGCTGTTGCAGCAGATTCAAGCGCAGCTTTATATGCAGACCATGTGCTTGCTGTGTAGTTAGCACCATTAAAACCCGAACCCTCAACAACAAGGCTACGGAGAGTGGTTTTGTCAACTCCGACAACATTAATCTCTACAAAATTATTATTCCATGCAGAACGCTTAGTTGTACCGCTGGTTTCATTTGCACCTGCTGCAGCCTTAAGCATCACCGTGCCTGTTGAAATAGTTCTGTTCCAGCTATCGTGATACTTAACTGTACAACCTTTTTCACTACCGCTTGTAATTTCCGTACCATGAGGAGCATTATAATAATCTTCTCGTCTACTTTTTTCACTACCACCGTTAGAGTAACTACCTAAATCCTTTCCGTCCTCATCCCCATTTTCATAATCATAACCGGTATAGTCAGCAACATAATATTTACCATTATCAGTATTTTCAGAGTCAGTAATCATATAACCAACCTTAAAGTTGGGAATCTGGCTGAAATTATCATAACGGCTGGTATCTACAGCAAGATGTGCAAGAGGGCTGACGACATTAACGCGGCGGTGATTACTACCATCACCTTCCAAATATGTTACAGAGCTAAAAAGACCATTGGAACCATTTTGAATCCAATCTCCCGAAGGCCGTCTATTATTAAAGCCGGAACTATAAAATGCTCCAACCATAGGAAGAAAATTGTCTGTACGAGGATACCAATGTTCAGCACCAGAATAGTTACTTGTTGTAATATTATGCACACCTTCGACCCAAAGAATTGAGCCTAACCAGGCTTGCCACGAATCAGAAATACCCTGATTAGACCAAGCCTCTGCAGCCGCACCAACAGGGATATAGTAAGGCGCATAGAGTGTGGTATAAGCATAATAGGTTCTTGTAGAATCATCGTTCATTGTAATGGTAAATACCCATTCTGCAACGGCAGTCTGACCGGCAGAAAGACCTTTGCCATTAATATAAAGGCCAATCAAATCAAAATTAAAATATCCATTTGCATCAAGATTAAAAGTGGTTTGTTCGTAAGTACCTGATGTTGCACCGGATGCAGCTAAAACAACATCTCCGATTCCGGATGTTATAGTATTTACTTCTATGTAAAATTGTTTAGCATTCGGAATAAAAATTTCCAGATGTCCATTTTCATTATTAGATTCTGCTTCTGGCACAATAACAAAACCGGCATCAGTATTTACATCGTTATTTACATAATACTGACCTGTTGTGGATTCGCCTGCCGACGGTGTCATATAAACTGTTTCGGGAACAGCAATAATAGCTGTGTGAACACCGTTAGCTTCACCAATTCCAACACTTTCATGGGCAATGGCATAGCTCACCGTTGAAAGCGAGGGCATAATAACAGAAAGTGTTATAACCATTGCAAGAAGCATTGATAATGCCTTTTTACCTTTCATTTTTATAATATTTCTTTTCATTAATGCAACCTCCGGATAAAAAATTCAATTGGCAACATAAAAATTGCACAAGGTAGGATAACATTTATAAAATACATTAAACCACCACATTATAGATATACACTTTAATGATACTATAGTTCCGCTAAAAAATCAACACAACCCAAAAAAACTGTCGAAATACTAAAAAAAGCACTTTCTTCAACAAAGAAAACACAACAAAACTAACAACTGCTCTGCTTCCGAAGAAGCAGAGCAGTTGTGTTTTAAATGAATTTTTAGATTTTCATGAGAAGAGAACCTGAGTTGCACCTAATTGACCTGCAGTAAATTTGCAGTAAATATCAATTTCGTTTTTACAACCTTCTCCGATTCCGAAAGCCTTGCTCCAGTCATCGCTACCGATAATGGCGCTGATATCTTCCTTATCTTCTTTCTGAATTGAACAGTTCGCATTCTGAGTAGTGCTACCTGTTAAAGAGGTTAACATAAAT
>JAZNYZ010000016.1:0-30594 GCA_045594685.1 Acutalibacteraceae bacterium | reverse complement strand
TGGGTAGATTGATCGGTAAATCTGATCAGAATTCGTCGCCGTCGTCGCCGGCAGCATCCTCAAAGAAGATACCGCTTGCATCGATTTCACCGCCGAAGTCTTCGCTTGAGAATGTATCGAAAATGTCGTCAGTTGCAACTGTTTCGCCAACATCCTCCTGAGTTATGCGCTTTTCTCTGCGTGTGCGAACGGGTTCTTCGATCTCATCCTCGCCAAGAGTAGCAAGGTCGATCTCGTTACCTTCTTCATCAAGCACGCGGATATCAAGAGCAAGAGACTGAAGCTCCTTAACCAGAACCTTAAAGGATTCGGGAACGCCGGGGGCAGGAATGTTCTGACCCTTAACGATAGCTTCGTATGTCTTAACACGACCGTTAACGTCGTCACTCTTAACAGTGAGTATTTCCTGAAGAGTATAAGCCGCGCCGTATGCTTCAAGTGCCCAAACTTCCATTTCACCGAAACGCTGACCACCGAACTGTGCTTTACCACCGAGGGGCTGCTGAGTAACGAGTGAGTAGGGACCTGTGGAACGTGCGTGAATCTTATCATCAACAAGATGATGGAGCTTAAGGTAATACATTATGCCGACTGTAACAGGGTTATCGAATTTTCTACCTGTACGGCCGTCTGTAAGCCATGTTTTACCGTCTGTTGAAAGGTTTGCTTCAGCGAGCATATCGCGGATGTCGCTTTCGTGAGCACCATCAAATACAGGTGTCATAACCTTGTAGCCGAGTGCTCTTGCGGCATAACCTAAATGAACTTCAAGAACCTGACCGATGTTCATACGAGAAGGAACACCGAGAGGGTTAAGAACGATGTCAAGAGGAGTACCGTCGGGAAGGAAGGGCATATCTTCCTGGGGAAGAATTCTAGAAACAACACCCTTGTTACCGTGACGACCTGCCATCTTATCACCAACGCTGATTTTACGCTTCTGAGCGATGTAGCAGCGAACTACTTTATTAACACCGGGGTTAAGCTCATCGCTGTTCTGTCTTGTAAACACTTCAACCTGAACAACAACGCCATATTCACCGTGGGGCACACGAAGAGATGAATCTCTTACTTCTCTTGCCTTTTCACCGAAGATAGCACGAAGAAGTCTTTCTTCGGGAGTGCACTCTGTTTCGCCTTTTGGTGTAACCTTACCAACAAGAATATCACCTGAATGAACCTCTGCACCGATACGGATAATACCATTTTCATCAAGGTTTGCAAGAGCATCCTCACCAACATTGGGAATATCTCTTGTGATTTCTTCCGGTCCGAGCTTTGTATCTCTTGCTTCTACTTCATGCTCTTCAATGTGGATAGATGTATAAACATCATCGCGAACCATTTTTTCATTAAGAAGAACAGCGTCTTCGTAGTTATAGCCTTCCCATGTCATAAAGCCAACGAGAGCATTTTTACCAAGGGAGATTTCACCCTGAGAGGTTGCGGGACCATCTGCGATAACGCTACCCTCTTCAACTCTTTCGCCGATTTCAACAACAGGACGCTGGTTAATACAAGTACCCTGGTTGGAACGCATAAACTTAATAAGCTCGTAAACGTCTGTTTCGCCGTTATCAGCGATAACTTCAACCTTTTTAGCGCTTACTTTGTTTACAATACCACCACGTTTTGCAAGTACAACAACGCCGCTATCCACAGCTGCTTTGTATTCCATACCTGTTCCAACGATGGGAGATTCTGTTTTAAGAAGCGGAACTGCCTGACGCTGCATGTTTGAACCCATGAGAGCACGGTTCGCGTCGTCGTTCTCAAGGAAGGGAATCATTGCAGTAGCAACTGAAACAACCATCTTGGGAGAAACGTCCATATAGTCAGCGTATGCGGGAGCAACCTCGCGGAACTCGTCGCGGTAACGAACTGTTACACGGTCATTCATAAAGAAGTTGTTCTCGTCAAGAGGCTCATTAGCCTGAGCAACGCAGTAATTATCTTCTACGTCCGCTGTCATATATTCAACTTCATCAAGAACCTTACCTGTTTTCTTATCTATTTTACGGAAAGGTGCTTCAATAAAGCCGTATTTGTTAATTCTTGCAAATGTTGCAAGATAGGAAATAAGACCGATGTTAGGACCTTCAGGAGTTTCGATGGGACACATTCTGCCGTAGTGGCTGTAGTGAACGTCACGAACCTCGAAACCTGCTCTGTCACGGGAAAGACCGCCGGGACCGAGGGCTGAAAGACGTCTCTTATGAGTAAGCTCAGCAAGAGGGTTTGTCTGATCCATAAACTGTGAAAGGGGCGAAGAACCGAAGAATTCTTTAATTGCCGCCATAACGGGTCTGATATTGATAAGAGCTGCGGGAGTTGCCTTTTCGGGCTCTTGTGCCTGAAGGCTCATTCTCTCACGAACAACTCTTTCCATTCTTGTGAAACCAATTCTGAACTGGTTTTGAAGAAGTTCACCTACGGAACGGATACGACGGTTACCGAGGTGGTCGATATCATCAACATTACCGAGCTCGTTACCGAGACAGTTGAGATAGTTGATTGATGCAAAGATATCGTCAATAATAATGTGTTTGGGAATGAGGTCGTCGCAACGGAGCTTCATGTTTTCGAGGAGAGCTTCCTTGTCATCACCACATTCGTCAATAATTTCTTTAAGAACTGTGAAACGAACCAATTCGTTGATTGCAATTTCTTCAAGTTCTTCTCTTGTAACGCAGTCAATAAAATCAAGAGGATCAACCATATTGTTGGAGATAACCTTAACGCGTTTACCTTCAACATCAAGAGTAACCTCTTTAACACCTGAACGGTTAATTGCTTCTGCTGCTTCTGCAGTAATCTTTTCACCTGCAGTTATAAGCAATTCGCCTGTAAAGGGGCTGAAAACATCATCTGCCGCAACACCGCCAGAAATACGGTCTGTGAGGGCAAGTTTCTTATTATACTTGTATCTACCAACTCTTGAAATATCATATCTGTGGGGATCAAAGAAAAGGTTATTGACATGTGTTTCCGCAGACTCAAGTGTAGGCGGTTCACCGGGACGAAGTTTTCTGTATACTTCGAGCAAAGCCTCTTCTGTGTTTTTGGTAGTATCTTTCTCAAGAGTTGCTTCGATTCTGTCATCGTCGCCGAAGAATTCACGAATATCGTTATTTGAAGAAAGACCGAGAGCACGAATGAAAGTTGTGATAGGTAACTTTCTGTTCTTATCAATTCTTACGTTAAAGATATCGTTCTGGTCTGTTTCATATTCGAGCCAAGCACCTCTGTTAGGTATAACAGTAGATGTGAAAAGCTTTTTACCGTTCTTGTCATAGGTGAAACCGTAGTAAACACCGGGAGAACGAACAAGCTGAGAAATAATAACACGCTCGGCACCGTTAATAACGAAAGTACCGCTATCGGTCATTATGGGGAAATCACCCATGAAAACTTCGTTTTCTTTAATTTCTCCTGTTTCCTTGTTATAAAGACGCACTAATACACGAAGGGGCGCAGAATAAGTTGCATCTCTTTCCTTGCACTCCTGAACAGTGTATTTAGGCTTCTCGTCCATACGATAATCGATAAACGTAAGGACAAGGTTACCCGAGTAATCCGTAATTTCATCAATATCACGGAAAACCTCTCTAAGCCCTACATCAAGAAACCACTTGTATGAGTTTTTCTGTACTTCAATGAGGTTGGGCATCTGCATAACTTCATTGATTCCGGCGAAACTCATTCGAGTGTTCTTTCCGAGCTTTACGGGTTTTACATTCGCCATAAGACACATCACTCCGTTCTATTTTAAATTCTCTTTTTACCGAGGTAAATCGGCTAAAAAAAGAAATAATTAACTGTCAAATTTTGGAACATTTTGTGGTAAAAAAAGTTACGTCAAAACGCACTAATTCATAATATTCCACTTTATAGGAGTTTACATTATAACTCAATACTTTTCAATTGTCAAGAAAAAATAAAAATATTTTTTAATAACAAAAACAACGGTCTTAACTCGTAAAACCGTTGTTTTCTGAATTTAATTTTTTCTTAACTTTTTTCATTACAAATATATATGCCGGGATTAAAAACAGGTCAGCCGTTGCCCAAGCAACAGGGTTTGCAACGCAAACAGCATCATAACCGAGTCTGTTAACAAATCCGAAGCCCATACCCGCTCTTGCCACAAGCTCAAATGCACCCGTAGTCATAGCGGTCATACTGTACCCTACACCTTGAATTGAATTTCTCAGAACGAAGAGCACCGCAAGAATAGGATAAAAATAGCTACCCATATCTATATATTGTTGAGCAAGAGCTATAACCTCTGTTTCACCCTTGTCAATAAACATAAGTGAAATATAGGGACCGAAGAATCTTGCAACAATAAAACCTATCACCGCATAAACAAACGCAACAACTATTGCCCTTTTTACACCTTTTGTGATTCTGTCGTATTTTCCGGCACCCAGATTCTGTGCGCAGTAGGTTGCCATAGTGATACCTATTGTTTCAGCAGGAAGCACAATCATAAGCTGAGTCTTACCGCCGATTGTAAATGCCGCAATAATGTCTGCACCCAAGCTGTTAATACAAGAAGAAAGCATAACCGAGCCTATTGCGGTTATTGAAAACTGCAAGGCAAGGGGAAGTCCATTACGAAGAAGCTCTTTAACAAACTTAAAATCAAGACCTTTTGTTTCTTTAGTTATATGCAAAATACTGAAACTACGCTTAACATATATAAGGCAAAGAACACCCGAAACGAATTGAGAAACAACGGTTGCAACTGCCGCACCTCGTACTCCCATATTGAAAACAATTATAAGTAAAAGGTCAAGCCCTATATTCAAAACCGAAGAAAACAAAAGGAAATAAAGAGGTGTTTTACTATCCCCTAATGCACGGACTATGCTTGCAAGCAAATTGTAAAACATTGTGGCACCGATACCTGCAAAGATTATTACAATATAATTATATGCATCGTTGTATATTTCTTCTGGCGTATTAAGAAGTCTTAAGAGCGGATGTGTTAAAAGCACTGCCGCTGAAGTAAATATAATTGCAACAATTATTGCGGTATAGACAATGTTAGCAACATACTTTTTTAAATTTTTAATATCTTGTGCACCGAACCTTTGAGCAATAGGAATTGCGAAGCCTGAGCAAAGTCCGATAACAGAACCCACTATTAAAAAGTTGAGAGAACCTACTGAACCAACTGCTGAAAGTGCATCTTTACCAACAAACTGCCCTACTATAATGGTATCTGCCATATTATAGAACTGCTGGAACAAGTTACCCACCATTAAAGGCAGGCAGAATTTTAATATATTTTTTGTGGGACTCCCCACGGTCATATCCTTTACCTTAGCCATATTTACTCCAAAATTACGAATTACAAATTAGAAATTATAAATTACGGGGCAAAGCCAATTACAATAGCGTCGCAGACCCTTAATTTCTCATTTGTAATTTTTCATTTCTCATTTATTACATCATATGCCATATCGGGTGCATCACTCATAATGCAGTCTGCACCTATGGAATTGAGATATTCGACCTCTTCAGCATCATTAATGGTCCAATATTGAACTGCAATATTATGCCTGTGTGCATAGTTTATAACTCGGGGTGTATTCAGATATATAATTGCGCGTTCCGAAGGAATCTGCAAAGCTTCATATTTGAAGAAATCTGCATCAACATCAATTCCGTAACCGCAGAGAACATAGAAAATAATAGTTTCAATAATACTTGCAGAACGAAGCATATCAGGGTAATTCTTATCTACATAAGCGGTTACATCAGGATTGAAGGTTCCGAAAACAACATCTTCCAGAAGTTCTCTTTCTTCAAGGATTCTGTAAAGCTCATCACAAGCATTCTTTCCGTTTTCTCCTGAATCCTTAATTTCAATTATATATTGGAAGTCGCCATTATCTTCAAGATAATCAAGCACATCCTCAAGAAGAACTGCACGAAGCTCATCGGGAATATCATCCCCTCTTAAACCACGATAAGGGTATTCGCCATCTGCATTTTTAAAGTTTTCGCCAAAATTAAGCTGTCGAAGCTCTTCATAGGTTTTATAAGATGGTTTTACCTCTTCTTCACCAAAATGCTCTGCGGAGTTGGTTGTTCTATCAAGAGTGCTGTCGTGAAGAAGGATAAGCTTACCATCTTTTGTTATGTGCAAATCGAACTCAAAAATATCAACATTAAAATCTTCAGTTTCAATACAATATTGGAATGCTGCCATTGTATTTTCAGGAGCAATATCCTTACCCGAACGGTGAGCAGAAACAAAAGCCTTCTCCTCTGTTATATAGGGATTGGTAATTTTATCTTTATCAGGAGCTTTACCGTCCGAAATCTTACCGATTACAGATGGTACAACTATAAGAACAATCGCCAAAGCAAGAATAACTGAAACGATTGTTACAAAACTCTTTATAATTCTTTTAAAAATACTTTTCTTTTTATTTTTTCTTTTCAAAAAGACCACTCCTTCTAAAGAAAATTTTCAACTAAAAGAATTTATCACAGCACTCCACTTTTGTCAACCGAAATAAAGCCAAGTTTATAAATTATTTAAACTTGAAATGCTCATATATATTATGGTATATTAAATTCATAATGTAAGAGGTGATTTTATGAAAAAGAAAACATCTGTAAGAACAAAATTAATCCGTACCGCAACAAAAGCGGCAATGCCTGCCTTGCAGGTTCTTTGCGCTCCGCCCAAATTAGAGCATATCAAAAGAGCATTGTTCATCCAACCCCACCCTGACGATAATCAGATTGGTGCGGGCGGTACTATTGCTTACCTTGTGAATAAAGGTGCAGAGGTTTATGAGCTTACTGTTCTTGACGATAGATATACTGACCTTACATACAAAGGTGAGGGCTATACAATCCGCCAGAAAGAAGCTCTTGCGGCACAAGAAAAGTTAGGTATGAAGAATGCTGGTTTCCTTGGATTTGGTGACAGAACAAGAGCAACCTCAAGGGAAATTGCTGATAAAATCACTCCAATTATAAGAGAAATCAAGCCCGATGCAATTTTCACCGTTGACCCTAACCTTGCAAGCGAATGTCACGAAGACCATATTAAAGTAGGTAACGCAGTAAAATTTGCCTTTATGGATGCAGGCTTTGATTTCGTTCCCGATTTGGTTGACGGTAAGCCTCACACAGATACCCACGGAGTTTTCACAATCGGTTTTTATTACACAGATACCCCCAACACAATTGTTGATATAAGCGATTTTGAAGATTTAAAATTTGAAGCAATCAACTGCCATGAATCCCAAAAGGACTTAGCCCTCAATGCAGCTCTTCACATCCAAGACCAATATTTCGCCCAAGGCACAGACTTTAAAGCCGCCGAGGTTTTAAGACTCCAGAACAAATTACATTCACATTGCTTTAATCTACCGATAGAATAAAAAGCCACCAGTCGCCAGCAAGTAGCAATTAGCACATAGCAGATAGCTATTAGTAAAAGTAAGGCGAAGCCTATCATCCCTGTTTGCCCTAAAGGCAAATAGGGAGGGGGACCATTCTTGAATAAGTTATATTGTTTTAGGTAAGTATATTTCGGGTAAATATACTTACCTTTATTTTTATGTTTGGGCGGAATGGTGGAGGGTTGCCCCGTCCCCTCTTGCCTTTGTAAAAGTATCGCAAACAGAAACTAACCCCCGACCAATTGGGTCGGGGGTGTTCTGCGCAAAAAGCAAGGATTTTACTTATTTCGCTACGATATTAATAATCTTTCCGGGAACATAGATTTCTTTGATAATATTCTTACCATCAAGGAATTCCTGAACCTTAGCATCTGCCTTTGCAGCAGCAATTGCTTCTTCTGCAGTTGAATCCTTTGCAATTGTGATTGTTGCACGGAGCTTACCGCAAATCTGAACGGGAACCTCAATTGTTGAATCAACAGTTTTTGCTTCGTCAAATGTGGGCCATTCTGCTATGGCAAGTAAACCTTCGCCACCAAGATTTTCCCAAACCTCTTCTGCAACGTGAGGTGCAAAGGGATCAAGAAGCTTGACAAATGTTTTGAGTTCGCCTTTTGTAATTGAACCAACCTCATAAATCTCGTTAAGAAGAGTCATAAGAGATGCAATTGCTGTATTGAACTTCATATTTTCAATATCTTCGGAAACTTTCTTGATTGTCTTGTGGAAAGATACTTCAAGTTCTTTTGAATAATCTTCGCCGTCTTTAACAATTTCAAGAAGGTTCCAGACTCTGTCAACGAAACGCTTACAGCCTTTAACACTGCTTTCGCTCCAGGGAGCTGCCTTTTCATAGTCACCCATAAAGAGAACGTAGGTACGAAGAACGTCTGCACCGAGAGAATCAACAACTTCGTTGGGGTCAACAACATTACCCTTTGATTTACTCATCTTGTCGCCGTCAGGTCCGAGAATAAGACCTTGAGCAGTTCTCTTTGCATATGGCTCATCAAAAGGAACTTCACCTAAATCATAAAGGAATTTATGCCAGAAACGTGAGTAAATAAGGTGACGTGTAACGTGCTCCATACCGCCGTTGTACCAGTCGATAGGACCCCAATAAGCGAGTTTTTCTTTATCTGCAAATGCTTCTGTATTGTGAGGATCAATGTATCTTAAGAAATACCAGGAAGAGCCTGCCCACTGAGGCATTGTGTCTGTTTCACGTTTTGCAGGTGCGCCACATTTGGGGCAAGTGCAGTTAACGTAGCTGTCAATTTTTGCAAGAGGGCTTTCACCGTCAGAACCGGGTTGGAAATTGTCAACCTCGGGAAGTCTTAAGGGAAGCTCTTCATAGGGAACAGGAACAATTCCGCATTTTTCACAATGAACAATCGGAATTGGTTCACCCCAATATCTCTGGCGGTTGAATGCCCAGTCCTTCATTTTGTACTGAACACCTTTTTCGCCTATACCCTTTTCAGCGAGGAATTCTGCCATTTTTTCGATAGAATCCACTTTCTTTGTCATACCGTTGAGGAAACCGGAATTAACCATTTCACCGTCGCCTGTGTAAGCTTCAACAGAAATGTCGCCACCCTTGATAACCTCGATAATATCAATACCGAATTTCTTTGCGAATTCGTAGTCACGCTGGTCGTGAGCAGGCACAGCCATAATAGCACCGGTACCGTAGCCCATCATTACATAGTCAGATATGTAGATAGGAATTTTCTTTCCATTAACAGGGTTAATTGCCTCAAGGCCATCAATTCTTACACCTGTTTTCTCTTTAACAAGCTGTGTTCTTTCAAATTCTGTCTTTTTAGCACATTCTGCTCTGTAAGCCTCAATATCAGCCATATTGCCGATTTTCTCTGCATACTTATCGATAAGAGGATGCTCGGGAGCCATAACCATAAAGGTTACACCGAAAAGAGTATCGGGACGGGTTGTGTAAATCTTCATTTTTTCATCAGTGCCGTCGATTTCAAAGTTAACAAAAGCACCTGTTGATTTACCAATCCAGTTAACCTGCTGGAGCTTGATATTGGGTAGATAATCCACCTTTTCAAGACCCTCTAAAAGCTTATCTGCATATTCGGTAATACGAAGATACCAAACGTCCTTTGATTTCTGAACAATGTCGCTGTGGCAAATGTCACATTTGCCGCCCTGAGAGTCCTCATTTGAAAGAACAACCTTACAGGATGGGCAGTAGTTAACAAGAGTTTTGTCACGGAAAACAAGACCCTTTTCAAACATTTTAAGGAAAATCCACTGTGTCCATTTATAGTAGCTCTCTTCTGTTGTGTCAACAACTCTGTTCCAATCGAAAGAGAATCCAACCTTTTTAAGCTGTGAAGAAAATTTTTCGATATTCATATCTGTAACCTTACGGGGATGAATACCTGTTTTAATAGCATAGTTCTCGGTAGGAAGACCATAAGCATCAAAGCCAATGGGGAAAAGAACATTATAGCCCTGCATTCTTCTCTTTCTTGAGATAACCTCAAGACCTGAATAAGCTTTAATGTGACCAACGTGCATACCTGCGCCGCTGGGGTAAGGGAATTCAACAAGTCCGTAGAATTTGGGCTTGTCTGAATTATCTTGTGCGTGGAAAATACCTTCGTCTTCCCACTTTTTCTGCCATTTCTGTTCAACGGCGGAAAAATCGTATTTCATAAAATCCTATCCTTTCTGTATGTAAAACTGAGATTGGCTTTCTCAGTTGTAATTTACCATTTTGTTTTAGCTACCAGTCGCCAGATGCCAGATGCCAGTGTCGGGTGCTGCGCACGGCAATTATATGTGGCGCATTTTTGCGCCCCTACACTTTGCGCTTTGCACTTTGCATTTAGCACTATCAATCTAAAAACTGACTTACATCAATTTTCTTCGCATCTTCCCAGAGTCTTTCAAGATTATAGTAGTTTCTTGCTTCTTCAAGGAAAATGTGAACAACAACACCTCTGTACTCAAGAAGCACCCAACCTGTTGCTCTGCCTTCGATATGATCTGCTTTAATACCTGCTTCTTCAAGCTGATATTCAACCTCATCTGCAAGTGAGCGAACATGGGTATTTGAATTTGCAGTGCAAATTACAAAATAATCTGCAACAATTGTAAGCTCTTCAATTTTAATAACCTGAATATCGTTACCCTTTTTATCATCAAGGGCTTTTACGATTTTCTTAACAACATCAAGACTCATTTTATATCTCCTGTTTTTGTTTTAATATGTTCATCATAGCTTCGTTATAGGCATCCATTGTATCGGGATGAATAACCCTTTCTCTATCTATGAGGTCTTTAATTGTAAAGCCAAGTCCCTCGACAATTGCTTCGTCAAGTGACCTTACTGCTTTCTCTCTCATTATTTCAACGCCGTCGTAATCTCTTTCTGCGCTTATAAAATCTGCAATAAACACAATTTTTTCAAGGAGACTCATATTTTTTCTTCCTGTTGTGTGATAGCGAACGGCATTAATTATATCTTCATTTTCAATTCCGAATTCTTTTTTTACATATATACTGCCACACATAGCATGGTAAAGCTTTGCGGTGCTTATTTCAATTTCTGTAAGCTCTGCGCCATTCTCAAGCATATATGATAGTTGCAAGCCTGCAGGGGTATCCTTACAGCAGTCGTGAATAAGACCTGCGGTATAAGCAATTTCTTCATTGTAACCGTAAAGCTTCGCAAGTTCTTTTGCAGACTCTGCCACATTAAGAGAATGAATAAATCTCTTTTCGGTAAGTTTTTCTCTTAATATCTCGGTATATTCCGCATCTCTGTTCATTGATACAACCCCCTCGAAGAAATATAGTTATAAACCTCTTCCGAAATACCGATATTTCTACCGACTTTCAGGGAAGAACGAATTTCTGTGGAACTTATTTCAAAGGGCACACTTTCGCATATTATAACTCTGTTTTCTGCTTTAAGAACATTCTTCACAAACTCTTTCATATTATCGAGTTTTTCGAGATTTTCAGTTCTGCAAGCGCAAACAATGGTTGCGAGCTTTAAAATTTCTTCATGCTTGTACCATTTGTCAAAGGATAAAAGCATATCATCTCCCATAAACAGAAACAACTCTGCATCGGAATTTTCTTCTTTTATCTGACTTAATGTGTCAACAGTGTAGCTTTTACCGCCCCTTTTAATTTCAATATCACTTATCTGAAACAAATCTTCTTTGAAAAAGAGTTTGCACATATTAAGTCTGTCCTCTGCTAAAGCAGAGCTTGAATTTTTAAAGGGCGATAAAGCAGTTGGTATTATTATAACCTTTTCGGCACCGCATACCCTTGCGAGATTTTCTGCTAAAAGCTTATGTCCTTTATGTGGCGGGTCAAATGAACCACCGTATATTGCAATTTTTTTCATAAATCAATATAAAGTTACGGACTGTAATTCAAGATTGCCTCTGTAGGATTTGATTTTTATTTTAACTCTTGTAACCTCTTCGGGAGTGATTTTTACAATTCTCTTGTAACCAACAACTCCGCCTTTAGCTACTCTCTTGAATTTGCCGTTACCGTTATCTATGTAAACCTCATACTCCTCAATATGCTGACCGTTAATGATATTTTCCATCATCTCAACCTTGTCAAACATATCTTTCTGAGAAAGAGTTATTGTGATTTCAGGCTCTTTATCATTGGGAGCCGGACGCCAGGTTTTACTTTCATCTGCAAGGAGAAGATTTGCACCATCATATTCGGGCGAAAGAGAACTGCTTACCTCCACTGTGCCAATCTGCGAAACCTTATAGTTAAACATTCTCTTAAGGTCGTAGCCGAATGCTTTTAAAATCTGTGTATCCATTTCAGCAAACTTACCGTTCTTCATTGGTGGAACACCAAGCATCCAGGCGCAGTTCGCACCAACAGTATTAAGATAAATCTTCTGAAGTCTGTCTTTAGTTTTAGCAGTATATTCGTCATCCTTATGGTAATACCATCTGTCACGGATGGACATACTCACCTCACAAGGATACCAAATAAATTTTTCTTCCTTTTTAATCGCCTTACGGGAACCTAAATCGAGCTCAAATTTTTCTTCTTTCTGACGCTTTTTCTGAGGCTTTTTGCTTTTTTCAATAGCGTTATAAATACTGTACTTTTCAGGAACAACGCTCCACTCATTTTCACGGATTACGCCCCACTCGTTACCATACCAACGAACATCGGGACCAACAAGAGCGATTACTGCATCGGGCTGGCATTCTCTTACTATTTCATAATAGCCTTCCCAATCGTATTCCTGAATATTACCGTTTTTATCGGGTTCTGATGCACCGTCAAAGCGAACATAGAAAATATCACCGTATTTTGTGAGAACCTCTCTTAAAAGATTCTTGAAAAATCTGTTATAGGGTTCACCGCTTCCGTAAAGAGGGCAGTTTCTGTCAAGGGGTGAAATAGCAATACCAAATTTCAAGCCTTGCTCCTTACATTCTTTACTCAAAAGGTCAACTATATCTCTGTTTTCCACATCCCATTCTGTTGCACTTTCAACAGAATAAGCAGTATGTTCAGAACACCAAAGGCAGAATCCGTCATGATGCTTAACATTAAGAACCATACCCTTAAACCCTGCATCCTTAAAGAACTGCACCCATTCCTGAGCATCAAATTCTTCCGGATTAAAGTTTACGGGGTTAACTCCGCCGTCAGTCCATTCTCTGTTTAAAACTGTGGCAAGACCAAAGTTTATAAAACCATAGAACTCTGTTTTTTGCCAATTAAGCTGTCTTTCGGAGGGCTTTACCTCCGCCGCAATTTCATAGGGTTTCATTTTAAAATCCTTTTAGTTTTATTTCTTATTATTTACCGGGGTCGCAGTTTGTTGCAACAATATCAACACCAAGACCACAAATATTTTCGATAACCACATCACCAATTTTAACAGGTGCTTTAATAACTGCTTTATTGATTTCTTCCATACAATCAAACATTTTACCCTTGGGAACAGGACCTGCACTCTTAACGGGTACAACAGGATGAACGCCACCCTCTACCTTAACGCTTGTTGTGAGGCTTCTCATAGGGTTAGTGATTTCTGTTCTTGCGTATGAGTCACCGCGTTTGCAGGTGTTACCGCTAACGGAGATAACCTCACAGTTTTCGATTTCCACTTCAATAGGGCAACCTAAAGGACAAGAAACACAAATAAGACTTTTTTTCATTTTAACTTGCCCTCCTTATTCTTCTACTCTGACAATGATTTCACTGTCTTTGTTCATATCTTTTAACATTTCTGTTGTAATAACAACATTTTCCATTTCACCGGGAGCAAGTTTAACTTTCTTCTTTGATGAAAGGATTTTGCCGTCGCATTCAACAACAACCTTTGCACCTTTATAAACCTGACCAACTCGGAAATAGAGCTTAAGATTTTCTTCACCTTCAATATTAACTCTCTGGGGAACAATGTAACGAACACCGTTGATGCCCTTTGTGTTAATAAATGTACCGCCTTTTTTCTTACCGAAAATGTAATCTGCAGCGCCTTTACCTGCAATCTGGCTTTCCTCTGTAACATAGTCAACAAGGTCATGAACCTGAAGAACATTACCACAAGCAAAAATACCCGGGTGAAGAGTTTCCCTGTACTCGTCAACAACAGGTCCACTTGTAACTCTGTCAAGCTCTACGCCTACATCCTTTGAAAGTTCATTTTCGGGAATAAGACCAACGGAAAGAAGAAGCGTATCACATTCAATATATTCTTCTGTACCGGGAATGGGCTGAAGCTTTTCATCAACATTTGCGATTGTAACGCCCTCAAGTCTTTCTTTACCGTGGGTCTTAACAACAGTACAGCTCAAACGGAGCGGAATACCGAAATCGTCAAGGCACTGAACAATATTTCTTGTAAGACCGCCCGAGTAAGGCATAAGCTCGCAAACGACCTTAACCTCTGCACCCTCAAGGGTCATTCTTCTCGCCATAATAAGACCGATATCGCCCGAACCGAGAATAACAACCTTTTTACCGGGCATATAGCCATCAATGTTAACATATTTCTGAGCAGTACCTGCAGTCATAATACCTGCGGGTCTTGAGCCTGCAATTGAAAGCGCTCCGCGAGGTCTTTCGCGGCAACCCATAGCAAGAACAACCGCAATTGCCTTAAACTGCATAAGACCTTCATTATTATTAACAGCTGTAACAACATTATCATCGGAAATATTGAGAACCATTGTATCTGTATAAACATCAATATCTGTTTTCTCAACCTGCTCAATAAATCTTCCTGCATATTCAGGACCTGAAAGCTCTTCACCGAAATAGTGAAGACCAAAGCCTGTGTGAATACATTGTTCAAGAATACCGCCGAGAGTTTCTGCTCTTTCAAGTATTACTATTTTTTCTACGCCCTCTTCCTTTGCTTTGAGAGCCGCAGCCATACCGGCAGGGCCACCGCCGACTACAACTAAATCATAATTCAACATTCTGCCCTACCTCCTTACTTTGTTTTGTGATACATAATTTTCGACTCGCCGCCGAATTTTGTAATCTCATTCATAGGCACATTCAATTCTCTTGCAAGAATTTCAACCACCTTGCTTCCGCAGAAACCACCCTGACATCTGCCCATACCTGCTCTTGTTCTTCTCTTAACACCATCAACATCACGAGCGCCAGCAGGAGCGTGAATAGCATCAAGGATTTCGCCCTCAGTTATTGTTTCGCAGCGACAAACGATTCTGCCGTATGCTTTATTCTTTTCAATAAGCTTTGCTCTTTCTTCTGTTGTCATATGACGGAAGCGAACAGGCTCAGGACGAATGGGATTGAAATCTGCTTTCTTTTGAAAACCGCCTGAAAGCTCATTTATAATTCCGTCAATCATCTCTGCAATCGCAGGAGCGGAGGAAAGACCGGGAGATTCAATACCTGCCGCATTGATAAACTTCTTATTAACATCTGATGAACCTATAATGAAATCGTCACTTGTGGGATGAGCGCGGTTACCGCTGAAGGAGGTAATTGCGTTTCTCAAGGAAACTGCAGGAACGCTCTTTATTGCATTAACATAAATTTTATCAAGACCTATTGATGTTGTAGCAACATCATCACCATTGTCAATATCTTCCGCAGAGGGACCAACAATAAGGTTACCGTCAACCGTGGGAGAAACGAGAACACCTTTACCCATTTTTGTAGGGCATTGGAAAATTGTTCTTGAAACGAGTGAACCCTGGGATTTATCAAGAAGATAATAGTCACCGTGACGAACAACAATTTCAATTGAATCATCACCAATAAGTGAAGCAACTTCACCCGAATGAACACCTGCGGCATTAATAACATATTCTGCGTTAATTTCACCGAGAGATGTTGTAAGCTTAAATTCGTTATCTGCATAGTCAATTGCAGTAACCTCGCAGTTCCTTAAAAATTCTGCGCCGTTGGTAACTGCATTTTCAACACCCGCAATTGTAAGCTCATAAGGGCAGACAATTGAAGAAGTGGGAGCAACAAGAGCGCCAACTGCAGCATCACCGATATTGGGTTCAAGCTCAACAAGCTCTTCCCTTCTTACAACGCGAAGGCCCGGAACACCATTCTGTTCGCCTCGGCCTTTAAGCATTTCAAGATGAGGTATCTCTTCCTCAGAGAAAGCCACAACAAGAGCCTCGTTATTTTTAAGAGGAACATTAAGCTCCTTACAAACCTTTTTCATAAGCTCAACGCCGCGAACATTGAGCTTCGCTTTGAGTGTACCGGGTACAGCGTCAAAGCCTGCATGAACAATTGCAGAATTTGCCTTTGTAGCACCCATTGCACAATCGTTGCATCTTTCAAGAAGTGCAACTTTTATGTTGTATTTTGAGAGTTCTCTTGTAATAAGAGAGCCTACAACACCTGCACCTATGACAGCAACATCGTACTTCATTTTAACATCCCCTCGTAAAATAAAACATAATAACCTATAATAGAAAAACATTATAGCACAGTAAACTATAAAAAATCAAGTATATTACACCTTGTTTTTTAGCCAAATATAGTGTAATATTATACAAATAGAAATTGAGAACAACTAATCAGAATCGAGGACTTTATGAACAAGCTAAAAAACAAGGTCGAGTTACTTGCGCCTGCAGGAGATATGAATTGCCTTATTGCTGCTGACCGTTTCGGTGCGGATGCAGTATATATCGGCGGTCCCCTCCTCCAATTACGAGCAGAAAAATCTGCTTTTACAGAGGAAAATATAGACACAGCTGTTAAACTTTTGCACGCAAAAGGCAAAAAACTTTATGTAACTGTAAACAGTTTCACTAAAAACAATGAAATCGAACCTCTTAAGGACTATGCCCGAAAACTTTACGGCTTAGGTGTTGATGCGGTTATCGTATCCGATTTAGGTGCAGTCAGAACAATAAAACAAGCCGCACCAAACCTTGAGGTCCATATCAGTACTCAGGCAAACTGCTGCAACTACGCTTCCGCCTTGGCTTATCACGAAATGGGAGCATCAAGAATAGTTATTGCTCGTGAAATGACCATCGATGAAATTGCAGAAATGCACGCTAAAATTCCCGAAGAACTTGAGCTTGAAGCCTTTGTTCACGGTGCTATGTGTATGGCTTATTCGGGCAGATGCCTCATTTCTTCATATATGAATGGCAGAAGCGGTAACAGAGGCGAATGCACTCAGCCTTGTCGCTGGGAATATTATCTTGTTGAAAGAAACCGCCCCAATGAATATATGAAGCTGGAAGAATATCCCGACCATTCCGCCCTACTCTCCTCCCACGATATGAAAGCAATTGGCTTTTTAGACAAGCTTTCCGAGGCAGGCATTGATTCCTTCAAAATTGAAGGCAGAATGAAAACAGAATATTATGTTTCGCATGTAGTTAACGCCTACAGAAGAGCGATTGACAAATCCGCTCCCTTAGAGCTCCTTGATGACGAGCTTAATGCTATAAGCCACCGTCCCTATAATAGCGGTTTCTATTTCGGAAATCTTGTTCAAGGGCATAAAAATGATGGCCTTTACCATTGGGACTGCACCTTTGCAGGTGTTGCTCTGGAAGATTGCAAAGACGGGAAACTAAAAATTCAGCAAAGAAACTTTTTCAAGCTTGGCGATACAATAGAAGTACTTTCTCCCGAAACCTTCGGTATGAAATTCACCGCAACAAAAATTGTCAATGAGCAGGGCGAAGAATGTGAAAGCGCTTGCCACCCACAGGAATTCCTCACCCTCGACTGCACCGCAGATGTTAAAAAGGGTGATATTTTGAGGGTAAGAACAGAGAAAAAAGAGATAGTAACAGATATATGATTCACGAAATCCTCGCTCCTGTTGGAGCACAAGAACAATTAATCGCCGCAGTAAGAAGCGGTGCAAATGCAGTTTATCTGGGTGTTGATAATTTCAACGCCCGGCGTAATGCTGACAATTTCACAACCGAGAATTTAAAGGATGCTGTTAAATACTGTCGCCTTCGTGATGTCAAGGTTTTTGTAACCCTTAACACTTTAATTTTCGATAAAGAAATTGAAGAGCTTTATAAAACTGTTAAAGCCATAGCCGAAAGTGGTGCAGATGCAGTAATTGTTCAGGATTTTGCAACAGTAAAAGCAGTTAAAGATATCTGTCCTGATATGCCACTTCACGCTTCAACTCAGATGGCAGTTCATAATATTGCAGGTGCAAAATTTCTTGAAGAAATAGGCTTTTCAAGAATAGTTCTCGCCCGTGAGCTTTCATTAAATGAAATGAAAATGATACGAGAAGCAGTCAGCGCAGAGCTTGAGGTATTCGTCCATGGTGCACATTGTATGAGCACCTCGGGTAACTGCTATCTTTCTGCAATGCTTGGAGAAAGAAGCGGTAACAGAGGACTTTGTGCCCAGGGTTGTCGCCTTAACTGGACTAATACCCACGGCAGAGAATATTCCCTCTCTCTTAAAGATATGTCCTATCTTGACAGCATAAAAGACCTTATGGGAATCGGCATTGACTCCTTTAAAATCGAGGGCAGAATGAAGCGTCCCGAATATGTTGCTGCTGCAGTATCCAGCTTAAAAAAAGCTATTAATAATGAGATTTATGATAAATTGACTCTGCGCTCTGTTTTCTCCCGAAGTGGTTTTACAGACGGCTATTTAAAAGGCAAAAGAAATGTTGATATGTTCGGCTACAGGGTTAAAGATGATGTAACCTCAGCAAGCACTGTTTTAAAAGAACTTGAAATCTCTTATAAAGACGAAATCCGTCCCAATAAAGCAAGCGCTAAACTGATTCTCAAAAGAGATAAACCCGCAACACTTTTATTTTCTTCGAAAGGTAAAACTGTTCAGGTTGAAGGCGAAATCCCTCAAGAACCAAGAACTGCTCCACTCTCAGAAGAAATCGCTTTCAGAAACCTTTCAAAATTAGGTGAAACCTCATTTTATTTAGATTCTTTAGGATTTGAAAACGAAGATTCTCTCACTCTCCCTGCCTCTGCTATTAATGCTTTACGGCGTGATGGTGCAAAGCGCCTTGAGGACGAACTTGCAAAAAAAGAATATAAAATTAATGATGTAGAACCCAGCATCACGTATAATAAAACTGATTTTTCAAAGCCTAAAACAAGAATTCGACTCGAAAGTTTTTCTCAATACAGTGAAAATTTTGAAAAGGCTGATTTAGTTATTCTTCCTCTTGAAGAAATTTTCAATAATCTTGAAGAAATTGAGTGTTTGCCTGTAAGATTTGCGGTAGAACTCCCCCAACTTATATACCCTGAAGATGAAAAAGAAGCCCTAAAAAAGCTTACTACAATAAAAAGAACTGGTATTGTAAGAGGCGTAACAGGAAACATCGGCGGAATTGCACTTCTTAAAAAAGCAGGTTTTAAAATTCTCGGTTCTCACGGACTGAATATAACAAACTCTGTATCTGCGCAGACCTATAAAAATATGGGACTTGAAGATGTCACACTTTCATTTGAGCTTTCCGAAAAGGGAATAAAAAACATCTGCGCAGACTGCAACAAAGGCGCATATATTTATGGTTATCTTCCTATTATGTTGTTGCGAAACTGTCCGCAAAAAAGCATTGATGGTTGCCTTAACTGCAACGGGAATTCCGTGCTTACTGACAGAAAAGGAATTGATTTTCCACTTTTATGTCATAATAAAAAATATTCTGTTCTTCATAACAGTGTGCCGCTATATATCGGCAACAAAAATCTTTCAAATCTTTATTTTGTTACTTTATATTTCACAATCGAATCAAAAAAAGAATGTGAAAAAATATATAAAGCCTATTCAGATAGCAATATCCCGGAGGGAAAGAAAACCAACGGTTTATACAACAGAGAATTGCTGTAACCAAGAAAAAGTTTGTGATAAATCTTCACAAACTTTTTTTATATTCCAAAACAGAAATTCAACTATATTGGAGAAATGTGTAAAAAAACTTTTTCCATATTAACAAAACACCTAAAACAATCAAAATCCGACCGCTCGTTTTGTGCAACATCACTACAAAACCAGCAAAACATCATTTGTGCAACATTCACAAATAGTCAAACTGAATTTTGTGCACATCCTCTTGACTTTTTCGTTTTTTTTCGTATAATTGATTTTGTTGATAAATGATACATCACTTGAACATCTTGTTCGCCCATATTCATCGCCGAGCCGGACTTCAAAGCTGATATTCATTTAAAATTAGTTTCATAAAAGCCAAAAAGCAACAAGCCGCCTAATAATAGGCGGCTTGTTGCTTTTTCTAGACATTTTTTATTCATCTTTATTGACTATATGCACTATTTAGTTTATATTTACTTTATATAAACTTTCTCAAAAAGGAGAAATCCGGATGACTAAAAACGAAGCAAAACTCAAAGCAAAAGAGCTTGTGGCAAAAATGACGGTTGAGGAAAAAATGACTCAACTTCTTTACACATCTCCCGCCATTGAAAGACTCGGCATTAAAGCTTACAACTGGTGGAATGAAGGCGCTCACGGTGTTGCAAGAGCGGGAACTGCAACAGTTTTCCCCCATACAATTGCTATGGCGGCAACCTTTGACAGTGAGCTTATCAATGAAATTGCCGACGTTATTTCAACAGAAGGCAGAATTAAATATAACAAGCACGTTGAATATAATGACCACGATATTTTCAAGGGTATCACCTATTGGGCGCCCAACATCAATATTTTCCGTGATCCTCGTTGGGGTCGTGGTCAGGAAACCTTCGGTGAAGACCCCTATCTTACCGCAACTCTCGGTACTGCATTTATCAAGGGTATTCAGGGCGAGGGTGAATTCTTAAAGGGTGCGGCTTGTTCAAAGCATTTTGCAGTTCACTCAGGTCCTGAAAAAGACCGTCATGGTTTTGATGCAGTTGCAACTCCCCACGACCTTTATGAAACATATCTTCCTGCATTCGAAAAAACAGTAAAAGCAGGTGTTGCAGGTGTTATGGGTGCTTATAACCGCACCAACGGTAAACCCTGCTGTGCTCACGATTATCTTATGGGTGAGGTTCTCCGTAAGAATTGGGGCTTTGACGGTTACTTTGTTTCTGACTGTGGCGCTTTACAGGATATTTATGAATTCCATAAATTTGTAGAAACAAGAGCAGAAGCAGCGGCAGTTGCTCTCAAAAACTCCTGCGACCTTAACTGCGGTCAGACTTACGATGCTCTCGTTGATGCTTATGAAGAGGACCTTATCACAGAAGAACAGATTACGGAAGCTGCTGAAAGACTTTATATGATTCGTTTCCTTTTAGGCGAATTTGAAGAAATAAGACCTTATTCAGACATTCCTTACAGCAAGCTTGACTGTAAAGAACACAGAGAGCTTAACTTAAGAGCTGCGGAAAACTGCGTAACTCTTCTTAAAAATGACAATTATTTACCTCTAGCTAAAAACACAAATAAGAAAATTGCAGTTATCGGCCCTAATGCTCTTTCCGTTACTGCTCTTGAGGGTAACTACAATGCCTATGCTTCCGAATATATCACAGTTGCAGATGGTATAAGAAGAGTATTCACAGATGCAGATATTTCCGTTGAAAGAGGCTGTAATTACTGCCACGAAAAAATCAACGAGTGGAGCGGTTTCGGCAATATGCTCAGCGATGGTGCTGCAGCAGCCGCAGAAGCTGATATTACAGTTCTCGCCCTCGGTCTTGACTGCTCAATTGAGGGCGAAGACACAGGCTACGACAACGATTACACTGCTTGCGGTGATAAGAAAAACATCTATCTCCCCAAAACTCAGCAGAAGCTTGCAGAAATGGTTTGCGATGCATGTAAAAATGTTATTGTTGTTATTTTATGTGGTAGCTCCGTTGACCTTGGAGAAAAGGTAAGAAACCATGCTAAAGCTATCATACACGCTTGGTACCCCGGTTCTCAGGGCGGTCTTGCAATTGCAAAAACAATTGCAGGCGAGAACAACCCTTGTGGTAAGCTTCCCGTAACAATTTACGATGGCGAGCATCCACTCCCCGATTTCACAGATTACAATATGCGGGGTAAAACCTACCGTTTCATTGAAGGTGATGCACTTTACCCCTTCGGCTATGGTCTTTCATATACAAAGTTCGAATATAATGATGCAAAAATTCTTGAAAAGACTGAAGATACTATCAAAATCAGCATAAATGTTAAGAATATCGGTGACAGAGCAGGTATTGAAAAAACACAGATTTATGCTCAGTATTCCGATTCAAGAACCTATACACCACACTTCCAGCTTTGCGGTATTAAATCAACAAACCTTGAAGCAGGAGAAACCGCAAATGTAACAATTGATATTGATACATATTGGCTCAAAGCAGTTCTTGAAGACGGTCAGCGAGTAACTCCCGACGGCAAAATCACTCTTTATGTCGGCGGACATCAGCCCGATAAGGTAAGTAATGAATTACTTGGTTATGAATGTGAGAAGATAGAGTTATAAATTCAGAAAATCCCCATTGATAGCAAAAACTATCAACGGGGATAACTTTTATTTCAAAAATCAATATCCGAGGACGCCCTCTACGGATTCGTCATTTTCAATCCATTCGGAAACATTGATTACTCTGTATGTATCTTTATCATCACGGATTACTACTTTTTCAATTCCTGCATTTATAACCATTCTTTTGCACATTGAACAGCAACAGGCATTTTGAACATATTCACCCGTTTTAACATCTGTTCCAACAAGAAAAAGTGTGCTACCTATCATATTTTTTCTTGAGGCACTGATAATTGCATTGGCCTCTGCGTGAACACTTCTGCAAAGCTCATATCTTTCACCACGGGCAATATTTAGTTTTTCTCTTATGCAAACGCCTAAATCTGTGCAATTTTGCCTGCCTCTTGGCGCACCCACATAACCTGTGGAAATTATTTCATCATCTTTAACAATTACCGCACCGTAATGCCTTCTCAAGCAAGTGCACCTCTGTGAAACCGTTTGTGCTATATCTAAATAATAATTTATCTTATCTCTTCGCATTTTTTACTCACCCTTTATTATACGGCGCATTTTCGCGCCCCGACACTTTGCGCTTTGCGTTTTGCACTTTGCACTTAAAGAATATATTCTTTAACAACCTCACCCTGAAGAGTCTTATGAACAATAGCAACATCATCAACAATAATATACCCTCTTGGAGTATTCTCTTTAGGAATTGAAACTGAACCGGGGTTTACATAAATATATCCACCCTCTAACTCTTCAATTTTGCTTACATGGGTGTGACCGTTGAAAAGAATATCGCCCTTTTTGATTTTCGGAAGATTTTGCGGATTCATTTTATGTCCGTGAGTAAGGAAGAACATTCTACCCTTGTGATAAAAGAAAGCATATTCCGCAAGAACAGGGAAAGAAAGCACCATTTCGTCAACCTCAGCCTCACAGTTACCTCTTACGCAAAGTATATCCTCTGCCATATCATTGAGAAGTGCTATAACACCCTTGGGATTATATTCTTCCGGTAAATCATTTCGAGGACCGTGATATAAAACATCACCTAAAAGCACTAATTTCTCACATTTTTCTTCTTTATATCTTTCAACTAACTCACGGCAGTATTTCAAAGAACCGTGAATATCGGATGCAATCATTATTTTCATAAGAATATCTCCTTTTATGTATTGAAATAATCATAACACAAAACAAATAAAAATAAAATACCAAACAATTAACCCTGTTAAATTTTCAAAAAAATTTAACAGGGTTAAAACTTTTATTTCTTTTTCTTACCGCCAAAAAATCCGCGTTTTTCTTCCGGCTCAACTGCCTTTGCACCCATTGCGATGTTAAAGTTCATAAGAGCGTCTTTTTGCTTTTCATTAAGATTTTTCGGAACCTCAATATTAACTCTGATAAGCTGGTCACCGCGTCTTGTGGAGTTAAGCACCTGAATACCTCTGCCCTTTAATTTGAAGATATCACCGGGCTGAGTACCTGCAGGGAGAATATATTCAACCTGACCGTCAATAGTAGGAACGCGAAGCTTGTCACCTAGAGCCGCCTGAACGAAGCTGACTGTAACATCATACCAGACATTGTAGCCGTCACGCTCAAAGAAAGGATGGGGCTTAACAACAACTCCGACTCTCAAATCACCTGCCGGGCCACCGTTTGCACCTGCATTACCCTGATTGCGAACTGTGAAAATCTGTCCGTCATCGATACCTGCAGGAATGTTAATTTCTTGCTTAACTGATCTGCGGATTCGTCCTGCACCCTTACATCTTGAGCAAGGATTTGGATTGAATGTACCTTTACCACCACAACGCTGACAAGGCTTTGATGTACTGATAGTGCCGAAAGGTGTTCTCTGCTGAACATTAATCTGACCTCTGCCGTTACAGTCAGGACAGGTCTGTGGAGAAGAACCCTTTGCCGCGCCCGAGCCCGAACATTCATCGCAGACCTCAATTTTCTGGAATTCAACAGTTTTCTTGCAACCCTTTGCAGCTTCCTCAAAGGAAATGTATATGTTAGTCTGAATATCGCTACCTCTTCGGGGAGCGTTGGGATTAGAACGACTACCGCCACCGCCGAATCCGCCAAAGAAAGAACCGAAAAGGTCTCCCAAATCGAATTCCATTCCACCGTCAAATCCGCCAAAGCCACCGAAACCGCCACCTTGACCTGCGCCATAACTGGGGTCAACACCTGCAAAACCGAAGCGGTCATATTTTTCTTTCTTATCGGAATCCGAAAGAATTTCATAAGCCTCGTTAGCTTCTTTGAACTTTGCCTCTGCCTCTTTGTTATCAGGGTTAAGGTCAGGGTGATATTTCTTCGCAAGCTGGCGATATGCTTTTTTTATCTCATCAGGTGTGGCACTTTTAGAAACGCCAAGCACCTCATAATAATCTCTTTTGTCTGCCATAAGTAATTCCTTTCTTATAGGAACTTATTACCCACCAAAGACGGCTCTTTTTTGAGAACCGTCTTTGAGAATATATTTAATAATTAGTCAACATCTGTGAAAGGTGCTTCTGTGTAGTTATCTCCACTCTGTGCACCTGCTGCGTTGGGGTCAAAGCCTGCACCCATGTTGTTGGGGTCAAAGCCCTGTGCACCGCCTGCTGCCTTGTAAAGCTTTTCGGAAATCTCATAGAATTTTGCCTGAAGAGCTTCCTGCTTTGTTTTGATAAGCTCAATATCTTCGCCCTTAAGCGCTTCTTTGAGTTCTTCAACCTTAGCGTTGATATCATTCTTATCAGCTTCGTCGAATTTATCACCGTTTTCAGAAACAAGCTTTTCGCATTCGAATACCATCTGGTCTGCACCATTGCGGATATCAACTGCTTCTTTACGTTTCTTGTCTTCCTCTGCAAACTGCTCTGCTTCTCTTACTGCCTTATCAATATCATCCTTGCTCATATTTGAAGAAGCTGTGATGGAGATTGACTGTTCTTTACCTGTGCCAAGGTCTTTTGCAGAAACGTGAACAATACCGTTAGCGTCAATATCGAAAGTAACTTCAATCTGCGGAGTACCGCGACGAGCGGGAAGAATACCATCGAGGTGGAACATACCGAGAGTTTTGTTATCTCTTGCAAATTCTCTTTCGCCCTGAAGAACGTGGATTTCAACGGATGTCTGGTTGTCAGCTGCAGTTGAGAAAATCTGGCTCTTCTTTGTGGGGATTGTTGTATTTCTTTCGATAATCTTTGTGCAAACACCACCAAGAGTTTCAATACCGAGTGAAAGGGGTGTAACGTCAAGGAGAAGAAGACCTTCAACATCGCCACCGAGAACACCTGCCTGAAGAGCTGCACCCATTGCAACACATTCATCGGGGTTAATTCCCTTGTAAGGTTCTTTGCCTGTGTAGTTTTTAACTGCATCCTGAACAGCAGGAATTCTTGAAGAACCACCAACCATAAGGACCTTATCAATTTCAGAAACTTTAAGACCCGAGTCAGAAATTGCCTGACGAACAGGAGCCATTGTTGCTTCAACAAGGTCAACTGTAAGCTCGTTGAATTTAGCTCTTGTAAGAGTTGTGTCAAGGTGGAGAGGACCTGCTTCTGTCATTGTGATAAAGGGAAGGTTAATTGCAGAGGAAGTAACACCTGAAAGCTCGATTTTTGCTTTTTCTGCAGCTTCTTTAAGTCTCTGCATAGCCATTTTATCAGTAGAAAGGTCTGAACCTGTTTCTTTCTTGAATTCAGTTACAAGCCAGTCGATAATTCTCTGGTCAAAATCATCACCACCAAGGCGGTTGTTACCTGCAGTTGCAAGAACTTCCTGAACACCTTCGCCCATTTCGATAATGGAAACGTCGAAAGTACCACCACCAAGGTCATAAACCATAACCTTCTGGTCATTTTCTTTATCGATACCGTAAGCAAGAGCAGCTGCTGTGGGCTCGTTGATAATTCTCTTAACCTCAAGGCCTGCAATCTTACCTGCATCTTTAGTTGCCTGGCGCTGAGAGTCAGTAAAGTAACCAGGAACTGTGATAACAGCTTCTGTTACCTTATCACCAAGGTAGCTTTCTGCATCAGCTTTAAGCTTTGAAAGAATCATAGCTGAAATCTGCTGGGGGGTGTAAGATTTGTCATCAATCTGAACCTTGTAATCTGTACCCATCTGTCTTTTGATAGAAGAAATAGTTCTGTCGGGGTTCTGAACCGCCTGACGCTTTGCAACCTGACCAACAAGTCTTTCGCCGGATTTAGAGAAACCTACAACAGAGGGAGTTGTTCTGTTACCTTCAACGTTAGCAATAACTACGGGCTCGCCGCCTTCGATAACTGCTACGCAAGAGTTAGTTGTACCTAAGTCAATACCAATTGTTTTTGCCATTTTAATTACCTCCGAATTTATTTTAAATATTTATTGTATATATTTGTTAATTGGTAACCTGAACAGTTGCAAAACGCAATATTCTGTCACCCATTTTATAACCTTTTTCAAAAACTGCCGCGATAGAATTTTCGGGAAGCTCATCGTTTTCAACGGTCATAACCGCACTGTGAATATTGGGGTCAAACTCATCGCCAACTGCACCGAAAGCCTCAACATCCATATTTTTGAGAATTTCTTTAAGCTGTGTCACTGTCATTTCAACGCCTTTTCTGTAAACCTCAACATCATCAGTCTGGTTATCAAGAGCTCTGTCAAAATTATCAATCACAGGAAGAAGTACCTTGATAGTATTACCCTTTGCATCACCGTAGGTTGCTTCCTTTTCTCTTTGAGAGCGTTTTCTGTAGTTATCATACTCTGCAAGAGTACGAAGATGGGAATCCTTAAGAGCTGCAAGGTCGCTTGAAAGCTTTTCAATTTCAGCCTTGAGAGCGTCAACCTCGGCATTTTTCTTTAATTTCTTTTCTTTTTTAGTTTCTTTTTTTACTTCTGCAGTTTCTTCTGCTTCAACTGCTTTGTTTTCTTCGTTCGCCATTTTTTACCTCACTCCTCATCAAGAGTTTCGGAAAGAAGATTTCCGATAACCGATGCTAAATATTTAATACTGGGAATAAGCCTTGCATAATCAAGCCTTGTTGGACCGATTATACCGATTGAACCGCTGTCCTTATCCCCCACTGAATACTTTGAGAAAATCGTTGAAGAATTTTTCAATTCTCTGTAAAGGTTTTCAGTACCGATTGCCACATTCAATTGTTTTTTATGTGAGCCCAGCATATTTTCAAGAGGTGTTCCTCTGTGAAGAAAATCCATAAGTTTGAAAGCATCCTCAGAAAGCTCTTGATGGTTAAGTATGTTTGACTGACCTTTCAAATGGAGCTCGGTTGTTTTAACTGCTTCACAAAGGTCCGCTATAGCACACAAGAACGGTGACATTATGAAAACCCTATCTCCGAGAGAAGCAACAAGAGTCTGAATAACCATTACATTAATATCAGAAACGGATTTGCCGATAAAATAATTCTGACAGATGTTATAGAAAACCTCGGCAATATCAACATTAATCTGCGTATCACTTCTCACAACGGAGCTTTTAAGAATACCCGAAGTAGCAAGAAGAACAATCATTGCCGTATGTTCACTTAAAGGAACAAGCTCTATTCTCTTGATTTTCGCATCCGCATCTGCAGGTGAAGAGGAAACTGCAACGCAGTCTGTAAGCTCAGCAAGAATGCTACCTGCCTTTTCAAGAAGCCTATCAGGTTCACCCGAGAAGGACTGCAACCATATTTTAATTCGTTCCTGCTCTTCTATGCCTAATTCATAGGTATTCATTAAATTATCAACATAGTATCTGTAACCAAGCTGAGAGGGAACGCGACCTGCAGAGGTATGGGGTTGTTCTAAAAGACCCATTTCAACCAGGTCTGCCATATCGTTACGAATAGTAGCGGAAGAAACCGCATTACCCATTTCCGAGCAAATCGCTTTTGAACCAACAGGCTCACCCGTAGCAATAAAGCGTTCGATTATAATTGCAAGAATTTGTTGCTTGCGCCCTGTAAGCTCCGCCACGACCTCACCTCTTTTTGGTTTTTATCACCGTTAGCACTCTCGTCTAGCGAGTGCTAACTCTGTTAATAATATACTCCCACAAGTAGCATTTGTCAACCACTTTTGCAAATATTTTTGTAAATAGTTTGTGAATAAATGTTAAAATTATGCAAAAAAGAAAAGCTACTCCGAAAAGTAGCTTTTAAAAACATCATCATTCAATTTTCAGGTTCATCTTCAATTGGGTATACATAAAAAATACCGCTCACCCCAAATTCGCAAGCCTCATCATAACATTCCAGGCAGTCAGGCTTATCAAACCACCTTTCTCTTTCAGTTATATATTCATCCTCAATTCTTATAAATTCCCAATCCTGAATTTCGAGATATTTTACCGCCTCATCAAAAGCAACACCCATTGTTTCAGCTTTCACCCAGCAATTTACAAATGCTCCACCCAACTCTTCACTTTCAGGATTGCTTTCATTCGGAATAGCTTCTAACATAAAAAAGTAAATATTCATTAACAACACATCTTTCAGCCATTATTATTTATCTTCAGTTTTAGCAATAACAATATGGCATTCATCACAATAATAGGCTTTAGCTTTATAACCTTCGAGCATAGCTTTCAACGACGTTTTTAACGAAGCCTCCAACAAAGGCTCTACTTTACCGCACAACGAAATAGCACCATCTGAAAGCGTAAAATTAACCATTGAAGGTTTTTTATCATCAGGTATCCATTCAATCGGCCCTCTATAATTATGAAAATAACCTGAACGCATTTCCTTTGAACAATACGGACAATTCATAAACACAACCCCCAATACTACTATTATACATCTAGATAATATCACAACAGACTACTCATTGCAATATATTGGCATTTATCAAATAGAGTTCGAGTCTCTCCCAGCATTTTAAAACAAAACAAAAAAGATACCCTCTCGGATATCTTTCTTGTTTGGCGCAGAAGGAGAGACTCGCAAGGCTCTGCCTTGCGTTCGCTTCGCGAACAACCGATTATGTTCGGCTTCGCCGAGGGAGTTCGAGTCTCTCCCCAGTTATTTCGAAATTTGCTTCGATTGCAAAATTCGTACCTTTGCCCTCTTGCGGTGCCCAAAATTGTTCACTCGCTATTCGCTTCGCACAATTTTGACCGCTACGCCAACTCGCACTCCCTGTATCGCCCACCGGGCGCGGTCGTGCTCCTTGCCCGCGCCGGAACCTCCGTTCGATTTCGAATCTATTATTCCAAGCCAAAGAAAAAAGCATCCCGAAGGATGCTTTTTTCTTTGGCGCAGAAGGAGAGACTCGAACTCTCGCGCCGGTTTCCCGACCTACGCCCTTAGCAGGGGCGCCTCGTCACCAACTTGAGTACTTCTGCATTGGTAACTGAAATCAGTTATTTAATTGTCCTCAAAAGAGGTGGCGCAGAGAGTGGGATTCGAACCCACGGTACGTTGCCGTACGACGGTTTTCAAGACCGTTCCGTTATAACCACTTCGGTATCTCTGCATATGTTAGCCTTGATATATTATCACACAAAGTTTAAATTGTCAACAGTTTTTTTAATTATGATCATAAAAACTTTTTCCAAAAAAATTTGAATAAACACTTGACAATTGGAAAATGTAAGAGTATAATAACGTTCGTCTTAGCGGGATAGTGTAACGGTAGCACGACAGACTCTGACTCTGTTTGTTGGGGTTCGAATCCCTATCCCGCTGCCAAAACGAAAATCCGTTCTCGCAAGAGGACGGATTTTCCTTTTGTATTATTCATTATTCAATATTTATTTAAAAAACGGATTTTCAATGAATAATGAATAATTATTTCATATCCGGTAGCAATATTTCATTTTTTATGCTATAATATTTATTACTACCAAATCAAAAACACCAAAGTAGGTGATTTTATGTCAGAAGAATATATTTTTGAATATCCAGGAACAAAGCAGATGTTTTTAGATTATATTAAACAGTTTCCTGGTAACGATAATGATTTTTATTATTTTGATAGATATATTATAAAATTCACCGGTGATGAAATGCACTTTGGTATAGAAGGTGCTCATTCTGGCGGATATTGGTTTATTCCACAAATCACTGAATACGAAAATAAAACTGAGTTCCGCGGTTCAGTTCAATACATACGCAATAGTTTTGCTAATGAAGAAATTAAGCGCAAGAAAAGTGTTAAATATGTAATGGGAAATATTTTGGGTTGCTT
>JAZNYZ010000015.1:0-16003 GCA_045594685.1 Acutalibacteraceae bacterium | reverse complement strand
TGTTCTTTTAATTCCAATATTTCTTTTTCGTATTCTTTTATATGTCGGTAACTTCTGGGCATAAAAATTCCTCCTATGATAGTTTATTCTACCATAGGAGGGGTTCTTTTTTCTATTGTCCGTTTTTACTGGACTTGTTCATCACTTTTCGGAGCAAGAGGTTTTTTAGTTGCAAGTTGGAAGTGGTAAGTTTAGGGGCAAGCCGATTATAATTGCTCGCGCTTTGCAACAACCTGATTGTGAATATCTTCTTTTGTTTTGCCGGTGAGTTTGTAGAAGAAGAAAGGAACACCTGCAAGGAACATCATAATACCGTGGAAAATTGTATAGAAGAAAAGCATCATAATCTTTGTATTAAGTGATTGCTCAGGGTCGGGATTAGCATCCGTAGGCTGAATATATTGAATAATCGAGTTTTCACCGTAAAGTATTTTAGGTGAAAGAGATGTTGCAACAGTACCGCTTATCATTGTACCAATACCGATAACAAAGGGAAGTGTAGCATCAAGACGCTTGCTTGTTTTAAGCTCAATAACCTCAAGAACATCTGCCTGAAACATTGAAGGAAGAAGGTTTGATGCACCGAACTGAAGACCGATGAGGAACAAACAACCAATAAAGAGTATCTGCAAAACATTTGAGGGTGAATTGAAATATGTATAACCGATAGCAAATGCAATTGTATTTGCTACTATAGAATAAATACCCGATGCAATATAAAGCTGTTTTGCATTGAATTTTTTAAGAAGAGCATTGATAATGAGCATACCAACGGCAGTACCTATACCTGTAGGAAGACCGAAGAGCAAGAATTTACTTGTACTGCCGAGAAGAGCTGCCGCAAGGAAAACGCCCATATAGTTTGCTATTCCGCGGAAGTTTTTAAGTGTTTCACTTATAATAATTATCCACGCATATTTATTTTTTATAATATCCGCAATACCAACAAGAGGATTTTTCTTTTCTTCGCTATATGCCATACGTTCCTTCATAAAACGCATACCTATAAGCGTAATAAATGTTCCTACAACGCTGATAACAGACGCACCGATTATATACTCTAAATATTCTCTGTTAGGGTTATCAGGTGAAACTGCTTTAATTATTTCACCGATAACAAGAACAACAACTAATGGTGCTGAGTTACCAACCGCACTTGAGATACTTTTAAAAGAAATTATTTTATCTCTTTCTTTGCTGTTGGGTGTCATAACGAAGGAAACAAGGTTAATTGCATTACCGAAGCTCGTACAAGCACCGTGAAGCATACCGATTGTAATAAGGTATATCATAAGCAGTGTGCCCGTGAGACCCTTCGGAGTATAGAATAAAAGCATTGTAACTATGCCGATTGGAATTGCAACTGCATTTACAATAGGTATAAATTTACCTCGTTTCCCGATTTTGCGGTTATCAATAATAAGAGCATAAACAAAGCTCATTACAAATCCTGCAACGCTTAAAAAACCGTTATAGAATGAAACCTGATCTTCGCCCATTCTCAACACGTTAACAAGATATGCCTGACGGTAAGAGCCTACCATACCCGTCATCATTGTGTAAAAGAAGATGGCAGCAAGGTAGAATACCATTTCTTTTATTTTAATGTGATTTTGTTCTAATGGATTTTTGATTTTGTTTTCCATCACATCACAACCTTTTAATTATTTATTTTAAGTATAACCTCATATTACACTTTTTGCAATATCCGAACTCATCTTTGCATCCTTGGCATAAAAATCCGCTCCGATTTTTTCTGCATATTCGGGAGTTAAAACTGCTCCGCCAACCATAATTTTGCAATCTGCTTTTGCTTCTTTCAAAGCCTTTACAGTGCTTTCCATAGCAGGAAGAGTTGTTGTCATAAGTGCCGAAAGCCCCACTAATTTAACATTGTGCTCTTTTTGTGCCTTAACAACTTCCTCGGAGTCAACATCTCTGCCCAAATCAATTACCTCATAGCCGTAATTTTCAAGAACGGTTTTAACAATGTTTTTACCGATATCATGAACATCGCCTTTAACGGTAGCAAGAATAATTTTACCCTTGCTTTCTGTTTGGGTGTTGTTCTTTTTCATTGTTTCTTTAATAACCTCAAAACAAGCACCTGCCGTATCTGCGGCTCTCATAAGCTGAGGAAGAAACAATCTTCCGCTTTCAAAGCCCGCACCCACATTATCAAGAGCAGGAATTAATATATTATTTATAAGACTTTGAGCATCTGTTTCTTTGAGGGCTTTTTCCGTTAATTCTGCTCCTTGAGTTTTGAGTCCTTTTTCAATACATTCACCGATTGTAAGTTCTTTTTTCTCCAGAACGGGTGCTTTTTCTCCTGCAAAAGCAGAAATATACTGAACTGAGTCTTTATCAATAGATTTTAAAACCTTATAAGCCCTTACCGCACCAACCATTGAAGCGGAGTTAGGGTTCATAATAGGCAAATCAAGTCCGTTTTGAAGAGCGAGGGTTACAAACGCGGTATTTACAACCTCTCTTTGAGGCAAACCAAAAGAAACATTGGAAACACCCAGCGTTGTTTTAACACCGAATTTTTCTTTTACTTTCTTCATTGCATCCAAAGTAATCTGAGCCGCAGACTGCTTTGCACTGACAGTCATTGTAAGACAATCGATTATTATATCCTCTTTCGGTATGCCGATTTCTATTGCACGATTTATTATTTTCTCCGCAATTTTCACTCGTTTGTCTGCGGTTTCGGGAATACCCTCTTCATCAAGGGTAAGCCCCACGATTGCCGCACCGTATTTTTTTGCAAGAGGAAGAACTGTTGAAAGTGATTTTTCCTCTCCGTTTACAGAGTTTATAATAGCTTTACCTGTATAGATTCTCAAAGCGTTTTCAAGGACTTGGGGTGATGTTGAATCAAGTTGGAGAGGAAGACCTATTGACCCTTGCAAAGAAATAACAACCTTTTGCATCATTTCTTCTTCGTCAATTTCGCTGTGACCAACGTTCACATCAAGAACATCTGCTCCTGCTTCAACCTGAGAAATACCCTCGTTTAAAATGTAATCAAGGTCATTTCTTTCAAGAGCTTCCTTGAACTTCTTTTTGCCTGTAGGATTTATTCTTTCACCGATAACTCGTGGTTCATTAAGTGTAACCGCAGTTGTTACTCCGCTAATTACTCCTTTAACTGCTTTGGGGTTTTCTTTTATTTCTGTTTTATCAAGTTGTTTTTTCAGCTCTGCAATATATTCGGGACTTGTTCCGCAACAACCGCCTAAAATCACTGCACCTTTTTCATAGAACCTTGCCATAAAAGATGCAAACTCTTCTGCAGCCATTGAATATTTTCCAGTTTTTAAATCGGGAAGCCCCGCATTTGGTTTTACTATTACGGGAACTGAAGAATATTTCAAAAATTCTTCTACAACACCCGATAATTTATCGGGACCGAGAGAACAGTTAAGACCTACTGCATCTGCCCCTGCAGCAATAAGTGTAACTGCCACCGCTGAGGGTGTACTGCCGTTCATTGTAAGACCGTTTTCATCAAAAGAAAGTGTTACTGTTACGGGAAGATTTGTATTTTCCTTTGCTGCTAAAAGGGCACTTCTTGCCTCTCTCAAATCCGTAAAGGTTTCAAGGCAGATTATATCCGCACCTGCTTTTTCACCACAAATGCAAACCTCTTTGTAGCATTCATAAGCACTTTCAAAGGTCAAATCCCCCGTTGGTGCGAGAAGCTTTCCCGTTGTGCTTACATCAAGAGCAACAAGGGTATCTGTATCTTTTGTCGCCTCTTTTGCAAGAAGAATTGCTTTATTTATACATTCTTCTACACTATGCTTTGAACTTTCCAACTTGAAAGCATTTGCGCCAAAGGTATCTGCCATAACAATATTGCTTCCTGCTTCTATATACGATTTATGTATTTCCTTCACCCATTCGGGATGGTCAAAAACTGCATTAACAGTATCTTCTTCAGGCAAAAGACCTTTTTTCATAAGTTCCGTTCCAAAACCGCCATCAAGAAGAAGATATTTATTTTTTAATAAATTCTCAAAAGTCATAAAAATCACTTCTTTACTAAAAACACCGCGAAAGGTCTCCGCGGTGCTTTGTTTTTATTTATGATATAATTTTTTACTCTCGTAATGAGGTTCGCAGGTAAGATTAATTCCAAGCTTTCTGAAAGTATCTCTGTCAACCTGAGAAAGAATTACAGTTGCATGTGCCTCGCTACCCTTAAGAGCTTTAAGGGCATCGAACGCCTTCTTTGCATCAGCACTTTCAACCGCACTCATTGTAAGGGCAATAAGAACCTCATCTGTATGAAGTCTTGGGTTGTGATTCCCAAGAATGCTTGTTTTTAAATCCTGAATCGGTTCAATAATCTTTCTTTCAATAAGAAGAGCACTATCGTCGATTTCTGCCACGACCTTTAAAGCATTGAGAAGAGCCGCAGAGGCAGAGCCTAAAAGGTCACTTGTTTTACCCGTCACAATTGTTCCGTCAGGAAGCTCTATTGCAACCGCAGGTCTGTTGCCCGTTGTTTCGCTTTTAAGAAGAGCTGCTTTAACTGTGGGGCGTTCTGTTTCAACAGATATACCCGCCTGATTCATAAGGCTTTCAAGCTTTGCAATTGCACCATCGTTTTTATGGCCCGTTTTCTTATCGCAAAGAGCCGCAAAATATCTTCTGACAATTTCTTCATAAGATGCTTTTCTGCATACTAAATCATCAGAAATGCAATAGCCTACCATATTAACACCCATATCTGTGGGTGATTTATAGGGACTTACACCTTCAATTTTTTCAAAAATTGCATTGAGAACAGGGAAAACCTCAACATCACGGTTATAGTTAACGGTAGTTTTGCCGTATGCTTCAAGGTGATAAGGGTCAATCATATTAACATCGTTAAGGTCTGCTGTTGCAGCCTCATAGGCGAGGTTAACCGGGTGCTTGAGAGGTAAATTCCAAATAGGAAATGTTTCAAATTTAGCGTAGCCTGCTTTATTGCCTCTTGCATTTTCGTGATATAGCTGTGAAAGGCAAGCGGACATTTTTCCGCTACCGGGACCGGGGGCAGTTATAACAACCAAAGGACGGGTGGTTTCAATATAATCGTTTTTGCCGAAGCCCTCATCACTAACAATTTTCTTTACATTATAGGGGTAGCCGTCAATAGTGTAGTGAACAAATGCTTTTATACCGAGAGCTTCAAGCTTTTCTTTGAACTTGATTGCAGAAGGTTGACCGTTAAACTGGTTAATAACAACACTGCCAACGAAAAGACCCGCACTTGCAAAAGCATCCATAAGGCGCAAAACATCACTATCATAAGTTATACCATAGTCGCCACGGATTTTGTTGCTTTCAATATCTCCTGCGGAAATAACAATAACAATTTCTGCGTGGTCTTTAAGATTTAAAAGCATCTGCAATTTACTATCGGGCTTAAACCCGGGAAGAACACGGGATGCGTGAAAATCGTCAAAAAGCTTACCGCCGAATTCAAGATAAAGCTTGCCGCCGAATTCGTCAATACGCTTCATAATCTGTTCAGACTGTTTTTCGATATACATATCGTTGTCAAAACCGATTTTCTTCTCAAAAACCATATCTACCACCCTTTCACAAAATATAATTTTAGCATTCTACCTCTGTTTTGTCAACGGAAAAACCTACTGATTTATTGACTTTAATTTGTATAAGTTGTATTATTAAAATAGAGTAATTTGACTTTAAGAAATTTTGTTTTAAAGGAGTATATTATGGAACAGTTCTTTGACAGATTTAAAATAGACTACTCACCCGTAGCACACAAAAGCCATACATTAGTTCGTGATGGTGTAAGACTTACTGTGCTTACCCCTTGCCTTTTGCGTGTTGAAAACCAAAGCCGCGGTAACTTCTGCGATGAGCCCACACAAAGTGTATGGTTCAGAGATTTCCAGAAACCCGAATTCAAGGTTAACGAATCAAGCGGTACTATTGAAATCAAAACAACTAAAGCAAACTTCCTTTATAGTATCAAAGCCAAAAAGATGGTTCGTATAAAATTGCGTGACGGCAGAGTTGTAACAAACTATAAATCAGGCAATCTTAAAGGTACTTGCCGTACCCTTGATATTACCGCCGGCGTTATTACCCTCGGTGACGGTGTCTGTTCAAGAAACGGTGTTGCAATTCTTGATGATAGCGACACCCTTGTTCTTAAAGAAGATGGTTCAATTCTACCCAGAAAGCACAAAGAAACCGATGAATATTATTTCGCATACGGTAACGATTATATCGGTGCAACAACCGACCTTTATAAATTAACCGGTCAGGTACCACTTATTCCCCGTTATGCTCTTTCTAACTGGTGGAGCCGCTATAAAGCATATACACAAGAAGAATACCTTACTCTTATGGACCGCTTCAAAAATGAAGAGGTTCCGATTACGGTTGCAACAGTTGATATGGACTGGCACTGGGTTGATATAAAAGAAAAATTCGGTAAAGACAGCCACAAGGTATTTATGCATCAGAACCTTTGGGAATATGTTTATGATGTCTGGTCAGCAGGCTGGACCGGCTACAGCTTCAACACTGACCTTTTCCCCGACCCTGCAGGCTTTCTTAAAAAGCTTAAGGATGATGGCTACAAAGTAACCTTTAACCTTCACCCCTCTCAGGGTGTTCGTTGGTTTGAGGACCAATATGAAGAAATGTGCGAAGCTATGGGGCAGGATTCTTCAAAGAAGCAACCTGTTAAATTTGATATTACAGATAAAAAATTCACAGAAAACTATTTTAAAATTCTTCACCACCCCTATGAAAAAATGGGTGTTGATTTCTGGTGGATTGACTGGCAACAGGGCACAAAATCTCCTGTTCCCGGTCTTGATCCCCTTTGGGCATTAAACCACTATCATTTCTATGATAGTGCCAAAAACAATAACAGACCTCTTATTCTTTCCCGTTTTGCAGGGGCAGGCTCTCAGCGTTACCCCCTCGGCTTCAGTGGTGACACAACTCAGACCTGGTCAGCCCTTGATTTTCAACCGGGCTTCACCGCAACTGCTTCCAATATCGGTTATCCTTGGTGGAGCCACGATATCGGCGGTCACTGTATGGGCAAAAAGGATGACGAGCTTTATCTGCGTTGGGTTCAGCTTGGTGTTTTCAGCCCCATTATGCGACTTCATTCAACAAACAATGAATTTGCAGGTAAAGAGCCCTGGAATTACAGTGGTCCCGTTGAAAAAACAGCAAAAGACTATCTTCGTCTTCGTCATAAGCTGCTTCCCTATATTTACACAATGAACTATCGCACTCACGCAGAGTGCCGTGCAATATGCGAACCAATGTATTACGCATATCCCGAAAGGAAAAGTGCTTACGAATGTAAAAATCAGTTCTTCTTCGGAACAGAGCTTATTGTTGCTCCCATTACAGAGCACACTTCAACAGATAACAATATGGCAAGTGTTAACGTATGGATTCCCGAGGGAAGATACACCGATATTTTCACAGGCAGAATTTACTGCGGTAAGCGTTTTGTGAGAATGTATCGTGATATTGAAAATATCCCCGTACTTGCAAAAGCTGGTGCAATTATTCCTATGAGCGCCAATGACAGAACAAACGACTGCTCCAACCCCGTCGATATGGAGCTTCTCATTTACAGAGGCAATAACACCTTTAATCTTTATGAAGACGATGGCGAATCTCTCTCCTATCAGACCGGTGCTTTTTGCAAAACTCCCTTTACTGTTAAAGAAAACGGTTCCTCTGTTTGCTTTACTATTGATAAAGGAGAGGGTGATGTGAGCGTTGTTCCCGAAAAAAGAAATTACAAGCTCTTCTTCAAAGATATAGTAAGCGGTGAAATTACAGTTAAGGTAAACGGCAGAAAGCGTGCCGCAAAAACCGAAAACGGAAAAACAATAACAATTCTTCTTGACGGAATTGCACCCACAGATACAATTGAAATTGAATTTCTTGACTGTGTTTATCTTACAAATATTGATAAGAAGCAGGCTCTCACAGAAACAATTGCAAAATATCAAATGGGCAACGATAAAAAAGGTCTTCTCTTCACAGAATTCCTTAAAACTGAGAAGCCCTTGCCCCCAATGGCAGATAATTTCTCAGGACCTATTGAAGAGATATTGGCTTTGTATAGAGGCTAAATTTAAATGCGGAGTTCGGAATGCGGAATGCGAAATTAAAAGCTCCACAATGATATTGATAAAAAAGGATTTAGATTATGTCAATAACGGATATATTAAAAGAGAGCTCTACTGAATACAACATAGTAATTAGTGACGATTTGGTGAAAAAGCTTGAGATTTACGGCAGGCTTTTAAAAGAGTGGAATGAAAAAATAAATCTTACTGCTATAAAGGATGATGAGGGAATTGCAATTAAGCATTTCCTTGACTGTCTTCTTGTGAGCAAGGTTGCCGATTTCAAGGACGGAATGAATATTATTGATGTCGGCACAGGAGCAGGTTTTCCCGGTCTTGTAATTGCTGCTGCCTACCCCAATGTTAATGTAACTCTACTTGACTCAACGGGCAAAAAACTAAAAGCCGTTGAAAATATAGCAGAAGAAATGGGCGTTAGAAATGTAAAAATCCTTCATTCAAGGGCAGAAGATGCAGGTAAAAGCCCCGAATTTCGTGAAAAATATGACTTTGCTACCGCAAGAGCTGTTGCAGATCTTCGTGTGCTTCTTGAATATACTCTGCCTTTTGTAAAAGTTGGCGGTTCGTTTTTATCTCTTAAAGGCGCAACTGCAAAAGAGGAGATTGATGGTGCAGGTAACTCTTTAAAAGCTCTCGGAGGTAAAATTGACAGTATAAACGACTTCACTTTACCCGGTGGCGACAAAAGAGCCATAATAAAAGTGAAAAAGATTTCGCAAACTTCGCCAAAATACCCGCGACCTTCGGCACAAATCGCTAAAAAACCTTTATAAACAACTCAAAAGAAAGCATTTTCAGTCGAATTACCCCGACCGAAAATGCTTTCTTTTTTTATGTTTTGGTGGTATAGTGTTGTCAAAGAGAGACGGACAAGGCTTTGTGGATGAATGATGAAAATTGCAACAACCAGAAAGGAAAACTAATGATTAAATCTTCAAAAAACAAAGCAACAAATCAGATACAATTCATACCCCACGACCTAATAAAACCAAACCCTCAACAACCAAGAGTAAGGTTTGATTATAACGAATTAGAGGGTTTAGCCTGTTCAATTCGTTCTAACGGGTTGCTGCAACCAATAAATGTTCGGGTTTTAGAAAACGGGGAATTTGAACTGATTTCAGGCGAGCGTCGCTTGAGAGCCGCAAGAATGATTGGTATGACAAAAATTCCTTGCATTGTTATGAATGCTTCCGACCAGCAATCCGCCCTCTTCGCAATAATAGAAAATGTTCAAAGAGAGAACCTTGATTTTTTTGAAGAAGCGGTTGCTATTGAAAGGCTTATGACAGAATATGGTCTTTCACAGGATGAAATCTCAGAAAAATTAGGCAAAGCTCCTTCAACTCTTTCAAACAAGCTTCGTCTTTTAAGGCTTCCTGATGAAATACGGGATAAAATTTCTTATGCAGGTCTTTCTGAACGCCATGCCAGAGCGTTATTGACTTTGCCTGATAATAACACCAGAAAGCGCGTTCTTGATATTGTAATCGAAAGACACCTTACAGTTGCGGAAACAGAAAGACTGATAGCTGATGTTCACCGCAGAAGAAAAACCCCACGAAAGCCACAAGCAAAAGCTTATAAAGATATGAGGATTTTCCTCAACACATTAAATCACGCAGTTGATATAATCAGAAAAGCAGGAATTGAGGCGGATACCGCCAAAAGCGAAACAGATGAATATTTTGAATATGTAATAAGAATTTCGAAACCTGAAGAAGCGAATATGATTGCAGTAACAACACAAGCGATATAATCTCCTTTTGGAGTTTATATAGTGGCGAAAGCCACAGCCATATCTTTCTCTTTCACACCCCACATCCACAGCGGAAAACCATCGTCGAAAGGCGGTGGTTTTCTGCATTTCGCATTAAAATTTTATCCCTCGTCACATTGGGACAGTTTTCGACAAAGTATATATGTATAATGTAGTTATAGAGCGAAAAACAAAAAACAACCACAATATATTGATTTTTTGCTCTAAATATAAAGAAAAGGAGACGCTGTTTTATGAAAAGCCTTAAACTGAAAATACTCGCTATTATCATCGAATACCATTGGTGGCGCGTTGACTGTTTGCGAAAGAAAACCTGCCACGAAAAAAATGAAAGCACACATTGTCGTGAAGACTTTCATAAATTCAGAGCAGAACAGCTAATGGTTGTCTATGAAATGTATTTAGGTTTACGCGATTATTGCGGAAACATTATTGCATAATATAGTAGCTGTTTCGTCAAAACTTGCCACTTCTGTCACCGGACGGAAGTGGTTTTTTGTGTTGAAGAAAAAAGTGGTTTATGATAAACTATTATTAGGTGAGAACAATGTTGAATTTTAAAATCGACCGGTTATCTGTTTGGGAGAAGCTGAAAGAAACCCAAGAGCCAATAATTATGTACGGTACCGGCAACGGTGCCGATAAAGTCGTTGACGTATTTGAAAAGCTTGGTATTACTCTCTCAGGTATCACTGCAAGCAATGGCTTTGTAAGAGAACGCTTTTTCAGAGGCTTCCCTGTTAAACCATTGGAATATTTTGAAGAAAAATATGAAGCTTTCACCATTGTTATCACATTCGGTACATCAATCCCCGATGTTATGAATAATATTTTTTATATAGCCGGGGAACACAGAGTTCTTGTGCCCTGCGTTCCCGTTATAGGAACAGAAATTTTTGACAGAGCTTTTTTAAACTCTCATATTGAAGAAATAAATCTTGCTCATTCTCTTTTGGCGGATGATTTTTCGAGAAAAGTTTTTGAAGGCTATGTTAATTTTCAGTTTGGCGGAAGAATAGAAATTTTAAAAGAAATTGAAACTCCCGAGTGTGAAATATATAAAAATGTTTTAAAGTTCAATTTATCCGAATCCTTTATTGATATCGGCGCATATCGTGGTGATACAGTAGAAAAATTCGTTGAACAAACAAAAAGAAGCTATAAAAAAATAATTGCCGCCGAACCTGATTATAAAACATATCAGAAGCTCATAAAAAATTGTGAAAATTTCCCGAATTTCACAAGTGTTAATGCCGCAATCACAGATTCGGACGGACAAATCGGCTTTTCTTCCCTTGCAGGACGGCAATCTGCAGTTGGGGGAAAAAATATGATCAAATCTCTTTCTTTACCCTCACTTTGCAAGAATTGCGAGCCAACATTTATAAAGATTGATTCTGAGGGTTGTGAGCTTGATATATTAAAAGGCGGAAAAGACATCTTAAAGAAATTCAAGCCAAAAATGAATATCGCCGCATATCATAAAAGCGAAGACATTTTTATGCTTCCTATACTTTTAAACACCATAAACCCCGAATATAAAATCCACTTACGCCACCACCCGTATATTCCTGCCTGGGACACCTTGTTTTATTGCGTTTAATTCCCCAAAAAACTTCTTAAAAATTTGTTAAACTTTATTTTACAACAATTTAAAAAATATATTGACATTTTACTTAAATATATATATATTTAAAATTGCAAATTAATATTTATACATATTATATGTATAGTGCAAACGAGCGAAAAACTCACCAATTTGAAGAATTATACTACAGGTTCTTTGGGTAGGTGGTTTTTTCTTTACCGAATACAAGGCTAAAATCCCTGTAATTCTATTCTTAATTTGCGGAAAGGGGCTGCATAATTGTCCAACAACATTATTGATTTAAAAAACATCTCTGTTTCCTTTGATGGTGAAACAATTATTGACAATATGAATTTATATATCCGTGACAAAGAGTTCATTACCTTTTTAGGTCCCTCAGGTTGCGGTAAAACAACCACACTCCGAATTATTGCAGGTTTCCAGGAGCCTGATTCGGGGGATGTTATCTTTGATGGTAAAGTAATAAATGGTGTTCCGCCTCATAAAAGGCAATTGAACACCATTTTTCAGCGTTACGCTCTTTTCCCTCATTTGAATGTTTATGAGAATATTGCTTTCGGTTTGCGCCTTAAAAAGACTCCCGAAAAGGAGATAAAAGAAGCCGTTACCGAAATGCTTGCCCTTGTAAACCTTAAGGGCTTCGAGCGTAGAAATATATCTTCTCTTTCAGGCGGTCAGCAACAGCGAGTTGCAATTGCACGTGCTCTTGTTGTTAAGCCCCGAGTTCTACTTCTTGATGAGCCTTTAGGTGCTCTTGACCTTAAGCTTCGTAAAGATATGCAGGTTGAACTTAAGAATATTCAGAAGCGTTTGGGTATCACGTTTATTTATGTTACTCACGATCAGGAAGAAGCTCTTTCAATGTCCGATACGATTGTTGTTATGGATTCAGGCGTTATACAACAAATCGGTACACCTACAGATATTTATAACGAGCCCAAAAACGCTTTCGTTGCAGATTTCATTGGTGAAAGCAACATCATTGAGGGCGTTATGCGTGCTGACTTCTGGGTTGAAATGGCAGGTCACAAATTCAAATGTCTTGACAAAGGCTTTGGCGTTAACGAAGAGGTTGACGTTGTTGTGCGCCCTGAAGATGTTGATGTTGTGCCTGTAGAAGAGGCTATGATTTCGGGTGTTGTTACTTCAACAACCTTTAAAGGTGATTATTATGAAATCATCGTTGAAATCAAAGGCTTCAAATGGATGATTGAATCTACCCATAATCAGACTGTTGGCTCAACAATCGGTCTTAACATCATCCCCGATGCTATTCACATTATGAAAAAATCCAAGTACTCCGGTCTTTACGGCGACTATAGTTCATTCAGCGAAGAATTTGATGAACTTTCTGATGCCACTTATGAGGAAGAGGACGAATAAAGCCCCCTACCAAATTTTTGAAAGGAGTTCTTGTAATGAAGAAAAAATCTTCTTTTATGACACATATAGCAGGTTCTCCATACATTGTCTGGGCGGCTCTCTTTATCATCGTTCCTCTTTGTATGGTTGCCTACTATGCTTTTACCGATAAAAGCGGTAATTTTACTTTAGATAATATGCTCAGTATCGGCAAATACACTGATACAATAATTCTCTCTATCTGGTTAGGGCTTCTGGCTACTGTCATAAGCCTTGTTGTTGCATACCCTCTTGCAATGATTATGGCATCAAAAGGTCCCGAAAAACAGAGCAAAATGACAATGCTTATTATGCTTCCTATGTGGATGAATTTCCTTTTGAGGACATATTCCTGGATGACTATTTTAGAGGATAACGGTTTCCTTACAACAGGACTTAATTATATCGTTGAAATTATAAATACCTTACCAAAAGTAAATTTAGAGCCCGTTCAACTTATAAATACCCGTGGAGCAGTTGTTCTTGGTATGGTTTACAACTTCCTACCCTATATGATTTTGCCTATTTATACTGTTATGCTCAAAGCAGACCGTTCTCTCGTTGAAGCAGCTCAGGATTTAGGCGGAAACAAGCTTGATGTTTTCAGAAATGTTACTATTCCTTTAAGTCTTCCCGGTATTGTTTCGGGCTTTACAATGGTTTTTGTTCCCTCTGTAAGTACTTTCTTTATTTCACAGAAATTGGGCGGTACAGGAACAACTCTTATCGGTGATATTATCGAAACTCAGTTCCAGACTGCAAACAACTTTAATTTGGGAGCATCTCTTTCCTTTGTTCTGATGATACTTATTTTCATTTGTCTTGCAGTTATGAATAAGTTCTCCGATGATGATGGAGGTGTTGTAATATGACAAAGAAAACCTCTTTCGGCGGAAAGCTTTATACCGCACTTGTTTTCCTTTTTCTTTATGCGCCTATTGCGGTTCTTATCCTTTTCAGTTTTAATTCCGGTAAAAGCACCGCAGTTTTCGAGGGCTTTTCTCTTCATTGGTATGAAGAGCTTTTCCGTGATGCCGCAACTCTCACCGCATTCAAAAATTCTTTGATTATTGCGGTTGTTTCTTCGATTATTTCAACTGTTATGGGTACTGCTGCCGCAACAGCAATTTTCGGTTATAAAAATAAGCTTGTAAAAAGCAGTATTATGACTGTTACCAATATTCCTATGATGAATCCCGAAATCGTTACAGGTATTGCAATGATGCTCCTTTTCGTTTTCATCGGCGGATTATTCGGTAAAACAGGTACTCTCGGTTTTACTACACTTACAATAGCCCATGTAACATTCGAGCTTCCCTATGTTATTCTTAATGTTCTTCCCAAATTAAAGCAGACAGACGCTCATCTTTCAGAAGCTGCTCAGGATTTGGGTTGCACACCTTTCCAGGCGTTTTATAAGGTTGTTCTTCCCGCGATTATGCCCGGTATTATTTCCGGTCTTATGATGGCATTTACTCTTTCAATAGATGATTTTATTATCAGTTACTTTGTAAGCGGTACAAGTTCACAGACCTTGCCTATCAGAATTTTCTCCATGACAAAGCGCCGTGTTACACCTGATATGTATGCCCTTTCTACTCTTATTTTCCTTGCAATTCTTATACTTTTGGTTGTATCAAATGTAATTTCTTCAAGAGGAGATAAGAAGAATGGAAAAAAAGGCGGTGCAAAATAATGAAACGCTTTTTTTCAGTGATAATTTGCCTTATTCTTATGGGGCTTACAGTTGTTCCTTGCTTTGCAGGAGAGAAAAAGGATTATTCCCATCTTGAAGGTACAACTCTTAATGTTTATAACTGGGGGGAATACATCTCCGATGGCTCGGAAGGCACTCTTGATGTTAATAAAGAGTTTGAAAAGCGTTACGGAATAACCGTAAACTATTCAAACTATGAGAGCAACGAGAATATGTATAACAAGCTCCAATCAGGCGGTGCAAACTATGATGTTATAATCCCATCGGATTATATGATTGCAAAGCTTATTGAAGAGGATATGTTGGCAGAGCTTGATTTCTCTAACATTCCCAATTATAAATATGTTCTCGAAAAATATCGCGGACTTTACTATGACCCCGATAATAAATATACCGTACCTTATACAGTTGGTATGGTAGGACTTATTTACAACACAAAAATTGTGAAGGAAATTCCCGATAGCTGGGGTATTCTCTGGGACGAGAAATACGCCGGGGAAATTCTTATGTTCAATAACCCCCGTGATGCTTTTGGTGTTGCTCAATGCTATTTAGGTCAGAGCATAAACACAGAATCTGTTGAGGACTGGGACAAAGCTATTGAAGCCTTAAAGGCACAAAACCACTTGGTTTCTTCCTATGTTATGGACGAGGTTTTCAACAAAATGGAAAATGGTGAAGCGGCACTTGCACCTTATTATGCAGGTGATTTCCTTACAATGTATGATGTTAACCCTGACCTTGCTTTCGTTTATCCGAAAGAAGGTACCAACTTCTTTGTGGATGCAATGTGCGTTCCGAAAAATGCAGAAAACAAGGAAGCTGCGGAGCTTTATATCAACTTTATGCTCGAGGATGAAATTGCTGTTGCAAACGCTAACTACATTTGCTATGCAACCCCTCATTCAAATGTTCTTGAATCCGATGATTATGATTTAAAGGGTGACCCTGTTCTTTACCCCAATGAACAAAACACCCCCAAAACAGAAATGTTCGAAAACCTTGATTACGAAACACAAAATTATATGAATATGCTGTGGAATGAGCTTAAAATTGAGGGTAACTCAAACCTTGATGCTTATATCGGACTTTCTGTAACAGCGATTCTCATAATAGTTTATGCAGTTTATAAATTCATAAAAAAGAAAAAACGCGAAGCGATGTATTAAAAAAGAACTCTTGCACACTTGAACAAGTCCAGTAAAAACGGACAATAGAAAAAAGAACCCCTCCTATGGTAGAATAAACTATCATAGGAGGAATTTTTATGCCCAGAAGTTACCGACATATAAAAGAATACGAAAAAGAAATATTGGAATTAAAAGAAC
>JAZNYZ010000014.1:0-5546 GCA_045594685.1 Acutalibacteraceae bacterium | reverse complement strand
ATCATTCCGTCAGACAACTCGTGACTATTATACAGAACAAGATTTTGAATTGTATAACTCTTTGACAGATAATAGCTCAGAAATAGAGTGTCTGTTTATTGAGCGTACAAAGCAGTTGCTTAAAGATGGAGGTATCGCAGGCATTATTCTCCCAAGTTCAATATTGAGTAATTCGGGCATATATACCAAGGCTCGTGAGATTATATTGCAATACTTTAATATTGTCGCAATAGCAGAGTTGGGAAGCAATACCTTTATGGCTACCAACACAAATACTGTTGTTCTATTCCTCCGCCGTAGAGATAATTATTTTGCAACCAACACAAAGAATGCTGTTAATACATTCTTCCGCACATTGAATGATGTTACCATCAACGGGATTGAAACACCTGCCTCAAAATATGTAGCTCACGTTTGGGAGGGACTTGATTATGCTGATTATGTTACATTGTTACAGAAATCACCAAATGAAAAAGTCAAAGCACACGAAATATATGCAGAGTATAAAAAGAAAATCTCTGCAAAGAGTGAAGCCAAGTTATATGAGACTATCTTAAATATAGAGGCTGAGAAGCTTTTATACTTTGTTTTGGCATATCCCCAAAAAGTCGTTATCGTAAAGAGCGGAGAAAAGGATGTTGAGAAACGTTTCTTGGGTTATGAGTTCTCAAACCGCAGAGGGAACGAGGGAATTCATGCGATCCAAAGAGGTAAAAACATCGACGAGTGCACTAAACTCTTTGATGCTAATAGCTATGACAATCCTGAGAAAGCCAGCACTTATGTGTATAAAGCCTTTAAGGGTGACCATTCATTGCCAATAGCAGGGAATATGCAACAGAATATTTCTCGTGCATTATTGATTGATATGCTTACCTTTGACAGAGATGTATTTGAAAAGAGCATTTCAATAACCGCAAAAAAAAAAATAATTATAAATAGTCAATTCTCATTAGAGCCCATAGAGGATTTAGCAGAGGTAATACGTGGTGTTACCTACTCAAAAGAAGACCAAGTTTTGGAAATAACAGATAATGTTATATTAACAGCTGACAATATAACATTATCAGGTAATTTGGAGATAAACAAACAAATTTACCTTAGAACAAGAAAAAAACTTGATTCAGACAAGAGACTAAAAAAGAATGATTGTTTTGTTTGTTTCTCAAGTGGAAGTAAGAACCATGTAGGTAAAATTTCATTTATAGACAAGGATTTGCCGTTTTATGCTGGGGGATTTATGGGAATAATACGGTCTAATTCCGATAGAATACTTCCTAAATTCTTATATGCAATATTGAACAGTCCGTCATATAGACAGATTATAAGCGATGAAAGTAATGGCAATAATATTCAAAACTTGTCACAATCCATTGGAAGAATTAAAATACCCGTTCCTCCTATTGATGTCCAAAAACAGATTGTAGAGGAAATTGGCAAGGTTGAGATGTCTAATAGTGATGCTAAGTATTTAATTGACAAGAATCTTTCAGATATTAGGACAATTATAGATGGTTTAGACTCTACCGTAAGTATAAAAGAGTATTTTGATATAAATACTCTAACACTAAATCCTACATCTTGTTGGAAAGACGAGTTCTTTACATATGTAGATATTGATTCTGTAGGCAAAGGTGATGGTAGCATATCTTTTGACAAAAAGATATTAGGCAAAGATGCTCCATCCAGAGCAAGGCGAGTTGCAGAAGATAGAACTGTGGTAGTATCTACGGTTCGCCCTTATCTTAAAGGTTTTGCATATATAGATAGTGTTCCAGAGAAAACTATTTTCTCAACGGGTTTTGCTTTGCTTAAGTCTAAGAATGAGGAGAATTATACATCCAAGTTGTTGTACTACTTGTTTACGTTCTCCGATAACTTAATGAAGCAGATGGAAACAGCTATGCCAAAAGCCGCTTATCCAAGTATAAACAAGGAGGATATCGACAACTTCAAGATTCCATTATTGACTATAGATGAACAAAAACACATCGTGGCCCAGATAGAGGCATTGGAATTAGAGATTACTAAGGCTCGCACTTTGATAGAAAGTGCAGCAAGTGAGAAACAAGCAATACTTGATAAATATTTGTAATTATGGAAACAGCTGGTGCTATACAGGAAACATATAATATTTGGAGTTGGTTGTTGCCACTTATAAGTGGTGCTATAGGTGCTTTAATCGGTACTTATGGCGGTTCTTATTTCTTACACTGGAAACAGGAGAAGAAAATTAAGAATGTGCGTTCAATGGCTGTTAAAGCGTTAGATATTTTCAAAGAATATGCTCAGCAAAAGAAGACATTTGTAGATACTGTAAACGAGTTCAATACCAAGCTTAGTATTTCTGAGAAAAGAGCAGTCGTTGTAGCCTTACATAAACTTGGTATACCATTCGAGACACCGACAAAGGATGCTTTTGATATTAAAAATATAAGATTCAAAGACATTGTAATAGACAAGGATGAAATCAATACGATGATAGTGCAAATCAACAAGGGTAATTGTGATAATCATTTCTTTACAGATATTGAATCATATTTTACTTCAAACTTACGACTTAACGCAGTGAGAAATGTTGGTAAGAAATATGTTGAGGAGGTGCACGCAAAAAGTTATATTGAAAAAGAAAAACCTGATACAATTATTAATCCAATAGACTGGCATAAGCAGTTTACACCTGGGGAGTTTCAGACAATATTAGTACTAAGAACACAATTGGCCAATACCGACTATTTCTCTCAAAATGGACAGGCAGATTCTAAGAAGATTAAAGATTTGATTAGAGAAATAGAAATAGGTTTGTGGGATAATTATCTTTTCTATGACTACGAATCTTTTACAAATATTAGAGCCCAGCATAATTTGGCAAATGTGGTGCAAAATATGATTATGATGAATCAGCAGCAAGCTAATACTAATAATGCGAAATCTACTGAAGATACTAAAGAAGAATAGATTAAAATGGCGAATGCAATTTAATGATTGCTAATGGTAATTGCGAGGCCTATATTACCACTCTAATAGCGAATAACTATTGGCATTAGGTCTTAGAAAGTATATGTTGTTAATTATAATGCTTTAGTTCAGAAGGTTTTATATCTGTAAAATTATGTTTAAATTCTTTATTCCCAATTATGTATACTTGTGTTTTTAGGGAGGAAAGAGTAATTTTATGGCAAAATAAAAAAGGTATATTACGTTTAGTAACTGTAGCACATATATAAGACAAGTTTAGAGATGAAAAAATTGACTATTGAAAATATTGGTCCTATTGAACATGTTGATCTAGATATCAAGCGTGTTAATATCATTATCGGACCTCAAAGTGCAGGAAAAAGTTGCGTGTTGAAAATTGCTTGTTTTTGTGCATGGGCTGAAAAACGTATCCAACTTGAACAGGGAAAAAATGGTTTCTCTGACTCTAAATATATGGAAGAAAACTTGATAGTTTTTCATAAACTACAAGGTTTCTTTGAAAAAGGCCGTGGCGCAAAGTTTAGGTATGAAACAGATCACCTTTGGTTTCAATATGAATACGATAAAGATGATAACGCGTTTACATGGGGCTGGAATAAATTTGGTCATTGGAAATATAAAAGAACAAGGGTTTCATATATTCCTGCAGAACGCAATGTAATAGCAACTATCCCTAATTGGATGGAAGTCTCAATGAAACATAACAACATTCGTAACTTTATAAGTGATTGGATGTTAACCAGAACATTCTATAACAAAGAGCACAAATTAGAGGTGCTTGGGTTAGGTGTAAAATATTATTTTGATGATAAATCCAACCAAGACTTTATTGAACTTGAGAATGGGAAACTGCTACAATTCACCAATGGCTCTAGTGGTATTCAATCGGCTATTCCTATGCTAGTTTATTTAGGATTCCTATTTGAAAATCAATATTTAGATGGGCAGTATGGGAAAATATCTACTGAAACGGAAAATGAAGAGATATTAAACCATATTTATGATAAAAAGTATAAAATTGGTTTAAAAAAGTTTATAGAAACGAATACTCCGTATATCGGTAAAATAGGGATGGGAAAGAGAGCTTTCAGAACATCTAAAGAGTATAAAGAATGTAAAGAACTTTACGAGTCGTATACCAAGACTTGGCGTTCCGACATATATTTGGAGGAACCTGAACAGAATCTATTTCCTAAAACACAAGTCAAGTTGGTTTATGAACTTTTGATAAATAGTAAAATTCATCAAGACAGTGTATTTATAGCTACACATAGTCCATACATTTTATATGCTATAAATAACGCTATGTTAGCATATTATGTAAAAGATTCTTTAATCGATGAAATAAAAGATGAGATATCATGTCTTGATGCTGCATACAACCCTGAACTAGTTTCAGTATGGCAAATAGAAAATGGCCAACTTATAGGAATAGATGAAGGTAATGTTACCATCCAAGATTCAAAACATTTAATACGTAAAAACTATTTCGATGAGACAATGGGTATCATTATGAAAGATTTCAACGATATGATAAATTTCTATGAATATTAACAATATTACAAATGATTTGCTTGTTGTTGATTTTACTGAATATCACAAAAAGCATCTAGAAGAGTCCCTGCCGTCTAATGGAGTAATGTTTTTAGAAGAACCAGACGACAGGTTGGGGGCTTTTTGTATGCTTAATCCTAATCATGTTTCGTATAAGGCTATTAATATTGAGGAAAATCAGGCTCTTGTAACAAACCGTTCGGGGCAGCTAGTCAAACAATGTGAGTGCATATTCAAAGCTAATAGAGAGGAAGGTCGTCGTTGGATTATGCTTTTGGAGTTGAAATACTGTAAAGAAAAAAACATTCCAATAAATATGGAAAATGCTATATATGAATTAGAGAAGTGCTATGATTTTCTAAAAAATGAAAAACACTATTTTGATGATAACTCATATTTGATATATTTGTGCGTATCCCATCCAGAATATGACATCTTCACTCCATTTAAGAATTCTATATACAATCAAAACAAACGATTGGAATTTAAAGAAAAAGGTGTAATATTATTATATAGTAATGCAGTAAAGATTTTAACACCAGAATACTTAGCAGAAGCAAATGTTCCCCATAAATATCAATATGCACGATTATAATGGAAAGATTAATATGCAATGGCGACCGCAATAAAGTGGTCGCCATTACTTTTACAATTTCATTCCTCTGCTTCTTTTTGGCTGCACAGATTGACGGAACGACTGACGATGTTTAATAACTCACCTGCAAAAGTTGGCATTCAAACATATTCCTCTCAATAGCCGCGGCTATTGAGAGGAATATCACATTCTTGCTTGCTTATTAAATTACAGCAACTTTGCAAAAAGCTCTATTGCCTGATATTCGGGCAAGCCTATCTTGTTGAACAGTTCTGCAGTACCCTGAGTACGCTCTTCGGCACGCTGCCAGAACTCGCGCGCATCCTCACCTGGGAACGGAACGATATCCTTCTGCGAGAGGTGACGGAAAATTGCATGACGCTTGCGGATAAGCTCCTCCGGGCTGAGAGGCACTGCC
>JAZNYZ010000013.1:0-293593 GCA_045594685.1 Acutalibacteraceae bacterium | reverse complement strand
CATCAGTACATATCCGGCAAGGTCAAAACCAAGACCGATAAGCATACACTGAACTCTTACATCGCTCATATAAAGTACATCCCAGTCAGATGTAAATCCTACACGGTAGAACATAAGCGGAATAATGAGAGAAACGAGGGTCGTGATGGGGGTTGTGAACCAAGTGATGATTTTTTGGTATTCTTCAAGTCTTTCTCCGGAAATATACATCTGATAATCTGTAACTCTGATTTTGGTGTCATCCTGTGCAATACCAACCGCAGCTTCAAGTGTATTGGAAACAAGCATAGCAATGTAAATTGCAAGACCGCACAGAAAATGAGAATTGCCAAGAAAGAGAATTGCCAGAATATATGCTCCGTTTCTCAATGCCAAGACAATATATTTGAATACAATCAGCTGCTTATACTGAAAGCGTTTTCTTATCCACGGTGCAAGGAATTGACCGGGGTTGCCGGACATTTTATAAATAATTTCTGCTATAGAGAAGAAAAGTCCTGTTTCACGCCAAGTATAAATAAGGAGGATTCTTTTCATATCAAGCATACCGTTGCCCAATGAGTCGAGGAACTCTGCAATTTTTATTATCCAAAGATATTTGTTTTTAAATATACCCGAAACGCAATGCCAGAATGAAAGGTATTCTCTGTTTTCAAGAGGTGGCATAGGAATTCTTTCTTTGATGTTGCGAAGTCCTATGAACATAACTCCCGATGAAACAACAAAAAAGATGGGTATAAGATATCTGAAAGTTCCGATATCCTTGATGCCGTCAAGGAACATTACGCCTGCAAGCGTCGGAAGAATAACGTTTACGATATTCTGAACAAAATGGCTGATTTTAACGGGGAATGAACGCACATACAGTCTTTCCTGCGGGTTGGGGCTGATATTATCGGCAACAGACTGTGTAAAGCCGACGTAATTGAATATTGTGTAAAACTGGAAAAGAAGATAAAGAGTCCAGACTCTGTCGGTAAGCGGGAGCTCGTAAAGCGGAAGAGTACAAATAAGCACAACAACAATAAGGCACTGAATAACATTTGCATATGCAAAAATTTTGTATCTGCCGAGCTTTTTGAGGAGCTTTTTTCTGATAAGAATATTTCTGAAACCGCTCCATCCGTTGGTGAGAAAATGCGCACCGAAGATTTTGAAAATATTGAAGCTGTTGATGCCTTTCCAACGGGTATCTATGATGTTGGCAACGCCGTCGGGAAGAATAACGGAAAAATCAAATATAAGCATCAGTAAACCTAAAACAGTAAAGGTCAAATACACCGCATTATATCTTCGTTCAATTTTTGGTGGAAGAAAGCCTAAGTTTGCATCTACACCCATGGTCAGAAGATTCCAGAAATATGTTGATGCAATGAAAAATACGTTTATCGCGCTGAATGTAAGAAGAGGAATTTCGTAGTAATGTGCAATCAGATAACAACCTGTACCGAAGGTAAGGAAGCTCTGAAGATATTTCAGAGTATAATCACCGCCGACTGCGGCAAAAATCGAAAAATATTCTTTATACGGAACATGTTTTCCTTCAGCAGGAGTGTTCCAATATTTTTTCATTTCCTGAAAGATATTCATTTTCTCTTTGCTTTCAGATTTTGCCATTATTTATCTCCTCCTTCCGCAATAAGTTCATTTATTCTTTGGTTTGCATCGTCACGGGTTTTGCCGTATTGTTCTTTCGGGGCAATGTTAACAACAACCTTTTTAATGTTTTTGGGAAGCCAGCTGTCACCGAATGTTATTTGCTCTTCGCTTTGCGCTCCCATGTAAAACTCTTTAAGATTTGAACAGGAATAGAATGCAAAACTGCCTATTTCCTTAACTGAATCGGGAATATACATAACAGGTGTCATGCCCTGACAATAGCTAAATGCATCAGAACCGATTTTCTCGAGTCCGTCAGGAAGTGTAACAAGAGATATCTTTTCACACTTAAAGAATGCCATATCACCGATTTCTTTAAGCGTTGAGGGTATATTAACTTCTGTAAGTGTTTCATTTTTATAAAACGCACACGCACCTATTCTTTCAACACCTTCGGGAATTGTATATGAAGTTTCTACCTTCTTGATAGGATAGACCATAAGCTTTTTCATATCCTTTGTGTAAAGAACGCCGTCAACTGAAGTGTAATATTCATTCGCCTCGTCAACTTCTATCCCTTTCAGTTCTTTGCAATAGAAAAATGAAGTTTCATCTATGTATTTTACATCTTTGCCGATATGAATAACCTCAACATATTCATCGGTATTCATAGTGAATTTGCCTACCGCCGAAACGGGCTTTGAACTGTCAGGATTGTTGCCGTCTTCGTCACGGACAAAGTCGATATGTACCTCTTTGGTTGAATTATTTCCGTTAAAGCCGAAAAGCACCCATCCTTCAACGGAGTATTCGCTTTCAGGTGCCGTGTGATATTCATATTCAAACGGAGCCCTTGCCATCGAAATAAATGAAATGGTAACGGATGCGATGATAAATGCAACAAGCACAATTATAAAGATTGCTTTTTGCCATGTTTTCATTTTACTCACTCCTTAACAAGATCGTTGCTGATATATTTAAATTAAAATTATATATTTTTAGATTAGCATATTTTATATAAAGTTACAATGTGATAAATCACAGCAATATTTGTGAATTATCACAAATATCAGTTACCGAGGTGATGTTTGCGAAATTCACAAAAACAATCATAAATACATTCTGATTTTAAAAAAAATCACAAAAATATTAAATCATTTCAAGCTTTTTTCAATTTTTTATTGTATATCTCGACGAACAATGATACAATCAAATTATGAATTATCACACTAATTACAGATGTTATAACAATTGAGGGAGTGTCTTTTTTGAATCTGAAACAATATGAAAATGTTTGCGAATACTATTCTCACATGAACGATAATAATCCTCTTAACATTACCGCTGTGGGGGAGAGCTTCTGGAGTGAAAATTGCTTTTTTGAAAGAACCTCTTCAGAAATTACTGCAATTGAGTTCGTTGTCAGCGGAAACGGAGTTTTCGAAAACAACGGTCAAAAGTATTATCTTGGTCCCAAAGATGTTTTCTTATTAAGAAAGGGCACCAATCATAAGTATTACAATGCAAGAAACAGTACGCTTCATAAATTCTTTATAACTATAACCGGAGAGTTAGCCGAAATATTGCTTAATCAGTATTTGCCCGGTCACGATTATGTCTTTCACAACTGTGAGTTTGAAGAGCTTTTCGGGGAAATATATGAAAAAGCTAAAAAAGTATACGGCGATAATTATTCTCTTTTTGTCGATGAAATGACACCCGAAGTTATAAAGCTGATTATTGCCCTGCGTAATTATGCATCAAACGAAAATAAAGACCTTGCCTATTTAATGAAAGAATATCTTGACTCACAGATAATGCAAAACTTTTCGCTTGATGATATGTGCAAAAAATTCGGTTACTCAAAAAATCATATAATTAACAAGTTTTCCGAAAAATTTGATATTACACCTTACCAGTATTACACCGCAAAAAAACTGGAAACAGTTAAGCTGTATCTGATAAACACAAAATACTCCTTTTCTGAAATTGCCAAAAAAATGTCTTTTTCTGACCAACAGTATTTTTCCTCATGGTTCAAATCACTTTGCGGAATATCTCCTTCAAAATTCAGAAGCAATTACGGGCAGAACAGTTCATACACTGATTGACTCAGATTCAAAGCTTGCAACTTTTTACGACCACATGTTTTTCCATAATTTTTGAAAATTTTAGATAAAAAAATCCTGAAATTCCCAACAAAATATAATAGCCAAAAAGCAAACAGCACAATATGTAGTGGTTAGCACTCAATGTAAACATATTGCGATATTTGGGACCAAGGGATCGGGGGTTCAAATCCCTTCACCTCGACCACGAAAACCCTTGTAAACTAAAGGTTTACGAGGGTTTTTCATTTTTTAAAAATCCTTAAAAATTATAATGTGCGACATATTTTCCACTTCACAAGTGGAAACTTTTTTGTTTTTAAACCTGTTCCCTATTCTTTGATTTATGCAGTAAAGTTTTTTACATTAGCAAAAGAAAGAAAAAGCGAGTGTATATAAAATCAGAATGTGCATATACTACTATTGACAATATCACGATACCGTGATACAATATTTTTGAAAGGAGAGATTATATGCCTGTTTTATCACGATTTTACGGAATAACAATTCGTATGTATTTTCAACAATCTGAACACAATCCGCCGCATTTTCATGCCATCTATGGAGATGATATGGCTGCTATCAGTATCAAAGACGGAAAAATTTTAGAAGGTTATCTCCCCAAGAAAGCATTAGAGATGGTTCTTGAATGGAATGAAACAAACAAAAATAAGCTTTTAGAAATGTGGGAAACACAAGAGTTTATGGAGCTTGAACCTTTAGAGTAAAGGAGGTATCACTATGTTCCACAAAGTAAAAAATGTAACGGCTTTGCCGGATTACAAGCTCAGCGTTCAGTTCGCTGAAGGTGTAACAAAGATATATGATGTATCTTTGCTTTTTCCTAAATACAAATTCTTTCTTCCTTTAAAAGACAATCCTGAATTATTCAGTTCTGTAATCGTTGACCAAGGCGGATATGGTATCATATGGAACGATGATATAGATATTTCCTGCGATGAGCTTTGGGCAAACGGAGAGGAAATAACCACACCTTTTGATGGGTTGATGGCATTCAGCGATGCAACTTTTTTATGGAATTTAAATGAGAGTACACTCAGAAAAGCTATTGCTTACGGCAAACTCGTAAATGGTGTTGATGTATGTAAGTTTGGCAAACAATGGATTGTATCAATGGCTGCAATGATAAGAGAATACGGCGAGCCAATTCGCAAATAACTTAAAACGAGAGAGCAAGGTGTTTACCCTACTCTCTCGTTAACTCTTTTTATACGGCTTTTTGTGTTGAATAAACGGCAGGATTCTGCCTTGATATATATTACATCCATATATTTTTTCCAACTATTTAATTATATCTTTATAGCCACTAAAACAATTCAGTTTTTCCTTTATTGTTTTGATTTGCAGATATGAAAATCTCGGAATTATTGAATTTGAAAAAGTCTTATGATAAGATTTGTAGTAGAAAGATGGGTGATTGCATGCAGTCTATGACCTCAAAAATCTTTATGACAACTTTGCGTATGATTTTTCATTCGCCGTTATCTGACAGTTCAAAATTATCTGACAATGCTGCAAAACTGACAAAAGATAAAAAGTCAAGATATAAACCCTCAAAGAACTTTACATATACAAAGCACTCCATTGAAGATGTTAAATACGAAAAAATTGTTAATAAAAATTGCAATACAGAAAAAGTTATATTAATGATTCACGGTGGCGGCTTCAAAATTGAACTGAATGATTTTTACCGCAAACTTGCCGAGAAATACAGTAACATGTTCTGTGGTGCAACAGTAATAAATGCAGACTACGGAAGATTCCCTGAACATAAGCTCCCATCACAGATGTACGATGTTGTGAAAATATATTTGCATTTATTAGATGAGGGGATAAACAATTCAGATATTATAGTTATTGGTGACAGTGCAGGTGCCACATTGGCCATGACATCTTCCTTATGGCTCAGAGATAACAACTATCCTTTGCCCGGACACATTGTTTGCTTTTCTTTATGGGCAGACGCAACTTCAAGCGGAGATTCTAAAATTACGAATGCATATACTGACCCGTTTTATGGGATTGCAAAGCACAAAAAAGTAGAAGATAATCTTCATTTGCTCAGAAGAATATCCAAGTATGTTCTGAATGTTGATAGAACAGACCCCTATATTTCACCCTTGTTTGGTAGCTTTGAAAAATTCCCCAAGGTAACATTGATATGCGGAACTGCAGAATTGGATGAGAGCGATAGCGACAGAGTATATGATAAAATGAAAAATGCAAATATTGATGTTGAGCTTTACAAATTCGAGGGCATGTGCCATTGTTTTCAATTGTTTTCGTTTTTGCCCGAAAGTAAAAAAGCTTATAAACTTGTAAAAGCAAGGATATTGGAGGATACAAAATGAAAATTCTCGATAATAGCGATAAACATTTATTACCTATTTTACCGAAAATTATTTCCAAAGAACTGAATAAGAATGCCGATAAGTTTAAATTTATTGGTGGCGGTAGCTTTGGCAGAGTTTATAAGGTTGTGCTTTCCGATGGAGAAACTATTGCTGTAAAAGCTTACCGAGTACAGGGTTCACAATATGAAGAAGCTCAACAGCTTAAACTTCTGTCTACAAACACAAGTGTAAAGATGCCCGAGGTTCTTTTTACTTATGAGGATGAAGATACAGCAATTTTAGCTATGAGCTTTGTTGACGGACAGAATGTATTAAATCCGATGTTCTTGTTTAAAAACAAAGAAAAGAAACAAAAATTCGCTGATGATGTTATTTCAGGTATGCTCCAATGGCATAGCGTAACAAATGACAAATTTGGTTCTTTGGGGCGTCCTGTTTACGATAGTTGGTACGAATACTACAAGAAAGAAAAGCAGGAACCATGGCTCGCTGCTTTAAAAGAATTATCAAACAATGGAAAGTTCAGCAAGAAGAAATTACAACTCCTTATGGAAGCAACTGAACTTTTCAACAACTTACCCGAAGAAAATACAAGACCTGTACTTATTCACGCAGACCTTAATATAATGAACATAATGGCTGACACCAAAACTTTAGAACTTACAGCATTTATAGACCCCTGCGGTAGCATTTGGGCAGACAAAGAATATGATTTATTCCAACTTCGTAATATGTGGGGCGATGCCTACGGTCTATATGAAACATATAAAAGGAACTGTGAAACATCAGAGTTCATTGATTTTAGAGTTGCCTATTATGCTTCTATGCACGAAGCAGCAATGAGACTTAAAGGTGGTATTATAATGCCGTTGTGGGAAGATTTAAATAATGCACGATTGAAAAAAGAGATGAAAAAACTAAAAGAAAAGATGTGATTTAATGAACATAGGTGAACTTGTAACCGTTAAGACCATTGAGAGTAAAAACACCTTCGACGAAAAACATACTCCATATAGTGCCGAAATTCGATTACTTTCTTGTGTTCAGCAAGGTGATATTGAATCGCTGATAGCACAACTTAAAAATCTTGATTCTATTATTGTTATGGGGCGAATGTCTGATGATGAACTTATGCAGAATAAGTATATGGCAGTCAGTACAATTACTCTCGCAACCCGATATGCTATTCAGGGTGGACTTAACGAAACCAAAGCCTATGAATTTTCAGACAGAGTAATCAAAACAATTGATAAACTGACTGATAAAAATGAAATATTTATGTGCTTGGGAATTGAAATTGTTAAGTTAACAGAAGATGTTAAAAAGAATAAAAAACAGCCTGAATTTTCACCGCACATAAGAAATTGCATGAAGTATATAAATGAAAATCTCTCTCAAAAAATCAGTGTATCTTCTGTAGCAGATCATTGCGGGATTTCAGCAGATTATTTATCGCAGATATTTAAAAAAGAAATGGATGAAAATCTTAGCACATATATTTTAAGACAGAAGCTTGAAAAAGCCAAAATTTTATTGCTCAAAGGAGTTAATGAAAAAGATATATGTACTGAAGCCGGTTTCTCATCTCAGACATATTTCATAACGGTATTTAAAAGATTTTATAAAATGACACCATCTGAATACATAAAGATAACAAGGGATAATGCTTGAATTCTTTTAACTAATCTCTTTTATGAGAGTAATCATGTAATTAGCGGTGGATATTCATTATAACTGAACCCCATAAACATAGCAATCGAACCCAACGATACATTAAAAAACTTGTCATTATTTTTGCACTTTTAGTTTTTCAGAAAGTGCAATTTTTGCATCATTTTACGACCACATGTTTTCCACTTCGCGCTCGTAATATAGTGTGAAATATAGACTTATCGGACTAAAAATCACTCATTCTCAGGCAAAAAATCACTATATGTTGTGGTTTGCACTCAATGGACTACGATACGACGACTTTGGGAGCAAGATGTCGGGGGTTCAAATCCCTTCACTCCGACCACGAAAACCCTTGTAAACTAAAGGTTTACAAGGGTTTTCATATTTTAAATAACTTTCAAAAATTATAATGTGCAACATATTTTCCACTCCACAAGTGGAAACTTTTTTGTTTTCAAAGCTGTTCTCTATTCTTTGAATTATGCAGTAAAAATTTTTATATCAACAAAAGGAAAGAAAGGCTAAAATAAACGCACAACATCTTTGGTGGTTAGTTTCTCCTCTCTTACCACAACTCTCGTTATATGGCTTTCTGTGGAAAGTAAAAAGCTGTTTTATTCTAGTTGTCATTTTATACATAGTATTAAAACAAAAAACAATTAGCCGACCTTTCTCGGTTGACTAATTGTTTTTATATTTTTAAAGAAACGGAAGTGGTAATTTAATTTCCTGTTTTTATGTGTTCTAACATCTTTAATTATTTCTGCTTTTAAAACTCAATGACAACAATAATCTTTAAGCAGTTTCGTTTTCCTTATGGCGTTCTTCACGCATTTTTTCAAGGTCACGATACATCTGCTCTTTCTTTTCGCCTTCTATATCATAGAAGAATTTAAGGATAACAGACTTAAGAACATTAGCTAAAGCATAACCGAAGACAAGGAATGCAAGAAGCCACAAGCATGTTTTAAGATATGTAGGTTGAGCCTGCATTGTAGCAACAAGGTCACCTTCTGCAGAGGACTGATAACCTGCCCATGCAATCATAAACGGAATAGCAATTTCCTTCAAGTAATTAAGAGCAGTTTGAACCCAGCCCGGTACAATACCCTGAATAGCCTCCATTCTCTCTCCTGTTTCCCATTCAAGATAATCATAGAACTCAACATTAAGGTGTGAGGTTGAAAGCTCCTGAATACCAATACCTACGCCGAAAATAAAATAGAAAACATAGAAGAAAATACTGTTCCAGCCACTAAAGAACATAATGTCAAACTGTGCTTCAATAAAACAGATACCAAAAAGAATACCTGCCGAGATAATAGAATACGGTCCGCAGATTTTAAGAAGCTTGGTTGGCTCGTATTTCTTTGAAAGCTTTGTTGTAATAAGATTACCAACAACGGTACCAATTGCTGTGGGAAGAGTAAGTAAAAGGTTCTTTGAGGAGCCGACTGTGATAGCAGCAAGATATGTTGACATCTTACCAAGCATAGCAAAAGTATGTGACCATTGGATTGCATGGTATGCGCGGTAATTTTTGTATTTGAAAAGAGAGAAAACGGCTTTTGTTACCTTTACCTTCTTTTTCTTAGGAAGCTCAATTCTTTCTTTGCAGAAAAGGCCACACATAAGATTACCGAACGCAGTAACGGTAGCGGCAACAATTGCAAGAGTCATATACATTTGGTTTTTGTCATCGCTGAAAATACCGTAAACAAATGTGCCGAGATAAGCCGCACCGTATCCGATATAATAAGATAACTGCCATATTGTTGCAACAGTTTTCTTTTCCTTATGGTTTGGAGAGATAACCTGAACAATATTCTGACCTGCGTTATTGAAGGCGTTGAACACAGTCTGACAGCAAGCTATACCATAACGGAAAAGCGTCATCTGCTCAACAGTCCAGCCCTCGGGAACATAAAAGTATAACGCGGTAAGGGTGAATATGGGAATAAGGCATATGATATACCAATGACGGTATCTGCCCCAACGGGTTTTCCAGTTCTGAATAATAACGCCGGAAATAACACCAATTACTACACCTAAAACAGTGGTAAGTGTAGTCTGAACGGCAAGAATATCTGCAATTTGTTCAGCATTAACTCCCACAGGACCGTAATAAAGTTCGTGCAGGAAAGCTGCCGCAAGAGAGCCTGTAAGAGTTGTTCCGAACATACCACCGATTCTTGAGAGCATTACGCAGAAATACTCAAATTTTGAAATGTATTTGCCCTCACCGTGAATGAGAGCATTCTGCGGAATTTCAGTAGCAGATGTCTTTTTGGATTTTAACATCATATCATCTCCTAAAATATGGTTTAGTTAATATTAACATAAAAATAGTTTCAAAACAATAAGATTTGTAAATATAAACAATTTATTGACAATCGCGTTTTGATATTTTACAATTTAAATAAGTAGTTATATGCATTTTGTAACAAAGGACGGAGAAAAATGAAGCCTGTCAGTTTTTATCTTGTAACCGATACCCATTATTTTGAAAATAAATTAGGTGCTGAAGGAAAAGCATTTGAAAAAAATATGCTTACTGAACAGTACTTTGTAAAGGAAAGCAGTGCAATTGTAAAATCCACCTTTGCACGCATCAGCGAAGACAAAGAAACTGATATTATTATAATTCCGGGTGACCTTACAAAGAACGGTGAAAAAGAAAGTCACAATAGCTTTATCAGAGAGCTTTACAAGCTTAAAGAAAGCGGTAAAAGGATTTTTGTTATAACCGCAGGTCATGATTATAATGATTCCGCTTATGTATTAAAAGGTGATGGTCGTGTTCCTGTTGAAGGTACAGATTTCAATGATTTGTGTGAGATGTACCGTGATTTCGGTTATGACGATGCTATTGCACTTGATGAACCAACACATTCCTATGTTGCTGAAATTACCGAAGGTGTAAGAATGCTGGCGATATGCTGTGACAGTAAGGCTCAGCCAAAAGGAGCAATGGACGAAAGACTTATGTCTTGGGCAAAAGAACAGATTGACAAAGCAAAGGCAGATAACTGCTCTGTTTTTGCAATATGCCATTATCCTATTATTCCATCTGTACCGGCTTTCGACTTAGTTGGAGATGCAAGAATTAAGGACTGGAGAAGGGTTGCGACCTTCCTTGCAGATAACGGAATAGAGCTTATTTTAACAGGACATATGCACATCCAGAGCATAAATGAGTTTTATACCGAAAAGGGCAACAGACTGATTGATGTTTGCACTGCCTGTCTTGTAGGCAGTCCTGCAAAATACAGAAAAATAACAATAGACGAAAACTCTGTGCTGAAGGTTGAAACAATTGATGTTGAAGACTTTGGTTGGGATTTAAAAGGTCTTACTGCGCAGGAATATTTTCACAAGCATTTCGAAAATGCAATTATCGCACGTGTTCGTGGCGCTCTCAGTGGCGGACAAGGAATTGTTAAACATTTAAAATCTTTTGGTAGAAAACGTTTCGATAAAATCACTGTGGGAACTGTTGAACGTCTGCTTTTTATAAATAATGACAAAGCTCTTAAAAACAAAAAATTAGCAGAGCTTGTTGGTGAAGTTGGAGTTGGGATATTTCTTGGTGACGGTCCTCATATCGAGGGTACACCTGTGTATAATTTCATTTCAGGCATTCTCAATAGATTTTCATTTGTGCTTAAAAAGATTGAACCTAAGCTCAGTAAAAACGGTGAAAAGATTGATTTAAGATGCATGCTTCTTGATACTATCGGAAACAATAAAGGCTTTTCGGACAATAATGCTGAATTTACTCTGAAATAAATTCTCACACGCAAGAGGTGAACATATGCTATACAAAAAGAATATCGAAAAAACATTAAAGGAAGAGCTTTTCAGAAGTCCTACATCAGAATACAGAGGAACACCATTCTGGGCTCTTAACTCATATCTTACAGAAAAAGAATTATGCCGACAAATTGATATATTCAAAGAAATGGGGTTTGGTGGTTTTCATCTTCACGTAAGGACAGGTCTTGAAAACGAGTACCTGAGTGAAGAATATATGGTGCTTATCAAAGACAGTGTTTGTAAGGCAAAGAAGGAAGAAATGCTTGCTTGGCTTTACGATGAAGACAGATATCCTTCAGGAGCTGCAGGCGGACTTGTGACAAGAGATAAAAAATACAGAGGAAGATGTCTTCTTTTCACTCCCTTCAAAGAAAAAGAATGCAGTGGCTATGATGACTATTGGGGAAACGAAAAAGAAAACCCTATTGCCTGCTACGATATAGTTCTTGACAGTGAAGGATTTCTCTCTTCCTATAAAAGAATAGGTGAAGATGAAAAAGCAGAGGGCACAAAATGGTACGCCTTTCTTGAATTACAAAATCTTTCTAACTGGTATAACAATCAGACATATATTGACACCTTAAACTGCGAGGCTATTAAAAAGTTTATTGAAGTCACACACGAAAAATATAAAGCAAAAGTGGGTGATGAATTTGATAAAACCATTCCCGCTATTTTTACCGATGAGCCTCAGTTTACAAGAAAAAGAGTTCTCAATAATTCATTTGATAAAACGGATATCACAATGCCCTGGACTGATAAGGTTCCTGAGCTCTATAAAGAAATGTACGGGGAGGATATTTTCGACACTCTTCCCGAAGTGTTCTGGGATAAGCCCGGCTCTGCTCCATCTCTGCACCGTTACAGATATCATGATTTTATTGCAGAACTTTTTGCAAGTTCATTCGCTGATACTGTCGGAGGATGGTGCAAAGAAAATGGAATTGCTCTTACAGGACATATGATGGAAGAGCCTACACTACATTCACAGACTGCAGCACTTGGCGAGGCAATGCGTTCATACAGAAGCTTCAGACTTCCCGGCATCGATATGCTTTGCAACCGTCACGAATTCACCACCGCAAAGCAGACACAGTCTGCTGTTCATCAGTACGGTTATGAAGGTATGCTCTCAGAGCTTTACGGCGTTACCACATGGGACTGTGATTTCAGAACATACAAGCATCAGGGTGACTGGCAGGCTTGTCTTGGCGTCACAATACGTGTTCCTCATCTTTCGTGGTACGCTATGAAAGGCGAAGCGAAAAGAGATTACCCCGCTTCGATACATTATCAGTCTCCTTGGCACAAAAAATACAATCTTATTGAAGACCATTTTGCAAGAGTTAACACTGCACTTACACGTGGCAAGCCTGTTGTAAAGGTTGGTGTAATTCATCCCGTTGAGAGTTTCTGGCTTCATTGGGGGCCTAATGATAAATCTGCAGTATTCAGAGAAAGCCTTGATGAAAGATTTCAAAATGTTACAAAATGGCTTCTTGAAGGCAGTATTGATTTTAACTTTATTTCAGAATCACTTCTTCCTTCTCTTTGTAAGGAAGGCTCTGCACCTCTCAAGGTTGGTGAAATGGAATACGATGCAATTATTGTACCCGGCTGTGAAACCTTAAGAAAAACAACTGTTGAAAGACTTCAGCAGTTCCGCGATAATGGTGGTAAACTTATATTTATGGGCGATGCACCCTCTCTTGTTGAGGTCGTGCCTTGTGACTGTGTAAAATCACTCTTTGAAGAGAGTGAAAACATTGATTTCTCCCGTGCATCGCTTCTTACTGCACTCCACGATGTAAGAACTCTCACAATAAGATACGCTGACGGCAGACTTACGGACAATTATATTTATCAGCTCAGACAAGACACTGATTGCAGATGGCTTTTCATTTGTTGCTCAAAAGAACCGGATAATAAGCAAATAGATGATGGCAACGATATCCAGATTATTCTGAATGGTACATTTTCTCCTCAAATATATAACACCGAAAACGGTGAAGTGTATCCCATTAAAGCAGAATACAGAGAAGGAAAGACAATTATCCGATATCATATTTTCGGTTATGATTCAATTCTTCTTAAGCTCACCTATGGTAAGAGCGATTCTAATGAAACACAACACATTCCCGAAAAAGCTGGCGAAATGCCCGGTACACTGTGCGAGTACGAGCTTTCTGAAGAAAATGTTCTTGTACTTGATATGGCTGAGTGGAAAATTGACGATGATAAGGACTATTCACCCAAAGAAGAAATACTTCGTCTTGACAATCTTGTAAGAGAGCGTCTGGGAATGAAAAAAAGAGGTAACCGTGTTGTTCAGCCGTGGGCACTCGGAAAGCTTCCTAAAGATCATAAAGTAAAACTTAAATTTACGTTCTGGAGTGAAATTGATTATACTGGTGCAGTTCTTGCTCTTGAAGACGCAGACATCGCAGAAATAACCTTCAACGGCAAGAAAATCACCGAAAGGGAAAAAGGCTTTTATGTTGATATTTCAATTGGCAGGATGAAACTTGGCAACATCGTAAAGGGTGAAAATGTCCTCGAAATTACTCTTCCCTTCGGTGAAACCGCAAACCTTGAAAATATGTTCGTTTTGGGTGATTTCGGTGTCAGAGTAACAGGTTCATTTGCAACAATAACCACATTGCCTGAAAGAATAACATTCGGTTCTCTTATCAATCAAGGACTTCCTTTCTATTCAGGAGCAGTAACATATAAAATGAAGACTGAGGTGAGAAACGGTAGTCTCACAGTTACTGCAAATGACTATATGGGTGCACTTATTGAAGTGAGTATTGACGGTGAAAACAAAGGTGAGATTATTTATCCGCCATATACTCTTGAAATCAATGGTATTTCTGATGGTGAACATGAAGTCGGTATTAAACTTTATACGCACCGCTACAACTCCTTCGGGCCGCTCCACCTTGTAAATGTAAAAGAAAAATGGCATGGTCCGGGTGCATGGAGAAGTGACGGAATAAATTGGAGTTATGAGTATGTTCTTCGAACAACAGGTATTCTCAGAACTCCGGGAATTAAATAAATTTCATATACTAAAGAAAAGTTTATTCAGTAATACGAAAGCGAGAGATTACACAATGAAAAAACGAATAATAGGAATTATTGCCTTAGTATTGGTGGCGGTTCTTGTTGTAGGAATAATCTATTTTGAAATCGAACCCGAAAATACAAATATCAACTATGGACCTGCTGATTTACATAAGGAAACAGATACAACAATAAGGTTCAATTCTGACGGCAAGCTTAAAATACTGCATATTGCTGACACACATCTTAATTATGACAAGCATTTTGATGCTTCAATATGGGTAATTGCCGAAGCCTGTGATATTGAAAAGCCTGACCTTGTTGTACTTACAGGTGATAATACACATCCTAACGAAGACCCTGAAAAAACAAAAAAGTTAATCAATGCTCTTATGAATATATTTGAATCAAGAAGCATTCCCGTTGCCGTGACCTTCGGTAATCACGATTCAGAGGCAGGACCAATGACCAGAGAAGATATTATGGAATATTACAACACCTTCTCTTGCGTAATATCTACCGATAATAGCGAAAATTTCAAAAACTGTGCAACATTTAATATTCCGGTTCTCGCATCTGACAGCGACAAAGTCAATTTCAATCTTTGGGTGTTTGACTCGGGTGATTACGACGAGGATGAACCGAGACATTACGACCGAGTACGAACCGAACAAATAGACTGGTACAAGAAAACATCTGCTAAGCTCAAAAAAGAAAATGGTGGTGAAACAGTTAACTCCGTTGTTTTTCAGCATATAATTGTTCCCGAAATTTATGATGTTCTTAAAAAGGTTGACTCTAAGCAACCTTATGCAATTAAGCATATTTACAATGAAGATGAATATTATATGTTTGACCCCGATAGTGTTAACTATGGTACGCTTAACGAGAAGCCTTGTCCCGGATATTACAATGACGGACAGTTTAATGCTTTGGTTGAAACAGGCGATGTTTTGGCGATGTTTACAGGACACGACCACACAAATGCCTTCGGTGTAAGAAATCAGAATATTGATATTTACACCTCTCCTATGACCCGTTACAAAGGCTTGGCTTATACAACTCAGTACGGATACCGTGTGGTTGAGATTGATGAAAACGACACCTCAACCTACGAAACAAGAGTTGAGCGCCTTTATGATGTTTTTGACTTTGATTATATAAAAGTTGCAAAAGACAACGGTGACAAATATTCAAAGAGAATTGCTTTTGAGCTTGCAGTAAAGGGTAGTGTTCAGGAAGGCTTTATGAAGCTTTATCAATCTGTTGTTGAGCTCATTACAGGCAGACAGGTTACATATCCGGACTAACTGAAATTCAAATCTCGCATATTTTATGACCACATGTTTTTCCATAATTTTCGTTAAAGCTTGCGAAAAACCTGAAAGTTTCAGACTATATATGGATTCTTTAAAAACAATACCGCAAAACATTGTGGTTAAGCTTAAACAAACTACATATTGCGATATTTGGGAGCAAGATGTCGGGGGTTCAAATCCCTTCACTCCGACCAAAAACGATTGAAAACCATTGGTTTTCAGTCGTTTTTCTTTTATTGCTTTAGTTGTTGATTGGTGATATAATCAACTCAACAAATAAAAATTTGTAGGTGAACAAATGACAAAACATATAGCAAATATAATTACCGGTTGCCGTATTATCGGCAGTATTCTGTTGCTGTTCTTTCCTACTTTTTCCTTAGCTTTTTATATCACATATCTCATCTGCGGTTTTAGTGATATGATAGACGGTACCATTGCCAGAAAAACAAACAGTATCAGCAAATTCGGAAGCCGACTGGACACTGTTGCCGACCTCATTTTTGTAGTGGTATCTTTGTTTAAGCTGGTGCCGGCAATTCATATTCCGGGATGGTTGTGGATATGGGGCGGTGTGATTGCGGCTATTAAAATCAGCAATATCATATTAGGATATGTTACTGAAAAACAGTTTGTATCCCTGCATACGGTTATGAATAAAATAACGGGATTACTGCTGTTCCTGTTGCCTTTGACAGTATCCTTCGTGGAATTAAAATACACTGCCATAGTTGTGTGTTTCCTTGCAACTCTTTCTGCAATTCAAGAAGGATACTATATTAGAAAAGGACGAGAATTTGTTTAGTTTTTAGAGCGACAAATAAGAATTTATCGTACACCAATATTTTTTCAAAAAAGTATTGACTTTTACGCTCCGTCATAGTGTATGCTCTGTTTCGGGAGGTGGTAAAATTGAAAATGCAGATTAAGGAATTTGCCGAATTTACGGGAGTCAGTGTGCGCACACTGCATTACTACGATGAAATTGGGTTGTTGTTACCAGCCGTTGTTGACAGGTATACAGGCTATCGTTTTTACGACGAAAACTCCCTTCTTCGTATGCAGGAAATTCTTTTTTACCGTGAACTTGACTTTTCTTTAAAAAGCATAGGAGAAATTTTGTCATCCCCGAATTATGACAAAAGCAAAGCACTGAAAGAGCAAAAACAACTGCTCATACTCAAAAAAGAACGATTAGAGCGGCTGATTTCCGCCATTGACAGTGCCGTGAAAGGAGAAAATGTTATGAAAGCATTTGACAACAGCGAATTTGAAAAACATAAGGCAGAAGCCAAAGAAAAATGGGGTAGCACGGACGCATACAAGGAACATGCAGAGCGGACCAAGAATTACTCCAAGCAAAAGTGGAGTGACCTTGCCGTGGGAATGGACCACATTATGGCGGAGTTTGCGATATGCATGAAAAAGAGCGAAACGGCTGATTCCGAAGAGGTACAGAACCTTGTGAAAATGCTGCAGAGCCATATCACCGAGAACTACTATCTTTGTACAAACGAGATTTTGGCAGGCCTCGGTCAAATGTATGTTGCAGATGAGCGCTTCAAGAACAACATCGATAAGCACGCTGATGGTACTGCTGCGTTTATCTGTGAAGCAATTACCGTATATTGCCGCAAGTAAATTTCAGTTTGTCGGTGCGACAAATTCCAATTCATTGAACTGATAATCTGCCGAAAGGCTTGATTATAAATATTTTAAAGGAGATTGCTTTTTGAAGAAAACAATCAAAACACTGGAGATTGTATTCTAACTGGGAGGTTAGTGCAAATACAATCTCGCACAAACCTCCCAGCATTGTAGTCAACAATCATCAGGAGGAAAAACAATGAACAAAAATGACTACATCATTCGTTTAGAAAGAAAAGAAGAATACAGAGAAGTTGAAAACCTTGTTAGAGAAGCATTTTGGAATGTTTATCGCCCAGGTTGTTTAGAACATTATGTACTCAATCAATTAAGAAATGACGCTGCCTTTGTTCCAGAACTTGATTTTGTTATGGAGAAGGACGGAAAATTGATTGGACAAAATATATTTATGAAAGCAACCATTAAAGCAGACGACAGCAGAGATATCCCCATTATGACAATGGGGCCAATCTGTATTACTCCCGAATTAAAACGACAAGGTTATGGTAAAATACTATTGGAGTATTCTTTGAGGAAAGCGACAGAATTCGGTTGTGGCGCTTTATGCTTTGAGGGTAATATTAATTTCTATGGGAAAAGCGGCTTTACCTTTGCCAAGAACTTTGGTATTCGTTATCATGGTTTGCCCGATGACGCGGATACATCATTCTTTCTGTGCAAAGAATTAATTCCTGGATACCTTGACGGTATAACTGGGGAATATGAACCACCACAAGGATACCTCGTTAGCGAAGAAGAAGCCGCAGAATTTGACACAGCATTTCCCTACAAAGAAAAATTAAAACTCCCAGGACAACTTTTTGACTAAACGAACAAACGGAGCAGCGTGCCATTGATGGTGCGCTGCTCTTGTTCAAATTCCAATTTATCGAACTAAAAAATATAACATAGGGAGCTGATTTTGGTCAGCTCCCTATTCTTTGACTTATGCAGTAAAGTTTTTTACATCAACAAAAGGAAAGAAAGGCTGAATTAAGGCTGACATATGCTCTATGGTTAAGTGTTTCCCCACTCTTACCACAACTCTCTTTACACGGCTTTCTGTGGGCAGTAAAAGGCATATTATTTTCAATCATCACTCCATAAGCAAATAGAACAACAAGCCGACTGATTTCTCAGCCGACCTGTTGTTTTTATATTTGGAAAGAATTGAATTTGTTAATCGTTTTTTAACATGATACGTAAAATTTTCTTTCGGGATCATATTAGGTTTGTTGAGCCTGTGCGTACAAAGGGCTACGCAGGCTCTTTTTATTTAGTTGTTGGTTGTTTTACTTCGTTGCAGAGAATTTCACTTCTTTCCAAATGAAGCCTGCCCACTCAACGTTTGTACCTGCCGTTGCTTTCAGAGTGCCCTCGGCATTTGCATGATCGGGATGCAACGTGATGGTAATACCCGAAGAAAGGGCTTCACCTGCAAACAGATTTACATTTACGTTTATGATAACAGAGCCTAACAAGCAGAAAAGAATAATGGTTGCAAGTTTTTTTCATGTTGTTTCTCCTTTACCAATAGGGGATTTATATCTTACTTTCAAGATAGATTTCCGCATCAAAGGTGTGCCTTTCATTATTTCTTGATGACGGGATAATGTTCGCCCTGCTCCCAGTACTCACCCAGCTGAGTGGCAACCGTGCCGCCCCTGAGCTCTTCCTCGGTTACACTTGTGATCTCTACGTTGTCACTCCCGGGGTTCAGAGGTGAATCGCTGTGTACAGCCGCAAGACCGTCGTCACCAAGGTAATAGCAATTCTTGATTGCATTAACGCTACGAAGCGTGCCAAATGCGCCAAGAAACGCCTCGTCGGTCAGGTTTGCACCGCGCTCAAACCTACCTGCGAACAGGCAGTTTTCAAGGGTAGTCTTTGCATTCGTGTTGGAGAAGCTCAGGAAACCGCCCATATAAATGGTTGCGTAGTTATTATAGCTGTTCTTTACGTAATCCGTCTTGATCGTTCCGTATGCCGCGCAGTTGCGGATGGTCACTTCACTGGTGTTCTCCTGAATCTTGCCGATAAAGCCAGCGGCGCCGGAGTCCACATGGTACTCGCCTGCATTAAAGGTGCCGTACCAGGCGCATTGTTCGATCAGGCTCTGGTGGTCTGCGTATCCCACAAAGCCGCCGATCATACCGATGCCGTGGGCATTTGCGGTAACATTCACATAAGAGGTGATATTCTGAATGACCGCGCCGTTGCGTTCAAGGTCGTTTTCACTGTCAAGACCGCAAATCGATCCGATGACACCGCCAACATAATCGACCTCAGCGTTCACGACCACCTCACCGTAGATGGTAAAGTTCTTGACTGTACCCGTTCTGACCTCACCGAAGAAGCCAACGCCGTTTTCGGAACCTTCCACGTTCAGACCCCTGATGGTGTAGTTCTGTCCGTCAAAGACACCGCGGAAGCTGTTCTCCTCGCCCATTGCGCCGATGGGCGTCCAAGGCTTGTTTTCAAGGTCGATGTCAGCCGTGAGAGCGCCCTTGATCTCTTTGTTGCCTTCTACATTGACCTGCTGTGCAAACCAGAAGAGCTGACCTGCGTTGCCGATTTCGTAGTAGCCGCTTTCGTTCAGTTCAGCAGGCTGGTATGTTTCACAGCAGATGCCATTGTTCTTTTCGTATTCGTGATTATTTGGATCAAGCTCACCGTAGCTTGCATCGCAGTGTTCACACTTTGCCGGTTCCTTACAGGTAGCCGTGCCGCCGGTGTGATCTTCGGTAACTTCTGTGTCGCAACAAGACCATTTTGCGATGTGCTGTTTACCATCCTCGGTGAGGGTGTAGGTAGCTTCGCCGGTGTGGGCGCAGTCTTCTCCGCAGGCGGTGCACTTGCCGTTTACGTAGCTATGCTTAAATGTGATGGACTTGAAGGTGTAGCCCAGGTCTTCGCTTACCTGCCAGGTTGCTGTGCCGTTTTCATGGAAGGTCACGGCATCTTTCTTATCGCAGCACAGCACCAGATCAACCTTACCGGAATAGTTCTGCGAGTAAAAATTGAAATGATCACTGCCATTGAAAGTGATGTCGCCCTCAGCGGTCAGCTCCAGCGGGAAGGGCGTAGGATTATTTTCGGGCCTAAATTGTACTCCTATCAACAATCCTGAATCTTCAATGGTTGTCACCTTCGGGAATTTGGCAGAGGACAAGGTCCAGGTACCGCCAAACATCGTATGGGGGATCATCGTCAATTCGGGGAATTCTACCGATGTAAGTGCTGTATAGCCAAATGCCTGCTTTCCAATTGTCTGTACCTTAGGGGCAGTGACAGAAGCCAGATTCGAGCATCCGTAGAACGCCTGAGCACCAATTTCTGTCACATCGGGGAGATTGACGGATGCCAGTTGGGTAACATATTCTTCCGATACTATTTCTACCTTGTTCTCATCCCATTGTGCATTACGAGGGCCAAAAGCAACACCGTCCCAGTTGGTAGTACCGGGAATCGTGGTTACGCCCTTGAGGGTGAGATGGATGCTGCCGTCTGCAACGCCCTCGGTGTCGCAGATGGCACGGCGGATGGCGGTAATCATCTCGGCAGGTGCATCGGGAGCAAGACCGACTTCAATGTCTGTATGTCCTGCCGCCAATGCAGTAGATACGGCTACATTGAGGTCTTCAGCACTCATCGCGGTGGCATCAATTATTCCACAAACCGTACAAACGCCATCACTTAAATTATGTGGGAGCATATCGGTAGTAACAGTTTTTATTTTTTCTTCAAAAAGCTCATTTTGGAATGTTGCAGTATATTTTACTTTTCCATCCTGTGTACAGGTTGATTCCGAAAGTGTTTCACTTGTTGTATTAACAGTTTCTGTTGCAACCTTTTCACCGCAAAGGGTACACATAGCTGTTGCTGTGCAGGTGGAGTATTTGTTACCCCATCTGTAATATACTTCTACATTATCTGCACACTCTGTGCCTGTTACTTCACTGTATTTTGCAGTGAGTGCAGTTAAGTCATTTTCATCGAGCTTACCGTCACCGTTAATATCGGAAGCATATTTTTTATATGTAGCAAGCTTTTCGGGATTTTCGATAGCGTGCTTGATAGCTTTAATATCAACTTCTTCAAATGCTTTGCCGTTTAAATCGTAATCACCAAGTGCATACACATCAACAGTTGTAAAACCGTTTATGAAAAGGTGGAGAAGGTATGCATCAATAACATCAAGATAACCGTCACCGTCAAGGTCATATTTCACTATATCATCATAGCTTGCAGTTTCAATCTGTTCGTGGTCATCTGCAAGTGCTTTATTAACAAGTGCCTGATAGTCGGTTACATCAACTGTTCCGTCACCGTTAGTATCACCAACATTTGCAACAGAGTAGTTACCTGTTTCACCCACTGTTACAACCTTGTAAAGCTCATTTGATGTGAACATAGGCTTTGCACCTGCTTGGTTATTATCCTGTCCCCAAACCTGCTCGGTGTTACCTTGCTGAAGAAGGTATGCAACCTCGCCACTTTCAAACTGCTCGGCAGTTTTACCACCGTCTTCTGTTTCGGTTTCGGAAAGATAATAGCAATTTTCAACAGTTGAATAATTACCATCGTAATAACCAACACAAGAACTACCGTAAGCGTAGCAATTCTGCACAGCACCTGCGTTGTGCCCCACTAAAAGACCAGTTGAGCTGTCGCCTGTAACGGTAACGCTACTGTCAACATAGCAGTTATAAATATTACCTGCATGGTAACCTGCAAGAGCACCTACATAGCTTGTGCCTTCAAATCGGCTATTTGTGATATGAAGGTTTTTGATTGTGCCGTAGGCATAGCTACCGCCACCGAACATACCTACAAATTCGTCACCAGAAGCATCAAGACCTGAAACAGTATAATATCCACCATCGAATGTACCATAAAAGTTCATTATAGGTGTCCATTCTTTACCTTCAGGAATTGTAATATCCGTTGTTAAAAGGACATTGATTTCATTAGAAACATTATTTACATAATTTGCAATCCAGAAGAGCTGACCTGCATTTTCCACAAGATAAATATCATCGTATTCCCATTCAGGATCTTCACCGGGATTAACATCAGGATTTTGATAGCCACCACAAGCTGAGCAGAAGCCGTTGTCATCAAAATTATGGGTACATTCATATCCGCAGACGGTGCATTTGCCTGCATTGAGAGTACAGCCGCCTGCACAGCGGGTTCCCATACGCATCGTATAGCTCTTGCCGCCAACCCAGTTATATGCATTATTTGGATTTGCGTTTGCGATATCATCGCCTGCCAATTCAAAAGCGATGCATTCGCCCTCGGAAGTGGTTACCTCAACCTGAATGGTCTTACCCTCAAAAGCGGTATCATCATGCTTCCCGGTATCCACATTTCCTAACGGAAGTGCCAGGGCATAAGCAATATAGCTCTTGCCGGGCTCAAGGGTATAATCATTTAAATTGGTGGTGACAGAATCGTAGGTACTGTAAGCAAAATTACTGTAAAAGAGTTCCGGGTATCTATTCTCCGCTTCTATTTCAATATCGCAATATTTAGCTGCAGCGGGTACGGAGGTTCCGTCTGCATCTACCACACGAAGCGTCACGCTTTCAAGGGACAATGCTTTCTCGTGGGTATTGGTAATAATAAAGCGAAAGGTTGCGGGAATGTGGTCAAAGGACATAGAGGTGGTGCCATTTTCAATTATAGATTCTCCGTACATCAGCATACCGTCGCTTAAAAAGCTCGGATCACCGCTGGCTGTCTGCGTGAAGACGTTTGCCACGGAGCCGGTTCCGTAAGCTCTAAATTCATCATTTGTGTAGTTATCAAATCCGCGGGTAGCAGTGATGTATGTTCCGTCCTCATAAGTGGAAGAAAGAGGGAACTCTGTCCAATGCAGGTCAGAGGATTTCGAATCATCGCTGTGAGGCTGAATGTTGGAGGTTTCATAAGTAACAACGCCATCGGGAGCAACCAATGTAACGTCAAGGATATCCCCGTAACCCCATTGAAAGATCAAGTTGCCTTTGCCGGCTTCATCGCTCCATGAAGTACCTGTAGCAGAAGTGTCGGAAGTGATTGAATCTCCGAAAGTGGTGCCAAATTCGCTGTCATCGCTATCCAAGCCATATCCTTCAATAACGGGGATAGTAGACTCCGCCGCACCTGCCATAACGCTTGCAAAAGGCACATAGCTCATTACAAGAGCAAGACACAGAGCTATACTCAATATCTTTCTTAATGTTCTGTTAGTTTTTGTCTTCATAGTATCTTCCTTTCAGACAATTTCCCGTTATCACTTATGCCTCACCTACAAAATAAAGAGGGAACATACTTGTAAGTGTGTTTAAATCATCATAGGAAACCTTGCCGTCACCATTTATGTCACAAGCGTATTTATCGTGCGTTTCAAGGTCTTCAGGAGCTTTCATTGCCTCTGCCATTGCAAGAATATCTGCCTCTTCAAAAGCAACACCATTTAAGTCATAATCACCAACTGCATACACATCAACTGTTCGCAAACCATTGATAACAAGAGCCATAAGAGAAGCGTCAATAACATCAAGACAACCGTCACCGTCAAGGTCATATCTGATTATATCATCATAGCTTGCAGTTTCGGTCTGGCTGTGTCCTTCTGAAACAGCCATATTAACAAGTGCCTGATAGTCCTCTACATCAACTGTTCCGTCACCGTTTGTATCACCAACATTTGCAACGGAGTAGTTGCCTGTTTCACCTACTGTTACAACCTTGTATAGCTCATTATCTGTAATAATCGGGAGTGAGCCTTCTGTATTGCTCACCTGTCCCCAAACCTGCTCGGTATTACCTTGCTGGAGAAGATATGCAACCTCACCGCTTGCAAATTGCTCGACTGTCTTACCACCGTCCTCTGTTTCTGTTTCGGAAAGATAATAGGAATTTTTGTTATTAAAATGGAAAGTGGATATGTCATGAGCATTAGCATCACTCGTTACCTTACCTATATTAAAACAGTTATAGCATTGAGTATCAATTCTGAAGCCGAAAAGGCCACCGGCATAGCTTTCGCCAGTTATATCGCCTGTATTGTAGCAATTTTCCATATAGCCGAAATACACTTTACCAGGTTCACCCATTGGCTCATAACCACAAATGCCGCCTGCATAATAACCATCAATATTACCGTTATTACCGCACTGATAAAAATTTGTTTGTTTTATTTCTCCGCATATTCCGCCTGCATTTATCTCTGCGCTGACAGTAGCATTACTAACACAATTTGTTATTTTGCTATACATAGCCTTGCCGCAAAGGCCACCTGCAGAGGTTTTACCTTTTATATACGCATTGCTGATATTAAAGTCTTTAATATTAGCATTATAAGTAACGCCAAAAAAGCCTGCGTAATCAATATCGGAGTTTATGTATATTCCGCTTATTGTGTGATTATTTCCGAAAAAGTCGCCTCCTGATGGCTCTTCTTCTGTTCCCATGGGTGTCCATTCGTACCATCCGCTTGTAACAGGCTCACCGTTATAAAGCACAGTTCCGTCTTCATTAAACACATAGCCCGGATTCAAATCAATATCTGCAACAAGCTTAACATACATTTCATTGGCGCCGGCTTCATTTATAGCTTGTTGCCACCATAAAAGGTGACCTATGTTTGAAATCAGATAATATGTATCGCCTTTTGGTGGTTGAGTATACATTCCGCAGAAAACACACTTATAATCAATATAGTTATGGCCATTAGTTTCACTGCTATTTGAATATCCGGTGTCCCCTCCGCACACAGGAACCTTATAAAGCTTGCCTGCGTTTATTGTAGGTACATACTGCCTCGGTTTGCCATTATCAATATCCTGCCCCCAAACCTGCTCGGTGTTATTGCTTTGAAGATAGTACGCAATTCTGCCGTTTTCAAGGCCATTCTGCGAGGCTGAGTTTGCTGTAATGTTAGTAACAGAATGAGCCAAACCATCAAGATAATAGTTATTTGAGCCTGCATTTGTTGAACCGTAATTGCTTATTGTTCCTATAACAGCACCTCTACCTGAAGGTAATGCACCGATGCTCAGACAATTGGATATAGTTAATGCTTTTGCATTTTCACCGTTATAATAGCCAAGAATTCCGCCAACATTTCCACCTGAATAGGTAGACTCAATATTTCCGTAAAAGCCGCAGTTATTAATTTTGGCAGTTTTGCCGTTGTAAACATAACCAACTATGCCACCCACACAGTCAAGTGTGTTGCTGCCAAGGGAAAGCTTTCCGCTATATGAACACATATCTACAGTAATATTACCTGTTCTGCCAACAATACCACCAAAATATTTTTTTTGATAAGAATCGCCCGATGTGAGATTAACTGAGGAATGAACATTTCTTATTTCAGCTCCACCATCAGCCTGACCTACAACACCATACTGAACATCAACATTAGAGGTAAGTGCTGTGGTTACATCACCACTGATTGAGAAGTTCTTAATTACTGTGCCTTCGCCTGTGATGTATCCAAACAAGCCCCAGTTACCTACACTTGTAATATGAATATGAAAGTTTGAAATTTTGTGACCTTGGCCGTCAAAAACGCCCGCGTATTTATTAGCAGCCTTACCAATAGGTGACAAAGCTTTGCCCTCAAGGTCAATATCTGCCGTAAGAACCGCATTGGCTGTTCTATCAACGGTGTTGATATAATTTCCAAACCAGAAGAGCTGACCTCCATTGGAGATTTCATAATAGCCGTCTGCATTCATGGTCGCAGGATCGTAGATGCACAGGTCGCAGAAACCGTTTGCGGCACTTGCTCCGACATGATAACCCACCGCGGTGCAAACCTCGCCCGAAGCAAACCAATCTGCAGTCTTGGAATCTGTCTGACCGGTCACGTCCGCCGTCGTGCTGCCCGCGGTTTCGTTGCCGATACCGAACTGTGTTACGTTATTTCCGTCGGTTGCGCAACCACTCAGATAATAGCAGTTCATCACGATGTCGTTTGAGCCATTTTTGCCCAGTACACCGCCGACAAAGTTCCCCTTACCACTGACAGAGCCCGTGTTATAGCAGTTCGTCACGGTGCTGTTGCTACTGCTATATCCCACCACGCCACCGACATATTCTTCATTACCGGTGACAGTGCCGGTGTTATAGCAGTTCGCCATGGTGCTGTTGTTGCCACTATAGCCCACCACGCCGCCGACATAGTCGCCACTACCGGTGACAGTGCCGGTGTTGTGAACGTTCGTCACGGTGTTGTTGTTAAAGCCCACCACACCGCCTACAATGGCTAGACCCCTGACGATGCCTTCGTTATAGCAGTCCGTCATGGAACCGTAGCTGTTGCCCACCACGCCGCCGACATTGGTGTAACCGCTGACAGAGCCTTCGTTATAGCAGTTCGTTATGGTGCCTTGACTGCGGCCAATTACGCTACCGACATTGCTTGAGCCGTTTATGTAGGAATCGATAATGCCAATGTTTTGAACTTTACCTCCAAAGGCTACAATGCCAAACAGACCAACACAGTCGGTTTTGACACTATTGAAGTACAGTCCTCTGACGGTATGTTCGTCACCGTCGAAGATGCCGGCGTAGTTGTTGTCTCCATTGCCTATGGGAGTCCATTCTCTGAAATTCGAGACGTTGCCGTTCAGCCCGCCGTCACTGGTCAGCACGTTTTCGTTGACCATGATATCTGCGGTCAGCTCACCGTTAATCGCATAGTTGCCGTCATTCACCGCCGCCGCAAAGGCGTACAGCTCGTCGGCTGTGCCGATATCATAGTAATCGTCACCATCTGCATCTTTGAGAGCTACAGACGCACCTGTGTCAATGGTTACCGTAATGTCAGTTGCAGCCGCACTTGCGGTTATACTAACCATTGGCACATAGCTCATTACAAGAACAAGGCAGAGCGCAATGCTGAATATCTTTCTTAATGTTCTGTTAGTTTTTGTTCTCATAGTATCTTCCTTTCGGACAATTTCCCGTTATCACTTATGCCTCACCTACAAAATAAAGAGGGAACATACTTGTAAGTGTGTTTAAATCATCATAGGAAACCTTGCCGTCCCCATTTATGTCACAAGCGTATTTCTTGTGCGTTTCAAGGTCTTCAGGAGCTTTCATTGCCTCTGCCATTGCAAAAATATCAGCTTCTTCAAATGCTTTGCCGTTTAAATCGTAATCACCAACTGCATATACATCAACAGTTTTGTGACCGTTTATTAAGATGTTCATAAGTGAAGCGTCAATAACATCAAGATATCCGTCACCGTCAAGGTCATATTTCACTATATCATCATAGCTTGCAGTTTCTATTTGTTCGTGGTCATCTGCAAGTGCTTTATTAACAAGTGCCTGATAGTCTATTACATCAACTGTTCCGTCACCGTTGGTATCACCAACATTTGCAACAGAGTAGTTTCCTGTTTCACCTACTGTTACAACCTTGTAAAGTTCATTATCTGTAATAATCGGGAGTGAACCTTCTGTATTGCTCATTTGTCCCCATGCTTCGCCTAAGAGATATGCAACCTCACCTGAGGCAAGCTGTTCTCTGGCTACACTTGTGATCTCTATGTTTTCACCGGGTTTCAAAGACGAATCGCTGTGTACAGCCTCAAGACCGTCGTCACCGAGATAATAGCAATTCACTATGGCGTTAACGCTGCTAAGGGTGCCGAATGCGCCAAGACGAGCTTCATCGGTCAAATTTTCACCACGCTCAAACTTACCTGCAAACAGGCAGTTTTCAAGGACAGTCTGTGCCTTCGTATTGGAAAAGCTCAGGAATCCGCCCATATAAATGGTTGGGGTGTTATTATAGCTGTTCTTTGCGTAATTGGTCTTGATAGTACCGTATGCGCCGCAGTTGCGGATGGTCACTGCACTGGTATTCTCCTGAATTTTGCCGATAAATCCGCCTGCACCCGAGTCCACACGGTACTCGCCTGCATCAAAGGTGCCGTACCAGGAGCAGTTTTCAATAAGGCTCTCGTGGTTTGCATATCCCACAAAGCCACCAATCATACCTATGCCGTGAGTCTTTGCGGTAAGGTTTACGTAAGAGGGGATATTCTGAATGATCGCGCCGTTGCGCTCAAGGTCGTTGTCACCGTTAAGACCGCAAATCGAGCCGATGACACCGCCAACGTAATTGACATCAGTGTTAGCAACCACCTCACCGTAGATGGTGAAGTTCTTAACTGTACCCGTTCTTACCTCACCGAAGAAGCCGAGACCTGCTCTGCCGCCTTCAACATAAAGACCTTTAATGGTGTGATTCTGTCCGTCAAAGATACCACGGAAGTTGTGGCTATTTTCACCTGTGGAGCCGATGGGAGTCCAAGGTCTGTTTTCAAGGTCAATATCTGCTGTGAGAACTGCATTTGCTGTTCTGTCAACAGTGTTTATGTAGTTTGCAAACCAGAAGAGCTGACCTGCGTTTCCGATCTCGTAGTAGCTATTTGCATTCAATTCAGCAGGCTCGCAGGCACCACAAACAGAGCAAAAGCCGTTATCCCTGTAATCACATTCACCTAATACTTCTTCACAGCCATCGCATATATGGTCGCTGGGATTTTCATCATAATGTGCCGACAGTTGATTTGTATTTAAATAAATATATTTAACTGAGTCACAAGAGATTACTTTATAAACCTTCTTACCACCAATTTCAGGAAGTGAGCCTTTTACCGATAAATCCTGTCCCCATACACCATCAGCTTGTTCACCCTGCAGGAGGTATGCAACCTCACCTGAAGCGAACTGTTCAGCCGACATAGGTGTACCGCGTCCTTCGGCTCTGCCATCTAAATAATAGCAATTTGTAACAGTAACATTACCGCTATTAGTACTTATACCGTAAATTTCGCTTATACTTTTAATAACACCTGCGTTGTAGCAATTTTCAATAGTATCGTAGTTTACAAAAGCAATACCGCAAGCCTTTCTTGTACTTGCATTACCTATTATACCGATGTTATAGCAATTCTTAATAAGAGCATAGTTATAGTATGAAATTCCGCATGAATTAACTCCACCTATGATAGTACTGTTATTGAAGCAGTTTTCAATAGTACCATAGTTTGCATAGGCTATGCCTGATGCATCGTACATTCCATAGAAATAACTATCTATAATACCTAAATTCTTAACATAAGAATCAGTACAATTTTCGTTACCTATCTGAACGAATAATGCGAGATTACTACTGCTCCTGTCATTTATATATAACCCACTAATTGTATGTCCCTGACCGTTAAAGTTACCTATATATCCAACATCAACGATACCGATTGGTGACCACACTTTCAAATCAGAGCCATTACTATTCAATTTACCATCGGAATTTAAAACATTTTTGTTAACTACAATATCATCTGTCAGCACTGCACAAGCAGCGTTATTTTGTGCGGTATTACCATATCCGTTGTTAACAACAGCGGCAAACCAATAAAGCTGACCCGCATTGGAAATCTGATATGGATCTTCATCTGTACCCCTACCTACTGCAGATTGATAACCGCCACAGTTATCGCAAAAGCCATTGCCTGCACTACTGAATGTGTGATCAGATACAGTTTCTTCTGTATTATTGTAGCCTATAATAGTTTCTCCGTTACAACCAAAAACAGGATAAACAACCTTTCCTGTAAGTTCAGGATATCCCTCTCCGCATGTCTGATACCACACAAGATTGCCTTCGTGTTTTGAGTCATTGAGTGTGTATGCTACTTTACCGCTTGCCAGTGTCTGCGTATCAACCCCAAAAGCTTCAAAGATTTCTCCGCTGAGAATTGTTTTCTCACTGTCGTATGCAACGATACTATTAATATGGAAATTATTTCTGAAGGTATTTATTTTGTGAGCGTTTAGTCTGCCAACTATGGCAGCCACATTTGAGCCACCGGTTACGCTACCTGTGTTAAGACAGTTGCTAACACCTTCAAAATTTGCATTATTTATGTAACCAAGTATGCCACCCACGTAGCTTGCACCTGGAGCACTGACATTACCATAGTTTGCACAATTTTCAATTTTGCCGTACTGCTGTTGATAAGCAACAACACCTGCAAAAAGCTCTTTGCCTCCGCTCACAGTTATATTACCGTAGTTGGCACATTTTGTAACAACCGTACCAATACTGTCAGAGGCGCAACCATCGCCTACAACACCTGCAATAGAACGGCCTTGAGCAGTAGTACCGGATATATCAACACGGCTTATACAGCCGGTAATAGTTGCACCTTCTGCTCTGCCTACAATACCGCCAACACCACTGATAACATTTGAAGAATCTGTACCGTTCAAGGAAATATTACCCTCGACGATCAGATTTTTGATTGTTGAAATACCAACAAGTGAGAAGAAACCGCTGTGTCCTGAGGTTACGGTAAGGCTCATTCCGCTGATTTTTTTACCGTTTCCGTCAAAGATACCGCTATATTTATTGCCAATCGGTGTCCACACCTTGCCTGCAAGGCTAATGTTATCCATCAATATACAGTCAGCCATATTATTGCCGGTGTTTACAAGCTTTGCAAACCAGAAAAGCTGAGCCACATTATAAATCTCATAATATCCTTCTTCATTAAGCTGAGGTGCTTTATACTCACCGCATACGGTACAAACATCGTTTAACATATTATGAGGGTCAGTATTTGTGAAACCTGATTCTTCATTACAGTAATAAACCGTAGCACCATCAAATACAGGATACGCGTGCGTACCGATAGTCTGCTTCCACACACCGTATGATAAGGAAGAATTAAGCTTATATGCAATTTCGCCGGAAGAAAGCTGTTCAGCTGTAACTGAGGTCATTTCGCATACCGAAGGAGCTGCTGCTCCGGCATTTGTATTGGGAACGGAAGCTTTAAGATAATAGCAATTATCAACAGAACCGATAGCATTCCAATAACCAAAGGCAGAAACATTACTCTTATCAGTGAAGTCTGCGCCTAATTCAAGGGCACCTGCAAAAATGCAGTTCTTTATATGGTCCTTGGCGCTACCGATATAGCCTGCAAAGCCACCAAGATTCATGCTTGATTTGCTATTGTAGCTGTTTTGTTTATAATTTGAAATAATTTTGCCGTAGGAAGCACAATTATTAATTATAACAGCGGAGCTCGTCTGAATTCTGCCTATAAAACCACCCAGGTCTTCAACCCATTGAACACCTGCATTGATTTCTCCATCCCATAAGCAGTTTTCAATTACGGTGCTGTGATTTGCATAGCCTGCAAAGCCACCCACATATTTTGCACCATTCACGCCCTCTGCAATTTCCATATCAACATGAGAAATAACATTTAAAAGCTTTGTACCGTTTCCTGTTGTACCGGGGGCAGAACCAACAACACCACCCACATAGCTAATTGCAGATGTTATAACAACCTTACCTGAAACCTCAAGATTTTTAATCGTCGCATTTCTCGCTTCACCGAAAAGACCTGCAAGATTTTTACCTGCTTTCACATTAAGACCTTTAATGTGGTAGCCCTGACCATCAAAAACACCCTGGAAGCTGCCATTCTCATTTGCTTCGTCACCAATAGGAGTAAATTCCTTGTTTTTCAGGTCAATATCATTTTTTAGTATGGCGTTTATGTAGTTATAATCTCCACCCTTATTTACTTCGCGAGCAAACCAGAAAAGGTTTCCTGCAGTATAAATTTCATAATAGCCGTTTGTATTTCTTTCAGGCTCTTTGTAGTCACCGCATAAAGTACAAAAACCATCAGTGAAAGTTTTGTGTTCGCACGGCACACCGCATCTTTCGCATGTGTAATTTACGTAGTTTGTATGAGGGCAGGCGTAACCGCAAAGACATAAACCTGACTCGAATGAATGAGCTTCCTCGTTACTTGTTTTTGTACAATCCGGCTCATCGCACTCAATCCAATGCACTTCATCGTTATACACATAATTATCAGAAAAAGAGCAGGAATGCATAACCATATTACATTCTTGACAAATAAAATCAACCACCGTTTCATGTGGACAATTATATTTGCAGTCCTCACAAACACCGTCTGTATAATTATGCTTTTCTGTAAAATCTATATGAGAACATTTAGAGCATATGTGATTATGTGTTGTTTTATCCTCGTCATTGAGAGAATATTTATATTCGTGCAGAAGCATTTCAACTACCGCACCGCAACAATCGTAATAGCAGTCGTGCTTAGTCGAGTCAGTGGAATTAACCTGATAAGTCGGTGATTTATCCACATGATTTTCGAGGTCTTTCTCTGAAATTTTATTTCCACAAAGCTCACATACCGATTCTTCCAGACAGGTAGCTTCCGTTTTGTTGCCGTTATGAGCACAAACAGAGCCCTCTCCACTATAAAAATATGTTTCTCCGCCTATGGTTATTGATTCAACCTCTTCATTTTCGGGTATTGCAATATAAAGCTTTTTATTAACAGTAGAAACGTCTTTAACTCCGTATTTCTCTCCGTCAGATAAAAGAATTTCTGTTACTGCAGCATCCTTACTTAAGCCTATAACGTCTATTACTAATAATTGAAGAGCTTCGTTTTTCTCATTTTTAGGCGCAGTGATACCATTATTTGTAACAATATTACCGCCGGTTATAATGACTGAACCGGTTATCGTGGAAGCATCTTCATTATACACACCGCCTCTGCCCACGCCATTTGCACCATTAGCGTTGTTTCCGCTATCGCCAACAGCGGTAATATTACCACCGGTAATGGTTATTTCACCATAATTGGCCTCTGAACCATCTATGTGGCCGTACCAGCCACCACCGATTGCTGCGGCACTATTTGTCTGACCTGCATATACAGTACCGCCTGTGATTGTGATGGCTTCAAGATAACCTGCAATACCGCCGCCGATTGCTGCAGCACCGTTAACACCATCGCCGGGATTATATACATTTGCAGTTATGTTGCCGCCATTTATAGTTACAGAGCCTGTAGTAGATTCACCTGCTCCACCTATACCTGCGCCATCAATACCACCCAGAGTACTGATAGTTCCGCCATTTATAATAATATCGCCCACAGTTCTTTTTTTCTCATTGGTTATTTCGTATGTTGTCTGACCATCTGCACCGATACCTGCACCGCCGCATCCTGACTGAAAACTGTTTTTTGCTACTACTGTAAGATTACCTGTGGTTTCGGAATCACCATCAAACGAGGTGATTGTCAGCGTTGCGCCTTCCGGAACTGATATTCCGGCAGAACAAATACCGCCTTCAATATAGTTATCACCTGCAAGAAGCAAAGTGACATCAGCACCGCTTTCAATTACAATTCCCGCCTGTTGGGTAGTTTCTCTGACATTCAAATTCACATCATCAAGAATTATGTTTGCAGTAACGCCGCTTTTTACCAGAATTTTAGCGTCTTTCTGAGTACATGTACCATAAACATAACAATTACCGTTCTGGCTTATGGTGAGTGTAGGCAGGCCGTAACCATCAGCGGACAATCCACCTTCAATATTATAAGCGGTATAACCCGACGGAACCGATAGTGTTTTTGCACTTACGGGAATGCTCACAACAGGCACATAGCTCATTACAAGAGCAAGGCACAAAGCTATACTCAATATCTTTCTTAATGTTCTGTTAGTTTGGTTTTTCATAAAAGCACCCTTTCGTAAGTGCGAAATGCGAAATGCGAAGTGCGAAATGTTTTTTCTTCGCAATCTTCAACTGATTCGTATTTCGGCTAATTGCTATTTTTGAGTTCAAAGTTTTTTTGTAAAGAGATAGCTTTTCGCTATTCTCTTTTATATCAACTTGCACTTCAACTTTATTCTTCTATTATCATCATTTGCGAAGCTTAATTTCGCATTCCGAATTTCGCACTTCGCACTATTTTTTAATTAAATCTTGTTTCGTTGTTTTTGTTATTGCAACTAAAATACTTATTATTTCTTTATTATCTTTACTTAAGCTTTCAAATTCTTGTTCTGTGAGATATTCTGTTGCATACATCAATCTTAACCAATAATCTGTTTCATTTGCTTCTTTTAAAGCTATTGTCATTTTTGTATAAAAATCTGCTTTCGATTGTGCTTTTTCACCTTCTGAAACATTTGCACCAATACTTGTGCCACTTCTCAAAAGCTGTTTTGATATAATAAACTCCTTTTTCTCATTACATAAATATTTATATAAATTTACTACTCTTACTGCAAAATCAAAGCTTTTATTTTCAATTGTATTTCCCATTTCATTCACCCTCATTTCGCACTTCGCATTTCGCACTTAGCATTCCGGAGCATCTGTTCAAAGGTTTCCTCTGTTGTTTTATCAACATATTCTTTAAACTCCTTGAAAATTCGTTCTCCGATATGTTTATAATCATAGCTTAATGCTTTTTTGATTTTGGTTTCACGAATTTTTTTCGGAACATTATATACATATAATATTTTATCAAGAGCTTCTGCTATTCGTGTTTCAAGAGGAATATCCTCATCAAGACTCATAAGCGTTGCATATTCTATGCCCGAAACCAAAATTTCCGCTTCTGCAAATTGTTCGTCCGTCCAGCATTTGCAATATTCTTTATAAACCTCTTTTGAGCGTTCAGTATCGTTTTCACGAATTATTTTTAGTGTGACAGGACTTTGGTAGGAAGATATAAAGAAATCCTTTGCGACAGGATTGCTTTCACAAGCCGATGCCATTGTCATAAGCTCAAGGCAAACTGCCATTACCGAGCTTATACCCTCCTTTGTTTCATCATCAATAAGCTTTCTTTGAAACTTACAAAGGTCATCTACAAGTACACTTAAAAGATGCTCTTTGGTGGGGTAGTAATATGTAAGGTTACCCGTACTTATTTTCAACTCTTTTGATATTGCATTGGGCGACACATTGGAATAACCATTTTCAAAAAATAACTGTATCGCAGTTCTTAATATATCTCTCTTAGTTTTTTCTGATTTTTTCAATGCCATATTTTACCCCTCTTTGTGTTTTAGCATTTATACTAAACATCTTTTGGTTTATTTTAGCACAAGTGCGAATATATTGCAATATTTTCCAAATAAAAATTGCTAATATTTTAACAAAGCTTCTTTGTGGTAAAAAGAATGTGCAATTCCTGTTACCTCATTTGCATAGCATAGCAAAAAATGGGAAAAGTATGTATGACAAAATAATTGGAGGTAATAGAATGTTTAAACACGAAAAATTGCTTTTCCATCCTGTTGGTGTTGAAAAGCCCAATCCTCAATATGCAGCATTACTTCAGGAGCAGTTGGGAGGCGGAAACGGTGAACTTAAAGCTGCAATGCAGTATATGTCCCAGAGCTTCAGAATAAAAGACCCTGAAATAAAAGATTTATTTCTCGACATTGCCGCAGAAGAGCTGGGACACATGGAAATGATTGCACAAACAATCAATTTGCTCAACGGCCACGATGTTAATGCCGAAACAGTACCAAGCGGAGAAATTCAATCCCATGTTATTCTCGGGCTTAATCCAGGTCTTATAAACGCTTCAGGTTATTCCTGGACAGCGGATTATGTAACCGTTACCGGCGATTTATGTGCGGATTTACTAAGCAATATTGCATCCGAGCAACGTGCAAAGGTGGTTTATGAATACCTTTACCGCCAGATTGACGATAAAAAGGTTCGCGAGACCATTGACTTCCTTTTAAATCGGGAGGAAGCGCACAACCAGATGTTCCGCGATGCATTTAACAAGGTGCAGAATTCCGGCTCTAACAGAGATTTCGGCACAACCAAAGCTGCAAAAATGTATTTTTCTATGTCAGACCCCGGACCAAATGCGTTCGCCAACAACGAAACTAATCCTGTATCATTTGATAAATAACAATAAACAACCGCTGAAGTTTCGTCTCTTCAGCGGTGGTATTATTCTTAATTTATTCTTCATCAGGCTTCTGTCCGTCGTGGGCGAGCCATTTACATTCGGTTAATTCCATATTTGTGAAAATTGCTTTAAACGAGGAATCCTCAGGACTGCAGGCATAAACACCGAATTTGATTGTTCCTCCACCATTCCACATATGGCAAACACGCATTTGCTTAAAAGTAACACCATCATCGGAGCACTCAATGCAATAGTCATCTTCTCTTCTGCTGAATCTGTACCACATTGATTTTATTGAAGCGTCAATCTCCGTAGTTGCCCAATCGGAATAGCCTTTGTTGGTAACTACACTTCCAAGATGCTGAAACTTTTCATTTTCATATTCAATAGAGCCCTTGAGCCAATTTTCAGAATCAAGATACATAACAATTCCGCATTGGTCAAATCTTTGTTTGCTCTGAAACTCCGTCTTCACGGTAAAAGAGAAATATTTTTCATCGGTTTCCATCTGCAAAACAGGTGCATTATCATTTCTGAAATGATAATAAGTTCTCTGCCATAAATCCGTATGTGGCTTTGTTATAATTTCTATTTTATCTTCAGAAATACTATATTTTTCGGGTTCTCTTATCCATTCTAATTTATTTACATCAAATTTCATTTTTGCACCTCGCTATCAGATTTTTTCTTTTTATATTTAGGTTTATCCGTCAATTCAAAACTTACATCTACCAACCACATCATTTTTTCTTTCTCAACACTTCCGTCAAGGCAGACTGTTATCCAATGGCTTTTATTCATATGGTAGGCAGGGTAAATACCTTTATCGAGAATTAGCGAACCAATGAGAAGCGGGTCGCTTTTCAGATTAACAACGTTAATACTTCCCTCTTCTTCCATACCTAATTTATTCTTAGGTATCTCCATTATAACCGCAAACCACTTTTGATTATTTGCGTGACGATAAACTGCAAAAGAGGGTGCACTCAACCAAGGAAACTCTGCACTGACACCGTAAACCTGATTAATATATTTATCTAGTTCTTCTCTGTTCATAAGTCAAGCTCACTGTAATTATTGATGTAGATATCAACAATCTTTTTCAATTCTTCCTGGTTCGGTTCACTTTTGTCGTAGATACCAACAACATTGTATCCGTTTGCTTTTGCAGTTTTTGCTGCATACAAGGCATCTTCAAAAACCCAGGTTGTTTCTTTATCTGTTCCCAGTTCATTAAGAACAACATCATAAACCTTTGATTCAGTTTTTGAAGCACCAACTGTGTAGGTAGAATAAATCGGAGAAAAATAATGGAGCATATCATACTTTTTCATAACCGCTTCAAGAGCAGGCTCACCTGTTGCGGTGGCAATACCCATTTTCACACCTTTTGATTTAAGCTTTTCAAGAAATTCCTTTATATCGTTTTTAGGCTCAGTTTCAACCATATATCTGCTCTTAATATATTCAAAAAGCTCAGATAAAAGCTCCTCATAGGTTTTATCAAGGTTAAAGCGTTCAATAGCAAGAAGAAAGGTTTCACGGAGAAAAAGGCCCTTAAAAGCTTCTCTGTCCGCATCTGTCAACTCAATACCTAAAAAATTGAAGAAATTATCTTTATACCCTTTCCACACGTGCATTGAGTCAAACAATGTCCCGTCAAAGTCGAATATTGCACCGGTTATTTTGATTTGCTTTTTTATCATACTTTTTGTTTTTCCTTTATTTTTATCTCACTTAAAGCTGCGGCACTCATAATAAGCACCACGCCAACCAATTCATATACTGTGGGCAACTGCATAAACACAATCGATGAGAGAATTATTGCAGATGCCGGGTCGATGTAGCTTAGAATTGCAACTGTCTGGCTTTCAAGTTTTTTCATTGCACCAAAATAGAGAAGATATGCAAAGCCCGTATGCACAACACCCACAACAAGCAAAAGCATTACAGATTTCGGATTAAATGTTATATCACCCATTGTAAATAAAGCGTAAGGCAGAACAACAATCCCTGCAGAACCCAACTGAATTACGGTTCTTTCATAGGATTCTACCTCACCCATAAATTTATTCATAATCATAACAGAAGCATAAAGCACCGCCGCACCAAGACCGCAGAGCACACCTGTTATTTTTGAACTGTCTGACTGAAAAACTCCCGAAACTAATGCAACGCCTATCAACGCAACAAAAACACAGATAACCTGCTTTGCCTTCAGCCTCTCTTTAAACACAAAGGTTGATGCAATAACAACAATTATAGGTGCGGTATAATAGCAAACCGTTGCAACGGGAATACCAGTAAATCTGTAGGCTTCAAACAGCAAAATCCAGTTAAAGCCTATTGCCACCCCCGATGCCAACAAAACAGGAAGCTTCTTTTTTACGGCTTTAAAATCAATCTTCCGACCTGTTATAAGCATTACAGCAAGAATCACAACTGCACCCGTAATCCCCCTGCAAGACGCTATAACCCCCGAAGGCAAACCTATGTAATTCACAAAAATTCCTATGGTACCGAAAATCACCATAGACGTTATTAAAGATACTTTTTCTTTCATATTACCATCTGTTTTCAACATATTCACAGAATGTGAAAAGGTCTTTTATTTCTATCTTTGTTCCGTCATCAAGTTTAACATCCCCGTTCCAGATACCAAAAACCTGATGGCAATTCATTCTGCCAACCTTAAAATCCACATCACTGTGATTATCGAGAGTTGGTACCATAGTCATATTGAATCTGCCGTCCTCGGAAATAATTTTCCAAGGCTCTAAAAATCTGTCTTTTGGAAATTTTTCCACATCGACTGCACCGATTTTATGAACCTTGCCGTCATAGAAAATGCAGGTTTCCGTAGCATAGCTTTCATCACCTATTGCCCAGGTAATTTCAAATCCTAAAAGGTGTTTTTCGCCCTTTTCATCGGTTATGTACTGATTACCGCTACCCCAATACCATACCATTTCGTGAGGGGTATTTACTCTGCCCCAATCCACTGTGCAGAAAGCCTTATCCTTTGAAAACTCATAGGTATAATCACCAACGGTAAATTTACCCTCGCAGGGCATACACATCTGCTTTGTTGTCATAAAATATTTGGTATCGTCTTCTTTAAAAGGTAAAACAGTTGTTATATTTTCAAGTCCGTCCATAATTTCCATGGAAACATTAACTTCAACGTTTTTACCCTTGAAAGAACCTTTATACCACAAGGTTCTCTCATTTTCTTTTGTGTGGAAATCAAATTCAGTTTTTCTGATTTTATCTTTAAAACGATTCGGAACATCAATAACAGGTGGTGAAACATGCTTATTTGCACCAACAAAATACTGTATTGCATCGCAGATAACTTCACCGGTTTTAAGGTTAACAAGCTTTGCCGCCACATAACCGCCAATTGTAATATTCGCAAAGCTTATGAGTACCTGCATTTCATCCCCCACGTGAATGGTATAAAAATCCCATTCCTTACGGCTGATTATACCCTTTTTAACATAATCTCTGTTATACTCGAAAACATTTCTTCTTGCCCAACCTTTTGCAAGTAGCTTCCCATCAGGTGAAAGAAGAGGTGTTTTTTCCGTATATTCAATTTGTTTGGATTTTTCTTTCCATTCCGTAAACGGCACATAGGTTCTTTTCAACTCGTTGGTCATCGTATCACCCTTATCTTATTATGCTCTTGAGTATAGCACAAAATTTTACAAGATACAATAAACTCAAAATTCTTATTTTTATTTTAAAAATATATTTACTTTTTTTATCACATTGCTATAATGTAGGCGATAATTATTTTCAAATCCAAGGGGTGAATGAAATTGAAAGTAATAACAAACAAGCCTATTCCCAAACAATATGAAGACAGCTTCAATCAGCTTTTCAAAAATGATGAGCCACTTTTTATTGTGGTAGGCGACTTAAACCTTAAAGGCCGTTACGCCGAATCAATGATGGTATTCACAAAGGAAAAACTGGTAGCCTTTGACGAATGCTATGAAAGCGGCAGTTTTTCAATTGACTACTGCGATATTGAAGACGCTCAGGTAAAGCGACTTTACGGTAATGCCGTTTTTAAAATCAAAATGAAAAACGGAAAGAAAAAAATACTCCTGCGTTTTTCTTATGCAGGCGCAGAGGTTGCGGATGCAGCGGCGGTATTTGTAAATGCCGTTAATGAAGGTAAGGATTTACTTGACGAAGCCGAAACCGTTAAATCCGTTTACCACAAGCAACGCTGTTTCTGTCCCAAATGCGGAAGAAAGCTCCCCAACCCTGAGGCAGAATGTATAAACTGCTCAGGAAAAGGCAAGCTTATTTCAAAATTCGGAAAATATGTAATACCCGAAAAGAAATCTCTTATAATTTGTATGTTGCTTTCTGTTGCAGCAACTGCATTATCCCTTGTGCCGCCATACATAACAAAAATAATGGTGGATGATGTTATTCCCGGCAAAGACTCCTCAATGCTTATAAAAGTTCTCGCAGCACTTTTGGGAATATATATTTTTCAATATGTAATGAACGGTTTTCGCTCTTACAGACTCCGCCTTGCAGGTGACAGAATAACTCTTAACCTGAAAAAAGATATTTATGAAAAGGCGCAATATCTGCCACTTAGTTTTTATGATAAAATCTCCACGGGCTCTGTTATTAACCGAGTAAACTCCGATGCCGGTGTTATCCAAGCCTTCATTATGAAAATAACTCAGGAAGCCGTTGTTCAGGCGTTCACTCTTGTGGGCCTTGTTATAATAATGTTCGGTATGAGCTGGAAGCTGGCTTTATTCTCATTAATTCCCGTCCCCGTGGTTGTAATTGCGGGCAGACTTTTCGGTAAAATAATCGGGCCCAAATATATGCGACTCTGGAGAAGAAGTGCATCTATTTCTACCGTTCTTGCAAACTCAATCCCCGGTGTAAGAGTTATAAAGGCTTTCACCAACGAGGATGAAACTATCAATAAATTTGCTCGCTACTGCGATGAATGGTATAAAGAGGACAAAAAGGTTGCTGTTCCTGCGGCAGTTTTCCCCTCACTTATCACTTTCCTTGTAACTTGCGGTTCTATTGTGGTTTGGTTTTTAGGCGGTAATATGGTAATAAACGGAAGCGATGAAATCTCCCTTGGTCTTCTTGTTTCTTTCGTTTCCTATGCAAGTATGTTCTACACCCCCATTAACTTTTTCGCCAATATGAGCGACACTTATCAGAACACTCTTGCGTCTGCAGAAAAAATCCTTGATATTATTGATGCTGAACCCGAACACAATTTCGGTGAGGGCAATAAATTAGAAAGAATGAAAGGTAAAATTGAATTCAAAAATGTCAACTTTGCCTTTGACCGCTCGAAGAAAGTGCTTTCCAATATTAATCTTACTATTGAGCCGGGCGACATTGTTGGTATTGTTGGCACAACCGGTTCAGGTAAATCCACCCTTATAAACCTTTTAATGCGTTACTATGACGATTATGACGGTGAAATCCTTATTGACGGCGAAAATATAAAAAACGTTGATATGAAATATTACCGTGACTCTATCGGTTATGTTCAGCAGGAACCCCTTATGTTCCGTGATACAATTTTCAATAACATTGCCTTTGGCAGCGGAAGAGTTCATGTTGAGCAGGTTCTCCATGCCGCAGAGGTTGCAAATGCCCACGGTTTTATTTCAAAGCTCCCCGATGCATATGACACGATGCTTGGGGAAAGAGGTGTAGGTCTTTCCGGTGGTGAACGCCAGCGTGTTTCCATTGCCCGAGCAGTTCTCAAAAACCCCAGCATTCTGATTTTCGATGAGGCTACCGCCGCAGTTGACTCTGAAACTGAGCACCTCATTCAAGGCGCTATCGAAAGACTTATAAGCGGAAGAACCACTTTAATGATAGCTCACAGACTTTCCACTCTGCGCAAAGCAAACAAAATTGTTGTTGTGGATAAAGGTGAAATTATCGAATGCGGAACACCCGAAGAGCTTTTGAAACAAAAAGGAAAATACTACAAGCTTGTAGAAATTCAATCTATGGGCGAACAGCTTCAAAAGCGAAAAGCTGAAGAGAATTTTGAGTGAGGTGAATTAAATGCCCAGATATATTGAAGGTTCCGAAGTAAGATTTACGGAAAATGACAAAATTTTTGTAGATGCAGAATTTTATACGGGAGAAAAATTCACCGAGCTGGAGCTTCATCGAATGTTCCCCATAACAGGTCTTACAAAATATATTGCTCTTATGGATTCCGAGGGCAATGAAATTGCAGTAATCCGCGATATAAATGACCTTATGCCCGAATCCAAAGCAGTGGTAGAAAACTGTTTAAGAGAATATTATATGATTCCACGCATCACAAAGTTCATTAAAATGAGCGAAAAGTTTAAAATCTGGATGTGGACGGCGGAAACAGACAAAGGCATTTGCACTTTTGAAATCCGCAACCACCTGACCGCCATAAAACCTCTTTACGACGGCAGAGTTCTCATTAAGGATGCCAATGACAACCGATATGAAATTCCTGATGTTAACATTCTCGATAAAAAGAGCAAAAAAATGATATTGCCAAAACTTTAAGAAAGGGTTTAAATTATATGAAACTTTTAATTGCAATTGTAAATAACGATGACAGCGCGGTTGTTTCCTCTTCTCTTACAAAGGAGGGCTTCACCGTTACAAAGCTTTCCACAACAGGCGGATTTTTAATGGTAGGAAACACTACTTTCCTTATCGGTGCTGAAGATAACACCGTCAGCAAAGCTAAAGAAATAATCAAAACTTGCTCACAGAAAAGAACAAGAACCACCACCACAACAAGCGGCTTCGGAACAGGTCTTAGGGAAGATGACTTTGAAAAAGAAGTTTCTGTGGGCGGCGCAATCGTATTCACACTTGATGTGGAAGATGTTGATAAATATTAATTGACAAATAAAAGCTGAAAAAGAAAAATACAACCATCTCATCAATGATGGTTGTATTTTTTTACGCTTTATTCTGCGTCTGAAGTTTTCTTTTCTTCTGCCGCTGTTTGTGCGCGTGTTCTTTCCAAATCAAGATACATTCTGTCTCTTGTTTTCTGGTCGATATTATAGAAGAACATGGGAACAAGGCTGAGAAAATCAAAAATCAACTGAGGGCCGAAAGCGGCAATAAACATTTTCCACATTGTGTCTTCTGTTTGCACCGCAGTAAGACCTGATTCAAACCCTGCCCACCTTGCAAGAAGCATTGTGTTAATCTTTGTAAGAGCAATACCCCTTACCTTGTTAATATAGCCTGTAAGAAGATTTACAGTTGCCTCGACACGATAGCCATTCTGCCATTCGCAATAGTCAAGAACCTCATAGTTAATTTCGTTTTCGATAATTTTCTTGGTTCCGTAGAATACCATTTCAAGGCTGTTACCCAGCATCATTGCAATTGTCATAGGCAATTTTTTCTTATAGAAACCGTTTTTCTTTCCGCCTATAAGACCCACAAGGAAGAACGAAAGCTCTGAGGTTATTATTGAGCCTCGCTGGAACAACCACAAGGTTTTAGTTGAAAAGCGCTTTCTGAATTTCGTTGCCCAAGGATAGCTGGCGTAAGAAATCGGCATACCGGGAATACCTGCTATAGTGGACATCATATTGAATTTCAAAACAGTATCATAATAAAGAGATTGCGATGTACCCACATTGATACCGTCAACAAAGCCGGATAAGGTGTAAATTAACAAAGGTTTGTTTCTGAAAACAGAGAACATTCCCTTTACAACCTGTGGCGGTTTCTCGGATTGGGGAACTCGTTCCTTACTTACAAACACCCACATTATTGCAGGAACAGTTGCAATTACCCACCAGAAGGATTTCATTGATGCAAAAACCTTAGTGAGATTAATTTTGATTTTACCGTTTGCTACAAGGTCGAATAAAATTCCGGCTAATTGTTCAGGGAATCGCCTGAATAAATCACTTGCAAAACGGGAGGAAACCAGCAACGCAGTTCGCTCATTGGGATTAGGCGTGAAAACATTATCAATATAACCGCCACCACCGAAAAATGCGCCGACTGTTTCACTGATATATGAAAGTATCATATAAAAAATAAGTCTTTGAGCCGCATTCATACCCTGGGCATCCGCAATAAGCGGCATAATGCAAGTTACAAAGCCTACTAAAATGCTGGGAATAAGCGCTAAATACTGAAATGGCTTAAACTTACCCCAACGAGTACGCATTTTATCAATGATAACCGCAGAAAGCGGGTCATTAATCAAATCGTAAATACCAAGGGTAACTGCCGCATTACCGTGGGCTTCCGCATCAAGACCGAAAATCTTATATAAAAACAATTCCGATGATGTATCGTATTTACCCAATGTTAATTCTGCTGTGGCAGTTTTAAGTATGTATGTAACTCTTTCTTTTGTTGAACAGAATTTTCTGTTCATATAAGCAGGTAAATCAGTCTCTAAAACATATTCGCGGGTCTGAACATCAACATTCTGATTCATTTCTTCGCTCATGCCTTAACCTCCTCACCATTAAGTTCTGCTTCTTTCTGAAGCTGCATTTCAGTTAATCTGCGGTACATTTCCTGACGAATTTCTTCCTGAGGAACACCATCTTCCACCATTTTGAAATATTCTTCAATAGGTATTCCACCAACAACGCAATTATCATATTTAACCTCAATACCCTGTTTGAAAATTGCAATATCAATACCGAAATTCACAGCCAAAAGAATGAAATACACAAATGGCGCAATAACAAAATCTATGCTGAAATAAGGATTTTCGGGAATGGCCATTAAAAGTGCCGTTGCTCCACCACAAAGAACTAACATTAAAATGTCAAATATATAGTTTCTCAATTTGCCTCGTTTTCCGCAAGCCATTGTTAAACAACCAAAATGCACTAACATAAAGACCACAGATAAAACGAGCATAAGAATTGCTGCTAATAAAAATATTAACGGTGTTTTTCCGTCGGGCGTATTCAAAAGCCCTAAAATCGCATCGAAATCAAAGCCTTCAAGCATATCTATTAAAGAAAACAAGGTATAAACTCCGTCAAATTCAGCAAAGGGTTCTTTAAAGCTACCCTTAAGCCAAGGCACAACAATTGCCGCAATAGGAATCAGACTTGTAAAAATACGGGCAATTGCAAGCTTTGAGCCTACAAAAGCGGCTTTCATTCTATTGATTTTCTTCTGGAAATGATAATGCTGAACCTCCGCCTTATCTGCATCCTGCATTAAACGTTCTTGAATATCATAAATTACGATATTGCATCCGCAATGGGGACAATGCTGTTTCCAATCCACCATTCTCAAATGCTCACCGCATTTAGGACAGTTTGCCATTCTGCTCACTCCCTATTATAGTCATATGTTTATAATACAGTTTTTTGGGTCACAAGTCAATATTTTTTGGTTACAATCAACAATTTATTTGAGTTTTTTACCATCAGAAAAAGCATTACCGACTTTTTCACCAAGTTTAAGATAAGCATTATGAACAGGATCAAAGGTAATAGCCTGAAGTTTTTCGGGATCAATAAGTCCATCTTCACCCAAAACAGAACTATCTGCACTTATATTCACAATTTCACCGATACAGATACCATCTTCATTGAATTTGAGGAGCTTACATTCAACTGTCATTGGAAATTCATTAATAATTGGTGCATTTACAAATTCAGATTTAACTGTTGTTAACCCTGCTTTAGCCATTTTATCGGGTTCTTTGTTTCCTGAAACAACGCCAACATAATCCGCTTCAAGAACATGCTTTGCATCTGCAATACTTACTGTGAAAGCCTTACTTTCTTTTATATTTTTAGTCGTTTTATGACCGTGGGAAAGGCAAACCATAATCTGCTTATCCTCATAAATTCCGCCCCAAGCCGCATTCATACAGTTAGGGTTGCCATTCTCATCATAAGCCGCAACAATAAACACAGGCATTGGATAAACACTACTTTCAGCTCCAAAATTTTTACGCATAATATTACCTCGCTTTATAATTTATTTCACAATTTCATACTGCCAATCAATTATTCCGCCGAATTCTTTTACATTTGTATAACCCAAATCCACAAGGGCTTGGGCTGCAATTTTGCTTCGCCTGCCGCTACGGCAATATACGAGAACAAGTTGGTCTTTTTGGGGCAGTTCTTTTTCTGCTTTTTCCCCTATTTCATATTCGGGAATAAGAATTGCACCTTCAATATGGCCTTCTTTAAACTCTTCTTCAGTTCTCGCATCTATAATTATATAGTCTTTTTCGGTATCCATCAGGAGTTTAGCTTCTTCTCCCGAAATCTGCTCATAACCAAGAGAATTGTTTGTAGCATTTTCTGTTGTGTCGGTTGTTATTGTGGGACTATTCTCATTCCCACTACAACTGCTGAATAAAGTCAATGAAACAATAATCAAAAATATCAGTCCTTTAATACTCTTAAATCTCATATAATTTACCCGTTTCTTTATTTCTGTATTCGTGCTTTTCATAATAACCTATAAGCTCACCATTTTCATCACGAAGAGCCACCATATAAACATCCTTGTTTTCCTTTTCATTGTTGTAGGTGTAAACAATATTATTCTCTGCACTTTTACTAAACCAAGCAACAACCTTATCTATTCTTTCATTGGATTTTTCGTTGTGGCAATTTTTAAGATTTTTCCCTGTAAGGTCTTTGTGATAGCGTTCAATTGCAACAGGATTCATATAAACAATAGTATGCTCCAAATCGCAAATTACAATGGGAGCTCTATCCTGCTCTAAAACGCTTTTGAACAATTTTTGAAGTTCCATATTTTCCCTCATTTCGCCTTAAATTTCATCGGTCTTTCTGTTGTTGATAAAAGCAGATTAACCACTTTGGTAACAATAAATTTAATTGGTTTATGCTTTTTTATAAAATCAGGCGAAAGTGCATTTTTAAGAATAAATTCCGGAAAACTCGGTATGCCCTTTATCTGAATTCTAAGTGCATTTCCTGAAAAATCGAAGGTCATATATTGAGTTGAAAGCGTGTTAATAGGCTTCACTACCGCATTTATTCTTCCGTTTTCACTATAAGCATACGCCCATATTTTATATGGATAGCCTTTAATTTCACATTGACTCATGCGGGGTTCACCGTCAAGCCCGCAGTTGATTACAACCTCATCCCCCTCTTCTTTCCATTTAACAGTAAAAACATCCTCTGTTAATTCAAATGTAACTTCATTGAAATTGGTTTTCGGTCTTTTTGCAAAGCTTGAGGTTAATGAACGGGGAATAACACTTGCAGGGAACATAAGATTTGCTAAAGCATTTGAAAATGCTGTTATGTAAAAAGTATTTCCTGTTGGAACATTTAGTTTTTCTCCACACTTTTTAGGTTTAAGATTTCTGTTTTCAAGATATTCTTTGAGCTTTGCATCCCATTCTTCTGTGCTCTCATTTTCAAAAGCTTTTGCGAGAACATTTATTATTGCTCTTTCATTACCACCTTCGTCAATACAGGCATTCATTGTGGCAACAACTGCATTATGTTGAGGAATATAAGAAATAATCTGCCCGAACATTCCCGTCATACTGAAAACACCGTTTTCAATCCAGAAAAGGTAACCGTAACCGGCTTGTTTATCTTTGCGGTTAAAATCCACTTGTATTTTTGTAGCTTCCTTTGTCCAGAATTCAGGAATAATTTGCTTATCTTTATATTTACCACCATCTGCATAGCATTGGCAGATTTTTGCAAGGTCACGGAGTTTTAAATAGCAACCTGTACCACCGATACATTCGCCAATTTCATTGGTTTCCCAAGAGGGTATATCAATTCCCAACGGCTCAAAAAGTCGTGGAGTTAAATAATCAACAAGATTCTGACCTGAAAATTTATGTACTAAAGCTGCCACAACGTGCGCATCATTATTGCTGTACAAAAAGCCTTTTTCCTTTCTGAACGGGGCTTTCATAAACATTTCCATATAATTCCCCGTCATATCCTGAAGAAAGCTGAATTTTTTATTACTGCTCATTGTGAGAACGGAGCGAACAGTAAGATTTTCCCATTCGTCACCTTCACAAGCCTCGTATTCAGGGAAAAGATCAATTATTTTATCATCAAGTGAGATAAGCCCCTCATCAATGGCAAAGCCCGCGGCAGTTGAAACGACTGATTTTGTAACAGAAAATAAAGTATGGGGCATTTCTGCAGAATAAGGATAGGCATATTCCTCAAAAATTTTTTCACCATTCTGCATTATGAGAAGACCGTGATTTTCCACACCACAGCTTTCAAGCTCTTTATAATATTTGTAAATCCACTCTGATGAAAGCTTTGATTTTGTAAGCATAAGAACACCCCAAATATTTAGTAACTCTATTATAGCTTATAAAAAAACATAATTCAACAAAAAGAAAAATCCCTGAAAGTAAATTATACTTTCAAGGAATTTTTTATACTTATTTAATTGTTTCGCTATTGTTGAGAACTGATGTGCTGTATAAAAACAAAACATCCTGAGAATTGAATTCAATATAATTTTCAAGTAAATTCGGGTGCATATAGCGAATATCAACAAGGGTGATTTTCTTATACCCCTCAACCAATAAAGGTGCAATTGAGCTACCGAAGGAATCTCTGAAAATTATCAGCTCTTTATCTGTTTTTGCTTTCTCATTTTCAATGGTAACCAAGGAAAGCGGTCCCCCTAAAAACATTTCATAGGGGTCTTTGCCCTCAGCCTTGTCCATATCATAAACAGATATTTCTTTATTGTTCTGGTAATCAAAAACCTTACAATTTTCTAAAACATCATTTGTAAGATATTTTATTTTTTCTGCCGGGAGAGGTAGTGCCGACTGACCGTAATAAACTCCATAAAAATCATTTTCAAGTGTTTTCACATCATATTTTGTCTTAACATCCGTCCCCATTTCATTTCCGATTATCTCGGCAATATCGACAAGATTTTCTTCTCGCCAATGAGTATCGGTTTTATAAAAATCAGAAAGCTCAAGGTTCTTTGTTATATCAATATATGTGAGAAAATCGGTATTTCCTTTCAATAAAGAAATCATTTTCTCATAATCAACAAAAAGGTAGCCGTTTTCTTCGGCAAGGAAATAGTTCTTATCAGGAATTATTGAAAGATAATTCTTGGTATCTGCATCCTTCAGATATTTTTCGTAAACGTATCTGAATCTTTCCCCTGCCCTTTCAACTGACTCTTCATTTAAAGGGTATTCGATTTTACTTGCAAAGCCATCCACAACATAAATATCATTGTTTGCACTTTGATTGAAAACATTAAGAGCCACAACAGCCTTCAAAGTTCTGAATTTATCTCTTAAAGGAAATTGGTCGAGAGTATAATTTTCAAAATTGCTCATAAAATCTCCCGAAGCTATACTTTTAAAGCTTAATTCAGGAAACTGCGAAAGCTTTCTTCTTTCGCTTGCGGAAAACTCATCGTCTGGCTTAACCCATGCAAAAACAGAAACCACTATAAAGAAGGTAGCCATAACAACAGTTATAACAATATGCTTTGTTTTATTTGCCATAGCGACCTCCTAAAATCTGAAATACAAGAAAGGATTAAACGAACCATCCACAAGATAAGCGGTCATAACTGCCAAAAGAACAACAAGAACTATTGGCTCTAAAATCCATATAAACCTTGAAGCTTTGCTGTTTTCAAATACTTTCTCAACAGCCTTTTTAACAACGGGCGTTGCACCGATTATGCCTATAACAAGAGTTACTGCAAAGCTCTTCAAATAGTAGAAAAACTCTGTTGAAGCAAGGGGCTCATCACCTGCACCAAACATACCACCGATATATGAAAATGCCTCTTTCATATCCGTTGCATTGAAAATAACAAAGCTGATTCCTACTGCAACAAGAGTATAAATTCTGCTTAAAACTTTTGATTTGTTAAGATATTTTAAGAGGAATACTTTTTCTGCAATCAGAAGAACTGCAAAGAACAATCCCCATATTATAAAATTCCAGGCAGCGCCATGCCAGAAGCCTGTAAGGAACCACACAACAAAAATATTGAAAAACCATCTTAGTTTTGAAACTCTGTTACCGCCTAAAGGAATATAAACATAATCTCTGAACCATTTGCCCAAGGACATATGCCATCTTCGCCAGAATTCAGTTGCGCTTTTAGAAATATAGGGATAATTGAAGTTCTCGGAAAAATGAAATCCGAATATTCTTCCAAGGCCTATTGCCATATCTGAATAGCCCGAAAAATCAAAATAAACATGAAGCCCGAAAGCCACCGCATAAAGCCAATAGAAAAGAACGGATTTATCTTCGGAGGCCTTAAAAACATCGCAAAGCTCACCTAAAGAGTTTGCAATAAGAATTTTCTTTGCCAAGCCCAAAACAAATCTTCTCATACCCTTTGAAAAATTCTCAAAGGAATGTGTTCGTTCCTCCAACTGCTTTGCAATATCGGAATATCTCACAATAGGACCTGCAATAAGCTGAGGGAACATCGTAATATAAGCTGCAATATTTATAATATTTTTCTGTGCAGGAACATCTTTACGATAAACATCAATTGTATAGCTTAAAATCTGAAAAGTGTAAAAACTGATACCAATAGGCAAAGCGATTCTTAATAAAGAAATTGAAAGCCCTGTTACTGCATTAAAGTTTTCAATAAAGAAATCTGCATACTTAAAATAAGCCAGAAATCCTAAATTAACCGCTACCGAAACACCAAGGAAAACCTTTGAAAGCTTCTTTTGAGAAAAAGCCTCAATCAGAATTCCGGAAAAGTATCCGATTACGATTGAGGCTATCATCAAAACTACATATTTCGGTTCGCCCCAACCATAAAAAACAAGGCTTGAAACTAAAAGAACTGTATTTTTGAGTTTCTTTGGAGCAATAAAGTACAGTATCAGTACACTTGGCAGAAAATAATAAAGAAAAGGAATACTCGAAAAAAGCATATTAATCCTCTTTCTGCTTTGTACTTAAAATATTGTTGATTTTAAAATCAATTATGCGAGAGATTCCTCAACATTAAGAGTTGCGTTTTCGCCATAAACTGTTGCAAGCTTTGTTTTGAAGCTTTCAATTGCTTCTGCATTACCGAAAGCTGCTACAACATATTCATCTGCAACTGTGTAGATAATAAGTGTATCGGGGAAACCGCACATCCACTGTGTGCTCTTGATACTATCTTTAAGAGAGTTGGCAAGAGTTTCTGCATTAGCCTTGTCTGCAAGGTGATATGCAGCAGCGGAGAATGTATTTGCATTCATAGCGTGTGTTATTGTTGCAACATTATCAACAAGCTTAAGAGAATCCTCAGTAATGTGAAGAGTTGCCGTTGCATTTTCAACATCGGAGATATTGAAGTTTCCTGCAGCATCGTTAACCGCTGCTTCGAAGTCACCGCCCATAACGGGGAATTTTTCTTCTTCAGCAAAGGTTGACCAAACGCCATCAAGAAGAGCAACGGGAGATTCAATTGTTACTTTGTTTGCATCATCTTTGGGAGAAGTACCGCAAGCTGCAAGAGCTACTACCATTACTACTGCCAATAATGCACATAAAATTCTTTTTTTCATAAAAAAACTCCTTTAATTTTGTCATCTTAAGCATAACATATATGAGCCCTGTTTTAAAGAGCTTATATTAAACAATAATTATATTAACAAAAAAATGACTAATAATAACAATATAAATACTAAAAAACAGAAGAGGTATATATATGGATAATCAAAATAATGTTAAAAATACTCTTGACCGGATTCCCAAAGCTGATAAAAATGCCAAAAGTATTACGGGGCTTGTTAAGGAAAGCGGGAAAATTACGGGCTATCAATTATCAGATAACTCTATAGTTTCAAAGCAACAAGGCGTCAATATGGCAAAGCAGGGGAAAATTTCAGGGGTTGGTATTGCCCACCGAGGTGATACGGAATATCTCAAATCCGTGCCCAATGGTAGTGAAAACGATAATCTCGGAAATCTTCCTTCAATTTCTCCTGAAGAATGAAAGAATCCCGAAAGAGGAAAAACTCTTTCGGGTTAATTTTTATAAGTCTATTTCTATACCCACGGGACAATGGTCGCTACCCATAATTTCATTAAGAATAAAGCTATCTTTAACCTTATCTATAATTCTGTCGGAAACAACAAAATAGTCTATACGCCACCCAACATTCTTTGCCCTTGCGCCATACATATAGCTCCACCAGGAATACTGAACTTTCTCGGGATAAAGGCAACGGAATGTGTCAGTAAAGCCTGCCTCAAGAAGCTCTGTGAACTTTCCTCTTTCTTCATCAGAAAAGCCTGCGCTGAAATGGTTGGTTTTGGGATTTTTAAGGTCGATTTCTTCGTGAGCAACATTCAAATCTCCGCAATAAATAACAGGCTTTTTACTGTCAAGCTCTTTCATATAAGTTCTTAAAGCATCTTCCCACTCCATTCTGTAGGAAAGCCTGGCAAGCTCTCTCTGGGCATTGGGAGTGTAAACGCATAAAAGATAAAAATCTTCATATTCAAGTGTGATTGCCCTGCCCTCATGGTCGTGCTCTTCAATACCAAGACCATAGCTGACGCTTATAGGTTCTTTTTTAGCAAAAATCGCAGTTCCCGAATAACCTTTTTTCTCTGCACTATACCAATATTGATGATAATCAGGTGTTAAAAACTCCGCCTGCCCCGGTTGCATTTTGGTTTCCTGAATACAGAAAAATTCCGCATCAATTTCTTTAAAAAACTCTTCAAAGCCTTTTGTTAAACAAGCTCTGAAGCCATTAACATTCCAAGATATAAATTTCATAATTTTCTCCTGCAAATATATTTGTCACATTATTTTAATTATATCATTATTTTTTCTTTATATCAACTACATAAATAATCATAAAACAATTGCAATTTCTTCTAAAACTGTTAAAATAAGTATAGTTTATTATGAAAGTTGGTGTTTTTGTGATAACAAAAGCAGAATGGAAAAATATAAGAGGCTCAAAACCTCAACCCGACCAGATTATGCTCTCTATTAAAGGTGATGCTTCTCACTCAATGACTGTTCGTTGGAGAACTGATACAACTGTCAACGAGGGCTTTGCTCTTTACAGAGAAAAAGGAACAGCAGAATGGATGAAAGCGGATGCTCTCAAACACCCTTTCACAACAGATATGGACGAAAGTCATTTCTTTTTTGCAGATATGACTTGTCTTAAACCCGCTACCGAATATGAATATACTTGCGGATGTGACGAAAACAGAAGTGAAATCTATTCCTTTAAAACCGCAAAAGAAAATGCAGAAAAATTTTCTTTTATTTGCCTTTCCGATATTCAGGCAGGCGATGCTGAACCCCCTGCAGATTATTCTGTTCTCCGAGAAACTTTAAAGAAATTTCTTTCAGAGCATCCCGAATGTGAATTTATCCTCACCGCAGGTGACAACACCAACTGCGGTCAGACCGATATTCAATGGACAGGACTTTTTGAAGGTCTTAAAGATATCTGCGAAAGTATGCCTGTTATGTTCTGTATGGGTAATCACGATGATATGGGCTTCAGCAGTTATTTTACAAAGGAAGATAAATATTATTCCGAATATGCCACATACTTTACAAATCAGCTCTGGGGCAGTTACGAGCATAACGGACCTGAAGAAAGGCCGATTGCAAACCACGCTTTTGATTACGGTAATGTGCATTTCTCAATTATCGGCACAAGCGGTTACGAGGAAATGAATGAATGGCTTATTGAACAGGCAGATAAATCAGACAAAACATGGAAATTTGCAGTTCACCATTTTCCCATTTGCTTCGCAGGTCCCGGTATTGAAATTGACGACTCATACCCATCTCTTCGTGACGGTATGGATAAATATGACATTGTTTTCTCAGGCCACGAGCATTCCTTTGCCCGCTCATATCCCAGAAGAAAAGAAGGTCTTTTCACCAACCCCTCAGAAGGTACAGTTCACTATAACTTAGGTTCAAGCCACCGCAACCCTCCCGGAACAAGAGTTGTTCCGAAAGTCTGGAATGCAAAAACCTATTGCCACGAAGAAGAACTTTCAATGTTTACAATCGTTGATATTGACGGTGGCAAATGCACTCTCACAGCTTATGTCGAGAATGACAGAATTATTGACGTTGCAACAATTGATAAAGACAAAGACCTTATTACACCCTATGATCCTGCTCCTGTTTATAATCAGCCCCGACTTAAATTCAAGGGCTATGATTTAGGTCTTTGCGTAAGAGAAACTCTCCCCCAAAATATAAATGGTTTCTGGTATATTCCCATTGGTCAGATTATCAGCTTCATCGGTGGTGATGTAGAAAGAGCAAAGGGTAAAATCAAAATCGGTGTTTACGGCAGAACTGCAGAATTCACAGAAAATTCAACCAAAGTTGTAACTGATTCAGGTGAATATGAAATGGAAGCACCCTGCTTAAGACTTAGTCAAGGTCAGCTTTATGCACCAATGCACGGCTTCTGCAAGCACATCCGCATGACGCCATATTATTATGAATACAATAACTTTATAGATATTCTTTCTAATACAGAACATGTTCCGATTCCTGTTCAACCGTAATAATTCACAGAATTTAATAACGGGATTATGCAAAAAATTGAAGGCAGTCCTTACCTCTCTTCGAAGAGAGGGGGACCGCCTTTTATTTTTACATTTTATCAATAAAGTTTCAAACGTGCAAATTGTAAAAAATTTATATACAGTCGGTCGGGTGGTGGAGAGTTCTTGATGTGAGCCCCCGAGCATCATTTCGCCGTAGGCGGAACTAACATTTTGTTCTACTTAAATATACCAAAACAGAAAGATATGTTAATAGAATCTAACGATTCAACGACGCGCCTTGTAGTCGCATCGAGAACCACCCACCGTTCCGCCATACTGTATTCATTTATTTTAAAACAGGCTCGCTTAGTGCTATTTTGAATAGATTTACATTTCGAAGACAGTCCCCCCGCCTTTGAAGGCAGGTTCAAAAAACCGCAACTTTATCTATTTTCCTTTACAAATATCATCCACTATACAAGCTAAAACTTAGTTATCAAAATTTAAGACTTGAATTAAGCTTCTTACTCGTTGCCTTAATACTGAAATAAACTATTGACCAAACTATAAAATACACCGAAACGAAAATGCCTATAAAAATCAATACAACTCTGTAATCAAAGGGAATCCATGAATTGAGAAGGTAGCAAGAGGTATAAGCAACAAAGAGGGTTGAAAAATGGCAGAGAAGCGATTTCATCAAAGACCAACTTTCAATCTGGTTAAAAACGGTTGCTCCTGCCTGCAAAAACGCAAGAATATAGGTTGAAAGTATTGCGCTGAAAACTTCTATCCCGTTCAAGAAAAAAGATGGTGATGTTTTTGAAATAACAAGATAAATTATTCCTGCAACAATCGGTCCAAAGCCACCAAACATCAATCCTCTACGGAAAAACTCTTTTAAATATTTATTCATTAAAAACCAAACCTTTCTTTAACAATTTTTAATTGACGGCGTGAAACATAATCATCATAGCCGTTTTTAAATTCAACTGAAAGAGAACCGCCAAATGAAGCTTTAAATCTTGCAATTTTCTTAAGATTACCTATACAGGATTGATTGAGTTTAACAAAATTCTGCGGTAGTTTTTCTTCAAGCTGATAAAGCCTTAATTTAATTTTATATTTTTCTTTTTCAGTCAGGGCATAAACCTTGTTATCCTCGCAGATAAAACAGAAAATTTCTGACAAGTCGAGTCTGACAGTTTCCTGTTCTTTATAGCCTATAATCTCAACTTCCTGAACATTAACAAGGCTTTCTATCTGCTCTACCAAAGCATTTCTTTGATGTGAATAAACAATAACCTCTTCGTCATGGTTTTTATCGATAAAAACTTTACATTCCATTTAGGTTCCCCCTTGCAAAATCATATTAGCAAAAACATAACAAAATATTCAACAGAATTTAACTATTCGGTATTCTTATTAAAGTAAACGGCAAAAACTGCCGTCAACCTCTTGGTTGACAGCAGTTTCATTTTTATTTATTGATAAAACCACTAATAATTTCAGCCGTTTTCTGAATTTGCTCTTCATTTTCTATGGTTGGTGTACCATCACCATCCTGCTCCCCATACATACCGAAATATGCGTGGCAACCGCCGTCAATTACCTCTTCATAAAAATTTTCAGGCAAATTGATTTTATTTTCTTCATATTTTTCTTTGTTCATAACCTTATCTTGACTACCAAAAACAGATAAAACTTTAACATCTTCTTTTGATAAATCTGCTGTAGAATATGAACCTAAAAGAACAAGTCCGTCAAAATCCTCAACATTGTCTGCAAGGTAGGTTGCCGCCATTGAACCACCCAAGGAATGACCTCCGATGTACCAACTTTTTATTTCGGGGTACATTTCCTTTATCCCCTCTGCACCATTCACATCAAGCACTGCAAGGTTAAAAGGCATTTTTAAAAGCACACACATAATACCTTTTCTTGCAAGTGCATCCATTAAAGGGATATATGAAGTATATTCCACCTTACCACCGGGATAAAAAATAAAGCCTGCTTTTGCATTTTCGGGTTTGAAAATATTTGTTCCGTCTTCCAATGTTTTTGGTTCATAATGTTGTTTACTTTGAACAACACCAACCATTGCATCCACATCTGCTCTGTAATAATCATTTACATATATTGCACAAGCACCGAATAACAACGCAAAAACAATAAATATTGCTATTAGCGCTTTGATTATTCTTTTCTTTTTATTGTTTGTCTGTTTTTTAATATTTTTTTCTTCTTTTTTCATAATTCACCTTTTAGATTTTTTATATAATATTATTTTAACATAAGTAAAATAAAATGCAATGCTATAAAAACATTGCATTAAATTACATATAAATATATAATAGCTTTGGTGATAAAATGAGTATCAACAAAGATTTAGAAAACTACATACAAGCTGAAATTCTCCCTCAATACAAGAAAAATGACAGCGGTCATTCTTTGAAGCATATTGATTATGTTATAAAAAGATGCTTTAGATTCGCAGAGCAATTCAAAAATATTGATTTTAATATGCTTTACACAATTGCAGCCTTTCACGATATTGCCCACCATATTGATAAGAAAAATCACGAAAAGCTTTCTGCAGCGTCTTTTTATTACGATGAAAAAATGAAAGAGTTTTTCTCCGAGGGAGAAAGAATTTTAATAAAAGAAGCTATTGAAGACCACCGTGCATCTTCAACCTACGAACCCCGAAGCGATTACGGCAAAATCATTTCATCTGCAGACCGTTCAACTGATATTGATGATTTCCTCCGCCGTACCCACGCCTACACCTTAAAGCATTTCCCCAACTGCACCAAAGAAGAAATGCTTAAAAGAGCATATGACCACACCGAGCAAAAATACGGCAAATCAGGCTATGCAAAGCATTATATCAAGGATGAGGAATATGAAATTTTCAGAGAAAACATAAACTTACTTTTATCGAACAAGGAAAATTTCGTAAAAAAGTATTGTAAAATAAACAATATAAAATGAGGAAGATTTTTTGGATTCTTCCTCATTTTTATTTATTGGTTAAAAATCACTTCAACATTAAAAGAATATCCATTCTCGGAAAATGCCTTAATCTTTCCGTTATGAGCTTCAACAATCGCTTTTGCAACGGAAAGTCCTATTCCATGACCGCCTTTTTCGGAATTTCTTGAACTGTCCGTTCTGTAAAAGCGGTCAAAAACATAACTAAGGCTTTCCTGCGAAACAAAATCTTTTGTTGTGTTAAAAACGTTCAAATAAATTTGCTTACTGTTTTTGATTAAACTAACGGCTATCCGACCGCCGTCATTGGAATATCTTAAAGCATTATTCATTAATATACTTATTAACTGCTCAATCGCTTTGTTATTTCCGCAAAACGATATCATGGGCTGAATATTGATAACTATCTCTTTATTCTGAATTTGTGCTAAGGCTTTAAAGGTAGAAGCTGTTTCGGAAACTAAATCAGACAGCGGAAATTCTACCTTTATCAAATCATTGCTCTCTTCTTCTATTTTTGAAAGATAAACCAGGTCATTTGTAAGAGTAGTGAGACGCTTTGTTTGAACTTTAATTTCCTCAACTGACTCGTTTTCGCCTATTTCCATTTCAAGCAAATCAAGGTTTGCATTGATAATAGTCAGGGGAGTTTTTATTTCATGCCCCGCATCTGTTATAAACCTCTTCTGTTTTTTGTAGCTTTCGGAAATAGGACGAATTATTCTTTCTGAAAGAACAATCATAATAACAAAAACGACTCCAAAACCTATAAGCGACATAATTATACTTGCTTTTAAGAATTCATAAAAAGCATTTAAACGCCTACCGCAATCGAGAAAAACTATCCTCGTTGCATTCTGCTCATATGTGCATTTATATCTGAAATTACCCGCAAATCCTTTCCCGTTTTTATCGTTGAGGGCTTTTCGGGCATATTCCACCGCTTGTTCGCGGTCAACAGTAATTATTTTCCTTGTTTCAATTTCGTAAACCTTCCCATTTGAATCTATCACAACAGAAAAATACCTTGATTCGTAAGGCGTTTCGGGAGACATATGCGGTGGTAACTGATGATTAGGCTTTTCGGGGAACCCATCTTTAGAACCGGGAAAAGCACCCTTGTTCTGAGATAAAACCTCTAATAATTGGTCTGCTTCAATCATAACCGAGTTAAAATTAAGCAAATTCATTCCCGAGACAATCACAAAAAGCATAATAAATAGTGCAGTCATAGATAAAGCGATAAATTTAATTTTTAATTTTTTAATCATCAGCTTCCTCCATTAAATATCCGGCATTTCGTAAAGCCTTTATTTGCACATTTGCATTAAGAGCGGTTAATTTTTTACGAAGATAGGAAATATAAACCCAAACGACGTTAATTTCCGACTCGGTATCAAATCCCCATATTTTATCCATAAATTTTTCTGCAGAAATCACACATCTCGGATTCGCCATAAACATTTCAAGCATCTGAAATTCTTTATTGGCAAGGCGAAAGCTTCCCGTTGGTGAAATGAGTTCAAAAGTGGCTCTGTCAAGAGTAATATTTCCAAAGCTTATTTTTGTATCTTCCGAAGCCTGAGTTCTTGTTATGGCTCTTATTGTTGCAAGAAGCTCCTTTGTATCAAAGGGTTTTGTTAAATAATAGTTTGCTCCGCTATCAAGGCCGAGAACTTTATCCTCCACCTCCGATTTTGCACTTAATATAAGCACAGGAACCTGATTACCCTCTGCACGAATCTTTTTAAGCACGGTGATTCCGTCAGCTTTAGGCATCATAACATCAAGGATTACAACATCGTATTCCCCTGATTTAATATATTCAATTGCATCTTCTCCGTTGTCAACATTATCAACGGAGTAATTATTTTTTTCAAAAATTTTCATAAGCACCTTTGAAAGTGCCTTTTCATCTTCTGCAATTAAAACTCTCATAATTCATCGTCCTTCACTATTGAAATTGTAACATAACAAAGTCTAAAAATCATCACATTATTTTAAATTCTATCATCTATACATTAAATATAATTAAAATTTTCAGTTCATTTAAGGTTTGCGCCTTATAATTATTCTAATATTTATGAAAGGAACAGTTATGGCATTTCAAACAGTTTTCAAACGGTACGAGCTGAAATACATGATTACCCAAAACCAAAAGGAAGATATTCTTTCCGCCATCGAACCCTATATGGCACTTGATAAACATGGTCGTACTACAATAAGAAACTTATACTTTGATACTGACGATTACCGTCTTATTCGCCGTTCAATTGAAAAGCCGACATATAAAGAAAAATTGCGTATAAGAAGCTATTATCAAGCTGACGGCAACAGCACGGTTTTTGTTGAACTAAAGAAAAAATATAAGCACGTAGTTTATAAACGGCGTATCGCATTATCTGAAAATGACGCGATAAACTGGCTTTGTTGTAACACTCAATTCAGCAATACCACACAAATTTCAAATGAAATTGATTATTTTCTCGAATACTATAAAACTCTTCATCCGACCGTTTTTTTGGCATACGACAGAGAAGCATACTTCACAAAGGAAAAAAGTGATTTCAGATTAACCTTTGATGATAATATAATTTTCAGAACGGAGGACTTATCGCTACAGTCAGATGTTTACGGCACAAAGCTTTTAGAAGACAATTTTGTTCTCATGGAACTGAAGTGCTCAGCAGGAATTCCTCTATGGATGACAAAACTCCTCTCTGAAAACAATATTTATAAAACATCCTTTTCAAAATACGGAACTGTATACCGTGAATATATTTATCCGAAAATAATGGAGGAAAATAAAAATGCTTGATAATTTATTTAAAGGACTTTTCGATTCTTCAACAACCTCTGTAATAGGTGCAACAGATTTTTTGCTATGCTTAGTAATCTCCTTGGTTGCAGGCCTTATTATGGCTATTTGTTATATGTATAAAACCCGCTACACAAAAAGCTTTGTTATAACCCTTGCACTTCTCCCTGCAGTTGTTTGTGTTGTTATTATGATGGTAAACGGTAATGTGGGAACAGGCGTTGCCGTTGCAGGAGCATTCAGTCTTGTTCGTTTTCGTTCTGTACCGGGAACAGCAAAAGAAATCTGCATTCTCTTTTTAGCTATGGGGGCAGGTTTAATTGCAGGTATGGGCTATCTTGGTTACGCTCTTCTTTTTACAATCATTCTTTCTTCAATGTTTATTCTTTACAACACTCTGAACTTTGGTTCAAAGAGAAATGCAGAGCTTTATAAATCTTTAAGAATAGTTATTCCCGAGGATTTGGACTATTCGGGCGTTTTCGAGGATTTATTTTCTCAATACACCAAAAGCTATGAATTGACACAAGTTAAAACAACCAATATGGGAAGCATGTTCCGCCTTACTTATGACATAGTTTTAAAAGACCCACAGAAAGAAAAAGAATTCATCGACAAACTCCGTTGCAGAAACGGAAATCTTGAAATAACTGTTTCCAAGCAAGCAACTGTTAATACTGAGCTTTAAGAAGGTGTATTTTTATGAAATATTTTAAAATTTTATCTGTCATTCTTTGCACCATATTGGTATTTTCAGGTTGCGGTAAGCCGGAGCCAGATATTTTAACCGCTGATACTGAAACTACCACCGAAAGCAATAGCATTACAGAAAACACAGTCGTATCAAACGAAGATATGTTTTCAAAGCGCGATGCAAAAACCGATTACGATAACGAAAGTACAATTTCAGTTAAGCTTAACGGCACAACCGCAAGTTGCGAAAGTGATTCTATAAAAATTGATGGTAGTACAGTTACAATTACCGATGAAGGCACTTACATCTTTTCTGGCTCGCTTACAGATGGTATGATTATTGTTGACGCTGATGAAAAAGCAAAGCCACAGTTAATTTTTGAAGGGGTTGATGTTACAAGCGGAACCTCAGCACCTTTATATATAAAAACTGCTGATAAGGTTTTCGTAACCTTGGCAGAGGGTAGCGAAAATTCACTTTCCAATGGCGGAGAATTCAAAGCTATTGATGACAATAATATTGACGGTGCAGTATTTTCAAAGCAGGACTTGACCTTTAACGGCTCAGGTAGCCTTACTGTTACTTCCCCTGCCGACCACGGAATTGTTTGCAAGGATGATTTAGTTTTTACTGGAGGAACCTATACTGTAAGCTCCGCATCTCACGGTCTTGATGCAAATGACAGCATAAGAATTAAAGATACCTCGCTTACAATTACATCCGGCAAGGACGGTATTCACACAGAAAACTCCGATGATTCCTCAAAGGGCTTTTTCTATATGGAAAGCGGTAAAATAGCCGTGGAAGCAGAGGGCGACGGCATAAGTGCCGAGGCTTATGCACAGATTACCGACGGAAATATTGATATTCTCTCCGGTGGCGGAAGTGAAAACGGAACAAAAGCGAACTCTGATTCCTGGGGGAATTTCGGTGGTCACGGTGGCGGTATGACGGGCGGTCACGGCGGTATGGGACAAAAGCCCGACAGAAAGCCCACAGGCATGAACCTTTCCGACACAACCAACACTGCCCTAACAGATTCCGAAGAAAGTATGAGTATGAAGGGTATTAAAAGTGCCGGTAATCTTGTTGTCGAAAACGGTAAATTCAAAATAAACTCTGCCGATGATTCTCTTCATACAAATTCCTCTTTAACAATTGATGGCGGTACCCTTGAAATTGCCTCAGGCGATGACGGTATTCACGCTGAAGAAAAACTTAATATAACAGACGGAGTTATAAATATAACTGAAAGCTATGAAGGATTGGAAGCACTTGATATTGCCGTTTCGGGCGGAGATATTTCCCTCACAGCAACTGACGACGGATTGAATGCAGCAGGTGGAACAGACTCCAGCGGTATGGGTGGCAGAGATAACGGAATGTTTGGCGGTGGCGGACCCGGCGGTATGATGGGCGGTTCATCAAACGGCAGTATAGTAATTTCAGGCGGAAAGCTTCATATCAACGCTTCAGGCGACGGAATCGATGCCAACGGCTCTCTTGAAATCAGCGGAGGCTACACAGTTGTTACAGGACCTACAACCGGCGACACCGCAACACTCGACTATGATTCAAGCGCAGTTATTTCAGGTGGCACATTCATCGGAACAGGTGCGGCAGGTATGGCACAAACTTTCAGTAATTCAGAAAATCAAGGTGTTATTTCATTAAGTGCAGGAACGCAAAATGCAGAAACAAGCATCAGTGTAAAAAATAGTTTGGGTAAAACCATTGTAACCTTCGCTCCCGAGCTTCCTTTTAATGTAGTAATTATCAGTACTCCCGAAATACAAAAAGGTGAAACCTACAAAGTATCAATCGGCTCCGAAAGTGCAGACTTTCAGGCAGAATAAAAATAAAGACAAGGGAATCAACAACACCCTTGTCTTTTCTGCATTTTGAGCCAATTGAAAAAACCGTATAAATCGTTAAAAAGAAAAACGATGAAGCATATAACCACAGAAATATATGATATATCTTCCTTTGTTGCCAACACCCACAAAACGATTAAAACAATGTCATTCGTCGCATAACCTAAAGCAAAAAACGGACTTCTTTTAAAGGTAAGAAATGCCGCAATAAAGCTTGTTGTTACCGAAACTGTGCTTGGCAGAAGATTTGCAGTATTAAAATGCTTTAATATAAAGTAAAAAGCAACCGTTACCACAATAGTACAGATAAGCATTAATCTTATATCTTTTCCTTTCAGTTTATTGACCTTTACCTCAGCTTTATTATCTTTATATGGATTTTTCAACCACGTCACAAGTGAAAATACCGACATTGGCAAGGTCATACCCATATAAGTAAGCATTTCACCGTAATAAGAAAAGGAAAAAGATATGATTCCATAGATAGTACTGAAAATTATCATTAATATCTGCCCGAAGGGATTACCCTTTGCACAGAATATTAATGAGGTTACACCAATTAATGAAGCGCAGAGAGTAAGATAATTACTTTTGTCAAAAATCGCAAAGGAAATAACAATTGCCAAAACCGAAACGCACCAGAGCACTATTTCCGTTTTTGAAAAATAGCTTAACAAGCCTTTTATTCTGCTCATTTTATTCCTCCTAAAAAACAAGCATTCGCATACACATCTTCAAAGACCTAACGATGTGTAAACGAATGCTTTTATTTTAATATAAACATTCACTACCCGGTGGCAGTATCTATTTTTACAGAAGTATATCATATAATTTTCTGTTTTGCAATAAATATATTTGTTTTTATCTGCTTGTTCACTCCCGATTTTTGTGGTATACTTTTTGTCAGGTGATTTTATGCAAGATATTTACTGTAAACTTAAATTAACAAGTGTTGCCGCTTCTCTTTGCTCCGCTTTAGGTGTTGAAAAACCCAAAGAGGCAAACGAGCCTTTAGAGGCAATAGTCAAGCTTTGCGAAGGCAAAAGTGTTGATAGAGTTTTAATGTATAACCCTGATGCAATCGCTCTCTGGATTTTTGAAAAATACGCTCACCTTTTCACTCCTGTTATGCTTAATACTGATATAACCCTTCCTCTTGAAAGCGTTATGCCATCGGTAACTCCCGTTTGCTTCGGCACAATGTACACAGGTGCTACTCCTGAAATTCACGGAATACAGTCTTATATAAAGCCTGTTATAAAAACTGATTCTGTTTTTGATGCACTTATTCGTGCGGGGAAAAAAACCTGCATAGTTTCTACAGGTAATGACAGTATGTCAAAAATCTATTTGGAAAGAGATATGGATTATTTCATAGTTGAAACTCCTGACGAAGCAAACGAAAAGGCTATTGAGCTTATTAAAGAAGATAAATACGATTTTATTGCAGTTTATAACGGAAACTATGACGGCACAATGCACCGATATGGTCCTGAAAGCGAAGAAGCAATTAATGCTTTAAAGCATAATATAAATGCTTTTGAAGCTTTAGCAAATGCAGTAAAGGAAAATTGGCAGAACCACAAAACCCTTATTGGCTTTGCTCCCGACCACGGTTGCCACGAAATAGACGGCGGCTGTGGTAGTCACGGGCTTTATATGCCTGAGGATATGAATATTGTACATTTTTATGGAATTTTATGAAACAAGCGTTCCGAAAGGTCAAAATGACTTTTCGGAACGCATTTTTTACCAAACAACACTATCAGTATATCACATCTAAAACCGATTGTCAATAATTTAACAAAACTTTTGTTGTCCAAAACACCAAAATCTGCGTTTTAAATAAAGAAAAACTGTGAACTTTATACAAAATTACATATTGCAAAACCTGAATTTCCGTGCTATTATATAGACAAAGAAAGGGTGAGTCCAATGTACAAGTAAAAACCTAATTTCAAAAGAAAGCGTGGTTCCGATGTACAAATAAAAACCTAATCTTAAATATCAAGAAAGGAAAGGTAAACTCCAATGTTCCGGTGAAAGACCTACGGTTCGGGGAAAAAAAGTTCACAGGAAAAGAACCGAAAGACTAAAACTTCATAGAATGAAAATTATTTCAAAACAAAAGGGTTTCTCACTTACGAGAATGAATATAGATACGTATTAAAAAGAGTGTGTTTCGAAATAGAGTTCGTAAAAAGTGAAGTCAGCGGTCTTATTCAAAGAAAGAGAGGTAAATAAAAAGATGTTAGATATTAAAATAGAACAGAAATAACCCTCGACGGGGATGCATGGAAAACGCATCGGTCGGGGGTTATTTCATTTATAACATATTTTTTCTTTTTCACTGCTTACCGCAGTGTTTTTTATTGCCCTTTTTATGCTTATTTATATTGTGTTATTGCCTTTTCCGTGTTAAAATGAAAACAACAAATTTAAGAAATGGGGCGTTTAAATGAAAGCAAAAATCACCCTTGCAAAAGAATTCCGTATAGGAGAAATTGATAAGAGAATTTACGGCTCTTTTATTGAGCATCTTGGCAGAGCAATTTATGGCGGTATTTATGAGCCTGACCACCCTACTGCCGATGAAAACGGATTCAGACAGGACGTTATTGATTTAGTTAAAAAACTTAATGTCCCCGTTGTTCGTTACCCCGGCGGTAACTTTGTTTCCGGCTATAATTGGGAAGATGGTGTTGGTCCCGTTAAAAGCCGTCCCAAAAGACTTGACTTGGCTTGGGGTACAACCGAACCAAACCTTTTCGGCACCAATGAATTTCTTGCTTGGTGCAAAAAGGCAAATGCGGAATGTATGATGGCAGTAAACCTTGGCACAAGAGGTCCCGAGGAAGCAAGAAACATTGTTGAATATTGCAACCATAAGGAAGGCTCATATTGGTCTGACTTGAGAATTTCCCATGGAGTTAAAGAACCCCATAATATAAAGCTTTGGTGTTTGGGTAATGAAATGGACGGCGGTTGGCAGATGGGCGCAAAAACCGCAACCGAATACGGCAGAGTAGCCCTTGAAGCCTCAAAAATGATGAAATGGACTGACAACTCCATTGAAACCGTCCTTTGCGGTTCATCAAGCATCTATTCCCCCACATTCGGTAAATGGGAAGTGGAAAGCCTTGATATTGCCTACGACAGTATTGATTATGTTTCTCTTCACCAATATTATGGAAACCACGAAGACGACACTCCCAGCTTCCTTGCAAAGAGCTTACAGCTTGATGATTTCATTTATTCGGTTATCTGCGCTTGTGACTATGTAAAAGCAAAACGCCGTTCAAAGAAAAAAATTAACCTTTCCTTTGATGAATGGAATGTATGGTATCATTCCAACAATCGCCCCTTTGACAAATGGAGTGTTGCTCCTCCCCTTCTTGAAGATATTTATAATTTTGAGGATGCTCTTCTTGTGGGCTCAATGCTCATAACCCTTCTTCGCCATTGCGACAGAATTAAAATCGCTTGCCTTGCACAGCTTGTTAATGTTATTGCACCTATTTTCACTCAGACAGGTGGCGGTGTTTTCGAGCAGACAATTTTCTTCCCATTTATGCACCTTTCAAATTATGGCAGAGGTTCTGCACTTCTTCCCCTTATTGACTGCGAAAAATACGACTGCAAGCAGTTTACTGATGTTCCTTACATAGAAGCTATTGCAACCTTTGACGAAGAAAAGGAAGAAATGACAATCTTCTGCGTTAATAAAAACCTTGAAGAAAGCATTGTTTTAGACGTTAATCTTATGGATTTTGACGGCTATAAACCCTTTGAATTTATTTCAATGGACGGTTATGCTAAAAATCAGGAAAACACCTTTGACAATATAGCAGTTAAGCCTCATAATAATCCTCTCCCCGAAATTGATAATTCCGTTCTTACTGCAGAGCTCAAAGCTTTCAGCTGGAATGTTATCAGATTAAAGAAAGGATGAGATTTTAATGAAAGTTATAGAACTTACTCCCGAAAAGCTTCAAAAAAGAGAGCTAAAAAAACAAAAAGAAATTGCAAAATGGGAAAAAGAAAAAGCAAGACCTAAACGCAGTTATTATTTTGCATATCTTGTTTTTATCATCACTCTCATTTATGCCACCGATGAAATCGCATCGCAAATCGGCACTTTAATGAAAACAGAAATTGCCAACGACCTTTTAGCTAAATTCGGTGACAGCTCTGTGGCGATTCTCAATATCATTTCCATTATAGGAGTTCCTTTCCAGGCTATAGGTCTTCTTTACAGACCTCTTGCAGACCGTTTAGGCAGAAAAAAATTCCTTATTATAAACACCTTCGGAATGAGCTTTGCAATGCTTGTTATATTCCTTTCCAATAATATTTTCCTTTACTTTATCGGTGCAGTTCTTGTTCAGTTCTTCATCCCCCACGATATGCACGTTGTTTATATTATGGAATCCTCCCCATCAAAGCATCGAGCAAGGATATATTCCACAATTAAGTTCTTTGCCAATATGAGCGTTATGCTTGTTCCTGTTTTGAGGAGAATGCTTATGGCAGAAGCATCAGAGTGGAGAAATGTTTATCTTATTCCTGCAATTGTTGGTCTTGTTACAAGCTTTATTGCAATTATGTTTGCAAGGGAAACCGATGCATTCATTGACTCCCGTCTTAAGCATCTTCGTAAAACCGAGGAGGAGCTTCGTCAGGAAAAGCTTGAAGAAAAAGTCAAAAATGCCCAAGGTGGTCTTATTCCTGCATTTAAATTTGCGATGAAGCATAAACAGCTCCGTTGGCTTTTCATAACTGCAACTCTTGCAAACTTCGGTTTTATCGCTTCAATTGACTATCAGGTTATTATGTCCTACGGCTATGCAGAAAGTATATATAATTCCTTTTCTCAAGAGGTTATGGATCTTGTAAGCGTAGGTCCTGTAACAGCTGCACTTTTCCTTTTCCCTGTTGGTTGCTCTCTTGCGCAAGTTATAATGGGCTTTATTTCCGACTCAAAGGGCAGAAAGGCTGCTGCGCTTGTTACTGCATTTGACTGTTTAGTTTGCTTTATCGGCTTCTGGTTAGGCGCAAAATATAATTGGAGCCCTGCAATTGTCGGCCTTCTCTGCGGTGGATTTGTTGGTAGCTTTTATTCAACAAACGATGTTCTTATTATGATGATTGGTGAATCCTCACCCACTAACCTTCGTTCATCAACAATGGCTGCAGAATTTCTTCCTGTTGGTGCAGGTGTAGCTCTTTCATATATTATAAGCCTTCCTCTTGGAGCAATTTTAGGAAATCAATATCTGGGCATAATTTCAATTTGCCTTTTAGTTCCGGGCTTTATTGCCGCTCTCATCACTCTTGCTAAGAAAACCAGTGACACCAAGGGAATTGACCTTGATACGGTGACAGGTCTTGAATGGGATTAAATAAGTGCAAAGTGCAAAACGCAAAGCGCAAAGTGATTACAAAATTTAAAAGTACACTCTTTGTAAGGATTTTCTTATAGAGAGTGTATTTTGTTTTTATTTGGCAAACATATATCTGAGGTGAATTATACTATGGCTAAAAAAGGAATGAAGCGCCCACAAAGGACTCATACAAAGGAAAGGAATGTTGTTCCACCTGTGCCCGAAATTCAGGGTGCGGTAAATTCTTTGAATGAAAAAACTATTCCCAATATTTCAGGCACGCAAGCACCAACGCAAAAAATTTTCCGCTCAGAAGCCTTTATGGAAGAAAAACCTATTTCAGAAGCTTATCCCGAAAATGACAATGACCTTGGCAGAGATAACATGGAAAATGATATTACTGCCGCTGATTTGCAGGACACTTAATTATGGAATCAATATGGCAAAAAACGGCAGAGCTACCCACTTTTCCTACCCTTGAAAAAGACATTAAAACCGATGTTCTTATTATCGGGGGAGGACTTGCGGGTATTCTTACTGCTTATAAATTAAAAGAAAAAGGCGTAAACTGTATTGTTGTTGAAAAAGACAGAATATGTGGAAAGGTAACAGGAAGCTCCACTGCAAAAATCACAAGTCAACACGGCTTTTGTTACAGTAGTATTTTAAAAAGCAACGGCTTTGAAAGTGCAAAAGTATATCTTCACGCCAATGAACAAGCTGTTCGGGAATATGAAAAGCTTTGCAAAAATATTGACTGTGACTTTGAGAAAAAAGATAATTTTGTTTACGAACTACAAAATATGCAATTAATTGATGACGAGCTTAAAGCTTTATGGAAAATGGGCTTTGATGCAGAGTTTCAGGACAAGCTTCCGTTACCCATAAAACCAATCGGTGCAATTAAATTTAAAAATCAGGCTCAATTCAATGTTTTGAAATTTGTAAGCGATATTGTAAAGGACCTGAAAATATATGAAAAAACCTTTGTAAAAAAGCTTGACGGCAATTCTGCAATAACAGAAAAAAATAAAATTAATTTTAAAAAAGCGGTAATTGCAACCCATTTTCCCATTATAAATAACCACGGTCTTTTCTTTATGAAAATGTATCAGCACCGCTCCTATGTTATTGCATTTGAAAATGCTCAACAAGTTGACGGAATGTATGTTGACCAGGCGGATTCAGGACTTTCTTTCAGAAATTATGAGAACCTTTTGCTCCTTGGCGGCGGTAGTCATAAAACAGGAAAACCCGGTGGTAACTGGCAAGAACTTCGTGATTTCGCAAAGCTCAATTATCCCAACAGTAAAGAAGTGGCCTTCTGGGCAACTCAGGACTGCAAAACTCTTGACCACATTCCCTATATCGGACCATATTTCAAAGGGGCAAAAAATCTTTTTGTTGCTACGGGCTTTAATAAATGGGGTATGACAAATTCTATGGTAAGTGCTATGATTTTAACTGATTTAATAACAGAAAAAGAAAATCCATACGCAAAAGCCTTTGACCCCTCAAGAAGCATTTTAAAGCCTCAGCTATTAGTAAACGGATTTGAAAGTTTAAAAAACCTTTTAACACCCACACCTAAAAGATGTCCCCATCTCGGTTGTGCTTTAAAATGGAACAAAGCAGAGCATTCCTGGGACTGCCCTTGCCATGGTTCAAGATTTACAGAAAAAGGAAAGCTTTTAGAAAACCCGGCTAACGGAGATTTAAAATAATGTTGTCTTAAAAGGCAACATTATTTTTGTTTATAAGTAGTTAACCACCTGTTAAATAAAAAGATTTATAATATTTGTGACCAAATTGCCGTCTGATTTGTTTTTAGGGTGAAAGGAGAACGATATGAGTACTAATATTGACTTTCAAACAAAATACAAAGAATACGGCGAAATGCTTTACAGAATTGCTTTTGTTTTTCTCGGTAATCCCGATGATACGGAAGATATTCTGCAAGAGGTATTTATTACTCTTCTTTATAACTCTCCCGAATTTAAAACAAATGAACATGAAAAAGCGTGGCTTATAAGAATAACCCAGAATAAATGTATCAATTTTCTTAAATGCTCCGTGAGAAAAACTCTTCCCATTGATGAACTTAAACTCCCTACATATAGCGAAAATCACGAAGAGAAAATTGATATTGTGAAAAACATTCTTTCCTTGCCACCCAAATATAAAACCGCCGTAATTCTTTATTATTACAATGATTACTCTGTAGAAGAAATCGCAAAAATACTGAAAATAGGTAAATCTGCAGTTAAAATGCGACTTAAACGAGCCAGAGAAATTTTAAAAATTGAATTGGAGGATTACAATTATGAAGAAAAATGACATTAAGAATACTTTAAAAGAAATCAAGCCCACCCCCTATCTTGAAACCCGACTTGAAGCAAAAGTAAAAGAATTTGAACCTGCACCCAAAAGAAACAAAAAGCTGACAGCTTCAACCCTTGCTATGTGCGCATTGGTGCTGACTTTAGGCTTATTTGCAGGAACAAAGCTTATTAAAACTGATACCCCACCGGTCGAAAAAACAAGCGCAACAATTGAAACTCATCAGGCACAAGTGAACACAGAAAAGATTGTGGAAACTACTGATGTAAACTTAAATTTTTATGTAAGCCACCCCAATGAAATTTACCAATATACCGAAGAATTTAACACAGATGGCATAACTCTTACTGTATTAGGTGAAGACATTTCCAAAGGAAATTATATTAAATTCTATCCCGAAAGAAACTATGTTGACCTACCTTTAGAAGCAATTATTGAAAAGTTAGGAGGTAAATTCACATGGATTAACCATAGCTCAGGCTCTTTGGAAATTGACGGAAAAATCTATAATTACAGTGCCGAATTTGCAAATATGCACCTGAGAGGCAATAATAAATACATTGATTTTCGTTCTGATAAATATATCAAAACCGAACATAGAATAATAAACGGTAAACATATCATCGACAACGAATCTCTTGAAATGCTTTTAGAGCATTTCGGCTATGAAATCACAGTTGATTTTGATGCAAAAACAATAGAAATTGAATGAATTTATTTTTTACTCTGCCTGAATGAATCAGGCAGAGCTTTTTGTTTTAAAAAATATAAATATTTTCTTTACATATTGCGATGTTTTAGGTATAATATTTATTTGTAAAAATATGTAATTAAATACTTTATGAAAATGTATTTGAAAGGAAAATATATATGCTTCAGTTTGAAGAATTAAGACTCGAGCTCCTCTCTTACGAGGACAAATTAAAAGACCTTGCAGAAGCTCTCGGTCTTCAGAAAATGAAAGATGAAGTTGCTGAGCTTGAAGCAGAAAGTGCAAAGGACGGTTTTTGGGATGATATTCAGCGTTCACAGAAAATCACTCAGCACATGGCTGCTCTCAAAAACAAAATCAAGGCTTATGATGACCTTTGCGGTGTTTTTGATGACACATTAACTCTTATTGAGCTTGCTAATGAGGAAGAGGATGAAAGCCTTTTCGATGAATGTCGCGAGGGTGTTGATGGATTTATCACAGCTCTTGATGCTATGACTCTTTCAACTCTTCTTACAGGTGAATATGATAAAAATAACGCTATTCTCACTTTCCACGCAGGTGCAGGCGGAACAGAGGCTCAGGACTGGGCACAAATGCTTTTCCGTATGTATAACCGTTGGGGCGAGCGTCATGGCTTCAAGGTTTCAACTCTTGACTACCTTGATGGTGATGAAGCAGGTCTTAAATCTGCGGTTATTCTTATTGAGGGCGAAAATGCTTACGGCTATATGAAGAGCGAAAGCGGTATTCACAGACTTGTTCGTGTTTCTCCCTTTGACGCATCCGGAAGAAGACACACTTCATTCGCATCTCTTGAGGTTATGCCAGAAATTGACGATAGTATAGAAGTTGAAATCGCACCTGAAGACATCAAAATGGACGTTTATCGTTCATCAGGTGCAGGCGGTCAGAAGGTTAATAAAACCTCTTCCGCTGTTCGTCTTACTCATATCCCCACAGGTATTGTTTGCTCCTGTCAGGTTGAAAGAAGCCAGCATCAGAACCGTGAGGTTGCAATGCGTATGCTTAAATCAAAGCTTATTGAAATCAAAGAACGCGAGCATCTTGATAAAATCAGTGATATTAAAGGCGTTCAGAAAGAAATTGCCTGGGGTAGCCAGATTCGTTCTTATGTGTTTATGCCCTATACCCTTGCAAAAGACCACAGAACAAGCTTTGAAAACGGTAACATTAATGCCGTTATGGATGGCGATCTTGACGGCTTCATTAACGCATATCTTAAAATGCAGGCAAACAAAGAATAATAACTATGGACATTAAAGAAACTTCATTAAAAAAGCATTACGGGTGGAACGGAAAAATCGAAGTTATTGCCCGTTGCCCTGTTGAAACAAGAGAAGATATGGCTTTGGCATACACCCCCGGTGTTGCCGAGGCTTGTCTTGTTATAAAGGATGATGTTAATAAATCCTTTGAGCTTACAAGGAGAAATAATCTTGTAGCAGTTGTAACTGACGGAACTGCAGTTTTAGGTCTTGGTGATATCGGTCCTGAGGCAGGAATGCCCGTTATGGAAGGTAAATGCGCTCTTTTCAAAAAGTTTGCAGATGTGGATGCTTTTCCCCTTTGCATCAAGTCAAAAGATGTTGATGAAATTGTAAGAACAATTTATCTTCTTTCAGGTAGCTTTGGTGGTATCAACCTTGAAGATATTGCCGCTCCAAGATGCTTTGAAATTGAAAAGAAGCTTAAGGAAATTTGTGATATTCCCATTTTCCACGATGACCAGCACGGAACAGCAGTTGTTGTTTTAGCAGGTGTTCTCAATGCTCTTAAAGTGGTTAAAAAGGATATCAAAAATGTAAAAGTCGTTGTTAACGGTCTCGGTGCGGCAGGTACTGCAATTTCTAAAATGCTTATAGCTGCAGGGGCACAAAATATGGTACTTGTTGACAAACGCGGAATCATTGACGAAAATGATGAGTTTTTGGGAGAAGAAAGGCAGAACCTTGCAAGAACAACTAACCCCGAAAAGCTTACCGGCGGTTTAGATATTGCAATTAAAAATGCAGATGTTTTTGTTGGGGTTTCTGCACCGAATATTCTTTCAGAAGAAATGGTTAAATCAATGAACTCCGATGCAATTGTTTTTGCAATGGCAAATCCCATCCCCGAGATTATGCCCGATAAAGCAAAAGAAGCAGGAGCAAAGGTTGTTGGAACAGGCCGTTCGGATTTTCCAAATCAGATTAACAATGTTCTTGTTTTCCCCGGAATTTTCAGAGGTGCTCTTGATTGCGGAGCAACGGCAATAACTGAAGAAATGAAGCTTGCCGCCGCCTATGCTCTTGCAAATCACATTCCCGAAAATGAACTTAATGAAGAAAACATAATCCCTTCCGCTCTTGACAGAAGCGTTGCTTTTGAAATTGCAGAAGCAGTAAAAAAATCTGCTATAGAAAGCGGAAACATAAGATAAAATGACTGTGACCCTATCAACATTTTATGAAAATGTTGATAGGGTCACTTGTTTATGCCTCATTAAAGTATTTTACTAAGTATTCCACAACCGCACCAAACATGGGGTGAGAGTGGGAATGTGCCCCATCCCAGTTTTCCCAAAGGGTTGTTGCACCGTGTTTTTTCATATTGTAGAAAGTGTTTTCTTTCTCGCTGGTAAGAAGCCTGAAAGCTAAGTCCTTATGACCGTTTTCGCAAAGAGTTCTTATAAGAATATCTGTTCCGAAAATACCCGTATCAAACTCTCCCAGCTTTTCGTATTTATCTACGATTGCTTTGAGAGTTTTTTCGTTACCTAAACCTAAATCGTAACCATAGGCATCGCAAGCCTCGGTAGATTTATAGAAGGTGCCTGTTTTCTTATCATAGTACTTATCAAGAAATGCCTTCTTAACTTTTTCATAACGAGCCTTAAGCTCTTTATTGGGTTTGCCGATAATATCTGCAATCTCAATTGTCATTTTAAGGGTTTTAAGGTAGAAATAGGTATTTACAAAGGGTTCGGGAATAAGATTTCTGTCCTTTGGTGAACACCAGTCACCTAAACACCAGCCACCCTTTTCTTCTCTGATTACCAAGCCTTTTTCACTATGGTTTTCGAGATAGTCAAGATATCTGAGCATATTGGGGTAATAGGTTTCAAGCAATTCCTTGTCACCATAATGCTTATAGAAAGCATAGGGCACAATTACCATTGCACCGCCCCAGCCACCGGGACCGCCACCACCACCGTAGAACGGTGCGGTATGCTGAACGTGGCCATTGAAAATGTCCTGGCAGTCTGCAATATCTCTTATCCACTTGCGGTACATACTCTCCGCATCAAAGCAGGTCATAACCACATTTGCTGTAAGCTGTCCGTCACCTGTGTAGCCAAGTCTTTCCCTGTGTGGACAGTCCGAGGGAACACAACCGTGAATATTTGAATTCTGTGTTCTTATATAAGCATCAAAAATCCATTGTAGAGTTTCATTTGAGGATTTGAACTTAACAATGGGTTTCAAATCCGTATGAACAACTCTATATTCTTTAACATTCACTCTGCCGAGAACATCAAAATACCTTGCTCCGTGCCAAGTAAACTGAGGATGAAAAACTTTACATTTATTATCATAAATATATGTATCCTTCTGCATACGGAACTCGCCGCCTGCAGAATGAAAAGCAAGTGCGCCATTTTCGTTCAATTCCTCTGCAAAGCGCATAGTACAGCTTTCACCTGTATATGCATCCTCAATAAACTCTACAACAGGGTATCCTGCAACATTTTCGCCAACGTCATAAATTGCATAATCGCCTTTTTTATAAATGCACTTTGGTTTAAGTTTTCTTATTATTCTGTCGGGAGTGAAATCCGCTTCATTAAGAACAGAAACAGGTGCAGATATAACCTGTGAAATTTTCCAGCATTCTGTTGAATAGGAAACATCAGAAAAATCATAGTAACCAATTCTTGAATCCTGGTCCTCGCCATAGTAAACACTTGCTCTTTGAACATAGGATTTAATATATTTAAGATTACTATCACTTTTTGCAATAATCTTATCTCCCTGAGAAAGCTTGAAGCAAAGCTTAAGGTTTCCGTTTCCGTAGCATTTAACACCTTCATTGGGGCATTCGTGCTGAGCATACCAGCCGCCACCGATATGGAAAACGATTGTATTTTTGCCTTTTTTGAGGAACCTTGAAACATCAATTCTTTCGTAAAGAATTCTGTAGGTCATTTTGTCAAATATAGGGTAAGCCATACTTGCAGTATCCATAAAATCAAAGTTTGTCCATGCAGGTGAAAGCACCTTATCGCTTATGCTTTTGCCGTTGATATAAATATTACAGTAGCCAAGACCCGTAACAAAAAGCTCTGCAGGAATTTTCTTTTCCAAATCAAAATCGCAACGGACGATAACCGCTTCGGTATCATTGAATTCGACCCAATCTGCACCTTCAAAAACAAGATTAAGATTATATTTTATATATCTTTTGCCGTCTTTTTCAAATGCAATATTTTCATAAGGGAAGCCGTTTTTGGTGAAGAAATCAAGAGCTTCTGCTCTGCTTTCACCAACAATGCTTTTCGCACCGTTTTCGACAGCAGTTTTTTTCAAGTCCTTTAAAATATTGCTACCGATATTGAACTTTCTGTAATCCTTGCTGACTGCAATTTTTGAAATTTCAAATTCACCGTTTCCCTTGTCATAAAGGCTACCGCAGCCTAAAAGCTCATCACCTATTGCACAAACAATGTGAAAGCCCTTTTCATCACGGCTATCTTTAATAAATGAAGGTTTCTCACCCTCCTCGCCGCAAAAAACTTCACGGCGAAGAGAGATAATATTTTTAAAAAGCTTGTGAGAAAAACTTATTTTTTCATATCTTTGTTCCATAGTACACCTTATTTCTCACTTTTACGGGGAGCAATTATAAAGTTAAATGTATGTTCCTTAGAAGCGTCAATGCTGTACTCGGGAAGAGTTGCAGGACCGCAACTGCCTGTACCTGTACCCTTTGTATAACCATTGAGAGTCACGAAGGTTGTTTTCTGGTCGTAAATATCTTCTCTGTGGTCTGCTTTCTGAAGAAGAGCCTGAGTATAGTTATGAACATTGAAATCAAATCTCTTATCGGAATAAATAAGGATTTCTTCGCCCTTTTCACTCTTTAATTTGAGGTAAGAAACATCGGAGTGGTTGGAGTTATCCTGAGGACGAATATAAGGCTCGTGCTCATCCGCAACTTTTGCAGTGTATAGACCAATTGGTGCGTGAGCGTTAAAATCGTTGTAGTTTTCCTTTTCGCCTCTGCCGAAATATTCAATTTCGTTAAATTTCTTATCAGCTTCAAATGTAAGACCAAGAGCGGGTAAATCATAGAATTGTTCTTTACTGTCCTTATCGGGAGCAATCGCAACCTCAATATCAACAACGCCGTTTGCACCGATGATATAGAGAATGTTTGCATTAAAGAGAATATCTTCTTTGCCGTGAACAGTAATATATTGGCTGACAGATGCCACACCCGATTTAACCTCTGCGCTCATATCCTCAAGAACGATTTTCGGGTCAACAAGGTTATGCTTTTCCCAATCCTCAATAATCCAACGGTCGTTATCAACATACGCTCTTGAAAGGTTAAGAATGAAGCCTTTATGAGAAGCAGGCTCTTTATTAAGCACCTGAACTCCGTTTGCTTTATAGGAAACCATTTCGCCTGTTTCCTCGGAGAATTCAATTGAGCCGTTTTCATATTTAACAGTAAGCTTTTCACCATCAGAAGCAATTGAAACCTTGCCCATTTCAAGAGAGGGCTGAATGAACGGTGCTTCAGAAAGTGTTAACTGTTCACTTGCAATTTCAAAATCACCATCAAGATATGTGAGATTAAGATATGTGTTTTTATCATAATCAACTTTCGGCAAATCAAGTTTGTATGTTGCATCTTTTTCGGGTGCAATATCTGTACTGAAGCTACCGCATTTAAGAGTGACACCATTTCCCTGAACTTCCCAATACACTTCAATATTTGAAGAGGACAAGAATCGGTTAGTATTAACAATTGTAAGCTTATTGCCAGAAAGTCTGCGAACTCTTAAAGGTCTGTAGCAGTTTTTCATTTCGTAAGCACCTGTGTGGGGTGTGCGGTCGGGGTAAAAAAGACCATCAACGCAGAAGCAGCCATCGTGGAGAAGCTCGCCGTGGTCACCGCCGTAGGTATATTGATATTTATATTTATCGCTACCATCGTGAAGCACAGAATGGTCTGCCCATTCCCAGATACAGCCACCCATAAAAATATCATCGGAATAGAAAAGCTGCATATATTCTTCTAATGCACCCGGTCCAACACCCATAGCGTGACAGTATTCACAAAGATAGAAAGGAACTTCCTTGTACTGTTTACCGCGTTTTCTGTCACGGATTTTTTTGAGGTCGTCCTGATGAGTGTACATTTCGGAGAACACGTCATAGTGATAACGCTTTGTACGGCAAACGCCCTCGTAATGAACAGGAATATCTGTGCCCAAATCCTTAAGCATTTTGTAGCATTTATCGTGGCATTTATAACCCCATGATTCATTACCCAAGCTCCACATAATAATTGAGGGATGAGTTCTGTCACGGAAATACATTCTTCTTACTCTATCCGTGTATCTGGGTGCCCATTTTAAATCGTGGCTTATTGTACCACCTTCACAGCCTAAATCCCAGATACCGTGAGTCTCGATATCTGCTTCGTCAACACAGTAAAGACCATAGTGGTCGCAAAGCTCAAGGAAGAATGGGTCCGGAGGATAATGAGATGTACGGACACAGTTAACATTAAACTCTTTCATAAGTTCAACATCTTTTATAAGGTCCTCAAAGCCCATTGCGTAGCCTTTGGTCTGATGGGTATCGTGGTGGTTAACGCCTTTAAGCTTGATCTTTTTGCCGTTGAAATAGAAAACTGCATCTTTGATTTCAATGCTTTTGAAGCCAACATACTGACGTATTGTCATAACCTCTTTTTTGCCGTTGTAAAGAGTGATGAAAAGCTCATAAAGGCGAGGAATTTCTGCACTCCACTCCTCAACATCAAGCCCTTTAAAGGTAATTGAATTTTTCTTTTGACCCTCAACCGTTTCTTCTGCTAAAACATCTTTACCGTCATAAAGTGTGGCTTTAACAGATGCCCCTTTAAGCGAACCTTTAAGCTCTGTTTCAATCTGGAGATTATACTTTTTACCTTTTTTCTTTGCTATTGCCTGAAAATCATTGATATATGTTTTCTCGTAGGTATAAAGAAGAACATCACGGAAAATACCGTTTTCTCTGAACATATCCTGAGCCTCAAGATATGAGCCTGTACACCATTTATAAACAACAACAATAATTTCGTTGTCACCCTCTTTGAGAAAATCGGTGATATCAAACTCATAGGAGTTGTGAGCCCCCTCACCATAACCTACAAAAATGCCGTTAATGTATAAATCAACGCAAGGAGTAACACCTAAAAATGTAAGTATATAATTTTTTGTTTTATCGGAAATATTCACAAATTTACGATAAATACCGCAGGAAAAATCCTCGGGAAGCTCCGGTGGTTTTACACCCTCACCTTTGGGAAGTCCGAAGGCTCTCGGGTCAAAACCATAAGGACAGTTAATATATGCAGGCTCTTCATAGCCGGTTCTCTGCCAGGTGCAAGGCACATTAACCTTATCAAATTTCACTCTGCTTGTATCAAGAGTTGCAGGAAGCTTCGATTTTTTCTTATAATATTTAAACTCCCATTCACCTGAAAGAACGGTTACAATATCGCTGTTGTAACGCTCGGTTTTATAATCTGCTTTTTTAGCATCTTTAAGCTTTGAATGTGGAATTGCATAAGCTCTGGGAGCTAATCTCCCCAATTCAACCGTTTTAAAATTACAATGGTTAATTTTGTCTATAATATACTTCATTTTTTATTCCTCCATTGGAAAAAATGTACAAGATAATATTACCATACCTCCACATTCTTTTCAATTATTTTGAAAAATATATTCTAAAATTTCTTATAATATGTTAAGATGTAATAAATCGAACTTAGGAGTTATCAATGAATTTCCAAGAAGAACAAATAACCGCCACGGTTGAAGAAATCACGTTTCAGAATGACACAAACGGCTTTACAGTTATGGATGTTTCTATGGATGATGATTATTTCACTGCTGTTGGCGTTATGCCCGGTGTAAGTGCCGGTGAAACCGTTACACTTACAGGTAGCTTTATAATACATCAGTCATTCGGCAGGCAGTTTAAAGTGACTGCCTTTTCTCGCTGTATGCCCGAAACAACAGAACAGATTTATAAATATCTGGCATCCGGCATTATTCGCGGAATAGGTCCGAAAAAGGCTATGAGCATTGTTGAAAAATTCGGTGCTGAAACTCTTGATATTCTCGATACATCACCCGAAAGACTTGCTTCAATTAAAGGCATTTCCGAAGAACAGGCAAAAAACATCGGTGAAGAATTCAAAAAGCAGTATGCTATGCGAACTGTTATGTTAGGTCTCGAAAAATATGGTTTTTCGCCGTCTGAATGTATTAAAATATTCAGAAAATTAGGAATAAACGCTGTTACAAAAGTTGAAGAAAACCCATACATACTTTGTGGATTGAGTATTGGTATCACCTTTGAAAGAGCCGAAATGATTGAAGAGAAGCTCCCCCAAAAGCCCTTACCCGACTACAGAATAAGCGAGGGGATTGTTCACGTTGTAAGGCACAATTCCGTTTCACGCGGACACACCTGCATCCCCAGAGAAAAGCTCTTAAAGCCTTGCTCGGAATTGCTTTCAGTTTCTCAGGACGAAATTGATATCGCTATTGATAAATTAACAACCACCGGTCAACTGAAAATGCACATTATTGACGGAAAAGAGTTTGTTTTTCTTCCCTCTTCATATAATGCAGAAAAGAAAATTGCAGACAGAGTTGATATAATAGCTAATTTTCCGCCACAAGGTGCACCAAGACTTGCTGATTGGATTGACGAAATTGAAAACATCAACCAAATCAAATATGAGGAACAGCAACGAATTGCCATTGCCACTGCAGCTAAAAAAGGACTTCTTGTTTTAACGGGCGGTCCCGGTACAGGTAAAACCACCACAATTAAGGGTATTATAAATATTTTCGAATACCAGAACCTTGATATTGCCCTTGCCGCCCCAACGGGCAGAGCCGCCAAAAGAATGAGCGAGGTAACGGGAATGGAGGCTAAAACCATTCACCGTCTGTTAGAGGTTGAATGGGATGAAGACGACAAGCCCTATTTCCGTAGAAATATTGAAAACCCTCTTGACTGCAATGCTCTTATTCTTGATGAGCTTTCAATGATTGATATCCACCTTTTTTCCCATCTTCTTGAAGCACTGCCACTAGGTTGTCGTCTTATTCTTGTTGGTGACAGCGACCAGCTACCACCCGTGGGTTCGGGTAATGTTCTTCAGGATTTAATCCTTTCTGAAAAGCTCCCCGTAGTTTGCTTGACTCAGGTTTTCCGTCAGGCATTGGAAAGTAAAATCATAACCAATGCTCATAAAATAGTTAACGGTGAAATGCCCGACTTAACAAATGACGGAAAAGACTTTTTTCATATGGAAAGACCTAATACCTTTTTATCTGCTCAGACTGTTGTCAGCCTTTGCAGTGAGCGTTTACCCAATGCTTACGGATGGAATGCCCTCTCCGATATTCAGGTTATCTGTCCATCTAAAAAAGGTGAAACAGGCACTCAAAACCTTAACCGACTTTTGCAAAATGCTCTTAATCCACCGGACAAAAGCAAAGGGGAAATCACTATTGCGGGTCAGGTTTTCCGCACAGGTGATAAGGTTATGCAGGTGAAAAACAATTACAATATTGAGTGGGAAAGCAAGGATGATAAAGGTCACGGAATTTTCAATGGCGATATTGGTATTCTTAAAAATATTGATGCAAAATCCTCTACTGTTGAAATAGATTTTGAAGGAAGAGAAGCAACTCTTCCTGCCGAAAGCTTAACGGAAATTGAACTGGCTTATGCTATAACTGTCCATAAAAGTCAAGGCAGTGAGTTCAAAGCAGTTGTTCTTCCCGTAATCTCTCTTGTGCCAAATTTAGCATACAGAAACCTGCTCTACACCGCAGTTACAAGAGCAAAGGATATGCTCATAACCGTTGGTTCTGCAGAGCAAATTCAATATATGACTTTTAATGATAAGAAAGCTAAACGCTATTCAGCTTTGAAGGCGTTTTTGGAAGAGAAAGATATATAAAATATTCGGTCAATCACAAATTCACCAGAGTTTGTGATTGACCGAATTTCATTTATTAGTAATAGCAACGGTTAAGCAGAAGACCTCTGACGCACCGCCTATTAAAAGCATTTTGGCACATTCGTTGAGAGTTGAGCCGGTGGTTTTTATATCGTCTATAAGAAGAATACGTTTATTCTCTAAATCAACATCAAAATTAACCTCAATAGCACCTGCAAGATTACCGCTTCGCTCCACGCTTATTAAATCGTGCTGAGTCTTAGTTTCTTTTGTTTTTAACAACAATTCTTTGCACTCTATATTTGTTAATTTACAAAAATCCTTTGCAAGAAGCTCTGCCTGATTATAGCCTCTCTTTTTTATGGATTCCTTTGAAGATGGCACAAAGGTGCACAAATCGAAGTCATAACCATTGTAATGATTATTAAAGCACTCTGCCATATCTTCTGCAAAAACAACGGATAATTCCGTTGCATCACGGAACTTAAATCTCCAAATTGCTCGGCTTGCGGCACCTTCGTAATAAAAAGGAGCGCAAATATATTTATAATAATGCTTTTTATGATTGCAATTGCAGTCACCAACGCTCGCACCACACAAATTGCAAATATCGCCCTCAATTTTCTGCAAGGTGTTTTCGCAGGTATGGCAAATTACACGGCGAATATCAATAACATTATTGCAAAATCTACACCTTTGAGGATACAAAAGCTTTATGGGTTTGATTTTCATTAAAGCATTTCTTTTCTTAATTCCTCACCGCTTTTTGCAGAAAGGTATGCAGGGGGAATATCAAAAACAGTTTTGCAACCGCTCTGACCTTCTTTATTAAGTCTGTATGCAGCTCTTACAAATGCAACAATAACACTTGAAGTAAATTCAGGGTTTGAATCAAGCTTAAGGCTGTATTCAATAACGTGATTATGCTCAAGGTCTTTTCCTGTTCTACCTGTTCTGATAACAAAACCACCGTGAGGAATACCCTTATGGTCGCGGTCTAACTCTTCCTGCGAAATAAAGTTTACTGTTGTGTCGTATTCATCAAAATAGTTTTTCATAGTTACTATTTCATTTTTTATTTTTTCAAGGTCTGCACCCTCTTGAGCCACAACAAAGCATTCTCTTGTATGCTTCTGCCTTGCGGTAAGCTTAGGTTCAGAACCGCTTCTTACTGCAGCAAGAGCTTCTTCAACAGGAATTGTATATTGCCTTGCATCAACAACGCCATCAATTCTTCTTATAGCATCACTATGACCCTGACTCACTCCCTTACCCCAGAAGGTATAATCTGCACCATCGGGAAGAATGCAGCTTCCGTAAAGTCTGTTAAGTGAAAACATACCCGGGTCCCAACCAACAGAAATGATGCCGATTTTGCCTCCATTTTTTGCCGCAGCATCAACATTACTGAAATGCTCAGGAATCCTTTTATGTGTATCAAAGCTATCAACAACATTGAAATGCTCTGCCATAGCAGGCGTTTGCTCAGGCAAATCTGTTGCACTACCGCCACACATTACAAGAACATCTATATCATCCTTATGATTCAAAATATCATCTGTTTTGTAAACCTTTGCTCCCGAAATAGTTTCAACAGTTTCAGGATTTCTTCTTGTGAAAACACAAGTAACTTTCATATCTTTGTTCTGTTTTACGGCACATTCAACACCTTTTGCGATGTTGCCGTAGCCGTAAAGGCCTACCTTTATCATTTGTATCACTCCATTGCACACAAAACAATCATTGAATCGTTTTGCTTTCTTGCTTTTTATCTTCTTTTTTTGTCAAAAGCTTTTCTGCTTTTTTAACAACTTTTCTCTCAGATTTTTTCTCGGATTTAAAATCAATTTCATCCGAAAAAATTTCACCTTGCTCCTTCTGAGAGCGTTTTAACAACCTGTCCCCTTTTTGCTTATAAAGATATTTATCTGCAGCAGAAACAAACTCCGCAACGCTATGGATATCAGGGGTATATTTAAAATATCCTATGCTCATATGCAAAGTATATTCCTTGCAATTCTTTTCTTGTTCTTCTTTGAGAGCTTCATTTATTTTCTCACGGAAATCACCCGGGTTGAAATCCGGTTTAACTTCACCGATTAAAACAAATTCATCTCCGCCATATCTGCAAACAAAGAAATTGGTTTTTCTTACTATATTTTTAAGTGCATCTGCAACTATTGTAATCGCTGTATCACCCTCAATATGACCATATTTATCATTTATTTTCTTGAAGTAATCCAAGTCCATAATAAACAAATACAACTCTTTGCCCGGACTTCTGTTTTTCATCTTGTTATCAAGATAACGCACCATTTCCATACGATTATTCAATTTTGTAAGAGGGTCAACAGAAATCAACTGTTCACGGGAGCTTACATACACTTGAAGACTTGCAAATGTAACGCCTGCACTTATCATCGGTGAACCAACAAAGAGAACCTGCAAAACACCTGCAATTAACGGGAACACACAGAAGGAAGCAATATTTCTGAGTTTATTTCTTATCATGTAATTATCTTTGCGGAAAGACCTTACAAAAGCCTTTATTGATGTAAAAATAATGTAGAAAAAGCAAATCAAAATATGAACTTCATATAACCTGCCTCGTTCATATTCTCCTGCGCTACTGATGCGGAAAACAGAGTCAAATTTATAAGAGCTGAGAATCAGAACAATATCCACCAACAACGGTATCATACTGATACTCCAGCCAATTTTCGTACTTATTGTTCTTGACTCTTGTTCGCTTTCGGCATACAAAAACCATAAATATGAAACAACTATTGTAAACACGTGATAAATACTGTTTACCGCAAAATCAAAAGCTTCTGAAAACTGCCATTGATAGGAAAAATCAATTATCCCCCAGAACAAATCGCTTGAACATAAAATTATAGATGAAATTATAAACCAAGAATATGTAACCTGCGAAACTCGTTTATCAGAGCTTGTAAAGATACGCCCAAGAATTGTTCCGAGAATTGCAATACAAAAAATATTCAATGTGCAATATAATAAACCTTCCATAATTTCACCTTCTTTTCACATTATTTCTTAAATTCAATTCAATATATACTCTTTGGTTTTGTAGTTGAATTTTAAGGTATTGTAACCTATAGTTACTGTATCCCACCTGTCATGTTCGCCATCGCAATTGGGATAGTTATCAATCCATTCTACAATAGGGAATTTTAATATCACTGTATTTTCTTCTGCTCCGCACATAACCTCATTATAGGTTTCTTTGCCACCTGTTTGCGCAGGAATTTCAAAAGACGCAAGCAGAATATCTTCAAAGTCAAAAAAATCAATATGACCTTTAGCTTCAATTTTCGCAACTATTTTTTCTTTTTCAAAAAGAATTTTTGTGGAAGAAATATATCCTGTTGCTAATTGAAAGCTTTTATAGCCTATATCATCTTCACTATTAAAAATTATATCGTAATCTTTCATAGCTCATTCCTCCAGCTTTTATTTTATGGATAGAAGCACAACAGTCTCTACATGAGCCGTATATGGAAACATATCAACGGGTTGTATTTTTTTAACTTTATAACCATTCTTTATGAGATAATATAAATCTCTTTGCTGAGTTTCAGGATTACAGGAAATATAAACTATTTTCTCGGGCGATAAGGCAACAGCACAAGAGAGAAACTTTTTATCGCTTCCTGCTCTGGGCGGATCCATAAACAGAACATCGCATTTTTCTTTATGCTCTCTCATTCCCAGCATAAATTCCCCTGCATCTGCACAAACAAACTTTATATTTTCAACACTGTTAATTTTAGCATTTATCTTTGCATCTCTTACTGCATCGGGATTAAGCTCGCAACCAATTACTTCGCCTGCATTTTTTGATGCAACAATACCGATTGTACCTATTCCGCAATAGGCATCAATGACCTTTTCTTTTCCGGAAAGTCCTGCAAATTCAATTGCTTTGCCATAAAGTATTTCAGTTTGAACAGGGTTAATCTGATAAAATGATTTGGGAGAAATTCTGAATGTGCAACCGCACAAAACATCTTCGATATATCCATTTCCGTAAAGAACAGTTTCTTTTTCTCCTAATACCATACTTGTAAATTTGTTATTTATATTTTGAACTATAGTTGTAATCTCAGGATGAATTTTCAAAAGTTCTTTTATAAAGTTATTTTTTGATGGAAAAATTCCTGTGCCTGTTACAAGAACCACCATAATCTCATTTGTTTCAAAGCCTCTTTTTACAAGCACATGGCGAAGAAAACCATTTCCTTTTTTCTCATCAAACACGGTAAGCTTGAAATCTTTGATAAGTTTTCTGACTGTTAGAATGATTTCATCTGCCTTTTCATCTTCAATAAGGCAAGATTCTGTTTTTACAATATTATGGGTGCTTGATTGGTACACACCTGAAATTATTTCACCGCCACGAGTTCTGCCAAAAGCCGCTTGAACTTTGTTCCTGTAATGGAATGGGTTTTCCATGCCAATTATTGAATTAACTCTATGAAAGCCACCTAATAACTTAACCACTTTTGCCTGTTTGAATTTTAATTGTTCAGGGTATGTTAAATTCATCAACTGACATCCGCCGCATTTTCTTGAAACAGAACAAATTCTTACTTTTTCTGTATTTTTTATATCAGGCATTTGCTTTATCCTTTTCCTTAGCTGTATTCATACTATCCTTATACACAAAGAAACGGCAGAATAAAAACTCTGTAACCATATTGGTAATCATCGTTACACCTAAAATAATGTATTCTGCAAATTCCCATGTTGTTCTTTGGACAACCATTTCACCGAGAATAACTGAAACAGGTGTAAATACACAATAAAATCCGAAAACCTTAAGCATAGCAACGGGAATATTAGTTGCAGATTTAAAAGTAAATTTTCTGTTAAAGGTAAAGTTCCAAAGCACAGAGCATATTAACGCCATAAGATAACTTGCACCATATTCAGAATTAAAAAACCATTGTGCAACTGCATTTGCACTTCCTGTTTGAGGAAGCAATTCATTAAGTAATGTAAACGTTACAACCTGAATAACTCCTGCAGAAGCAGAAAAGGCGGCAAATTTTAATGCTTGTAAAACATTATCTTTTTTTGTCATTTTTTCACTCATAACAATCACGCTTCTAATTGAATATAATTATATACAGTAATTATATCATACTATGTTGCGCATTGCAATTACATTTCCGTTACAATTCACCTAAACCAAGAAAAAAGACCCTACTCAATGAGTAAGGTCTTTATAAGTTTTATTTAGAAATCAATACCTGCAGCCATTGCAAGAATATCTCTTGCATCGTCAGTTGTGATATCGCCATCCTCGTCGATATCGCCGATGATAAGGTGGTCATCATCAACCTTTTTCTGACCTGCAGCAACTTTAAGAGCGTGTCTTGCATCCAAAGTTGTGATAGCACCGCTATCATCAAGGTCACCTATAATACCATCAATGCTAACAGGAGTAACTTTTCTCTTGTATGTGTTGAAAAGTGAGAACTGAGGATAGTTTTCTGTATCTGTGAAAACATCATACTGTTCTTCTGCACCGAGAAGCCAGATAACAATATCTGTTGTGCCGTAATCAACGTTATGTCCATTGTGCTGTAAGTTTTTGTAGAACCAAGTCTGTTCGGGGAACATACATGTTGAAGCATCAACCTTGTAATCCCAAGAAACATGGTTGTGACCGTCTTTTACTGCCTGATTGTAGATATTGGTCCAATCATCAAAAGCCTGAAGGTATTTTGAACAAGTTGCACCACCACTTGCATATTTAACATCAATGATTGTGTCGCTCTGTTCATATTCATCGCTAATCGGAATCATCTGGCAGTTGTAACCAACAACGATACCAAAATTCATTCCCTTATCCATAGCATTTTCAATTATAACTTTTGCATTTGCCTGGATTTCTTTATATGCATCAACCTTTGCTTCAAGAGCTGCATCCATTCCTTCGGGGAAGAGGAACTCTTTACCTGCTTCGTAATCTTCAGCGGGAAGAAGACTCCAGAAGCCGGGCATACCTGCGATGTAAGGAATAACTGTATCTGTGTAAAGACGAGGAAGAATACCTGCAACAGCTTTATTGATGTCGCCGAAATATTCTTTTGAAAGTCCGTCATAAGTTGCGATATATGAAATTATGAAAGCAGTAATATGAGTTGTAGCGCTAACATTAGCCATCTGAACGAGATAGTTTTCTACTGTGAACATATCAAATTCGATATTGTTTATAGCAATGTTACCTGCGAGGCTTGTTCCCTGCCATGCGGGAGCAGAGAAAACCAAATTATTGATGCTCTTGCTACCAAATTCATAAAGGTAAGAAAGAACTACATTAGCACCCATGCTGTGAGCAACAACATTAACCTTTTTAACACCAAGGTCTTCCTGAATATTCTGGATATACTCATCCAAAGCTACAGCAGAATCAATGGGAGAAATACGCCAGTCATAGCAGAAGTTATAAACATTTTCTTCACCAAATTCTTCAGCATAAGCCTGAGCAAATACGGAAAGACCTGCTTTTTCTTCATCTGTATATTCTGACATAGGCTTATCATTCTGAACGAAGCCAACAGTAGCATCAACGGGAGTACCGTCAGGATTGAAGCCGATGGGCTCGATATACTTATTAACTACGGGATAGAACTTGTCTGCAAATGCATTATAGTCCTTTTTGGCTACACCATAATTAATGCAACCGCCGATAAATGAGCCAAGAACCTCTTTAATCATTTCTTCAAGAGCTGCATCATCAGTAGCAAAAGCGGGAGCTTCATCCGCTGTACCTACATTTTTGTACAAGGGAGTTGAGAAGATACCATCAACAATAACAAGAGGGTAAACCTTTGCAGCACTAACAGGCATTACAAAAGCTACAACCGCAAGAGTTATTGCTAAGATAACACTAACAATTTTCTTTGTTGCTTTCATATTAATCCTCCTAAAAGATAGGATAGTATACACCTAACGACAGTACACTACCATATATACAAACTGATTTTACCACACAATTCTTTCAATTGCAATAGTATTGAGAAATTTTTACACATATACTATGACAATTTTGGAGGGGTATTTATTGTTGAAAATGAATAATTTTTATTATAGACGGATTGATATTTCACCTGAATATAATTTTTCTGTTACACCATCAGGCATTTCCACTATCAGATTGCAATTTTCATCAATATCTATTGCTTTTCCTGTTCTTATATTTTCGCCTTGAATTATATTAATTTTTTCTCCTAAAACAAAGCTTTTTTCCTTATATTCTTTCATATGTTTTTTTGAAGAAAGCTCAATATAATACCCCAAAAACTCATTAATAAATTCTGCAATAAACTTATTCCGCAAATCTTCTCGTTTGTTTGAAAAAACTGCCCCTGCAATATCTTTTATTTCAGCAGGGAAACCATCTTCGGATTCATAAATATTTATTCCAACACCGAGAACTGCAAAATCAAGCATACCACTCTCGGAGTTAAAGCTGGATTCGGTCAATATTCCGCAAACCTTCTTATTACCTATATATATGTCATTTACCCATTTGATTTTTGAATCGTAAACGCCCAAATGCTCCAACGCCTTACAAACACTTACCGCAGCGGCAGTTGTTATCTGCACCGCATCCTCAGGCTTTATTTGTGGCTTTAAAAGCAGACTCATATAAACACCTGAATCTCCGGGAGAAAAAAAAGAGCGTCCCATTCTGCCACGACCTGCGGTCTGCTCCCCCGCAACAATAACTAACCCTTCGCTACATTCGTTTGCCTTTTTACGAACGAGGGTATTTGTTGAGGTTACCTTATCCAGAACCTCGATTTTTATTTTACCTTTAAATTCCTCATTCAAAAGATTAAATATCTTTTGAGAATCTATTACATCAACCATAATATATAAATCCTTTACAGATTAAAAAACAGCGTCTCAAGGACGCTGTTTTTATTATGTATTTTCTGATTAATAAGCAACTGTGTATTCTGTGATAACCTGAATACCAACTTTTGCATTGTTAACTTCGCCGAGAAGCGGAACCTTTGCATAACCGATATTAAGAACACAAGGTGCATCAAGATTAAGAGCAACAAGATTACCTGTAGCTTTATCAATGGTTGCAACAGTTGTTACATTTTCATAATCAATGCTGATACCTTCAAGTGTAAGACCGGGAACTGAACCGATAGCACCTGTAATCTGAGATTCCTCGATAACACCTGCGATTGCACCAACACCGTCGCCACCCGCTTTGGGGTTGCTTGCATTTTTTGCAATAAGAGTAACTATATATTTACCGTCTTTTTCTTCATAAGAAATCTTCTGAAGACCGTTTACAGTAAGAGCACTTGCATCGGGAAGTTTTTCTTTTTCCCAAGCTTCGTTTTTAGCCTGAATAGCATCGGGGCCATCTGCCATAAACATACCCATCAAGGTGCTTGCTGTGCCAGAAAGCTTACCTGCTTCAACGATGCCTTTGTAGTTGATAGCACCATCTTTAACGCGAACAACGGAAGTTGATTTTGTTCTTGCAGCATTAACTGCTTTTTTATACAAATCAACAACTTCTTTATCTGAAAGCTTTTTGCCTGAATCTGCATTTTCAGAGCCCTTGTCATCAGCGGGAGTTTTATCGTCTGCTGCAGCATTATTTGATGTGTTGTTTGAAGCATTATTATCAGCTGCAGGAGCTGTTGTTTCTGTGTTATTAGTAGCAGTATTGTTATTTACGGCATTATCGCTTGAAGAACTACTCTGTGAATTATTGTTTGTCTGGTTCTGAGCAGGAGTATTTGTCTGCACACTCTGCTGAGCTGAAGAACCTGCTTCTCTTGAAGCAACAATAAGCATAACAGATGCCATATTATTTGCAGTGATGAGAGATAAAGCAACTGTGATTGCTGCCAAACCGATAACTATTTTCTTAATAGGTGACATTTTCATTCCAATGCACACTCCATTCCAATTTTAATCTCTTTTATTATAGAGAATGAAATTGAAAATGTCAACAGATTTCGCTCAAATGATAAAAACACATTTTAAAATTTTTTATTTCGGTATTGTTTATTTTTTACAATTATTGTAGAATACTAAAGTATTATTAGTTTGAGGAAACAAGTATGAGCGATGTTTTGAAACAAAAGAATATGAAAAAAGACATTCTCGCAGGTCTTACGGGAGCTATGCTTTTGGGGTCTTATGCCCTTTGCACTGCTGCTTCCGCAGGGCTTGGGCTTTGGAATGTCTTTTTTTGTATAATTATTTGCTCATTATTTTCCGTAAAACAGAAAAATAAAATTTATGCTCCGGATGTTTTTCTTCTTATACCGGTTCATTATGTTGTTTCTGAATGCGGTAATCATTATTTACCTATCTGCATTATTGGCGGAGTTGTTATTTATTATCTTCTTTCAAAAATCATTAAAATAAACAACCGCATAAATTCAATTATTGCTTGGTTGACTTTAATTCTTGCTCTCGTAGCAACAGTTATTCTTACAAATCAATATTTTGGAATCGGTGCCTCGGGCAGTACCGCAATCGAAATGCTCAAAAGCTATCGTTCGCTTGGATTCCACCCTCATTTCCGCGGTCTTCTTTACGGCACAATCACCCTTTTTGCAATGATTACTTATCCTTTCAAGTTCCGAAAACTTAACAAAAAACTACCTGCGGAATTTATGACACTGTTAATACCCCTCCTTCTTAATTTGTTTTTAAATCCCGAAAATGAATTAACAACAGTCAACGAAATTGATGTATTTTTCTCTGATTATCACACCTATGCTATGCCTTTCGGTTTTTCAACAACACTTGAAAAAGCCAATATTACACCAATTATATTAGGTTGCTTATATTTCGGTTTTGTCCTCTTCCTCAGGTCAAATGAAAAAAGCATTTCAAGAAACACTCTAGCCAATATAGCAAACAGTATTCTTTCATTCCTGCCTGAAAGGCAGTTTGATATAACAAGTTATTCTATAGTTTCTGCAGTTGTAACTATAGTTATAAGCGGTGCGGTTATTCTCCTCTGCCCTAATCTTTTAGCAAGAATACCCATGCATTGTGTTGGTGCTCTTCTCATAGTTTCCGCCTGGCAACAGGTACCATATAAAAATCTTTCCCTTTTATTCAAAAAAACAGATAAGGGGGGTTAAAGAATGATAAACGACAAAAAGAAATTAGCAAGAGTGATTGCTACCTGGGTTGTAACAAGCGTTATGCTTTCTGTTTTCATTCTTGACATAATTGTTGTTGCTCTGGGCAACAAATATGTTAATAAAATCCCGATTTTAAATGAAACCTTTGATTATGAAAACGGTGATGACAGAATCCATTTTCTTAATACCGCTAATTCCGATTGCATAATTCTTGAAAGCAACGGCAAATTTGCTCTTATAGACTCGGGCGAAGGCAACGAAAACCCCCGAAGGAAAACCGAATATAAAGGCTATCGTGATGAGGTTATTTCATACATTAAAAAAGTTGCAGCCGATGAAAAAGGCTTCGTGAATTTTGATTTTGTTTTAGGCACTCATATTCATTATGACCACGCGGGAAATTTTGAACCAATTTTCAAAGACGAAAAAATCTCTGCCCAAAAAGCATATTTCAAAGAATTCAACGAAAAAGTTGCTACAGAGTTAGATGCAAATGATTGGGGCAATAAAGCAACCTACGAAAAAATACTAAAAGCACTTGAAAGTAAAAGCATTCCCGTTATCAGCAATTTACCTGATGAAGAATTCACGTTCGGCGATTTCACTTTAAGGTTTCTTAACACAGTAACGCCCGAAACTCTTTATGAAAAGGGTGAAAATGCAAGCAGCGTTGGTGTAATTGTGAAAAAAGGTGAAAAAAGTGCATTTTTGGCGGCAGATTTCACCAATGATTCGGGGCTTGAAGATATTTATGCGGACGACATAGGTGATATTGACCTTTTAAAAATCGGTCATCATGGCTATTACGGTTCATCTTCAATAAGTTTTCTAAAAGTTTTAAAGCCGGAAATAACCATTGTTACAAACTACATCGGAAAAATTTATCCAAATGTTAAATGGAATCTGACAATGGTTGCCAAAGCACCAACATTTTCCACCGCCCACAGAAATGGTATTATTGCAACATTCACGGATAGTAACGAAATAGTTTTAACGCAGAATATAATGTAAAAAAGAAGCAGGTTCACAGAAACCTGCTTCTTTTTATGTTTCTAAAATATGTCTCTCAATTATTTTCTCTTCATCATTAAAAATAATTTCAATATTATCTTTATTGAAAACAAAGCCGCTACCTGCAAAATATTTTTTCCTCTTATCAACCTGAGAACCCACAACAATGGGACAGGGTTGACCGAAAGCATCATTTTCGCAACCGGGCATATCAACTGAAAATTTATGAATATGACCGCATATCATAAGCTCAGGCTTGATTTGTTCTTTAAGAATTTTTGCCCAACGGGTAAACGTTTCCTCTTCAATATTAAAAGGCTCAGGATATCTTCTGGTAAAAGGATTATGTGCAATAATAATTTTATGCTCAATATCCTCACCATAAAATTGCTGTTCGCCGGTTTCAGCCAAATTTTCAAGAAACTGCGTTTGTTTTTCTCTGAAAAAACTGCAGGCAACCATATTGCCGTATTCCTTATTTGTATCAGGCTTATCCTCGCCACAGTCCAGTACCAGTCCCCACACATTACCTATTTTAAAAGTAAAATATGAGTTACCGTTTTCACAAGGTGTATATTCTGCAATATTTTCTGCGAAAACCCCTCTTGTGTCATGATTCCCTCTTGAGAAAACAACGGGAATTTCGCCTTTTGTTATTTGAGAAATAATTTCATAAATAGTATCAAAATTTTTAATGCTATCGCTATCCTCAGGTACATCACCGTTAAGAATAAGAAAATCAATTTTCCCGATTTCTCTGCTGAATTTTTCTGCACATTTAACAGGCTCTTTTATCATATTATGAGCATCGGCAATATGATATGCTCTTATAACATCGCCTTGAACATTTTTGAAATTGAAAGCAACTTCCTCAACTGAATGAGTTAATGAAAAATAGGCTTTTCTTTTTATAACTCTGCGATAACAAACAGTATAGCTGCATTCTTTATCAAGAATTTCTATAGGAACAAGCATTTTATGTATTTTTTTAGCTGAACGCAAAATGCCGTTTGACTCGTCATAAAAGCATTTGTTTCCAACCTTAACCCACATAACCGTTTCACATTTAACAGGAACTATAATCTGATAATTATCGCCTACTGCAAAAACTGCAGGAGCCGTTTTCAATGTTTTTTTCATTTTTCAACCTTATTTCATATTTTAAGTTCAGTTCTGGAAAGACTGTGCCAATAAAATAATTGCAGGGAATATTTTATTAAATATCTGAGGAAAAACTATTGAAAAGAGAATTGCAACAAACAAAGTTAAGCCGAGCCTTTCAAGAATTGAAAAACCATAAACCAAAGCATAAAACGGTGCAACAGCAACCTTAACAATCAATTTGGTATCTTTGCTGTAAAAGACATCTTTAAATGATAAAACATCTTCAAAAGATGGCACACAGTTAGTTGCAAAGGAAATACCCAACCAAAGATATACCCAAGAGAGAATTGATTTCAAATCACCTATATAGGCAATGCGATATGAACCACCCAAGAAAAAGCAACAAGCCAATATAAAATTCAACAAGAACGGAACAAAGCATATAAGAAAGCTATGGGATTTTTTCTTAACCAATTCATGCTCAACATGACCGCACATTTCAGAAACCTTAAAGGCCCTTATATCCTCTACAGGAACTGAACACAAACGGCAAACAAGATGCTCCCAGAAAGCCCTTAAAACAGTACCGGGAAAGGTTATAACTCTGGTTGCTACATAAAGGTTAATCATTGAACATCACCCACCCCTTCTGTAAACAATTGCTTTGCAGACATTTTTCCGTCTAAATAATCATCAACTCTTTCGGTAATTTCCAAAGAGATTTCTTTTAAGTCTTTTTTCACTTGTTTTACTTCATCCTTGTTGCCAAGTTCGTTTTCAACAACCAAAGAAACCAGCATCAACAAGCCGTAATCTTCAATTTCTCTTGCTCTGTCAACAACCTTTTTAGCCTCTTCCAATTCACCCTGAACAATAAGCGCCATAGCTTTTGTCCTCAAAAGCTCTGTATCTTCAGGGAAAACAGCCAAGCCTTTATCCGCCCATTCAACCGCTGTTTTTGGTTGAGATGTTAATCTATATATACTTGAATATAAAACATAGCTTCCGATATTTTCTGTGTTCTGAGCATATAAAGCATCCGCCAAAGAAACAGCTTCATCAATATAACCCTTCTGCAATTTCACATTACCTAACTCATACGCATACAACCACAGAAAATCAGGTTCCAATTCGGCAACCTCTTTCATATATTTATAACAATCGTCATAGCGTTGGGTGGAATAAGCAAACATATATTGGCAAAAACGCACCGCTGCCTGATTAGTTTTGGTCTTTGTCTGAGAGCCATCCATTGCAGTAACTGCAATTTCTTTATCAATTACTGAACCGATTTCAGTCATAAGAATTTCATAATCCTCATCCTTGTCAAAATCCAACTCAGCATAATCTTCGCTGTTTAATAAAGAATAAACCTCTTGGAATGTTCCGCTCATAACAATAACATCTTCCCTGATATTATTATACTTGTAACTCAAAGGGAATTTTGATTCCAAAACCGATAAACCTTCTTCTATATTTTCTGAAACCTCTTGCATTGAATCAATTCCGTCAGGCATTGTATCAAATAAAATTTCAGCAACTTCAAGATGAAGTTTTTTGGGAACCACGTCATTTTCTTCAAAAGCTTCTATTGCAATTTCGTATGATTCTAATGCGGAAAAAAGTTTACGTTCTGAAACAAAATCGTCGCCTTTGCGAACCACATTATAGTTTTCAAAATAATCAACAAATGAAATTATACTCAAAACACACAAAAACACCGTTACTGCAAGAACCGCCATACTTTTTATGCTGAAGGGATAATCCATCATAGCTTCACGACATTTTTTGCAGTATTCGTAATTTTCGCCGTATCTCTTATCACGCCTCTGCTCACCACAACATTTGCAAAGCTCATCATCGGAAATAACGCCCTCTTCATCTTCATATTGCTGAATAATTATTCCGCTTTTGATAAGCTCTTCTTCTGTCATAGCCTGAGCTTTTTCGTATTCCTGTTTAAAGGTAGCGGCAAGGCGCTCCAATTCATCATCAAGCTCTTCGTTTGAATAATTTTTAGTTTTGTCTATTGCTGCTGAAAATTTATCTTCAGTTACAGCCCTTTCATCAGCTGATTCTGCAATTTCATCATTAGAAAGCTCTAATTTTTTATTATCTTTCAAGGAAAAACCTCCTCATTTTAAACTGTTTTCATTCTATCACGCTTTGCGTGAAATTTCAAATAAAAACAGAAATTAATGAGGAGGTTTACAAAATATTAACTTTTTATTTTATTTTTAGGAATTTTTGCGTCTTTTTACCTTTATTTCTTTTGAGGATAAATCAAATATTGATGCAAGGACAACACACCCAACAACAGTTATTATTAATTCGGGCACCATATAACCTGCATTATAGGTTAATGAATACTCCCAAACCGCCTGAGCACCATCAGTATAATCTCCCCATATTGTAACACCGCTTATGAAGTGGCAGATAAATCTGATCACCGATACAACTGCACCGCCTGCTGCAATAGACACAACGGGATTTTGGATTTTATTTTTAAACATACCGCTGAAGCCTAAAGCTCCGAAAGCAATTATATAGTCAGCAAATATAAGTATGAGATATGCCGCTATACCGCTGACATAAGCAAAATTGCCCATACCGAAAAGCATTTGAATTATACCCATACAAAGGCCTGCAAAGGCACCCCATTTAACTCCGTAGCGGTATGAAACCACTACCATAGGAACCTGACTGAAAATAGTAACACTTCCGCCAAACGGAAATTCAATAACGGGTAGTTCGGATAAAATTGTTGAAAGAGCCAGCATCAGCGCGCTCTCTACCAAACGCCTCGTTTTATCTTTTTTTGTAAGATTGTTCATTTTAATTAATACCTCCGAATAAAAATCTCCCTACGGCGGTAACACTGCCATAGAGAGAAATAAATTCATCAGTATTTTTCCTACGGCGGCATTATCCGCATCAGGTTATTAGGGTCAGAAAAGGAATGTTTTCTTTCTCAGCCGACGTCCGCCAGCTCCCCTGTTTTATTTTCGGCAAAATTTGTGGCCACTAAATTCTGCAGACTTATTATATAACCGCAAAACCAAAAAAGTCAACAAAAAATTACATATTTTTCGCTCTGAAAGGAATATTTTCACCGCAAAGGCGTTTTGAAATCCTCAAAAATGCACTGTTACCCTTGCAGTCATAAGGAATATTGCCCCCGTTAACCCCTGCATAAATTTCCTGCGAATCAGGAATTATGCCAAGAAGCCTTGCACCAACAGTATCAATAATTTCATCCACATTGATTTTCTTATGAAGCTTTTTATTGAATTTATTTACCACAAGGCGAACATCCTGAACACCGTTTTTTCTTGCGTTTTCACAAGCATAAGAAGCGGCACGGATGCTGATATTATCCGGAGTTGAAAGAATCACACAGCCTTCGCTTGCCCTTGCAGAAAGCAAAAATCCGCTTTCAAGCCCTGCAGGAGAATCAAGTAATATAAAATCAAAATCCTTTTTATATTTCTCAATGCATTCAGAAAATCTTTCGGGAGTATATTCTTCCGAAAAATCAATAGGTGCAGGAAGCAAAAAGAGGTTTCTGCCTGCGTCAATAACCGCTTTTCTGTAATCAACATTGTTCTTAACAACATCTCCCCAGTTATAAACGGTTCTTTCAGAAACACCCAACAAAATATCAAGGCTTCTCACACCGATATCCATATCAACAAGAAGCACTCTTTTATCATGAAGAGCCAACATTTTGCCAACACTTGCACAAAAAGTGGATTTACCCACACCGCCCTTGGCAGATGCAACAGATATAACCTTCATTTTATCACCTTATGGTATCAATTCATTTACTGTTCCTGCGGAATCAAAGCTTGTTTTCTGCCCGAAATAGTAATTATAAACAGGAACTGCCGCCTGAGAGGTCTGGCTACCGGACAAAGCATTTTCTGCTACAATAGCAATTGCAATTTCGGGATCATCATAAGGGGCAAACGAAATAAAGAAACCGTTATTGCAATCCATTGTTACACCGCTTTTAGTAGTTCTTTTAAGCTGAGATGTACCTGTTTTACCTGCGGCTTCAACAATGCAATCCTGAAAATAATAAGAGCTTCCACCGTTTTGTATAACCTGACGCATACCTTGTTTTACTATTTTTAGCGTTTTTTCACTAACATTTATAGTATTCAGCACTTCAGGCTCGGTTTCATAAACAACTTCGGACATATCTGCGGAAAGAACAGATTTTATGATATATGGTTTATATCTTGTTCCGCCATTAGCGATTGTTGCGCAGTAATTTGCAAGCTGCAAGGGAGTGAAAAGGTTATCGGACTGACCGATTGCCGCCTGAACGGTATCACCGGGGTTCCAAACCTGCCCGGCCGCCTCTTTATTGGCAACGCTTGCAAGAACGCCCTCTGCTTCGGGAAGTTCAATACCTGTTTTCTGACCTAATCCCAAAAGACTGCAGTATTTATTCATTTTATCAATACCCAGCTTTTTACCCATTTCAAAGAAATAGATGTTGCAGGATTTTTCCAGAGCGGTTGTCACATTAAGATAACCGTGAGATTGCAGGCATTTAAAGGTCTGATCCTCAAGAGTATACGAGCCGCCGCAATAGCAAGTTGTGTTAATGTCTGCCACCTCTTCCTCCAATGCAGCAATAGAAATTGCAGGCTTCATAGTGGAACCGGGGGCATAAGCGCTCTGCACACCTCTGTTCCACAAAGGGCTTTCGGTGTCTGCCGCAAGCTTATTGTAATCTTTAAAATATCTTGTTATATCGTAACTTGGCAAAGAAACATTTGCAAGAACTGCACCTGTTTTGCAGTTCATAACAACCATTGCACCTGCTGTGCCGAAATATGATGAATTTTTGTTATCAATGAGCATTTCCTGCAAAGCCTTCGCCGCAACCTTCTGAAGCTCACTATCAATAGTTGTAACAACAGTATTACCCTGCTGAGGTTTGGAAAGATAATCCTCTGTAACAGAACCATCAGAATTGGTCGTGGTGGTTTTTATACCGTTAACGCCACGGAGATAGCTTTCCATTGTAGCTTCAATACCGCTTTTACCGTAGCTGTCATTAAGAGTATAGGCATTGTTTTTTAACACCTTAATCTCTTTAGCCGTAAGAGTATCATCATTTAACTTGTCATCGAGTTTTTTGGTTTCAAGCTCATATTCTTCTGCACTTATAGAGCCTACCACACCAAGAATATGGGAATAGCTTGTTTTGTCGCTGTATTCACGATAGCTGACATTATCTGCATCAACACCGGGGAATGTACTGCTCTTTTCTTTTATTGCAGAAACAATTTCTGTGGGAACATCCTCTGCAAATGTATATGGTGAAGGAGTAGAAAAAGAAGAGTATTTCATACCAAAGCAAACAGACGCAATTTTTCTTGCATCCTCTCTGCTATAGCTTTCCAAACCATATCTTTCAATAAGGGCATCAAGGCATTCCTCTGCCGTTGATTTTTCACCCTTTTCCAATTCAAGCATATTTTCGGAAACCATATATTCAAATTCGGTTTCTTTTTCTTTATCTACAACAAGCTGACCTTTTTTATATTTCAAAGGTAGAGGGTCACGCCACTCTATATTATTTTTCTCGAAAAGCTTTATAAGTGAAAAAATCAAATCATTTCTTTCGTTCTGCTTTTTTGAGGATGGGAAATCAGAATATTTGAACACAACAGAATTACCTTGCCTGTTTGTGACAAGGGGTTTGCCGTTGCAGTCAAGAATTTCGCCTCTTGAGGCTTTAACGGAGCTACTGGAAACTGCCAGACTATCCGCCGCAGCTTTGTATTGGTCTGCATCAATCAACTGAGTTTTCACAAGGCCGAAAACCAAAAATAAAAAGAGCAAACCTATAATTACCGTACCTGCAATTCTTCTGTTTTTTCTCAATTCAATAGACATAATTTTTTACTCAGCAATCTTGTAAGAATTGTAAATGGATTTAACTATAAAATAACAAAGAGGAACAAAAACCACCGTAATAATAAGGGAAGGCAAATAGAATGTAAATATCTGCCTTATGGGGCTTCCCGCACCCCAGAATCTTACGGTAACATAAATAATTTCATAAGCGGTAACGCTTCCTGCACCTAAAACCAGAGCAGTTATAAAGTTATTTCGCATAAGATGGCTTATAAGAAGACTGCTCACAGCACATAAAGCCATCAAAACGATGGTATTAAAGCCGTCTACACCGCTTGAAACATCCCACAAGGCACCTGCCAATGCACCCAAAATTGCCGCAGGTACTTCTCTTTCAAACATTGCAATTGCAACGCAAAAAGGAATGCAGAGAAACACCCTTGCTCCAAAAAGCTCTAACAAACCGCCGACGGAATTCTGTACAAGAACAGAAACAGCCAACAATGCACCGAAAATTGCCCATCTGATATATTTAGGCTTGTTATCACCGTAATTCAAGGGTATCACCTCTTTCCTTTTTTAAGTTGGCGAAAATAATCCGAAATAGCCTGAAAGCGTTCTTTTTCAAGGCTTTTCGGCGCTTCGCCCTTGAAAGGCGCTAGCCTTTCTTCGTTCTCAGCATCCAAAAATCCAATGAAAAATCTTCACTTTCAGGTCGAAGATTTTTTGAATTGCAGATTTTTGTCAAGCTGAGGCACAAAACGCAGTGAATCCTCGACGGATTCACGAGTATTTTAACAATAGATTGGCGAAAATCCGCATTCAAAAAACTGTTTCGGATTATTCTCGCCAACTTATATTTTTATTCTTCGCCCTGACCCTCAAAGGATGTAATTACAAATACATCGGAAATCTTTGAAAAATCTGCAAATGGCTCAATTTCTGCATAAAAGCCCGAAGAAATATCATCATTATGAACGGCTTTTACCTGACCTATGAGAAGGTCATCCGGAAAAATGCCACCTGCACCCGAGGTGCAAACAACACCACCGCCAACAACGGAGGTCGAGGCATCAAGCCCCGATAATTTGCATAAGCCATCTTTATAAAGTGTGGCATCACCCGAAACATAGCCATACTCTCTTGTTCCGGATTCTAAAGCACCAATATTAACCCGAGGGTCAATAATTGTGTAAACAACGCAGGTAGAAAAATTAACCTTTTTAACGATACCCACAACATATTCACCATATATAACAGGGTCGTCAACCGCTACCCCATCCTTTGAGCCGATATCCAAGGTAAATGAGCCGTAAGCGTCTGCTGCATCACGAGATAAAACAGAGCCGTAGCTGAACTCAAAATCGGGATTTTGCTTTTTTATACCGTAGAATTCTTCGTAAGAATCCACTTTCTTTTTCATTTCGTTATAATCTGCAAGCTTTTTGCGATATTCTTCCAATTCCTTTTTCAGTTCTTCATTTTCCTCTTCATAAACGGATGCAGATTCAAAAGAAACTGAAAGCTCTCCTAAATTTTCAGAAATAGCCGCAGATAATTTCTGCAAAGGAGAAAACACTGTTCCCAAAGCGGATGTAATGGGTGAAGAAGCATTATGAGTAAATGCCGCAGTAAGCACCCCCAAGAAAATCACAACCGCAATAACAACAAGATTTTTAAACCCTTTGCTACGGAAAAATCTTTTCATTTTATTAGCCTTTCTAATATCGGAAACTTATTTTGCCCTGAATCCTAAAAGGTCTTTTTCAAGACAGATACCTGTGCCGTTTACAACACAATCAATGGGGTTCTTTGCAACATTAACAGGCATACCTGTTTCAGAAGAAATTAACTTATCAAGTCCGCGGAGAAGTGCACCGCCACCTGTAAGGGTAATTCCCCTTTCTATAATATCTGCCGCAAGCTCAGGAGGAGTTCTGTCAAGAGTGTATCGAATAGCATCAAGAATCTGGTCAACAGGATCTGCAAGAGCCTGACGAACCTGCTCACTTGTTATTTCAACAGATTTGGGAAGACCATCAATAAGGTTTCTGCCCTTAATTTCCATTGCCGCTTCACCCTCATAAGGATAAGCGGAGCCTAACTTAATTTTAATATCCTCCGCAGAACGCTCACCTATAAGAAGATTAAAGGTTCTTTTTACATAAGAGATAATTGCATCATCAAAAGTGTCACCTGCAACTCTGACGGATTTTGAAGTAACAATATCACCAAGGGAAATAACTGCAACCTCACTTGTACCGCCGCCGATGTCAACAATCATACTGCCTGTTGCATCAAGAACGGGAAGACCTGCACCGATTGCTGCCGCCATCGGCTCTTCAATAAGGCTCACATATCTTGCACCTGCGCTTTTAGCCGCATCATGAACCGCTCTTCTTTCAACCTCGGTAACACCTGAGGGAATGCAAATCATAACCCTTGCTCTGTTGAAAGGTGAACCGCTGATTGCTCTTTTAATAAACTCCTTAAGCATATCTGATGTCATATCAAAGTCTGCAATAACACCGTCCTTAAGAGGTCTTACTGCAGTAATTGAACCGGGCGTTCTGCCAATCATTCTTTTAGCATCTGCGCCAACGGCAACAACTGTTTTGGGATTTGTTCTTTCATCCACTGCCACAACTGAGGGTTCTCTGATTACAATACCCTTACCTTTAACAAAAACAAGTGTATTGGCAGTACCTAAGTCAACGCCTATATCCTGTGAAAATAACATTTATATACATTCCTTTCGGATTATTATTTATTCTTTCTGAAAATATATGTTGCAAAAAACACTATTGCAGAAACAGTAACAATTGTTGCACCTGCCGAAGTATCGCCATAGAAGGAAATTAAAAGTCCGGAAACACTGCAAAAAAGGGAAATGATTACGGAGAAAAACAAATACTGGCGGGAGTTTTTCGCAATATTTCTTGCTGCCGCCGCTGGTAAAATCAACAATGAGTTAATAAGAAGAATACCAACCCATTTTATTGACATCATTACAACAACCGCAACAACAATAACGAATATATTCTCATAAACAGAAGTTTTAATACCTCTGCTTGCGGCAAGCTCTCTGTTTACGGATATGACAAGAAGCTTGTTATAAATCAGCGACCAGATTATTATCACAACTATCAAGGTAACAAACAAGCTTAAAAGCTCGGTTCCCGTTACGCTTAAAACATCGCCAACAAGGTAGGAGCTGTATTTTGAAAAGCTACCACCGTAAGAAAGCACCAGAATACCTACTGCAACCGAGGTTGAAGAAAACACACTGATAACAGTATCGGAAGAAGTGTTGCCTTTATTTTTTACTCTTGTAATAACAAGGGCAAGGAAAACTCCGAATGCCACAAGGGAAATCATTTCATTCTTTATTCCCAGAAGCACGCCCAAGGCAATACCCGTAAAGGCGCTGTGACCGAGAGCATCGGAGAAAAAAGCCATTTTATTGTTTACTGCCATCGTCCCTAAAATGCCCATAAGAGGCGCAATCAGAAGAACTGCAATGAAGGCATTAACCATAAATTTATAATCTGCCCAGGCGAAAGGTAAAACAGAACTAAAAAAACCATAAATCAAATTCATTTTTCTGTCTCCCCTTCACTTAAACTGTAAAAACTGCTTTTAAATTCAGGAGAATTGAAAACATCCTTAGCATTACCGCTTTTAAGAACGGATTTATTGATGAGCACCACATTATCGGCAAAATCTCTCACAATGCCTAAATCGTGGGAAACCATAGCAATTGCCATATGATAATTCTGCTTCAAATCCTTGATAACCTCGTAGAATTTTTCGCTACCTGCCGCATCCACGCCCGAAACAGGTTCATCCAACAACAATAATTCGGGAAGAGGATATAAAGCATTTGCAAGCATAACCCTTTGAAGCTCGCCACCTGAAAGAGAACCTAATTTTCTATGCTTCAAATCCTTGCAACCAACCATTTCCAGAGCATTATCAATATCTTTTTTTACTTTCTTGTTTTTAAAGAAACAAACGGGACTGTTTGTTCTTCCCACAAGAAGAAAATCCTCCACACTTATTGGTGCCGAGCGGTCAAAATCCAGATGCTGAGGAACATAACCTATTGTTATATTATTTATTCTTTCACCATCGTGGGATTCATAAGAAACAGTTCCCTCATGGTGAATTTCGCCGAGAATTGATTTAACAAGAGTTGTTTTTCCTGCGCCGTTAACACCGATAAGAGCAGTCAATTCTCCGCAATGAAGGTGGAATGAAACTGCCGAAAGCAGAACTTCGCCGCCTTTTTTCACGCCGATATTATCAACTTTTATTTTACAAAGGCCGCAGCCGTTTTCGGAAGCCATTACCTCACCGCCTTAAAAATAATTTTGTAATTATTTTTCATTATATCCTCATATGCAGTAAGCTTTTCTTCACCGCTTATGACGGGATTTATAACATAAATTTCTGCATTTGTTTCCCTTTTCAGAATTCCTGCAGCAGAACCGCTGTAATCAGGGGCAACAAATAAAGCTTTTATATTTTTATTTTTTATTTTCTGACTTAAGCTTGCAAGCTCTTTTGCGGAAGGCTCGTAGCCCTCGTCACTTTCGATGGTGGCTGAAACATTAATGCCTAAATCCTCTGCTAAATATTCAAACGCACCATGAAAGGAAATTGCATTTAAACCATTTGAAACGGATAAAATCGTTTTATGTTCTTCTTTGAGAACATCAAGCCTCTCAATATAATCGGAATAATTCTCTTCAATTTTGTTTTCGTATCGAGGAAACTCTTTCACAAGCCCGTTTTTGATATTTTCAACCTGCTTTTTTGCGTTTTCCACCGAAAGCCATATATGAGAGTTTTCGTGATGGTGATGTTCCTCTTCTTTATGATTATGCTCTTCAGCGCAAATAAGCTTAATGCTCAGGGAAGAGTCAATCACATTAAGATTTTCAACACTTTGGAAAGCATCCTGAAGAAAGCTTTCCATACCTGCTCCGTTTATTACAAGAACCTGTGCATCGCTTAAAAGCTTTGCATCCTTTGCGGTCAGGGTATAATCGTGAAGGCAACCCGCACTTTGCTCTGCCATACACTCAACATTCACCTCTTCAATGCCGTTCAAGAGATTTAATGTGAATATATAAACGGGATAAAATGATGTTGCAACAGTTATTTTACCCTCTTGGGTTTCGGGTGTGTTCCATGCGCACCCACTGAAAATCAGCAAAGTTACTGCAAGGACCACACACATAAACTTTTTCAAAAATTATCACCTTACCAATTTGAAATAATAGGGTGACTCTGAACCATACATACCTGTTTCAATCTTAACATAATATGTGCCCTCTTTAAGAGTCATAACGCCCGTTGAAACAAGACCCTGGTTAAGCGAAGAGTCAACGGATTTAACAACATTTCCGTTTTCATCAACAATACTTGCAATCCATGTAACTGAACTATCCGTAACCTTTTCGTGCCACAACTCAAGGCTCACATTTCTTTCTTCTGTTATTTCAAATCTATAGTAATCTTCATCGAAATCAACATCGGAAGAAATAATTGCACCATAATAATAAGTGTTTGCCTGAATATCTTTTGCAGTTTCCAAACTGCCGTTAGGTTCTATTTCAAAGTCGCTTCTCTCGGTAAATGCCCACTGACAAGTATAAGAAGCGGAATTATATGCCAAGGAATCTCCGTCAATAACGATGTAATATTCACCTGCCGCAAGACCCATATTACTCAAATTATAGCCTGAGCTGTTCCATTTAGAAATCTTCTTCATTATTTCGAGATATGTTCCATCCTCTTGTTTCTGAAGAAGTCGGATATTCCAACCGTTTTTATCGCCCTCAAGTTCCTCGTGAGAGAAGATAATATCTACAACACCCTCTTCAGGAACATTGATTTTATAATAGTCCTTATCAAGACTTAAAAGTCTGTCTGCAAGAGAACCGCTTATAGCAACATTCTGCGGTAAATCTGTTGCGGTTTCGGGTGTATCATTAAGTTCAAATTCATTATTAACAGCATTTTTAGCACCTAGAACAATGCTATATGTATCAGCAATAGCAGAAACATTTTCTACTTTTATGTAGTAAACACCTGCTTTCAAGCCGATTTGACCGGTTTTAAGAAGCGTATCGGTGAGCTTTGAGGTAAAGTCGCAAACAACCTCATCATTTTCGTTAATAAGCTTTATGTTCCAACCTGCTTTAGGGAAAGTAAGATCATCGTGAACAAACGAAATATTTATACAACTATCCTGAAGAAGTTCAAAAACAAACCAATCATTGTCGTAACCATCGTTACGTTGTGATGAGGATGCGTACAATGCCTTGCCGACACCTATGGGATTTGCAGTTTCTTTTGTATCGTTAAGCTCTTTTTCAAATGTAGATGACGGAGTGAATGTTGTTACGAGAGTAAATTCTCCGTAAAGAATATCTGTTCCCGGGTCAACAACTACGCAGTATGTACCGGGAGAAACACCAATTTCACCCCAGCCTGATGTAACATCACTCCAGAAAGATTCAAAATATGTAATCTCTTTGTATTCTCTGGTTTCGCCTTCAGTTATTTTATAAAGAGTAACAACATATCCGCATTTAACGGAATCCAGCATATTATCGTGGTCAAGCCTTACGCTTAATGCGCCATCTCTTTCAACCTCAAACAAATAAGCCTCATAATCATCTTTTGACTCAATTGTTCCGAACACTGTTGAATTCTTGGTGATTTTTGTTGGAGTGTTCATATTAAACATTCCGTCTGTTACATTGTTTGCCATGCCCACAGCGCATAACACGGCGGTTATAACTACCGCAACAATTGCAACAACAATTATTTTCACCTTTCGTTTATTCATCTGATAAACTCCTTTTAAGAATCATTTTCAATTCATTTAATGCTTTTTCATAATCGGGCACTGTATCTGTATACGAACACAAAACAGAACCTGCCGACTCCATATTTAAAATGGTAAAAGCGCATTTCAGATTTTTCTCCATCTCTGCAATTGCATTTTCACCATTGCGACCTGCGGCAACAAGAAGGATTCCTTTTCTGTGCTTTTTTATGGATTGAGTTTTTGCGTTTTTGTAAAACGATGTGTAGTAAACCTGAAATCTGTCAATCAATGCCTTGACGGGTGCTGAGAAGCCACCATTATAAACAGGGCTTGAAAACAAAACAATATCAGCAGTTTCAAACTTATTGAAAAATTCATCCAAATCTCTGTGAACACATTTCCCGTTGGCTTCGCAATAATTACATCCGTTGCAGAAAGCAAAGCTTTCTGCATAAGCATCAAATATATCCACATCGATATTGTTGATGTTTTTTATTGCTTCTTGCCATATTGAGTTTGTTATGCTCCCTTTTCGGCAAGAGCCTTTAATAAATAAAATTTTCTTTCTCATTTTACTAATTCTTCGCCACAGTATTTGCAGAATAATCTGCCATCTGCTGTTTCATAGAAGAGGTGAGGAAGATAGTCCTCTTCAGATGTTATGCAATCGGGCTTGCCGCAAAATTCTTCGTGAGTTGATTCTTCAAATTCAGGCTTTATAGCACGACCCATTCTTGTTTTTGTAGCTCTTGAGAGTATTGCCATGCAAGAATCAATATATCTGTTAAAGCAAGTAAAATATTTTGCTCTTTCATCGCCATCAACAGAGGGGTTTAATTCCTCTCCTCTGGGGAATTGGTGAAGTATAATTAAATCAGGCTTTGCCGCAAGAAGCATTCTTTCATCAAGAATAAAATTATGCTTTCTTGCTTCATACATAATTTCGCTTTCAAAGGAGCTTTTTTTAACCTCTGTCATATAAAGAACATCAAGCTCCGGAAGAATTTCAAAAAGATTATCATAAACCACAAAATCTTTTTCTCTTTTATCCATAAGGGAAACATATTCTTCACCTAAAGGCTTACCGTTAACAGAAACAAAATAAAATTCATTTCCTTTATAGATATTAAGGCATTGAAGAAGATTTTTAACAAGCACATTGTCAGAAAAATCGCCTAAAAAACCGATTTTCATATTTGAAACATGCTTTTTCTCCACCCACACGCTTGCAAAATCAGCAAGTGTTTTAACCGGATATGCTCTCCCACCATCACCTGCATTGATTACAGGCACAGTTGCATATAATGATGCCGCCCTTGCTGCACCTTTCTTATTATGGGAAAGCACTATTACCTCACCAAAGGCAGACATTGTTGCAACCGCATCTCTTAATGTTTCATCGGGGTTATATTCAAAATCAATAGGTGTGCCACCCATTTTTACAGTTGCATTTGAGAATGCAGCTTTGCTGTCTCTATCGGGCTTAAAAAAAGCGTTAACCACAACACATTTCTCTAAATCTCTTGAATATGCTCCGCGATTTTCTTTAATATAACTAACAATATTAAGAGCTTCTCTTAAACCTTCTCTTGAAAAATCAGTAATATCCAAAAAATGATTTGCAGCCATAATTCACACTTCTTTCTATATTTTAGTGGCACCTATCCATTATCCGTATAATTATATCATATATTTATACAAAAACAAATACTTTATTTAAAATTAAAATAAATTTTACAATAAGCCATAGAAATAGCAAAACCGCTCACCAAATGGTGAGCGGTTAATTGCTAAATAAGTATTGAATTAGTCTTCAACAGGAGCGCCTACAGGGCAAGAACCTGCACAAGCACCGCAATCAATGCAAGTGTCTGCGTCGATAACATAAATGCCATCGCCTTCAGAAATTGCTTCAACGGGGCAATCTGCTGCACAAGCACCGCAAGAGATGCAATCATCAGTAATCTTGTATGCCATTTCTCTGACCTCCTTGCTTTTTTGTTTTATTTTAACATATATTTTTGTAAAATCAATAGGAAAATATAAATTTACAATTTTTTATCTTATTCTTCGGAATCGGGTTCCTCTTTTTGAGGTTTAGCACCTTTTACTATTCTTACCTCTTTTCTGTGGAACTCCTCAGGAAGTGCTTCAGGACGTCTATCAAGCTGAACCTTTATCTTACCTGTGAGAAGGCTGTTATCAACCACAGTACCTCTACCCTCTCTTGTATCTACCACAGAGCCTACACGAGGAGTGATTTTAGCAAGATATTCATAGCTTTCCTGCTCATATTTAAGGCAACATAAAAGTCTTCCGCAAGTGCCGCTGATTTTAGTCGGATTAAGAGAAAGCCCTTGTTCCTTTGCCATTTTAATTGAAACAGGATGAAAATCATCTAAAAATTGTGAACAACAAAAGGGTCTTCCGCAAATACCGAGACCACCAAGCATTTTAGAAACATCACGAACACCTATCTGGCGCATTTCAATTCTTGTTCTGAAATTACCCGCAAGAATTTTAACAAGTTCTCTGAAATCCACTCTGTCATCAGAAGTGAAATAGAAAATCATTTTGCTTCCGTCAAAAGCACACTCAACTTCAACAAGGCTCATATCAAGACCAAGCTGCTCAACCTTTTTCTGACAAAAAGCAAAAGCATCTTCCTCTTTTTTCTTGTTTTGCTCAACAATTTTAATATCTTCCTTGTTAGCTGCTCTTATAATTTTTTTCAAAGGATGAACTATCTCTTCATCATTAACCTTATGATTAGGAGCAGAAACCTCACCGCACTCAATACCGCGAACAGTTTCTACTATAACCTTTTCTCCTTTAGAAAACTCTTTTTTATCCGGGTCAAAGAAATACACCTTTCCGTTTTCTTTAAAGCGAATACCTACAACTTCTGCCATATATTAACTTAACTCCAATAATTTTTATATTTTTGCACACAAAACAGTTGAAAGCAATGTGTAATTAGGATTGTTTGCCAAGGATTTCAACAAACCATCAACAGTCTCATACATTTTGAGAATTTTATCTAATGTCAGATTATCTGAAATTCTTTCGGATTCATATTTTAAAGCATCCAACAAAATCTTTCCGCTTGATTTGAGGGCAACCGCATCTCTTAAAACACCGATTAACAAACCAAGAACCTCTTCTGTAAGAGCTTTATTACCATCTAAAGGAGCGGAAGCTTCTATGCGATTATATTCGTAAGGTGATAAAACCGCATCAACAAAATTTTTAACAACGCTGATTGCTTTTTCGCTATATTCTGTGGAAACAGCTTTACCCATACGCAACCTGACAACTCTGGAAAGCACCGTTCCGATTACTGCGTTTGAATTATCGCTGGTAAGAACAAATGCAGTATAGCGAGGGGGCTCCTCAAGAATTTTAAGAAGAAGATTCTGGCTTTCTTCAGTCATCTGTTGCATTTCTTTGACAATAAAAACCTTTGTGGTTGCTTCATTAGGTGTAAGGTAAGCATCTGCCACCATTTTTTTAACATCATCTTTCACAAAACGCTTTTTATCATCAGGTTTTTTTATTGTAATAATATCCGGATGAACGCCTTCTTTTGCTTTTCTGCAATGCTCACATTCTCCGCAAGGGGTTCTGTCCTTATTCTCGCAAACTATCATTCTTGCAGTTAAACGGGCAAGGGCCTCTCTTTCCTCTTCACTTGCGCCATCAATAAGGACTGCGTGAGGGCATCTGCCGTCTGCAAAAAAGCTATCCAGTATTTTTAAAATATTTTCTGAAAATCTGCTTTTCTCAATCATAATTTTATCATTTTATCAACATCAATTATAAACAAGGTTGCTCCGCCGATTGTTACCTGAACGGGAGCGGCACTCATAAAGCCCTCACCCATATAATGAGGTGCTGTGGGAATCATCTGTGTTCTGCGGGAGCAACAATTTCTGAAAATTTCAACAACATCATCAACTTGTTCATCTTCCACACCCACAAGAACAGTTACATTGCCCATTTTAAGAAATCCGCCTGAGGTAGAAAGCTTTGTAGCCTGAAATGATGCTTTTGTAATCTCTGAAAGAAGGTCATTAGCATCGTCACTGTTAATTATACCGATAACAAGTTTCATAACCGTCACTCCTTTTTATTTTTATGCTTACAATTATATTATAAGTTATTTTCATAAACTTTACAACACAATTTTACATTTTGCTCAAGGCTATCATAACAGGCATAGTAAAAATCGAAACAAGCGAGCAAAGGGATACAACTTTTGATGCAACGCCTGTATCCTTACCATATTTTGCAGAAAACATAACAGTATTGTTGGCACTGGGAACGGATGCGGAAATCATACAAGCTGTCAGCAAAGCGCCTGAAATACCCACAAGCTTGAATATCACAAACATAATCAAAGGAAGAGCTATCGTTTTAAGAAGAATAACAAGATAATTGTTTTTCTCCTTGAACATACTTTTCAAATCTGTGTTTGCAATATATGTGCCGAAAAACAGCATTGCCAGAGGTGTATTAAGATTTGCTATATGGGTAACCGCAGAATCAACCACATCGGGCAAATCAATATCAAAAATAAATAAGGGCAAGCCTACAAGAACCGATATAACTCCGGGATTAAGAATAAGCGTTTTCAATTCAAATTTAGTTTTCCCCTCACCTTTGTTAATGCACCATATTCCGTGAGTAAAGGAAAGGATATTAAAAGCTACAACTCCTGCGGAGCAATAGAAAACACCTTCACTTCCCAAAATAGCATTACAAAGAGGAAGAGCCATATAGCCCATATTACCATAGCTTACCGCATATTTAAAAACGGATGAATTTTTTTCCTTTTTATTAAAAAACGGCATTGCTATAAGAATACCCACAACAAGCGTTCCTGTCATACAAGCAAAAGCAATTAAAAGAGTTTTCGCTGTTTTTATATCAAACTCCATATTCATAAAAGACTGAACAATAACAACAGGGGTTATAATATAAAACAACAAATCATTAGAACGCTTCGCAGTATCCTGACCAAAAACGTGCAAACGGTCGGCAATAAAGCCGACCGCAACAATTAGATAAAGAACTATTACCTGTTGTGCGGCCATTGTCATATTATCTAAAAACATACATATTCCTCCTACCGCACTTTTCAGAGAATCAGATTTTGGAATAATCTTTTCCCCACAATTTTTTAATCTTTATTTTTATTCTTCAAATCCGCAAGAGAAACAGCAGTCAACTCACTGTCATTTTCATCCTGACGACTTGGTGCCTTTTTCATCTTGGGTGTTTTTTTGAAAAGCTTACTTTTTTTCTTTTCTTTAAATTCTGTTTGGGTATCAGTAAGTTCAATAGTTTCGTATACTGATGTTTTAGCTGCTTCTTCAACAGCAACTTCAACAGTTTCATCCGCTAATTCTTCTGCAGATTCTTCAACCAACACTTCAACAATTTCTTCGATTGGTTCTTCGACTACTGCTTCAACAGTTTCTTCGGTTGGTTTTTCGACTACTGCTTCAACAGTTTCTTCAAATATTTCTACTGCAGGTTCTTCGATATTTACTTCTGCAATCTCTTCTTCAACAATTGCTTCTTCGGTTGTTTCTTCAAAAGCCTCTAAAGGAACAATTATATCAGCATCATTTGTTTCAACTGCCTCAATATATTCTTCCTCTTCTTCCGCAAAGAATCCCCCTACATCATTCTTCTTTACAACAACATCTTCTTCAAATAAATCCATTTCGCTGATTTCTCTTCTGTTTTTTATGCCGTCTTTAAAACCAACACCGAGAGAAGCGAAAATATACGCAAGAATAAATACGAACACTGTAAGGTGAGCAAAATTAAATTCGTTGCCTTCAACTGCATCTAAGCCCACAAGAGCAATAACAATTCTGGGAATTGTTACAACAGATGCCATAAGTGCGGTTGTAAGACCATAGCCATAAATCCCCCACATACTGTCTTCTGTGAAAACACCTGAAGAAATACGAGCAAAAGTAAGGAAGAAAAGCATTGCAAAAACAAACATAAAAATTTCAAAAAGAAGCTCAGAAACCTTTATGAAGCTTATTGCATTCATAAGCTTTGTAATAAGAACAGTCATCGACCAGCACAACGGTGCAAGAGCAAGAAGCTTAAACTCTTTATATGATGCTTTACCGTTAAGGTGGCTGATAGCAAAAACAATGAAATAAATAATGGCAAAGAAAGCAAAAACAAACTCAAGAATTGTGAAGCCGCCGCCGTTTTTACTGAGATTGGACTTTAAAAGGCTGATAAAAATTGCTGAACTGCCCTGATTTGCAGGAATTATTTTCTGAAGTATTGAAAACATATCCACTCCAAGACCTGCAACCATCACAAATGAAGCAATACCTAAAACGGGATTTTTACCCGCCGGAAGCTTTGGTGAGGGAACCTCTTTACTTATAAAACTCAAAACAAGGAAAAGAAGCCCGAAAACAACCATAACTGCATAAAGAACAGGCACGGTAACATCGCTTTCTTTATAGAAACCATTGCTTGCATCCACAAGAGCCAATAATTGATATACTCTTGTTGGCAATGCAACCAATACTGCCGCCGCAAAAACGAAAAGCAGATATTTCATTTTTATGGCACTTGAAGAGCCTTTGATTTTATTCATTTCTTTACAATCCTTTCGATTACATTATCTCTCTTCAAGAGGGATATATTTTGTTTGACGCTTAAAGTTTGAAATCCTTTCATCAATTGGCGCATATTCCTTGGGAACTGCAACATTCTTATAAGCAGGTCTTATAACTCTGTTTCCTGTTATAAGCTCTTCAATTCTGTGAGCAGACCAACCTGCAACACGGGCAACCGCAAAAAGAGGTGTGTATAAATCCATGGGAATACCGAGCATTTCGTATATAAGACCTGAATAAAGGTCCACATTGGCACAAATCTTTTTGTTGTTATTTTTCTCGCTTGCGAAAATTTCGGGAGTAAGCTTTTCAATGAGCTCAAGAGCCTTGAAATCTGCACCGTAACCCTTTTCTTCGGCTATTTTTCTTGCTTCACGCTTAAGAATAACCTGCCTGGGATCAGAAAGGGTGTAAACTGCATGACCCATACCGTAAACAAGACCACTTTTATCCCCTGCTTCACGGTTGATAATCTTTCTGAGGAAGTCTGCAATCTGACCTTCATCGGTAATATCTGCAACATCCTCTTTAAGATACTTAATCATTTCCGCAACCTTAAGGTTTGCACCACCATGACGAGGACCTTTAAGAGAACCGATACCTGCAGAAATTGCAGAATATGTATCTGTTCCGCTGGAAGTGAGAACTCTTGTTGCAAAAGCGGAGTTGTTACCACCGCCGTGCTCTGCGTGAAGCATAAGGCAAAGGTCAAGAAGCTTTGCTTCTTCGTCTGTAAACTTTCTGTCGGAACGAGTTGTGTAAAGAACAGTTTCTGCTGTTGTAAGACCTTCCTTTACAGGGTGAAGATACATACTCTTTTTGAGATAGTGCCTTCTTTTAACCTGATAAGCATAGGTCATAATCATAGGAAGCTGTGCTATAAGCTGAATACTCTGACGAAGCACATTCTCAATTGAAATATCGTCGGGATTACTGTCATAAGAATAAAGAGAAAGAACGGAACGCTCCAATTTATTCATAATATTGGGCGATGGTGCTTTCATAATCATATCTTCAATAAAATCCTCAGGAAGCTCACGGCATTCCCCAAGAACCTTATTGAATAACTTCAATTGATTTTTTGTGGGAAGGGTGCCGAAAAGAAGAAGCCAGGCAACTTCTTCATAACCAAATCGATTTTCCTCTACGCAAGCATCAACAATTTGGTTAATGTCCAGCCCTCTGTATTTGAGCTTACCCTCAATTGGTCTTCTTTCGCCATCTTCTATATAATAGCCCTCAACGGAGCATACTTTTGTAAGACCTGCCATAACACCGCTGCCGTCACGGTTTCTCAAGCCTCTCTTAACCTCAAATCTGTCAAAATATTCCTGAGGCATAGCACTTGATTCTTTAAGCTCATCGCAAAGTGATTTTAAATCGGCACTTTTTATTGGTTCGATATATGTTGGCAAACATCTCACTCCTTTTCATACAACTATAATCATATTTTTAAATAATAATTCATATTATTTTATAACATATTAGCTTTATTGTCAATAATATCAAAACAAAGGAACGGTTAAATTTTCATGAAAAAGTTTTTAACACTTATTGTTCTGTCTGCCATCGTTATCATTATTTTACCTGTTGCGCTTTTAAAAGAAAAGATAACACCCGCCGAAACCACATTTATTCCGCAGGTAAACACAACCCAACCAACAGAAAAAAACGATACCTTAACCGTTTTCCGTTCTGTTGACCGTGAAAATATTGAAATTGATTTTTTTGAGTATGTTTGCGGTAGTGTTGCGGCAGAAATGCCTCTTTCATACCATGAGGAAGCTCTGAAAGCCCAAGCAATTGCCTGCTACACCAATGCTTTGCGATTGAAAAACAGCTCCGAAGGTGATGCAACATATCACATCAGTGATGACAGCAGTGTTCATCAGGGATACTTGAACAAAGAGCAGCGCAAGGAAAAATGGGGTGAAGATTTTGAGAAATATGAAAACAAGCTAAAAGCCATTGTAAAATCCGTAGAAAACCTTGCCATCTATTATAATGATGAGCTTTGCGTTGCAGCTTTCCACGCAATTTGCAGCGGCAAAACAGAAAATGCAGAAAACATATGGAATGAAAAGGTCCCATATCTTACAAGCGTAAAAAGCAGCGGCGATAAGCTTTCACCACAATATTCCTCCGTTGTTGTTTTTGATAAAGAAGATTTTATTAAAACTGCCAAGGATTTAACCGAAATTAAAAACATAAAAGATTTCAAAAATATTATTGAAATCAAGGAAAAATCAAAAGCAGGAACAGTTCTCAAGGTAAACCTTAACAAAAAGGAATTTACGGGTGACGAAATACGAAAAGCCTTTTCTTTGAAGAGTCCTGTTTTCACCATAGAAACAACCGAAAAAGCCGTCACATTCAACGTTACGGGCTATGGTCACGGAGTGGGAATGAGTCAGTACGGTGCAGATTTTATGGCAAGGCAAGGAAGCAGTTATGAGGAGATTTTAAAGCATTATTATAAAGGGGTTGAAATAAAATGAGGAATGAGGAGTGCGGAGTGCGGAATGAAGCTTCGCAGTAAATACATATACTCTTTTGGCGCATTTTTGCGCCCCGACACTTTGCGTTTTGCACTTTACACTTTTATAAATAAATGCTAAAATATATGCATTCTTTATTTTGAGAGGTGGAATCTGCTATGACTAAAAAGGAACGGGCAGCTAAAATCTGCGAATTATTAAAGATTGATTACCCCGAAGCAATTTGCCAGCTTAATGCAGATACACCGTTTCAGCTTCTTGTTGCAACCCGCCTTTCTGCTCAATGCACGGATGCAAGAGTAAACCTTGTAACTCCGGATTTATTCAGAAAATACCCTTCAGAAAATGAACTTGCCGAGGCAGACATTGAGGATGTTGAAAGGCTTATTCATTCCTGCGGATTTTATAGAGCAAAGGCAAAAGATTTAGTAGGAATGGCTAAAGATGTAAGAGATGTTTACAAGGGCGTTCTTCCCGATACCATTGAAGAATTAACCAAATTACCCGGTGTGGGAAGAAAAACTGCTAACCTTATTGTTGGCGATGTTTATAAAAAACCTGCAGTTGTTGCAGATACACATGTTATAAGAATCACAAATCTTTTAGGTCTTACAGACTCCAAAGACCCGAAAGCCGTTGAACTGCAGTTAAAAAAGATTTTATCTCCTGATGAGAGCAACGATTTTTGCCACAGAATCGTTCTTCACGGGCGAGCAGTTTGTATCGCAAGGCGACCAAAATGCAATAACTGTTGTCTTAAAGATGTTTGCAAAGATTACTTATCAAAAAACAAATGAGGTTAGAATGAATTATTCCAAAGGACGAAAAATTTATATAATCACATCTGCAATAGCTGTAGTGGCAGTATTAATAACAATCTTCTGCTTATCCGCGCAAAACGGAGAGGAATCTTCTGCAACAAGCGGATTTTTTACAAGGCTTGTTACTGCTCTTGCGGGGCGTCCCGTTGAAGAAAGAATTGTAAGAACCTTAGCACATTTCTGCGAGTTTGCAGGCTTAGGTTTTTTGGTTTCCAACTTGTTTTTTGCAATTAAAAACACACCAAAGCCTTTTTTCAGCATAATTCTTTCTGCAGCTTATGCCTTAACCGATGAAATTCATCAGTTTTTTGTTCCCGGACGTGCTTGTCAGTTCACTGATTGGCTTGTTGATTTTGGCGGAATAATTTTGGGGACAGCTCTATTGTGTATCGCAGTTTCAATAATCCTTAAATTCCGGAAACCAAAAGGAGAAAAGCAAGTATGAGTAAGCTATTAATACTAACGGTTTCTGTAATACTGATAATTTTATTATCTTTTAATTCCGTTGCTTTTTTGTGGGGAGATTTGAATGATGATGCTCAAGTATCAATTGATGATGCAAGAAAAGCTCTTCGCATATCTGCAGGTATAGAAAAATACAGCATAAACGACTTAAATATACGCTCAATAGACACTGATAACAGCAATTCAATTTCATTAAACGAGGTTACGCAAGTATTAAAAGCTGCTACAAATATTGATGTAAGGAACGAATTATCAAACAAAAAAATCGTGAATTTCGGAGACAGCATTTTCGGAAATTACAGAGACACATCAGAGGATGATAAATCAATTTCAAAAATGATAGCAGAGCAAACAGATTCAATTTGCTATAATGTGGGATTCGGTGGCTGTCGTATGGCTACCCACAGTAATTATTGGGATGCCTTTTCTATGCATAGCTTAGCCGACTCAATAGTTTCTTCTGATTGGACCCTGCAGGAAAAAGCTCTTGCCGACGGAGCTCAGACCTTGCCTGCATATTTTTCAGAAACGATTAATTGCCTGAAAGAAATCAATTGGAATGAAATTGATTATATAACTATTGCCTACGGAACCAACGATTATTCCGGAAATGTTTTTTTACACGGAACAGAACATTCTTTTACAAACGAATGGGATTCCTTTAAGGGTGCTTTGAAATATTCTATCAGAACTATTCAAAATGCATACCCTGATATCCAAATAGTAATTATTACCCCAATGTGGAGATTTTTTATCAATGACGGTAATTATTCTCATAGTAGTGATGACCCCGAATCCGTAAATACACGAGGATATTTGCTTACAGAATATGTATCTGCTTGTTTTGAAATCGCCGAAGAATTACAAATACCTTGCATAGATACTTATTACACTCTTGGAATAAATCAATCGAACTATTTAAATTATTTTAACAGTTATGACGGTACTCACCCAAACGCAAACGGCAGACTGTTACGTGCAAATGTCATTTCAAATGCCCTTCTTGATTTTGAAAGAACTAAAAAATAAAGAAACCCATTGACTGATTGAAAAGTCAATGGGTTTTCTTTACCATTCGTTTATAATTTCGGGATTTTGAAAAATCTCATCAAGCTTTTGTATAAAGGGCATTACATCCTTAAATGCACCGATTCTGTGGTCAAACATCAATGTAATGGGTAAGGTCTTTTTAGTTGCTATATCAACCTCGCCTTTTTCGTTTCTAAATGCGTAATCAGTATCTTTAACAACCCCCATCGCAAAAAGGAAAACCTGAGGATAAAGAAGAGGTGTATATGTTACATTTCCGTTTAAACCATCATACAAAACACCCCAGTTTGTCATACAAACAGAGCCCTCATTCAACTCCTCAATAAGTAACATTGAGCCATCACGGGGAGCAGGCTTTAAACGTCCGTCAAGCTTTGCAACCTTGTGCTTACCCACATAGCCTGTAAAGGTTTGGGCAATTGTTGCTTTAATATCACCTTTAAGAAGGAGACCAATTGTTCTCTGGGTAACAACGTCAAACATAACCTTATCCAAATCGGTAGTTTTCAATCTTTGAAAAAGCTCAGCAATCTGGTCGGAAAGCTCTTTTAATGTTTTATTTTCTGTTTCTCTTATTTTAATAGGAAAAGTTTCGCCATTCTCAAGCAGAACAGGCATAGCAATATCAATATGCTTTTTCATTATCAACGTGCCGCAGGAAGTGGTTGTATTAAATTCAATATGTGAATTAAGCTTTGGTGCAGCTTTGAGCCCCTCGGTAAGAATTTTCATCATAAGGGTGTTGAAAGAAAGCTCGTAACCGCAAGATTTCTTTAGTTTTTGGAACTCATCCCATAATTTTGTTATATCTGCTTCATAGTTATAACCGCAGGTAGGAGAATTCTGCTGTGCCTTTGTAAGAATATATCCGGAAACTCTGCTTCTGAGCCCAAAATATTTCACTTCATCCTCGGGAAGCGGTTTATTTAATGTAGCTTTTAAAAAATCTTTAAATCCCATTTTTATCTCCAAATTATATTAAATCTATTGAGAACTCAACAAATTCGCAATCGCCTTTTATGTATTCGCCCTTCATAAAATTACGGGCAACAAAAACAATTTTATTATCGTAAACCTCTGCATAATAACCCATTCCGCAGGGCTTGATGCCGAAGTTGTTTTCTTTTCTGTAGCCGGGAATACTCAATGAGCAAACATTATTTTCTTTATTGAGCCATTCAAATGTTTTTTCATAAATACCGCCGTGAAGGTGACCGTTAATGAAGATAACATTTTTATATTTCTCCATAACTGCTCTCACTTGGTCGGACTGTTCACCCATATCCCCTGTTTTCCACACTTCAGGAAGACCGTGAGTTTCAAGAAATGCCTGATGGCACATTACAAAAACGGGTTTTCCGTCCTTTGTACCTCTTTGAAGTTCTTTGTCAAGAAAATCAATTTGGTCCTGTGTGATATGTGCTTTTTCAAGCACACGTTTTTCCGTGCCGATAACAATAAAGGTATAGCCATTTATATCGTATGAATAATAGCTTTTGCCATTGGTATTGATTTTAAGGTATTCATTGACCTTATCCATTATGATTTTCTGGTTTTTGCCATAGGTGAAACGAACATCGTGATTGCCCATTGTCAAAAAAATGTGCGGTATAACATTTTGCCTGTCGGTAACACTGAAAAATCTGTTATATTCTTTTTTTCTTCCGTATTCTGCAATATCGCCCGCCATAAGAAAAGCATCAAATTTTTCTTTTGAATTGCTTATATCTTCAAAAACATTGGCAAGGTTTTTTTCTGCGATTTGGTTATCAACAAGGTGGGTATCAGCAATTGTTGCAAAGGAAAGTCTTACATTCTCGCTATCCTTAAAAGCAATGGGTTCATCCTTTGAAACCTCATATACCACATCATATTTTGGGTTAACAGCCTTTAATTGTGCTTCCCATTTAACAATAAAAGTTTTTAATGACATTAAAAATCACCCGCATTATTCAATAATTCCTAAAAATCTGCCTAACCAATATATGAAAATAAAGGACATTCCGTTTTCATAGGTTATTCCGTTTCCGCCGTCAACCTTAAAGGGTCTCAGTCCCAAGGTTGCAAATGGTCTTTCATCCCAGGCAAAAGGCACTTTTATATGAGGCTCTTCATACCACTCAAGAGGCTCATAGTCCATTTCAATATTTCGGCGGTTGCTGTTATACATTTTTCGATTTTTCATATCGCAAGGATAGTCCTTGAGAGCCTTAACGCAACCGTCAACATCGCAGGGAGCGCCTGTAAAGCCCTTGTAAATAAAGGCATAATAGGGGTTGCCCTCTATTTTTTCATATTCATAATGAGAAGCAAGTCCCATAAGAAGATACTGGCGGATTGCAGGGTCTTTTTCAACAAGCAGGTATGAAAGAGTGTTGAGCATTGCAAGATTATCATCAATATGGCAGGAATGGCCGTCTGCTCTTTTATGGTAAGCAGCATTAATAAGGAAATGATGGTCTTTTATAAGGCTCTGATATTTCTTATTATATCTTTCATTACCTGACATATGGTAAGAAATTTTAAGGAAATTGAGCATTTCTAAGGAATTAACACCCTTTTCCCACATCCACGCATTATCCAAATTAAGTGCACTTTCATTCCAACATGCCCACGATGTAGGCTTGCCGTCCTTATCAATAAGATATCCGTCGTTATCTAAAATATGGTCTGTAATATTGCAAACTGCTTCGCAGATTTCCCTCTTTTCTTCCTCATCTGCACATAAATCATAGTAAAGATAGAAGCCTGCATAGTGACCTGTCATTTCGTCACTTGAAGTTTCACCGAGCCATTCATAGCTACCGTCGGAAGAACGGTGCCACTCGTTACCGATATTGTCGGATTCAAGGTTTGTTCCCCAATTTTCTTCACCGGGGAAACGAACTGCACGGGCGGTGAAGCCTTTGATTTCGGGTGCTCTAGTAAGGAAAAGCATTGCATCCTTTGTTCTTCTTGCGGCTTTAAGCACCTCTTCATCCTTTGTTACTGCATACCACATTGCAAGACCTGCAAGGTAGGACTGTGTCCAAAGCCCGTCATTATCGGTGGGATGTGAACAATCTTTACCATCAAGAGATTTTACCCAGGTAACAAAGCCGGGCTTACGAGGGAAATATTTTTCTGTATTTTCAAATAGCATTACGGCTTTTTCTTCCAGAGTCATAAGTTTTTCGCTTATTTTTACAATTCCGCCCTCGGAAGCTGTATAAAGAACTCCATCTGAATAAGCCAATGCTGTTACATTTGTATCAAAAGCATATCGTGTTGCAGGTAAATACTTTGCCATTCCGTTTTTAATATGCACCGCACCTGCATCTGTACCTACAAGGAAGCTACCGTCATCGCAGACACATATAGAATACACGCTTTCCATAGGCAAAGAAGAAATTTCAGCGTTTCCATACCAACCGCTTTTGTAATCGTAGATAAAAAGACCTTCATCTGCACCAACAAGAAGATAGCCTGTTTTATCAAAGGCAATAACATTTATATGTATTTCAGGCATTGTGGAATATGCAGGAAAAATGCAACGCCAGGTTCTGCGCTTACCTTCCATTCTCTGCAAACAGGTTTTACTTGCAACGCAAACCTTTTCGCCCTGCACTGCAAGGGAAATTTCATCCTGGTCCATCTTTTGAAGAGTAAAAAAGTCTTCACCCTGCTTAATATGGAGAGAGTGCTGTGTGAGAACATAAATTTCATTCTCTCCGCACAAATCAACAATAGGGAACTCAAATTCTGCAATCTTATTTGCACCATCACTTGTTATTTCATACAGAGCTTCATTGAGTGAGGCAAAAATCCCGCCTTTTTTATGGCAATACACCTTTGTGAAAACGCCATCAGAAAAGAGCCTATTCCACTCCCCGTCTTTAAAACGGCAAAGACCTTTTTCCGAACAAGCATAAATGTCGCCATTTGGTGCTACCGCAATTGAAGAGATTTTTCCTGCAAGCTCAAAATGTTCTGTTATTCTTTGATTAAATTCACCTATTCTGAGTTTTTCCACTCGCAAACACTACCTTTTAGTACTTTAATTTTTCATTAGCGGCTTTCATAACCTCGGGAGTAACCTTGATAACCTCGCGGTCATAGGTAAGAAGACCGTTACATTCGTCCTCAACGTCACTAACTTCCGTATAAATAATTGCAGAAAGACCTTTATTTACCATACAATTGTAAATTCTGTTTTCATAAAGATTTTTTATTGCATTATCAAAGCTTTCCTGTTTGAAATACTTTCTGTAGCCGAAGAATTTATCTTTATTAAAGCTATGGTCCTTAAACTGCATTGAATATCCGCCAAACTCTGTGAGAGCGATGGGGCGTTCATCATTTTTGTTATATTTCGGGAAAAGGAAAGGTGTGAAATAGATGTGGAAGCTGTTTACATCACCTGAGCCATGGTCAACCCAGCCACTTGCATGGTCCACAAGGCGTGTGGGGTCTTTTTCTTTATAGAATGCACAAGCCTTAACACTATCAAACTGACCCCAGCCTTCATTCATAGGAGTCCAGAGAGCAAGAGATGTAACATTATAAAGAAGCTCAATCATTTTTTCAGAATCCTCGTAGAATTCTTTTCTGCCCTCTTCATCCTGCCTTGCAAAATATCTGTAGTGCTTTGGTCCGTCAGAAACCTTACCAATATGCTTATTATTGAAAATCATTGCAAACGCAGGAGCTGTACCGATAGCCATAAAGTTATATGCACCGCCACCGTTAATCATATCCTGCCATACAATCATACCAAGTCTGTCGCAATGATAATACCAACGCAAAGGCTCAATTTTAATATGCTTTCTCAAGGTATTGAAGCCTAAATCCTTCATTGTCTGAATATCATAAATAAGAGCTTCATCAGAAGGAGCGGTATACATACCGTCACTCCAATAGCCTTGGTCAAGAAGACCGTTGTAAAAATAAGGCTTATTATTGAGCATAAGTCTGGAGACACCCTCTGCATCCTTACCTACGCTGTATTTTCTCATACCGAAATAGCTGTCAACTCTATCATTACCTGCAGCAATTTTAAGGTCATAAAGATAGGGATTTTCGGGACTCCAGAGCTCATAATCGGAAAGCTTGATTGTACCTTTGCCGTCCGTAAGCTTAACTGCGCCCTTAACCTCACCCTTATCCATAACAACCGCTGCCATTTCATCCTCGGGCTTGCCGTTGTATTTGATTTCAATATTAATTTCATCATTATCAATATCAGGAGTGAGCTTGATATTTTCAATATAACCCTCGCAAACCTCTTCAAGCCATACTGTTTGCCAGATGCCTGACTGAGGTGTGTACCAGATACCGCCCCGCTTGAAGGTCTGCTTACCTCTAGCCTGATGGCCCTCGGTTGTGGGATCGGTTACGGTAAGCCTTAAATCATTTTCACCATCAAGAATGAGGGTTGTAACATCGAAAGTAAAAGGAAGATAACCGCCCTTATGCTCTCCAACTACACTGTTATTGAGAGTAACTGTGCATTTATAATCAACTGCACCGAAATGAAGAAGAACACGGTGATTTGTTCTTTTGAAATTGAATGTTTTCTGATAGTAGAGAACGTCGGTAGGCTGAACCATTTTTTCAACACCGCTTAAAATACATTCGGGGCTGAAGGGTACTGTAATTTTCCCCTGATAACCATTGAATTTTTTAAACTCGTCAAGAATAGCATAGTTCCATTCGCCGTTAAGATTAATGAAGCTATCGCGTTTCATCTGGGGTCTGGGATAATCGTTGAGGGGTAAATCCTTATTAAGAGTTCTGCCCCATCTTGTAAGTAATCTTTCCATAATATACTCCAAATTTTTAAAATTTTCCTGCATAGATACGTTTATAATAACATAACATTATATATTTTTCAACAATATATCATTTCATTTTTTACCAAACTATTACATTTTATCGTTGACTAAACGAATTTTAAGTGATATAATCGTGTCGTATAAAAATATTTAAAAAGGTAGGGTAACTATGCAAGCAATTATCAATTTATTCCAGGAAATTGCCTCAATCCTCTTGTCCATTATTATGGTGTTCGGTGGCGTTACAACTCCCGCAACAAGCGACCTCCTCAGAAATTTCTCTGATGACGTTAACATCGACTTCATTTTAACCGGTGACACTCAGGTTTGTGACTATATGCCTGAACGTGAAGCAAATCTCATTTCTTTTGCAGAAGATATGATGAACTCCGACATTGAGCTTGATGCATTCCTTATTGTCGGCGATATTGCTGAAAATGGTATGCAGGAAGAATTTGACAGAGTTACAAGCCATATTTCAGGCTTTAACGCTAAAAACTTCATTATGTGCACAGGTAACCACGATATCCGTCTTCGTGAATTCGAGCAGTCAAAAGAGCGTTTCCTTGGTTTTATGAACGGTCTTAACGATGAAGAAAATGCTCAGGATAACGTTTATTTCAAATATATGGTTGGTGATTACACCTTCTTGGTAATGGGCTCTGAAGAAAGCAGATTTGAAGATGCTTATATTTCAGGCGAACAGCTCCAGTGGCTCAACATTGAGCTTAAAGAAGCAACCAAAACAGGTAAACCTGTATTCGTTATCTGTCACTATCCTCTTGCAGAGGGTCACGGTCTCCCCGATACCTGGGGCTCCGCAAACAGCGGTGCAGGTGATGAATCTCTTCCCACCTACGAGAGAAAAGACGATTACGATATGACCGGTTGTATCGGCGACCAGACAAACGACGTTTACGATATTCTTACAAAATATGAGAACGTATTCTTTGTAACAGGTCACCTTCACACAGGGTTCGGTAAATTTACTTATGAAACAATCAGTGAAGAAAACAATGTTCAGGGTGTTAACGTTCCCTCAGTTGGTATTGATAACAAGGACGGCGTTTACAATAACCCCGGCACAGGTCTTTTTGTTGAGGTTACTGATTCTCAGGTTATCTTCTATGCAAGAGACTTCAGAAACGGCAGATTCCTTACAACAGAAGATTGGTCAAAGGCTGTAATGGCATTTGATATCCAGTAATTTGAATTAACAATATTTATACCTCCTGCATAAAATATTGCAGGAGGTATATTTTTATGTTATCAGACATTGTTGCTTTATTTTTAGCAGTTGTTGGTGTGGTTTTCATTCTTTTTTCAATAATTTTTAAGCTATTAGTGTGGAAAGAAAGCGGTGTTACTATTTCAATTCCTTTGAATTATGATGATAAAGAGATTTATAACAGAATAACAAATCTATGGGAAATCTGCTGTTTTTTAGGAATACAAAAGCAATGCACCATAGCTGTTGTAAACTACGGTGCATCTGATTTTTTTATTAATAAACTGAAAAACCATTTTTCTCAATACGGTTTTCTTAAGATAATTGGTAAAGAGCAACCAGTTAAAGAGTTGCATACATAACCGCTTTAATAGTGTGCATTCTGTTTTCTGCTTCCTGGAAAACAACAGACTGTTCGCTTTCAAACACCTCGTCTGTAACCTCCATAGCGGAACGGTTGAATTTTTCGCACATTCTCTTACCGATTTCGGTTTTCTTATCGTGATATGCAGGGAGGCAATGCATAAATATTGCGTTGTCGCCTGCATTTTTCATTAATTCAGTATTCACCTGATAGGGTGAAAGCTCGTTAATTCTTTCTGCCCAAACAAGCTCGGGCTCACCCATTGAAACCCAAACATCAGTATAAATAACATCTGCATTTTTTGTTGCTTTCATTGGGTCAACCTCAAATTTGAGGGTTGCACCGCTTTTCTTTGCAAGCTTTTTACATTCATCAACAAGAGCACTATCAGGGAAATATTTTTCGGGTGCACAAGCAGTAAAGTTAAGCCCCATAATAGCGCAACCAACCATAAGAGAATTACCCATATTGTATCTTGCATCGCCCATATAAACAAAGTTTATACCTTTAAGCTTGCCGAATCTTTCCTTAATTGTAAGGAAATCTGCAAGAATCTGTGTTGGGTGAAATTCGTTAGTAAGGCCATTCCATACGGGAACTTTAGAATATTTTGCGAGCTCTTCAACAATTTCCTGACCATAACCGCGATATTCGATACCATCATAAATAGAGCTGAGAACACGGGCAGTATCTGCAATACTCTCTTTTCTGCCTATCTGAGAAGCGTTGGGGTCAAGATATGTAACCCCCATACCCAAATCTCTTGCAGCAACCTCAAAGCTGCAACGGGTTCTTGTGCTTGTTTTTTCAAAAATAAGAGCAATATTTTTGCCTTTGAGAGTATCGTGGGGGATTCCGTTTTTCTTTTTCTTCTTAAGGTCTGCCGCAAGATTTATAAGGTATTCCATTTCCTCACTTGTATAATCAAGAAGCTTTAAAAAATCTCTGCCTTTTAAATTCATTTTTATACCTCACAAGCTTTTTTAATAATGTTTATTGCCTTTTCCAAGTCTTCAAAAGAAATATTCAAAGGCGGTAAAAGTCTTAATTTGTTCTTTGCCTTAATAGGCAAAACACCGTTCTGCTGACAATAAGCAAGAACTTCAGTTACATCCTTTTCAGTTTCAATGCCAAGCATAAGACCTAAACCGCTGATGCTTTTTACACCCTCACAAGCAGAAAGTGTTTCAATTATATATTGACTTTTCTTTTCAACATCAGAAAGAAAAGCAGCATCAAGCCTTTCAATAATGCTTATGGCACCTGCGCAGGAAACGGGATTTCCGCCAAAGGTTGAGCCGTGACTGCCCGGTGTATAAACATTTTCGGTTTTCTCGAAAAGCATTGTAGCGCCCAAGGGAAGACCGCCACCGATACCCTTTGCAGTTGAAACAATATCGGGATTTATACCATATTTCATATAACCGTAAAGAGCACCTGTTCTGCCGTTACCGGTCTGCACCTCATCAACAACAAGAAGAACATCATTTTCTTCCGCAAGCTTTGCAAGACCTGCAACAAAATCCTTTGAAAGCGGAACAACTCCACCCTCACCCTGAACTGTTTCAATCATAATTGCGGCAATTTTTTCTTCTTTTATATATTTTTCAATAGCTTCTAAATCACCTGCATCTGCATAAAGAAAGCCCTCTGTAAGAGGAAGAAAATCTTTATGGAACGTATCTTGTCCCGTTGCGGCAAGAGTTGTTATTGTTCTGCCATGGAAACTATTGTTAAGAGTTATAATTTTATAGAAATCTGCACCCTTTTTCTCTGCGGCATATTTTCTTGCAGCTTTAATTGCACATTCATTTGCTTCTGCGCCCGAGTTAGAAAAGAAAACCTTTTTTGCACCTGTTTTAGCACAGAGAATCTCTGCAAGACGAGCGCAAGGAGCGGTGTAATATAAATTTGATGTATGTTGAAGTGTGTTAAGCTGTTCGGTTACTGCTTTAACCCATTCTTCATCTCCAACGCCGAAGGCACTTACACCGATACCTGTACCCATATCAATATATTCTTTACCGTCGCTGCCATAAAGCTTACTACCCTTACCCGAAACCAATTCAATAGGAAAACGGGCGTAGGTATTAGCAACATATTTATTATCAATTTCTTTTATATTCATTACTCTACACCTTTAACTAAAGTACCTGCACCCTCATCGGTAAGAAGCTCAAGAAGAAGTGCGTGAGGCACTCTGCCGTCAAGAATAGTAACTCTTCTTACACCCTTTTCAATTGCTTCAATGCAACATTCAACCTTGGGAATCATACCGCCTGAAATAACACCATCTGCGAATAACTGACGGGCTTCCTCGGTAGTAACTCTTTTGATAATTGAATCGGGGTCGTTAATATCTCTTAAAATACCGGGAATATCGGTCATTGTGATAAGTCTTTCCGCTTTCATTGCACCTGCAATATAGGAAGCGGCAGTATCTGCATTAATGTTATAAACATTCCCCTCTTTATCGCAACCAACTGTTGAAACAACGGGAATATACTCTTTTTCAATAAGGTCGAGAATAGGTTGAACATTTACATTGGTAATTTCACCAACAAAGCCCAATCTTTCGTCCTTAACCTTTGCTTCAATAAGGTGACCGTCAATACCTGAAATACCAACTGCATTACCGCCGAATTCGCCTAAAAGGTTAACAAGCTGTTTGTTGATTTTACCTGCAAGAACCATCTGAACGATTTCTGCAGTTTCCTTATCTGTTACACGAAGACCGTCAACAAATTCACTTTTTTTGCCCACTTTTTTAAGCATATCCGAAATTTCGGGTCCACCACCGTGAACAAGCACAGGCTTAACACCGATAAGCCACAAAAGAACCAAGTCCTCCATAACCTGAAGCTTAAGCTCTTCACTTATCATTGCATTTCCGCCGTATTTAACAACAATGATTTTATTGTGGTATTTCTGAATATAAGGAAGTGCCTGAGTGATTATCTCTGCACGCTGAAGATTTGTGATATTCAAATTTTCCATTTTCTCACGTCCTGTAATCGCCGTTGATTTTTACATATTCATAAGTAAGGTCACATCCCCAGGCAGTTGAAGAGCACTCGCCTGAATTAAGACCAACATTTATAATAATTTCTTTTTCAAGAAGAATTTCTTTCGCTATTTCTTCGGAGAATTCAATTCCCGAACCATCCTTACAAACGGGAATAACGCCTTTTGCAGACTCAAAGGAAACATCAACCTTTGTAACATCCACATCTGCACCGCTATAACCAATTGCGCAAAGCACTCTGCCCCAGTTAGCATCCGCACCGAACATTGCCGCCTTTGTAAGAGAAGAGCAGATAACGCTCTTTGCAACTATTTTGGAGGTTTCCTCATCAGCTGCACCTGTTACTCGGCACTCAAGAAGCTTTGTTGCACCCTCGCCGTCACCTGCAATCATTCTGCAGAGGTGAACAGTTACAGTATTAAGAGCTTTCATAAAGGTATCAAAATCTTCACCATCTTCGGTGATTTCCTTGTTACCTGCCATACCGTTTGCAAGAACGCAAACCATATCGTTTGTTGAGGTATCCCCGTCAACGCTGACCATATTAAATGTGTTCTGAATATCTGAAGAAAGTGCTTTCTGAAGCATTTCAGGGGCAATTTTGACATCACTTGTAATGAAAACAAGCATAGTTGCCATATTGGGATGAATCATACCGCTACCCTTTGCAATACCACCGATTTTGCACTCAACCCCACCGATTTCAAAGGAAACTGCAACCTCTTTTTTAACAGTATCGGTTGTCATAATGCCTTCTGCGGCTTCTGCACTGTTATCATTACCAAGCGCTTTTTTAAGTGCAGGAAGACCTTCTTTAATAGGTGTAATATCAAGAGGTTGACCTATAACACCTGTTGAAGCAACAACAATATCTTCTTTATTAATGCCAAGCTCTTCAGCAGTAAGCTCTGCCATTTTCTGAGCCACCTCTATACCGTCTGCATTGCAAGTATTTGCATTACCGCTGTTGCAGATAACTGCCTGAGCCTTGCCGTCCATAAGGTGCATTTTTGTTACTGCCAAAGGAGCACCTTTAACAAGGTTAGTTGTATATACTGCCGCCGCACTTGCTTTAGTTTCACTGAAAATAAGAGCAAGGTCGCGTTTTGTTTTATTTTTTCTTATACCGCAATGAATACCGCCTGCGGTAAAACCTTTTGCGGCACAGATACCGCCGTTAATGAGTTTCATAATAAATCTCCAATTATATTTCTAAACCGTTTGTATCATCATTGCCGAGAACAATGTTAAGGCATTCCACAGCCGCACCCGATGCACCTTTACCAAGGTTATCGTATCTTGCAGTGAGAATAATCCTGTCTTCATTTCCGAATACGGAAATAATCATACTGTCCTTACCTGAAAGAAGCCCTGCAGAGAGGAAGCCCTCCTCATTTAAGCCTTCTTCATATTTAACCAAAGGTCCGTTGTATTTATTTTTATAAACTTCTTTGATTTTTTCTAAATCAAAGCCATTTTTCAAATCACTTTTAAATACAGGAACTGTTACCTCCATACCCGAATAAAAGCTTGAAACAATAGGGCAGAAGGCAGGAGCATTCTTAAGTCCCGAAATTTTAACCATTTCCTTTAAATGCTTGTGATTCTGAGTAAGTCCGTATTGACGGGGTGCACCTAAAAGCTCGTCAGGCTCTTCCTCATATTCAGCAATCATTTTCTTACCGCCACCGCTGTAGCCTGTAAGTGAAAAGCAGGAAAGGTTTTCTGTTCCGTCCAAAGCACCTGCTTCAATAAGCGGATAAATAAGTGAAATAAAACCGCTTGCGTGACATCCGGGAACGGCAATTCTTTTTGAAGCTTTCACTTTATCTCTGTGAGAAGCGGAAAGCTCAGGAAAGCCGTATGCCCAATCCTCAAGAGTTCTGTGAGCAGTTGAGGTATCAATTACAACCGTATTCTCATTTTCTATAAGAGAAACGGATTCTCTTGCCGCATCATCGGGAAGGCAAAGGAATGCAATATCTGCGCTGTTAAGAGCTTCTTTTCTGCTTTCTTTATCTTTTCTTTTTTCATCAGAAAGGCTTATAAGCTCAATACCCTCAAACCTTTCAAGTCTTTCGTATATTCTTAAACCGGTTGTTCCCGCTTTACCATCAATAAATACTTTCTTTGCCATTGATAAACTCCGTAACAAATTCAATCTGTTTTTCTACTGATTTATAGCCTGTTGAACCTGCGGAAATTCTTTTTGAAATGCAGGTTTCAAGAGAAATTTCGTTAAATAAATCTTCATCGAAAAGGTCACTATGTGCTTTATATTCTTGGAGAGTGAGAGTTTCGAGAACCTTGTTCTTTTCAATACATTCTGCAACAGTCTGACCAACAATTTTATATGCAGTTCTGAAAGGCATACCCTTTTTAACAAGGTAATCTGCAAGGTCGGTTGCGTTAATAAAGCCTTTCTGCGCTGCAGAATACATATTATCTTTAAGAACTGTCATAGTTGCAATCATAGGAGCAAAAATACTTAAGCATTTTTCAACTGTTTCAATGCTGTCGAAAATTGCTTCCTTATCCTCCTGCATATCCTTGTTATAAGCAAGAGGAAGACCCTTGAGAGAGGTGAGAAGAGCGAAAAGGTCACCGTAAACTCTGCCGGTTTTACCTCTTACAAGCTCTGCCATATCGGGATTTTTCTTCTGGGGCATAATGCTTGAACCTGTGGTATAAGCATCGTCAAGCTCAACGAATTTGAATTCCCAGGAAGACCAGAGAATAACCTCTTCGGAAAATCTTGAAAGGTGCATCATAATAACAGAAAATGCACTCATAAGCTCAACGCAGAAATCTCTGTCGGAAACGCCGTCAATACTGTTCTGCATAATTCCGTAGAAGCCTAATTTCTGAGCTTCAAACTCCCTGTCTGTATCATAAGTTGTACCTGAAAGAGCACAAGAGCCGAGAGGAGAATAATTCATTCTCTTAACTGCATCCTGAAGTCTTCCGCAGTCACGCATAAACATCTGGGCATAAGCAAGTAAATGGTGAGCAAATGTGATAGGCTGAGCTCTCTGAAGATGAGTATAACCGGGAAGAATTGCATCCTGATTTTCCTGAGCTTTGTCGCGGATAACCTCAATAAGAGCATAAAGCAAATCATTTACTTTTTCTGCTTCATCACGAAGATATAATCTTATATCAACTGCAACCTGGTCGTTACGGCTTCTTGCAGTATGAAGACGCTTACCAACATCACCTTTTCTCGCAGTCAACTCACTTTCGATAAACATATGTATATCTTCTGCATCGCTGTCAAAGGTGAGTTTGTCGCTCTCAATGTCCTCAAGAATTCCTGAAAGGCCGTCAATAATTTCTTCACAGTCATTTTCAGTAATGATACCCTGCTTTGCAAGCATCTGAGCGTGTGCTATTGAACCACCGATATCCTGACGGAACATTTTGCAGTCAAAGTGAAGGGATGAGTTAAAATCATCTGCTTCCTTATCAAGAGCCTTTGTAAATCTGCCTGCCCACATTTTATCCATAGTAATTATACCCTTTCAAAAACCACTTTTGCACATTCGGAATAAAGCACCGAATGTGCAAAGTATATACAATAATTTAATTTAAAATTGCCGTGCGCAGCACCCGACGCTGGCATCTGGCATCTGGCGACTGGTAGCTAAATAATTATTCACCAAGATTTGCAAGACCTGCTTTATCTCTCATATTTGCCATAACCTTGATGGGAAGACCATAAAGGTTGATGAAGCCTGCACTGTCCTTCTGATCATAAACATCATCCTCATCAAATGTTGCCATATCAGCATCATAAAGTGAATAAGGAGAGCATACACCGGCGTTAATCATATTACCCTTGTAAAGTTTAAGCTTAACATCACCTGTAACTGTTTCCTGAGTGGAATCAACGAAAGCAAGGATTGCTTTTGTGAGAGGTGTGTACCACTGTGCATTGTAAATAAGCTCTGCAAGCTTCTGAGCAACAAGTGCTTTGTAGTGTGCTGTTTCTTTATCAAGGCAGATTGTTTCAAGAACACTATGAGCTTTATAAAGAATTGCTCCACCGGGAGTTTCATATACACCACGGCATTTCATACCAACAAGTCTGTTTTCAACGATATCAAGAAGACCGATACCGTTTGCACCACCAAGCTCGTTAAGCTTTGTAACAAGCTCTACTGCACCCATTTCAACTCCGTCAACCGCTGTGGGAACACCTTTTTCAAAGTGAATTGTAACATAAGTGGGTTTATCGGGAGCCATCTCGGGAGAAACGCCCATTTCAAGGAAGCCTTCTTTATTGTAAAGAGGCTCGTTCATTGGGTCTTCAAGGTCAAGACCTTCATGAGAAAGGTGCCAGATGTTTTTGTCTTTTGAATAGTTTGTTTCTCTGTTGATTTTAAGAGGAACATTGTGTGCTTCAGCGTAAGCAATTTCTTCTTCTCTGGATTTGATATCCCATTCTCTCCAAGGAGCAATGATGGGCATATTGGGAGCAAAAGCTTTAATTGCAAGCTCAAATCTTACCTGGTCATTACCTTTACCTGTGCAACCGTGGCAGATAGCGTCTGCACCTTCTGCAATAGCAATTTCAGCAATTCTTTTTGCAATGGGAGGACGAGCAAAAGCAGTACCGAGAAGGTACTCTTCATAAATTGCACCCGCTTTAACACCGGGGAACACATAATCTTCAAGGAATTCTTTTGTAAGGTCTTCAATATAAATTTTTGAAGCACCTGTGGCAATTGCTTTTTCTTCAAGGCCTTCAAGCTCGCTTGCCTGACCAACGTTACCTGAAACTGCAATAACTTCGCAGTTGTTATAATTTTCTTTAAGCCAGGGGATTATGATTGATGTATCAAGACCGCCTGAGTAAGCGAGAACTACTTTCTTAATGTTTTTCTTATCCATTTTTATTTCCTCCAAATTGCAAGTTTTGCAAAAATATTCATTCGATATGCATAGTTATACACCTTTAATATAAAAAAGTCAACCTTTTTGAATAAATAATTTTCTTTTTGTACATTTTCGCCTTTTTGCAGTAAAACCGCCTGATTTATTAATGTTTTTTGTGTATTTTTTCAATACATTTTAAGCAGATATTATTTACGTATATAATGTATATATAAAAAATCGTTCCACTCACATTGTATATTTTTGCATAATATGCATTTTTTATACATAAAACACAGCCGATTTGTACAGAAATGTGTAATATTCTGAAACTGTTGTACCACCCACCGCTGACGCGGTCCCTCCTCCTTTTTCGTTTCACGAAAAAGGAGGGATAGTCTTTGCATTACTTTCACTTTGCTTGAAACCAACAACGTACGGGACGGATGAATCCGTCCCTACATTTGTAATCCGTCGCAGACCCGACACTTTGCACTTTGCACTTTGCGTTTTGCGTTTTGCATTTTGCACTTTTATAATCGGCTTTGCCCCGAAACTTGCCACTTCCAACTTGCAACTAAAAAAAGCATCGCTTTTTCAAGCGATGCTTTTTGATTAAAGAACATATATAATAATATCTCTTCTGCCCCAGGTTCTGCACTGTGCCTCGGAATTCATATACAAGTCAACTGTCCAGTCAACATCGTAGATGTAGCTACCTGTGTCTGCAGCGATACAGTAGCCGTAAACATATCTGCCATCTGCAGAAACGATATACATCTCTGTACCGTAGGGAATTTCCTTGGGGTCAACTGCAATATAGCCTGTTTGTGCCCTTTTACCTGTTGAGGTAATACCACCGGGAATGCAATATGCAGTTGCCTGAGCATTGATAACTGATTTGTAGTTAGTGGGCAAACCATTTGCGCCGATTTTAAGGTATGAAGGCTCTGCCATTTCACTGATTGGTGTTCCAACGGGAAGACCTGTTGTTACAGCATTAACCTTTGTACCAACCTGAATAAGCTCTCTTTCGGGTTTTGCGATAACTTTTTCAGATTTTTTAGTTGTTTTCTGAAGCTCACCATTTACATAGCGGTCTTCATAAACAACTGCCTTTGTTCCCTCTTTACCGCTTTCAAGGGTTCTGGTGCGGTTTCTGTAAAGAGAATCGGAATAGGTATATTCTGTTTCGAAAGGAACTGCTTCCTCTTCTGTTCTCTCTTTTGTTTCAACTCTGTAAACGGCAATTTCCATTCCGTTTTTGAGTTCTTTATTGAGAGCAGGTTTTGTGAAATCTTCACCCTTTAATTCAACGCCGAGAACATTTAAAGCATCCTCAACTGTTTTGCCTGAAACCTTTTTAGTTAAGGTTTTGCCGTCAACTGTAAGGGTAATTCTATAGATGTCGTAGATTTCGATTGTCATACCGTCTTCTAAAAGTGTATCTGCAGCGTAGTTAAGTGCAGTACCCTTTTTAAGAGTGATTTCTGCTTTTTTAAGTGCATCTTTAACTGTACCTAAAGCATAAACGGTATTTCTTGAGCCGTCAAAGCTTTCAATTGTGACCTTAACGCCTCTTCTTATAATGATGGCACTTCCGTCTTCACCGTCAAAATTAGCAAGGCTTACTACATCAGCCTTTTCTTCGTTGATTTCAACTCCTGCATCTGCAAGAATTTCATCAGCAGTGTTTTTTGAGGTCAAAACTTCGATTACCGAACTACCGTCGTAAATTGTAACGTTATACATTACGGGCGGTACGGCGAACGCTGTAGCTGAAACAAAGAACACAACCGCTAAAATCAAAAGAGCAATTCTTTTGAGCGGCGAATGAACAGACGTTTCGCCTATTTTTCTGACTGTCATGGTATAAATATCTCCTTAGACAAGCAACTTTTCTGTTTTTATAATTAAGTTTGTGGCATTTCTGCCGTGAAAAGCTGCCGTTGTAGGCGTTTTTATCAGCAATAAAAGGTTGAATTGTCACCGTTTCAGCCTTAGATTACCAATAAAAATACCGTAGTTATCCGATGGCATTTGGTATTATAACCAAGTTTTCTTAAAAGTCAAATAATTTAAAATGTGCTTTTTGTTGACTTTTCACAAAGGTTTTGAACACAAATTCAAACCAGACCCTACATTTTGTGGCGAATTCTGGGAGAACCACAATCATTTACTCAATTCTTTTGGCAAAAGTGCAGAAATTACAAACTGTAACTTTTACCCCCGTTTTCGCCCCATTTTTTGCCAATTTATTCTCAAATTGTAATTATTTGTTGACAGAAAAGCTATTTTTAACCATAATATATACCATAATATTATAATTGCCGTGCGCAGCACCCGACATTTTGCATTTTGCACTTTGCATTTTGCATTTGAAAGAGGTTCTCTATGACTATACTTATTCCTGACAATGTAAAAATAATACTCCAAAGACTAAAAAACGCAGGGTTTGAGGCTTTCTGCGTTGGCGGAGCTGTACGCGACAGTCTTATGGGAGTTGTTCCCGGCGACTGGGACATTACAACCTCTGCTCGCCCTGATGAAACAAAAGAACTTTTCAAGGATTTCAGAACTGTTGATACAGGTCTTAAGCACGGAACGCTCACTATTATAATTGACAGAACACCTTACGAGGTAACAACATTCAGAATAGACGGCGAATACGGCGATAACCGCCACCCCGAAAATGTTACGTTCACAAGTAAAATCGGTGATGACCTGGCAAGAAGAGATTTTACGGTTAATGCTCTTGCATATAACGAAGAAACGGGTCTTGTGGATTTATACGGCGGACAGGATGATATATATAATAGTATAATAAGAACAGTCGGAGATGCAGACACTCGTTTTAATGAAGACGGACTTCGGATTATGAGAGCATTGCGCTTTTCTGCCACCTTGGGATTTAAAATTGAAGAAGGAACAAAAAAATCTATTCACAAAAACAAGGATTTACTTAAAAATATTTCTGAAGAAAGGCTTACGGTTGAATTAACAAAGCTGATTTGCGGTAAAAATGCTTTTAACATTCTTATGGAATATCCCGATGTGCTTTCCTTATTTATTCCCGAAATAGCACCTGCTGTAAATTTCACTCAACACGGCAAAAAGCACGCCTATGATGTGTGGGAGCATATCTGCCATACTGTTGATACCATTCCCAATGATAGAATTTTGCGCCTTACAATGCTTTTGCACGATTTAGGTAAAGTACCAACCCATAAATTAAACGAAAAAGGCGACAGCACATTTAAAAATCACGCTACAGTGGGCGGTGAAATGGCAAAAGAAATCCTCACTCGCCTTAAATTTGATAAAAAGACCATTAACAGAGTATCGTTTCTTGTGGGTTGTCACGATTTTGAGCCACCTGAAACAAAAATTGAACTTAAAAAGCACCTAAAAACAAAAGCGCCGGAAGATATCCGTACTCTTCTTGTTATCAAAAAGAGCGATCGAGGTGCTTTAAGCGAAAGCTATCGCGATATAAGCGAGGGTACTGCACAAACACTCCGATGGCTAAAAGAAATTGAAGAAAACAACGAATGCTGCACAATCTCACAGCTTGCGGTAAATGGCAAGGATTTAGAAAAGAAAGGTCTTAAAGGCGAGGAAATCGGCTTCACCTTAAACACACTTTTAGATGCAGTTATTGAAAACAAAGTGAAAAACACTAAAGCAGATTTGTTGACATATATATTATAATAGTATAGAATGAATATGTATTGACTTTACAAAGAACTCATAAAGAAAGGGTGTTAAAATGCGTACTGCACATTCTCTCAACTTTGGTTGGAAATATTCCCCCGAATTTTCGGAGGATATGATTAAAGCTTCCTTTGACGACAGCAAATTTCAGACTGTTGATATTCCCCACACAAACAAGGAATTACCCTTGAACTATTTTGACGAAAAATCATATCAGTTTGTAAGCTGTTACCGTAAAAGCTTTGATATCGGTAAAAAAGCTAAAGGCAAACGATATATTCTCCATTTTGAAGGTGCATCTCTTTATTCAAAGGTATATCTTAACGATGAATTCATCGGTGAATATAAGGGCGCATACAACGCTTTCTCTTTTGATATTACAGATAAAGTAAAAGCAAAAGGCAATTTACTTGTTGTTGGGCTTGACTCCACCGAAAGAAAAGAAATTCCGCCCTTTGGTAATGTTGTTGACTACCTTGTTTACGGAGGTATTTATCGTGAGGTATGGCTTGAAGAGGTAAGTGAAACTTATATTGACAATGCTTTTGTAAGAACTCTCAATGTGCTTCAGCCTAAAAAGGTTCTTGATATTGATGTAACTCTTTCCGAAAGCGCTAAGGGTGAGCTTACCTTTACTCTTTTTGACGGTGAACAGGTTATCGGTGAAAAGAAAACCGATTTCAGCGGAAGAGTTATTAATGCTAAATGGGCAATTTCCGATGTTGAACTCTGGGACACAGAAAATCCAAAACTTTATACTCTTAAAGTTAAACTTGACGACAAAGATGAAATTTCTGTTCGTTTCGGCTTCAGAGAATGCAGATTTTTAACAGACGGCTTTTACCTTAACGGCAAAAAAATCAAAATCCGCGGTCTTAACCGTCATCAGAGCTATCCCTATGTTGGTTATGCTATGCCCAAAAACGTTCAGAAGGCAGACGCTGATTTACTTAAATACGAATTAGGTGTTAACCTTGTAAGAACCTCTCACTACCCCGACAGCGTTCATTTCCTTGACCGTTGCGATGAAATCGGTCTTCTTGTGTTCACAGAAATGCCCTCATGGCAACATCTTGGTGAGGGTGAATGGAGAGATATCTGCCTCGATAATGTTCGCAGAATGGTTCTCCGTGACAGAAACCACCCCTGCGTAATTCTTTGGGGTGTTCGTGTTAACGAGGGTCTTGACTGTGACGAATTCTATGAGAAAACCAATGCTCTTGCAAGAGAGCTTGATAACACCCGTCAGACAGGTGGCGTAAGAAATATGCCTATGAGCCATCTTCTTGAAGATGTTTACACAATGAATGACTTTATTCATTCGGGCAGCTTCATAAATCTTCTTCCCCCTGCTCTTGTTACAAAGAGTCTTACGGCTCCTTACCTTGTAACAGAACACAATGGCCATATGTTCCCAACAAAGAGCTTTGATAAAGAGGGCGTAAGAGCAGAACACGCTCTCCGCCACACAAGAGTTCTCAACTCCGCTTACGGCAACCCCAGAACAAGTGGTGCTATCGGTTGGTGTATGGCAGACTATAACACACATAAAGACTTTGGTAGTGGTGACAGAATCTGCTACCACGGTGTAACAGATATGTTCCGCGTTCCCAAAATGGGAGCAGCAATTTACCGCTCTCAGCAGGATGACAAGCCCTTCCTTGAGGTTACATCCGCAATGGATATCGGTGAGCATCCCGGAGGAACAATCGGTGATGTCTGGGTATTTACCAACTGCGATTATGTTAAGCTTTATAAAAACGGTAAATATACAAGCACAATTTACCCCGACAGCTCTAAATTCAAAAATCTTCCTCATCCTCCGATGATTGCATCTGACTTTATCGGTGACTCCTTGGTAACTGATGACGGACTTGACCCGAAAGCCGCAGCACTTCTCACAGATACACTTGTTGCCGCTCAGACAAAGCAATGGAAGCTTCCTCCCTCAAAATTCGTTAAAGCAGGTGCCGCAATGGTTGTTGGCAAAATCCCCTTTAACAGAATGTTTGATATTGTAACAAAATACATCGGCGGTTGGGGTAACGAGCAGATTACCTATGCTTTCGAGGGCTATAAGAATGGTGAATGTGTTGCAACTGTTGTAAGAACTGCTGTTACAGAGCTTCACCTTGATGTTAAAGCAGATTCCTATGTTCTCAAAGAAGAGGACACCTACGATGCAACAAGAATTGAAATCGTTGCTAAAGACCAGAACGGCAACAGAGTTCCTTTTGCTGACAGTTCTGTTAAGGTAACAGTTAAAGGTGCGGCAGAAATTATCGGACCCTCTGAATTCCCCCTTATCGGCGGTGACAGAGCTTTCTGGATTCGTACAAACGGACAAAAAGGTGATATAACCGTTACCATTGATGCAAAATCAATCGGCAAGGTTAAACTTGACTTAAAGAGCGAATAATACTATAATAATAGCCCCTTGTAAAGCAAGGGGCTAAAACATAAAAGGAGATAAGAAAATGAGCAAACAGCCCTATTACATTACCACTGCAATTGCATACACTTCAAGAAAACCCCATATCGGAAACTCTTATGAAATCGTGCTTTCCGACGCTTTGGCAAGGTTCAAACGAATGCAGGGCTATGACGTTTTCTTCCAGACAGGTACTGACGAGCATGGTCAGAAAATTGAGGAATACGCTGCAGCTGCAGGTGTTTCACCTAAAGAATATGTTGACAAGGTTGCAGGCGAAATCAAGGATATCTGCGATTGCCTTAACACAACCTATGATAAATTCATCCGTACAACTGACAAAGAGCACGAAGAATCCGTACAAAAAATCTTCAAAAAGCTTATTGATAAAGGCGATGTATATAAGAGCGAATATGAGGGTTGGTACTGCGTTCCCTGCGAAAGCTTCTTCACAGATTCTCAGCTTGTTGACGGCAAATGCCCCGACTGCGGAAGAGACGTTCGCAAGGAAAAGGAAGAAGCATATTTCTTCAAAATGAGCAAATATCAGAAACAGCTTGAAGAATATATTGAAGAAAACCCCAACTTCATTTACCCCGAAAGCCGTAAAAAAGAAATGATAAATAACTTTATCAAGCCCGGTCTTCAGGATTTATGTATTTCCCGTTCCACATTCAAATGGGGCATTCCCTTCCCGGGTGACGAAAAGCACGTTATCTATGTTTGGGTAGATGCTCTTCTCAACTATATCACAGGTCTTGGCTACGACCCGGAAAACAATTCCGAAATGTATAAAAAATATTGGCCTGCCAATGTTCATATTATCGGTAAAGATATTCTTCGTTTCCACACTATTTATTGGCCCATTATGCTTATGGCTCTCGGTGAGCCTCTTCCCAAGCAGGTGTTTGGTCACCCATGGCTTCTTTCAGGAAACGATAAAATGTCAAAATCCCGTGGCAACGTTATTTATGCTGACGACCTTTGCGACCGCTTTGGTGTTGATGCAGTTCGTTATTATCTTCTTTCCGAAATGCCTCACGCACAGGACGGAACAATCACTTATGAAACAATCATAGAGCGTTTCAATTCCGACCTTGCAAACACTTTAGGTAACCTTGTTAACCGTACAGTTGCTATGAATAACAAGTATTTTGACGGTGTTATTCAGTCACCTGATGCAGTAGAAGATATTGACAATGAGCTTAAAGAAATGGCTCTTTCCACCTTAGGCGAGGTTACAAAGCTTCTTGACACATACAAGGTAAGTGATGCACTCTCCAAGATTTTTGATCTTGCAAAGCGTTGCAATAAATATATCGACGAAACAATGCCCTGGGCACTTGCTAAGGATGAAGAAAAGAAAGCAAGACTTGGCACAGTTCTTTATAACCTTATTGAAGGTATCCGCTTTATTGCAGTTCTTCTCCAACCCTTTATGCCCGAAACAAGCGTTAAAATTCTCGAGCAAATCGGCACAGATATTAACACTCTTGATTCTCTCGCAGAATTCGGTGCAGTTAAAGCAGGTGATAAGGTAGGAGTTGCAACTCCCCTTTTCTCCCGTCTTGATGTGGAAAAGACTCTTGCAGAAATCGAGGCTTCTCTTCCCAAGGTTGAGGAAGAAGAGGAAGAAAAAGAAATTGTTGGTCTTGCTGAAATTCAGTATGATGATTTTGCAAAGGTTGAGCTTCGCGTTTGCGAGGTAGTTGACTGCAAGCCCATCAAGAAAGCTAAAAAGCTTCTTGAACTCACTCTTAATGACGGCACAAAAGAACCCAGAACAGTTGCTTCAGGTATTGCAAAGTGGTACAAGCCCGAAGAGCTTATCGGCAAAAAGGTAATTGTTGTTGCAAACCTTGCACCAAGAACTCTCTGCGGTGTTGAAAGTCATGGTATGATTCTTGCAGGTGAAATCACAGAGGATGATATTAAAGTAGCTTTCGTTGACGGTCTTCCTGCAGGTACACAGTTAAGTTGATTAGATGCCAGTCGCCAGATGCCAGATGCCAGTATTATGACATCAGCTTTAATGTTCTGAATACTTTTAACTTTTGATTATGTATAAAAATATTTTTGATTCACACGCGCATTACACAGATAAAGCGTTCAATGATGACCGCGAAAATATGCTCGGCTCTCTAAAAGAGTCGGGCATTTGCGGTGTTATAAACTGCGGGGCAGATTTAGAAAGCTCTAAAGCGTCCTTGGAGCTTGCAGATAAATATGATTATATTTACTTTGCCTGCGGTGTTCATCCTGAAGAGGTTGAAAATCTTCCTGAAAACTATATAGATATTTTAAGGGAACTTGCCAAGCATCCTAAGTGCGTTGCAATTGGCGAAATAGGTCTTGATTATTATTGGCGACAAGACACCAAAGAAAAGCAGAAAGAGGTTTTTGAAAAACAAATTCTTCTTGCAAAAGAACTCCAATTACCCATAATCGTTCACGACAGAGAAGCTCACGGAGATACCCTTGAAATTCTCAAAAAACATAAACCTAAAGGTGTTTTGCATTGCTTTTCAGGTAGCGCAGAAACCGCAAAAGAGGTTTTAAAGTTGGGAATGTATATAGGCTTTGGCGGTGCATTAACCTTTAAAAATGCCAGGAAAGCCCTTGAGGTTGCAGAAATGTTACCCATAGACCGACTTCTTCTTGAAACCGATTGTCCCTATATGGCACCTGTGCCAATGAGAGGAAAAAGAAATGATTCAAGCCTTATACCTTATGTGGCAGAAAAAGTGGCAGAAATAAAAAACACCGATATTCAATCTGTGCTCCACATTGCAACAAAAAACACAAAAGAGTTATTTAATATATAAGAAAAGCAGTACAGTAAAACCTATTTCATTTTACTGTACTGTTTTATTTTATTTATTTACATAAACAATCTTCTTATTGTCTCCATCAAGAGTAGTGATACTGAAATTTGTTCTCAGGTAATCTGCCACACCCTGCATCATATCGTTTATTTCATCCTTGGTTGTCTTTTTATCCTTGATGATTACAGCAAAAATATCCTCGTCTGTACTTTTGTAAGCTTCAGCAACCTTTCTTACTGCGCCATCTTCATCACAGCTTTTTAAAGTACAGCCCACAAAAATTGTATCATCCTTACATTTTGGAGTAACCTTCGGGAAAATATGGTTTTTAGTTTGCACTTTATCAGAAAATGCGAAACCGGAATATAAATCCTTAGTCCAATCATCTTCCAAAACTTCACCGGACGCCGTTGCATCAACATTGTACCACTTTCCGTCAAGAAGCACCACATTCCAGGTATGACCTGATTCCTTCTTGGGTGGATTATCCATTTTCTCAAAATTTTTGATACCGTTCAAGCTGCAAAGAAGAGAAAAAGCATTGGCAAAGCCGTCGCAATTGGTTTTATTTTTGCAAATGGCATCATAAAGGTAATGAGTTTTCATAATCACCTTTTCTCTGTCCTTGCTATCATCATTAACATACTCAACATTTTCACCCAGATATTTATAAATAACCTTTGCTTTTTCAAGCTCTGTCATATCATCCGTAAAATCCAGCTCGATTTTTTTAGCCTGTTTTATGGCTTTACGCCTTTTATCAGCTTTTTCTTTCGTGAAAACATCAATATTTATATAAGAACCTTTTAATTTTCTTTCAACATATCTGAACAGAAATTGATTATCGATTGTATAACTGCACTCATCTTCTCCGCTAACAAGATTTTGTTCCATAACAGGAGAATCCAACGTAAACATTTTAAGAATTTCAGTTAACGAATAATTGCATTTATCAATTAAATCCTCTTGAAAAAACAAGTGAGTTATATTATTTTCATAGGCATACTTATATGTATCATAAACAAACCTCTCCTGAGAATTCAATTCGTTATAATAAATTTCGCTACTATAATAATTCTGTGTATTCTCATAGCCGGATATTTCTTCTATAGTTTTAAAATAAACCTCGTTATTATAAGTGTCCTCATTTGAAATACCCACATATTCAATTGCATTCCACTCTTCAACTTGTTTATCTATGTAATATTCACAGCCACAATAAATACCGAAAAGTATAATTATGGCGATGATACCCTCTATCAGTTCCTTTTTTAAACGCTTTTTCGTTTTTTCGGACATTGCCATACCCACCACAACCTCTAACTCGTTAGACTTTGTAATATTTTACCAAAACTATTTGCTATTGTCAACATAAATAACCCCGACGAGAATATTTTTCTCGTTGGGGTTATAGGTTTTATTCCACTATTTCAGGATCCGCAGGCTGTTCGGGATCTGCAGGCTGTTCGGGATCTGCAGGCTCTTCGGGGTCTGCAGGTGTTTCAGGGTCTGCAGGTGTTTCAGGGTCTGCAGGTGTTTCAGGGTCTGCAGGCTGTTCGGGGTCTGCAGGTGTTTCGGGATCTGCAGGCTGTTCGGGGTCTGCAGGCTGTTCGGGTTCTGCAGGCTCTTCAGGGTCTGCAGGTGTTTCAGGGTCTGCAGGTGTTTCAGGGTCTGCAGGCTCTTCAGGGTCAACAGGCTCTTCAGGGTCAACAGGTGTTTCAGGCTCCTCGGGAAGCTTCCAACAGAAATCTGCACCGATTTCGTTTATTGCTTCGCCTCTGCCTGCCGCCTGTGTAAGAATTGTGTAGGTATATTGAACTCCTTGCTCAATCTTATCATCACAGAATCTTAAATCATCACCTACAAAAACTGCACCTATGAACTGCCAGTCTGTATCCGCAGTTTTTCTTAACACCTGATAATATTGGGCATTTTTCACGCTATCCCAAGTGATTACTGCAACAGTTTTATCACCCTCAACAACTGCTTTGGCAACTATTCCCGCAGCGGCTTCAACAGGAGTGAGCACAATTGCAGTTTTACCCTGCTCGTTATAAAGGCTGTCTCTATCAGAAGCAACGGCTTTTACTGTATAGTAATAAGTAATTTCAGCATCAACATCAATATCTGTGAAAATGCAGGTTTCACCCTCAATCTCTGATGCATTAACACTATCTATTTTTACCCATTCTGCATCAACAGAATTTTTTCTGTAAATTTCATAGCTTTCTGCAAAATCAACAGGTGCGAAGCTAACTGTTATGCTTGAACCATCTTCACTATAAGTGGGAACAACATCAAAATCAATTGCCTCAATAGGTGCGTGGGGGAATTTAGCACTTGCAGTTTTTTCTGTAGAAACCTTACCTGTTTTATTCACCTTGATTGTGTAAGTATATTCTGTGCCAACTGCGATATCAAAATCTGGATACTGTGTAGTAGTAATTTCACCTAAAGAAACCTTATCATCACCAATACTCTTAAAGAGTTCAACGCTTTCAACGCCATCATCAAGAGTCCAGCTAACCATAATATAAGGAAGCTCTGTTTCAGTAGCAGGATTGAATTCGGCAGTAAACTCAGTTGCTTCAACAAAGTTTTTCATACCAACTGTGTCATAATCACTCTTATAACCTTCTGCCTCTGCAACAACTGTGTAACAGAAAGGAGTCACTTTTGCCTCTTCGGAGGTATCAACAAAGGAATTGAGGGAATATGAACCGATTACGCTCCAATCTCCACCCACAGCTTTTCTGTAAACATAGTAGGTATCTGCACCTTCAACTGCAGTCCAGTTAAGAGCAACTCCGCTATCTGCAACCTCAACGCTTTCCATAACGGGTCTGTTAAGTGCGATAATATAAACAGAGCTGTATCTGCTTATTGCAGAGCCGTTAACAGCTCTTACTGCGTAACGATATTTAACATTGTTTTCAACCGCTGCATCGTAATAGGTTGTGGATGTTACATTTTCTGCGATGCAGTTGAATTCACTTTCTCCGGGAGCTCGTCTGTAAATATTATAACCTTCCGCTCCTTTTATGGTTTTCCAGGTTATTTTAACATTTACGGAGCCTTCTTCTGACATAATATTGCCAAGCTTTGCAGAAGGCTGTGAAAGGTACATATTTTTAATACCTGTTTTATTGTAATAGCTTGTTGCACCATCATCAATTGCTCTTATGGTGTATTGATATGTGTAACCTGATTTTTTGGTAACTTTATCAAGATAGGATTTTTTTGTGCTGCCTTTTACGGTTGCAATTTCTTTCCATTCATCTGCAGAATTGATTTTTCTGAAAACCTTATAAGCAGATGCACCCTTAACTGTTGACCAGGTAACCTTTGCATAATTCTTTGAATCAAAAGTAACCGTTCCTAATTTTGGCATTGCAAGGTAGTTCACCTTTATGCCCTTTGAATTATATGCACTGCTGTTATTTTTTGAAACAGCCTTTACCATATAAGTATAGGTTTTGCCTGAAACGGCAGTTTTGTCAGTATAATATTTCTTTGTTGTTGTGCCGATTTTTTTCCAACCTGATGAAGTTTTTCTGTAAACGTAATATTTTTCTGCTACGTCACTTGCATCGCTCCAGGTTATTTTGGCACCGTTTGTATATGAATAAGCCTTTTTTAATTTAGGCGCTCTCATATAATCGAAATCAATGCCGTCTGTGTTGTATGTGCTTTTATTGGAGCCGTTAACCGCTCTTACCGAATATGAATAATGCCAATCGGTTTTTGTGGCTGTTTTATCAATATAGGAAACGGTGTTTTTGCCTTTTACGGTTGCAATCTTCTTCCACTCTGAGTTGTTCAAAGAACCGCCCTTGCGATAAATTTCATAGCTTTTAGCACCGGAAACTGCTTTCCAGGTAAATTTTGCATATCCTGAAGAGGTTGAACCAACAACATCAACAAGCTTAGGTGTTGAAAGGTAAGTTATTGAAAGACCTGTTTTGTTATAAAGGCTCTTATAATCACCATCGAAGCATCTTACAGTATATTTATACGTTTTACCGCTTTTTACTGTTCCATCTGTATATGTGTATGAACCTTTGCCGAGGGTTGTAATAGTTTTCCAGTTCTTTTCACCCTCTGCTTTTCTGTAAACCTTATATTTAGTTGCAGTAGGAAGTGGTGACCATGTAACCTTAACACCTTTAGATGTGCTCTTAACAGAATTAAGCTGCACTGTTTTTTTGCTCAAACGGTCAATTTTTATTTTAAAAATCTGAACTGAATCCGTATCAATAACGTTGCCATCATCTCTTGAAATATATGTATAGCATTTTCCGTAATATGTTCCGCCGGGAGTGTTTTTAAAGCTCCAGGAAATTGCTAACGGTGTGTTACCTTTTGAAGATGAATATTCACCCGACATACTTCTGATAAGCTCTGTGCACTCTTTATCGGAATAAATTTCCACAGCATAGTTGGCATTTTTCTTACCTTCGCTGATTCGCATAAAGTAAAGCGTTGCCTTATCCCCATAGAATGTAAAGCTTGTTTTACGGGCTTCAAGCTTTGAATCCGTCGGAACAATCTGACCATACTTGTTATCGTAAGATGCAGTTTTATCAGCAGCTAAAGAAACCACCGCTATTGCACCAATTACAAGCAATGTAACAAGAAGTGTCAAAAGCACCTTTGTTTTGCAACCTGTTTTTTTCATGGAATAACCTCCGATGATACTATAAATTTGTATGCTATATTATAATATATAAACTCTTTCATTTCAATAATAAATTGTGAAATAAATGTTACTATTTTATCGACAAGTTTCGTTTATTATTACCTTATTCAAAATGCGTTCACACCGTTAATCCTCTATTAACATATTTTATAAACTCTAACCAAAAAACACCTTTTATTTTTGGAGGTGAATTCTTTGCGTTTTTCATTGATTTTTATATGCAGAAATGTTATTATAGGGTATACAATTAGGTTAACTATGAGGTGTAAGATGGCTACGGACAGTGCACATAACGGGAATATTCAGTTATGCAAAGCCGCATTTGATAAAATACCTAAAGAAAAACGCGACAGAATTTTGAATGTTGCTATTGAAGAATTTGCAAATAACGGATTTCAAAACACTTCAATACAGCAAATTGCAAAAAAATCAGGTATCAGTGTAGGCTCTGTTTACAAATATTTTGAAAATAAAGAAACCCTTTTTTCAATGGTAGTTCATGAAGGAATGTCCTCCTTAGAGGAGCTTCTTATGAGTCTTGCGGATTCTTCTGATGACATAATCATCAAAGCTGAAACAATCATTCGTGAGCTTTTAAAATACTCCCGAAAGCACCCCTCATTGATAAAACTTTATTGCCAACTTACAACAAGCGATAACTCCGAATTTTTAAACGGAATTTCCCAACGTATTGAAGCTGTTTCCGCTTCAATTTATACCGTTACAATCAGCAAAGCTCAGGAAACAGGCGATGTTCGTAATGATATCAACCCTGCCTTCTTCGCATTTTTGCTTGACAACATCTTTATGATGCTTCAATTTGCAACTGCTTGTGACTATTATAAAGAGAGATTTTTTATCTACACAGGAAAACAAGCAACTGAAAGTGACGATTTAATTGTTGAGCAAACCCTCAAGTTCTTAAAAGCGGCATTTAATTTTAAATGATTTTTTGAAAGGTGTATACTTATGAAAAGATTCCTTAGTATTTTACTTGCTGTTTGCATTCTCTCTTCAGCCTTTTCGCTGAATGTTTTTGCGACGGAAGAAGCCTACCCCGAAATCGTTTCTTGCTATGATTTCAATGCAGACGGAAGCGTCAATCTTACGGACGCCAGAACCTTTTTACGAGTTTCTGCAGGTCTTGAAGCTCCCAAAGAAAACTTGGTTTACGACCTTAACGGCGATAACTTAACAACAATTGAAGATGTTAAATTGGTTATTTCTATAGTTTTGGGTATCGATGTTGAAATCACAAGTGATGAATTCAATCTCGCTCTCTTCAAAAGTGAGTTAAACAATATTAAAGCGGTACGCCCCGGCTTCAAAAGAACCGCCACTACACAATGCAAAGAAATGCTTGTTACAACAAAAAACTCACCTGAAGCCTCTCTCAATGTTACAAATATGCCCTTTGACCAGTACACAAACAAAAGCTGTGACTATCTGGAAGATGTTTTGGGTGGATTCGCCGGTGCATTCATACCGGCAGATCAAAAAGCTGAAATGAAGGCAAGTATTGCTGCAATGAGAAAAGAAGCCAAGGAATTATACAATCCCAAGGTTTCAACAACAACTGTTGCAAAGCGCCGCAGCCATTACGCTTCATTCCCCGTAAACAACCTTGCAAACTCCTGCTTTTTAACAATGGATGATATTCAGAGCATTGTTTGTTATGAAGAGGACGGCTATATCATCAGAAAGGTTACACTCGGCCAATACACTTATGTTGGGGATGAATACCCGACAGGCTATGAAAATTCATCATTGAGAAGGCAGTTAGTTGCCTATGGCAGAGTTTTTAACATTCCCGAATTAAGCGAAACCGAAAACGGTAAGCAAACCTCAAATTTAAATAAAATAACCTTCAAAAACGGTGTTATAATTTCAAAAGTTGATAAGCTTTCAGGTATTCCCGTAAGTGTTGATTATTCTTACACCTATATTACTGATATATCAACTATTCCCGTAGTTGATAAGGATGGAAATGTTGGTCTTCAAATGGACTCAAACACAACAGCAACAGTTTCCGAAAGCTTTGCTATCAACCCTGTTGTTAATAATTAAGGAGATTCTACAATGGAAAATGTTAAAGTAACTATGGAAAACGGTGAGAGCTTTGTTATTGAGCTTTGCCCCCAACAAGCCCCCATAACCTGCGAAAACTTTTTAAAACTTGTTAAAAGCGGATTTTATAACGGATTAACCTTCCACCGCGTAATTGACGGCTTTATGGCTCAGGGTGGCGACCCTGAAGGAACAGGCTGTGGCGGAAGCGACGAAAACATCAAAGGTGAGTTTGCAATGAACGGTGTGAACAACACCCTTTCCCATACCCGTGGTGTTATTTCAATGGCTCGCTCACAGAACCCCAACTCTGCAAGCAGTCAGTTCTTTATCTGCTATGGGGACTGCACCTTCCTTGATGGCCAGTATGCCGCATTCGGCAAAGTTATTGAAGGTATGGAAACTGTTGACAATTTCCTCAAAATCGACCGTAGAATGAGCTTCGGCGGAGAGCGCTCCGTACCTGTTGAACCCATTGTTATGAAAACTGTTGAAGTTTTATAATAAAATAAACTATAAGGAGAAAAAGGAATGAATTCAAAAATCAACGGATTGCTTCATAAGCTTTACGGCACAACCCCTGATGACGGCAATCTCCAACCCAAGGAAGCTCTTGCTTATGGTATTGCAGGCTTCGGTCAGAACTTTATCTGTACCATTATCGGTTCATATTTGACCATCTTCCTCACAGACGCACTTCTTTTCGGTGCTGAGGGTGTTACAATCGGTAACATTGCCGGTTCAATGGCAGTTGCATACCTTATGCTCGGCACTCGTATTTTCGACGCTTTCAACGATCCCATTATGGGCTCTATTGTTGACAAAACCCGTACAAAATGGGGTAAATGCCGCCCTTATCTCAAATGGATGGCTTTCCCGATTGCTATTATGACAATCGCTTGCTTCCTGCCCGTTTTCCAGGCAAAAGCACATTGGTCCTTTGTTGCTGTAGCAATTATTTATGTTTTATGGTCAGTTGCTTACACAGTTGCAGACGTTCCTTATTGGGGTCTTTCAACCTGTATGACAAACGACACAGTTGTCCGTGGTAATCTTCTTACCGTTACCCGTCTTCTTTGCACATTGGGTGCAGGTATTGTTACTGTTTTCCTTCCCATTATTACAGGTGCGATTACAGCAAAATACAAATACCCCGACACAGCAGAGGGTATCGCACAGATTATGGCTGATAAGGGCGTAGATGCAGAAGCTGCAAAAGCCTTTGTTGGTACTGTTATTGCAGGACAGGAAATTGCAAACGCAGACACTCTAAAATGGACATATTTCATCGCTGCAGTTATTCTTGTCGTTGCTGCAGTTCCCATGTTCTTCTATGGCTTCAAGCACACCAAAGAACGCTTCACAGCAGATGACAATCCCCCCAGCTTCGGTCACAATATCAAGCTCCTCTTCAAGAACAAAGAACTTCTCCTTATCGTTCTTTCCGGTATTCTCGGCGGTGCAAGAATGGTTTATACATACACCGGCGGTCTTTACTTCGCAAAATATGTTCTCCAGAACGAAGGTATGTATAGTCTTATAACTCTTCTTGTTGTTCCCGGCGGACTTGTTGCTTCAATCCTTGTTCCCTGGATGTCCAAGAAATTCACAAAGAAATGGGCATATATCGCAGTTCACATTTTTGGTGGCGTTGTAATGGCAATTATGTATTTCGTTGGTTACGATGCTCCCTGGAAGCTTATTATTGCAGCTATCGGTCTTGTTCTTCTCGGTATTCCTCAGGGTGTTAACAACATCATCACCTACGCTATGATTGGTGATACTGTTGACTACCTCGAATGGAAAACAGGCGAACGTGGCGAAGGTATCTGCTTCGCTATGCAGACTCTTATTAACAAAATCGGTATGGCAGTTGGTGCTTTCATCGGCGTTATCTCCTTTGCAGCAGCAGGAATCAATGCAGAAACAGGCTTCATCTCTGCAGAAGGTAAACAAACACTCTGGAATATGCTTGTTCTCTCAGGTGTTATCAGTATGTTTGCTTGCGCAGTTCCTATGTTCTTCTATACAATTACAGAAAAACGTCAGGCAGAAATGGTTGCTGAGGTTGCAGCAAGAAAGAAATAATTTAAAACATTACAAAAGGGCTGTAAAAAAACAAACGTTTTTTTACAGCCACTTTTTTAGGGGATAGGAAAAAAGATGCAGAACGGACAAACCGAGCAAAAACAAGGCATCAGACCTTGTTTTTGTTTGCCCGAAGGCGTACAAAGGTACGTCGAGTGGCGAGGTTTGTTTGTAGCATAAAACTTAAAATTTTTAATTACTTGAGTTTTTTCATTGTTTAAGGGGTTCTTACAGGTATCAGTCCTGCAGGAACCCCTTCATTTATGTTGTTTTATGCGGTCTGCGCTTTTTTTATATCCCCTTTATTTAAGCCCGATATAATTTATCGCATAACTCATTTTGCTTTCAGGGTATGCCTTAAGGCTTAAGCTTTCCACAACAAATAAAGCTTTGGATATTTTAAAATATGGTACTACATAAACAAGAGGAAAAACAAAACCACAGCTTAAAAACCAACCGAAAAATGAGCTTTCCAGAAGTACACTTTCCCGAAGAAAGCCATCAGTAAATTTTATGCTTTTTTTAATAGCAGCTTTCGTGCTTATATCTCTGTTTAAGCAAACATAATAAGGGGCAGCATTATACCTGAAGAATGCAGCTCTCCACATAAAAATGCAAAAGGAGAAAAGAAGCGATGAACCAGCTAACAAAATATAAAAAACTATGGGCAAAAGATTTCCCAACGAATACAAATAAAAGGCTAAACCATAAGAGACTGCACAGGGCAGAAGAAAATATAAAAGCCAAGCAAATTTTAAAAGGGTTAATCTGAAATATAAAGAAAATGCTCTGAAGCTGTTTTTGAATGTAAAAAAGCTAAAAAGAAGCCCTGTTCTTCCTTTTCCACCCGAGACTTTAATAAAATATAAAAACTGCTCTCCTGATTTCAACGCACAGATAAATAAAAACAAAATTGCCGTAACAAATGCAATATCAAATATAACCATAAAATATACAATTGCATCGTTGTACCTATCAAAATAAGCATTTAATATACCGCTTTTAAACAAATTAACTATACAATAAAGCCATATTCCAAAAGCGCCCCGCCTTACAATAAAACTTAAAAGAGAAATAAAAAACAATCTTAATGTATCGCCTTTTATAATAGTTTTACTTTTAATTTTTATTTCAGAATTCATATACTTCACCAAAAAACAAAAATATATCTGTGCATAAATAATACACAGATATATTTTTTACTGTTTTTTGAACTTTTAATCACTGACGGCAAAGAAATCCTTTCATATTTTCTAAAACATAGTAAGGTATTCTCAAATCACCTTTTCCTGTTCCCATAGAAATATGTGGCTTCATACCACCATGAAAATCCGAACCACCCGAAAGGAAAAGGGAAAGTCTTTCCGCCAAGGCTCTGTATTGGGCAATATGCTCAGATGTATATTCGGGATAATAACCCTCAATACCATTCAGCCCTGCCTCTTTAAGCTGAATTAGAAGCTTTTCAAGCTGTGAAATATCATAACCCGTCTGGTTAAGATGTGCAAGGAACGCAAGACCGCCTGCGGCGCGAATTGATTTTACTGCTTCTACTGCAGAAAGCTCATTCTTTTCGGCATAGGCAGGTTTACCAAGTCCGATATATTTATCAAAGCATTCTCTGACAGTTTGGCAATAACCCTTTTCAACCATAAGCTTTGCAATATGAGCTCTACCGACAAAATTACCACCCGCAAGGCTTAAAGCCTCATCGTGAGTAATGTCAAAGCCTAAAGCCCTGAGCTTACTGCAAACCTCTTCCATTCGCCTTTTCCGACTGCCTTTAAGCTTTTCAATTGTCTTTAACAAGGTTTCATTCTCAGGGTCTATGAAAAGACCTATAATATGAGTTTCAGTATTTTCTGCGGCAGAAAACTCAATACCCGGAATAAACTCCATTCCGATTTTTTCTGCTCTTTTTTGAGCTTCCTTTATGCCGTCAACACTATCGTGGTCAGTAAGTGCAAATGCAGAAAGACCGCATTTTTTTGCATGGTCCACGAGCTCTGTTGGAGTAAAAGTTCCATCAGAGCAGGTTGAATGGGTATGAAAATCAACTGTTCTTTTGTCAAAAATAACATCACGGACTTCTTTTAAATCTGCCACAGTATAAGCATTATGCTCATTGAGAAGCTTTCTGCCCTGATGGCCGTAGGCAACAAGAACACAATCTATGCCCAAAGCATTGGCAGTTTCAAGGTCGTGGAGAGTGTCGCCGATAAATATTGCATCACTTCTGTTTATACCCTTTAAATCAAAAAAATCTTTTGCTCTTTGTATTTTACTTTCTGCAAGAGTGTTATCCGCTCCTAAAATCTCATCAAAATACTGAAAAACACCGAATTTTTTCACCAAATCAACGGTTTCACCTATAAAATTAGACGTAATTATGTATTGGTGAGCGCCTTTTGCTTTTAATTCCTTTAATAAATCCTCTGCACCGCTTGCCAGAGTTGTTTCTTCTAAATGACGGGCATAGTCCGAATGAAATTGCCTTGAGATTTCGCTGAAATCAACTTCCTCAGGAGGTAGTATTCTATAATAAAAATTAATAATCGGAGTTTCAACATAATCATAATATTCAGTAAGGTTAATTGGCTTCATACCTTTTCTTTCAAGCATATCATTAACACAAGAAAGAGCATTGCGAACATCGTCAATAATCGTGCCGTTAAAATCCCAGAATATATGCTTATATCTCATACTTCATCACCGCCGTTTTTAATTTTACCACAACATAAAACAATTGGCAACTCAAAAAAGAGTTGCCGCAGAAATTCCAATTACCACACCAAAAAGGAATATACCAACTAATTTGAATGCATTTTTCATCTTACCATTTTTATGTTTATAATTTCTCACAGGCGGTTTTCCTGCATTTTCTATTTCCTTTCTTGCACTTTCTTTAAGCATGCCCTCACCCATTCCGCTGTATTCGGGCTTAACAAAAAATATGGCTTTTTCAAAAAATCCATTCTGGGTTTCACTGATTTCCAAAACCTGTTTATTAACACCTTTTATCATTTTTCTTTCTCCTTTTCTACAGAAAAGAATTGAACCGCGAAGTGTTCAATTCTTTTTAGTTATGCTTATTTTTTATAATGTGGAATTAATCATTGATTTATACAAAAATCACCTGAAATATTCAATGTAATTTTCCTGCAAAAACTTTGCACATTTTTTCACAAATTGTAATCTTTTTATTTCAAAAAAGAATATAATTTTTTTACGATTCCGGTAAACATTTTTAGATATTGGCAAAAATGACAACTCAAAAATTATACATTTTGTATATTGCACTTTTCATAGAAATTGTTCAAAACTGTGTTCAAAATGTTTACAACCCACCCTGCAAACCCTATATATCAATAGGTTTTCGACATTTTTTACACTTTTTTTGACAAATTTTAGGGAATTATAAAATATACGATTTGTTGTAGTACCTTTACGAATTATACAAAACGGAAATTAATTTTGTGGCAGAAAAATAAATGTTCGTTGTTAAAAATACACAATTACAAAATGGCACAAAAACCCCCTGAAAATACTGTTTAAAATGTAGAAAAATTTTATTTTTCTGAGAATAGGTTGACAAAAAACTTTACTGTTTTTCTAAAATATGATACTGTTATTTCGGTGATAAAATGAACACTCAATATATCAAAGGAAATTTAATTGTAACTGATGCCGAGCATCTTAATATACCTCTTTGCCTTGACTGCGGTCAGGCTTTTCGTTGGAAAGAAACCGAAAACGGAGTCTGGCAGGGAATTGCCTGTGGCAAATCACTGTCTTTAAAGCAAGAGGAAAACAAAATCACTTTTTTCAACACAACCAAAGAGGATTTTGAAACCCTTTGGGTCAAGTATTTTGATTTAGAAAGGGATTACGAAAAAATCCTCTCCTCTTATGATGAAGAAAATCTCATTACCGCTTGTAAAGCCTACCCCGGAATACGAATTTTAAAGCAGGATGAATGGGAAGCAATTTGCTCCTTTATAATTTCCGCTAACAATAATATTCCCCGAATCAAAGGTATAATTGAAAGACTTTGCGAGAATTTCGGCGAAAAAATTGATGGAGGCTATACTTTTCCATCTCCTGAAAGGCTTGCAGTCCTTGAGGTTGAAGATTTAGCCATAATTCGTTCCGGCTTCAGAGCCAAATATATTATTGATGCCGCAAGAAAAATTACAAGTGGCGAGGTTGATTTAGAAAAGGTCAAATCAATGGATTTTCAAGATGCAAAAAACGAGCTTTTAAAAATCAAAGGTGTTGGAGAAAAGGTTGCTCAATGCGCTCTTCTTTACGGCTTCGGCAGGATGGAGGCTTTTCCCGTTGATGTATGGGTTAAAAGGATTGTCGCCGAGCTTTATCCCAACGGTCTTCCTGAATGTATCAAAGGCACAGAAGGTATAGCCCAACAGTATCTTTTCCATTGGCGCAGAAACTTATAAAAATTGCAAATTGAAAGTGGCAAGTTTCGGGTCTGCGACGCAATTATAAAAAAGAATTCAAGACACTTTTTGTCCTGAATTCTTTTTTGTTTTCTGGCATCTGGTATCTGGCATCTAAATTGATTTCAATATCTTCTCCCCAATCTCATTAATCACATCAAAATCGGTAGCTTTTATATAATAATCTTCAAGCCGGTCGTGGATATCTTTGGCGATTGAAAGCTTTTTCACCGCTTCATCAATCAACTCTCTTTTCGCTCTTTTCTGAAGGGCGAGTTTTTCCTTATTGGAATAAAATACTTCTTTATCAAAAAAGCGAGTGGCGTGAACTGAGCGTTCACCATCGTCAATTGAATAATGATAGCTGTTCTGTGTAAAAATCGAAGTTTTAAGCTGAGGAATAATAATATGTTCGATTTTCATATTTGGGAACAATGGGCAGAAGCATTGGTAAACATCATAGCCATTTTCCACGGCACAATTACTTATATATTCAGCAATAAAGGGCGATACCACAGAAAACTCATCCTCTATTGTTATAATTTTCTCCGAAAGCGCCACAACAGTTTCATACTTCACATCAATTCCATCAGGTGAAACTGCGCTTAAAAATCTTTTGTGGATTTTGCCTCTTTCAGCACTTTTCTTTTCGGGAATTATTCTGTTTGCAAGGCGTTTAACATAACGCATAAGCTTTTCTTCATCAATTGAGTTCGCACAAATTGCCGTGCTTTCCACCTCAATAGCAGAAGCCACTCTCAAAAACTCAACGGTCTTTTTATGCTGAATAGCATTTTCCTTCATAAGCTTTCCGATTTCTTCAATATGGGAATTAAGATATTTTCTGTCCCACGCAACACCCAAATCAACAATATGCTCACTGACACCGGGCATTTTGGGGTCAAAGGTATGGGGTGCAGTACCATCGCAGATTGAAAAATTGATTTCGGGAACTAATACAACATCAAGAGAATTAGGGTCAGCGCTGCAAAATCCACGCTCAACATAATACCCCTTTCTTTCTGCTTTTTCAGCAACCTTTCTCATAAGTGTGGATTTCCCCGTACCGGGACCACCTTTTAATATAAGATGCTTTCCTTCTATGTATGGGTCATAAAGGCTGTTATAAAGCGAACAGTACCCTGCTTTATTATTTGCACCAAAAAAGAATGATACGGGAAGAACTGTTTTTTTCAAAATATCAACTCATTTCACCTGAAACTTATATCACATACTATGAAAATCTCCAAATTTTGTTACTCTCTTCATTGACTTTTCTCATTAGTAAATATATACTATTTGTGTATGTGAATATTTTAAATCTTTTACTGAAAAGAGGTTTTCTAATGTCAAGATATGAAGAAGCAAAGAAGATTTATTCTTCTTTTGGCGTTGATGCAGAAAAAGCCCTCGAAATTCTTAAGGATGTGACAATTTCTGTTCATTGCTGGCAGGGTGACGATGTTGTTGGCTTTGACAGTAAGGAAAGTCTTTCAGGCGGTATTCAGACAACAGGTAACTACCCCGGTAAAGCTACTACACCCGACGAGCTTATGGCAGACTTGGACAAGGCTTTCTCGCTTATTCCCGGTAAGAAAAAGCTTAATCTTCACGCAAGCTACGCCATTTTTGAAGCCGATGAATTTGCAGACAGAAATGCTTTAGAACCCAAGCACTTCAAAAAATGGGTTGATTTTGCAAAAGAAAGAAATATGGGTATTGACTTTAACCCTACATATTTTTCTCACGCAATGGTTAAGGATGGTCTTACCCTCTCTTCACCTGATGAAGAGGTAAGAAAATTCTGGGTCGAGCACGGCAAGGCTTGTCTTAAAATCTCCGAATATTTTGCAAATGAAACAGGCGTTCCATGTGTTATGAATATCTGGATACCCGACGGTTATAAGGACATTCCCGCGGATAGACTTTCTCCAAGAGCAAGATTCAAAAAATCTCTTGATGAAATTCTCAGCACACCTTACGACAAATCAAAGGTTTATGTAACCCTTGAATCAAAGGTTTTCGGAATTGGTCTTGAAAGCTATACTGTAGGCTCTGCAGAATTCTGCCTTTCCTATTCTGCAAGCAAGGGAATAACTCCTCTTATGGACAACGGTCATTACCATCCCACAGAATTAGTTTCCGATAAAATTTCCTCTCTTCTCCTCTTTAATGAGAAAATCGCTCTTCACGTTACAAGAGGTGTTCGTTGGGACTCTGACCATGTTGTTATTCTTGACGACGAAACAAAGGAAATTGCAAAGGAAATCGTTTCTCACGATGCACTTGACAGAGTCTTTATTGCAACTGACTATTTCGATGCTTCAATAAACAGAATTTCCGCCTGGGTAACAGGTGTCAGAAATGTTCAGAAAGCACTTCTCAATGCACTTTTATTACCTACAGATAAAATGAAAGCTCTTCAGGAGGAAAGCTCCTTTACAGAGCTTATGTGCCTTCAGGAAGAAATGAAAACTGCTCCATTTGGCGATATCTGGGCAGAATATCTTGCAAGAGAAAATGTTAAAAATGATTACTTTAAAGAAATCAAAGAATATGAAGAAAAGGTATTGGTGAAAAGAGTATGAAAGATATTTTAACAGCTCCCTTTGTGGAAGAAATGAAACGCGCAACCGCTAATATGTACCGTCAGGGCTGGGACGAAAGAAACGGCGGTAACATCAGCTATATGCTTGAAGAGGAAGAGGTTGCAGAATATCTTGACCTTAACAATGTTATCCGCGAAATCCCCACAGGCTTTGATGCAACATACCTTATCGGTAAAATCTTTATCGTTACAGGTACAGGTAAATACTTCAAGAATGTTGAAATTGACCCTGAAACAAACCTCGGTATCATCCGTATTGCAAAGGACGGCACAACTGCAGAGCTTCTCTGGGGTTATAAAGATGGCGGTAAGTTCACAAGCGAGCTTCCTGCTCACCTTATGAGCCACATTTCAAGACTTAAGGTTAATCCCGAGAACAGAGTTGTTATGCACTCTCATCCTACATACACTCTTGCAATGAACCATATCCACGAGCTTGACGAAAAGAAATTCACTCACACTCTTTGGGAAATGTGCACTGAATGTATCGTTGTTTTCCCCGACGGTATCGGCGTTCTTCCCTGGATGGTTTGCGGCAACAACGAAATCGGTATTGCAACTGCAAAGAAAATGGAAGAATACAGACTCGTTATCTGGGGTCTTCATGGTATCTATGGTGCAGGTAAGGATATGGACGAAACCTTCGGTCTTATCGAAACTGTTGAAAAAGCAGCTCAGCTTTATATGCTTGCAACTGCAAGTGGCAAGAGAATCAACACAATTACAGACGAAAACCTCTGGGCTATTGTTGAAAGATTTGCTCTTGAGGACCAGTGCAAGAAAGAGTTTTTAGACCTTTAATAATCCAAAAATTACAAAAAGATGTCCAATTATTACATTGGGCATCTTTTTTCTTTTGGTTTTTATATACTGTAATTGAAAGGAGCGGTAGATATGAAAAAATTTGATAAAGAAGATAGAAGATTCAAAATATTTTCTTATATAACGCTTTTTATTACAGGCTTTTACTTTTTTGCACATATTTTATTTATGGTTTTTGAAACAGAATTAATTACTCCTTACGATGAATTTGAACATTCATTTTTTCTAATGATGCTTTTTATGGATATAGTCGGCTTGTTTATATATGTACCATTAGCCGGCATTGTTATTATAGTTCAATCCCTTTATTTGATTGCCAGATTGGCAGATACCGAAAATGTAAAAAAGTGGTTTTACCTGCCATCTTTTCTGAATATAGTTTTCGGTTGTTTCAGTATATATGGTGTTTTTGAGTTAATTAAAAGTGCAGTTTAGTTGATTGTTTCATAAAGAATACATCCGACCGTTATTGGTCGGGTGTGTTTTTATGTCAGCATATAAATAAGAGCCATTATTAAAAGCTCATCCGCCTTTTCTTCCGATAAAAGCAAAATAAGAGATAGCAAAAGCGCCTTGTCGCTGTCAATATTCAAATCCCCGAAAACGCTTTTTATTTTATCTTCAAAGGTATTCTGAAATTTTGGTTGATTGCTGTTTTTTTGTTCGTTTTTGTATTCTTTTCTACTCTCTTTTTTATTTTCTTCTTTTTCCCTATGTTCATTTTCATTTTTTGAGGAATTTGAACCGTAATGCTTTAAATTTTCTAAATAATCATTTGGCATCGGAACTCTTCGGGGTTCTTCTTTTTTTGCAGTTGTGTTCTGTTGGTTTTCCTGTTTTCCCCTTTCAAGCCCTGCACTTTGCCTTGCTCTTCTCTGCATATCTTCTGCACGTCTTATAGCATCATTCTGCATTTTCATAAGGTCCTGGTATGAATAATCTGCCATTTACATTATTCCCCTTTCCCTTAAAAGCGGTAAAACGGACATCAGCTTAACAAGCTTTGTAGCCTCGTCCGCTTTCTTCTGCCTTTCTTCAGATAGAAGCGGTTTTAATGCATTTATAAAATCCAACCGCTCATCATGAGAATTAAAGGCTTGCAAAATCGGCAATATAGCAGAAAGCTGACTTAAATCAGGCATACCAAGTCCACCCAAGCCGCCCATACTCTTCAATAAATCATCAAAATTCAGTCGATTTTGCTCTTGCTTTTGGTTTGCTTGGCTTTCTTGCTTGGGAGGTTCAGTTTTTTCTCCCCCAAAAACACTCGCGGCAGTTTGCTTCAGATTTTCAATATCCTCAGGGGTCAGAGAATTCAAAATGGCTCCTAAATCAAAATCAGCCATTATTTTTTCCTCCGAAAAATTTATTGAAAAGAGCCTTTGCCGCATCACTGTTCAAGAGAGCTTTTGTTTTTTCTTCATCCTGAAGCAGATTTTTCACCGCATTTGCCTGTTCTTTACTTAAATTTTTACTTATAAAATCGTTTATTCCCTCATTTGTATTTAAATTTCCACTGCTTTGAGCCTTTTTCATCAATTCATTTACATCAATTTTATCATTTCTTTCATTACTCATTGAAATCACCGCTCCACTTGTATTATAATTACTACAATATATTGACTTAGGGGGTTGATTATGTATGCGCATACTTGTACTTTCTGATTCACATCGCAATAATTTTAACCTTTTCACCGCCATTACAGAAGAACCTACCGCTGAGGTTGTTTATTTCTTAGGAGACGGTGCAAACGAATTTGAAGAAGCAAAGCTTATTTACGGTAATGAGCAAGCCTTTATCGGTGTAAGAGGGAATTGTGATTTATCATCTTTTCTTCCCGATAGAGATGTCCGTATAATTTGTGAAAAAAAGATTTTGGCAACTCACGGCTATCTTCAGAATGTTAAATTCGGCTTAATGGATTTACAGCTTGAAGCAGTCAGCGAAAAATGCGATATCGTCCTTTTCGGTCATACCCACAAACCCGAAAGCATCTATAAAGACGGAATATATTATTTTAATCCCGGTAGCTTAAGAGATGGTTGCTATGGCGTTGTTGATATCACGAAAAATGGCGTTATTTGTATAAATAAAAAACTGTAATTAATTGACATTTTCATAAGATACTGTTAAACTGTTAGCATATTTTAAAAAGGTAGTGATAAATATGGATTTCAAGTATTCAACCGCGCTATATCTTATAGCAGGTGCAGTTATCCTTTTTGTCCTTGCCCAGTCTATATTCTTCCTTGTTAAAGCTTATAAACAAGGCAGAGCACTCGGCTTGGATAAATCAAAATTGCGCAACGCTATTACATCCAGCGCACTCTTTACTATTCCTTCAGCGCTTTCAATTCTCGCAACAATTATTGCACTCGTTCCCGCATTAGGTCCCGTTATCCCTTGGGTTCGCCTTTCTGTTATCGGTAACCTTATGTATGAAACAACTGCTGCAGAAGCTGCAATGGAAGCGTTCGGTCACGAAGGCGGTATGGCAGTTCCCGTTACCGACCCTGAGGTTTACGCAGGTGTTGCATGGGTTATGACCCTTGGTATCTGCTTCTCTCTCGTGGTCCTTCCTTTCCTTGCAAAGCCCCTTCACAAAAAGCTCCTTCAGGCAGGTAAGAAAGAAGCTCCCAAAGCAGAAGCAACAGAAAACGCTCCTGCAGAAGCAAAGAAAAAGAGAGGTCTTAACGGCTTTATCAACGATTTTGCAACTCCTGCAATTTTCATCGGTCTTATCGGTGCATTCATCGCCCGTGCAATTATCGGTGCAGGTAAGCCCGAAACCTTCGGTGACGGTGCAGGTGTGCTTTCAATAATCACTCTCGTTGTCGCCATTGTTGTTTCAATCGCACTTGAAATTCTTGCAAAGAAGCTCAAGCTCACCTGGTTGGAGCCTTTCGTTATGCCTATCGGTATGATAATCGCAATGGTTGCCGCAATCGTTTTCTTCAATGTTCTTCCCGAAGAAATTGCAACATTTGAATGGAGGGGTTAAAAATGGCTAAAAAAACAACTAAATCATATTTTGACCGAGTTCATTCCTGGGGCAGAATTTCAACTGTTACCGCACTTTGTGCGCTTCTTATGTTCCCTATCGGCATCTGCCTTTACCTTAATGTTTTCCCGCCTATAAACGGTATTCTTGCAGGACTGCTTAAGCTTATTCCTACTTATTGGACAGTTGCAGTTGTTGAAGTTATTGTTTACACTCCCATGCTTGGTGCAGGCGGTACATATCTTTCATTTGTTACAGGTAACATCGCAAACCTTAAGCTTCCCTGCGCGATTAATGCTATGGAAGGTGCAGATGTTAAAGCAAACTCCGAAGAAGGCGAAGTTGTTTCAACAATCGCAATTGCAACATCTTCTATTGTTACAACAATTATTCTTGCAATTGGCGTCATTGCTTTTGCTCCTGTTCTCCAGCAATTCTCTGATAACGCTCTTCTTAAGCCCGCATTCGCTCAGGTTCTTCCCGCACTTTTCGGTGCTCTCGGTGCAGGTTACTTCATTAAGCATTGGAGAATTTCATTCTTCCCCATTATCATAATGATAATCGTTCTTGTTTTCGCTCCCACAATGGGTGCAAGCACACTCCTTTTCGTAGGTATCATCGCTTCCGTAGGTGGCGCATTGTTTATGTATAAAAAAGGCATGCTTGACAGAGTTAAATAAGTTATAAACGAGACATTCCCCTATCCACATTTCAATGTGAATAGGGGAATTTTTTTGCATTATAACTTTACACCAAATTTGCTGTAAATTCCTTTACCTTTTGAGTTATAGGCTCTTACTGTGTAGTAATAATCAATACCTTTTTCTTTTTCGGTTTTGTCTGTAAAAGTGAGGGATGATGTTTTACCGAGATTTTCCCAACTGCCGTCAATGGTAGCTTTTCTGTAAACATAGTAGCCGGTAGCACCACTTACAGAATCCCATTTTACCACAACCTGTTTTTTACTATTAAGCTCAACGCTTTCAATTTCAGGAGCATTCAGGCAGTTAGCACCTAAACCATTTTCATAAGCACCCTGATATTTGCCGTTCATAGCTGCTACAGTGTAATAGTATTTTGAACTCTTTTTAGCAGTTTTATCTTTATATGAAAGACCATCCTCGACCTCTGCAATTTTTTTGTAGTCACCCGAAGGTGTTCTTCTTAAAATCACATAAGAGGTTGCACCTGCAACGCGCTTCCATTTGAGAACATTTCCGCTATCCCATTTAAGAGAAACAAGTTCGGGGGCTTTCATATATAAGTGCATACGCATATTGTTACCCGAAACCCCTGCGCCGTATTCATTAGCGGCTTCTACATAATAAGTGTAGAAATAGTTGCTTTCTTTTTCTGTTATATCATAAAAGCTTGTTTTTGTTGTAGTACCTACAAGCTTATAATCCTCAAAGGGTGATTCTCTGTAAATATTATATTTGGTTGCTCCCTCAATTTCATTCCATTTAAGAAGCACACTATTTTCAACGCTTGATTTGATTGAAGAAATTTTCGGCTCTGCAAGGCAGTAAGCAGTAACACCTTTTGTATCAAAGCTACTGTATTGACCATCCTTTTCAACAATAAGCGTATAACTGTACTTATTACCTGTTGAAACATCTGTATCAACATATTCGGTTGCATCCACACCTGAATAAACTAAATCCCATTGACCATCGGAATTCTTCTTGAAAAGTTTGTAATCGGTTGCGTTTTCAATTGTCTCCCATTTTACTGTGACAGTTTCACCAACACAAGAAGCAATTGGTTTTTTAACACCGAAAAGGGTTATTTCATTTTTTGCTGAAAGAACACCTGCATTTGTTCCGTTTACGGCTTTAACTGCATAAATATAAGTTTCGCCATCTTTTTTTGAAGATTTATCGGTATATTCTAAAACATCGCCGGCAACAGTTGCAAGGCGCGTATATTTTTTTGCGTCTTCAGTTTTTCTGTAAACCCTGTATTTCTGAGAACCACTAACCGCTTCCCAGTAAATCTTGATTTTGTTATCTTCAAGAGTTTCGGGAGTGTTTGCAAATTTCGGTGGTGCAAGATAAATCAAATCAACACCGTTTTTGTTGCGTTTGCTGTAGCATTCCTCGTCAAATGCTCTTATAGTGTAAATATATTTTTCGCCTCTGACAGCAGTTTTATCGGTATATTCACGCTTTGTTACATCAGCAATAATCTCATAATCAGATCCCTCTTGCTTTCTGTAAACCCTGTAAAAATCCGCATAAGTAACCTTTTTCCATTTAAGGTAATTCCCGGAATAAAGCGCTTGTGCTTCTGTAATTTTCGGGGTAACATTTGCAATTTTATTAAGGTTTATTTCAAATTGATAAATGCTGTCCTTATCAATTATAAGGTCGCCCTTTTTTTGAATATATGTGAAAGTCAGACCATAATATATTCCGCTTTCAAGCTTTGAAAAATCAATGGTAAGGCTACCCTTACTGTCAACTGTGGGGAAAGCACCATTCTTATTTATAATAATGTTCTGCCTTTCCTCATCAGAATAAATGGTAAAACCAAAATACACATTTTCTTCATAACCCTTGCTATCGAATTTAAAGGTTAAAGAACCTTTATCCTCCTTAATAGAGTAGGATTTGCATTGGGTTTTGTAGTTAGATTTAACCGGTATCATTAAACCATATTTTCCGTCATAGGATTTATATTTCGTTGCGGCAAAGCTTGTTACGGAAAAGGCTGAAATCAAACATACCACTGCGAGAAACACAGCAAGTGATTTTTTCAACGTTTTCATTTGTTTTCCTCCTTTTGTCTTTCGAAATATTTATCTGCTTTAAGAATTATTGTCTGAGTTTTGGAGTCTTTAATCTCACCGTTCATAACCATTTCAACAGCTTCGCTTAAAGGCATTTTAAGAGTGTTCACAAATTCATCCTCATCAAGATGCTGTTCGCCCTCAACTAAATCCGTTGCAATATACATATGAATTACTTCGTCAATAAGCGCAGGAGTGGTGTACAAATCACCTATCGGAAAAATGTTGTTTGCGGTAAGTCCCGTTTCCTCAGAAAGCTCACGCAAAGCGGCTTCCATAGGGTCTTCACCTTTTTCAAGCTTACCCGCAGGAACTTCTAAAGTAACTTTATTCAAAGCATATCTGAATTGGTTAACAAAAACAACCTGCCCGTCATCTGTGAATGGCAAAACGCAAACCGCACCGGGATGGCGAATAACCTCACGGACACCTTTGTTTCCGTTGGGAAGAAGAATTTCATCTTTAAAAAGGTGAATTGCAACTCCGTCAAAAATTTCTTCGGAAGAAAGTTTCTTTTCTTCAAGCTTCATAATCAATACCTCTTTGCATAGTTATACGTATACATTATACTATAACTTTTTATCACTTTCAACCGAAATTTACCCAAGTTAAATTAGAAATTTCAAATTAGGAATTAGAAATTTTGGGTCTGCGACGCTATTATAATCGGCTTGCCCCTCAATTTCTCATTTATAATTTCTAATTTTTAATTCTGCTTTACATATGCATTTACTCTTGACTAAATCAAAAAACTATTGTAAAATCTTCCTCGGTAAAATGGGCAGTCGCGGATATGAATTTTCATAGACGAGGAAAGTCCGGGCATCTCACGGCAGGGTAACTGCTAACGGCAGCCGAGGGAAACCTTAGGGAAAGTGCAACAGAGATATACCGCCGAATTTATTCGGTAAGGGTGGAAAGGCGAGGTAAGAGCTCACCGGGGCAATGGAGACATTGCTGCCATGTAAACCCTACCCGATGCAACACCGACAGGGGTGGAGCCGTGCCGCGAATTATATTCGCAACCCCGAAGGGTGGCTAGAGCCATTTGGCAACAAATGGCGTAGATAGATGATTGCCTTAGACGACAGAACCCGGCTTACAGTTTTACCTAAATAAAAAAGAGGCGTTTTTCACGCCTCTTTTTTATTTATTATTAATCCAAAGAAAATTCACCATAATTTGTTCCATCAAAAAAATCACTTAAAAACTCGTTAATAGCAACATCGTCCTTTTTCTCCCAGAACTTATTGTGCATTGATATGTGTATCACCATACCATCAGCAAGTATCTCAATTTCTGTATCTGCATAATCAGGGACAAGCTCCAAAAAATCCCTATAAATAATTCTTGGATATATGGCAATATTCAAATCGTCTCTTTTCTCTTCTTTACCGAGCAATAGAAAGCTTAACTTTCTATCAATATACAACTCACCTTCGGCATTAAGTAACGATTCTTGGTGTGGGTATACATTTACATATACAATACTTGTTTCTGACACCCAGAAACAACTACGTGAATCCTGATTTTCTTTCGCAGGGTATATTTCCCAAACGCCCTCTTTATCTAACTCTTTAGTAATTCCAGATGCTTTATTTATTGTAGAATCAGAAAATTTTGTTTTTGAATAATCAGGACTTGCATAAGAAAGATATATAACAACACACAAAACAAATGAAATTATTGTTATCAGACTTCTTTTTTTATCTTTCGCCAAAATATTCATTACAGAAAGCACCAACATAATAGGCGCACATATAATTGCAATCAAAAAACATGCAAAATAAACATAATATAATATCTCAAACATAAACAAACCTCCATAAAATATTTTCTTTTTTCTGTCTTTATTATATTATCTACTAAACAAAAAACTGTCCGATTGTAACTTTCGGACAGTTTTTTGTAACTTTTGGTTATAATTGCGGTAATTCATCAAGATGTGAATAATCGTTAAGAAATTTGAGTTTTGTTTTTATTACACCATTTTCTTTTATGGTCTGCACCAGTGAAACCCCTGTGTTAACATGGGAAAAATTGAAATTTTCTTTTAATGGAAAATCCAATGCGGCAAGAACAAGGAAACTATTAAATGTGCCGTGGGCGATTACAACTACTGTGCTTTCAAAGTCATTTTCAGTTTTTATTTTTTCTACTATTTCCTTTGCTCTGCTATATGCTTTTTCATCGTCTTCCTCACCTAAAGGGGTACGATGATTAATTTCGGCATCGGGGCAAAGCTTTTTTATTTCTTCATCGGGAAGACCTATGTAATCGGGTGCGGTTCCCTTTTCAAGAAGAAGAGAGTCTATGATAATTGGTGTTTTTTTATGGTACTCTCTTACTGCATTCGCAGTTTTAACAGCTCTTACCAAAGGACTTACATAGAATTTATCAACACTCTCATTTTTAAACCTTTCCCTTAAAAGAGTAATCTGCCTTTCGCCCTTTGGAGTAAGGTCGGTTTCAGAAAATCCGTCGCCATTGAGATTCCCAAAGGTTTCTCCATGACGGATTATATATAATTTCAAAAAACATCCCTCCTCACTTTGCGTTTTGCGCTTTGCATTTTGCATTTTCAAGTGTCCGGATTATGCTTTGCCATTTCTTCAAGGTCTCGCTGTCTTCGCTCATCTTCCATATTCTCATACATTTCATTCAAAAATGCTTTACGATTCTTCCTAACCATAATTTTGAGTTCTCTTTCAACTTCTTTAACATGGTAAATTCCACCTAGATTTATAAATCCATCGGGAACTTCTATTCTTATTGAACCCGTTTTAATTATCCCCCAAAAAGGATTGCTGACTTTTATATTTCTGTATCTGTAAAATCCTCTATGATAGCAAAGCTCAACATTTTCAAAATCCTCTTCCGAATAAGAGCTCCAAAGCTCCTCATATCTCAAGAGAGTAACCGGCTTACCTGTTCTGTAAATATAAAGCCCGTGGTCATCATATTCCATAATTGTTCTTGGGGTAAGCAAACGATCTAAAAACAGTCCCAAAAACACAATCAAATAAATGCTGTAGCTTATAATACATTCCCACAGCATTAAATCAAATGAACTCATAGAAAATATACTCAAATCATCAATATGACCGAATCGGGGTTCAGAAGCCAGCTCCTCACTAATTTGAAAATTATACGCATTTCTATAATACCAGGCGTGCCTGAAACCGCTCATTTTATATCTATCAAGAAAAGTAAACATATAAATCCACCATAATGTATTTTTATCAGGCTCAATTGCTTCATTCAGAACCAAAATTGAGTACACTAAGGCAAACCCGCTTAAAAGTATAAAAACAGGTGTTACAAATAGTATTCCATTCGCTCTTCTGGCTAAAACCTTAACCTCAGAAACATCCATTTATCTCATCCTTAATGCATTATCTGAGCTTCTTCTTTTTGAAGAAATGATTTTATGAAGCTCATTTCTGACTTCTCTTGCATTTTTAATGCCGTGAACTCTAACTAATTCATCCTTGCAATTAATAACAACAATACCTGTTTCCGATAATTCCCAAAGGGCAACAAGTAAACCCCATATTTTTTTCAGACCTGCATATCTTCTTAAGCCATCGAAAATGGCTTCATAATTTCCTTTTTGCTGAAGATTATCAATGCTTCTTACATCAGCCCAAGAAAGCATCTGAGTTCCTTTCAAGCCTCGATTTATATACAAATTCATTGCATCGTATTCAAGGATTTTGCTCGGCAAAACTATTCTGCGTAAGAAACGCAAGGTTGCTACAATAGCAACCAAAAATCCAATTATATACGGTATTCTTAAAAGCGTATGTATTCCGCTTTCATCCATAATATAAAACTGTCTGAAAAAATGAAATAAAACCAGATACAACGGCGTCAGAATAAACACCGCATTTTCTCTTTTGCCTAAAGTGGTTAAATTATTATCCATAAAAGCACCTCTTTTCACTTTCTCTGGAAAAATTCTATCAAATAATATGTATAATTACAAGTTAAATAATAAAAAATTCATTAAAAACTATTGATACTTTTTCATTTTTCTGCAATAATAAAGTGTCAAATTATGCAATCTTATTTTATTGGAGTTTTTAATATGAATTATGACTGCAACAAATTAGCAGAGCTTCTTTTTCCAAATGTTACGGAAACCATTGAAGACCTTGAAAAAAGATACCCCGAAAGAGATTTAAAGGAGGGTGCCCGTGTTACACGATTTGCCCCCTCTCCCACAGGCTATCTTCACATCGGTGGTCTTTTTGGTGCACTTGTTGATGTGCTTACCGCAAAGGCTACGGGCGGTGTTGCCTACCTTCGTGTTGAAGACACCGACAAAAAGCGTGAAATTGATGACGGCGTTTCTGCAATAATCAACGGTTTCGATTCTTTCGGTATAGATTTTGACGAAGGTGTTACAGGCTTCAACACGGAAAAAGGTGCTTATGGACCTTACACTCAAAGCCAACGTGCAGGTATTTATCACATTGTTGCAAAGGAATTAGTTCAGAAAGGACTTGCTTACCCTTGCTTCTGCACTGCCGAGGAGCTTTCCGAAATCCGTCAGGAGCAGGAAAAAGGCGATGCGCTTATCTGGGGTTACTTTGGCAAATGGGCAAAATGCCGTGACCTTACTTTTGAAGAAATTGAAGAAAATATTAAGAACGGCAAGCCCTATGTTCTTCGCTTCCGTTCCGATGGTCAGGAAGACAAGAGAATTTTCTTTGACGATATAATCCGTGGCAAAATCGAAATGCCCGAAAATATTATTGATGAGGTTCTTTTAAAATCCGATGGTATTCCCACATACCACTTTGCGCACGCTTGTGACGACCATTTTATGAGAACAACTCATGTTATACGTGGTGAAGAGTGGATTTCATCAGTACCCAAGCACATTGCTCTTTTCAAAGCCTGCGGTTTTAAGGTTCCCAAATACGCTCACACTCCCCAGGTTATGAAAATTGATGAAGAGGACGGCACAAAGCGTAAGCTTTCAAAACGAAAAGACCCTGAAGCAGCAGTAAGCTACTTTGTTGAAGAGGGTTTCCCCAAGGAAAGCCTTATTGAGTATCTTCTCACTCTTCTCAACTCAAACTTTGAAGATTGGCGCAGAGCAAACCCCAAAGAGGATGCTTTTGCTTTCCCTTTCAATCTTAAGAAAATGAGCCCCAGCGGATGCCTTTTTGATCTTGTAAAGCTCAATGACGTAAGTAAAAATGTTATTTCCGTTATGAATGCACAAACTGTTTATGACTACATTTCAAAATGGGCAGAAAAATTCGACGAAGATTTCTTTAAGGTATTCACTGCAGACCCTGAAAAATCAAAAGCAATGGTAAACATTGACAGAGAAAGCCCTAAACCCCGTAAGGATATTGCAAAATGGAGCGAGGTTAAGGAATATTTCTCATATATGTTTGATGAATACTATACTCCTTGCTTTGACCTTCCCGAAAACATTTCAAAAGAAGATGCAAAAGCAATTCTTGAAAATTATCTTAAGGTTTACAGTGCTGAAGACGACAAGGATATCTGGTTCTCTAAAATCAAGGACCTTTGCGAGCCTTTAGGCTTTACTCCCAATGTTAAAGAATTCAAAAAAACCCCGGAACTTTTCAAGGGTCACGTTGGCGATGTTTCAACAGTCATCCGCCTTGCAGTAACCTCAAGAAAAAACACTCCCGACCTTTGCTCAATTATGAGCCTTTTAGGTCAGGATAAGGTAAATGAAAGAATAAATAAAGTAATTTCAACACTTTAAGGAGAAATACACAATGGAAGAAATTATTAATGAAACCGCGGGTAATTTTATCCACGATATTATTGACGAAGAATTGAAGAGTGGTGTTAATACCAAGGTTCAGACCCGTTTCCCTCCCGAACCCAATGGTTATCTTCATATCGGTCACGCCAAAGCAATTTGCATTGACTTCACAACTGCTATGAAATACGGCGGTGTTTGTAACCTTCGTCTTGACGATACAAACCCTTCAAAAGAAGATATTGAATATGTTGAATCCATTAAGGAAGATATTGAATGGCTCGGCTTCAAATGGGATAAATGTCTCTATGCTTCAAGCTATTTCGATTTCCTTTATGAATGCGCAATCAAACTTATTAAAGATGGCAAGGCTTATGTTGACGACCTTTCCGCAGAGGAAATGAGAGAATACCGCGGAACTCTTACAGAGCCCGGTAAAAACAGCCCCTATCGTGACAGAAGCGTTGAAGAAAACCTTGACCTTTTCAAGAGAATGACTGATGGCGAATTCCCCGATGGTGCAAAGGTGCTCCGTGCAAAAATTGATATGGCATCACCCAATATGAATATGCGTGACCCTGCAATTTACAGAATTATGCATGTAAGCCACCACCAGACAGGCGATAAATGGTGCGTTTATCCCATTTATGACTTTGCTCATCCCCTTTCTGACGCTTGCGAGGGTGTAACATATTCTCTCTGCTCTCTTGAATTTGAAAACCACAGACCTCTTTACAACTGGTTCATTGAGCAGATTGGTTTTGAAGAGCCCCCCAGACAGATTGAATTTGCCCGCCTTAACCTTAACTACTGCATCACAAGCAAGAGAAGAAATATCCGCCTTGTAACAGATAACCTTGTAAGCGGTTGGGATGATCCCCGAATGGCTACAATCTGCGGTATGAGAAGACGCGGTTACCCTGCAAAAGCAATCCGCACATTTATTGAAAAGGTTGGCGTTTCAAAAGCATACAGCGTTGTTGACTACGGTCTTCTTGAAGCTTGTGTAAGAGACGAGCTTAACGAAAACGCTCCTCGTGCTATGGCAGTTCTTGACCCCATTAAAGTTGTTATTGATAACTATCCGGAGGGTCAGACCGAAGAAATAGAGGTTGAAATCCATCCCAACAAACCCGAAATGGGCAAAAGAACAGTTACCTTCGGCAAGGAAATCTTTGTTGAAAGAACTGACTTTATGGCAGAACCCGTTAAAAAATATTTCCGCCTTTTCCCCGGTAACGAGGTAAGACTTAAAGGTGCATATTTCATCACCTGCAATTCTTATGAAACCGATGAAAACGGCAATGTAACAGTTCTTCATTGTACCTATGACCCCGAAACTAAGGGCGGTAACGCTCCGGATGGCAGAAAAGTTAAAGGTACAATTCACTGGGTAGGCCCCAAGGCATTTAAAGCTGAGGTTCGCCTTTATGACAGACTTTTCAACGTTGAAGACCCTGCAGGTGTTCCTGATGATGAGTTTGTTAATGCAATCAACCCTGCTTCTCTTATTGTTCTTAAAGATTGCCTTATTGAAGAAGGCATCAAAGATGCAAAAAATCCCGATGCATTCCAGTTTATGAGAAATGGCTATTTCTGTGTTGATAAAGATTCAACTGAAGAAAACCCCATTTTCAACAGAACAGTAGAACTTAACTCTTCTTGGAAATGAATTTTCCGAAAGGATGAATAAAATGAAATATTTATATAAAATTGTTGCAGCATTAGGCGCTTTGGCAACTATTCCGATGCTTTTTTTCACAGAGCTGTTTTATATTAAAATGTCCTCTACTGCCCTTGAAGGCATAGTTTCAATACTTCAAATAACAGGCGGAAACAGCGCTTTAGAGGAAATTCTCGCTCAGACAGGCGGGAAAGTCCCAAATGCAATTGCAGAATCCTTATCATTTTATGAAATTTTCGATACTGTAAATTCTTTAAAAGGTATCGCATCAAACGGCGATGGACTTGGTGATAAGCTTGATGTTCTCGTTACCCCTGCAATCGTTTTTGCAGTTATCCTTGCTATGATTATCCTTTGCGCTATTGTTACTGCAATATTTGCAATTTCTGCAAAAAACAACCGCAAAGTAATTTATACTTCTATCATCGGAATCGGTCTTTCGTTAATGGCAAACGAAGCCTTTGAAGCAATTGCAGCTCCCGTTCTTGACGGTACAGTCAGCATAGCAACTCTTATGGATAGCGTCTGGGGCGGATTAATCGGTAACATTGATACTTTCTCATTGCTTTCTAATTTCTGGTTCATTCCCGCAATTTTCGGTGCGATAATTCTCTGGACTGTGCTTTACAACTACACTCTCCCCGAAAATGAAAAAAGAGAGAGAAAACTCATGTTAGGAGAGGCTGATGACCAATGATTTACGATAAAGTTGAAAATATGAGCTTATACTTTGACCAACTTAAAGGTTTTGAAAAAGTTGAAGCTACATATAAAGAATTTTGCAAGGCACCCTTTGAAAACGGCAAAATTGAAATTGACGGCGAAAACGCATGGTGCAATGTTTGCAAATATGATGTGAACCCCGATAGTCCTTTAAAATATGAATCCCACAAGGAATATGCTGACGTTCAGCTTATGTTTGATGGCGAAGAAAATATCGGTTGGGCAAGCTTTGATGAATGCAACATAACCGAAGATTTTGAAGAAGGCTCAGATATAGCATTTATGGATGCACCTAACGGTCAGTTTCTCCCTTTGAGAAAAGGCTATTTTATGGTATTCTTCCCTCAGGATGCTCACGCACCCTGCAGAAAAAGCGAAAACTCAGACTTTGCTCACAAATTAGTTTTTAAAATTAAATTATAAAGATACAACCACCTTAGAATTTTTAAAAATTCTAAGGTGGTTTTGCTTATTTATGCGGTAAACTTATTACCAGATTAAATATTCCGCTTTCATATTTCACAAGCATATCGCCTTTATGCTTATCAACTGTTCTTTTAATACTTTTAAGACCAAGTCCGTGATTTTCGCTGTCTTTTTTTCTTGAGATATATGCTCCTGCTCTTCTCTTAGGCTCTTCAAGTGAGGGGTTTTTAACTGAAATAATCATTTCAGTTTCAGAATCTTCAATTTTCACATCAATATATCTGTCACTGAGTGTTTCAAATTTAACGCACGCCTCAACCGCATTATCAAGGGCATTACTGAGAATTGTGCAAATATCCATAGCGGAGATTTTTGTGTTCTCCAATGGTGTAACATCAAACTGAGTTGAAATACCGTTTTTCTGTGCATATAAAAGCTTTTCATTGAGAATAGCATCAACTGCAGAATTTTTGCTCATTGAAACATAGGTTGCTTCTTCAACAGCATCGGTCATTTTTTCAAGATATGAAAGCATATCTTCCTTTGTTCCGTTTTCAGCTATACCTTTGAGAACAAAAATATGATTTTTAAGGTCGTGTCTTAACTCTCTTGTTCGATTATAGCTTTCTTCAATCCTTTTGAAGGACTCCTTTTCAAGTCGCATCTGAGTATTAAGAAGGTCTGCATTTCGCCTTATTTCAAGCTGATTCTGAAGCTTTGAGAAAAGAGTGAAAACAAGAACATTGATAAATACAAGACCGACAGTTGAAATAATAATATAAATATTAATATCTTCGCCCGGTGCTAATAAATCTATATAGTACTGATAAACAGTAAGAGTACCCAAGGTTGTAACGGGAACTGTTAATAAAAGAAGCCAATATCTTATGGGAACGGCTTTATTCTTTGATTTTGTGAACATACCTACAAGAATAATTATTACAAGCATAAAAATGTTAGGCAGTTCAATTGAAAGAATTCTGTAGAAAAAGCTTTCTGTATCAAGATAAGGTATTCTTTCGAATATTTCATCTATAAACAGAGAAAATGCAAAATAGGAAAGAAGCTTTGAAAGGGCAACAAAAAGCGAATAAACAACGCAGAAAAGACCTTTTAACCGCTTTTTGCCGTCAAAAATAACAAGTGCCACAACAAATATCAAAAGCATCTGCACACCTGTTTTAATATTACCGCTTTGCCCTGTTTCCTGAAGTGCAAGAAGCACACCCGAGCTTACAACAAAAGCAATCCATTTTGGCAATTTACTTTTATATTTCTCATCAAAAAAGGCATTCATCAGAAGAAATGCAAAAAGCATTTCAAGGGTTGATGAAAACAGCCTTATGAGATAGAACAAGGTTGTTTCAATAAATTCAAGCATTTTTTATCACCTTTTCGCCCAGAGATATGCATTTTTAACGGCTGTCGCTCTACTTTTACTGACAGGGAGAATTTCTCCGTTCAGGAGCTCTGCACTATCCTTGGAAACGCTTTTAATTTTTCGGGCATTAACAAAATAACTTTGGTGAGTTCTTATAAAATCCTTACCCTCAAGGTCTTTTTCAACCTGGTCGAGCTTTCCGTAAAAAGAATATTCATCATTTTTCGTGTGAACAATAAGAACCCTACGATTACTTTCAAAATAGAGAATATCATTAAGAGGAATATTTTTAACTGCAGATGCGGTTTTTACTGTATAAAAGCTGTCATCGGACTTTGAAAGCTCCTTCAAGCATTCACTGAAAATTCTGTCAAAGGCATTTACAAGGTCAGATTTAAGAATATATCTGAAAGCCTTTACCTCATAGCCTGAAAAAACATACTCTGCCGAAGAGGTAACAAAAACTATAAGAGCCTCAACCCCTGAATCACGAAGCTGCTTTGCACAGTCAACTCCATTAACTGTTTTCATTTTTATATCGAGAAAGATTATATCAAAATCATTGGGTGTTTCTTTACAATGGTCTATCAGCGGTGTCCCGTCATAGAACACCGCCAATTCAGCTTCTTCATCAACTTTTGCAAGATAATCTCTTGTTCGCTTTTCTATGTAATCGCAAACATTTTTCTCATCATCGCATATTGCAATTTTCAGCATATTCCCACCTCGGAGATTGTGTTAGTTTTAATATAACATATCTTTTTATATATTGCTACTGATTTTCAGACTTTTATCTTCAGCACCATATTCCCGGTCTTTCTGAAATCTTTTCTTTTATTGTTAAATAGCATACCATTGATATAATCAAGGACAATACAAAAATCCCAATAGCAACATAGAATGAAAAATCATATGCAAAAGCGTTTATGGCAGACATGGCAGGAATACCAATCAACATAAAAAGAAACATAGGTAAGCCCAAAACCAATGAAAAAACGTCATTCCATTCAGCAATATACGCCAAAAGCATCAAAAGTATATTGCTTACAATTGGTATGGTTGCAAGAATATATGAAGTTTTAAAAAACACTTTAGTTCCACATCGCTTACTAAAACAAGCAATCCCTACCAAAATTGTTGAAAAAGCAAACGGAAATATTTTACTTAAAACCGGACTGCCACAATTCAGCTCTACAGTGTCTATAAAATGAATTTCACCTGCAAAAATCACAGCTAAAATCCATAATACACTAAATATACCAAAGCCCCATAAAATTTGTCGGATTTCGTTTTCTCTGAATTTTTTAATCATCCCCTCACCCCCTTGATGTTTTTTGAAAATTTCATTCTGTTCATATTTCTTTCTTAGGTTTTATTGATTTATATAATATAAGCGATATTATTATTGCCACAACCAAGAAAACGATTATAGTACTATTATCAATCCAACTGTCTAAATAGACAAAGTAAAATGAATTTACTCCATCAAAAAGCTCATAAGCCATTCTTCCGAAAGGATATAAAACCAAACCGATAGTTAAACCAACTATCCAAGTTAAAATGTTCCCATCATTGCTGAATATTGCTGATATAATACTTGCTAATACCGGAATAGCCGTAGCTGACAAAGCAGATATATACATAACTTTTAGTGACTTTCTTTTGCATATAATTGTAAAAACAAGTAAAACTATGGGGATAAGTATTACCGTTATCATAGGTACAATACAAGAAAGAATTAATTCTTCGGTATCTATATTCTCAGAGCACCAAATATCCACAGAATATGTATTAAATAAAGCGCCTATTCCCCACAACAGCATTATACTGAAAAAGCCTATAACAAACTGAATATACGGATTAATCTTTTTCATATAAATCCCTCTCCCTTCTTTACCAAGGCAATGAAAAGGTAATAATAATGAAAACTGTCATAAGAATAAGAGCTATAGCCACATAGGGTTTAAAAAAGATTTGTTTGCTTTTCTCTTTGTAGCATATAACTATACACCATATAACCGCAACTGCTAACCAGATTACATTAATAATCCCTACCATTAGTAACATGCTGAATAAAAACAACACAATCTCTCTGATGCCTTCGAACATATTATAAAAAGGTGTGTTCATTAACAATTCAAAAATCAAAATAAAAACACCTAAAACTGAAAGAGCTGCAAAATAAGCATAGGGCACAGTTAAAAAAGTTTTAAAGTTCTCAATAAGTTGATTTTCCTTTTTCTCCATAAACTCAACCCCTTTAATCATTTAATACTTATTCTTATACCATTTCAGTTAACATCATATTCTGCAAAAATGCGCTAACTGTAATTAAGCCGAGAGTTGCAAATAAGCCTAAGTTAAAAACGTTCTTGTGGTTGTTTTCTTTCACTGCGAAAACTATGCTCACAATTACAAGAGCTGCCATTATGAACAAGGGTACAATTCCGAAGCCACTAAGGAAGCCGAAGAAAAGTCCTGCTCCGCCGAATATTAATTCTGCAAGCTCATATAAAGCTGAACTGTTATTCCAGTAATAGCTTAAAATAAGATTTGCAATCCCAACCAGAAGTGATACGCCAAACACTCCACCGAATATTTTGTATAATTTTTTTAATTTTTCAGATGTTCTTTTCATACTAACATCTCCTTTCTTTGTCTACATCATAGCAAATAAATCAAAAAAACTGCACGAAATGTAACTTTCGGGCAGTTTTTTGTAATTTTTGGGATATTTCTCGTTCAAAATCAGGCTAGGGTGAATACTTTGCAAAGAAGTTATGGTCTGTTTTGCCTTCCTTCAAAGGAAGGTGGCGCAAAACAGCTTGACTGTTTTGTGGCGGAAGGTTCTTTGTTGCAAAGCAACATTCCACCGAAGGTGGAACTGACATACACTCTTTTTTAAACAAACACAAACAGAAAGATATGTTAATTGAAGCTTACGCTTCAACGACGCTCAAGTATTCGCATCGAGAACCACCCACCATCGTAAGCGATGGTCCCCCCGCCTTCAAAGGCAGGCACCACAAACCGTAACTTTATATCAAAACTTTCACTTTACAAGAATAAAATTAGTTTTACATGCTAAAAGATACCGTTCTACCTCTTCACTCTCATATTACCATTCCATACATCCCAAATCTGTTCCTCATTATCGGGTTGGAGGTAGTCGGTAATATATGTGCATGCAAGAGCACCGCACGCCCAACCAAACTGCAATTGCTTTTCAGGGGTGTAGCCTTTTAATATTCCGTAAAGAAGTCCACCCACAAAGGCATCTCCACCGCCGATGCGGTCCATTACGGCAATTTGTTTAGGGTCTATGCTTTCCCACACATCACCATTAAGCATAATCGCGCCCCATAAATGACGGTTTGCGTGCATTACCTCACGAAGATTTGTTGCAAAAACAGTAGTATTCGGGAATTTGCATTTTACTTGATTTATAGTTTCTTTAAACTGCTCAACAGGTGTCATATCGGTTTTATATTTGCTTAAATCAAATTCTGTTCCCAAGCACAAGCTGAAATCTGATTGATTTGCAATAATAATATCGGAAACATCTGAAATTTTCTGAAAGGTCTGCCGTAACTCTTCCTCTCTGTTTTTCCAAAAGGATGCTCTATAATTAAAATCAAAGGAAATAACCGTTCCGTATTTTTTGGCAATTTTTGCAAGCTCAAGGCAGAATTCTCCCGTTTCCTTTGAAAGAGCGCAGATAAGTCCTGTCAGGTGAAGTATTCCCACACCATCTTCTTTGAAGAGCTTTTCTAAATCAAAATCCTTTATATTAAGGGTTTTCCCGACCTCACCGGCTCTGTCATTGTGCACCTTCGGTCCGCGAAGGCCAAAACCACTATCGGCAATATTAAATTGATGGCGATACCCCCAAGGTCCGCCCTGCTCCACATCTTTGCCCTCAAACTCCATATTGCGTGAGCGAAGATTTGCTTTTATAAAATGAGCAATAGGGCTGTCCTTAACAAAGGTTGTGAGAACCTTTACAGGCAAACCCAAATAAGAGCAGATTGATGCAACATTGGTTTCTGCAGAGGTTGCCTGCATATAAAAAATATCAGAAGAAAAAACCGTCTGCCTGTCAGGTGGCAAAAGCCGAACACCCATACTTGTGGGGACAACAAGAGCATATTTGTAGTTGGATTTTATTTCAATCATTTTTATACCTCATTTATTAAGTGGCAAGTTGAAAATGGCAAGTGGCAAGTTTCGGGTCTGCGATATTATAAATGTTTGGAAGCGTAGCTTCCCCTAAACTTTGCACTTTGCGTTTTGCATTTTGCACTATGCATTATAGGTCGTTGAAGCAGTATTTCCGCCTTTGCCACTCCAATTCGTATGAAAGAACTTTCCTCTCGGAAAATCTGTTCTTTCATAGGTATGAGCACCAAAGAAATCTCTTTGTGCCTGAATGAGATTTGCAGGAAGCTTTTCGGAACGGTAACCGTCAAAAAAGTTAAGTGCTGCCGTTAATGACGGAGCATAAACACCATTAAGCATACAAATAGCACAGATTTTTCTGAGACTTTCCATACCCTCAAGAACTTCATTTTTAAAATACCCGTCTAAAAGAAGATTTTTTAAATCGGATTTTTTATCAAAAGCCTCTTTGATTTTATCTAAAAACACACTTCTGATAATGCAACCCCCACGCCACATGAGAGCAATTGCACCAAAATCCAAGCTCCAATTATATTTTTCTGAAGCGACTTTCATAAGTGCATAGCCTTGGGCATAGGAAATAATTTTGGCACAATAAAGCGCTTCCTCCATTCGTCCTACATACTCGCCCTTTTCTCCCTTGAAATCAACAAATGGTCCCGTAAGCTCTTTTGAGGCTTCAATTCTTTCCTCTTTCATCGAACTTAAATATCGGGCATATACTGCTTCGGTTATAAGTGTAAGTGGTACTCCCTCATCAAGAGCGGTTATACCTGTCCATTTACCCGTGCCCTTCTGCCCCGCAGAATCGAGAATTTTATCAACAAGTGGCGAACCGTCCTCATCCTTTACTGTAAAAATCTTACTTGTAATATCAATGAGAAAGCTATCAAGCCTGCCTTTATTCCATTCAGAAAAAATTCTGTGCATATCTTCTGCAGAAAACTCTAAAATCACTTTCATAAATTGGTAAATTTCGCTTATTAACTGCATATCGCCATATTCAATGCCGTTATGAACCATTTTCACAAAATGCCCTGCACCCCCTGAACCGACCCAATCACAACAAGGCACGCCATCCTCTGTTTTTGCGCAAATTGCTTGAAAAATTGGCTTTACACTTCCCCAGGCAAGCTTTGAACCACCGGGCATCATAGAGGGTCCGTTCAAAGCACCCTCTTCACCGCCCGAAACTCCTGTTCCGATATAAAGAAGACCTTTGCTTTCAACATATTTCGTTCTTCTTTCGGTATCTTTAAAATGCGAGTTTCCCCCGTCGATGATAATATCGCCTTTTTCCAGTAAAGGAATGAGTTTTTCTATAACCTCATCAACTGGTTTCCCGGCTCTTATCATCATCATTATTTTTCTTGGCTTTTGGGTAGCTTCAACCAATTCTTTCAAGGTATGAGTACCGATAAAATTTTTGTTTTTTCCTCTGCCATTTATGAATTTATCAACAATTTCAGTTTCTCTGTTGAAAACTGCAACTGTAAAGCCCTTGCTTTCCATATTCATTGCAAGGTTTTCACCCATAACCGCAAGACCAATAAGTCCTATATCAGCTTTTTTCATTTTTGTTACCTCTCACTAATATTTATAATGTTTGGAAGCGAAGCTTCCCCTACACTTTGCATTTTGCGTTTTGCACTTTGCACTTATATAGTCCAAAGACCAAGTGCCGGATTGCTTATATAATAAATTTCTTCACCGTCAACTGTGTTATAGCCGTCTTTTAATTTTTCAGGGTTATATTTTTTTACAGCATCTTCGTATGGCATAAAGTTAAACCCAACGCCTTCAACCTCTTCTTTTGTAAGGTACTTCGTGCAATATGTGACTTTAAATTTATCATCTGAAGAGCCGTGGATAAGATGTGCCGCCACAGATAAATTGTTTTTCAGTTCTTCATCTTCTTTGACAAGCTCAAGAACCCTTTTTCTTCCCACATATCCGTATTTTCTTATGAGTCGGTCATTTTCATCGTCTTCTCCGAATTTTTTAACATTGGGTGCAAGAACAACCAATTCTCCGCTCTCTTCCATTGCCATTCGGGTTCTGTAAACTGCTTTATTACCAAGCCATGTGCTTCGGAATTCTCTCGGGTCGAGATAAACCACCGCCTTTTTAATAGGACGCCTTAATTTTGTCATATTCATTTCTTGACTTTTCTCCACAGACATCTCAAAAAGCTCCCGTTTTCTGCCGATATATATGCCGTGAATGAGAGTTTCATCTTTTTCATTGGTAGTGGTAACTGTCAAAACATATAGCAACGGAATATCTTTTATGAAATTTTCTTCCGCATAGTCAAAAACCTTTCTTACGGGAGAAAAATCTCTGCCCATAATCCTTTCAAGGCCATAGAAAGCCCCAAGCATATGAGAAGAATTTATCATACTGCTTCCGCCACAGCCTACAAAAATATTCTTTGAATAGTTCGCCATTCCCACAACCTCATGAGGAACAACCTGACCGATGGAAATAATAAGATCATAGGATTTATCTAAAAGCCTTTTGTTTATTTCAACATCAATTTTTGTATCCACGAGACCTTCAGAAACACTTTTAACGAATTCACTTGGCACTTCACCGATTTTCACAACATCCTTCCGCCAATTGTGAATAATAAGTTTTTCGTGTGGAATATCTTTACCGAAAAAAACCTCACTTTCCTCTTTTGTAACAGGACGGTGAGTTCCTAAAGCGGGCATAATATCAACAGTGCAACTATCTTTCAATAGGTTATAATACATATTTGTAATTTTACCCGCGCCCGAATACATTCTCGTATAATCGGGCGGTAGAATAAGGATTTTCTTAAGGTCCTTGCCCTGAATAGATTTTTCTATAATTTGAAAAAGCCTTTTATCATCAATAACACCTTCACTTTCAACAAACAAAATATCACCTCTTTAAAATAATGTAAGTACTGCTAAATACTGTAAGCACCATTATTTTTAGGCTTTTTCGTTGAAAATATTACTTTTCTGTGTTAATATATTAAAAGAAATTTTTCGGAGGCGATTTAATGAAAAAATTTATGGACAAGGATTTTCTTCTTTCCACCGAAACTGCTAAAAAGCTTTATGCCGCTTGTGAAAATACACCTATTTTCGACTGGCATTGTCATTTACAGCCTAAAGAAATTTATGAAAATAAAACTCCCGAGGATATTGCATATCTCTGGCTTGCAGGCGACCATTACAAATGGCGCGGTATGCGTTCCTGCGGTATAAGTGAAGAATACATCACAGGTGATAAAACACCTTATGAAAAATTCAAGGCATGGGCAAGTGCTATGCCCAACTTTATCGGTAATCCTCTTTACCATTGGACTCACCTCGAATTGCAGAGATATTTTGATATTCACGAACCCCTTTCACCTGCAACTTGTGACGAAATCTGGGAAAAGGCAAATGCAAAAATCAAAGCAGGCGGCTTCACTCCCCGTGAGCTTATTGAAAAAAGTAATGTTGCTTACGTTTGCACAACCGATGATGCAGCAGACACTCTTGAATATCACAAGCTCCTTGCAGAAGATAAGACCTTTAAATGTAAGGTTCTTCCCGCTTTCCGTCCTGACAAGGCTCTCGGCATTGAGCTTGACGGCTATAATGCTTGGGTAAAGGCTCTTGAAAATGTTATGGGTAAAGCAGTTCCCACATTTACAGAGCTTAAAGCTGCGCTTCTTTCAAGAATTGAATTCTTCAAAGAAATGGGTTGCAGAGCTTCTGACCACGCTTTCACCTATGTTCCCTATAAAAGAGCAAGTGAAGATGAATTGAATGTTATATTCAAAAAACGCCTTGCAGGTAAAGAACTTGGGGCAGAAGAAATTGATAAATACAAAACAGAGCTTATGCTTTTCCTTGCAAATGAATATGCCCGTCTTGGTTGGGGTATGGAAATTCATATTGGTGCAATGAGAAATAACAACGGCGTTATGTTCAAAAAATTAGGACCTGATACAGGCTATGATTCAGTTGCTGATTATGAAATTGCGGTTAACCTTTCAAGGCTTCTTGATGCAATGAATACAGAATACAAGCTTCCTAAAACGGTTCTGTTCACCCTTAATCCCAAGGACAACTATGTTCTCGGCACAATGCTTGGTAACTTCCAGACCGATGAAGCAGAAAGTAAAATTCAGTTCGGTTCAGCCTGGTGGTTTAACGATAACTACGACGGTATGAGAACTCAGATGCAGACACTTATGAACTTGGGTGTTATTTCAAAATTTGTTGGTATGATTACAGACTCAAGAAGCTTCCTTTCATACCCTCGTCACGAATACTTCCGCAGAATTCTCTGCGAGCTTTTAGGTGACCTTGTTGAAGAGGGAAAATATCCGGATGACATTGAATTTTTAAGCAAAGTTGTTCAGGATGTTTCATATAACAACGCTATTAAATACTTCGGTATAGAATAAAAAATAAAGCCCCACAAATGTTGTCGTGGGGCTTATATAATAGGTGATACTATGATAGCTTTTAAACAAAACAACGAAATTACATATGACGATAAAGAACTGATGAAAGAAAACACCTTTATAGGTGCAGAGATTGATAATTCTCCTCTCCCGATTTTCAGCGAAGTAAAGGACAAGCTTCCGCAACCTGTATGGGAAAATCACCAAGACTACCTTGACTGCTATTGGAAGGTCTGGGACATTGCTTTCAGGAATCTTCGTCAACCAAAAGAAAATACGGGATTTATAAAAAATTATATTGATGCGGCTTTCAATGGTTGCATTTTTATGTGGGATTCCGCATTTATGCTTATGTTCGGAAAATATGCAGACAGAATTTTCAAATTTCAAGAAACCTTTGATAACTTCTATTCCCATCAGCATGTGGACGGTTTTATTTGCCGCCAAATTGAAGAGGAAACAGGCTTAGATATTTTCGCCCGTCACGACCCTGCTTCAACAGGCCCCGAGGTTATGACCTGGTGCGAATGGGAATATTATCTGAATTTCGGTGATAAAGAAAGACTATCCCGTGTTTTCCCCTGCCTTGTAGCATATCACCAATGGATGCAGGAGCATTTCACCTGGCGTGACGGTACATATTTTTCCTCAGGCTATGGTTGCGGTATGGACAACTGCCCGAGACTCGACGAGAAATATCATGTTTGCTACAGCCACGGCCATATGATTTGGGTTGATGCTTGTATGCAGGAGCTTAACGCCTGCAACCTTCTCATAAAAATGGCAAAGGAGCTTGGCAGAGAGGATTTTATTCCTGCACTTCAAGAGGAAAGCGACCATCTTTTTAAGGTTATAAATGAAAAGCTCTGGGACGAAAAAACACAGTTTTATTATGACCTTAAAAATGACGATACCTTTAACGGTGTTAAGCATATCGGTGCTTTCTGGGCACTTCTTGCCAAATGCCTTCCGGAAGAAAGAAAAGAGAGCTTTATAGCTCACCTTAATAACGAAAACGAATTTAAAACTGACCACAGAGTTCCCACTCTTTCAAAGGACCACCCCGAATATGATAATCAAGGCGGTTATTGGTGCGGTTCAGTGTGGGCTCCAACAAACTATATGGTTTTAAAGGGTCTTGACTCTTATGGGAAATATGACCTTTCTTATGAAATTGCCTGCACTCACCTTGATGCTGCTGTCAGCGTATTCAAGGACACGGGAACAGTTTTTGAAAACTATGCCCCCGAAAAGAAAGACGGCAAATTTATGAAGGGCAACACTGCGTTACCCGATTTCGTTGGTTGGACAGGCCTTATTCCTATTTCCGTTATGTTCGAATATGTTTTCGGTATTAAGCCTGACGCTGCAAACAACAAAATCACATGGCACATTAATCTTCTTGATAAACACGGAATTGAAAAATACCCCTTCGGCACAAAGGGTGAATTAACCCTTATCTGCGAAAAAAGAAATTCCCTCGATGAAAAGCCCAACGTAACAGTAAAATCAAATGTACCTGTTACGGTTGAGGTTATCTGGGGAAATAGTAAAGAGATATTAGATTTATAAAGAATAACACACCGAAACGATTTTGTCGTTTCGGTGTGGTGTTTTGTTAACTAAGAAAAATTTTTAACGCTTATTTGTTACACAAAAACTTTTTTATTCTATTCAAAACAGACAAACTTTTTTCTGTAACATCATTTTTGGGAAAAGGTTCTTTCAACACCCAAGGCAACCTAATATTATAAATAGTTACTGTAAAATATTTATTTGCTTTTTGTTCGTTTGGAACATACCAATGGTCAATTACAATATTCAGGAAAAGACCACCATCAAACATATCTATCTCGTACTTGTCAGCTTCCAAAATATCGCCAACAACTGTATAGGAAACAAAATGATAATCTATATAACCTTCTTCTGCACACGAACCAACTTCATCAGGTCTATCAATCAACAAACCAAGTTCCGAAAGAAACTCTGCTAATTGGGGGAATTTTTCTTTGGATTGAACATAAAAATTCCGGTCTTCATCACAATTACAAAGAGAATGTCCGCAAGAATATTCAATTGTGCTTTCTATATCTACATCGAGAACAAATCCATTTTTTCGCACTATCATTTGCACTTCTCCTTTGCAATGCTTTTTCTGTAAGTTATGTACCACCCACCACCTACGGTGGTCCCCCCTCCTTTTTCGTTCCACGAAAAAAGAGGGATAGGCTTCGCAATACTTTTATATACTGTCACCTTTTATAATTGCTGACCGCAGGTCCCTACACTCCTCACTTAAACAGATTGCTCTGCATTCTTTTTAAAATGAACCAGATGTGTCCTATTCAAAGCCAACATAATGCCGGGAATTAAAATTAATTGTGCAATTATTCCGGGAACTGCATTTATAAATGCGCTTGTTAAAAAGGCAGTGAGAGTGAAGCCATCTGCACCAAGGCCTAAAATAAGTGTCATTACAACGCCCCATACAGCTCTGCCTAAAAGCATTGACATAATGAGGCAACGATATAAGGATTTAATGCATTGCCATTTTGCGTGGGAGAATAAAAAGCCTACGAAAAAGCCATAAGCCGCAAGCTCAAACGCCATAGCAATTGCATTGGGGTACATAACCGGCATACCAAATATTGCCGAGCGCAAAAGTGGCAATATAAAGCCCACCCCCAAGCCATATTTCCAACCGCAAATGAGACCGCACAGAATAACAGGGAAATGCATAGGCAAAAGCATATTGCCTATTTGCTGAATTTGTCCCGTGAGAAAAGGCAGAACAAGCCCTGTTGCCATAAGCATTGCTGCAACAACTAAATTCTTCAATTCATTTTTCTTCATAAATTACCTCAAAAAGAAAGCTCTATTTTCTGATACACTATACCCTCGCGTTCGTGAGTGTATGTAATGTGAAGGGTATTACCAACTGCAGTAATTGCAGGATAACTGAATTCGTGGTCACCTGTTGTTGCTTCGCAAGAGAAGAATTCTGTAAAATTATCTCCGCTATCATCAGAATACATAAGCACAAGTGGTGCTCTGTCACCCCAGTTTTCTGAAACAGGGTTCATTATAAGAACTAACACACCATTGTCCAGCTGCACAACATCAATACCACTGTTGGGGTTGGGCATACCTGTATCATAAGCCTTGCACCAGGTTTTTCCCCCGTCTTTACTGTCACTTTTATAAATAGAACCCACGCCTGTTCTCACAAGCATATGAAGTCCCTTTACATCTTCCCATAATGTGGGCTGAATCATACTGACCGGTTTAAGATTTTTCTTAGGTCTTATAACAAAATTAGAATGCTCAAAGGTAAGTCCGTCATCCTTTGAAATATCTACAAAGCATTTCCAGTTTCTTTTTATTTTAAAATCTTCTTTTGATGCAGGTGCAATAACAGTACCATCAGAAAGTCTTATTGCCTTGTTCTTAACAGGACCTCTGCCGCCATCGAAATCGCCTTCAACAAGAACCTTAGGTTCGGAAAAGCTTTTTCCGCCGTCCTTGGATATGCAATAATATGTTACCCATTTGGGAATAGGTTTACCATATTTAAAATATAAAATTATTTCTCCGTTTTCTCTTAAGAAAAGAACGGGGTTCCAATGGGGAAGCTCCTCACCATTAACTGCAATGCTGTATGGCTCTGCCCATTTTTCATTTTCGCGGACACTAACCCATATTTTAACGTCATCATTTCCCTCTCTTGTTCCGCCGAACCAAGCAGCAACAACCGTACCGTCTGGCAATGGTAAAACAGTTGAAGCGTGACAACTGTCAGTTACTGTTTTAGGTGGGTAAATAAATTCATTCACTGTTCTTTTAGCTTCAATTTTCATTTTTCTCATCCTTTTCTTCATCCATATAATCAAAAGCATTCCAAGCCATATCTTCTTTTTTCGGTTTTTCGTCAACGCCAATATCTATATGGAATTTTTCATCATCTGTTAAGCGCCTCGTTTTTATAGGTGCTCTTTTTTCAACAATATACATTTTATCTGCATAAAGGTCTGCTGTTGTTCTGACAAATGAAGGGAAACCTTCATGAGTGGAAAGCTCTTTATACATTGAATAGTTTATAATAAATCTTATTGCCGGTAAAAGAATTGTTATATTATAAACGCTTGTGGCGAAACCGAATGCTACAGGGATAGGTAGGGAGGAATCGCCCCAAGGAACAGAAAAAATTATTGAAGCATACATAAATATTGAAGCTATGGTTATAAAACCACCAAAAAGCTTACCCAGCTTCATATAATTGGTTCCGAGAATAAGGAATAATATAGCACCATACCCTAAAAAAATTGCTTTTGTGCCGCCACCGATAACGGCAAATAATGTTCCTGCCATCATAAACAGTATATGAATAAAAATATTATTTCTGGCATATTCCACATTACTGTTCCAATCAAACATAAAGCCTTTTTTATCATTAAAATCCATATCCTTCGGGTCATCGTGCGGAAAAATAACATTGATGCCGAAAACTGATAAATGGTGCTTGTATTTTCGTTTTTTTCTTTCTTCTATCTCCTGCTTTGTGGGGTTCACATCAATGTTCATTAAAATAGGCTCAGCCTTGGTTACGGGAGATTTAGTTTTTCCTGTTTCTTCCTCATCTTTAAGATAAATTTTCTCTGCATATAAATCTGCGCTATTAGCAATAAAGCTCGGAAAGCCCTTGCTCTTTTCCAATTCTTTGAAAACATGGGTGTAGTTATAAATGCACCTTAAACAAAAGTAAACCATTGGAATGCCTGCAAGATTTATTCCTATAAGCGCGGCAATTGGCGTTGTTGACATCTCTTTAATATAAAGAGCCGCCATAGTATCGCAATAAACGAAAGCAATAATATTAAGCCAATAGGCGAATAATTTCCACTTTTTACAAAATATTCCGCCTAACACAAGAGCAACAGAGCAACCATATATTGAAAACTCAAAAAAATCTCCGAAATGACTGCAGGAAACACCTAAAATAATGCCAAGAGCCGCAGCGATGTAGCCTAAAAGTGCCGCACGATTACTTGTATTTTTCCAATCGTGCATCATATCTTTTTTCTCAAAGATTGATGTATATGGAATATAAGCCGTTTCCATATTGAATTTCATTTTCTTGCCCCCATTCTTTGCAAATTTTTATAGCGGTACGGATAAATCCGTACCCTACATTATTTAATATCCTTTTCCTTCTTCATTTTTAGCAATAGAAACAATTCTGCTTGTACCGAGGCGTTCTGCACCGAGAGAAAGGAATTTTTCCGCATCGTCAAGTGATGAAATTCCGCCTGCGGCTTTCATCTTAACATTTTCACCGATATTATTTGAAAAAAGCTCAATATCTTCAAATGTTGCACCGCCTGTTGAAAAGCCTGTTGAGGTTTTGATGAAATCTGCCCCTGCTTCTGTAACAAGCTCACACATTTTAACTTTTTCTTCATCGGTTAAAAGGCAGGTTTCAATAATAACCTTTAAAATCTTACCGTTACAAGCCTTTTTGATTTCTTTGATTTCATTTAAAATATCGTCATATCTTTTATCTTTGAGCCAACCGATATTTATAACCATATCAATTTCATCTGCACCGTTTTTTACTGCGTCTGCAGCTTCAAAAACCTTACAAGCGGTTGTATTGTAGCCATTTGGAAAACCAATTACTGTGCAGATAGCAAGCTTATCACCGCAATAATCTGCACATTCTTTAACATAACTTGGAGGAATGCAAACACTTGCAGTGTTGAATTTCATTCCGTCATCACAAATTGCTTTTATCTGCTCCCGGGTTGACTCCTGCTTTAAAAGTGTATGGTCAACATGAGCAAGTATTTCTTTAAGCTCCATAAATAAAACCGCCTTAATTTAATTTTATACTGTAATTGTAGCATTTTTATCTAAAAAGGTAAACAGTATTATTAAAATATCATAGTATTTAATAATTGATTTAGAGAAATTATTGTGGTATTATTTAATATGTATATTTATGTCAACTATAATTTAAAAATAATCAGGTGATATTTTTGAAAAACTTACTTGTTATTTTCGGCGGTTGTTCAAGCGAATATGAGGTTTCTCTTCGCTCTTCTGCATCAGTTTTAAGAAATATCGACAGAGAGAAATACAATGTTCTCACTCTCGGTATAACAAAAGACGGCGAATGGTATTTCTATACAGGTGATATTGATTCCATTGAAAACAATGCCTGGTTCAATGATGAGGATACTACACCTGCCGTTCTTTCTCCCGATAAAAAAGATAAAGCTCTTATTATTCTCAATGATATGGGTGCTTACGAAAAAATCAAAATTGATGTTATTTTCCCCGTTCTTCACGGTAAAAACGGAGAAGACGGAACAATTCAGGGCATTTTTGAGCTTGCCGGTATCCCCTATGTTGGTTGCACACCCCTTGCAAGCGGTATGTGTATGGATAAAGCCGTTACCAACACTCTTGCAGATGCTGCAGGAATAAACGGCGCAAAATGGGTTTCATTTACTGAAGCGGATTACAAAGACGGCAGAGTTAATTTTGATGTTATCGAACAGAAATTAGGCTACCCAATATTCGTTAAGCCTGCAAATGCAGGCTCATCAGTTGGCATTTCAAAAGCCCATAATCATATGGAGCTTTTAAAGGCACTTGATATTGCTTTTGCAAATGACTACAAGGTTGTTCTTGAAGAAACTCTTATAGGCAGAGAAATTGAATGCGCCGTTATGGGTAACGACCAACCCGTTGCTTCCTGCATCGGTGAAATTCTTCCCACCGCAGAATTTTATGACTATGAAGCAAAATATATAGATAACTCAACAGGTCTTGCAATCCCTGCAAAATTGCCAGTAGAAGTGAGCGAAAAAGTTCGTCAGGCGGCGGTTAACGCTTATCGCACAATGGGTTGCACAGGACTTTCAAGAGTTGACTTTTTCTTAGCAGATGACGGAACAATATATCTTAATGAAATCAACACGCTACCCGGTTTCACATCAATTTCAATGTTCCCCAAGCTTTTCGGTCAGGTTGGTGTTGCTTACAGTGACCTTATTGACCGCCTCATTGAATACGCTGAGGAAAGAATGAAATGAGAAAAATTGAAATAGAATTCGTCAGCGAACAACAGTACCATGACGACAGAGAAAGCAGTAAGCTTAAAGCAAAAGGTATAATGCAAGAAATTGACGGTTCAAAAGTCATTTCTTACACAGAGCCCGATGAAGAAATGGGCAAATGTGAAACAGTTGTAAAAGTTATAAACAACAATTTCATCGAAATGAGAAGATGTGGTGTTTATGAAACAACCTTTCTTATTGAAGAGGGTAAAACCCACTCATGCATTTACAAAACACCTTTTGGTGAAATGAATATGGAAATTGCGGCACAAAGAGTTAACGCTCAGATACCTGATTGTTCAGGCAAAATTCTTCTTTGCTATCGCCTTGAAAGCAACGGAGAAATCATTGGTGAAAATAATCTTTTAATGAAAATAAATGAGGTTTAAAAATGTCAAAATTAGTTAAAATTGCAGAAGAGCAAATTATTTCTTCTGTTACGGCGGCAATTAAAAGTAATATTGCAGACGGCACATTTATTGAAGCTGAAATTCCGAATTTCAAAACAGAAATTCCTGCAGACAGAAAAAATGGTGACTATTCTGCAAACGGAGCATTTATGCTTTCAAAGGCACTTCGTATGCCTCCCAGAAAAATTGCAGAGCATATTCTTGAAAAAATAGACCTTGAAAACACATTTTTTCAGAAATGTGAGGTTGCAGGTCCCGGTTTTATCAATTTCTTTTTGAAACCTGAATTCTATGCAGATATTCTTCTTGATATTGATGCTTGCGGTGATAACTACGGCAGAAGTGATTTCGGTAAAGGCAAGAAAATCAATGTTGAATTCGTTTCTGCAAACCCCACAGGCCCTATGCATATGGGTAACGCTCGTGGCGGCGCTTTGGGTGACTGCTTAGCTGCAGTTCTTGATTGGGCAGGCTACTATGTTGAAAGAGAATTCTATGTTAACGATGCAGGTAATCAGATTGAAAAATTCGGTCTTTCCCTTTCTGTTCGTTATCAGCAGATTCTTAAGGGCGAAGATTTTATTGAGCTTCCCGAAGATAGCTACCATGGTGACGATATAAGAGTTCTCGCTCAGAGCTATATTGATGAAAATGGCGAAAATCTTCTTGAATTATCTGAAGAAGACAGAAGAAAAGCCCTTGTTGAATTCGCTCTTCCCAAAAATATTGCTACAATGAAAGCCGCGATGGCAAAATACCGCATTGATTATAACACTTGGTTCTCCGAGCTTTCTCTTCACAATGGCGGTGAATTAGCAGAAACCATTGAAATTCTCAAAAAGAACGGCTATACTTACGAAAAAGACGGTGCACTATGGTATAAAAACATAGAAGTTCAGACTGCAATTCTCAAAAGAGAAGGTAAATCACAGGAATATATTGACAATCTTGAACTTAAAGATGATGTTCTTGTTCGCCAGAACGGTAATCCCACCTATTTTGCTGCAGATATTGCTTACCACAGAAATAAATTTGAAAAACGCGGATTTGATACAGGTATTGATGTTTGGGGTGCAGACCACCACGGCCACGTTGCACGTATGAAAGGTGCAATGGAAGCAGTGGGCATTGACGGCAACAGGCTTGATGTTGTTCTTATGCAGCTTGTTAACCTTATGAAAGACGGCAAGCCTGTTAAAATGTCAAAGAGAACAGGTAAGGCTATTACCCTTGTTGACCTTCTTGACGAAGTTCCCATTGATGCAGTCCGTTTCCTTTTCAATATGAGAGAAGCAGGTTCTGCAATGGACTTCGACTTGGACCTTGCTGTTGAACAGTCTAACCAGAACCCCGTTTACTACTGCCAGTATGCCCACGCAAGAATCTGCAGTATTTTAAGGAAGCTTGAAACCGAGGGCGTTAAAATCAGAAAACCCGAAAAATCAGAACTTACTCTTCTTAACTCTGACGAGGAAACCGACCTTATCGCTCACCTTGCTTCACTTACAAATGTTATTATTTTTGCAGCTAATTCCTATGACCCTGCAAGAATTACCCACTATGCAACAGAGCTTGCAACAAAATTCCACCGCTTCTACAACGCACAGCGTGTTATGGTTGAGGATGAATCACTTATGCAAGCAAGAATTTTCCTTTGTATGTGTGTGAGAAACACTATGAGAAACATTCTTTCAATGCTTAAAATCGAAGCGCCTGAATCAATGTAACAAAAGCTACGACCCTGTTGAACAAAATTTTTGTCCAACAGGGTCATTTTTCATTTTCATTTCAAAAATATTGGATTTGTCCAGGCTTTTCTGCCATCCTTATCAACCACAGTTGCTCGGATGTATTCATATTCATCCTTTAAGTTTGCCTGTGCTTCAGTAAGAGGTTCACTCTCTGATTCAACCATTTTTGAAGGGTGCTTATCACATTGGAAAAGTATTCTTTCACATTCACTTGTTTCAATGTGAACAATATTTTCATCATCTACATAAAAATCCTTAATAACAGGACCACAGGAAGCATAAAATGCACCTTTTTCCAAAGAAGCAAGAATAGCTTTGACATTGTTTTCGGCATTCACCATTACCCAGCCTTTGCAATGCTGGTGCATTTCGTGACCATCGTCCGTTGCAACACCGAAAATTTTGAGACCTTGACCTAAAAGCTCATCCCAATACATACCGTTATCGGTATCCATTTCGTCTTCAATGGCACAACCGCTGTTCCACACTTCAAAAGCAAAATTACCTTTCAATTTATCAAAATATCTTGGTGGAGTTGAACTCCATTGGGGATGGCAATATATGGTAAGATTGTTCTTTTCGTGGGCTTCATCAAGATATTTCTGAAATTCTCCCTGATTTACTGCTTCACCTCTGGGAAGCCTTTCATCCTGCTTGTAGCCATTTGTTTCATCATCAGGACCTATAAACACTGTATGGAAAGTTCTGAAACCATTTTCTCTTACGAAGGTGTTATCATACTCTGTACCCGGAATTATTGTTATATCAACATCCTCGGCAAAGTTCTTGTAATTATAAATTTTATGGTCTGTTAAAGCAAGGAAATCATAATCGTTTTCTTTATGAAGTTTTATTACCTCATCGGGATTACCTTTACCATCAGAACGGGTTGTATGGCAATGAAGACCGCCTTTAAGCATTTTCTTATGATTTATAAAAGCCTCTTGTCTTTTCATTATAATATCACCTTATTTTTTATTATCTTCAGTTGTGCTTTTTCTTGCAACAAGCCAGGCATTCGGAAGATATCTTCCTGTGGGCATATCTCTGGCGCAAGGCTTATTGATAACCTCTCCATCATAGCCTATAACCGATGATGAGCCACCATCACAGGCACCTGCAGTAACTGCTCCATATTGCAAAAGAATATCCGCACAATCCTCCATTGTTGCACCGATAGAATAACCAACCTGCCTGCCATCAACAACAAGCATCAGAACAACACCATTTTTGCATTGACCTATTACTGTTCTCGGCTGAAGCCCCCAACCGGCTGAATCCTCAACTACCTTTTTGCCGTCAAGAATAAGGGTTGGTTTATATTGGAAACCATCACGGATATTATATTCCTTCCAATCTTCTATTCCACCTACAACAAGTCTATCGTTTTTATCAAAACCAACAAGAGTGTATTGGGCGCTGTATGTTCCCCAATATTCTCCGTTGGAAACACATTGACCCGTAACCTCTCCGCCAAGGCTTACACCGCCAATATCATTGAAGCCCGATGCATTAACACCAACAACAGCATTTTCTTTTTCAAGATAATCACAAATAAATTCACCACGGGAGCCTTTATAATCAGTCACACCAAGAAAAACTCTTGACGGATCATCAACTAGAACAAGTTTAGCTTTAAAATTGGACTTTTTTATTTCTAAAATAACAATATTTTCTTCAAGGTCATTGGCAAAAACGATATTTCCGAATTTATCTTTTTCACCAACAACAAGATTTTCCTGCCCGAGAACATCTGAACTCTCGTTTCCGTAAATATCGGTTACGCTGATATCTTTAATATCTACCTGCCCCGACATAACCTCATCTATAAGGCTATCAGGGAAAAACCACGTTGCCAGCCATTTATGTTGGTCGGTTGTCATAGCAGTTTCAATCCAGATATTTCTCCATTTAACAATGAAGGGAATATTGCCGAAAACAACTGTTACATAGCCAACCACACCTAAAACCAGAGCAATTGAAAAAACCAAAAGTGCAACAACACTTTTTTTCAATTTTTGCTTCGGCTTTTTACTGTTTCCTTCTGTGACTTTATTATCCTTTTTCTTATCAGGGCGCATTTCGCTCATACCATCCGCAATATTATCGAGGCTTACAAACTCTTCTTCTCCCTTTTCTACCACAAAACCACCTCACAATCAAATATTCTACTGCATTATACCATAAAAAAACAGCGAATTCCATAATTCACTGCTTTTTTACAAAATATTCAAAATTATCTGTTGTCTATATAGCGGCAAGCTGCAAGAGCTGCAACCGCACCGTCTGCAGATGCAGTTGTGATTTGGCGGATGCTCTTCTGACGGCAGTCACCTGCAACAAAAATACCGTTAGTTTTTGTTACACAAGATTCATCGGAATCAAAATAACCGTTCTCATCAAGAATTGCACAATCAGCAAATGCAGAGTTTTTAGGTTCAAGACCTATTGCAACAAAAAGGCCGTCAAGGGAAAGCTCTTTTGTACCGTCTTTTGTGTTAAGAACAACACCTGAAAGCTGGCTATCGCCTTTAAGCTCAGCTACGGTTGCTTCCATAATGAACTCCACATTTTCTTTACCTTCAAGAATATCAACAAGCTTCTTTTCACCGGTAAGATAAGGAAGATTCTGAAGAACATACACTTTTTTGCAAAGGTCAGAAAGAAGAACGGCTTCCTGTAAAGCGGAGTTCCCTCCACCTACAACACCAACAGTCTGCCCTTTAAAGAATGCACCGTCACAAACTGCGCAATAGGAAACACCATTACCAACAAGTTGATTTTCATTGGGAAGACCTAACTGCCTATGGCGAACACCAACTGCAATAATAACTGCCTTTCCTTCAAATGCCTTGTTACCTGCAAAAACAGTTTTATGGGCACCCTGGTCTGCAATTCCTGTTACCTTTTCCATCTCAACCTCTGCACCCATAGTAAGTACCTGGTCGAGAAGCTTATCGGCAAATTCATTACCACTCATCTCAGGAATACCGGGATAGTTTTCGATTTTAGGTGAGAATGTTACCTGACCGCCAAAGGTTGACTGCTCAATAACAAGAACTGTTTTTGATGCTCTGAGAGCATAAAGTGCCGCAGTAAGCCCCGCAGGACCGGCACCAACAACTATAATATCGTACATGAAATTCAACTCCGTTTATATAAATTGGCTGTAAAAAAACTTGTTTTTCACAGCCAATTTCATTTTTATTAAAGTGATTCGATGAATGATTTAATTGCAGGAAGATCTGCTATTTTTTCTGCAACATCCCCCTTATAAATAACAAGTGTGGGAGCTTGTTTAAGAGCTAAATCTGTTGCAAGCTGAACATTATCTTCGACGAAAAGTTTTTCGTATGCAATACCTGCTTTTTCAAGAAGCTGAGCAGCTATCTTACATTTGGGGCAAGTTTTTGTTGCGAAAAGAACAAACTTTGCATCTCCATCAGTTGCAATTGATTTTTCTTCGCAACCGCAACCACAATGAGCGTGGTCAACTGTTCTTTCTTCTTTTTTGAGGCTTGAATTGAAAATATCGTAAACTTTTCTGTCTTTGAATTCCTGTGCCTTACCATCGTTGAAGTTCTGAACAGGACGATAGTAGCCTGTGATACGGCTGTAAACCTCTGTATCATTACCACAATCGGGGCAAGTGTATTCCTCACCTGCAATATAACCATGGTTGCAACATACGGAATATGTGGGAGAAATTGAATAATAAGGAAGTCTGTAATTGGAAGCAATTTTTCTTACGATATCTGCAGCTGCCTTCCAATCAGGAAGCTTTTCGCCAAGGAATGCGTGGAAAACAGTGCCGGATGTGTAAAGAGTATGAAGTTCATCCTGTGCATCAAGAGCTTCAAAAATATCTGCTGTATAACCAACGGGAAGATGTGAAGAGTTGGTGTAATAGGGTGTGCCGTTTTCGTTAGCTGTGATAATTGCAGGATAGTGCTTCTTATCGTGCTTTGCAAAACGGTATGTTGTGGATTCAGCAGGAGTTGCTTCAAGGTTATAAAGATCACCGTAAAGCTCCTGATAGTCCGAAAGTCTTTCTCTCATATGGTTGAGAACATCTTTTGCAAATTCCTGTGTTTCTTTATGAGTCATATCCTTGCGGAGCCATTTCGCATTAAGACCAACCTCATTCATACCGATAAGACCGATTGTTGAGAAGTGGTTATTAAATGTTCCGAGATATCTCTTTGTATAGGGATAAAGGCCTTCATCAAGAAGTTTTGTAATAATATCTCTCTTAACCTTAAGTGAACGAGCTGCAATATCCATAAGCTTGTCAAGTCTTCTGTAGAACTCTTCAGCATCCTCTGAAAGATATGCAATTCTGGGAAGGTTAATTGTTACAACACCAATAGAACCTGTGCTTTCACCGCTACCAAAGAAGCCACCGCTTTTTTTGCGAAGCTCACGGAGGTCAAGACGAAGTCTGCAACACATTGAACGAACATCGCTGGGCTCCATATCAGAGTTAACATAGTTTGAGAAATAGGGAGTGCCGTATTTTGCAGTCATTTCAAAGAGAAGCTTGTTGTTCTCTGTTTCAGACCAGTCAAAATCACTTGTGATTGAATATGTGGGAATAGGATACTGGAAGCCACGACCATGAGCATCGCCTTCAATCATAATTTCGATGAAAGCCTTATTAACCATATCCATTTCTTTCTTACAATCGCCGTAAGTGAAATCCATTTCCTTACCGCCAACAATAGCAGGCATATCTTTAAGGTCAGCAGGAACTGTCCAGTCAAGAGTGATGTTTGAGAAAGGAGCCTGAGTACCCCAACGAGAAGGTGTGTTCACACCGAAAATAAAGGATTCAAGGCATTTTTTAACCTGCTTATAATCAAGGTTATCAACCTTAACAAAGGGAGCAAGATAAGTGTCAAATGATGAAAAAGCCTGAGCACCTGCCCACTCATTCTGCATAATACCAAGGAAGTTTACCATCTGGTTGCAAAGAGTTGCAAGATGACTTGCAGGAGCAGATGTGATCTTACCGGGAACACCTCCAAGGCCTTCCTGAATAAGCTGTTTAAGAGACCAACCTGCACAGTAACCTGTGAGCATTGAAAGGTCGTGGATATGAAGGTCACCACTACGATGAGCGTTAGCAACTTCTTCATCATAAACTTCAGAAAGCCAATAGTTAGCAGTAATCGCACCGGAGTTTGAAAGGATAAGACCACCTACTGAATAGGTAACTGTGGAATTCTCTTTAACACGCCAGTCTGTAACCTTAACATAGCTGTCAACAAGCTCCTTATAATCAAGGATTGTTGATTTCATATTACGGATTTTTTCACGATTTTTTCTGTAAAGAATGTATGCTTTTGCAACATCTGCATAGCCTGCCTGAACAAGAACAGATTCAACACTATCCTGAACATCCTCAACCGCAACAAGATTGTTGCTGATTTTGGGTTCAAAGTTTGCTGTAACCTTAAGTGCAAGGAAATCGATGATATTATCATTATACTGTTTGTTGCATGCTTCAAAAGCCTGTTTAATAGCAATTGCAATTTTTTCAATATTAAAATCTGCAATTTTGCCGTCACGTTTAATAACCTGATACATATTTCTCCCTCTTTCATAATTTTTATATAATGTTTGCTTCGGAGTACAGTCCCCCGAAGCGACCGTAAATGATAATAACAGATATATGGCATTTTGTCAACACATAAAACACAATATCTTGTGTTAACTTTCAGAAACTTTTCCGAGAAAACACAAGATATTGTCACACTTTTGTAAAAATATAGTAAATATTCACAGATATTCACCTGTCTTTTTGTGTAATATTTTGTCGATATTCCTAAAAAGAAAAAAGATACCACAACATATTGTGTCAGATAACAATATATTGTGGTATATATTGAAAAACATAAAGGGTTAAATTCCTCTAATTTGGGTATTTGGAATGTATTTTTTTGCTTTTTCAAGCATTTCATACATAGTAGCTTTGCTGACACCCTTGCAAGAGTTGTCAATAAGCTGACCTGAATCCGCAAAATTCTGCAAAAAATAGTGTTTTGCTCCCTGAATCCACTCTGCAAGCTTCTCGATATCATCTACTGTATGAAAATTCCCTGTAATTGTGGTTCTGAATTCATATTCTATGCCGCTGTTTTTAAGCAAATCTATACTTCTTTCAATAGGTGTAATATCAAAATTTTCAACACCAACAGTTTCACTGTATTTTTCAGGACAGTTTTTAATATCCATAGCAACATAATCCACGAGGCCTAATTGAAGAATGCCTTCAAGTTTTTCAGGAAAACAACCGTTTGTATCAAGCTTAACCGCAATTCCCGTCTCTTTCAATTCATATAATAATCGCTCAATATCTTTTTGTAAAAGTGGTTCTCCACCTGTAATTGCAATACCATCAAGCACTTTTTTTCTTTTCTCGAGATGGGCAAAAATTTCTTCTTCCGTAAAATAATCATCATCCATCTCTGTTACTAGCAAAGCGTTGTGGCAGAAAGGACAGCGCAAATTACAACCACCTGTAAAAACCGTACATGCAGTTCTACCGGGAAAATCCAATAAAGTAAGCTTTTGAAAGCCTTTAATCAACATTTTTATCACCGATAAAATTATACCTTTCTTAATATGTTTAGTCAACCTTATTTCAGTATCAAAAAATGCACTTTCTCCCCAAAAATCATTCAAACCCCAATATTTATACAATTTATATAATATTTTAACTGTATTTTGTGTATTTACATTTGGAAATAACTGTGTTATAATGTTAACGCATAAAAAGATATTTTGGAGGAAATTATCATGAAAACAAAAAAAGCTCTCGCTGTTCTTTTGGCAGTGGTTATGCTTGTAATGCCTTTAGCAGTTTCTTCTTTTGCTGCATCGGTAAATGCAATTGTAACAAACCCAATCAAAACAGCCTACAATGACACCGAGTATTTTAACGCTCAAGGTCTCTCAATCATTTACGGAAACGAAATAATTTTTTACACTCCCGCAGACAGTAATTTCCGTTTTGAGCCTGCTTCCAACGAACTTCTTTCTGTTGAAACAACTGAAGTTGCCGTTTATTACAACAACACATTCATAGGTATGGTTCCCGTAACTGTTGACCACCTTCTCGGTGAGCTTACAGCAATCGACCATGGCCATGGTTATTTCTGCCTTGGCTGCGGAACACTTCACAACTTTGAAAACCACATCGTTGAAGAATGGATCCCCAATGACGATGGTGGCATCTTCACAATGCAGACTCAAACAGGTACTTGCACAATCTGTAATGCTCAGGTTACCGAAAGCATTCCCGGTTCTGAAAAATTTTTATATCTCTTCAATGTAGGCGAAGAAGGATCAATGACTGAACTTGAATTAACAGTAATTACATACTTCCAACAGATTGTAATTTCACTACTTCAAATGCTCACAGGCATTTCTTGATACGGAGGTTTTTCAACATGAAAAAATTATTATCTATTGTTCTTGTTGTTGTTATGATGCTTTCAGCAATGAGCGTTGTAGCCAACGCAGAAGAGCCTGGACTTGTTGTTACAGGTAGCAGCAGAATTAACATAACAAATAAATGCACATTCAACCCTGATAACTTTAACGTTTCATTATCAATCAACGAAAAAAAGATTGCTGCTTTCGATGGTGAATCAGACGATTTTGAATACGAAATTTTATCCATCAGAACTCCCGATGGTATTGATTACAATACAGATCCCGAAGCATTCTTTGCTCACTATACTGCAGAAGATTTTGCAGGTTCTGCTTTAGAAATCGACTTTGAAGTTAGATTTGCTTCTGAAGCTGTATTTGGTGAACTCGAATATACAGTTGTTGTTAAAGGCTTCTCTGCTCCCATTGACTTAGGCGGCATTGGCTCTCTTATTGGTGGTGGCGATACTGGCGACATTAACGCTAACCTTCCCACAGATATGACCGATTCAGGCGTCATCGCTGATTTCCCTGCAATCGAGCCTTCAACAATCACGCTCCTCAGCGGTGCTGATAAAATCTCTTACACAGATGCAGAAAAATTCAATCCTGATGGTGTAAAAATTTCTCTTGCTCTTAACACCGGCAAATCCGGTACTCTTACATACAATGAAGAAACTGCTCATGCTTTCTCATTTGTTCCTTCAACCGGAGAAAACCTCTCTATTTATGATACAGAGGTAGCAATGCTCGTTTATGGAACAGTTATCGGTTATACACCAATAGTTGTTGAACACAAATGGTCTGAAGGCTATGTAAATATCACAACTGATAAATTCACATATAACAAGCCCGGTTACCATGCTATAGTTTGTGAAGGTTGTGGCGAAACACACGACGCACATCCTCATACATATGATGACGAAGCTTGGACATATAACAACGATGAAACTTTTGTTGCAAACGGCACTGAATCCAATGTATGCCTCGATTGCGGAACAGTTCTTATCCGTGACACATTCGGCACAGCTGGTTTCAACACCACTTTTGCAGATATGCATTTCATCAAAGTTATTTTTGAATACATCAATGTTCTTCTCAGATTTATTGGTGCAGCAACATATTGATAATTTCCAACCTTCAGTAAATAAATCAACCGCTACTCAAATGAGTAGCGGTTTTATTTTTATCTATGGACCTATAATCATAGCAAAAACAATTTTAATAAAACCTGTTGACAAAAAGAATATGGTGTGCTATTTTATAACTGTAATAGGTGTGATATCACAGTTATACTTTCAGGAGGTGATGAAGTGATTATAATTGACCAAAGAAGTCGAACACCGATTTTTGAGCAAATCAAAGAACAGATTATAAATCTAATCAATATTGGTGAACTTAATCCCCACGATAAATTACCCTCAATACGCCAATTGGCATCGGATTTGGAGTTGAATGTTAATACTGTTAAACGAGCATTTCAGGAATTGGAATCTGAGCGTGTTACCTATTCTCTCCCCGGAAAAGGTGTTTTCGTTAGTGAAAATGCTGTTGCCAATCAAATTGTTTTAGAAAATGCAGAAGCGGAATTAAACCGCATTTTAGCTTCATCAAAAGCAAAAGGAGTATCTCTTGACAGAGTTATTGCTCTGGCGAAAACTATTTACGAAAAGGGTGATAGTGATGATTGAAATTAAATCCGTAACCAAAAACTATGGAGATTTCGTAGCTATTGACGATATCAATATAACCATTGAAGACTCCTCCGTTTTAGGTCTTGCAGGCTTTAACGGAAGCGGTAAGACCACATTATTAAATGTATGTGCAGGTATATTCAAACCTGATAAAGGCTACGTCTTATTAGACGGAAAAGATGCTTTTGATAATAACACTGAAAGAGCAAACCTCTTCTATCTTTCCGATAATTTTTATTTTCCTGTAGCTTCATCCATAAAATCCACCGCAAAATTTTATGCTAATTATTTCCCTAACTTTGATTTTAAGATTTTAAACTCTGTTTTGGAAATCTTCGGACTTGATATTAAAAAGAATGTTCGCAGTCTTTCAAAGGGTATGACAAAGCAGGCAGCTCTTGCAATTGCCTTTGCCGCAAAGCCCAAATATCTTCTTATTGACGAAACCTTTGATGGGCTTGACCCTCATAAAAAAGAGCTTTTGAGAAAGCTTTTATTGGAATACATTAACGACACGGGTGCTTCTGTTATAATCAGCTCCCACGATTTAGGTGAAATTTCAGGAGTTTGCGACCATATTGCTATTATAAACGGAAAGAATGTTATTCTCAACTGTGCTATTGAAGATGTTAGCGAACATTTCAGAAAAGTAAAAATGATGTTCTCACAGCCTGTTACTGAAAGCACATTTAAAGGCATCAATTACCGCAAAATCAAGCTTTCAGGCAGAGCAGTATCTATGGTAGTTTTCGGTGATGTTCAAAGTGAAATCCAAAAACTCAACAAACTTGGTGCAGAAAGTATAGAAACAACGCTTCTTACATTGGAAGAAGTGTTTTCAGAAGAAACGGAGGCTGTGACTGATAATGAAAAAATCAAATCAATCTTCAAATAAATTAATCGCTAGGAAAGATTTATTTAACAGTTTTTCTGCTATTTCCATTTTTATAGTCTTTTTCTATTTTGTTTTAATGTTTTTACTCACCTTGAATCCTGAAACAGATTATATAAATGGTGGAATAACTTATTCGTTGTATGATAGGTTGATATATACACAAAGAACAAATTATCTGTTCGCTTTTAATCCCGAACTGGTAGTTTTGGTAACTGTTGCTGCTGGTTTAATTCTCGGCGTAACACAATTTGAATTTTTACATCGCAAGAGTTATTGTTCAACTCTTTTAAGCTTTAGCTTAAACAGAAAAACACTGTTCATAAACAGACTCCTTTTTCCTTTGGTGGCGCTTATAGTCGGAATTATAATTCCAAAGCTTATCGCTTTAAAGTTTAATGCTGATGTTTTTGGTTTTAGCAGTGAGCTTTTCTCCTATTTCATGCTGGATTTTCTAACAGTATTGCAAACGCTGTTTGTAAGCTACGCCTGTGCAGTTACAGCTAATGTGTTTACCGGAAGAACAATAGAAGCCATAGCCGGAACCATATCCATGGCTTTTCTGCCTTCTGGAGTAAGCATCCTTATAAATGAAATTTTTACTAATTGCCTTGATGGTTATGGAAACTATACCACTACACTTACTGCAGAGATAAGTAAATTTGAGCCCTTCAGCCTTTTAACTTATTTATTTGCTTATGATACTTTTGAGAATGATGGCACTGTGACCACAACTTTTTCTTCGGAAAAGGTTGCGCAACTAATAGCTGCTGTTATCTGGATTATGGTAAGCATAATAGTTATGCTTTTACTTGTTCGTCATTTCAAAAATAATTTCAAGGCAGAAAAAGCGGGATTCAAAGGCATCAATAAAGGTATGGTTTTTGTTACCTCTTTTGCTCTTCCCGTTGCTGTTGCAGCATTCACACTTGATTATATTTACAGCTATTGCTATCCTGTTATCACAAGCACTGTTGCGGTATTTGCAACAATCATTGCGATGGCTCTCGGCATTATCAGTGCAGTTCTTTGTAATTTTATTATTCATTTTACCTTTAAAAAGGTCAAGCTTGCTCTGCTCAGCGGTGGTACTATATGCGCTATTATGCTTGCTTTCATTTTAATCGGCTCAACAAGTATTTTCGGTATATATAATAAAACGCCTGACATTAAAGAAATTGAAAGTATTGAAATCATGGCACCATACGGAGATTTCTTCCCGAATATTGATTACAGAGTTGATTTCTTCGACAGATATGTTCACTCCTCAGGAACAACATTACGCATAACAGAAAAAGAGGATATTGAAACAGTTCTTGAAATTCATGAAGCTGTATCAAAAAAAGAGGATAAGCTTACTGCTTCAACAATGACCGTTGCCTATAAAATGAAAGACGGAACTGAAATCATCCGGAATTACAAATATCTTGGCGCAGAGGCTACAAAAGCCATAACTAAGCTTTGGGATACAAAAGCAGCCAAGAAAATGTATCAGAACTTCCTCTTCCCCGAATTAGATGTTGATGAAACCAACAAATCAATGTTTGATTATTATTACGAAAATCCTAAAATTGCAGATTACAACGAAGATGGCGCATACCTTTATGTAAAAGCAAAAGACGGCACACAAAGCTCAGTTCTGAACGAAATTACCGAAGCAGAATTCATCAAACTCAAAAATGCAATTTATGATGACATTTGCAATTTAAGCTCTGAAGAATGGTTTACCCCTGAAGAAACACAAATCGGTATGCTTTCGTTCAATTATACCAATACAATAGGCTACAATGAACACCTCTATTTTGATGTTTACATTAACCCGAATATGACAAACACGTTAAAAACTCTCAAAGAAATTGACATTTATAAATATCTTGAAACAAAAAAAGAGGTAAAGCGTGTTTTGGTTGCAGATGTTACAGATTATGTTCAGTGGGAAAACTATAATTTATCCAAAATTTTTAAAAGTGAAACATACATTCATTGCCCTTACTTCACTCAATACTACAACGAAGTTAATGCAAAAAAATGTTTCTCAGGATATGATGAGACCAGCAACTTTGCTCCAAAACCCACTGTTCCTGTTAAGGAAATTACAAACAAGCTTGAAATTAAATCTTTGATTGAAAAAAGCTATCTGGCTTACAATGTAGGCGATAACGGGAAGCTTGTGTTCATTGAATACACAGACGAAAGCTTTTCATATTATGTTATTCCCTACGAGAAATAAGAGGTGTCGCTATGAATAAACTTATAAAAATTGTGATTGTAGTTATAGCTGCTTTGGCTTTGGTAATCAGCGGGTATTATTTCATATATTTACAAAATTACAATGATGTTGTAATTGGTATTTCAACTCCTGTTGAAGATGACGGACAGTATTTAGAGGATTTTATAATACATTATTCTCATATACCCGAAAATAAAGTACCCTTGGCGGAAGAGCTTACCAATACTAAAAACGATTTCAGAATGAGCTTCTATGAGGAACACAAAGAAGATGATTACCACATAGAAATAGAATTCACCTTTGAAAAAGGCAAAACAATCGTTACCTATACAGGTACAATAACCAATAAGGAAACCGGTGTTGAAGAGCCTTTTGAAAAAGAATTTGTTCACGATTTCATCCTTACAAAAGACATACAATAATAAAACAAAAAGGAAGGTGTATTCCTTGTGAAAAGAAAAATATTAGCAGTTGTTCTTGCACTTGTTATCACATTTTCAATAGTGGGTATCTGGTATTACACTTCTTATCCTATTATCGGTGTTGGGAAATTCATAGGGTATAGTAGCGATAAATTTGAAGAAGAATTTTACAGTGAAGCGATAAGTGTCAATATTGTTTCAGCAGGAGCCGCTTATATACCCGACTCTCCCCTGCAAAAGCGCAAGCTTAATGATGTATGGGAATGGAACAACGCTGTTGCACTGGACCTTGCAGAACATAAAAAAGAAGGAGGATTAGCCTATAACATTACGGTTTCAGGTGAGATAGAAAACGGTAAAACAACCTTACGGTATGATGGTTATATTATAAAAAAAGACGGCAAAAGAATCGACTATAAGCAAGAAAAGACCTTCGATTTCGTTCTGTGTTCCGAAAAGAGATTCTTTACTGATAAGCTTTAAGCATTAAAAAGATGTTGGATTTTTTCTCATAAAAATCCAACATCTTTTATTTATTCTGTATATTCAGTTATTTCGAGAACCTCACCGGCAACACTGGTTTCAAGGGCTTCAACGCCCTTAAGCTTCTTTTGAATAATATCATTTCTGTGACGAGCTTCATCAAGAGATTTCCCTGCCTCGTCAATTTTCTTTCTTGCCTTTTCTAAAACATTGCCAAAGGTTTCGTATTGAGTTTTTGCAGCACCAAGCAACTTTCTTACTTCATCAGCCTTCTCATTAATCGCCATAGCCTTAAAGCCCATAGCAAATGAATTGAGAAGAGCAGTTATTGTAGATGGACCTGCAATCATAACATTCTGCGCCTGAAGCTTTTCAGCAATACCGCTTTTTGAGGATGCAATCTCTGCATAGAGACCCTCTGTTGCAAGATAAAGTACTGCAAAAGGCGTTGTCTGGGGAACGACAATATATTTCTTAATATCCTTTGCCTCTGCAAGAACCCTGTCCTCAAGGGCCTTTCTTGCCACCTGCAAACCATCAGGGTCTGCCCTGTCTGCCGCATCGCAAACACGAACATAATCCTCCAAGGGAAATTTTGAGTCAATAGGCAAGAATATATCTTCACCATTCTTATCACTGTTAGGAAAACGAATAGCAAATTCAACGTGTTCACTATTGTTTTTTGGTGAATAGTTTTTAACATAAAGCCCGGGAATTGTCTGGTCAAGAATAGATTCAAGCTGAACCTCTGCCCAGGTACCTCTCGCCTTAACATTGGTAAGAATTCTGTTAAGGGATGTAACATTTGTTGTAACGCCCTGGGAAAGTTCTTTCATTTCACCTAGAGATTTATAAACATTCTCGAGCTGTTCGGAAACGGTTTTAAAGGAAGAATTAAGACGGGTCGAAAGAGTAGCGGTAAGCTTTTCGTCAACAGTTACCCTCATTTCCTCAAGCTTCTTTTCGTTACTTTCCTGCATCTTGGAAATGGACTCACCTATTACCTTTGACTGCCTTTCAGAGCTTTGAATATTCTGCTCCTGAATAGACTTTAAGGATGCGGAAATCTTATCAGTCAAGTCAATTCTGCTTTGATAGTTTTCTTTGAGCATCTGACTTAATTTATCTTCGATTTTACCAAGAGAAGCAGTCGTTTCCTCACGGGACTCTTTACCCGCTTTAGCCATTTCCTCACGGTTACGGCGAAACTCTTCATAAATTGCATCGTTATTTTTGTTTTTCTTTGATGAAAGAACAAGAACTATGCAAACAATTGAAAGTGCAACAGTAAGTGCACCGAATAATATTATTAATATTTCTGTATTCATAAAACACCTTGTGAAATGCAAAATGCAAAATGTCGGGGCAAAGCCGATTATAAAAATCTAGTCGATAATTTTCTTGGATTGCATCAGGTTCGTGGAATTGCGAAATGCAGGCGTACAAAGGTACGTCAAGTTGAGCAAAACACGAAGATGGCGTGATATAAGGATTTTATTTATCTTCCCAATCGCGTGAACGTTCTACTGCTTTGTGCCAGCCATTAAGCATTTCGTCTTTTGTTTCACCATCAATAGTCGGAACGAAGATTCTGTCAACCTCGCGAACACGCTCGATTTCATCAAAATCTTTCCAGAATCCAACGGCAAGACCTGCCATATATGCAGCACCTAAAGCAGTTGTTTCAACAAGCTTGGGTCTGTTAACCTTTGAAGAGGTAAGATTTGCCTGAATCTGAAGAAGAATATTACTTACAGATGCACCGCCGTCCACTCGCATTTCACTCATTAAAATGCCGCTATCCTTTGACATAGCATCAACAAGGTCTGTTACCTGGAAAGCGATACTTTCAAGAACAGCTCTTGCAAAATGTGCTCTGTTTGCACCTCTTGTGAGACCCATAATGCAACCTCTTGCATACATATCCCAATAAGGTGCACCAAGACCCGTAAACGCCGGAACAAGATAAACACCGTTGGAATCCTTAACGCTTTCTGCAAGAAAATCACATTCACTAGGCTCGGAAATAAGGCGCAATTCGTCACGAAGCCACTTTATAACCGAACCTGCGTTAAAGGCACTACCTTCAAGGTCATAAGTAACCTTACCGTTAATTCCCCATGCTATACCTTCAATAAGGTTGTTTTTTGAATGAATACGCTTGTCACCTGTGTTCATAAGAAGGAAACAACCTGTACCGTATGTATTCTTTGCCTGACCTGCCTTGAAGCAAGCCTGACCGAAAAGAGCTGCCTGTTGGTCGCCGATAGCACCTGAAATCGGTATTCCTGCCAAGGATTTAAGTCCCGCGACATCTTCTGAAACATAGCCGTAAACAGAACTGCTTTCTCTTACCTCGGGAAGAATGCTCATAGGAATACCAAGCTCATTGCAAAGTTTTTCATCCCAACAAAGCTTTTCAATATCAAAAAGCATGGTTCTTGCAGCATTGCTATAGTCAGTAATATGAACCTGTTTATTGGTTAAATTCCAGATAAGCCAGGTCTCAACAGTACCAAAGAGAAGCTTTCCATCCATAGCAAGAGTTCTTGCTTCCGGCACATTATCAAGAATCCATTTTATTTTTGTTGCGCTGAAATAAGCATCAATAAGAAGACCTGTTTTTTCTTTTACATAGTCTTCAAGTCCGCTCTCTTTAAGTTTTTCACAAATTGCCGCCGTTCTTCTGCACTGCCACACAATTGCATTATAAACAGGCTTACCTGTATCTTTATCCCAAAGAATTGTTGTTTCTCTCTGGTTAGTAATACCGATTGCCGCAATTTCTTTCGGATCTATTTTACCATATTCAATAGCCGCAGAAAGTGAACGAAGCTGTGAATCAAGAATTTCATAAGGGTTATGCTCTACCCAACCTGAGTTAGGGTATATCTGCTCAAATTCATACTGTGCTTTTGAAACAATTCTTCCCTTTTTATCAAAGACAATTGTTCTTGAGCTTGTTGTTCCTTGGTCAAGAGCGAGAACATATTTTTTCATAATAAACACCCCTCAGATTTTAAATATTATTTAGATGGCCATTGAAAATCTTCATATTTGATTAAATGGTCTTTTTCAAATTCAACACCTTTAAGCTTTGCCGCACTTAAAGAACCAATACCAAAATTAGTCTGTGCAACATAAACTTTTGACTGATATGAAACTGTATAGGATAAAATATTGCTTTCAGCAACATCAACGACTATTGTCAAAACGCAATTTTTAAATTCACGAAGCATTGCAGTTTCACCGGAACTTGCTTTCATAAGTTTCATTAATGTGGTATTCTGCTCTGCTATCATATCATTTGTATTTAACACTTTTGCATATGCCGATTGAGTTGACATTTCAATCTCTGTATCAGGAAGGGCGATTTCTATTGTTATCTGACCAAGCTCCTGATCATAAGATGCTCTTGCACCAAAAACATCAGAAGCAGAAAGTTTTGATACGTAATTTTCACCTTCAACAGAAACCAAGGTGAAATCGGTACTACCGAACGGAATAACAGTGCTTACATTTTCCTTATCATCTTCTGTAAGACTTTCCTCAACCATATCTGCAATGCCCTCTGCACTGGCATTACCCAAAACAGGAAGTTCTACCTCTTTTATATTGAGGCTTGTAAGATTATCTGACTCTGTTTTGGTTATGGTTGCAGCAATATATTGCTTTTCTTCGCTTTCAACAACCTTGATTTTATTTAAATAACCATTAAAAAGTGTAACAAGGCTTTCTTCGTCACTGAAAATTCCGCCACCATCAAAACCGGTGAAAGCACCTGATGGCTGAAGAGTTGCAAGACCTGCAGCACCGCGGAGAATCTGACGTGCATCAAGAGATGTTACGGCACCATCGAAATTCACATCAGTGCGGATTAATTGCTCTTCGCCCTCTAATATATATAATCCTGCCGCTATTTTAAGAGCTACACGAGCATCCTCTGTATCTACCACTCCATCGCCATTAACATCACCATAAAGTGTTTCATCTGTATATGATGCAGTTGCAGTAAAGCCCAATGACATAATTGAGTACACAAGTGCAACAACAGTTAAAACAGTAATAAATCTTTTAAACATCTGCCCGCCTCCTTTATTTAATAGCATTTAAAATATCTTTTACAGACCCTAAAACATATTCGGGCCTTACGTCACTTTTTTCATAATCTTCCATAGTTGTTTCACCTGAAAGAACAAGCACAGAGGTTACGCCTGCATTTATGCCTGTTTTAACATCGGTATAAATTCTGTCGCCGACCATTGCAATTTTTTCATAGGGAACATTCTCTTTTTTAGCGAGAATATCAATCATTGTTCTGTCGGGCTTTCCTAAAAAAATCGGTCTTCTCTTAACGGCATTTTCAAACATATCTGCAAAGCTTCCGCAATCAGGAAGGTATCTGCCACCCTCAATGGGGCAAACCATATCAATATTTGTTGCATAATAATCTGCACCACCATCAAGAAGATCGCAAACTATACGGATTTTATTATAATCAAGCTCGGTATCATAGCCTAAAAGAACAGTATCCGCACCGACACCATCTTCACTGATTTTAACGCCATATTTTTTAAGTTCTGTTTTAAGCGACTCTGTTCCGCAAACATAAACTAAAGAATCTTTTTTATTTTCCTGCAAAAACATTCCTGCCGCCATACCTGAAGTGAAAACATTCTCTTTTTCACAAGGAAAATCCAATGAACGCATTTTTTCAACATAATCCATAGCATTTTTAGATGAATTGTTTGTAAGGAATATAAAGTTTTTGCCCTGTTCTTTGAGCGTTTCAAGGAACTCCTTTGCACCATCGATAGGATCATATCCTAAATTAACGGTACCATCCATATCAAGTAAATATAATGTTATATCTTTTAAATCTGCCATAAATTACCTACCATAAATTCTGTTTAATTCTTTTAATTCGTTTATATTAATCAAGCTCAACTGGTCTTTAGTTATTCTGTAAAGCCAGTTCCCCTCTGCCCTACCCGGAACATTAAGTCGGGTATCGTTACCATATCCCAATAGATCCTGAACAGGAAATATCGCAAGACCTGCATTACTTGCCATTATGGTTCTTATTATTGCTCTGCAGCCTTTTTCATTCCATTGATTTTCATCACAAACGCAGTAACGCATAATCTCATTCTTTTGGTCAACAGGAGTTTCCCATAAATAACCCAAAAGAGTGTTATTATCATGGGTGCCTGAATATGCCACACAATTATTTATGTAGTTATGAGGTTTATGAGGCGTTTCTCCTCCGAAAAAGCCAAACTGAAAAACTCTCATTCCGGGGAAACCGCTTTCCTCAACAAGCTCAATTACTTCTTTGGTTATATCTCCCAAATCTTCTGCAATTATGAGTTTATCATCAGAAACGCTCTTAATTGCATTTATAAGCTTCATCCCGGGACCTTTTACCCATTTACCATCTTTAGCTGTTTTGGCATCACCTTTAACTGCCCAAAAGCTTTCAAATGCTCTGAAATGGTCGATTCTTATACCATCAAAAAGCTCAAGATATGAAGAAACTCTATCCTTCCACCACTTAAAATCATCCTTTTCCATTGCAAACCAATCATAGAGAGGATTGCCCCAAAGCTGACCATCTTCCGCAAAATAATCCGGCGGAACGCCTGCAACATCAGTCATTTTATTATTGTCATCTATAAGAAATAAGCCTTTATTAAAATACACATCCGAAGAATCAAAGGAAACATAAATAGGTACATCGCCAATGATTCTTATGCCTTTTTCATTTGCATATTTCTTAATTTCTGCCCATTGAGTGAAAAATTCATATTGGATAAAACGCCAACCTAATTCAACACCGTTATTGTATTCTTCCTTTTCCCAAAGAGTCCATTCCTTGTTTTCATTTTTCTCTTTAAGAGCCATAAACATACAGAAATCTTTAAGGTGCCTGTTTTTTTCAATAAAGGTGTTTACCACTTTCTTTTGTTCATCGTCTAAACGGGAAGCTGCGGTAATAAGAAGATTTACTCTTTCTTTGCTCAATCTTTCAAACTCACAGGAATATGGAGTATTCTGACGGGCAGCATTCAACTCTTCTTCCGTCAAAAGACCCTTTTTATGAAGCTTTTCCAAATCAACAAAATACGGATTACCTGCAAATGTAGAATAAGATTTATATGGTGAATTGCATTCATCAACAAGGCCAAAAGGAAGAACCTGCCAATAAGAAAAACCGCTTTCAGAAAGAAAATCTATAAATTCTTTTGCTGCGTCGCCAAACCCACCGCAAGAATATTCTCCCCAAAGGGATGATATATGTAAAAGCACTCCGCTTTTTCTTTCCATTAAAACCACCACTAACAAGATATAATTACATATATTATAGTATAACATATCATAGTGTTTTTTGTAAATAGACAAAGCGTTAAAAGACTATGAATAAAAACAAAAACCCTCCGCAAAGGCGGAGGGTTAACTCACTGGATTAAGCAGCTTCTTTTGTTGAAGCAACAAGGTCAATGAAAGCATTCACAAATGCTGAACCTGCTGTATCGCAGATAACATTGATTTCTTCGTTCTCTGTGAACATTGAGTGATACTCATTATCTCTGAGAACATAACCTGCCTGGTCGTTGCAAAGACCATAAACCATTACGTTTTCACAGGATGTAAAGTTTTTAAGAGGTTCATAGCCCCATTCTTCACCTGACCAGGAAGCGTCACCTGATTCGGGACCGCCATAAATAAGAGCGGGTTCAAATTCACCTGGGCAAATAAAGATAGCAACGCTGTTACCAAGTTCCATATAACCAATTTCAGTAATCATCTGATAATCGTCTGCTGTTTTTACAATAACAGGATTAAGAACATCTTCACGAGCAGCAAGTGTAAGAATTTCGTTTGTAACATCAAGACGAACTTCCTGCATTTTGATATTGAGAACAGGGTCAAGAGCAACATCATTATCGATTGCTATTACTCTTTCTGCAACTGCTTCACCGTATGCAACCATTCTGTCAACGCCATCTATATCTTCAGGCAAGTTAAGTGTATCGCAATCAGATGTAATAGCAAGCTCAGCACCCTGAACATAAACTACGTTTGCACCTGTTTCCATCTTGATTTTTCTTTCGATATAATAGGGGAAATCTGCAGTAAGCTCATCAGGACCTGCGCCAAGCATTGTGCAATGGATGCCTGCTTCAAGAACCCAGATTTCTGTTGTGCCGTCATCGGGAACGAAACGGAGTCTGTTGATATTGGGGTCATAAGAGATAGGTTCACGTTTGTCGTGAATAAGCTCTCCGATATCTGCATAGCCGTAAGAAAGCTCACCGGGCTTCATGGATTTAACCGCTCTCTTCATAGCAAGAACTGTTTTTGTGAAAAGATTTTCCATAAATTCCTGATTCTTTTCAACCTTAAGGTCATCAAGAAGACCATCAACAGCAGCATTACCAGTGTTGAAAAGAAGAGCCTGAGCAAGAGGAACGTTCATACCGAGAGTATCGATACATGAGTGCTGATGAAGAACGGAAACATTGATAGCAACAACATTGTTTTCTGCTGCAAATTCTTCCATTCTTTCACGGATAATCTGAACATCACCACGTGAAAAACCGAAACCATCAATAACTGCCTGAATAACAACACCGCTAACGCCGTCTGTTACTGCATAAACGCGAACTCTCTGGTCATCAATAACTCTGACGGGAACACGACCTGCAATAGGTTCAAGTGTACCTGCGAGGAAATAATCACCGCTTGTTGCATCAATACCATCAAGAAGTGATGCGCCTGAATAACCCATTTCCCATTTAGCGCCATCGGCAACTTCAGTATCAAAAGTTTCTTCGCCGGTGTAGAAATATTCAGGAACATATTCTTCCTGACCTACCCATTGGTCATCATATCCGGGCCAGAACTGGTTCAGATATGTAAGAACAAAAGAAATAAGTTTATCAATAATCTGATTGAAAAAGTTTTCGATGTTGAAGTTATCAAGTGAGATATCTGCTGCACTAACAGGAACTGCAACTACCGAAAAAGCAAGAATAAGTGACAGGATAACTGCCAATACCTTTTTAGACATAGGTACTCCTCCTTATATTATATACATTAATGATTATAAAACTTTTTTTCTAAATAATCAACATATATTTATGCAGTTGTGTTTTCTTTGGTATTTTTAGCCAATTCTTCCTCTATCATTTTGTTAATATTGTTCTTTCCTGTGTGTCTGTATGGCTTCTTTCTCAAAATCAAATACATTACCACTGCACCGATTGCATTGAGAATTGCATCACCCATGGTATCCATAATCGCAAAACGGGCTTCAAAGCGCTCTGCATCAAGAGGAATAAGCATAAAGATATTTTCTATTCCGCCTGCTTCTTTAATGGCAAGATCAAGGTTCCAATGCTGTGCATCCCCACCGAACCACTGGTCAAATGAGAATTCAAATAATTCCCAACCTGCCGCAAAAACAAAAGCGAGTCCGAACGCACCGAGTGTTGCATATTTGGCAGGAACAATAACCTTATCTCTCAACTGCATTGCGCAAATAAGTTCATAGCTGATAAACACTGCTTCCATACAACCAAACAAATGAAGAGCCTTGTCATAAGCAGGAATTATGTAATAGAAATTGAGGAATGCTCCTCCGAAGGACGCAAGGAAAAATCCGAGAATGGTAATATTCTGAAAATATGCGGAAAAATAACGAGGAAACGTTTTTGCAGGAAATGCCTGACAAATTTCAAAAGCAAACATACCTAAAAGGTTGGCCGCCATCTGCATTGGCTGATACATGCCGAGCTCGTCCGCTTCAACAAGACGCAAAATGATACCACCAACCATTAAAATTCTTAAAATCCACCAATATACAAGCTCCCAAGGCTTGCACATACTGATAACTCTTTTAAAATAACCCTTACCCATATCTTATCTCCTAATTTTGGTTTAGTTTGTTAATCAATAATATCAAAACATCAACAGATTATTTTTCTTTTTTGGAATTAAAAAGTTAAGAATAGCATAAATATTCAGATTTTTTACTTCCTACAATCAAATTTGCTAATTTGTGTTGAAAATTTCACAAATTGAATGTATAATGTAAAGTGGATTTGAATGGAGATAAGGTGTGATTTGTGTGGCAAAACGCGAAGGATATATTTCCTGGGATGAATTTTTTATGGGTGCAGCTATGCTTTGCGCAGAAAGAAGCAAAGACCCCAATACTCAGGTTGGTGCTTGCATCGTAAACGATGAAAACAGAATTTTATCCGTAGGTTACAACGGCTTCCCCGCCGGTTGCGATGACAATGTTTTCCCTTGGGACAGAAGCGGCGATGATGCCTATGACACAAAATATCTCTATGTTTGCCATGCGGAGCTCAACGCTATTCTCAACTGCCGTGGCAGAAGCCTTGCAGGAAGCAGAATTTATGTCGCTCTCTTCCCCTGCAACGAATGTGCAAAAGCAATAATCCAAAGTGGTATTAAAGAGGTTATCTATCTTTCTGATAAATATGCCGAAACATCTTCAACAAGAGCATCAAAAAGAATGTTCGATGCGGCAGGTGTTAAATATACAAAGCTTGTTCCCACAAAAAAAGAGCTTGTCCTCAATTTAAGGGAAGAAGATATATAATCGGCTTTGCCCCGATAATTTTGCATTTTGCATTCTACATTTGCATTAGTCGGTAAAAGTATAGTTTATAAAAAATTTTAATATATAGGAGTGTTAAAAATGCCTTTAGTAAACGCAAAAGACATGCTCACAAAAGCAAAAGCAGGCCAATACGCAGTTGGTCAGTTCAACATCAACAACCTTGAATGGACTAAATCCATTCTTCTTACCGCTCAGGAAATGAATTCACCTGTTATTCTCGGTGTTTCCGAAGGTGCAGGTAAATATATGTGCGGTTTCAAAACAGTTGCTGATATGGTTAAAGCAATGATTGAAGACCTTAACATTACAGTTCCTGTTGCTCTCCACCTTGACCATGGTTCATACGAAGGTGCAAAGGCTTGTATAGAAGCAGGTTTTTCATCAATTATGTTTGATGGTTCTCACTACCCCATTGATGAAAATATTGCAAAAACAAAAGAACTCGTTGCAACTTGCGAAAAATTAGGTCTTTCTCTTGAAGCTGAAGTTGGTTCTATCGGCGGTGAAGAAGACGGTGTTATCGGCGCAGGTGAATGTGCGGACCCCGAAGAATGCAAAATGGTTGCAGACCTTGGTGTTACAATGCTTGCAGCAGGTATCGGTAACATTCACGGTAAATATCCTGAAAATTGGGCAGGTCTTTCATTTGATACACTTGCAGCAATTCAGGAAAAAACAGGCACAATGCCTCTCGTTCTTCACGGTGGTACAGGTATCCCAGCTGATATGATTAAGAAAGCTATTTCTCTCGGCGTTTCCAAAATCAATGTTAACACAGAATGTCAGCTCGCATTCCAGGATGCTACAAGAAAATATATTGAAGCCGGTAAAGACCTTCAGGGCAAAGGCTTTGACCCCAGAAAACTTCTTGCTCCCGGTTGTGAAGCAATTAAAGAAACTGTTCGTGAAAAAATCGAACTCTTCGGTTCAAAGGATAAAGCTTAATTATGAGCGATAAAAAAAAGCGGATTTTGATAATAGTTCTTTGTGTTCTTGCAGTAGTTATAGCAATTGTTGCAATAGCTTTTGCCCCTTTCGGCAAAAAAGCTACCGGTGATTCAGACTCGCCTAATATAACCGATGTTTCTGAAAGTACGCAAACCACAGTTGTAACAACCACAACCTCAGAACCTTCTGAAACTACTGAAACTACTGTTCTTTCAACAGAAACAACCTTTGTGGTTCCACCTTCAACTGACCCGATAATAAACCCCAATAAAAACTATACTCTTTTTATTGATAAATCTGTTTTTGAGTCAAGTGAAAATGACGATGGCATAACAACCATCACAGCAAAGGATAACGGCAATGTTAAAATGACCATAACTCCCGTCAGAGAAATGGGTTACAAAGAATGCTGCCGTGCAACAGAGAAAAATCACAAAAAACTGAACAACTCCGAAGCACTTAAGATCGAAAACACAAATACAGTTTACCGCTCTCAGACAGGTGATAGCGACAGTGACATTATCACAACTGTATACTGCGTTGACGATAAAAAAGGCGGTTGCATCGTGATTGAGTGCAGAACTCCCGTTAATGTAACCAAATATATGGAAACAATTGAAATCATGCTTTCAATGTTTAAAGTATTATAAAAAATCTCTCCTTCGGGAGAGATTTTTGTTTTTATTTTTCCTTGATTTTATATATAATATATGATACTATTATTATGAGTGTATATGTAAAAATTTGCGAGCTTTCTGCTGAACGAAGGTTGAAATAAATGAATTTGCTTATATTGGGTGCCGGGCAATACGGCAGTATAGTTTATGAAATTGCACAAAGCATCGGAAAATTTAAAAAAATAGATTTTCTTGACGACAATAATGATATAGCTGTCGGCACATTTTCGGATATTGAAAAACTAAAAAAAGAATATTCTTGTGGGGTTGTTGCTATAGGGCATATTGAAACAAGAATGAAGCTTTTGGAGCGTCTTGAAAAAAGCAATTTCAATATTCCCGTGCTTATCAGTCCTCATGCCTATGTTTCTCCTACAGCAAAAATCGAAAAAGGATCAATTATTGAACCAATGGCAGTAGTTCACGCTAACTCAAAAATAGGCGAAGGTTGTTTTATTTGTGCAGGAGCTGTTGTGAACCACAACGCAGTTGTAGAAAAAGGTTGCCAAGTAGATTGCAATTCTACGGTTTTTGCAGGTGAAACACTTCCTTCCGGTTCAAAACGAAAAAATAGTTGTATTTAAAACGGGGTTTATATTATGTATGAAAAATTCTTTAAGAGATTTCTTGATATAGTTCTCTCTCTGGGAGGAATAGTTGTTCTTGCCGTGCCGATGGGCTTGATTGCCTTGGCTATTAAGCTTGATTCCAAAGGACCAGTTTTCTTCAAACAAAAAAGAATCGGCAAGAATAAAACTCACTTCAACATTTTAAAATTCCGCACTATGCGCACTGACACACCACCGGATGCGCCCACACATGAGTTATCTAATCCTGAACAATGGATTACCAAAACAGGAAAAATACTCAGAAAAACAAGTCTTGATGAACTTCCTCAATTGTTTAATATCCTTATGGGGCAAATGAGTGTTATAGGTCCTCGTCCTGCTTTATGGAATCAGTTCGATTTAATTGAAGAACGTGATAAATACGGAGCAAATGATATTCGCCCGGGGCTTACAGGTTGGGCTCAAATCAGCGGACGCGATGAATTGGAAATTGATGTAAAAGCTGCTTTTGACGGTGAATATGTTGAGAAAATGAGCTTCGGTTTTGATATCAAATGCTTTTTAGGAACAATAACCAGCGTACTTAAAAGTGACGGCGTTGTTGAGGGCGGCACCGGAGAAATGAAAAAGAAAGAGGATACAACTCAGCAATGAAAAAGGTTTTGATTGTTGCAAATGTTGCAAAAGAACACATTAATAAATTCCATATTCCTACGATTAAAGAATTTAAAAATCGTGGGTGGGTTGTTGATGTTGCTTGTGCAGGTGAAGAAGAAATACCTTTTTGCGACACTCAATACCACGCTGTGTGGAGGCGTTCCCCCTTCACTTTTGACACTTTTAAGGGAATAAAACAGTTGAAAAAAATTATTTCCGAAGGGAATTATGATATTATATATTGTCACACCCCTGTTGGTGGTTTAGTTGCCCGTCTTGCAGCAAGAAAATTCCGAAAAAACGGGCTAAAGGTTGTTTACTGTGCTCACGGCTTTCACTTTTTTAAAGATGCACCTAAAATAAATTGGTTAATCTACTATCCTATAGAAAAAATGTTATCTTTTTTTACTGATTCGATTTTCACAATAAATAAAGAAGATTATGAAAATGCAAAAACAAAATTAAACAAAAAAGCCAAAATTGAATTGATTCCCGGAATCGGAGTAGATTTCAAAAGACTGGCTATTGATAATAAAGAAGAAATAAGAATCTCCTACAGAAACGAGCTCAACATTCCGCAGGATGCGATTGTTTTAATATACATAGCAGAATTGATAAAAAACAAAAATCAGGATATGCTTATCAAGGCACTAACCAAACTGCGAAGTCGGAATATTGATGCTTATCTTCTTTTGGTAGGACCGGACCATTACAACGGCAAGTATCAACAGTTATCCAGAAATTCAGGTGTTGAGGAATACACAAAATTTCTCGGTTGGCGGTCTGATATAGGTGAATTAATGTATGCCAGCGATATTTGTGTAGCTTCAAGCATCCGTGAAGGATTCGGAATTAACCTTGTAGAAGCTATGTATTGCGGTTTACCGGTAGTAGCATCAAAAAACAGAGGTCACTCCACAATCATACAAGACGGAGAAAACGGTTTCTTGGTAAATATAGGTGATGCCGATGAAATGTGTGAAAAAATCATCCGCGTTTCCGGCAACAAAGAAATATATGAAAAATTCTCTTGTGTTGACACAGAAAAATACGACTGCAACACTATTGCAATTCAATTAGTGGACAAAATAACAAATATTTCAAAATAGTTTTATGTATTATATAATTCGGAAAGGCGGTGAACAAAAATGGTGGAATATTATGTAACTATTTTTTTTGTAATAGTTACAACATATGTTGCTTATGCCTATGAAAAAAGCTTTCAGGCAAAATCAAAGCTTCATAGAAAAAACCAAAAATCTTATGGATACATATTTTTTGCCATTGCTACCGCCGCTATATTAATTTTTGTTTCAGGATTACGTTATCGGGTTGGAACCGATTACAATAACTACATCATGATGTATTACGGCCGTAAAGACATCTGGTTGCATTATTTATTAACCTTTGATGAGCCCGGATTGCCTATATTGAGCAAAATCGCATCGTTTATCTACGATGACCCTGCAACGATGTTTTTTATGGCATCGCTTATTACCATTGGCTTTTATATTGCAGCTATTTCAAAGCATTGTTCAGATACGTTCACCTTTTCAGTTTTATTATTTCTTTTTACGGGAAGCTGGGTAGGTTCATTTAACGTCGTCCGCCAATATCTTGCTGCGAGCATAATTTTCCTTGGCCACAGATTAATATTTGAAAGAAAATTTTTCAAATATCTGCTACTCATCCTCTGTGCTATGTGCTTTCACAGAACAGCATTGGTTATGCTACCTGTCTACTTTATAGCCAACAGAAAGATTAACTTAAAGTCAATCGGTATGCTTGCCTTAAGTGTTGTAGTGATAATGTATTCACATGATTTTCTTTTCAGCGTGATGTCAAACTTCAAGCTTTCTGACCAGACACAATATGAATATATGCTTACAGAAGTTAACTTCTTCAGAATTTTGGTTGCTTTTGCTCCTATTGCGCTTTATTTTGTAACTTATAGACGCAGACGAAAACACAATGATAAAGAAGTAGAGTTTTATAGCATGTTGCTCTTTGTAAACGCAGCGTTCTTATTATCAACTTCCGAAAGCGCTTATCTGGCGCGTGTTGCTATATTTACAGAAGCATTTCCCGCTTTCGCTTTCCCAAAACTCTTAAAATATGAAACAAAACTTACAAAAACCGTTTATACAATTGTTATAACCCTATGCTACTTTGCATATTTCAGTTATCAGATTTATTGTTCCAGTGCTTTAAACAACTTCCAATGGATTTGGGAAAGATCAACATTATGGATGTGAAACCAATGAAAAACAACATTACAGTTTGGATTATCACCGGTGTTATGAATGCCGGCGGTACAGAAAGCTTAATAATGAATATGCTCCGCTACAAATCTCAGAATATTTGCTATAAGCTTATAGTGCACGGAGCAAAAAACGGTGAAGTCGGTGTTCACGATGAAGAGATTAAAGCTTTAGGTATAGATATGCATTATCTCCCCGCAGTTGGTGCTGTAGGAGAAAAAGCTTATTCAAAAGCTTTTAATTCTCTCCTTGCGGAAATCGGTAAGCCCGATATAATTCACAGCCACCTCAATGCAGTGGGCGGAATCATTTCAAAGGTTGCCAAGAAAGCCGGTATCAACCACAGAATAGTTCATTGCCATGCAGACATCCATTTTACAGGAAGCTTTTTATCAAATCTGCTTAACGAAATCAAGCTTCAATTAATGAGGCTTTATGTTAATATATTTGCAACCGACTTTTTCGCCTGTTCAGAAAGTGCGGCAAAAAGATTATTTTATAACCACAAAAAAGCAACAGTAATAAACAATGCTATTTCCGTGGAAAAATACCTGTGCACCGAAGAAAAATACACACAGGCAAGAACCGCGCTGAATATAAATGAAAAAGCTTTTGTTATCGGTGCCGTTGGCAGAATCACAAGAATAAAAAATTATGATGTTATTTTAAAAGCCCTCGAAAAGCTAAAACAAGATAATTTCAAGGCTGTATTTGTGTGCTACGGCAGACCTGCTGACGAGGCTTATTACAAAGAGCTTACAGACAGTTGCCGTGCTCTTAATATAGAATCCGAGGTTATGTTTGTTGGCAACAGCTCAAACATCCACAAGGATATAGCTGCTTTTGATGTTTTCGTATTACCTTCTTTTACAGAAGGATTAGGCATCGTTGCCCTTGAGGCGCAAGCTGCAGGAAAGCCCTGCTTACTTTCAACAGGAGTTCCGCCAAAGGTTGATGTGGGTCTTGACCTTGTTACATACCTTAATCCGGACGATATAAATGGTTGGGCAGAAGCAATAAAAAAATGCAAGTATAAAAAAATTAACCACAATGATATACTTTCCGCCTTTTCCAAGGCAGGTTTTAACGCTGATACTGAAATTAAACACATAGAAAATTGCTACTTGAATATAATGGGTGAAAGCAAATGAATTTACGAAAAAATTTCTGGTTCAATTATCTTATAAGCCAATACCACGTTGTTGCATGTAAACTTGTTCCTCTTTTTATCCCCGATGAAAAAGCAATAACAAATTACTATAAAAAAAAATCAGGGGGAAGAACAGTTGATTTAAACAACCCCAAAAGGTTCAGTGAAAAACTTCAATGGTACAAAATCAACGCAAAAAATCCGCTTATGGAAAAATGTGCGGATAAATATGCCGTAAGAGAATACATAGAGGATTGTGGCTATCCCGAACTTCTTAATGAGCTTTATGGGGTTTACTCCAAAGCAAAAGATATTGACTTTGACACTCTTCCCGACTCTTTTGTTATGAAAGCTGCGCACGGAAGCGGTTGGAATATTATTGTTAAAGATAAAAACACTCTGAACCGTAAACAAGCTCTTATGAAGCTTGACAGTTGGCTTCACCAGGACACCTCCTGGAGCGGTAGAGAATGGGTATATAAAAATATGCCTCGCAGAATTGTTGTAGAAAAATATCTTGAAGACGAAACCGGAGAATTGAGAGATTATAAATTCTACTGCTTTAACGGCGAACCACGTTTCATGCAGCTTGAAGTCGGCAGAAACACTGAGCACAACACACGTAATTTTTATGATATGAACTGGGAGCTTATGCCCTTTGGCAAGGAGCTTCCTCATAATCCTGATTTAATAGTAGAAAAACCCGCACTTTTTGAAGAAATGAAAAAAATCGCAAAAGATTTATGCAAACCCTTTCAATATGTGCGAGTTGATTTATATCAGGCACAAAACAAAGTCTATTTCGGAGAGTTAACCTTTTTCCCTGCCGGTGGCGCACCGGATTTCGTTCCTGATAAATATGATGAAATTGTGGGAGAAATGTGGAAATTACAGAAGGATAATTGAATATTTGTGAAAAAACTATAGCAACAAAGAGAAATATGAGCATAGAAGCAATACGAATAATTGCTATGCTGATGATCATAATAGAACATGCAATCGGGCACAACTACTTGGTAGAAAATATACCAACCGATAATCCCACCCATTATGCAATATCTTTTATGCAGGTTGTTTGTTATGTGGCAACAAATGTCTATGTTCTGATTTCTGCATATTTTTTCATGCACATCAAAATTCAAAGTCAAAAGAATTGTTCAACTGTAGTTCCAAACTTTTTTCTTCTCTGTTTCAGGCAACAGATATTGGTTTGGGCGGAAAAGGCTCAAGTCTGTTTACGGAATTCACTTTATTTCCCATGCTGTTTGCAGCGTTTTTTATTCTCATCTTCGCTTTAGGGTGAAAGGAATTATCCGAACCGTGTTTTATACAAGCGGATTTCCGTTCATCCTGTGTTAAAATACTCGCCAATCCGAAAGGATTAGCTGCGTTTTTGCCTTGGCTGACCAAAAATCCGCACTGTATAAAATCTTCGACCTAAAAGCGAAAGATTTTCATTGGATTTTTGGTGTTGAGGGCGAAGACAGGCTGGCGCCTTTCAAGACCGAAACGCCTAAAAGACTTGTAAATACGCGCTTTTAGGCAGGTTCGGATAACTCGTTTCACCCTAAACTGTTCAACTGAAAATTTCGCCAATCAAAAAGGGCAAAAAATCATTCAATTTTTCGCATCAAGTATTGAATATATCAAGCCGGAAAAATTAGAAAATAAAATAAACTAAGTTTTGTATGAATGAAGGTAACCTATGGCAAGAATATGTATATTCGGGGATATATGTCCCGATAACGATTATAAAAAGTTTTTTGACAACGGAAATCTCCCGTTATCTCAAGATATAATTTCTCTTATAGAAAAAGCTGACTATGCGGTAGCTAATTTAGAGTGTCCTGCCACCAAGTGTGAAAAGGCCATCACAAAATGTGGACCCACTCTTAAAGCTAACCCGTCTGACCTGCAACTGCTCAAAGATGCCGGTTTTGATGCACTCGCTTTAGCCAACAATCATATTTTGGATTACGGCATCTGCGGTGCAGAGGAAACTCTTTTGCATTGTAAAGAATACGGATTACAATCTTTTGGTGCAGGAATAAAAAAAGATGCAAAAAAATTATTGGTACAAGAAATCGCCAATAAAAAAATCGGATTTTTAAGCTTTGCAGAACAAGAATTTAATTTATCAACTGAAAACACTGTAGGGGCAAACCATTTTGATCCTTATGAGTCATTACAGGAAATTCGTGTGGCAAAAGACTCTGTTGATTTTCTCGTTGTTTTATACCATGGAGGAATCGAGTACTACAAATACCCCTCCCCGATGCTTCAAAAAAAATGCAGAACAATGACAGAATTCGGAGCCGATGTTGTTTTGTGTCAACACAGCCACTGCATCGGAACACTTGAAAAATACAATAATTCTGCTATATTGTACGGACAGGGTAACTCTGTTTTCGGCTTCCGAAAAGGTGATGATTCCTGGAATGAAGGTTTCATTGTATCAATTGACACGGAATCACCTGCTGATATTGAATTTCATTTAATAAATGCTACTGAAAACGGACTTGTTCTTGCTGACAGAAACAAATCCGATGAACGAGTAAAAACAATGCTTTCTGAATCTGAGAAATTAAGCGACTCTGATTTCTTAAATAAAAGTTGGCAAGCTTTTGTGGACACAAAAAAAGGGTTGTATTATCCCCTTTTATATGGTTTAAATCGTGTTTTTAATAAGCTAAACAGAATTTTGGGTAATAAACCAATAGACTTACTCTATAACAAAAAAGCACAAATGATTACGATGAACACCATCCGTTGTGAAGCCCATTATGAAGTATCATTAACTATGTTAGAGGAAAAGGTTTATGGAAAGAAATGACATAAAAATAACTGTTGTTGTTCCTGTATACAATATGGCACAACATTTAGAAAATGCCATAAATACATTGCTTAACCAGAATTATCAGAATTATGAAATTCTTATAATTGATGATGGTTCTACCGATGGCAGCTCAGATTTATGCGATGAACTCAACGAAAAATATGATAATATACGTGTGTTTCATAAAGAAAACGGCGGATTATCTTCCGCAAGAAATGCAGGCATTGAATTAGCCAAGGGTGATTTCATCATTTTCCCCGATCCTGATGATTGGGTTGATGAAAACTATCTTTCTTGCCTTATAAATTCATACGACAACACAGACCTCGAGATATGCGGGCACTATATTGTAACAGAAGCCACACAGAAAACCCATAATTCTAATGGCAAAATTATGGTTATGGATAAAGAGCAAGCCATTCTGACATTATTAAAATCAACTGCATACTGTGGCTATGCCTGGAACAAAATGTATCATCTGGATATAATCAAAAACAACAACCTCCGTTTTGACGAAGAGTTGGGAATGGCACAGGATTTGCATTTCGCATTCAGATACATATTGTTATGCAACAAAATTGCTTACAACCCCGAACCCCACTATTTCTATTATCAACACGAAAAGGGTGTTACAAATATTAACCACCCTCTTACTGCAAGAAAAATCAGCGGATTAAAAACCTATGAAAAGCTTTTAGCTCTTTCGGAAGAAAATGTACCTGATGCAATTCCGTTGGTAAGTTCTACTCTTGCTAACCTCAACCTGAATTTTATATATATTTATTATAATTCAGGTATGAATGATGAAGCACTTTTATCTACTCTTGTATTGAACTTTAAAAAATATAGTAAATACTTTTTCAAAAACAAAGATTATTCCTTGTTCCATAAAATTTTAGGAGCGCTTGCGCTTATTAACCCTAAACTGTACTTTAAAACGAGAAAAATTAAATTAGGATAAGATAAAACAATGGATAAAAAACCTTTAGTTTCTGTAATAATGGGTGTGTATAACTGCGCCGATGTTATGCATAAAAGTATAGAAAGCATTCAATCACAAACATACGATAATTGGGAGCTTATACTTTGCGATGACTGTTCCACCGATGACACTCTGGCAGTGGCACAAAGATACGCTGCAAATGATAATCGCATAAAAGTTATAAGAAACGAAAAAAACAGCAAGCTACCCTACACTTTAAACCACTGTTTAAAATATGCAAACGGTTTATATGTTGCACGAATGGATGCAGATGATATCTGCTTTTTCGACAGATTCGAAAAACAGGTTAAAATTCTTAATGAGCATCCTGAATATGCAGTCGTAGGCGGCAGTATTATTCCTTACGACGAAGAATCCGAAAAATGCCCCCGTATCCCGAAGGAGATACCACAAGTCAAAGATTTAATAGGCGATGTTCCTTTTTATCATCCCACGATAATGATGCGTAAATCAGTTTATGACGATTTAGGTGGCTATGTTATTTCAAAGCGTACCATAAAAGGGCAGGATATGGATATGTGGTTCCGCTTCTATGCAAAAGGCTATAAAGGCTACAATATTCAAGAGCCTGTTCTTAAATATCATGAAAGCATAAGCGATTACAAAAAGAAAAGAAACTTTTCGGCAGCATGGGGTATGGCACAAACAAGGCTGATAGGTTTTAAACTGAATAAAATTCCATTTGTTTATTACATTTTTGCATTTAAACCTGTAATATCTGTTTTAATGCCTCGAAAAATAATGTATTTATTGCATAACCGAAAAGAATCTTGAGAATTTCTTTTTCAAGAAAGAAAACAGAAGTATACATTTTCCTTTGATTTTTTATGTACAGCAAGCAAAATACTGTTATGAAAGAAAAACGAAAGCAATGAAAAAAATTGAAATGAACAGAAACAAGCTTGTAGCTTTAAACAGAATTGTTGTATTATTTACAACAGTATTAAATACCGTTCTCGGAAAATTTATAAAGAGAAAGGAACGAATTTAATGTCTTTTCTCAGAACAATAAATCGTATTTTATACTCGTTTTCCTTAGTTGGCTTTTTAGATGTACTTGTTTTAGGAACTGTAATTTTTTTCACAATTAAATTCTTTAGCGAAAGAAAAAGTATTAAATTATGGAAAGGTATAAACATATCCTTCCTCGCATTTTATATATTTTATCTTTTGTTCTTTGCAATACTTTGCAGAACTTCCGGAGAAGATTTTTATGTAAATTTAATCCCCTTGTCTTCATATTATCATTATTTTTTAGGTGAAAATTCTGAAGCAATCCGAACTAACACTGCTAATCTTGCCGTGTTTTATCCTTTAGGTCTCATTCTTTGGGAAATGTTTGCGCAAAGAAAGCATAAGCTTTTAAAAATCGCTTTAATTGCATTCACTCTGTCATTAGCAATAGAGCTGACACAGTATATTCTATCTATCGGATATACTGAAGCAGATGATGTCCTTCATAACACTTTGGGCGCAATTTTAGGCGCTAAAGGCTATAATTGGGTAGGAAAACGGTTCAACCCTTATATTTATAAAAAATACAAAAATGAGCTGTAAAAAACATTCGTTTTTTACAGCTCATTTACTTTTATAAATAGAACTCTTTATACCACTCTGCAAATGCTCTCAGACCATTTCGCAATGGAGTTGCAGGCTTAAATCCGAAATCTCTCTCAAGCGCAGATGTGTCTGCGTATGTTATTGGAACATCACCGGGCTGCATAGGCACAAGTTCTTTATGTGCATCAAAATCATAATCTTCCGGCAGAACCCCTGCTCTTACAAGCTCCTGCTGAAGTATATCAACAAAATCAAGAAGATTTTCAGGACTGCTGTTGCCGATATTGTATACTCTATAGGGTGGCACGGGTAAACCATCCTCCCCTGTAACTTTCTCAGGAGCGCAAGTCATTACCCTCTTAACACCTTCAACAATATCATCAACATAGGTGAAGTCTCTTTTACAGTTTCCATAGTTAAAAATCTGAATGGTATCACCTTTAATAAGCTTATTTGTAAAACCAAAATATGCCATATCAGGTCTTCCGGCAGGACCATAAACCGTAAAAAATCTCAAACCTGTTGAGGGAATATTATATAATTTAGAATATGAATGAGCCATAAGCTCATTAGATTTCTTTGTTGCGGCGTAAAGTGACACGGGATTATCTACCTTATCATCCGTTGAATACGGAACCTTTTTATTTGTTCCGTATACACTTGACGAGGAAGCGTATACAAGATGCTCCACAGGGAAATTCCTGCAAGCTTCCAGGATATTATAAAAACCTATAAGATTGCTTTCGATATATGCGTCAGGATTTGTTATAGAATATCTTACGCCTGCTTGTGCCGCTAAATTTACAACCACGCTAAAGCTATATGTTTTAAACAAATCATCAATAAGTTCTTTATCAGCAAGATTTCCTTTAACAAAAATCCATTGTGACCCGGGTTTTTCCTCTGCAGTCTTTTCAATTTCCTTAAGTCTGTACTCTTTAATTGAAACATCGTAATAGTCATTTACACTATCTAATCCTACAACGGTAACCTCTTTTGTTGTGTTAAATAATTCTTTAACAAGGTTTGAACCAATAAAGCCCGCTGCTCCTGTAACGAGAACTGTTTTCTTTTCAAGATTCACATTAGGTGTCAACATATGCCTCTGTACTCCTTTTTAACTTGCTCATAGCTCTCAAGATTTCCAATATCATATCTTTTCCCCGGCATTTCCATGGCGAAAACAGGTGACTGTTGGCAAAGCCAGGCAACAAAGCTTCCCGGTGCATCTACACCGCATCCTGCTTCAATACCCTTTGCAACTAATCTTGCATCTTCTTTTGTGTAATAATAAAAAGGAGGACAACACCAATTGCTTTCAGGTTCTTTGGGCTTTTCAACCATTTTCAAAACCTTATCATTTTCATCAATTGATACAACACCGCATTTAGAAAGCTTTTCCTTTTTCTCTTCAAAATATCTCATTATACAAGAAGATTCTTTCTCTTTTGCATATGCAATAAATTTTGTAAGGCTGAAATCCAAAACATTATCTCCTGCGATAACAAGCATATCATCGTCAATAGAAAGCTTTTCAATTGCAAACTGTATATCTTTAACTGCGCCTAAACGAGTTTCATTGCTGCTTGTGCCATCGTCAACAACAGTTATTTTCTGTTCTTTTTCTTTTGCCCAATCATCAAAATGCTGAGCATATTTATGATTTGATATAACAACATATTCGTCAACAATACCAATTGTATCAATATCGTCAACGAGCCAATCGAGAATGGTCTTCTCCCCTACCTTTAATAACGGTTTCGGGAAGTTTTCTGTTAAGGGATATAATCTCGTTGCATAGCCTGCGGCAAGTATTAAACATTTCATAATTCTACTCCATCTGCACTTTGGCATATATGAATTGAAAACTTATTTTTTAATTCGGGGAAGGTTTTTAAATATTCTATAGAAACCTTTTCTTTTATTTTTTCTTCAAAACTCGGGTCAATAAGAGCCATACAGCAACCTTTAAAACCGGCACCGCTGAAACGACCTCCGTAAATACCGTCGGTTTGCGTCATAATCTCATAGAGCGTTTTCAGCTCGGGGGAACCTGTTTCCCAATTGTAAATTGAAGATTTACCGCTTTCAAAAGAAAGTCTGCCATATTCTTCCAAATCACCTTTACGCCAGGCTTCAGCACCTTTTTCAACTCGTTGAAACTCTGTATACCAATGCTCCGCTCTTTTTGCGAAATTATCAGGAAGCATATCTTTATACTGAAGATAAACCTCATAAGGAATATCACGAAGGTTTGTTTCGTTGAATTTACCGTATTCCATTCCGGAATATGCTTTAAGCGCATAAGCAGCTGAACGAGCCTCATCAACTCTCATATTGAATTTTGAACCTGCAAGAGTTCTCTCAATTCCACTGAAGAAAACAGCTATTTTATAGGGCTTCATTAAAGGGTTTGTGGGAATAAGCTCGTAAGAATCATCTTTTGTATCAAGATACAGAAGATGGTCTTTTTTTGAATAAACCTCACAAGATTGATCAAGTTTACCGCAAGAAACGCCAACATATTTATTTTCCGCAGCTAAAGCAATATTGATAATTTCAGCCTGAGTGGGACGAATATTATTAACCTTGCAAAGTGCAGAAAGAAATGAAATAATTACTGCTGCAGAAGATGAAAGACCTCCAATGGGAAGAGAACCTTCTATAACGCCTGAAAGACCTGTATGAAGAGGGAATTTTCTGCCAAGCTCTATTGTTGCACCTCTGAGATAATCTGCCCAATCATTTTCTTTAACCTCAGGAACAGAGTTTATATGAAATTGTGCTCTCTTATCGAACTGAAGAGAATTAAGCTCAACAACACCGTTTTGCTTCGGCTTATAGGCAATATGTATGCCTTTATCAATTGCAAGACCGGTAATTTTACCTAAGTTATGATCGGAATGAGCACCTAACGGACATATACGATAAGGGCAAAACGCCACACCCTCAGGACTCATTTTGTAAATCGTTTCAAATCTTTCTATACAATTCATATTTTCTACCTATTAAAACTTTCTCCATACCATTTTATTTACAACGCCTGTATAACTTTGAATAAGTTTAACAACCTTTGTTGAAACATTTTCTTCAACATAAGTTGGCACGGGAATACCGTAATCGCCATTTTCATTCATATCAACTGCAGTTTCTACTGCCTGAACAAGTGATTTTTCATCAATACCCGCAAGAACGAAGCATGCTTTATCAAGTGCTTCAGGGCGTTCTGTGCTTGTTCTGATACAAACTGCAGGAAAAGGTTTTCCAACAGATGTAAAGAAACTTGACTCCTCAGGAAGAGTACCACTGTCGGAAACAACTGCAAAGGCATTCATTTGCAAATTATTATAATCGTGGAAACCAAGGGGTTCGTGGCGAATAACGCGTTTATCAAGTTCAAAGCCACTTTCCTCAAGCCTTTTCTTTGAACGCGGATGGCAAGAATAAAGAATAGGCATATCATATTTTTCTGCAATTTTATTAATGGCATTAAAAAGTGACAAGAAATTCTTTTCTGTATCAATATTTTCTTCTCTGTGAGCAGAAAGAAGAATATATTTTTTCTTTTGAAGCCCTAACTTATTGAGAATATCAGAAGCTTCAATATCTTTGAGATTTTCGTGCAAAACCTCTGCCATCGGAGAACCTGTTACATAGGTTCTTTCTTTAGGAAGACCACATTCGTGAAGATATCTTCTTGCGTGCTCGCTATATGCAAGGTTAACATCGGAAATAATGTCAACAATTCTTCTGTTTGTTTCTTCGGGAAGGCACTCATCTTTACAACGATTGCCTGCTTCCATATGGAAAATGGGAATATGGAGTCTTTTTGCAGAAATTGCAGAAAGGCAAGAGTTGGTGTCACCTAAAATAAGAAGTGCATCAGGCTTAATCTGATTCATAAGCTTATAAGAACAATTGATAATATTACCAACAGTTGCACCAAGGTCATCCCCTACTGCATCCATATAAACCTCTGGATTTTCAAGTTTCAAATCCTTAAAGAAAACACCATTAAGATTATAGTCATAGTTCTGACCTGTGTGTGCAAGTATGCAATCAAAATACTTTCTGCATTTGTTTATAACCGCCGCAAGTCTTATAATCTCCGGTCTAGTCCCAACAATTATAAGAAGCTTAAGCTTGCCGTTATTTTTAAAAGATACATCTGAATAATCAAGTTTAATATCCATTTTTGTAATCCTTTCGTTTATGTTGAAAGATACTAAAGAAGTTTGAGAAAAAATTGTTCACAGTGCAGTTTTTTGTAAGCGGAGCTGTATGAAGATACTGCCCCGAGCAAAAGGCTGTGCTGTGGGCAATTTTAGCCAAACTTATACCTCTAAGAAGAAAGTATCGGGTTTATCCGGGTCAAATTGTTCATTTGCCCACATAACAGTAACCAAATCCTCTGTATCGGAAAGGTTAATAATATTATGGGTATACCCGGGAAGCATATGAACTGCTTCAATTTTTTCACCGCTAACTTCAAAGTTAAGAACCTCATCAGTACCGATTTTTCTTTGCTGAATAAGACCTTTACCTGAAACAACAATGAAAAACTCCCATTTGGTGTTGTGCCAATGCTGACCTTTTGTAATTCCGGGCTTTGAAATGTTAACGCTCACCTGACCGCATTTTTCAGATTTGATGAGTTCTGTAAAACTACCTCTTGAGTCAACATTCATCTTTAATGGGAAAGAAACTTTTTCTTTGGGAAGATAGGAAAGATACGTGGAATAAAGTTTCTTTGCAAATGAATTATAGGGTATTTCAGGCATCAATAATGTTGATGGTTGATTTTTGAACTTCTGAAGCAAATCAACAATTTCACCTAAAGTAACTTTATGTGTTATTGGGCAGTAACAGAATTTCCCGTCTGCCTTTGCAACTTCATCCAGACCATCAAACTCACAACGGTGAGGCATATCTCTCAGAATTGCAAACATCTCGTCCACAAGGTCATCAATATAAAGAAGCGTAAGTTCAATCGCTCTGTCATTAACCTGAATAGGCAAATCATTTGCAATATTGTTACAAAATGTAGCAACAGCGCTGTTATAGTTAGGTCTGCACCATTTCCCGAAAAGATTGGGGAAACGATAAACAAATACCTTTGCTCCTGTTTCTTCTGAGTATTTAAAGAACAAATCCTCCCCTGCTTTTTTGCTCTTACCATAATCGCCCTCGGCATATCTGCCGATGAGAGTTGCTTGTAATGAGCTTGAAAGCATAACAGGACAGGTATTATTATATTTTTTTAAGGTATCAAGAAGAGTTGAAGCAAAGCCGAAATTCCCCGCCATAAATTCCTCTTGATTTTGGGGACGATTCACTCCTGCAAGATTGAAAACAAAATCTGCTTCCTCGCAGTATATATCAAGAAGTTTTTGGTCAGTATCAATATCGAACTCAAAAATTTCGATATTACTGTCAATGCCTCTTGTTCTGTCCTTACCCTCTTGAACATTTCTAAGTGCAGCACAAAGATTTTTACCAACAAAGCCCTTTGCACCCGTAATAAGAATTTTCATTTATTTTTTCTCCCAAGCATCAAGTTCATCTCTGATATATTGAAGTGAAAGAAGTTTTTCTTTTACCTGTTCAACATTAAGAAGATCGGTGTTGTTTGAATTAAACTCACTGAGCTTTGCACGTTCTGTGTCGCCCTCTTTGAAATATTTATCATAGTTAAGCCCGCGCTTGTCACTGGGCACACGATAGAAGTCGCCCATATCAATTGCATTTGCGCACTCTTCATTTGTAAGAAGGGTTTCGTACATTTTCTCTCCGTGACGAATACCGATAACTTTAATTTCAGTTTCGGGATTGAAAAGCTCTGTAACAGCTTTCGCAAGTGTTTCAATTGTGCATGCAGGTGCTTTCTGAACAAGAATATCCCCTGTTACGCCATTTTCAAACGCAAAAAGAACAAGGTCAACTGCTTCATCCAGTGACATAATGAATCGTGTCATTGAAGGCTCTGTGATTGTAATGGGTTTACCCTGTTTAATCTGGTCTATCCAAAGAGGAATAACCGAGCCTCTTGAACACATAACGTTGCCGTAACGAGTACAACAAATTTTTGTTTTATCTTCGCTTATGGTTCTGCTCTTTGCTACGATAACTTTTTCCATCATAGCCTTTGAAGTACCCATTGCATTCACAGGATATGCCGCTTTATCTGTTGAAAGGCAAATGCAGGTTTTAACGCCTGCATCAATTGCAGCAGTAAGAACATTTTCTGTGCCTATTACATTTGTTTTTACTGCTTCAATGGGGAAAAATTCACAGGAAGGAACTTGTTTTAAGGCAGCGGCATGAAAAATATAATCCACTCCGTGCATTGCATTCTTAACAGATGCCAAATCACGAACATCACCAATGAAAAACTTGATTTTTTCTGCAACCTCGGGCATTTTCGCTTGAAACTCATGGCGCATATCGTCCTGCTTTTTTTCATCTCGTGATAGCACACGAATTTCACCAATATCAGTCTGCAAAAATCTATTTAAAACTGCATTACCGAAGGAGCCTGTACCACCGGTAATCATAAGTGTTTTTCCTGTAAATAATGACATATCTATTCCTCCGAAAGAATGTAAATTTATCTTATAATCTCCAATAAATATAGTCCGCTTGTTCATACTCGGCTCTGTTAAGTATGCCTTTAATGTCAAGCAATACTTTTTTGCCTTCCCCGAAAAGCTTGTCCATATCAGCCATTGAAAATTCTTTAAAGCTATCATGTGCTACTGCAAGAACTACTGAATCCATATTATTAATTTCGTTTACATCAACAAACTCAATACCGTAAAGCTGTTTTGCCTCTGCAGCATCTGCTTCAGGGTCAGCAATTATGGGTGTTATGCCATACTCTTTCAGTTCATTGACAATATCAATAATTCTTGTGTTTCTTGTATCGGGACAATTTTCTTTAAAAGTAAAACCAAGAATTGCAACTTTTGCATTTTTAACTGCCTTATCAGCAGAAATCAAACTTTTCACAATATTTTCTGCAACATATTTGCCCATATCATCGTTAATTCTGCGACCTGCAAGAATAACCTGACTGTGATACCCCATCATCTCTGCCTTATATGTAAGGTAATAGGGGTCAACACCGATACAGTGTCCGCCAACAAGACCGGGATAGAATTTAAGAAAATTCCATTTTGTTCCTGCCGCTTCAAGAACAGATTTTGTATCTATTCCCATTTTGTTGAAGATTATTGAAAGCTCGTTCATAAAAGCTATATTAATATCTCTTTGACTGTTTTCAATAACCTTTGCAGCTTCTGCAACCTTTATGCAACTTGCCCTATGAACGCCTGCTTCAACAACAAGCTCATAAACCTTTGCAATTTCTTCAAGAGATTCTTCATCCATACCGGAAACGATTTTTACAATTGTTTCAAGTCTGTGAACCTTATCGCCGGGGTTGATTCTTTCGGGAGAATAACCAACCTTAAAATCAACACCACATTTAAGTCCTGATTCTTTTTCAAGAATCGGTATACAAACATCTTCCGTTACACCGGGATAAACGGTTGATTCATAAACTACAATTGAACCTTTAGTAAGATTTCTTCCCACAATTCTTGAAGCACCTTCAACCGGAGTAAGGTCGGGCGTATGGTCCTCATTAACTGGTGTAGGAACTGCAACAATATGAAATTTTGCTTCTTTAAGCTTTGTTTCATCAGAAGTAAATTCCACGGCAGTATTCGCAATTACATCATTACCAACTTCATTGGTAGGGTCGATTCCGCTTTTGTAAAGTTCAATTTTTTTAGCGTTCAGATCATATCCTATTACATCTACCTTTTTCGCAAATGCAACTGCTATAGGCATACCAACATAACCCAGTCCGACCAAAGAAATTTTTTCTTCTTTATTTATAATTTTTTCATATAATGACATCTTCAATTTCTCCTTTGAAGTTCTTTTGCTAATTTATCAACCTTTTTACAAGCAGAATCTAAATCTTCATCCCACCAGCAGGAAGCTTGTATAGCTTTTATATCATCTTCTTCAAAACGATATTTAATTACTTTCGCAGGTATTCCAACTGCAATTGCATAGGGTGGAATATCCTTTGTTACAACTGCATTAGCACCAACAATCGCACCGTTGCCGATTTTTACACCCTGCATAACAACAACATTGGCACCAAGCCAGACATCGTTTCCTATTTCGGCTCTTTCTGCCATTAAGGAAAAATCTATATTTCTTTTACTTATTTTTTGGCAAGTGGTAATGTACTGAGTGCTATGTTGAGATTGTCCTATTTTTACATCGGGACCGAATGAACAATAATTTCCTACTGTAGCGTTTCCTATCATTACTCTGTCTGCAATATAATTGTGGTTTCCGATAATCGCCGCTGATGTTAAATGACAATGGGGTCTGAAAACATTTCCTTTTCCCACTTTTCCTAAAATAACTCTGCGATAACGCAAGCATTGTAACATTTTACTAAGCTTGTTCATTTTGCACCACCTTTGTTAACTTATGATAAATCAAAGTTCCCACTGCAAAAATCATTCCGTAGGCAACCAAGCCTATATACCAAACAAAACAATGAGATACAATATAGAAGGCCGCGCTCATAATTACCATGTAGCATAAATTAAATTTAGCCGAAACATGATACTTTTTCTTTAAATATACCTCTGTCAACACGTACCATACAAGCATTACAACAACAGAGGCCCAAGATACAGACTCCATAGTGTTGAATGCAAAATAAATTCCGACTCCCGATATAACAGAAACACCTAAAACAATTGCGGAAAAAATAAAGAACTTCGTATTTTTATCAAGAGCTTTGTAGTAATTATGGATTACTATTGTTACGGGACTGCTGAAAACCAGACCGGGAATGACAATTCTGAATATATCCAACGAGTATGAATAATCCGGCAAAATCAAATTTACAAACCAACACAACGGAAAATAAACAGCCATAGCCATTGACATAAGCACTGAAACAGTCTTCATATTTAATGAATACTTTGACAGCAAGGTCTGCGTATCCTGTTTTTTAAACATAGAAAACATAACAACCGCTACAGAAGTTACCACAGTAGAAATAAGCGTTAACAAACTGTATGCAAAAGAATACACGGCATAATCTGTTGTTGGGAAAAACATCGATACTATTTGTCGCGAAATGTTCAATATAAGTGTTGATATTATATTTGCTAAACATAACGGGAAACCCGCTTTCATCATATCCAGTATTACATTTTTTGACGGGAGTTTTGCTGATGAAAACAAATTCCGGTATGTATACATATACCAAATCAAAAGAGCAAAGTTAATTGCGACTATTGATAAAACCACTATTTTAAAATCCGCAAATTTTATATTCGTTTTAGACAAACCGAATATGGCAATAACTGATAAAATAGTTAAAACAGCTTTGGCAACGTTTCTTGCGGAAAGTTCAGAAAACCGTTGTATAGATTGGGACAAATATTGGTACAAATTCGTTATATTTACCACAACGATATTTACTGCCAAAGAAACCCCGATAAATCTTACATCGCCTTCGAGGAAAAACATACTTATTGCAACAAGTACAACCCCTACCGCAACCTCTATTAGAAAAAGAGATTTCATCAAAGATGTAAATTCTTTTTTATTTACATCCTCAATTGTTTTTCCTCCATATTTCATATACACTCCTTCAACAATACCAAACTGAAGGATTATAATATATGTTACGTATAAATTGAATATTTTGTAATAGCCGAAATCTTCCATAGAAAGAAATGCAGGAAGAACGAAACTTGTAACAATTCCTGCACCCAACAAAGAAAAATTGCTGAATACAACTTTAAAAATATTCAAAAGGTCTTGCTTTCCTTTACCCAATATTGCCGCTTCCCTTCTTTGCCGGCCGTAACAACAGTGTTAAAATAACTAATGTTACAAAGCCTTGATTGAAAAGAACCATAGGCGTATCTGAAAGCCATGAACCTAAAACAACAAACATCGCAGAATACAAGAATATTCTGAGTCTGTTGATTTTTCTGGTTCTGAAAACATAATAGAGCTTATGATATAATAACCCTATAAAAAACGGCATAAACACTACACCAAACCAACCAAAATTATAGTATGCAGAGCCCCATATACAAGGCGGAGCTGTTCCTCGGTCGGTACCATACATAATTTCAAAAATAACATACGATAACTGCTGATAATCATTTTTACCGGGCAATATATCCATCAAAGATAAGAACCAGTCCTTGCCCCATTGTATTGCGGTGTTATCAATATATCTGAAAGCAATAACAGCGCACTCCTGATTTTCATTGAAAATACGACTTAACAGAGATTGTATAACATTTCCGTCTGACGCTACACGTCCGTTAAATATGGTCATAAATGCGAAAAGCGCAAGTGAACCACTGATTAAAAGAAGAAGTATTATCTTGATTGTACGCTGATGATAGAATTTGTATATATACAGAAGCGCAACAACAAACATTAATATAAACATAACAAAGCCGCCGCGCTGGCCTGTACCCAAAATAAAAACAATCATTATAGGGAAACAAAGGTAACCTATAAGCTTCAGGTATTTATGATGCTTGCAGGTTACTAAAAAAGCACAAAGTATGGGGAATATGATTACTCTGAACTGATATATGTAACCAACACCCCAAACATTGTTGAGCGCCAATCGTTCATCTGTGTAGTTACCGGTATTACCACCTGCAAATGCCTGAAGCATCTGCACGAAAACATTATAACCCGATGACACAAAGAAATATGTGCAAGCCACTATAGAAACTGCAACCAAGCCTATAATAGCCAATTGCTGATATAGCGAAAGCTTACTGCTGGTTATATTTACTTTATTTTTATTTACGGGATACAAAACCTTGGCAACAGATGTGCCCAAAATAAACATAAATAATGCCACTAAATATATTAAAACAAGTTTTCTATCGGATGATATATTGAAATTTACATATGACAATATTCCCGTAAACATAATTGTTTGCATTGCAACAAATATGAGTGCAGGAGATATGAAATATTTTTTGAAACTGCGAATACCAAAAATTAATGCAGTTGCAAAATACAACACTATCAATATTGACACTTACTTTTCACCGACTTATTTTAATATTTTTAAAATCACATACGGGCACACATATATGACTTTTGAAAGAAACTCTATAATTCTCTTATTTTTTATGAATTTTTCTGCACAAGTTATAAAACGAAAACCTATATCGCACCACTTATATGCAAATTTTATTAAAAACGGTAGCTTATGGGTATTAACAAGCCCTGTTCTTTTAAGATTCTCTATAATCTCTTTTTTGGATTTAAGCATAACATAGGCTCGTTTAGCTGCGTTACCGCCTCGCATTCTCACTTTTGAGCAAACCTTAGCAACAACACCCAATTCATAATTGTATGCCAAAATAACCCATAAATAAAAGTCTTGTCCGAAACGCATGGTTTCGCTGAATCTCAAATCTTTGTTTTCGTCAAAAACCTTTTTTCTGATTACAACACAAGGTGTTGCAACAGGACAAGAAACGAAACACGACGGGTAAACCTTTCCTTTAAAATAAGATGTATCTACTTTTTTATCATCGCCGAAGCCAAACGTTTCATAACAACTGTGAGACCACATTATATGTGGATTATCTTCCATAAATCCAATTTGCTCTTCAAGCTTATACGGTAACCATAAATCGTCTGAATCCAGAAAAGCTACATACTCTCCCGATGCCAGAGCTAAACCTGTATTTCTGGCTTTTCCCGGACCGGCATTTTCTTGGTATATATATTCAATTTTATTTGAGTACTTTTCAAGAAAGCCTGATACATCCTCATCAGAACCATCATTTACAATAATTATTTCGTAATTTGTATAGGTTTGGCAAAGAACGCTATCTACCGCCTCCGCCAACCAAGCCACACCTTTATAAAAGGGAATAATTATGCTTACCAAGGGTCTGGTTTCGCTCATTTTTTCGCCTGCTTTTCATTTAATTTAAAATATTTCTTATATGAGAAATTGTTCTGTTATCATCCTTAATAACCTGCTCCAAAGCTTCATCGCAATCCTCTTTGAATTTATCCGGTTTGATACCGGTGTAATAATTATAAATATCATCTGCAAAACCGGGATTATCAGGATGAACTTGTTTTCCGATGCCGTGTTTTTCTGCCATCTTGCCCATAAACGAGCCCTCTGTGCAAATTTGGGGAATTCTGAAAATCATACTGTCATAGTACTTATTTCCCATTGCCAACATCATATTGTTGTCATCATAAATGTTGTGAATTATATCGGTATTCTTCACAAACTCATATCTGTCTTCAGGCTTGTATTCACCATGAAAAAAGATATTTTTTGCATTCAGGTTTTCAGCATAGCTTTTCAGGTTCTTTGCAGTTTCCTGCTCTCTGCCGTAATAATGCAATTCAAACCTTTTGTCGTTAACTAAACGCTCTATTATTTTTTTGTTTATCTCTTCATGACGAATAAATCCCCAAAAAGCAATTCTGATTTTATCAGATTTATTTCCGTAAAGCTCTTTATCCCTTCTGTGATTAAGCGAATCCGAAAGAAAATTATATGTTGTATGGATTTTTTTCTGTTGACCTTGGGGAAAATAACCCCTGAAAGCATCACTGCTTATAAACGTTTTACGGGAATTTTTAACGATTGACCAAAGAATCATTTTATATAATGGCAATCTCTCGTATGTTACATCTCTGTAATCAAAGAAAAACTTATCCTTATATTTTCCTGTTAATAAATCTGAAATAAGAACAGCTAAAACACTTGTTAAAGTTATTAAAAAATCAAATTTTTCTTTTTTTACAACTGATTTTGTAAATCTTCTGAATTTTACAAAACTACCGATTTTGGTTAACGGAGAAACATCATCCTCTTGATAATATTTAAACTCATGCCAGATAACATTTTTTCCTTGAGGTACCTCTTCAGGTTGCAAATCTCTGTTCCAATAGAGAACGTGAACCTTGTTTTTCTCTGTATCAATGTTATCAAGATACAAATTAAGGTACGGCATATATTTAATTTTTGCAAACCCTACAATCAGTATCTTCACAAAATCACCTATATTTGTTTTTGAATTTCCTCGTTAAGCGCCTTTATAAATTTTTCTTTCCCAAAATTATTCTCATAATATATTAAGGCGTTTTTGCCAAGCTCTTCTGCATCTGCTTGTAAGAACTTATTTATACAATCCACAAGTCCTTTTTCATCTTCCGCTGCAGCACAGAAACCACATCGGGCTTCTTCTATAATCCGGGCTGTTTCACCATTTATAGCCCCAAGCACAGGTTTTCCTGCTGCCATATACGACTGAACTTTGCCCGGGAATGTCATTGAAAGAACCTCATTATCAGAAAGAGTAACCAGCATAGCATCGCTCATACCGTATATTTCTTTCATCTCTTCCACAGGGCGTCTGCCATAAAACTTAACATTATCAACATTCAGTTCCTTGGCAAACTCTTTAATATTATCAAGCTCGGCACCATCACCAACAATGTGAAACTTAACATCACTACCTTTAAGAATGGCCGCTGCTTTAATGATGGTTTTAATATCCTGGGCTGTACCGATATTTCCTGCAAAAGTAAGATTTAAGCCATCAGGCTTCTCAACTTTTACAGGCTTAAAAATATCCTCTGCATATTGAGGAAGGTGAATTATATCATCTTCGTTTATGGAACACATTTCACTTATCTTATTTACAAAGCTTTTTGACGAAACCAAAATCTTATCTGCAGATTTATAAACTTTTACAGATACTTTCTCAAATAGCTTGTATATAAAACAGCCCTTTTTTATGCCACCTATACTCAAACTGTCAGGCCATAAATCCAGACAATAAAGTACAACCTTTTTTCCGTGCCTCTTCTTATACTTAAGAGCCGCGTTAGCCATCATAACGGGAGATAACTGATAAACAAAAACCACATCATAATCATCTCTCAATTTATTTACATAGAAGGTTGATGCAATAGAATATGTGTAATAATTCAAAAACCTGAATAAGACATTATTCTTTCTGCCGATGGTAAACACCCTATGAACATTAACACCATTAATGCTTTCATCTTTGTGCTTACCGCCTTTATAGTCAGCATAAACTTCACCCATAGGATAATTAGGAAAAGATGTTATAACATCAACTTCATTCCCCTGTGCAACAAGTGCTTCGCAAACATCTGCAACTCTGAATGGTTCAGGGTGGTAATACTGACATATTACTAAAATTTTCACGGGTCCACATCCTAAATTTTAACTTCTTGCTTTTCGTCTTTGAATGCTTCATTCTGAGGATTGAATGTAGGAACAAGCTCCTTAACAACATCAACTATTTGTCGCGATGTTGCTCCATCCATAACTTCTCTCATATAACTGATTTTTTCAAAAAGTTTTTGAGAATCAAATTCCATCGGCCTTGCAACATAAATAAGGTCGTTCTGGGTTTTCTGAATACCCTCTTCGCTTATAAGAAGTTCTTCATAAAGCTTCTCTCCATCACGAAGACCTGTATATTTTATTTCAATATCTTCACCGGGAATATGTCCTGAAAGCCTGATAAGATTTTCTGCAAGCTCACGGATTTTAACGGGTGAACCCATATCAAGAATAAATATTTCCCCGCCTTTAGCATAAGCACCTGCCTGAAGCACAAGAGAAACCGCCTCGGGAATAAGCATAAAATATCGGATAATGTCCGGGTGCGTAACTGTAACGGGACCACCATTTTCAATCTGCTCTTTGAAAAGAGGAATTACGCTTCCGTTTGAACCGAGAACATTACCGAAACGCACTGCAACAAAATCTGTTGCTGAAATTTTATTAAATGACTGAACAATCATTTCACAAATACGTTTTGTTGCGCCCATAACATTAGTCGGGTTAACTGCCTTGTCCGTTGAAATCATAACAAAACGCGTAACACCATATTTGTCTGCAGTTTTAGCAAGATTGTAAGTGCCGAAAACATTGTTTTTTACAGCTTCTTTGGGGCTGTCCTCCATAAGAGGAACATGCTTATGCGCTGCTGCATGATAAACGAAACTAGGCTTGTACTCCTCAAAAATCTCACAAAGTCTTTTTTCATCACGAATAGAGCCAATAAGTACTCTTAAGTCAACATCAGGATACTTCCTTCTTATCTCTTGTTGAATTTCATAAGCACCGTTTTCTGCAATATCAAAAATTATAATTCTTTTTGCCACACCGCTTTTAGCAACTTGCCTTACAAGCTCACTACCTATTGAACCGCCGCCACCCGTAACAAGAACGGTATGACCCTTAAGAAGTTCAAAAACTTTTGAAAGGTCAGGCTTTATTTGCTCACGACCCAAAAGGTCGGTATAATCAACCTTTCTGAGTTGCAAAGAATTCTTTGAATTTTCAGACATATCCGTCATTTTGGGAAGAGTTTTTAAAACACAGCCGGTCTTGCTGCAAATATCAAGAATTTCTTTTCTGCTTTGCTCAGTTGCAGAGGGAACAGCAAAATAAATTTCATCAATATCAAAGTCCTTTGCAACCTTTTCTATGGACTCTCTTCCACCGCACACCTTTACGCCGTTAAGATATTCCCCTTGCTTTCTTTTGTTATCATCAATAAGTGCAACAACCTGGTATCTGTTAATATTATTTACTCCACGCAGTTCATTGATAAGCCTTATAGCAGCATTGCCTGCACCGATAATCATTATCTTCTTTCTTTTGCCGTTCTCCGCATTTTTGGGAGCAAGTATTTTTGTTCTCCAAAGGTTGTAAGTAAGGAAAACTATTCCTCTCACGGTCAAAACCAATACAAGATATATTACCGAGTAAAGTATCATAAAGGTGAAGAATGATCTTGTGTACCACACCCAAATTTTAACAAAAGGAATAACTGCAATCACTTTTGAAAGAGCAAACGCCCCTAAAACAACAGCATAATCCTTTGCAATAAAATACTGCCACATCCTTTTATATATCTTGAAGACAGTAAAACAAAGAGTTGTTGCAATGACATCAACGAGAATTATCAAAGCGGAGTTTTCGCTGAACCATTCAGGAAAAAACACTGATGCATCGAACTTCAAATATGTTGCAATTGCAAACGATACTACTGCAGAAAGCAAATCATTTGCCACAAGAATACTCTTCATATGTTTTTTTATAAAATTAACAATTTTCTCTATGAAAATATTCAAAACAATCCTTCTTTCGCTTTATCATTTTATCTATATGTGTAAACTAATCCATTTTAACCCATACATTTTACCATACATATCGCGCTTTTGCAATATAATCGGTGAACTATTTTTGCATAATAATGTAATTAATAACAAATATTGCATTTTTTTCGGTTGTATGGTAGCATTGTTGTGGTGGTTTTATGAAAAAATGGATGCAATCTTTACAAGACAGCCTTAATATATCACAGATTAATTTACCCGGAACCCACGACAGTTGTGCTTATCGGGTTCAGTTTCCCGTACTTTCAAAATGCCATAGCACAACCATAACTGAGCAATTAAACAACGGAATTCGTTTTCTTGATATTCGTGTTGAAAAAGACGGAAAAAGATTAAAGCTTGTTCATGATATTGCTGACTGTAAAAACCCTGAAAGCAAAAGAGGAAAGCTGTTTCTTGAGGATGTTATAAATGATTGCAAAAGTTTTCTTTCGCAAAACCCCTCGGAAACAATTTTAATAAGCTACAAAAGAGATGACGGAGCAAATCAAGAAGAAACATTTGATACTTTTTTTGAGATTTATCTTAAAAATGACCCTATTTGGTATACCGAGAACCGCATTCCGATTCTTAAAGAAGTTCGCGGGAAAATAGTTCTTTTAAACCGCGATAATATTGATAAAAGCAACGAAGCTTACACTGATTTTAATACCGGAATAAACCTTTCAACTTGGGTCTATCAAAAAGAAAATATAGAAAGAATTTACGAGGTTTCGGAGCTTTCAGGGCGCAACGGAACATTAACAGGAAAAACCTTTACCGTTCAGGATTTATACGGCTTAACACCTCAAAAAAAGTGGGATTTGGCAATATTTCCATTTATTAAAAATCCACCTGAAACAGATGGTATTTTAATCACATTTTTCTCTTGCGGAAGTTTATTTTTTAATCCCAAGAGCAGTGCAAAATACATCAACAAAAAGCTTTCGGATACAACCCTTGAAAAAGCAAAAAAATACGGTTGGATAATTATGGATTATCCAACCGAAAAGTTCATAAAAGAGATTATAAATTCTAATTTTTGAATCATTTTCCAACGCAAAAATTCTTAAAGACCTCGTTGACAATAGTTTCCGTTGCTTTTTCACCTGTTAAAACGCAAAGATTTTCAACGGCACAATCAATGCAAACATTAATAGCATCAGGGGTTATACCCATTGAAAGACCGCCTAAAGCTTCAGTTAAATGCCCAACGGCTTTTACCACACAACCGCGTTGTCTTTCTGTAGTAATAAGGGGGGCAGAAGGGTCAAAGCCCGCCGTTCCCACAACCTTTTCGACCATGGCTGTAAGTTCATCCATACCTTTGCGGTTTTTAGCGGAAATTTCAACAATATTTTCATCTTTTATAAACGCTTTCACCTCATCAAGTGACAGCGTTTTTTCTTTATCTGTTTTGTTCATAACAATAATTGAATTTTTATTTTTACAAAGCGCAAGAAGCTCTTTATCATCTTCTGACAAAGCCTGCTCTGCATCAAGAACCATCAGCACAAGACTTGCTCTGTCAAATCGTTCTTTGGCTCTTACAACACCTATTTTTTCAATTTCGTCATCTGTATCAGTTCTGATACCTGCAGTATCTGCAAGGCGGAGAGTAATATTACCTAATCTGACTGTTTCTTCAAGCACATCACGAGTAGTGCCTGCAACAGATGTAACAATTGCTCTTTCTCTTCCTGAAAGGGCATTTAAAAGAGTTGATTTACCAACATTTGGTCTGCCAACAATTGCAGTATCAATTCCCTCAAGAACAGCCTGACCTGCATCAAAGCCATCAAGAAGCTTTTCAAGACGATATTTAACTGTCGAAAGTGTTTCAGTCATCTGAGAGTCGGAAAGCTCGGGAATTTCATCATCGGGGTAATCTACCCAAGCAGCTAAAAAAGCTGCCGTTCTTGCAAGCTCATCCCTGCATTCCCCGATTTCTCTGCTCAAAGCACCATCAAGAGCATTCAAAGTTGCTGCTCTTGCTTCTTCACCCGATGCTGATATAAGCGACATAACCGCTTCCGCTTCAGATAAATCCATTTTCCCGTTAAGAAAGGCTCTTTTCGTGAATTCGCCACCCTCTGCGGCAACCGCCCCTGCATTAAAAACTGCACGAAGCACTCGTTGAAGAATGAAAAGTCCACCATGACAGCTTAATTCCACAACATCTTCGCCGGTGTAGCTTTTGGGAGCGCGGAAAACAAGGGCAACTGCATCATCAAGCTCTGTTTCATCATCGTGGACTTTTCCGTAATATGCAGTATAGCCTTTTGCATCTGCTAACTTTTTTCCTGAAACAGCAGAAAAAACTCTGTCGGCAATTGACAGAGCATTCTCTCCCGATAATCTGACTGTACCTAAACCTGCTGCCGCCTGAGCGGTAGCAATTGCTGCAATAGTTGACACTTTTTTCTCCTAATTCTTATTTTAGTTTCTTCCTGTTGAACCAAAACCGCCGGCACCTCTATCAGTATCATCAAGCTCTTCTACCTCGACAATTTCGGGTAATTCAACAGGCTTTATAACCATCTGTGCAATTCTTTCAAAGGGTTGAATCGTGTATGGTTCTTCTGTAAGCTTAACAATACCAACGCAAACCTCTCCACGGTAATCACTGTCAATAACGCCAACGGAATTGAGCAGAGCCAAGCCGTGTTTGATTGCAAGACCGCTTCTTGAATGTATAAACGCTGCATAATGCGGGTCATCAAGACCCAATGCTATTCCTGTGGGAATAACCGCTTTATCGCCCTTATTTAAAGTTATGGGCTCGTCAATACAAGCGTATAAATCAAGACCTGCACTACCGCCTGTTGCTCTTGTTGGCAACTTTGCGTTTTCTTTTACTTTTTTTATTTTTAAAATATCCATAATTATCTCCAGAGACCGCCTGTTTTATCTTCGGTATTGCTTATAGCCTTAATTCTGTCCAACTCTCTTTTATAGAAATCTCTTTCGCTCTTTGCTTTTGCTGCATCCTCAAGATATTCTTTAAGCTGTAAACGCAGGTTATCTGTTGTTCCACCGTTTTTCTTTGCTTCATCTGCATACTGCAAAGCAACAAGAACTGCCGCCTGAGTTGTGGAAACACGAGCACCACGAAGAATATCTGCCATTTTCAAATCAATTTCATGAGCAAGCTCGCTCATATATTCTGCAGATTCATCGGAAACTATTCTGTATTCTTCTCCTGCTATTTTAAGTCTGTGGGTTGTTTTATTCATCATAATCATCCTTAAGCTTCGTTAAAATCATATTCTACAAAATTATACATTGTTTTGTTTTTTTTCGCAACACTACATATTGTAAAAATTCATTATGTGTACACAATTTATGAGTTGATATTTGAACAAATAGTTGATATAATTTAATTAATACTAAATCTAACCGAAAGGAAACGTTATGGACAATATTCCCAATAACAACATCCCTGACACATCAGGTCAGCAAATGGGTCATCTGCCCCAAGGTGATGTTTATTCTGCCACACAGCAATCCCCAACACCTGCTGAAATATATAATGCAAATCTCGCTGCTAATGGCCCTCAGTACCATTATGGTGCGCCCCAAAGCTTCTTTAATCCTCAATACTTAGAGGAACAAAGAAAAAAACTTATTGAACGCAGATATCACGAAAAAACAATAAAATCTTTAGGCACAACCACAGGCTTAATTTTATTGATTTTGCTGGGAATTTCATTTTTACTTTCATTTTTACTCGTGATGCCCGCTTTCAACAAACTTTATGAAAGTAATCTTACTTTTGCATCTGCTTTCGGAATTTTTTATTCCGTAATAAGCGTAGGAGGAGCATTCTTTATAGGCTCTAAGATTTTAAAAAGTCAGAAGTTTTTTGAAGGCATCCCCTATAATCCCCCAAAAGATAAAACAAAATCTCTTTTGCTTGTTCTTATAGGCTTTGGCGGATGTCTTATTGCAAACTATATCACTGTTTTTTTGAGAGTTTTCGGTGAAGGTATAGGCATTTATTCCGACTATTCTGCTATGCAAGACCCTTCAAGCACCTTTGATGTGGTTATGATTTTTATAAGTTCTTCTTTGATTCCGCCTCTTGTTGAAGAATTTGCTTTGCGTGGAGTTCTTATGCAAAGCCTTCGTAAATACGGAAACACCTTTGCAATTGTTACATCTGCATTTGTTTTTGGGGTTTTCCACGGAAACGCCGTTCAGATGCCATTTGCTTTTCTTTGCGGCCTTGTTATCGGTTATGCTGTTCTTGCTACAGAAAGCTTATGGACAGGTGTTATCATTCATGCTCTTATGAATGGAATGTCTGCAATTTCCTCCGGTCTGGTTTATTATTTTGATGAATATGTTTCCAACACATTCTTCTATATTGGCTCTGCCGTTGGTATAGCTTTGGGTATTATTGGTCTTATCATCTATCTGACAAGATATAAAAATGACGATACTCTCAAAAACAATGGTAATTACAGCGGGATGACCGTAGGAGAAAAATTCATCAAATTTAATACCTCTCCTGTTATGATAGTTGCAATTATCCTTTATGTTATTCAAGCAGTCACGCAATTAACAACAACGCCACCTACTTTCTGATATGGAAAACATTGATTTTATGAATGAGGCTATACGCCTTGCAAAAGAAGCCGCCAAAGAGGGCGAAGTTCCCGTTGGCGCAGTTGTTACAATCGGTGACAAAATTATCGGTAGAGGACGGAATCGCCGTGAAAAGGGCAAAAACGCTCTCTGCCACGCAGAAATTGAGGCTATAAACGAAGCTTGTAAACGTCTGGGCGGTTGGCGGCTTTGGGAATGTGAGCTTTATGTTACACTTGAGCCCTGCCCTATGTGTGCAGGTGCAATTATCAATTCCCGAATTAAAAGAGTTGTTTTTGGAGCACACGATAAAAAGAATGGAGCTTGTGGCTCTGTTGTTAATCTATTTAATTCTGATTTCAGTTTTAAACCTCAATACATCAGCGGATTTATGGAAAATGAATGTGCCGATATCCTCACTGATTTTTTTAAAAATTTAAGAAATAACGAAAACAAAAGTAATAAAATTGCTAAGGAGAATAGCAAAATGGAAAGAATAGACAGTTTTAATGTTGACCACACAAAGCTCTTGAGAGGTATGTATATTTCACGAATTGACGGAGATGTTGTTACATATGACATAAGAACCCGCCGTCCCAATGTGGAAGAGGTTATGGAAAATGCCGCTATTCATACTGTTGAACATCTTTTTGCAACTTATGTCCGCAACTCTGCTTTCAAAAACAACATTATTTACTTTGGTCCCATGGGTTGCAGAACAGGCTTCTATTTTCTTACAACAGGAATCACCCACGCAGATGCACTCAAGCTTACTCAGGAAGCTCTTGATTTCATTTCAAAATTTGAGGGTGATGTGCCGGGCGTTAGTGCAATTGAATGCGGAAATTATCGTGACCACGATTTAGATGGTGCAAAAAAAGAAGCAGCCGACCAGTTTGAAGTTCTCAAAAGCTGGACAACTGCTGATATGATTTACTAAAAAACGGCGGAAACGCCGTTTTTTTAGTGAGAAATGAGAAATGAGGAGTGAGGAATGTTGGGGAAGCTCCGCTTCCAAACATAATAATAATTTGCTTGACTTGCACATTTATCCCTCAAGTATCATAAATCTCGAATTATAAAGTTTCAGAGTGATAAAACCTTAATTAATTTTTTATAATGCCGACCGCAGGTCCCTACACTCCTAACTACTAACTCCTCACTCCTAACTAAACAAAATTTCTTTAAGGTTATCACCTAAAATTCCACGCTTTGCCTCCTCACTTATGGGGAGGTTTTTTATTCTTTCTATGGATTCTTTTATCTTTTTTGCATCCTTATAAGGAGTATCAAGACCGAAAATACTGCGTTTGGGACCCGTCTGATAAATCAAATCGCAAAGCTCTTCGTCGGTAATTGACCAAGCACCTCTGCGGGTGTTACCAAACTCGTCCTTTTCCATTGCAATACTCGTCCATCCTGCAAAAACACGGTCAAAATCTCCTCTTGAATTGTTATTCATAACAAGGAGTGCATCTCTGAAAAAACTGTAACCTCCCATATGCTCCATACTAAAACGAAGCTTCGGAAAATTATAAGCAACCTCATCAAATAAAAGCATCTGATAATCGGCAATTCTGTGCCAATGAAGGCCTGTGTGGAAAGACAAAAAAAGACCTTGCCTTTCAGCTTCTTCATAAACCTCAAAAAGCTCTTTTCCTGCCACATTAACCTCTTGTGCAGCGGGATGAATTTTTATTCCATAAAGCCCTAAATCCTTGATTTTTTTAACTTGGTCTTTTAAATCTTTTCTGTCAAAATCAACTGTACCAAAGCCAACGAAATTCGGTTCGTTTTTAAGGGAATTTGCCACCCATTCACAAGGATTCTGCCCTGTTGTGTGGGCATACATATCCATTTGGTGCCAAAAGGGAGAAAAGCAAACCGCACCTTCGATTTCACATTCATCCATAATGGACTTTAATGTGTCAATATCACCATTTGGCTTTGTGTTTTTCGGAAAAAGGTGGGCATGGTTAGCAAAAATTTTATAGTCAGACATTTTCATCACCCAATTTACACTAATTTAAAATCATCATCCGACATACTGTCCCAATCGATATTTTCATCCTCGGGAATATCTGCATAATAATCCCACAAACGTTCCTCCTGCTCTGCAGTCAGAGGCTCTGCAGGAATTTCACTTATAACCTCAAATTTCTTGGTTGCACTCCAAAGAGATGGAGTTATACGGATTGTATAACCGCAACAAGAAGGGCAAAGCCATTCTGTCATAGGAAGCTCGGGCACACCAAATGCCGCAAGTATACTCATCATAACACCGCCGTGGGTAATAATAGATGCTGTTCTTGTGCCCGTTTTAATCATACCATCAACAGTTTTTGCAAAACAATCGCAAACTCTTGTTGCAAATTCGGAGTTACTTTCTCCGTTAAGAGGGCGAGCATCTTCGCCGCCCGAAAGCCACTGAGAAAACTCCTCATAACGCTCCAGTTCATCGGCGGTATGACCCTCAAACTCGCCAAAATCACACTCTTCAAAGCCTCTCATTTCAATGGGAGTTTTATCGGGATAAAGTATTTTTGCTGTCTGAACACAACGCTTCAAACCGCTTGAAAATACAACATCCGTCGGGGGATAATTATAATCCCTCTTCATCACTTCAAGCTGTTGGAGTCCCTCCTGACAAATCTCCTCGTCAGTCTGACCTATATATCTACCCTCAATATTTCCTTGTGTGAGAGCATGGCGAATTAAATGTATTGTATAAGTTTTCATTGATTTCTCCTGTAAAATAGTGTATATTATTATACAAAAAGTATAATTTTACTGTAAGGGGTTAATAATATGAACAGAACCTTTAATGAAAGATTAGTTGAACTGCGCACTGAAAAAGGCTTAAGCCAAAAAGATGCCGCCGCAGATTTAGGGATTTCCCAGGCACTTTTATCTCATTACGAAAAAGGTATCCGTGAATACAGCCTTTCTTTCCTATGTAAAGCCGCAGAATATTATAATGTAACAACCGACTATATTTTAGGAAGAACAGATAGCCGTTACGGTCTTAATTCAACCGCTCTCGAAGACAGAGAAGAAGACTCTGTTTTTAATACAAACTCCATTTATCGTGCTGCAATTATGTCTCACGAAAGAATGAACGCAGGGTCCTTCCAAGCCGGAGAGTATGCAGATATTCTTTATGCAGCAACAATTTACAGAACTCTTTTTGCAGCCGCACAAAAAGGCTACATTCCTAAAAGATGGTTTTCACTTCCGCCAAAACACACCCAGGCCCTCAGCCTTGCTCTTATGGAATCCTATCTTGATGACTTTCCCGAAAAAACTGTTAATGCAAGACGCTACGGCGGCCCCGAACCCAAGAGTATCGAGGCCGTCATAAAAGGAGTTGAAAGTCTGTTAAGTAAAATGGCAAACTCTATTAAAGAAAATTAATTAACCCTTTAAAACTTCTTTATACATTTTAATATATTCATTTGCGGATTTACCCCAAGAGTTATCACTTTCCATAGCGCGTTTAACAAGTATTGCCCAACCTTTTTTATCTTGGTAACCCTCAACAGCACGTTTAATAGCATGAAGCATATCGTGTGCATTGTAAGAAGAGAAGACGAAACCGTTACCCATATTGTCCCCGCTGTCCGTAACTGAGTCACGAAGACCGCCTGTTTCACGAACAATAGGAATTGAACCATAGCGGAGAGCAACCATCTGAGAAAGACCGCAGGGCTCACTCTTTGAGGGCATAAGGAACATATCGCTACCTGCATAAATTTTTCTTGCCAAATCAGGAATAAAGCCCAGGCAAAGACCAACTTTATCGGGATAACGCTGTGCAAGTCCTCTGAAAAACTCTTCATACTGATAATCTCCCGAACCGAGAACAACCAACTGAATGTCTGTTGTGGCAAGTAATTCATCAAGAACTGCCTTGCAAAGGTCAAGGCCCTTGTGAGAAACAAGCCTTGTGACCATACCCATAACGGGAGTATCTTTCTTCTCCGGAAGCCCTAAAAGCTTCTGGAGTTCTCTTTTGTTTACCGCTTTTCCGCGCATATTTTCAACAGAATAATTCTTGAAAACATCCTTATCTGTTTCGGGATTATAGTTTTCAACATCAATACCATTGAGAATACCGCGTAATTTATAGCTTCTTTCACGAAGAATTGTATCAAGACCGTGAGAATACCAGGGGTCAAGAATTTCCTTAGCATAAGAGGGGCTAACGGTTGTAACCGCATTAGCACACTCAATACCCGCTTTCATAAGGTTTACCGCGCCATCATATTCAATAAGGTTTTTATGGGCATGGTCTATACCAACAACATTATCAATAAGCTCTTCACCGTAAACACCCTGATACTGAATGTTGTGTATTGTAAGAACTGTTTTGATGTTTTCATAGCCAGGCTGATTTGCATACATTGTGCTGTAATAAAGTGGAGTGAGAGCAGTCTGCCAGTCATTACAATGAATAATATCGGGCTTAAAATCAATATGCGGGATTATTTCAAGAATTGCTCTTGCAAAAAATGCAAACCTTTCTGCATCATCATAGAAGCCATAAAGAGAATCTCTCTTGAAATAATACTGATTATCAAGGAGATAGTAAATTACGCCCCCTGCTTTTGCTTCAAATATTCCGCAATACTGCCTACGCCATGCAACAGGAACGGAAATACTTGTTATAAATTTCATTGAATCCTTAAGTTCTTGCTTTATGCCGTCATAAAGAGGCATAACAACTCTGCAACCTACAAGCCTTTTTCTTAAAGCCTGAGGAAGAGAACCTGCCACATCTGCCAATCCGCCACTTGCTATAAAAGGAAGGGCTTCGCTTGCAGCATATAAAACCTTCATATATTAAACCTCCATATTTGTTTTAAATAACTATCCCTGCCATATCAAAAATAGCTTTAATATTATCTATCAGGCCGGAAGACAAAACAATGATAACAAGCAGTATAAGGAGTACCACGGGTGCACCCAACTCAACTATTGTTTTTATCATTTGTTTTCTCTTCATTGTGCGAATTTCATTTTCAAGGGCAACCACTCGATTTTTTAATTCATTGATTACATCATCAGTTTCGTAATCGAGTTTTGAGCTTTTATTTGAACCGCCCTGCTGAACAACTGTTACCTTCTGTTGCGCAGGTGAAGCAGTTTGTTGAACCTCTTTTTCAGGGAAACGCCCACGGAGCAACTTCAACGCCTTTAAAATTGCATCTTCTCTTTCTGCTACTTCTTTTCCAACAACAGCATCAAGCCATCTTATCTGCGCCTCTGTTGGTTCTTCTGTTGTATCAAAAACATTCAATTGGCGACTGCAAAAGGAACAAACCTTGCAATCCACATCGCTTATCCTTCTTTCAACAAAATCAAGCTCATCGGTTTTGCATCCGCAAATGGGACAAACTGCCATATTAACACCTCACAATCAAAACAAATTTTTATCAGATAACAATTTCCTTGCCCACAAATAAGGGATAACTCTTATCACCACTTAAGGTTTTCTTGGGAGTGATAACTGTATTTTTATCCATAATTACGCAGTTAAGCTTTGCATCTTCACCAACGAAAGCATCCTGCATAAGAATTGAATTTTCAACAACCGCACCCTTTGCAACTCTGACGCCACGGAAAATGATACTATTTTTAACTGTACCCTCAATCTGGCAACCATCTGCAATAAGAGAATTTTCGCATTTTGAAGTAATACCGTAAATTACGGGCATATCATTACGAACCTTTGTATAAACGGGAGCATCCTGACGGAAAAGATTTTTTCTGCAATTTTTCTCAAGGAGAGCCATGTTTGCATCAAAATATGATTCCATACTGTCAATTGTGCGAGTCCACTCATCAACCTTATAACCATAAATATTAAGGTGAGAAACATTTTTCTGAATAAGGTCTTTTTCAAAGCTTGTATAAGCATAGCTTTCTGCATCGCCGATAAGCCTTTCAAGAAGAGCCTTTCTTATGAGAATAATATTGGTGGAATAGTTAATATCACTTTCAGTTTTAACATCAATTCCAACATTTGTTACCTTGCCCTCTTCATTGAGAGTAAGTGCCATTGTTTTTTCAAGCTTAGGAGCTTTGCCATTTGCATATGCGATAGTAATATCTGCATTTTTACCTGCATGGAAGCTGAAAAGTTTTGATAAATCTATATTGCAAACAACATTGGTATCCATAAGAAGAACATATTCCTGCTTTGAGTTTGCAATAAAATCCATTATTCTGTTAAGAGCGTCAATTCTGTCACCACCATCTCTCTCAGTTGCACCGGGAGTGAAGGGCGGAAGCATATAAAGACCGTCAACCTTTCTTGAAAGGTCCCAGGGTCTGCCGCTGCCAACATGGTCCATAAGAGAATGGAAATTGCTGTTCGCTATAACGCCAACCTTTGTAACACCGCAGTTAACAAGGTTTGAAAGAGCAAAATCGATAAGGCGGTATCTTCCGCCGAAGGGCACTGAACCCATTGTGCGCCTTGCTGTGAGCGCACCTAAAGAGGAATCGTAAGAATTGGAATAAACAATTCCGAGAACATTTTTCGGCATCATACTGTTTCGCCCTCCTTAACATCTTCTGAAATCATTGACTGTGCTTTTACAGTTGCATTTTTACCAACTGTAACACCTGCACCAACAACGCTTACACCCCAATTTTCAAGATTTTCACATTTCTCGGGGTTTTCGCCTACAACTGCGCCTTCTTCAATAACTGCATTTTCTGCAACCATTGCATACTGAACAACTGCGCCTTTTTTAATAACTGCGCCGGGCATAACAATTGAATAATCAACAAATGCGCCCTCTTCAACAGTAACATTGGAGAAAAGAACCGAATAGTCAACTTTACCTTCAATTTCGCAGCCCTCTGCAGCAAGTGAATTTTCAATTACTGCTTTATCAGAAACATACTGAGGAGCAGTAACTGCACCTCTGCCGTAAATTTTCCAACTGTTATCAGACAAATCAATGTTTGCTTTGGGATTGAGCAAATCAAGGTTTGCTTCCCAAAGAGAATCGATAGTTCCGACATCCTTCCAATAACCGTCAAAGCCGTAAGCAAAAAGTCTTTCACCTGCTTCGTGCATTGCAGGAATAACATTTTTACCAAAGTCATTTGATGAATCGGGGTCCGCCTCATCATCAATAAGATATTTACGAAGCTTCTCCCAAGTGAACATATAAACACCCATTGAAGCTTTATTGCTCTTAGGATTCTTCGGTTTCTCTTCAAATGCGGTAATTCTTCCGTCATCATCCACAAACATCAGGCCAAAACGGGATGCCTCTTCCCACGGAACTTCAAGCATAGCAATTGTGCAAGCCGCATCCTTCGCTTTATGGTACTGAAGCATTTTTGCATAGTCCATTTTATAGATATGGTCACCTGAAAGAATAGCTACATATTCGGGATCATATCTGTCGATAAACTGAATATTCTGATAAATTGCATTAGCGGTACCTTTATACCATTCTGTTCCCTCTATCTGCTGATAGGGTGAAAGAATATGAACACCGCCGTTTGCACGGTCAAGGTCCCAAGGACCACCGTTGCCGATGTAGTCATTAAGCTCAAGAGGCTGATACTGTGTAAGAACACCAACGGTATAAATACCTGAGTTTACACAGTTTGAAAGGGGGAAGTCAATAATTCTGTACTTTCCGCCGTAGGGAACGGCAGGTTTTGCAATGTTTTTTGTAAGAACGCCAAGACGGGAACCCTGACCGCCTGCAAGAAGCATTGCAATGCATTCATTCTTTTTTGCCATTGTCGTTACATTCCTTTCCTATATATGAAATTATTTTTTGCTTTTTTTAACTGACTTTTTCTCATCAGCTTGTTTCACTTTTTTCTGTTTGAAATAAAGAGTTGTCATAGGTGGCAGGCTCAGTTCAATATACTGCTTATAGCCGTGCATTTCACCTTCAATTGTTTTATAAGTTTTCTTTATTTTTTCACCCCTACCACCGAATTTTTCAGAGTCGGAATTGAAAACAAGTTCATAAGCTTCACCCTCAGGAACACCGATTTTATAATCTTTTCTTGAAACAGGGGTGAAATTGCATACAGCAACAATTTTTTCATCCTCTTTATCCGTTCTTACAAAGGCTATAACCGAATTCGTGTTATCATCGCTTACAATCCAGCTGAAACCTTCCCAGCTGTAATCAATTTCCCAAAGAGGAGAATTCTTTTTATAGAATTTATTAAGCTCTCTTGCATAATCCTGCAGCCAACGGTGCATTTCATAATCAAGAAGAAGCCAATCAAGACCTTTTTTATAATCCCATTCAATAAACTGACCGAACTCACTACCCATAAACAAAAGCTTTTTACCGGGGTGAGCATACATATAACCAAGGAAAGCCCTTACCCCTGCAAATTTCTCGTTATAATTACCGGGCATCTTATTAATAAGGGAGCATTTTCCGTGAACAACCTCATCGTGTGAAATGGGAAGCACGAAATTTTCGCTGAATGCATAAAAGAAAGAAAAAGTAATCAAATCGTGATTAAACTTTCTGAATATTCCGTCAAGAGAGAAATAACGGAGAATATCATTCATCCAGCCCATATTCCACTTGAAGTTAAAGCCAAGACCGCCCATATAAACGGGCTTTGATACCATTGGCCATGAAGTGCTTTCTTCTGCCATCATCATAACATCGCCATGCTCTGTGAACACAGTTTCATTAAGTTGTTTAAGAAAAGCTACCGCTTCTAAATTTTCATTGCCTCCATTAGCATTGGCAATCCAGTGACCATCATCTCTGCCATAATCAAGATAAAGCATAGATGCCACTGCATCAACACGAAGACCGTCAACATGGTATTCATCAAACCAGAAGCAAGCATTTGAAATAAGGAAACTCTGAACCTCATTTCTGCCGAAATCAAACACCTTTGTTCCCCACTGGAGATGCTCACCCTTGCGAATATCTGCATATTCATAACAAGGTGTTCCGTCAAACTCTGCGAGGCCATGAGCATCTTTTGGAAAATGAGCAGGAACCCAGTCCACAATAACGCCAATTCCTGCTTTATGACATTGGTCAATAAAATATTTAAAATCATCGGGTGTACCGTAACGGGAGGTCACCGCAAAATAGCCTGTTACCTGATAACCCCATGAGCCGTCAAATGGGTATTCTGCTACAGGAAGAAGCTCTATATGGGTATACCCCATATCCTTCACATACTCAACAAGCTCCTTAGCCAAATCACGATAGCTTAAAGTGTTTCCGTCATCATAGCGTTTCCAAGAGCCTAAATGAACCTCGTAAATATTCACTGGAGAGGAATATACGCTTGATGATTTCCTCTTTTTGAGCCAGGCACTATCATTCCATTTATAATTACCCTCAAATATCTTTGAAGCGGTACCCGGACGGGTTTCAGCGTGAATTGCATAAGGGTCTGCCTTATAAAGCTTCCTGCCGATTTTGGTGTAAATGATAAATTTATATGAATCAAAATTCTTAACACCTTCAACATAGCATTCCCATACACCACCATCATTAAGGCGATACATCGGGGAAGAATCTTCACTCCAATCATTGAAGGCTCCTGTTACAAAAACACTTTGTGCATTGGGCGCCCAAACTCTGAAAACATATTTTCCGTCCTCTACCTTATGAGCACCTAAAAATTCTTGAGCTTTAAAGTTTTTCCCCTGATGGAACACATATAGAGGAAAATCATTGTAATCATTAATTTTCTCTTTTTTCACTTTCACACCTCACAAAACAAACTTACATTATATCAATGTAATAATATCAAATTCGCAACCTGTTTTCAAGGGTATTTTGATATATTTTGTTAAACTACAGTTAAAATTTACCATCTCAGTTTGTTAATTTTGCACAATGGTTTTGTATAAATCGACATTTCATAAGCAACGCATATTGTTCATTCTTTTAAAAATCAAATATTACGCAATTGTAAAGAGCAAATTTTTTCTTCTTTTTTCTTTTTTAGAAAAATATTTTTTTAGAAGATGGTATTATATTCAAATGTATACTTAAACGTTTAACTATTTTGGAGGTCAGCTATAGATGAATTACAGAGAAATGGTATATAAACTTATTTCCACCTCCCTGATACATCGCTACCATATAACAAAATCCGCGCAGAAAGCCGGTTTATATTATGGTCAACCTATGATATTAGAATACATAAAAGAACATAATCTTTGCACACAAAAAGAACTTGCAGACAGTTTACATATTTCCCCTGCAAGCGTTGCAACATCAATAAAAAGGCTTGAAAAAAGCGGTTTTGTAAAACGCTCAACAGATAAGGAAGATGTGAGGAAAAATCGTCTTTCTTTAACTGATGCCGGCTTGAATATATTAAAAGAATTCAGAAGTATTTGCGATGAAACCGATAAAGAAATGTTCAAAGGCTTTTCCGATGAAGAATGTGAATTGCTATGCAATTATCTCCAGCGATTATACAACAATCTTGATACGGAAAACCTCACAACTTGTCAATTAAAAGCTGAAATAAAGAAAAATGAAGAAAAGGTAAAGGTGGAAGAAGACAATGATTAAAACACTTATGAGTTACGCGAAGAAATACAAAGTTTTCGCAATACTCTCCCCTCTTTCAATTGTTTTGGAGGTTCTTATTGAGGTTGTAATACCCCTTCTTATGTCCGTAATAATCGACTGCGGAATAAGCGGTCAGCCTCTTGAAAGCAAAGATAGCTTCATAGCAGAAGTCCTCATTTCTTTAGGCTTTGGCGAAAAAACAGGCACAGACCTTATTATTTCCCTTGGAGCACTTATGATTGTAATGGCCTGTATTTCTCTTGTATGCGGTGCGGCAGCTGCTTTCTTTGCCGCAAAAGCCGGTATGGGCTTCGGTGCAGAATTACGCTTCGGAATATTCAAAAAAATTCAGGATTTTTCTTTCTCCAATATCGATAAATTTTCAACAGGCTCACTCATTACAAGAATGACAACGGATATAACAATGATCCAGAACACTTTTATGATGGCGGTTCGTATGTTTGTGCGCTCCCCTCTTATGTTCTCAATGGCAATTGTTATGGCATTCAGTATTAACAAAAAATTGTCTCTTATTTTTATTTGCGTTGCGCCTGTTATGCTTTTCCTCATTCTCTTTATAGGTGTTAAAGCTCACAAGCGTTTTAAGAGAATGTTTAAGAAATATGATAAATTCAATACATTTATTCAGGAAAATCTTATTGCCGCAAGAGTAGTTAAAGCCTTTGTGCGTGCAAAGCACGAAAAAGATAAATTCAAAATTTCTAATGACGAGTTGAAAGATGCTTCAATCTTTGCAGAAAAGCTCATTATTCTCAACGGACCAATAATGTCTGTTTCAATTTACACCTGTATCATCCTTATTCTCTGGGTAGGCTCAAAGCTCATTTTAGAGGGAAATATGTTCCTTGGGGACCTTATGAGCTTCATAACATACATTCAGCAAATCTTTATATCACTTTCTTTCATTTCAATGATTTTTGTAATGTCCGTTATGTCAAAGGCTTCTATGGACCGTGTATATGAAGTCCTCACAGAAAAGCCGCATATTGACGATGAAAATGCTGATGAAAATCTTCTTGTAGCAGACGGAAGCATTGAGTTTAAAAACGTTTCTTTCAAATACGGCAAAAATGCTAAGCGAGAGGTTTTAAAAGATATTACTCTTACCATCAATTCGGGAGAAACCATTGGTATCATCGGTTCAACAGGTAGCGCAAAATCTTCTCTCGTTCAGCTTATTCCAAGACTTTATGATACAACTGAGGGCGAAGTTTTTGTTGGCGGAAGGAATGTAAAAGATTATAAGCTTCACAACCTCCGTGACAATGTTTCAATGGTACTTCAGGCTAATGTACTATTCTCAGGAACAATTGAGGAAAACTTGCGTTGGGGTAATGAAACTGCAAGCTTTGAAGAAATCAGAGCCGCTGCAAAAATCGCTCAGGCAGATGATTTTGTTATGAGCTTCCCCAATGGCTATCAGACCGATTTAGGTCAGGGTGGTGTTAATGTTTCAGGTGGACAGAAGCAAAGACTTTGCATAGCCCGTGCAATCCTTAAAAATCCTAAAATTCTTATTCTTGATGACTCAACAAGCGCAGTTGATACGGCAACTGACGGAAAAATCCGCGAGGGTATGAAAAATCTTTTACCCGATACCACAAAAATTATAATTGCCCAAAGAATCAATTCTGTTCAACATGCAGATAGAATTATCGTTATTGATGACGGTCAAATAGATGATATAGGTTCTCACGAAGAATTGCTTTCACGAAATGAAATATATAAAGAAGTATATGTTTCACAACAAGAAGGCAAAATGGAACAATAAGAAAGGAGGAAGTCACATGGCAGAAAAACAAGTTAAACGTCCCAACGGTAACGGACCGGGACCTGCAGGTAAAATGAAGTTTGAAAAGCCGAAGAATACCAAAAAGACTCTTTTAAGACTTCTTTCTTATGTCACTCAGAAAAAAGCCTTACTGGTGGTTGTTTTTATTCTTGTTCTTTTCAGTTCTATCGCTGATATCGCAGGAACATATCTTTTGAAACCTATTATCAATGAAATCGGTAATATGGTTTCAACAGGCAGCAAAGATTTTACAGTAATTTTGAAATATCTTTGCATTTTAGGCGTAATTTATATTTTAGGGGCAGTAGCTCAATACACCTATTCCCGACTTATGCTCAATGTTTCTCACGGCACTCTCAATGTATTACGACGCGACCTTTTTGAGCATTTGCAGGATTTGCCCATCAAATATTTTGACACTCATACTCACGGTGAGCTTATGAGCCGTTTTACAAACGATGTTGACACTATCCGAGAAGCAATCAGTCAGGGCCTTGTGCAGACAATAACATCCCTTGTTACTGTTGTGGGCATCTTCGTTATGATGCTATATATCAGCCCTGCTCTCACTTGCCTTATTATAGCTATGCTTGTTGTGATGCTTTTTGTTATCAAGCTTATCGGTGGCCGTTCCTCCCGTTACTTCCGCCGTCAGCAAAGGGCAGTTGGTGCAGTTAACGGCTACATTGAAGAGCTTATCGAGGGATTAAAGGTTGTTAAGGTTTTCTGTCGTGAGGAAAAATCCAAAACAACTTTTAACGAAATCAACGATGATTATCGCAAAGCCGCTACAAATGCACACACATTCGCTAGTATTTTAATGCCCATTATGGGTAACCTTTCATATTTCAATTTTGCTGCTACTGCGGCTGTGGGTGCTTTCATAATTCTTAAAATTGGTGACACTGCTGTAGGTGGTTTAACAGGATTGTTCCTTGGTGGTGCAGCAGGGGTGCTCTCAGTTGGTTCTCTTGCACCATTTCTCCAATACACAAGGCAGTTTTCTCGCCCCATAAGTATGATTTCACAGCAAATGAACAGTATCCTTGCCGCTCTTGCAGGTGCAGAAAGAATCTTTGAAATTATTGATGAAACACCTGAAGAAGATAACGGATATGTAACTCTTGTTTATGCAAAAATTGACGAAAACGGAAATGTTACAGAATCAGAAACACGAACAGGTACATGGGCTTGGAAGCATCCTCATTCTGCTGACGGAAGCGTTACTTATACTCTTCTTAAAGGTGATGTCCGCTTCCACGATGTTACTTTCTCCTACGATGGCAAGAAAACAGTTCTTAAAAATGTTTCTCTTTATGCTAAGCCCGGTCAGAAAATCGCCTTTGTTGGTTCAACAGGTGCAGGTAAAACAACAATTACAAATCTTATTAACCGTTTTTATGATATTCAGGAAGGTAAAATCACATATGACGGCATAAATATTAAGAAAATCAAAAAAAATGATTTGCGTCGTTCTCTTGCAATGGTTCTTCAGGACACTCACCTTTTCACAGGCACAGTTGAAGAAAACATTCGCTATGGTAAACTTGATGCAACCCACGAAGATATTGTAAAAGCCGCAAAAATTGCCAATGCAGACAGCTTTATTACCCGCCTGCCCGACGGCTATAACACAATGCTCACAGGTGACGGTTCAAACCTGTCCCAGGGTCAGAGGCAGTTACTCGCTATTGCCCGTGCAGCAGTTGCAGACCCGCCTGTTCTTATTCTTGACGAAGCAACAAGTTCAATTGATACACGAACAGAACGCCTTATTGAAAAAGGTATGGACTCCCTGATGCAAGGCAAAACGGTTTTTGTTATTGCTCACAGACTTTCAACAGTAAGAAACTCCAATGCAATTATGGTGCTTGAAAATGGTGAAATAATCGAAAAAGGTGACCACGATACCCTTTTAGAAGAAAAAGGGAAATACTATAAACTGTATACGGGACAGTTTGAATTATCGTAATATAAATAAAATCACTCACATAGCTTTATGTGGGTGATTTTTTACAACTTTGTAATATTTATTGTGTTTTTTCAAAAATAGTATATAATAAGGGCAAAGACTAAACAGAATATTTATTTTTGAGTGGTACGTAATAATGGAATATATACTAAAATCTGAAAATTCTTTACAGAAGCTTGCACAAATACGCAAATTTCTGTTAAGCGAAAAGTGGATGACAATCCTGTTTGTTATAGCAGGGGCTTTTGCTTGCTTGCATTCATATTTTCCCCAAGCCCAATATCATATATGGGGCTCGGTCGTTTTAGCCTATATCACAGGTGTTGTTTTTGTATTGAGCGGCGATATTTTTGCAATGCTCATTCCGGCAATGTTTACATATTGCATAGCTATAAGGTGTTATAACTCTCTATCAACCTTCGGTGAAATATGGTATCTTGCAATACCCTTAGTTGCAATGGCTTTATTTAACATAATAACTTATTTTAAAAAGCCAACGATTAAAGGTTCTCAATTCCTGCCCATGCTCCTTGTGTCCGTTGCTGTAACAATCGGCGGTGTCGGTGTTATTTCTGCCAAGGATTATTTCGGCGGCGCTGCTATTTACAATATGCTTGGCATCGGCTTCGGTATGCTTTTGATATATTGCTTTTTCTATTCAAAAATCAATACAAATAAAGATTATTCTTTGATAGAAAAGCTCACAGATGTAATGGTAGTCATAGGCTTGTTTGTATCTTTTATGGTATTTATGCACTACATAATAAACATAAATACAGTTATTGATGAGGGTGGTATTTTCTATATCAGATGGAGAAACAATGCCTCAACAATGCTTATGATGGCGATGCCATTCGCTTTTCTCTTAGGAAACCGTAAATCATCTGCTGCAATTCTGGCATTCATATTCTTCATAGCAACACTTTTAACCGGTTCAAGAGGTGGTATGATTTTCGGCTCTATCGAAATGGTTATGTGTACGGTTATGTATATCCTTTATGATAAACGCAGACGACTGGCATACCTTATTATTTGTGGTTGCTTTGTGTTTATTGCTCTTACTTATCTTCCGGAGATTACAAGTTTTTTGAACACCACAATTCAACGAGTTTTTAAAGTTCTTAATGAATTTCTGATGGGTGGAGCAGATACGGAAACCCGTGTTCGCCATTATGCCCGTGGTGTTGAAGACTTCCTCAACCATCCTATTTTCGGAACGGGTCTCGGCAATATGACCAACCGCGATATTTTCAAAAACAAACCCGGCTCACTTTGTTGGTATCATTGTGAACCAATTCAGATTGCAGGTAGCTTTGGTATAATAGGTCTTCTTTCTTTCACTTACCAATTTATAAAACGAAACCTTTTAATATGGAAACATGCAACGCTTTTCAATATGACAATTTTCCTTTCCTACATAAGTCTTGAGCTTATGTCCTTGGTAAACCCCGGAATTTTCTGTCCTATGCCCTACCTTTTACTTGTGGTTATTTATATGATTGTTGTTGAAAAATGCAACGATAATGAGCCACAGATAAAGGTTCCTATTTTAAAGAAATTCCGAGAAAAGAGAGAAACTAAAAAACAATCACTTTCACATTAAATTTAACAACTGCATTTGATTTTCAAGAAAATCAAATGCAGTTGTTTTTATATGTTTATTATATCTTTTAACTTAATATCGCTTGAAGCGGAACCCACCATGATTTCAAACTCACCATCTTCAACAACCCATTCCAAATCTCTATTGAGAAGTCGGAAGGATTCAAAATCGAGTTTAAATTCTACGGTCTTTGTTTCCCCTGCCTTAAGGCTTATTCTTTCAAATCCCTTAAGCAATTTAAGAGGTGTAACAACAGATGACACAATGTCATTTACATAAAGCTGTGTAACCTCGTCACCATCAACTTTACCAACATTCTTTACATCAAATGTAACCCTATAGTCTGTTCTGCATTGCTTTTCAATTTTCAGGTTACTGTATTCAAATTCAGTATAAGAAAGTCCGTAACCGAAAGCATATCGGGGACCTCTTTCGCCCTCAAACATCATTTCTGTGTTGTTGGGAAGAATTGAATAGTAGCAAGGAATTCTGTTGGAATCAGCAGGAAACGAAACAGGTACACGACCTGCAGGATTATTTTCACCTAAAAGAGTTTCAACAATTGCTTTTGCACCAAATTCGCCACCAAACCAGGAAACAAGAATTGCATTTGAAACCTTAACTTCCTCTGTTAAATCAATTGCTCTGCCGTTTTCAAATACGAGAATTAAGGGCTTACCTGTTTTTGCAACTTCAAGAATAAGCTCTCTCTGTTTTCCGGGTAATACCAAATCAGAACGGTCGTGGCCCTCACCACTTGTGAAGTTGTTATCACCACCAACGAAAATAACAAGGTCACTTTTCTCTGCAACCTTAACTGCATCCTCAATGCTTCCGTTTTCATCCTCGTCATAAACCTCAATAAGATGGGGCTGACCATCTTCCATAGCAACCGCTTCAACGCCTTTAGGGATACCGCAACCTGAGCTTTGAAGAATTGTTACATCATCGCCTAAAGCATTTTTAAGCTCTTCATAAACGGAGTTAACTGTGTAACCATAAGGAACGGAGGAATAACCACCAACTCGCTGTCTTGCGGAAGAAGGGCCAACAACAGCGATAGTTTTATATTCCTTCTTAAGAGGAAGAATACCGTCATTTTCAAGCAAAGTCATTGCCTGACGAGCGCCATCAAGGGCGATTTTTTTATGTTCATCACATCTGATAACATCTTTATAACGCTCTTCGTCTGTGTAGGGATTTTCAAATAATCCAAGCTCAAATTTAACTTTAAGTACATTTTTTACAGAACTATTTATAAGCTCTTCGGAAACTCTGCCTTCTTTAACAAGCTTCAAAAGAGTGCTTTCCCAAAATTCAGGTGTATAATCAAGACAGCCCTGCATATCAAGACCTGCATTAACAGAATCGCAAATAGCATCAACATGGTTTGCGGCAGTTCTGTGGGCAGTAACAAGTCTTGTAATTGAGCCCCAGTCTGCACGGACATAGCCTTTAAGACCATATCTGCCGCGAAGAATATCTGTTAAATAATATTTTGAGCTTGCAACAACCTCACCGTCAATACAATTATAGCAAGACATAACATTATATGCCCCTGCTTTTGTGATTGCTTTTTCAAAGACGGGAAGGTAGCATTCTTCAATTTCTCTTTTTCCTACTCTTGCGTTTGCACAGTTGATACCATTTTCGGGTATACCGTGAACGCAATAGTGCTTAGGCTCGGTTAATACCGCATCATTTCTTGCAAACTCGCCGTTTTTCTGCTCACCTGTAATAATAGAATAACCCATCTCTGAACAGAGATATGTATCTTCACCAAAGGTTTCTTCTACTCTACCCCAACGAGGCTCTCTCGCAACATCGAGGTTGGGAGCAAGAATTTCCTGCATACCTAAAGCACGGGTTTCTGCACCGATAGCCTTACCGGTCTTATTAACAAGCTCTCTGTTAAAGCTTGCACCAAGACCGAGCGGAACAGGGAAAATTGTTGCACCCGGGAATGAAATTCCGTGGAGCGCTTCCCCTGTAAATATACAAGGAATACCTAACCGCGTTTTTTCAACAAGAAATTTCTGAAATTTGTTGAAAACTGCAGGAATTGTATAGGAATCGTGAATAAAACCTATACCTCTGTCACCAACTGTTTTCTCAAATTTTTCATATTCTACATCGGAGCTTTCGTGAATACAGCAATGGTTCAATGTGTTGGGAACAGTTGCATATTCAACACCACGAAGAATATCAATCTGAGCTACCTTTTCCTCTAAAGTCATTAAAGAGAGTAAATCTTCTGCTCTTTCCTCAGGGGAAAGAGCAGAATTTTTATATTTATAGTCCATAATACACCTATTATTTTTTAATTTTCATTGAGATATCAAAGGCTGTAACAGAATGAGTGAGAGCACCGATTGAAAGAATATCAACGCCTAATTCCGCAACACTTTTAATTCTTTCTTTTGTAAGATTACCGGAAGCTTCAAGAAGTGCTTTACCGTCAACAATTTCAACTGCACGTTTCATTGTTTCGTTATCCATATTATCAAGCATAATAATATCCGCACCAACTGAAACTGCCTCTTCGACCTCTGCTAAAGTTCTTGTTTCAACCTCAATTTTAACTGTATGACCGATTTTCTCACGAAGTGCCATAACTGCCGCAGTAATTCCGCCTTTTGCGTCAATATGGTTATCTTTAAGCATAGCGCAATCGGAAAGATTATAGCGATGATTTCTTCCACCACCGCAGGTTACTGCATATTTCTGAAGAGAACGAAGCCCCGGAAGAGTTTTTCTTGTGTCTGCAATTGTTGCTCTTGTACCTTCGGTCTGCTTTACACATTCATTTGTGAGAGTTGCAATACCGCTCATATGCTGAATAAGGTTGAGAGCAGTTCTTTCGCCTTTAAGAAGCTTAACTGTTCTGCCCTTGAATTCTGCAATAAGGTCGCCATTTTTAACTTCATCGCCGTCTTTTTTGTAAAGTGTGTAAGTAAATTGGTCGTCAAGGAGTTCAAAAACTCTCATTGCAATTTCTGCACCGCAAAGCACACCATCGGCTTTAGCAATAAAATATGCTTCGCTGACTGCGCCCTCATAAAGAAGATAATCAGTTGCAACATCAATGTAGTTAATATCCTCTGTAATAGCGTTTTTAATTAAATCATCAATATAAAACTGTGGTAAAATCATTTGTCAACCTCCTGAAGAATTATATAGGCTACAGTGGCAAGTGAAAGCGCCTCGCAATAATCTGCAGTTACTGCAAACTTACCATTTTTCAGCCTGTTAAGTATATTTTCAATTCGTTTTTTACCTTGGGAAATTGCACCCTCATCAGGAATTACGAAATATGCTCTTTGCATAATATCACGAATTTCCGTTCTTGTTCCTTTTGGAAGAGGTGCTCCGGTTCTGTCAGGCTCTTTCTCCTCAGGAACAGTTAATTTATAAAATCCTGCTCTTATGCAACGAGTTATGTCTTCCGCCGCTTTTCTTCCGAAAACGAGTGCCTCTAAAAGAGAATTGCTTGCAAGACGATTCTTACCGTGAACACCCGTGCAGGCACATTCACCTGCGGCATAAAGTCGGGGAAGAGTTGTTCTTGCATTCAAATCCACCTCAATGCCACCCATAAGATAATGCTGGCAGGGGAAAACAGGAATTAAATCCTTTGAAATATCAACACCCTGACTTAAGCATCCTGCATAAATACCCGGGAAGCGTTTTTTAAGATATTCTTCACCTTTATAGCGAATATCAAGATAGAAATTGTTGCTGCCAAGTCTCCTTGACTCCATAATAACCGAACGGGAAACCACATCTCTGGGCGCAAGCTCAAGGCGACTGTCATATCTGTCCATAAATCGCTCTTTGTTGGAGTTAAGAAGATATGCACCCTCACCTCTTACTGCTTCACTGATTAAAAACTGCTCTCTGTTTGCACCATTAAAGGCAGTTGGATGGAACTGAACATAACTTAAATTTTTAATTGATGCACCCATTTCATAGGCGAGACGTATTCCGTCACCTGTTGCAACTGATGGGTTAGTTGTGTATTTATAAACTCTGCCGATACCGCCTGATGCCAGAAGCACAAAGTCTGCATAAATTGTTTTGTGCTCATTATCACGCATAATCTCAATTTTAAAACCGTTTTTGATACGACTCATTGAGGTTACCATCGTTTCATCCGAAAGAGTTACATTGGGAAGCCGTTCAACAGCAAGAACAAGCTTATCCACCATTTCTTTTCCCGATGTATCTTTATGGTGAACAATTCTTCTTCTGCAATGCCCACCCTCAAGGGTTTTAATAAGTTCACCCTTTTCATCACGGTCATATTCAACGCCGTAGTCAATTGTTCTTAAAACATCACCGGGGCCCTCTTCAACAAGCTGGATTACAGCATCAATGTCATTTACTCTGCCACCTGCAATAAGTGTATCTTCAATATGCAAATCGTAACTATCGCTTTCCAAATCAAGCACACAAGCAACACCGCCTTGCGCCAAGGAACTGTTGGACTGGTGCCGTTCCTTTTTGGAAAGCATAAGAACATCAATGTCTTCGGGAAAGTTCAGTGCTCCGTAAAGCCCTGCAAGTCCGCTACCCACAATGACTACACTATAATGTTTTTTTAATTCGGAAAGCTTCATTTTCTTACCCCAATTCAAGCATACGATTTATGCTTTTAAGTGCTTTTTTGCGTAAATCCTCGTCTAATTCTACCTTTTCTCCACCCTCTCCGACTATGGCTTTATAGACATCCTCGAGAGTGATTTTTTTCATATCTTCGCAACAGAGCTTCTCAGGGGCAAGTTGAATAAATCTATCGCCATTTTCTTCATTAATGGCAAGGTAATCAACAACGCCTCTCTCTGTTCCGATAATAACCTTACCTTTTTGAGCTTTTGCATAGCTAATAATTTCACTTGTTGCGCCTACCATATCTGCAAGCTCAACAACTTCTTTGGGGGATTCAGGATGAACTGCAAAAACTGCATCGGGATGCTCTGCTTTGCATTTTAAAACATCCTCTTTTGTAAGCTGAGCGTGAACAGGACAATAGCCATCCCAGAAAATAAATTTCTTTTCGGGAATACTTTTCTGAACAAAAGAACCTAAATGCTGGTCAGGAATAAAAAGAATTTCTTCTGCAGGAAGTTTATTCACAATTTTTATTGCTGAAGAGCTTGTTACACAAACATCACATTCCGCTTTAAGTGCGGCAGTTGTGTTAATATATGCAACCACTTCAGTATCGGGATTTTCTTCCTTAAATTTTCTTACTCTTTCAGGGGCAATCTGCTCTGCCATAGGGCAAGTTGCAGTTGCAACGGGAAGAATTGTTTCGGTTTCAGGAGAAAGAATTTTCACACTTTCTGCCATAAAACGAACACCGCACATTACAACTCTTTTGGCTTTAAGCTCTGCAGCTTTCTTGCTTAAAAAGAAGCTGTCACCCGTAACATCCGAAATATCAATAATATCCGGTTCCTGATAAGTGTGGGCAAGAATAACTGTATCGGTTGCCTTTTTTGCCTCAATAATTTTATTCTTAAGTTCTTGTTTGTTCATTACATCACCCTCATAGTTTGTAATAAAATTAATTAATCAAACTTACTCATTGTAATTATACCACTATTTTGCCACTTGGCAATATAAAAAATTCTAAAAATCTTAGCTGATTTCCCCTTGTTTATGTTAATATCACAGAACTTATTGTTAAATAATTATTTATATTGAAATACTTTTTGTTTTAAGGTATTATATAGGCAAGGTTAAATTAATTAAATTTGAGGAGGTATTCCCCAATGAACAGTTATCTTGAAAAAGATTTTGAGCTTCTCAAAAATGCTGATAGCGAACTTTTTGAAGCATTCGAGAAAGAGCAGGTTCGTCAAAGCAGAAATATTGAACTTATTGCAAGTGAAAACTACACTTCCGCAGCAGTTATGGCTGCAAGCGGTAGCATCTTCACAAATAAATATGCAGAAGGTTACCCCTCTCGCAGATATTATGGAGGGTGCGAATATGTTGATATTGCAGAAGACCTTGCAATTGAAAGGCTTAAAAAGCTTTTCGGTTGCGAATATGCAAATGTTCAACCTCATTCCGGCTCTCAGGCAAACTTCGCAGTTTATTTTGCACTTCTTCAGCCCGGTGACACAGTTCTCGGTATGAGCCTTGCAGACGGCGGACACCTTACTCACGGCTCACCTGTAAACGTAAGTGGTTCTTATTTTGATTTCCAGAGCTACGGCGTTGATGAAAAAGGTTTTCTTGACTATGATGCTCTCGAGAAAAAAGCAAAAGAATGCAACCCCAAGCTTATTGTTGCAGGTGCATCTGCTTACTCAAGAATTATTGATTTCAAAAGAATCCGTGAAATTGCAGATTCAGTAGGCGCACTCTTTATGGTAGATATGGCGCATATTGCAGGTCTTGTTGCCGCAGGTATGCACCCCTCTCCCGTTCCCTATGCTCATGTTGTTACCTCAACAACCCACAAAACTCTTCGCGGTCCTCGTGGCGGTATTATTCTTACAAACGATGAAGAAATTGCAAAGAAAGTAAACAAAGCTATTTTCCCCGGTATTCAGGGCGGTCCTCTTATGCACATTATTGCCGCAAAGGCAATTTGCTTCGGTGAGGCACTTAAGCCCGAATTCAAGGAATACGGTAAAAAAGTTATTTCTAACTGTAAAGCTCTTGAAAATGCACTTATTGCTCAGGGTGTTAACATTGTTTCAGGCGGTTCCGATAACCACCTTTTACTCCTTGACTTAAGAAGCCTGGGCATTACAGGTAAAGAGCTTGAACACCGTCTTGACGAGGTTCACATTACAGTTAATAAAAATGCTATCCCCAACGACCCTGAAAAGCCCTTCGTTACAAGCGGTATCCGTATCGGTACAGCAGCAGTTACATCAAGAGGCTTTGAGGCACAGGACATGGTTGATATTGCAGAATATATCAAGCTTGCCGCAACAGATTTTGAAAACAGTAAAGATTACATCATCAAAAACGTTGCAAGAATCTGCGATAAATATCCTCTCTACAACAATTAATTTTTTGGCAACTCTTATCTTTGAGAGTTGCCTTTTTTATTGACAATAAAGCATTAAAAATATATACTGAATTCATAGGCAGGTGTTGTTTATGAGTGATAAAAAATTATACATTCTTACTTACGAGCACGGTGGTTATGTGCTTTGGAAAAATGAAGTTAAACCTCGTTTAAAAAAGCTTTTTGAGTGGTTGGAAAAATACCCTACTCTTAAAATAGGACTTGATTACGAATCATTTACTTTCGATGAGTTTTCAAAGGAAGACCCCGAGGTTGTTGAGCTTATAGGAAAGCTTCTGGAAAAATATCCGGATAGAGTTGGTTTAGGTGCAACTACCTACGGTCAACCCTTAGCTCTTACCATTTCCGAAGAGTCAAATGCCCGTCAGCTCCTTTATGCAGTAAGAACAAATTTAGATTATTTCGGTAAAACACCCAATGTATATGCCATTTCTGAATTTGCTCTTCACAATCAGACACCCCAATTAATTTCGCAATGCGGTTATGAAGCTGCTATTTTGCGTTCTCATGTTATGGGCTATGGTTACCCCAGAACCTTTGACTGCGCCTGGGGCAAATGGATTGGTAAAGACGGCACTTCAATTCCTGCAGTTCCTACATACGAAAAGCAAGGCAGAGGCTTCAACTGCACCACAGTTGACAACTGGATTCTTTCCCGTTGGCCCGTTGATTCCGACCTTTATTCTCTTGAAGATTTTGAGAAAATGTTTGAAAAATACGAGCCTCTTCTCGCTTCAAGATATGATGATTTAACCCAGCCTGTTGAATCTGTTATTGAACATACTCAAAGCAAGGAAAATTATCAATACGTTCTTCTTGAAGAGCTTCCCGAAATATATGGCGAAGCAAAAGAAGAAATGCCTACAACAGACAACGATTTCCACGTTCAGATGCCTTGGGGATATTGCGGAAATGAAATTTTCAACGGTTGCCGTCAGGGTGAGGTTCAGGCTGTTCAGGCAGAAAAGCTTAACGCACTTTCTGTTATGCTTGGCGGAAAATCCCTTCAGGAGAAATCCGAATACGCATGGAAATACATTCTTGCAGCAGAGCACCACGATGTTACAATTTGCGGTCTTCTTGACCTTTCAAGAAGATTTATCCCCACGTCTCTTGAAGCATCAAAATTTGTCAAAGAAGAGTCTCTGAAGTTTATTGCATCAAAATTTGCTCATAAGAACAACGAAAGTCTTTTAGTTATAAATACTCACTCTTTCCCCATTGATGAATGGGTTGAGGCTACCGTTGAAAAGGATTATTGTGCTTATGACGGTGAAATAGAAATTGAAAGTGAAATAGTTGCGGGCGGAACTAAAAAAGTGCTCCGAGCACATATTCAGTTACCTCCATTCACCGCAAAATCATATATTCTTAAAGAAAAAGAAGCCATCTCAAAATTGCCTTTCTGTTGGGCTGAAAATGACGAAACTCTAACAACACCCAACTATGAAATCAAGCTTACAGCTGACGGAATTGCATACATTAAGGATATAAAAAGCGGAAAAATCTTATGCGACAACGGCAACGGCGTTCTTTTCACCGGCTTTGTTGATGATGCTGACTACACATCAAAGGGAGTATGGGAAGTAAAAATAGCCTCCTGCTCTGCAACAGCAATTCAGAAGGGTAAAATCGGTTCCGTTCCCTATGAGGTGCAGATGCATTTTAGCGGAAACGATAAAAGAATTGATTTTAAAACAAAGTTTGATGTGCAGGGTCAGAAAGTTGGCAGAACTGATATCACTCACGGTAAGCCTGTTCCCCTTACCGTTAACGGACATCACCACGAAGATAAAATCTGCTTTGTTATAAATCCTTGCCTTTCCAAAGACAGAAAAATGTTCCGAGATTTACCCTATTCAATCTCAGAATGGAACGGTGCTTTAAGAAAAACCGAAGAATATTGGTATCCCGATGATAAAATCATCCTTGATGTTGATGTAACTCCCGAAGAGTCTTTTAACTCCACAACCTATTATCACGGTATTTATTGGGTTTCTCTCAAAGATAAGCAAAACGGTCTTGGGGTCTTCAATAAAGGCTGTATGGGTGCAGCAGTTTCAGGAAACCAAGTTCATATTCCACTCATTTATTCAAACGAATATCTTTGCGGTGACAGAATTCTCAACGGAGTTTTTGAAAATGAATTTTCTTTATTCCCCTTTGAAAGCGAGCTTTCCGAAGCAGAGCTTCACAAAAATGCTCTTTCTTATGCTTATGCCCCAAGTGCTATGGCTTTATCCGTTGGTAACGGCAATATGACAGAATGTTCTTTTGCGAATATTAATACTGATAATAAAAATGTTATTCTTACTGCTCTTTACCCCGAAGAGAACCATATTTTAGCTCGTTTCTGCAATTTCTCTGACACAGAGGAAAAAATAGAATTAAATATGAATTTCGGAAAAACAACCTTTGAAACTGATTTGCTGGGTAAAGAAACAACAGAAATAACCGACAATATATTAATTTTTAAACCTTGGGAAATTAAAACAATAAAAATCAAATGACACAAAAAGAGTTAACCTGATTTGCGGTTAACTCTTTTTACGTTTCATTGTCACCTGACCTTTAAGGTTACAAAATTAATACAAATGACAAATTTCTATTGTTATAGACCTTACTTTGTGATATTTTAATGTTGAACCACAAAAATAAAAAGGAGTGGAAAATATGAAAAAGTTTTTAAGTTTGATTTTAGCAGTTCTTTTAGTTTTCTCTATTATGACCCCCATAACAGTATTTGCAGAAAACGGACCTCATCCCTTTGACCCTGAAAACAACGATATTACGGATCTTCTCCTTTATCAAACCTCTGCAATTATTTTTATGAATTTAGTTCCGGGCGAAGAGGAAGATGTTACAATCGGGGAAACTGCGGTTTTATATCCCGAATTTGACGGATACGAACCTTCCAAAACATTCTCGGGGGCTTCATACGACCTTGAAACAAACACACTTACACTTAAAAACGTTACAGCCAAATATGCCTCTCTTAAGCTTATAGCAATGGGAGACGATTTCAAAATCAACCTTATCGGCTATAATGAATTGGGCGAAATTTCCTCTGCCGCAGTAACAAGAGGCGGATCTATAACAATTACAGGTAATGGTGAATTAGTTGTTAACAGAACCAAAGATTTTTACGGCATCTATATTGATGCAAACGAAACCAATTCAACCTTAACTATTGAGGAAACTGTTAAACTCAAAGCTTATGCAGACCCTGATTTTGAAATTCCTGCAATTGATATTTATTCATCAGCATGCTTAAACCCTGCTGATATTATAAAATTAGGCGGAACAGTTACAGGTAATAATGTAAAATTTGAGACATTCACAGTCGATTATTACGAACAAATCGAAGCATATGATTTAGAATGGAATTGCTACGATTGGTATGAATTCGGTTTGAAAAAAGATGGCGTTTATTATGTCGCCGATGAAGAATATGACGAAGAAACCTACGATTTCACTGGTAAATACTGTGTTTATTCCGTTACTTATGATGAAATTCTCGATTGCTATGTCTTGAACGAATATGCAAATGGTGAAGCCGTTTCTCTGGACGGATTTACTGTTATGACTGAATATGAACCCATGTATGATGAGAATTTGGGTTATTATATTGGTTACACAGATTACCCCGATGAAGAAGATGACTCATACAAATACATTTTTGACCCTTATGAAAAAGATCCCTTTGATCTTTGCGTAGATGAAAATGGAACAAAATATGGTTTTGAGCAATATTTTTATGAGGATGAAGACGAAAATGGTAATGTAGTATCAGGCGTTGATACATATGTGTATAGTTTTATAGACCACCCCACTTATGGTTTAATTGCTATTGAGGATACTACAAGAACAAGTCTTGATGGCTTAACACCACTTAAAATTGATGAAAAGGATTTTGCAAACGCGTCTATTTATTCTAATGTAACAATCAACAATGGTGGTTCAATAGTTGAACCGAAAAAAATTAAAAACATTACCGCCAAAAACACAAATCAAGGTGTAAAAGTATCCTGGTCCGCTGACCCTGTTGCAGATGGATACAGAATTTACAGAAAAGTGGAAGGCGCCAAAAACTGGACCCGACTTGACACAATTGGTGCAGATGAAACCTCTTTCATAGATAAAACTGCAAAAAGCGGAAAGAAATACATCTACACCGTAAAAGCTTACAACTTTGTTGGTTGGGGCAAATTTAATTCAACAGGTGTAACTCACACTTATTATTCTGCTCCCGATGTCAGCATAAAAAGCACAACAAAAGGTGTTTATCTTAGCTGGGGAAAAATTGCCGGTGCAACTAAATATAGAATTTATCGCCAAACATCAGGCTCATCAAAATGGAGTTATATCGATACAGTAACCGGCACATCCTTTACAGATAAAACTGCAAAAAGCGGCAAGAAATATTATTATCGCGTTATGTCAGGTAAAGGCGAAACAATGAGCGGTTATAATGTAGTAAGCAAATATTTTCTTTCTGCTCCCAAACTTTCTTCAGTGAATAACACTACTTTGGGTGTTAAATTCTCTTGGGAAAAAGTAAGTGGCGCAGAGGGTTATAAGGTTTACAGAAAAACAGGTAGCGGTAGCTATAAATATTTAGGAACAACCGCTAAAACTACTTATATAGATAAAACTGCAAAATCCGGCACAACTTACACCTACACAGTTAAGGCATATAAGAGCAATACCAATAGTTCATATAATAAAACAGGTCTTAAAATCAAGCACCTCGGTGCACCTAATGCAAATGTAAAAGAATACTCAAAATCTGTTAAATTCTCTTGGGACGAAATCACCGGTGCAAAAGAGTATGCGGTTTACAGAAAAGCAAGTGGTGAATCAAAATGGACAAAGTTAGCCACAACAACTGAGCTTTCCTATAAAGATACTGCTTTAAAACGCAACACAACATATTCTTATCGTGTAAGAGCAGTTAACGGAAAAACCTTAAGCGGTTATAAAACACTTAAAGTTGTAAAATAAAATTAAATCAAGGGGCTGTAAAAAAACGAACGTTTTTTTACAGCCCCTTAAATTAAAGCTTACTCTTTCTCTGTGCTTACTGTTTCTTTTTCTTCAACAGCTTCCGCGTTTTCTTTATCTTTTTTCTTTTCAAACATACGGTAGTTTACTTTACCGATTTTTGTTGTGGGTAATGCATCAGTAAATTCAATTTCCTTGAACTGTGCATTTTTTGCAATATTCTTTTTGCAGAAATCTTTGATTTCTTTTTCAATTTCTGCAGTTCGCTGAACACCATTTTTAAGAACGATAACCGCTTTGGGTGCTTCTTCACGAACCTTATCTTTAATACCAACAACAACGCTGGATGCAACATATTTGCACTTGTTAAGAATGTTTTCAAGCTCTGTTGGGTAAATATTATAGCCGTTAGATATTATCATTCTTTTAAGACGGGATGTGAAATGCAAAACACCGTTTTCAAGGTAACCCAGGTCTCCTGTGTGAAGCCATTGTGTTCCATCAGCATGAGTTCTTATTGCATTATCGGTTTCTTCCTTATCGTTAACATAACCAAGCATAACAGTGGGGCCGTTAACGCAGATTTCACCAATTTCTCCATCGGGAAGCTTTTCGTTTGTAACAGGGTCGCAAACTCTGATATGTGTATCGGGGTTAGGGATACCGATATTGTCAATATCTTCCGCCCCGTAAGCAGTTGCAGTAAAAAATGCAGTTGCTTCAGAAAGACCGTAACCAATTCTTATATGAGCTTTTGAACCGCAGGAACGGAAATAATCAATAACCTTCGCTCTTAAATCGTCACTCAAATAGTCGCCACCGCTGAGTATAACCTTAACGCTCTTGAAACTGTCAGGACCTAAGTTTTTGTTATTGGTAATCGCCTTTAACATAGTGGGAACTGCAGGAACAATAGTAGGTTTTTTCTTTTTTATTGTTTCGTTAAGCTTTTTAACATCAATTTTGGGGATAAGAATACATTTCATACCTAAGCAAAGAGGAGCATGAACTGCAACGCAAAGTCCAAAACCATGAAAAATGGGAAGTGCGGACATCATAGAGGCACCTGGCCTTGCTTCGGGACAAACTGCAATACATTGAATTGCAAGGGAATTAAAGCAAAGGTTTGAAAGCACGATACCCTTTGATTTGCCCGTTGTACCACCGCTGTAAATAAGAACCGCAGCATCATCTCTGTTTCTCTTGACAGAGGGAGCAATTGTACCCATATCCGAAACAAATTTTTTCCAGGTAATTGTATCAGAACTGTATTTCATATTCTTTCTGCTCTTTAAATTATAAAGAGTTTTCAGAACAGGCGGCATACTCATACTTACTTCACAAACAACAACCTTATCAACACAAGCATCTTTAACAGTTTTATAGGAAACATCTGTTGTGAAAATAAGGCTTGAATTTGTAAGAGAGACCGCATTTCTGATTTCGTTTGCATCGCTTAAAGGATGAATAACATTTGCAACAGCACCAATTTTATTTATAGCATAAATAAGGAAAATTGCCTCAGGCATATTGGGCATACAAACAGTAACACTTTCATCCTCAACAACACCCAATTTTTTAAGGGCATTAGCAACAATATTAATGTTTTCGTCCAATGCTTCAAAGCTGTAAACTGTATCAAAAAACTCCAATGCGGGTGCATCGGGCTGTTTATCAACCATCTCTTTTAAGAGCTCATAAATTGAACCCTCGCGGTAGCACATATGCTCTGGCATATCACCATAATGCTGAAGCCAGGTTTTTTCTTCCATAGGCAAATCTATTAAAGATATAGCCTTCATTGTTGAAAAATAATTACATTTTGTGCCCATTGGCAACCTCTTTCTGTTCTTTTTAAAGAACATTTTATGTAAAAAAGACAATTTATGAATTTTTAAAAAACTCAAATAATCTGTTTTAACGCTAATCGTGTAGTTTGATAATAATGGTTTTTTCCGACAAAGTCAAGCGAATCTGTAAAAAAACTCCCGTTTTTTGAAACATTAAACACCTGTTGTATTAAATGTTGAATTTACATCAAAAATTGTGAACAAAGAATGAACAAAAAACCGAAGGCCACACTGTTGTGTGAACTTCGGTTTTGATGCGAGTGTTCATAAGGGTTTTGTTTAAAACAACAAAGAATATATTCTGAACTGTCAGAAAACCGGAAGCGTTACTGTGAATAAACACAACTGCCGTCAATATTCTCTATTTTAACATTTTTCACATCCTCGTAATCAAATAAGGAAAACTGCCAATCACTACAAGTATCAAGATAATTAAAGGCCTTATGTAAAATTTTGTATCGGGTATCATCATCTGTATCAGGAGTCATTTTTATAACAAATGCACTTGTGAAAAAGTTGTCGGTTATTGTTTTTCTTACAAGATAAATTTTTTCTATGTTGTCGCTACACTCAGATGTGATATGTTCAAGTATATCTTCAAGCATACCTTCCGGAAGAACTTCAGTTGAAAGCTTGTCTTTTTTATTAAGAACACTGGCTTCGGAGTATATTTCGTTTTCTTGTGCCAAGGCAATTGCACGTTCACGATAAATTTCCAATTGATCTTCCTGTCCTGTAAGGCAACAGAAACGACCTATTACCTTAAGGCCCTCATCAATATAGTTGTGATTTGTTTCAATAGCTCTGTAAATATAGTCTATACCGGTTTCATCAAAAGAATGCAACAAATAGCAACCCTTCATAAAGTGTGCGTAGCACGAACCAACATCATCAAGAACTTTGATAGCATTTTCACATAATTCAAAAGCCTCGGTGTTTCTGCCCAAACGGCGCAAAGCATCACATACATCGCTGTATTCTTCTGCTATTATGTGTCTGCCGTTATTTTCCCATTTTTCAACCAATTCTTTTGATTCGATGTAATAGTATTTACGGTATTCCTCATAAGACTCCTTGCTTTGCTGGGCAATTAACGAACTTACGTATTCAATGGCTTTTTTACATTCCGAAACATATTCCTTTGAACTTTCGGGATACAAGATTCTAAGTTCATTTACCCCCAGACTTTCAAGTCTCATTTTTAAAGTGGGGTGTGTAGCACTGCGTGAAAGGATTTCTTTGTTTATAAGGCCATTCCATTTTTCAGCGTTCAGTTGTATTGCTTTCTTGAATTTCAGCACGTCAGTGTTCAATGAATCAGTGTCATAGTCCTCTGATAGCATATTACAGGGTGCGTCGTAGGTGCCTTTTTCCCAATCATAAAGCTCATAATATTTGATTTTTATCAATGAGGAGGCTGCAATTTCATTGTTGCCGTATATCAACATAGCCTCATCTGCAGCACCTTCGCGAACTAATGATACCGCATATAAATATAATTTGTAATGTACATTAAAATAAACATCAATGAAAGTAAACAGATGCCTTGTGATGCTTGAATAAATATTTGTTATACTATTATTGTGAACATCACATATATACTGGTAGTAGTCATTAATTTTTTCGCGGTTAACTTCATCTTTTATGTGGGAGAACTCATGCAGCAAAACACAATATAATTCATCTTCTGATAACACATTGAGCAAAAGTGCACCAAGCTGAATTGAAATTGTGTTATTAATGTTGGCAGAGCCTGCATTGAAATCATCAAGTATTGCAATTTTAATTTTTGTTGTGCAGCCTGTTGCAACTGCAGCGTTTTTTGCTAAATCGTAGAGAACAGGATAATCACTTTCAGAAACATAAGTTTTATCCTCTTCAAAAATCTTTCCGGGTGTTTTAAGTCGTATTCTTAATGTAGCACCTGAAATAATCATAAAGCAAACGAACAACGGGGCAACAGAATCACCACCATCACTGATAACACCCAAAAAGAATGCTGAAACAAATGCGCAAACAGCCAAAAGCACACTATAAAAATCATTGATTATTATAAGCATTTTCAATAAATATAGTTTTTTTGCTATAGTTTTTTCGGGGTTATCACGGTGTGCAAGCCAGTATTGTTGATTTTCGGCAATAGATTTTTGATTTAATTTTTTGACATAGATGCGATTCGCAATAACATTTATTATTAAAAATAAAACCGGTAAAAGTAATGTGGAGATAGCAATAATACCGATTATATTTTCCGAAAAAGTGTCAAATATTTTTTTTGCAAAAATACCACCAAACATAGTTGCAATTATTGCTATAAAAGATGCAACAGTAAGTGCAACTCTGCGTTTATCAACAGGCATTTTTATATTACTTTCAACGTTGGTATTGTTTTTATTAACAAGCTTTTGTGCTTTAACGATAAAAAGTATAATAGAAGTCACTGTTAATAATTCAACAATTATAAAACCCGTAAAAAACATTTTATCTGTATCGGTAAAATCCGAAATCTCACGCCCGCCTGTAAGAACTACGGTGACAAAAATCCACACAAACATAAGCACTACAGCAACAAGCGTGGGTATTAGATATTTTTTATTTTCCTTGTTCATCATACTCTCCATATTTTTTTTGGTGATAAGCCAAAAACCCGGTATAATCAAGGGTTTTGCTTTTCAATTTCTGCTTTCGTTCTATTTTTTTATATATCGTTGGTTTCTGCTATTAGGTTTATCAGGTTGAGTCATAATAACAAATCCATCACTGATTGCAGGGTTAAGATAATTTTTTCTTAATGTTTCTTTTGATTTCAATCCCAAAAGAGATAAAATCTCATTTGCAGTATATGGTGTGTCAAATTCCATTACATTAAGGAGCTTTGTAACATATTCGGAAATGTTGCTTCCCGGTGAAGTGATAGAACTACCCACTTCATCAAGAATTGCATTTATCTGTTCTAATATAAATTCGATAAACGCAGTACTTGTTCCGTCTATATGGCATTTTGAAATTGCATCATAATAACCGCTTTGGAATTTTTCTATCTGGCTTTCTATAGGGGTGAATTCAAAAATCGGTTGCCATTTTGCAAGAATTGCAGAATGCCAGAGCCTTGCCATTCTTCCGTTACCATCTGTAAAGGGATGAATAAAAACAAATTCATAATGAAAGACTGCAGCAAGAATTAAAGGATGAACTATATTTTTATTTTTTCTCATCCAACTGAACAAGCTTTCCATTTGTTCAGGAACAAATTTTGCAGGTGGCGCCATAAATATGCATTTATCCCCTGCAAAAACACCCTCTTCACCAAGACGGAAATCACCGCTCGTATCCACAAGATATTTTGTCATAATCCCGTGAAGGCGTTTCAATTCTTTAATGCTATATACATCAACAGTTGATATTTCCTCATAAGCGGCATATGCATTTTTTACCTCTTGGATTTCTTTTTCTGCACCAAGAACAGTCTTGCCGTTAATAACATCCTTAACCTCACCTAATGAAAGAGAGTTAGCCTCAATTGCAAGGGATGAATGTATGGATTTGATTTTATTGTTTTTCCTCAAATGTGGTTTTGACTCAAGATTACTGCGTTCTGTAACTCTGCCGATTTTTTCTGAAATTGATGCAACAAGGCTCAGAATTTTATCTGTAATCTCGTATGGTGGTGTGTAATCTGACATAAAAAACTCCAATTAACTTGCTTATTATCTTGCTTATTATCTTACCACATTTGATGTGAAATATCAATAATTTAATGTGAGTATTAATTATTTGCTCTTTTGCCAAAAAAATGTACTGCTATAAACAAAAAAGGTAGTGGCAAAAATCCCTGCTTTAGCTGGGGCAATCAGAGCAGTCGGCTGTCCAACCACTGCAATTACGGGCAGAAGCCCGAACCCACTTTTTAATAAACCACTTAACAAATAAAAAAGCCCAAAGCCTTAATATATGAGGCTTTGAGCGATTGTGCGGGTTAACAACCTATATCTAAAGATTCTATAAGGGCGCAGTGCTCACCACCATAAAGACGGTACAATGCATTCTACAAGGCTAAAGATGAGCCGATTACTCATTATGTGGAATAACTAGAAAATCAATAACACCATCAGGCTCATAAGCAATAAATTCGGCCACTTTACCCTTTGCCCATTTGCTTCTGCCATCAAGCCAATTTGCTCTGTCAAACTCGCCTAAGGTTATTGCCGCAATGTAGTATTGGCAATCACTATGTACTGTATCAAGAGTATCCATATAATCTTTCAATTTGTGAAAATCATAATAGACTAAATTTTCAACATGGTGGCAATTCCTTGATTTATATTTTAACTCAAAAATAGCAACAATTTTGTCTGTCTTTGTATCAACGACAACCATATCAGGAGTATAGTTCAATGCTGAAAAACCGTAATGTGTACACTCTGTAAAAATGCAAAAATCCTCAAGCTCAGGTGTTTTTTCAAAACAAGTACGAAGATAAAAATACAAAACATTCTTTAAAGTATCTTCATTTAAAATAAGATTACGGTCGTAGTCATCAGCAACATCTTCTATCCATATCTTTTTTATAGTTGTATCAAGTTTTTTAATTTTTCTGTTCATTTGGTTGTATTTCCTTTTCGCTTAATACTTCTTCAATACCAGTTACATGCTTGATTTCTATTATATTTTTAGATGACTTACCGCTTACCCTAACTGGATTTTTATCATTAGTCCATCTGTATATAAGAGAGTTTTTATTTGCCTTTTTCTTTTTCATAATATTTTGTCCAATCAAAATTTTCTTCATTATATCATATCTAAACTACAAAAACAATCACCATATATAAAAGCAATAAATCCGAGCCCATCTCCCAAAGGAAAGAGGTTCGGATTATATTGATTTGGTGCGGGAAAAGGGACTTGAACCCTCAAGAACTTACGTTCATATGAACCTGAATCATACGCGTCTGCCAGTTCCGCCATCCCCGCATATTTTATTAAGAAGTAAGAGTGAATAGTGAAGAGGTGAAAGTTTCAATTTCGTTTTCTGCATTATTACTAACTTTTTACGTAAGTTGTATTTTAGCATATATATTTTTCGGTGTCAACAAAGGTCTTTTAATTTATTAAGAACTGTATATTCTCGTAAATAAAGGCTTGCGTGGTCAACAGTTTTGCTGTCATATTCACCGAAAATTTCAATAGCCTTATCTATTTCAACCCAAACAGGTTTGACTCTGTTATAAATCTCGCTTTCAGTTAAGTGCCTTTCGCACTCACCCTCTATTTCACAAATAAAATAATTATTTACCCAAAGGGTCTCATAGCAATATTCATTGACTTTTACAAAGGGTTTTATAATCTTGACCTTGTAGCCTGCTTCCTCACTGAGCTCTCTTACAACACATTCCTCAAGGCTTTCCCCGTTTTCAAGTCCACCACCGGGACTCATATAAACATTTTTTCTCTCTTCCCAGGATAAAAGAACCTTATTATCTTTAACTATTATTGCCCTGCAACCCTCTCGGATTCTTTCGGGTGGGTCAGAATATATTTTTGCATATTGAATTATTTCTTCAAAACTGTTTTCCATTTTATTTTTCACCTATTATTTTTTATATCACAATTATAATATCCGTTTTTAAAAAATGCAATCGTTTTGTAGTGCTTTTTGTTTTGTATCCATTGTACCACCCACCGTTAAGACAGCCCCCCTCCTTTTTCGTTTCACGAAAAAAGAGGGATAATTATTGCTCTGTCTCTACCTTTTGCGAAGCTTAATTCCGAATTCCGCACTCCGCATTCCGCATTTATTCCAAACTCTACGATTCATAGGTTGACTATTTTTATTTGTTTTGTTAGCATAAATATGCAAGGCGGTGATATTATGACATCAAAGGAATGCGGTAAATTCATTTGTGAATTAAGAAAAGAAAAAAGTCTTACCCAAAAGGAATTAGCTGAAAATTTAAATGTTTCAGATAAGGCAATTTCTCGTTGGGAAACAGGAAAAGGTTTTCCCGATGTTAACTCTCTTTTGGCATTAAGTAATTTTTTTCGAGTAAGCGTTAATGAGCTTCTGGCAGGAAAAAGAATTGAAGAGAAAAAACTCACCGAAATTGCAGAAAAAAATATTATACAAGCTATTAAAGCAAAAGAAAAAACAGTAAAAAAGAAAAAGCTGCAAATGGCAATATGTATAGTTATTTTTTCCGTTCTTCTTATACCTCCTGCAATTCCCACATTCATTTATCTTGCAGATGCAATAGTATCGAACATATCATTTGAAAACACGACTGAATTTATCGGCTTATTGACAGTAGCAATTTTTCTTCTCGCTTCCGGTTTTACCGTTAGAAAAGGTCATATTTCACTTTTGCATTCCTACCATTACAGAAATGTTATTGACCGTGAAGGCTACTGCAGGGCTATGGGCAAGGGAATTATGCTTATGAGCATACCGACCTTTATTTGCAGTTTAACATCTTTATTTCCTGCAATTCATTTTCTTGAGGTGTTGGGTACTTCCTTTTTAATTATAGGGTATATCCTTTGCGTATCAATGCTGTTTAAGTATCAATATAAATACAACGGTGGCTTATTTTAAATAAAGGAAATCCACTATACACTAAAAAACGACTTGCATTTTTGTTGCAAGTCGTTTTTTATTTGTGGTCTCTGTAATATTGTGTGTGAGTTTTGGGATGGGGGTTATTTTCCCAGATCTCAGTTGCAACAGGTCTCCAGTCTTTGCTGAAATCATCACATTTTGAGCAAAGCTCTTCAACTGTTTCCTGAGAAACAAAATCTGTGCTTTTGGCACCCGTATCCTTTATAATTTTTCTTAAAATATCGGGGTTTTCAAGCATGGGACAAGGCATAAGATGGTTGTCATTAAAGGGCTGTCCTTTTCTGTATGCCATAAAAAGCGGTTTTTGAAGTGCTTCAAGGAGGGTATCTGTTTTAATATTGGAATCTGAGTAATGAATGAAAACACAAGGCTCCATATCACCCTTTGAGTTAATGTGAAAGTAGTTTCTTCCACCTGCAATACAACCGCCAACATATTCGCCATCGTCCTGGAAATCCATAACAAACAAGGGCTTCCCTGTATGTCCGTTACGCATTTTCTTCATCCAGAAATACATATATTTTCGCTGTGATGGAGTTGGGATTAAAGCTTTATCAGCACCCTTACCAACGGGCATAAAGTTGAAATAAAAAGCATATTTAACGCCCAGATCAACCATTTTATCAAGAAATTCATCACTTGTTACATCATTAACATTTTTGCTTGTGTAACAAACGGAAATACCGAAAAGAATTTTCTCCTTTTTAAGAAGCTCCATAGCCTCAACGGTCTTCTCATAAGCACCCTGACCTCTTCGGTCATCGTTACTGCACTCATCACCCTCAATTGAAAGAGCAAGTGTAATATTTCCGCACCGCTTAATATTGTCACAAAGCTTTTTATCAATAAGAGTTGCGTTGGTATAAATAAGGAAAGTGCATTCGGGATTTTCAGAAGCGAGGGTAATTATATCCTCTTTTCTGATAAGGGGTTCGCCACCTGTGAGCATATAAAAATGAGTTCCCAAATCTTTTCCTTGGTTCACAATATTTCTCATATCGTCAAGAGAAAGCTGAAAGCTGTGACCGTACTCTGCTGCCCAACAACCCTTGCATTTCAAGTTACACGCACTTGTTGGGTCAAAAAGAATAATGAAAGGAATATTGCAATTATATTTATCACGCTTTGCACGAACGGTTTTCGTGCCAAAATAGCCTGCGTGAATACCCAAAGAAATGAGCAAGGATTTTACTAAATCACGGTCTACATCATTTAAGATGTTTTTTGCAAGCTGCATATAAACATTATCTTTATCTCCAACTGCTCTACGCATTTTTTCGTAGTTTTCCTTGGGATACATTGTAAAATATTTTTCTGCAACCTTCAAAATCTTCAAAAGATTCTCTTCGGGGGCTTTGTCAATATATCTTAATATTCTTGATAACGCTGCATTTGCTGCAAAGCTGACCAATTTATGCTCCAACTGCAATACCTCCTTTCCAAAATTTTCATAACTGAGTTATGATACCACACATTCTGAAATTTGTAAACCTTTCAAAAATCTATTAACAAAAAAATTATTGGTTTTTCTGCTGTATTTATACACATTCAATTTTCTTGACACTTAATATATTTACAACTATAATTAAATAAAACCATCACAGAAAGAGGTTTGATTTATGAAAACATTGTTGCTTTCTTCTCTTACTAAAGTTTTCAAGGAAAAGGAGCCTAACTTTAAAGAGTATGAGTCTTTTTCCTGCTTAAAAAATGAAAAATTTTCTTTTCAGCTTGCATTTTTGTCTGAAAACAAAAGCGAAAACAAAATTTCTGTTGACCTTAATTCACCTTTGGCAGAAGATTTAAAGCTTTATCTTGTGAAGGATATACCTGCGGGTAAAAACGGTTACGATAATTCAGATTCTTTCCACTATGACCTTAGCAAAAAATCTTTCCCGGATTTGCTTATGCCTATTGAGAGTGAAATAACTGTTAAAAAAGGTGAGTGGAATTCAATCTGGGTTGAATATGCTCCCCAAAAAGCAACAACAGGCAAAAAGAAAATAACCCTTACTTTAACTGCAGGTGAAACAGTTGTTCAGAAAACGTTCACTCTCAACATTATTGATAAAGAGCTTCCAAAGCAAGAGCTTCTTTTCACAAACTGGTTCCATAATGACTGCCTTTGCACCTATTACGGTGTTGAAGTTTTCTCGGAAGAATATTGGAGAATTGTTGAAAATTATATCAGAAATGCCGCAGAACACGGTGTTAATATGCTTTTGACTCCCGTTTTCACTCCCCCTCTTGATACTGCAGTTGGCGGTGAGCGACCCACGGTTCAGTTAGTAAAGGTTATAAAAGAAAACAACAAATATTCTTTTGATTTTGAAAATTTCAGAAGATACATAAAGCTCTGCCTTGACTGTGGCATCGAAGCCTTTGAAATTTCTCATTTCTTTACCCAATGGGGTGCAAAGCATGCGCCTAAAATTATTGCAACTGTAAACGGCAAAGAAAAGCAGATTTTCGGCTGGAAAACTGCCGCAAGCGGAAAGCCTTACACGGAATTTCTTGAAGCTTTTTCCAAAGTCTTTATCAAAGAGGTTAAAGCTTTGGGAATTAAAGAGCGTTGTTGGTTACACGTTTCTGATGAACCAAGCCAAGAACAGTTTAAGGACTACAAAAAAGCCGCAGATACACTTCACAGGCTTTTTCCGGGGTTCAATACCCTTGATGCCCTTTCAGACATCGAATTTTATCGCAACGGACTTATAAAAACCCCTGTTTGCGGTGAAGACGAAGCTGATATTTTCAAAGCTGAGGTTAAGAATTTCTGGACTTATTATTGTTGCACCCAGGTACATAATTTCTTACCTAACAGAATGTTCTCGCAACCTTCACAGCGCAACAGAGTTTTAGGCGTTTTACTTTATAAATATGATGCTAAAGGCTTTTTACAATGGGGGCATAATTTCTGGTATTCGCAGTATTCCAAATACCCCATTGATCCTTATAAAATTACAGATGCCGATGGTGCTTTCCCCTCCGGTGATGCCTTTGTGGTATATCCCGGTAAGGACGGCAAGCCCCTTAACTCTCTTCGCCACCTTGTTTTTAACGACGCTTTCCAGGATTTAAGGTCATTAAAGCTCTTGGAAAGCCTCACATCAAGGAAATATGTTTTAAGCCTTATTGAACAGGGTTTAGATGTTCCTCTCTCATTCCGAACCTATCCTCACGAACAACAATGGTTGCTTGATTTAAGAGAAAGAATAAATAAAGAATTAGAACAAAGATAAAAAATAATCGTCTGAAATTTTCGGTTTTCAGACGATTATTTATTTTTTTCATAAAAGTTACGAAACCTGCATCATTCCGTAGGCAAACCATTGACCAATTTTAAACATAGAGTCTCCACAATAATGAGCACCGTCATTTTCGCCGTTTTCATTATTGTTCTCTAATTTGGATTTACATGTTGATGTATCAATCCAAATGGAATCTTGAAGCTTATTTGATGAACTGGATGTATTAGTATAAAGTCCCGCTGTTGTTTTATTTATTATATTTTTGTTTGTTGCCGCAGGAACATACCAAAGTGATGCATTATTTGATTTATGGGTGTTAACTGTATCGGAATAAGCCCAACTGTTATAACTGCTGTTGTATGCGGCAATAGCACCATCAACAAAACCGATTTGAGTATCTGTATCTCTTGGTTCAAACTCTGTGCGAACTAGGTTTACAAGAATATTCTGTAAATCGCCATATTGATCTGACCATTCTTTACCTAAAGAATCACTTTCGCCCTGCATCCACATAAATGAGCGGATGTTAACATTACCTGCACCATGAATATTCACAATTTCATCAAGAGCAGCATTAACATAAGGAATCATCAAATCCGCTAAATATCCGCCTAAAGAATTATAAATATTCCGGCTGTTTGCTTCATTCACGTATTTTCCGCTGGTATCATATAACCAGTCACCGCCAAGATAAGTTCCTGCCGCCGTATATTTGATTATATACCACTTTTCATCCTTTGTTTCTTCATTGGTTGCAAGATAATAGGCAAGCCCCAATTCAGGACCGAACCACATATCTGCCTGACCGCCAATGCCTAAGTGAAACGGTTCAAATTTATTATTTGAAAAAAGCGTTGCCCAATTTGTTCCGTCAGCAGTGTTAATATTATTATATTTAATATTTATATTGGAAAAATCTGTTTCTCCGACTGCATCACGAACCTCTTGTGTTAACGGACTTGCGCCATAAGCATTGGACTGACCGCAAAGTATAATTACATTTGCAGTTTCATTTCTTGAGCTGATTGCTTCTTCCATATTTATGAAAAATGGATTTTTGTTATTTTCACCTTGCTCTATTAAAATATCCTTATCATTAATATCAAGAACACCATCGAAATTCAAATCACAGGCATATTTCTGCCTTGTATTTAAATCATCCTGATTAATGAGACCTTTCTTAATGGCTACTATATCTTCTTGAGTATATGGAATGCCGTCGCAATCGAAATCGCCCTTCAAATAAACACCAACCTTGTTAAAATAACCGGTTATTATCAACTGCATAAGAGAGCAATCTATAACATCAAGATAACCATCGTAATCAATATCTGCACTCAACAAATCTTTATATTCGAAGGTCTCGCCTGAAAGGGATTTATTAACAAGCTGCTGATAGTCAATTACATCCACATCATCATCTTCATCAATATCTCCGATCCCAACCAAAACATAACTGTCTTCATTGGTTACATCATTCACTTTATAAATACCACTTTTATCAAATATGGGACCTGAGCCTGATACATTGGTTTTCTGTCCCCAGAGCTGCTCTGAATTTCCGCTCTGCAACAGATATGCTACTTCGCCGCTCGCAAATTCTTCAATAGTTTTTGCTGAACCAATATTATTATCAGCAGTTCCCGAACCATCTGTTGCGGCATTCACAAGATAATAGCAATTTGATACACTTGATGTGCTTGTTTTATAACCTGCAACACCTCCAACATAACTGATTCCGCTTACAAGACCTGCATTATAACCGTTCTGAAGCGTGCCGGAATTGTAGCCTGTTATACCACCCACATAGGAATTTGCCTGAATCATTGTATAGAATGAATAACAGTTATTAATTTTACCTTCGTTTTTACCGCAAATTCCGCCTGTATACTGATTGCCGTTGAAATATGAATAATCAACACCAACCTTTTCGATTACTGCATTTGAACCTGTATAACCGAAAAGTCCTCCATAAGAAAGTGAAGAATCATTCATATATAGACCGTTTATTGTATATCCCTGACCATCAAAATGTCCGTTATATTTATTTGTTATGTTTCCTATCGGGGTCCATTTTCTAAAAGAGGATGTGTCACTTGCCAAAACACCATATTCTGTAAGTACACCGATGTTATCTGTAATGTCACAAGTAAGCACGGCATTTGCATTAACATTTCCGTTGTTTACAGCCTCTTTGAACCAATAAAGCTCGCCTGCATTTGATATTTCATAAACATTATTTTCATTAAGCTCGGGGGCAACGGGTTTACCGCACATATCACAGAACCCGTTTGTATTGGTTGCATTGCAGATGTCTTCTTCAGTCTGTGCAAGAGTTTTGAAATTACTGCGGATTGTATCTACATTCCCGGTTGTTATATAGTAGCAATAAGAAATTGGGCTGTAACTTTGGAAATAAAGTGTGTCAACAACACCGATGTACGAGGTTGAATCATGGTTTGCTGCAGGCTGATTGTCAGAATCATCCAGAGATTTCAACGTATCTCTCTGATAAACACCGGGGTGATAAAGAGTCTGACCGGGAGTATATAAGCCTACACCATATCCGCTTGAACCATCCCCGATAAATGCAGCCCAGTTCTCATTACATTGGTAATCCTGGTCAGTTGCCGTTCCCCAGAAATCCAAATCCGGCAAGGTCACTTTTGTGTTGCTGTCGGTCCACGCCTCACCACCTGAATAATAAACAAAATTATTAAGAGGCTCAACGCAATAAAATGCAGGAACTTCCTGTGTAGTCGTAACTGCAGGGTAGCCTGAAAAATCCACAAATCTGCAGGTTGCTCTCATTAATCCGCTTTCAAGAGTGTACCAGGCTTCCATATATGATGGGGTTATATCCTTCGCTTCTTTTGCCCAGTCAAGAGGACGGCATTTTATATATATTTCCTTATCAGTAACCTTCAAGTCAACAATTTTACTTGCTTCGTTATAAAGATTACCGCCCTGAACAGGGTTATAGTTCCAGACAGTTTCACCATACATACCGGGCTCATAAGGGTAAGAACCTGTGCCGTAATATGACTGCTGAACAAGTCTGCCTGTATCGTGGGCATTGATTAAGTTTACATTGGATATTCTGTTATACTTTGTAAAAGTGGAATCCTCATAGTCAGAAGATAAACCAACTTCAACGGGATTATTATTTGTTCCGATAAGCTTCCTTTTCTGTGCCGTTACAACATCATTGGATAAATCCTCAAGATAAGTAAGCGCTCCGCCCCAATCCAAATCTATACCAATTTTATAATCCGAGCTTGAAAGGTAAACCATACCACTTGAATCACCAAGGTTAGTTGCCTTAGATAAATCAATTGATTTTAAAGAAAAATCCATATTATCTTTATCAAGAGGCTTAAATGCTACACTTGTAACAGATGTTTGAGTTGTGCCACCGATAAAACCGTCTATATAACCTGAAAATTCGCCGTTTTCATCAGGCTCTAAAAAGAACTCTTCAATGATTCCGTTAAAATTCAACTCACCCTTAACATAAGCATCTGAAGAATATTTTATCACATAGCGGTTAAAGGCTGTTCCGCTATAATCAAGAGTATAATTATACTTTGCACAATTAACTGTTTTCTGAGAACCATTTATGCTGATTGTTTTATTATCTGACTCTTTAACATTCACAGTAAACTGTGCCGAACTGTTACCGTAGGTAATGGTAATAGTCTGTGTTCCTGCTGTTGTTAAATATTCAGGTAAACAAGTAAAGCCTTCATCAATGTTTTCACTTTTTCCGTCAGGGTATGTAACGCCGATAACCAAACCCCTTGTGTCAAGTTTATCGCCAACGCAATACTCCAGTTTAATTGGTAACGAAACAATACTCAAATCACCAACTACAATCGGGTCCCATTTAGAAAAAAGACATCTGCTTGCAGGCGTAGCAAGGGTGCTTGAAGTAATTTTTTCACCGGTTCCGTCAGATTCTGTGAACCAACCTGCAAAAACAAGGTTTTCTCTTTCCGGAACGGGAAGTGCTCCGTATGTTGCTCCTGCAGAATATGTAAAGGTCTTTCTGTAATTGCCAAGGTCTTTCGCATAGTCATAAACTGCTTTTGAACGAATTTTTATATCAGAGACAGTTACATTAGAATTGGGAGAGTTGTTATCAAATCTTACCTGAATATATCCTGCATTTTCAGGAGTTGTAAAGCTCCATTCGTTTAATCCGTATTGATATGCGTTCTTTGCTTCATGGGTTGTGTATTGTCCGGACTTATCAAAATAGAACACAAAGGTTTCAAAGTTGGTTGTTGTTCCGTTAGCAACATAAGAAAACATATATTCTGTGTTCTCTTCAACAGGCATTGAATAAAACGCACCTACCGAACTCATAGAAAAGGTTGTAAAAACCTCTGTATCAGACGTGTTATTGGTAAGCACAAAGCTGCCTTTCTCAACATCAGTGGTTAATGTGCTGCTTGTAGAAGAATCACCTGCATGAGCCTTTAAATTCGGGTGATTTGCCCATTGCTCAAAAATAAATAAGTTGTCAAAAGTAAGCTCATAAATATCTGATGCCGCAAATGCTACCGGTGTCAGAAAGTTTACTGCAAGCAAAATTATGCAAACCCCAACAATTGCAAACCTTTTAAAAAGCTTTTTCATACAGAAGTCAACCCCCCAAAGAAACAATGCTATACATTATAGTTATACCATATTACACAATTCTTCTCAAGCCATTTTTCAGGAAACCAAAACAAAAACTACTGATGTTTACAGAATTGACCTTGACGGAGATTTTAGTTATATTCAGCCAATAACTGAGTGAACTTCTTCACTATTCACTATTACTTATTACCTTCCAAAAATCCTCGTCTGCGAGAAAAGTGAAGAGTGAAAAAGTAAAAATCCTGAACGCTTTCGCATCCAGAATTTTTTGTGGGAGCAGGTGGATTCGAAGGGCTCCACCCTTCGCGCTCGCAAGCTCGCTGACCCGATTGTGTTCGGCTTCGCCGAGAGTGGTTCGAATCCACCATTTACTCCGTTCATATAAAGAAAAACAGACACCCAGTTGGATGTCTGTTTTTCTTGGTGGGAGCGGGTGGATTCGAACCACCGAAGGCGGTGCCAACAGATTTACAGTCTGCCCCCTTTGGCCACTCGGGAACACTCCCATGTTCACTATTCAAAAAAATGGAGCTGGTGGACGGACTCGAACCCCCGACCTGCTGATTACAAATCAGCTGCTCTACCAACTGAGCTACACCAGCAACTTAATGCTTGACTACTATATCACAAAAGATTTTTATTGTCAAGAGAATTTTTTATTTTTTTA
>JAZNYZ010000012.1:0-37187 GCA_045594685.1 Acutalibacteraceae bacterium | reverse complement strand
CATTTTCGATACTCTAGCGTATCGCTTTCTCAAACTTCTTTCGAAGCCCGAATTCTACTGTCGCAAAATTTTCTTTTACGCTCAAAAAAATCTCAAGGGTTTCTTTCTTTCTCGTTGTTTAATTTTCAAGGTTCGTTCGCTACTCTCGAGGCTCGGAAGTTTGTCCTCAACTCGCGAGTGCCTGAATATAATATCATTTTCGATATTATTTGTCAACAACTTTTTTGCGATTTTTTAGCCTTTTTTCAACCCACCCGGGTGTTTCGCTTTTTCTCGCTCTAAAGAGCAACTTTTCGGTTATTTCCGACGAGCTCTCTTGTCGCCAACGAGACAGAATTATATCACTACAATATCGAAAAGTCAATACCTAATTTTAAATTTTTTCAACTTTTTTTGCGGTTGATTTTTTCGCTATATTTTCATACTGATTCATATAAGATAAACCCAATATATTCATATCTTCATACAACTCTTTTAATGGAACAAGAACAAAGTCTCTTTCCCCTATTAATAAATGAGGAACCGTTATATGAGGTGAGTTGCTTTCATAGTTTTCAAACACCAGCAAATCCAAATCAATAACCCTTGGTCCGTTTTTAAATTCACGAACTCTGCCCATTCCCGCTTCAATACCCAGACAAGCACCTAAAAGCATTTCAGGCGATTTAGTTGTTTCCACCTCAACTACTGTATTATAAAAGCTTTGTTGTTCTGTGTAACCCCAAGGGTCAGTTTCATAAATCGAAGCACATCTTAAAACTTTAACATCAGGCAATAAAGCCAAAGCTTCAACTGCTGTTTTGATATTCTCTGCTCTGTTACCTATATTAGTACCTATTCCTATTACTGCTTTCATTACTCAACTATCTCTTCTCTTGTTATTGTTTCTTCAACTGCTACATAATCAAAATCTGCGCTTATGGGTGCTTCGGGCTTTTTAAGAAGCACAGTAACACTTTTAAGTTTAGGATAGGTTTTCATTATTTCAATCCCGACTTTATTTGCGGCATATTCAATAAGGTTATAGCTTTCCGCTGTAAACACCGCTCTTGCAGTTTTAATTATTTTGGCATAACTCACTGTATCATCAAGCTCATCGCTTGCATTTGCAGGTTTGGCATCAATCAAAGCGGTTATATCGAGCTCAAACATCTGACCATTGATTTTTTCTTCAGGATTTACTCCATGATACGCTTTTAATCTTAAACCTTTAACAATTATCTTTTCCATTTTTGCTCCTTATCTATAATAGTATATCGGAAACCTTCAATGCATCCACTGTTTCTTTAACATCGTGCACTCGCAAAACGCCTGCTCCATTAATTGCGCAACTTACCGCCGCCGCTACACTTCCTGCAACTCTGTCTTTAGAGTTTTTCTCACCTGTTAATTCACCAATAACCCGCTTTCTTGACACACCGATTAATAACGGAGAGTATTGTGCCAATGCTTTGCAATTTTTCAGAAGCTCAATATCATCATTGCGAGTTTTACCGAAACCTATGCCACAATCATAACAAAAGCTACCTTCGTCTATTCCAAAGGCAGTTGCCTTGAGTTTCATATCATTAAAGAAAGCGGCAACATCTTCAACCACACCATTTTCATATTCAGTTGCTTCTTTTGAAGTTTTACCGCCTGTGTGCATAAAAATCCAGCCTGAGTTATGAGCTTTAACAATTTCTGCCATAGCAGAATTAAAAACGCCACTCTCATCATTGATTATACTAACCCCGGTTTCAAGTGCAAACTTTGCAACCTCAGGTCTTAGCGTATCAATTGACAAAGGAACTTTTGTATTCTCAACAAGTTGAGGCAAAAATTCAAGACGCTTCAACTCTTCATCAACAGATATAATAGTATTATTGGGGGCGGTTGAGCACGCACCAATATCAATAATATCTGCGCCTTCTTCATAAAGTTTATTAAGCCTTTCGAGAGCACTCGAAAGGCCGTTAATTTCTCCGCCATCTGAAAATGAATCAGGGGTGATATTAAGAATCCCCATTATAAGAGGACCTTTTTTCTTTCGGATTAAAGTTTTAAAAGAAAACATTATTTCCCACCTGTCAACAAAGACATTACTTCTGAACGGGTTCTTGCATCACTTCTTGCAGTACCACGAAGAGCGGATGTCTGTGTAACCGCACCCGCAGCTTTTGCACCACGCATTGTCATACAAAGATGCTCTGCTTCAATAATAACCGCAACACTTTTAGCACCCAATTCATCGTAAAGAAAATCTGCAATCTGGGTTGTAAGTCGTTCCTGGACCTGGGGACGTTTAGCATAAACATTAACTATTCTGGCAAGTTTGGAAAGACCTATAATTCTACCATCTGCAGGGATATAGGCAATATGTGCTTTACCAACAAATGGCAAAAGATGATGCTCACACATTGAATATAATGGTATGTCACGAACAACAACCATTTCATCATTGCCCGGTTCATTGAAAAGCTTAAGATGAGTATGAGCGTCCTCAGAAAGACCTGAAAACACCTCTTCATACATCCTTGCAACTCTGTTAGGCGTTTCTTTAAGACCTTCTCTATCAGGATCTTCTCCTATTGCTTCAAGAATATCTCTGACCGCTCTTTCTATTTTTTCTCTATCCATTTAATCCACCTCAAAAGAAAAGACAAAGAGCATTCATCTTTTCATCAGTACTATAAAAAACTTTTGCTCCCACCAAATCTTCAATGAGACCTAAATCGTGATAAATTGTGTAGATAACCCCTGTATTAAAAAGAGTATCTTTCGCAGTATTAAGTGACGCCGCATCATTAAAGCGAAGTTCAACACATTTATAGCCCCTGCGACTCGCATTAAATACCGCATTTTCAACAGAGGTTTCAAGTTGCTCAGTTGCAACATCATTTATAAATGCATTCTCATAAACAAAATAATTATACTTTTTAGCGGTACACAAAGGTAATGTTTGCTCTATATTTCTATGCTCCAAAAGAATATCGTCAGTTGTTACATTAAAGAACGTGTGTCGAAGAACCTGATTAGCAGTTTTGGGGTCGTCCCAGGTAACATCAACAAAATAACCTTCACCGTCAAGAAGAACATAATTCCACATATGACCGATATAATTCTCGCCATCTTCCGCAGACTCGCCTGTTACAAGGCGATTATCAATGTTCAACTTACTCAAAAGATATTGAAATGCTCTTGCGTAGCCCTCGCAGGATGCCTTACCATTTACTATACAACCATAAGCAGTATTTGCACTTTCGCTTGTTTCAGGGTCTACATAAACACTATTAGTGACAAGATAATCGTGAACATAAAGCTCTTTTTCATAAGCTGAGGTAAACTTTTCAGCGCCTTTCAGAATAGCCGGAACAATGGCTTCCAATTCAGTTTTCTGCTTTTGATAGGTTTCCTTATCCAAAGAATAAGTGGGCTCAAAAAAGGTTTTTAAACCCTCCTTATAAACTTTGCAATTAAGACCCAAGCAGAAAAGGTCAGGATTATCATAAGAAAGAGCAGTAAATATTCTATTAAGGTTACCCGTAGTCAATTGTGGAATTTCTATTCTTTCGGGCATATCGTAAATGCTATCAAGAACAACTGTGTAAATAGATTGTTCCTCTGCCGAAAGCTCAAAATAGCAATGCCTGTAATACCCTGAATCGATGCCTGAAGCAGGTGCTTTTAAGTTCTCAAACTCTGCCGGTTTCAGACTTGTATCATAAATTACATAAAGAAGAATGCCACACACCGCTACTGCCACAAATAAAACTGCAATCAAACCTGCAAGTATTTTGGCTTTTGTATTATTTTTCTTCATCATTAATCTCCTTTTCGGAAACATAAACTTTCAATTTTTCTTTTGAGGTTTTAGGAATAAGATACTCAATTTCATCTTTATTTTCCGTATAATCAACAATAGAAATATCACTCTTACAATAGTTTATCAGCTTTGCAAAAAGTGCATCTGCAGAATTGAATTTTTCAATATTGTAAAACGCTTCAAAGGAAGATACTATGACCTCAGCGTTCAACCTTGAACACTCATACCCTTTTTCAGTTTCACAAATATATTTCATATATTTAAAAACTTTTTCCGGTGCGATAGTATTGTCTCCTCTTTTAAGCTCCAAAAACATATCGGGAGTATCATATTCAATATCCTTATCAACGCTGATGGTAACATCGCCTAATGCTCTGAACACAGATTTATAACCTGAATCAGTAAAAAGCACATATCTGTCAATATCAACTTGCCTGTCATCTTCAACGGCAGAAACAAGCTCTTTGACACCGCTTTCAATCAAAAGCTTTTCATAGGTTGATTTATATTGCTTACTTTTTCCTATATGATCAAAAGGGATGACCCTGACAGTTTTCTCATTAAGATTAACATCAATAAGATTAATAAAACGGGCTTCTTTTCCATCATCAGAAGTAACTGCCACAAGGAAAAGGGCATCCCCCTGAAGCACAATGCTATCTATTTTTTCTGTGGTGGGGACAGAAGTTGTGCTTTCTCCATCGTTCTTAACAAAAATATTGTTAAAATCATAATTCAATGAACGCCACAACAAAAATGTTGAAACAGAGCCCAAAAGAATTACAAAAGCAATAAACAAACAAATAAAAGCGGTTGTTTTTCTTTTTTTATTTTTACGTTGCAAGTCAAAGCCATATTTAGCCAAACTAACACCTCGTTAAATTATTTATAAACATACATATTAATTATACTAAATCATTATAAAAAAAACAATACCAAAAGAAAAATTCACATTTCCTTTTGGTATTGTTCATTTTTGTTTTCCATAATGTGTAGGATTCAAGATTTTGCCCACTCGTGGAACAAGAAAATCAATCCACCAATGAAACCATTTTCCTATTAAAATACATTTTAGCTTCTCCCCTACTTTTTTAGCCTTTTCATCCGTACCCGGAATATAGCTGGGGTGCATTTTTATTTTATTACCTTTAAATTCAAACGTTAAAACTCTTTCTGCTACTGATGCTAATGGTCTTATACGCATTACAAGAGTATTGGTATTTTCCCAATATGCATAAGTGCGAACTTTCATTTCAAGTTCACCTATAATAACTTCATCAAAACTTGCTTCACCGTTCATTGAGAGAAAGATTCTGTTTTTACACCCACCATCTTCACTCCAAGAAAAAGCACATCCGTTTTCCGAAAATTCAAATTTCAGATTGTTCATATTCCCGCCTCTGTCTTTAGCAAAAAAGACAATGGGCATTGGAAACATACTTATAGGAAAGCCTATAGAATTAATAAATCTGCATTTCCTTAAACAATACGTTTTTCCATTTATTAATTTTTCTGTTTCGGAACGCGCTTTTTTAATAACGGTTGTTTCATCAGGTAAAGCTATTTCTTGACTTACCTTTTTCAAGTCCGGTTCAATAAATGATTTTGGCATATACTTCCATATGACATCAAGGGTTTCCTGCAAATCGCTATGATCCGATGTCATAATTAAACAAGCGTTATACTCCTCAAAGGAAATCGCATATTGACAAAACATCCCCTCGGCTCTGTAGGTATTCGGCACACCTGCACACCGCCAAAAGCCGCAACCATAACCTGCACTCGCATCCGGTTCTTTTTCACTTACAGAATTATCAGTTATAAAGCTTGTTGCTTCCTTTGTCCACCATTCAGGTACTACCTGAACACCATTATATACACCTTTATTCTGATAACAAAGAATAAGCTTGGCAATATCCTCGGTTTTGAGTTGCAATCCCCAACCACCTGCTTCAACACCATCGGGCGAGTGTTCCCAAAAAGGCACATCAATCCCAAGGGGCTCAAATAAACGAGGGGTAAGATATTCAGTTATAGACTCGCCTAAAACCTCACAAAGCATTTTTGCTGCAACATAATAATTGTCGTTTACATATCGCCAACTTGTACCGGGTTCAAAAATCCATTTTGCCTTGACAAACAACTTTAGCCAATCATCACTTTTGCTACCACGGATTGAGGTCTGTTTTCCTGCAGTCATGCACAAAAGATGGTGTATGGTAAGCTTATCTAAAAATCCATCTCTTTTGCCTTTTTGTAATTCGGGGAAAACATCAACAAGTCTTGTTTCTCTTGTTATTTTACCCTCATCCAAGGCAAAACCATAAGCAGTAGCAAGAAAGCTCTTACTTATAGAATAAACCATATGAGGAATTTCAGGTGTAAGAGGTTTGCTCCATGCTTCACAAGCAACTTTGTTTTCTCTTAATATCATTAAACTATGAACATTTATGCCTCGATATGACATTTCCTCGGTCATCTTCAAGATAACCGAGGAGTCTATACCTACTGATTCAGGAGTTTTTGCTCTTTCAATTGATTTATTCAAAATCTTCATAATCTTTAATATGCTCTGATTCGTAGCCTTTGTAAATGTCAACGCTACGAATATGCCATTCCACAAAGCCGTAATCATTTGCCATTCTGTCAGCAGTATCCTTCCACTTTCTTGCAACATCAACTGTTTTTGCAAAAAGTTCTTCAACTCTTTCAGGGCTTTGCAAATCCGTTGACTTTGCACCGCTCTCCTGAACCATTTTCTTAATAGCACCGGGGTTATCCATAACAGGACAAGCACGAAGCATATTATCAGAGAATGGCTGACGAGCTTTATACGCCATAAAGATAGGGCTCTTAAGGGCATCAAGAACATGTTTATCTTTTTCTTTAATGTTAACATTTGAATAGTGGGCAAATACGCAAGGCTCACAGTCACCATTTGCACTTATATGGAAATACTGTTTTCCGCCCGCTACACATCCACCAACATATTCACCATCATTAAAGAAATCAATTGTAAACATAGGCTTAACTTCTTTAAATCTCCATTTACGGATTTGGTTATACATCATTTCACGCTGCTCTGCAGTTGCCATAAGCTCGGGAGTTGAACCGCAACCAACGGGAACAAAGGTAAAATACCAAGCAAAAAGAACTCCTTGAGAAATAAGGAAATCAGCATACTCATCAGATGCAATAACGTCTGCATTAAGTTTTGTATAGCAAAGTGACGAGCCAAAAGGAATACCGCGTTTTTTAAGGCGTTCCATAGCAGAAATAACTGCTTTATATGTACCTTTACCCCTACGTGCATCAGTTGTTTCCTCATTACCCTCGATTGAAATTGTAAGGAACATATTACCTACCTTTTTAAGCTCGTCTGCAAAAGCATCATCGCAGAGAGTACCATTGGTAAAGGTTATGAAAAGACAATCGGGATTTTCTTTACAAATACGAATAAGGTCATTTTTACGAACAAGAGGTTCACCTCCTGTGTAAAGGTAAACATATGTACCCAGTTCCTTACCCTCTTTTATAACTTTATTGATATCATCATAGGTCATTTGAAGATGGTTACCATACTGAGCCGCCCAACAACCTGTGCATTTAAGGTTACAAGCAGTTGTAACGTCAATGAGAATTGCCCACGGAATATTGCAACCGTGCTCCATCATAGCAGCACGTCTTCTGTCATAGCTTTTCACAACACTGTTTATAAAAGGTGGGATAAGCTTTTGTATAACATCAGGATCGGTATCCATAACTATTCTTTTAATAAGTGTAGCCCATTCGTTTCCGGGTCTTGAAAGTCTTTCCTTAAGACCGCGAAGAACCTTATGGTGAATTTCCTCTTTAACTAACTTATCACCAAAATCAATAAGCTTGAAAAGATTTTTATCATAATCCTTTCTCACATATTTAATTGCTTCTTTAATTATTAATGCAATTGCTTTTTGTTTTATAGACATTTTTTATTCCTTCCTTACCAATCCAATCTCCACTCTTCAGTTTGCTCACCGTCAAAAGCAGCTGAACCGCTTATAGAGCCTTTATGAGCAGCACCGTCAATATGAAGCGGTATTTTATAATTTGCATAGGTTACGTAACCATCTGCATTTATTCTCAGTTCAATGCTTGAACCTTTATAAACAATATCTGCTGAATCAATATCCATAAAGCTGATATCAAAACTTGCGACATCAAGATAACCTACGGCTGCTGCATTGTGAGTGGGGATTTCATACATCCCAACACTTTCTTCAACAAGATTAATCTTTATGACATATTCATTTCCCATACGCTGAACAGTGGCAGATTCAACACCATTTTCACTTAAAGAAAAGCCGTTGCGTTTAGGAAGAATAATAGGAACGGTTTCACCCTCAGAGTTAACAGCTTTACCATTTTGGTAAACAAGAGTTTCTTCAACCGGTTTTACAACCCAGCCAATCATTAAGTTAACTACGGACTTAACTATTTCTCCGCCTGTGCATTCGGTAACATCTGCTGTGAAGCCTTCAGAATGAGCAACAGTTAAATTTCCTGTATATGCTTTGGTTTTATTAACCGCATCTTTGGCTTTTGCAATAATCTGAGAAGTTGTCCAACTTGCCGGGTCAGGAAGAATATTTCCAGAAGAGTTCTGACTGTTGGTTACAGGCATATTACTGTTTTTATCACCGGCATCTGTGACAATCTGCACCGATTCTTCTTCAGTTAGGTTATTATCGTTTTTTTCAGTAGGGGCAAAAGTCAACCCTTCTTTATAAACGATGCTTGTATTATCATTATTTTGTGAGTTGTTTTTTGATTCTGAATTTAACTTTATCAAAACAAAGCATAAAATCACAATCAACGTAAGCAGAACAGCAAATCCTGATATAATAAATGCATTTTTATTCAACTTAACATCTTTATTCTTACTCTTTTTTATTCTACTCACCACCAACAAAAAATAACAACGACAGTATTTTAAACTATTATTGTTAAAATTATGTTAAATTAAATAATAACCTTAAATTCTGAACCTTTCCCGGGAACACTTTCAACATTTATTTTATAGTCAAGCATATTAACAACCTGCTTGACTAAGGCAAGCCCTAAACCATTTCCTTCTTGAGAATGAGATGAATCACCCTGATAAAACTTATCAAAAATATGCTTCTGCATTTCACGGCTCATTCCGCAACCGTCATCCGAAACCCGAACAACAATACCATTTTTATCTTTTTTTAAATCTATGCTGATTTTACCGCCATAAGATGTATATTTAACCGCATTGGAAATTAAATTGTTCCAAACTATTTCCAAAAGTGCTTTATCACTTTTCACTATGGCTTCATCTAAATCCACATTCAGTTGAATGTTTTTTTCATCGAGCTTATCTTCAAATGCAAGGATACAATATCTTATTTGTTCATCCAAAGAGAACTTTTCTTTTTGAATTATACCTTGATTTTCAATTTTATTAAGCTTCAGTATATTTGTTACAAGGTTAGTAAGGGAGGTTATAGCTTCCGAAAGCAAATAAGTATATTCATGTCTTTTTTCAACGGATAAATCTTGATTTTGCAGCAAATCTGCATACCCCTGAATAACGCTCAGCGGTGTTTTTATTTCATGAGAAACATCAGCAACGAAATTATTCCGCATATTCTCGAGGGAAGATATTTCCGTAAGCATTTTATTAAAATTCACTGCCAGGTAATCCATTTCGCTTTTCGGCTTATCAAAAAGCACAGGAACCCTCACATTGAAATCACCCTTTGCAACCTTACTTGCAGTATCATAAAAAACCTTGATTTTGTTGTGGTAAACTCTGCCTTTAACAAAATATATGAGTCCCGTAGAAACTGTGCATCCAAACAAAAGATATAAAGCCCCTGCCAAAGCAATAATAGATTTATCAAACTCTTTACTGATGACGTTAATCAAAATTAAAACAAGGAATGTTCCGTTTAACGCAACAATCAAAAAAACTGAAATAAACTCAACAATAAAATTACGAAGTTTGCTGGCAAAATCTTTTTCTTTTGTATTTATTTTCATACAAGAATCACCGCCTTATAACCAAGACCGTGGACAGTTACAATTTCAATATCTTTACATTCAGATATTTTCGCCCTTAGTTTCGTTATACAAACATCAACAGTTCGTGGCGCACTTTCGCTATCATATCCCCAAAACTCATTCATAAGTTGAGTTCTTGTAAAAGTTCTTTTAGGATAAGACAAAAACTTAAAAAGAATGTTAAACTCTTTAACAGAAAGACCTAAGTTTTCTCCGTTATAATATGCTGCATTTTCAACTGAATCCAATTCCAAACCACCAATAACAATTTTCTTTTTATTGGCAATTCTTGCTCTTCTTAATATTGCTTCAATTCTGAAAACCAATTCTTTCATTTCAACGGGCTTCACAATATAATCATCGATACCCATTCTGTAGCCTTTTTCTTTCGACTGCAAATCATCCCTTGCCGTTAAAAACAAAAACGGAATATCCTTATTGGTAACACGAACCTGCTCAGCAAATTCAAACCCGTTGACATCCTTCATCATAATGTCGGATATAATCATATCAAATGACATTTTCTCCATTTGTTCAAATGCTTCAGCAGCACTATGACATCCCACAACATTATAACCACTGTCGGTAAGATATGAGCAGACGATTCTATTAAACTGAATATCGTCTTCCACAAGCAAAATGCAAACCATTTTATAACCTCCAAAAGAGAAATGAACTACAGCTTTATTTTACACTAACAATATTAACATTTTGTTAAAGCATGGTCAAACGATTAACTCCGAAGAACTTTATGTATTCTTCGGAGTTTTGTTTGATTTAATCAACTTTTCAACGGGTAATTGAGCGAGAATTATTGCTATAAACACAAGGGCACAGCCAAAGACTTCGCTTCCTGAGAGCCTCTCACCAAAGAATGCGCCTGCCAATGCGGCAAAAACAGATTCAAGACTCATTAACAGACTGGCAACTGTTGGGTTAAGATTTTTTTGTGCCACAATCTGAAGAGTGAACGCTATACCTGAAGACATTACGCCTGCATAGAAAATAGCAAACCATGCTCTTGCAATTGCTTCCGGATCCGGATGCTCAAAAACGAACATTCCTATTGCGGAAATAACCGCCGAAACAAAAAACTGAACAAGGGAAAGTCGCACACCATCAACGGTCTGAACAAAGTGGTCAACTATCATAATCTGCACAGCAAAAAGGAAGGCACAAAGAATCAAAAGAATATCCCCTGCGCTTATTCCACCCGCTTCGGTAACACAAAGGAAATACATACCGCAGGTTGCAATAACTATACAAACCCACAGGATAGGTTTGACTTTTCTTCTAAGGAATAAGCCTAAAAGCGGAACTATGAGAATATAAAGAGTTGTTAAAAAACCTGCTTTACCCACACTTGAATACATAATTCCGTACTGCTGCACCAAGGATGCAAGGCAAACAGAACCACCGCAAAGAAGCCCCCCTATAATAAGCCTTTTTGAGAAAAATGTTTTATTTTCATTATAAAGCCCATTACCAATGCTCTTCTTATTCCTTTTCATTATAGCCAAAGAAACAGGAGTAAGAAAAACTACCGCTAGGCAAGACCTTAAACACAAAAATGTGAAATTACCTATTTCCTTTAAGCCTTCACTCTGGGCAACAAAAGCAGTACCCCAGATAAATGCGGCAATTGTTAAAAGCAAAGAGGAAGCCAGTGCTTTAGATTTAGTGACTTTTTCTTCCATAAATACCTCTTCAGGACAAGTTCTGCCTTACAAGCTGTGCTCGTAATTTATCTCTTTCAATTCTGTCAAGAGGTCTGTCAACCGAAAGAGAAATTGTTGCAGGTTGCATATGAATCATAAGTGCTTCAATCTGTGCGCAATCCATATTGATTATGCCTTTGACTGCACCAAGGCGAACAAGAGAAATAAGTTCCATAAATTCACTTGTATCAATCATTCTTGCGTATTTTAAAACACCATAAGCTCTGAAAATCCTATCTTCAGTAACAGGTGCTTTGAAAATTTCTTCTCTTGCTACCCTCTCTTGTGCCGCAATCTGAAGAGCGATGGATTTAAGATTATCTATTGCTGCTTTTTCGGAAATACCCAGGGTTATCGTGTTGCTCAAGCGGAACAAATCCCCTTTAGCCGCCGCACCCTCTCCGTAAGAGCCGCGAAGAGAAAGACCTAATTTGGAAACTGTTGTAATAAGTTTTGTTATCTGTGATGATGAAACAAGAGCAGGAAGATGAAGAACAACAGAAGCTTTCATCCCCGTTCCCAAAGCTGTTGGGTCCTGAGTGAGATAGCCTAATCTGTCATCAAAAGCAAACTGAAGCGCTTCGCTTAAATGACTGTCGATTTTATCGGCAGTTCTATATGCTTCATCAAGTGCAAAACCTGCATACATAACCTGAAGACGAATATGGTCTTCTTCATTGAGCATAACACTGACAGCTTCATCTTCTGTTAAAAGAAGTGCTCTGCCGTCACGGGATGATGCAAACTCAGGACTGACGAGATGCCTTTCAGCCAAGGAAACAACCTCTGCCTGAGAAAGCGTTTTCATTTCATAATAGTTAAAGGAATAATCATTCAGTTCATCCGCTGCATTTTTTATTACGGAATTCACCTTCAATTTATCCTGCATTGAAAGACTTGCAGGAAAGGGAAACTGCTTTATATTACGGGCAAGGTGGATACTTGTGCTGATAACAACATCATTCTGAGCACCTGTGCCCAAATACCATTTTGCACTCATTACTGCTCCCCTCCTGCCATTAATATTGAATTGATTTCATCACGAATTTTAACGGCAGATTCAAAATCCTGCTCACGAACAGCATTTTCCAACTGTTCTTTTAACATTTCCAATTTGTTCTGTGAACTAATATTGCCGTTAGGTTTTTTACCTATATGCGTACCTTTGCCGTGAATTCGCTGTAAAGACGGTTGCAATTTATCATAAAAAGCTGTATAACATTCTGCGCAACCCATTTTTCCGTCCTTGGCAATTTCTTCAAAGCTTTTGTTGCAAAACGGGCAACGGGTAGAATTAGAAGAATGCTCCCCTTTTAAAAGAAAATCGCCCAAGAAATCTGAAAAGCCTAAACCAAAGCCCGAAAAAGCTTCGCCATAGCCTAAAGAACGGGCACAATCAGAGCAAAGATGTACCTCTGCTGCTCTTCCGTTTATAATGCGCTTCATATGCATATTTGCTTCATTTTTATTACAATGCTGACAAAGCATAGCACTCACCTCTGCAATCAAGGGTAATATTATTCTTCATTATACGACAAAAACTTGAACAATTCAATAATTAAAATTCGTTATCTTCATCAAAACCATCATAATCGCCGAAAACATAATCAAATTCATCGGCAAAATCGTAATCATATTCATCCGCAATTAAATCTCTTATATCGGATGGTCTGTGTTTTTTATATTTATCATAATCAAAACTATAACCCATTTTAACGCCACCTTTCAAAGATATTCTTTTCCTTTAATAAATATATATTCTCTTTGTAACAAAAAAATCTGAATATCATATTATGCATTGAAAGGGGGTTAAAAAAATGGGTTGCCTTTTCAATAATGGTAATAACTGCACATGGATTATCATCCTTATAATCCTCGTTTTGTTCTGCGGTAATGGTAACGGCTATGGTTGCGGTTCTTACAACAATGGTTGCGGTAATGATTGCGGTTGCAACAACAACTGCGGTTGCTGCTAATTGCTCTTAAAAGCAAACTCCCCATCGCAATAGCGGTGGGGAGTTTGTTATTAAAACACAACACTGAATATTACTGATACTACACCCAGTAACATTAAACCTGCCATAATGAAGCAGATAGCTTTTTTCATCTTATCAGAAAACATTATTCAATACCAAGGAGAGATTTAACGCTTTCGGAAATAACTGAAAGCTTATTCTCCGCTTCCTCTCTTGAAGATGCTTTCGCAGTAATATATATTTTGATTTTAGGCTCTGTGCCTGAAGGTCTTACAATTACTGTATCGCCACTTTCCATTCTGTAGGAAAGAACATTGGATTTAGGCAGACCTGTTTCGCCATCTGTGGTTATACCTGTTTTATAGTCGCCAACCCAGATAACCTTACTGCCGTTGATTTCTTTGGGTGGGTCATTACGAAGAGTGTCCATCATATCTGCCATTTTCTGCATACCTGCAGCACCCTCAAAAGCATAGTTATCAAGTTGATTGAAGAAATAGCCGTATTTCTCATAAACACTGTTCATAAACTGCCAAAGAGTGACGCCCTGAGTTTTATAGAAAGCTGCCATTTCACAGATAATCATTGCAGCATTAACGCCATCTTTATCACGGGCATGGGCACCTGTAAGGTATCCATAGCTTTCTTCAAGACCGAGAACATAACGATCTGCTTCGCCTTTTTCATCAAGCTCTGTTACAAGCTCACCGATATATTTAAAGCCTGTGAGAAGGTCTGCCATTTCTGCGCCATATTCTTTACAGATTGCAGAAATAAGGGGTGTTGTAACAATAGTTTTAACAACAACGGGTTTTTCGGGAAGCTTGCCCTTTTCTTTAAGCTGAGAAAGAAGGTATTCGCAAAGCATTGCACCAACTTCGTTACCTGTCATAAGCTTATATTCACCGTTATCACGAACTGCAATACCAACGCGGTCACAGTCGGGGTCAGTTGCAAGCATAAGGTCTGCAGGAAACTCCTCTGTCATTTTAAGACCCTCTTCAAATACTTGACGAATTTCGGGGTTGGGGTAAGGACAAGTTGGGAAATTGCCGTCGGGCTTTTCCTGTACTTTAACAACCTGTAAATCGTTTACACCTAATTTTTTAAGAACACGGCGAACAGGCTTATTACCTGTACCGTTAAGAGGTGTATAAAGAACTTTAAGTCCCGATTTTTTAACTACATCGGGGTTAACAGAGCAAGCAAGAACATGCTCAATAAATTCATCCTTGAGCCAATCCTCAATATAGTCAACCATATCCTCTGCAAGTGCATCATTAAAGGACATACGTTTAACGCCCTCAAACATATCAACCTTTTTCATATAGTCATAGGTTTTTGCTGCTGCTTCGTCTGTAATCTGGAACCCTCTGGGATCGTAGCACTTATAACCATTATACTTTGAAGGATTATGGCTTGCAGTAAGCACAATACCTGAAGAGCAACCAAGTCTTCTTACGGCAAATGAGAGCATAGGTGTGGGCATAAGCTCGGGATAAATATAAACCTTAATACCATTTGCAGCAAGAACCCCTGCAGCACACTCTGCGAAAACATCGGATTTGATACGGGAGTCGTAAGCGATTGCAACGCTGGGTTCATCAAACTCCTCATTGAGATAATCAGCGAGACCTTGTGTTGCTTGGGCAACGGTATAAACATTCATTCTGTTTGTACCTGCGCCGATAACACCGCGAAGTCCGCCTGTGCCGAATTCAAGGTTTTTATAAAATCGGTCAAGTATTGCTTCCTCGTCACCCTCGATAGCTTTGAGTTCATCCTGCAAATCCTTATCAAGAACTGCTTTTTCTTTCCAAAGGGCATAAAGAGCATTTATATCATTCATCGGAATCTCTCCTTAATTAAAATTCACTTACCTTTTAAGTATATCACTAAACTTTTACAAAATCAATTATCTTATAAAATTGGTACGGATTTTCTGCTCACCTGCAGGACGGTCAATACCGTTCTGTTTGCCAAGGTCGATACATTTAAGAAGCCATGCCATATTTTTACCGAGTGTTCTCATAATCTGCAAGCCTTCCAAATCCTGCAAAACATCTTCAGCCTTTGAGCCATGAACCATATTCCAATAACCTGAAGAAACAATTGGCATATTATTAATAGTAAAATATTTATTAAGCACATCAAATGCGGCAGTTGAACCTGCACGACGGCAGCTTAAAATTGCCGCAGCAGGTTTATATTTGAACTTTCTGCCACCTGCATAAAATGCTCTGTCAAGAACTGCGCAAATTGTACCTGATGGTGCAGCATAATGAACAGGTGAACCGAAAATAATACCATCCACTTCTGCAGCTTTATCAATAAGAGTATTGGCAATATCGTCGTTAAATACACAGTGACCATCATTTTTTGCACAACCGCCACAACCGATACAACCTCTTACGGGCTTATTTCCAAGCCAGAAAATTTCTGCATCGATGCCTTGTGCATTAAGTTCTTTTTCAATTTCACAAAGTGCGGTATATGTGCAACCCTTTTCGTGAGGTCCACCATTTACAAGTAAAACTTTCATTTAAATACCTCTTTCAATAATATTTAATATATCACTTGGACTATCTACAATATATTCGGGGTTAAGACTTTCTAAAACCTTTTTATCACGAAAACCCCAGGTTACTGCAATGCAAGGTAGCTTTGCATTTTTCGAGGTTTCAATATCAACCTCAGAATCACCTATGTAAACAGTATTTTCTAAATTTCCACCCATTTCGGAAATTGCACCGAAAACTGCATCGGGTGCAGGCTTTCTCATAACCCCTGCCCTTTCACCATAGGCACAATCATAAAGCCCCTTAAAATAATCTTCCATCAATGTTTTTACTGCAAAGTCTGCTTTATTTGAAACCACTGCAATTTTCACACCCTTTTCTTTTAAGGTTGTGAGCAAATCAATAATACCATCATAAGCCTTTGTGAGAATCGCAGAATGGTCTTTATAGTATTCTTTGAAATCAGAAAAGCATTTGTCTGTGATTTCAATTGGTGTATTTTCAGGAACGGCACGTTCAATTAAAAGGCGTATTCCGTTGCCCACAAAGGAACGGATTTCTTCTGTTGTGCGTTTGGGTAAATTATTCTTTTCAAGAGCGAAATTGACACTATCTCTTAAATCCCCCAAAGTATCCAGAAGTGTTCCGTCAAGGTCAAAAACAACTGAATTAAGCTTCATCCTCGGGACACTCCAAATCAACAACTGTATATGTTCTGTTAAGAGCAGGTAAAACCTTTTCTTTTAAATCCTCCGTTGAAAATTTAACGGTTGCAGTATTAACGCAAGGATGGCAAGCAAAGTATTCATCCTTGAAAACATTTTTCTCAATAAGAAGCTCAACATTTTCTTCCTTATCGAACATCAATGAAAGAACAGTCAATGAACCGGGTGAAACATTGAGAAGCTCCTCCATTTTTTCACCACTTCCGAATGAAAGGCGGGATGAATTTATCTGAGCTGAAAGATATTTTGTTTTAAATGGCATATCACCGGGAATAAGAAGCAAATAGAACTTCGTCTGCTGACGGTTGCAAAGAAGAAGATTTTTGCAGATTTTCGCATCAATAATCTTCTCAACACCCTCGCAAAGCTCAATTGTTGCCGCCTCATCATGCTCGGCTCTTATGTATTCCACTCCGTTTTCTTCAAGAAAAAGATAACTCTGCATCTCTTTTTCTGTTTCAGTGGTTTCGGGGTGGGTTGTAAATGTTTTTTCGTTGATATACATAGTTTTCTCCGTAAATTTATTTAGTATAAGAATTTGAATTAATTAATCCGACAAAATCAAAAATCACAACCTGTTGCCTGTTAAAATATGCGATTTCATCGGTGGGTTTGAAATATGTTTTTATTACTCCACCGGAAGAAACAAAAACAATTTCATTTGTTGATTGCAGATAATAAACATAATCTCCGTCCTCGGCTTCCGTTTTCTTTAACGAAGATGGATTTTCAATTACTCTTATAGCACCTTGCAAATATTGTTCAACAGTTGTATAACCAAACTCGTGACCATGCTTCTGGAAATGACTATTCAAGGCTTCCTGACTTGAAAAATTATAAGAATATTGTTGGTTATTTATACTGTCTGAACTTTTATCATTTGAAGAATCACCTGATGAAAAAAGCACCCCAAGACCAATAACTAAAACAACAATCAATGCAATCATATAGAAAAATGAATTGTTCTTTTTATTTTGGGATTTACGATTTTTAACCGTCTTTGTATCAACAGTTATATCTTTACTGTAATTTTTCTGTGGCTTCTCAATATTCATCCCCGCATTGGTTTTACGGTTTGCATCTCTGCATTCTTTGCATCTTTTGGGCAAAGACAGACCTTTATTTTTATAGAAAGCAATTTCAGAATCTGTTAGCATAAATTCTTTTTTACATTGCACACAAGTCTTTTTCATAAAATCTCCCTTAGCGCTCTACCTCTCTTTGAAGAGAGGCACCCCATACATCAATTTTATTTTTCTATCTTTACTCCTTGCGAAGCTCACTGGCATCTGGCATCTGGCGACTGGCAACTTTTATAATCGGCTTTGCCCCGAAACTTTCCACTTGCCACTTCCAACTTGCCACTTTAATAAAGGTTCAACGTCTTCTCCGCTGCCTCTCTCAAGCAGAAGCCTGTGAGGATTGTTCCGTCGGAATTATATTTTTCTGTTAAATCTTTGAGGATTGTGAATTTCTCTTCTGTGGGGTTTTCCCAGGTGTCATATATTGAATCTAATAAATCGCAACACATTGAGAATTTCTTTACCCATTTTTGCATTTCCTTGAAGAGCTCAACACTTGTGTCATTAAGCATTTCAAGGCATTTTCTCATATTGGTGTTATATTCTTTAAACTCTTTAAGAGCACCCTCTTTATCACCGCTTGAAAGAAGGAAATTAATGTGCGCAAGAGTGTCGCTCATTAAAGCGGAGCTGTATTTTGAAAGGCAGGAAACTCCTAAATGGTCCGCAAAGTATTTAAACAAATCTGCTTTATCACCCAAAAGCTCTTTATGAGCATTTTTAAGAGATTCATCAGGGTTATAGCAAACAGGATTCCATAGATAATCTGCGATTGTCATAAGAGGAATTTTTGAACACTCGGCATATTCCATAACGTTGGAAATAAGGCCTTCGCAAGCTTTATAAAGCTCTCTATCTCTGCCGATTATTGCACCGAGGTGCATTTCCTGATACATTTCACAGTCATTAACAGGAAAGTTATCCCAGAAAAGAGGCTTATGATTGGTTGAGCGGAAGAGCTCGTCAGATTCTCTTACAGTTAAAACTCTTGAACAGATTTCCGCACCTGTCCAGAACATTTTAACGTCGGTGGGAATACCCTGACCGAATTTTGAAATATAATAACCTTTTTCGTCACCGCTATATTGAGTGGGGCAAACTGTGAGATTGATTTTATTATCAAGTTCTTTAAGTGCTTTGTATGTTTTATTTATTAGATAAATATGGGCATCAACTATACCGTCAAATCTTTCTTTATCGTCATCATACTGAAATTCCCAAGGAATATCGTCAAGAAGAAGACCAAAGTTTTTAACGCCAATGTTGTAAATGCTTTTAATTTTTTGAATAAGAAGATTAAAATCCTCTTCCGAAGTATATTTATATGTAAGCCCCGGTCCTATACACCAAGCAAAATCAAGCTCATTCTCTGTTGCAAAAGCATAGAGCTTTTGAAGTGATTCCAATTCATTCTCGGGGTATAATTCACGCCATTTTTCACGATGATAGATATCGTCTTTGGGAGCATAATAGAAAGTGTTCATTCCGTATTTTGCCATTAAGCTCATAACGGAATGTCTTTTTTCGTCGCTCCAGGTTTTTCCGTAAAAACCTTCAATGTAACCACGTGTTTTAAAAAGCGGATAATCTTCAAGCACACCTGTTTTTAGCTGGTCATTTTCTATAAGCTTGCAAAGAGTGTGAACGCCTCTGAAAGCACCACGTTTTGTAGCTGCTTCAATAACAGCCTTTTCGTCAGTTACTGTTATAAAATATTTTTCCTTTGAAAGAGAGGAAAGCTCGTCTATGTATGTAGTTTTTTTACAGTCTGATAATTTTATTTCAACAATAAAACTATTATTTATTTTTATGTTGTATGAAGAAAAAATCTTTTTTGCCAAATCTTTAAAGTCACCGCTGACAGAAACAGATTTAATATTTATTTTTTCACCATTAAGGTTATTTTTTTGAGGTACGGGGTAAATCATAAATGCTTTATCTCCTCTTTGTATTTTTCAACAAATTTATTGTTTATTTCATCTCCGCCATCTATATTTGAGCTGGCAAAATGCTCAGGTACAAAGCCTTTTTTTGCACAAATATCTACTGTTTCTGCCACAACTGCATTGAGAATAAGCGCACCGCTTACTGTGGATGTGGGGCAGATTTTCCCATCAACACCATCCACCTCAACGCAGGCATCACCAACACAACCGAAGTTATCTAAAACAACATCTGCAATTTCGCAAAGCCTTCTACCACTTTTGTGTCGTGATTCACCCGAATATGTATGATTAAGATTTGTGAGAGCAACTGTTTTCACACCTTTTTCTTTGCAGAGAAGTGCCATATCAACTATAACACCGTTTCTGCCGGAATTGGAAATAATAACAACAACATCATTTTCTTTAATTCCATATTCATTGAAAAGGTTTTCTGCAACGCCCTCTACCCTTTCGGCAACTGTGCTTTCCGATGCGGAAATATGAAGCATAAGCGGTGGTTCTAAAATAGGCTGAATTTTAACAAGTCCCCCTGCCCTATAGAAAAGCTCCTCTGCCAGCATATGAGAGTGACCTGTTCCGAATAAAAATATTTTTCTGTTATTTATGAGCGCATCACTGAAAAGAAGAGCAGTTTTTTTGATGTTTTCTGCACCCTCTGTTGCGATTTTCTCAATTATCTCTTGATTTATTTTTATATATTCAAGATACTTTTTCACTGCATTCCCCTCGCAATTTTCAAAGCACCCTCTTCGGGCGGTAAGGTAAGCATTTCTATTTTCAAATCCGAATGAAATTCTTGTATATCTTCAATAAAAGAATTTCTGAAAAGCTCGTTATTCTGAAAAACTCCGCCATATAGAGAAAGCAACGAGCAATATCTCATTTCGTTAAGAAGAGCGAGAACGGTTTTTGAGAAGAAATGAGCCTCATTGATAATTATTGTTTTTGCAACAAAATCTTCCTCGGCAATCTCGCCCACTTTAGCAGAAAATAAAGCAAGAACATCTTTGGTTGTTTCGGGAGAATAGATTACTTCAATCACATCTCTGAAATCTTCAACCCCGAAAAACTCTTCTGCCTTTTTCACTAAAGGTGTTATTTTGCCCTCATCATAAAGTATAGCAGATGCTTTAAGAGCATTAACGGCAATTGAATAGGCAGAGCCTTCGTCACCGAAAATATGCCCCCAACCACCTTTGGTTTTCACATTACCGTTTTCGTCAATTCCTGTAACAATTGAACCCGTTCCGCAAATTGCAACAACACGGCATTTGTCCTCACCTGAGGAAGCCAGCGCAACGAAAACATCACTGTTCATACCGATTTTCTTCGCATTTATTATGCCATTGCAAAGAGCGGTTATTATATCTTCATCCGCTTCGTTATCTAAAGCAGAGCAACCGATAAAAACGGATTCAAATTCAGTTGCACCCATATTCTTGGAAATATCTTCTACAACATTTCTGAGGTTTTCTCGTGCTTTTTCTATACCTACTGAATAGAAATTAATACTTTTACCAACGGCTTTGAAAATCACATTACCTTTTTCATCGGAAACTGCCGCAGTAGTACGGGTTCCACCACCGTCAATACCAAGATAATATTTCACACGAAAACCTCCTTTTTTTATTTTGGGTTTTATTCCTTAATACCTAATTCCTTTGCCATTTCAACAAAGCCGTTCATAACCGATGAACCTGTTTTACAACCGAGAGAAACAAGCTCGTGGTAATGGTTCATTGGGTCGCCCATTGTATAGTCATTATCGGGAACAATATAACCGATTGCATCGTTTGCGAGACCGAAAACCATTGTATCTTCGCCAAAAAGTTCACGAAGTGAGGGAATACCGAAATCTGTTTTGGTAACAGAACCGGCGGCATAAAGAGATGCTCCGCCTGTTAACAAATCGCAACAGAATTCACCGGGAACCATACAGATTTTAAGTTCTTTACCAAGCTCAAGATATCCTATTTCTGAATATACTGCATATTCCTGCTTCCCCTCAACAAGAACTTTAAAGTTCGCAAGCTTAAGCTTTCCTGCCGCCGCCATAAGTGCATTTTTAATAGGGATTTTAACTTCTTTAAGTCTTATATTGAGAAGAGGTTTAACTTTTTTCTCTTCTACAGGCTCCCAATCCTTGCACCAAAGAGTATATTCTCCGCCATTCTGGGCAGCATTTGCAGAATCCTCTGCAATTTCTTTTTCATCATAAAGGAGCTTGTCTTTTTTGATTTCATCAAGTGTTTTTGTTAGAGCAAGTGTAATTCTGCCTATTTCTCTACCGAAACGCACAGACATTTCATATCTGTGGTTAAGCTTAACTCCGTCATTGGTAACACCGCAAGCCATATAAATAGCACAGATTGCGCCGTTAAAGAACATAAAGTTATAGCCTGCTTTGTTTATTATTTCACCCATATAGTGAACATATTCACCGCAAAGGCGACGACCTGAGCCTTCTTCATCCTTAACAGGCAAACCTGCAACATCGGGATGGGCAGGTAAATTCACTATAATTGTAGGAGTTTTGCTCTTATCATCGGGAGTAAATGTAAGTCTTGTAATATCTGTTACAACACTTGGTGCAGAAGGTCTGTTTTTGTTTTTGAAATAATCCTCTGTTATATCCTTCTGCGCAACAGTCAATTCGCCCTCGCACATATCCGAAACTGCACTTATGAGGGCATCGCTGACACCGTCACATAAAAATCTCATATACTGCTCGTCCGCACCGCGTTCAAGAACACCTTTACCTGTGTATTTTCTTTTCAGGTTTCTTAAAAGCTTACCGGGGAAATCTGTCCATAAACCCTCTGTATCAACACAGCTATGAGCATGGGTAGAGAAAACATTTATTGATGCAATTTTCTTTTCAGGAAAAAGCTTCTCAAACTTTTCTCTGAACATTCTTCTGATAACTCTTATATCGCCGTTTGTTGTACCGATACAGTCGATAGTGCAGAAAACAGAAACACCTCTGCCCGAGCCATCATCAAGGGCAATTGCTCTGCCCTGCATATCGTCAACAACCTCTTCAATAAGGTTTTTAAACTTGTTTTCAGGAGCAATATAACCGCCCATATAATAGGCTCTTTTGGTATAGTCAAGAGGAGTCAAATTAACATTTGCATAACCTAAACTCCACTTGCCGTTTTTAGAGGGGTTTTTAAGAAATTTCTCAGTTCCTCTATAAAAATTCTCGGGTACATAGGTATTAGCGGAAATAAAATCGCTACCATCTTTAATTGAATTTGCAAATGCTTTTAATACTCCGTTTATTGTTTTGTGAAGTAATTCAACTTGTTTTTCTTTTTCCATAAAAAGCACCGAAAAGGGAGATATAAAATCCCCCTTCCCCTTTCGTATTTAATTATTTCACTCTCTTCATAATATCAGCAACATTTTCTGCCATAGTTTCGTTTGTTAAATAACCGAGAGAGTTTGTTTCGTGGTAATGTCTTCTGTCAAACACATCCTTACCCTGCTCAATATAAGCCTGAGTGGGATGAAGAATATAGTCATTAGGTGTTACACAGTAGCCTGTCATATCGTTGGTAACGCAGAAAACAAGAAGGTCTTTATCGCCAACAATATCAATAAGAGGCGTCGGGTTAATATCAATACCCTTACCGGTTGCAGAGCTTTCTGCAGGTGCGGCACCGCCATAAACAACCTCGGGGAATGGCTCACCGGGAAGCATAAGAATCTGCTGGGTGCCAAGCTTTATGTAAACCATTTCTGTTAAAAGAGCAAGACCGAGGTCACCCTTTTCGCAGGGGTAACGCTGTGAAGAACAAGCCTTAATTGATGCCATAAGAGCAAGAAGACCGTTATCAACGGGTGAATAGTATTTATGCTGAAGAACGCTGATTTCAACAGGCATTTCTTTTTCATTATCAATACCGAGAGCTGCTTTACCGAGCGTTTCACCCTGAATTCGAGTTCTTTCAGGCTTATCCTCGCAGAAATCACCGGGGTCAACCGCACCAATAGCACCAACGCCATAAAGCACGTGCACCCTTTTTTCGTCCTTGATTGTTTTTCTGAGCCAGTAGGGGTAGTCGGCACTGCATTCTCTGTTATCACCACCAAGAGTATTGGGATGAGCTGCATAGTTTAAGAACCACATTTCTGTGCTGCCGTTATCGGGAACGAAACGGATTCTTGTGAGTACATCGTGCATTGCGTTGGGCTCACGCTTGCAGAATTGTGCTTCAGGAACTTTAACAGTACCAACATAAAGCTTACCTGCTTTACGCTTCTGATAAGCTTCTCTTGCAACCTCTTCAAGAGATCTCAAGAGCAAATCCATATATTCCTTGTCTTTACCGCTTTGGAGTTTATAAAGCTGACCCCAATAGCCAACTGTATCAAAGCCTGCGTGGGTATGGGTGCATGAAACGAAAACGCCTGCACATTTGCTTTCTTCCATCAAATCTTTAAGATTTGCACGTACAAGGTTAAGCTCAAAGTTAGTAAGACCGATAATATCTGCACTGATATGGATATAACCGCCGTTTTCGTCCGCACCAATCCACATTGCACTGACTGTAATGTTATCGTGTACCTTTTCGATTACATGACCCATTCCGTGACCTGCAATCCAATATTTTTTAGCGTGGATATCCTTAGGCATAACAACTCTTGAAGCATAGCCGCAAACATAACTTTCGCCCTTGATAACCGTTGGCAAGGGACGAGGAAGAGCTTCTGCCTTAACGCCTTTTCTTATAAGTTTTTTTGAACTTCTTTTACCGATTACTCTTACGGCTTTTGCCGCAAATTCATTAAAACCCATTTTTATTCTCCTTTTTGAAAATAATATAGTCTGAAATATACATCTATATTGTAACAAATTACATATTATAAAGTCAACGAAATTACTTACTAAATAGATAGCCTATAAATTGTGAAAAAGCACAAAAAAAGGCTGTTAAATCAAGCAAAACACTCAATTTAACAGCCTTTAGTTTTTTAATTAATAGTTTTCTTTCCTTACTTCGAAATAACTCTGAGGATGAGCGCAAACAGGACAAACCTGAGGAGCTTTTTTACCCATTACAAGATGACCGCAGTTACGGCATTCCCACATTGTTTCCTCTGCTTTTTCAAATACCTGTTGCATTTCAACATTTGAAAGAAGCTTTCTGTATCTTTCTTCGTGGGATTTTTCAATTTTGGCTACCATACGGAATTTGTTTGCAATTTCTGTGAAGCCCTCTGCCTCTGCTTCATCGGCAAAAGTTGCATACATATCTGTCCATTCGTAGTTTTCACCTGCAGCCGCTGCTTCAAGATTTTCTGCAGTTGTGCCGATACCTTTAAGCTCTTTGAACCACATTTTAGCATGTTCTTTTTCGTTATTTGCAGTTTCTTCAAAAATAGCAGCTATCTGCTGAAAGCCCTCTTTCTTTGCAACAGATGCAAAATATGTGTATTTGTTTCTTGCTTCGCTTTCACCTGAAAAAGCTGCGCGAAGATTCATTTCGGTTTTTGAACCCTTAAGTTCCATTATAATCATCCTTCCAGTAAAATTATTAGTAATATTTCCCTATCGGGAGTTAATTATACTATAAAACTTTGTTTTATTTTTGTCAATAAACAATTCATTAAAACCAATTTTTGTTTCATAAAGAAAAAGCATTATTTGTTGACTTATTTTTTTAAATATGGTAATATTTTTTTATCTTAGTTTTAAAGGAGATAAAATGTTATGGCAAAATTAAAAGACATTGACAAAGCTGCTGAATCCAAGGGTTCAATCCTTGTTACAATCTGGCAGTTTGTTAAATTCATCGTTGTAAGCCTTCTTGCAATGATTGTTCAGTTTGTTCTTCTCAACACACTTCAGCTTATTCCCGCAATTCAGGAACTTTACAAAGAACCTTTTGAATGGATGTTCTTTGTTTATCCTGTTGCAGTCGGTGGCTTAGGCTACTTTATCGTTAGTAATGTTGCAAACATTATTGCGCAAATTGTTGCTTTCTTCGTTAATAAAGAAAAAACCTTCAATTCAGGTGCTAATGTTGCAGTTGCTCTTCCTATTTACATAGTTTTCACTATTGCACTTATTCTTTTCTCAGCTTGGCTTAACCCCACTCTTAAGGATGTTTTTCTCGGCTTTGAATGGTGCAACGAAACTGCTGCAAAGAATATTGCAACAATGATTTGCTCAGCACTTCAGTTCTTCCTTTACTTCCCTGTTGATAAGATTCTTTTCCACAAGAAGAAAGAAGACAAATAAGAATATTTGATATAAAAAAAGCCTTGACTTTTCGTCAAGGCTTTTTTTATCAAAAGTTACTATCATTCCAACCCCAGTCTTTATAGCCGGTGTATTTAACATAAATTCTGTCGGGTGAAATCCCAAGTTCATTTTCTAGAATTTCACAAACAACTTTAGTCATTTTTTCACTTGCGTCGGAATTAACCTGACCAAGTAAATCCACGTCAACTATTGCACTGTCTTCAGAATTGTCACCTTTGAACCAAAGCTTCACAGCGTCTTCGATACCTACCATAAGCCAGGCTTCCGTTTTGCCGGGGAAGCTTTCAATTGCTTTTCCGAATGCGGTTTTAAGTGCTTCACACTTTTCGGGTGCTACGGTTTTTGTTGTTTTAAGATTAATATAAGGCATAGATACTCCTCCGAACTTTGATTTTTAGGTATTGTGCGGTACGGATATATCCGTACCCTACAGTTTTATTTTATCATCAGTTTTAATGATTTTCAAGCCAGAAAAACGCACTTTGTGCTAAAACCGCACTGCCGATAGGCAATACCTTTTCATCAAATTTAACTTTCGGGTGGTGTTGCGGATAGATATACCCCTCTTCTGAATTTCCTGCGGCTAAAGCAAGCATCAAAGACGGCGCTTCTTGGCTTATATAGGAAAAATCTTCACTGCCACCACTTTTATTGGTTCTTCCACCCATTTTTTCCGTATTAAAAACCCATTCTTCACCAAAAGAATCCGTTAAATATCTTTCAATTTCCCGGGAAAGCTCTCCATCATTTTTAAGCGGAGGACAGCCGTTGCCAAAATCGGCAGTCCCTTTGCCGCGAAAAGTATTCGTAATCCCCTGCGTGATTTCAGAAATACGTTTTTTAATGTGCTCTCGTATTTCTTCATCATAGGCGCGTAATGTACCCTCCAGAACAGTTTTATCCGCAATAACATTCCCTGTTGTTCCTCCATTCATTTTCCCTATTGTCAAAGTCGCTTCATCGGAAACACCTAATTCCCTTGCGTTTATCTCTTGTAAGGCTATGAGAATGTGTGCTCCTATAGTAAGTGAATCAACTCCTTGCTGTGGTGTTGAACCATGACAACCTTTACCTTGAATATTAATTGTAAAATAATCTGCCGCAGGTGCACTTACACCGGTTGCAACAATAACCGTACCCGTTTTTAAAGGTAATCCTGCCATTACATGAAGCATTAAAGCACCATCAGGTTTCGGATTTAGGAGCACACCATTTTCAATCATATTTTTAGCACCCGATAGAATTTCTTCCGCAGGTTGAAACATCAATTTAATTGTTCCTTTTATTTCGTTTTCATGGTTTTTAAGAAGCTTTGCTGCACCCAATAGCATAGCTGTGTGGAAATCGTGACCGCATGCGTGCATATTACCGGTTTTACAAGCAAAATCAATATCTGACTCTTCCTTTATAGGTAAAGCATCCATATCCGCTCTTAAAAGAAAGGCTTTGCCAACTCCTTTTCCTATAAGAGCAACAAGCCCGTTTTTACCACAAGGTATAACTGTGCAACCGATTTCTTCTAATTTATTTTTTACATATTCTGTTGTTTTAGGAAGGTCAAAACCGACCTCAGCATTCTGATGTAAAAATCGTTGGCTTTCGATAATTTCATTTTCGATTAATTTTGCTTCCTTGAGAAAATCAATACTGCTCATTTTACCACTCATTTCGCTTTGGGTTTTGTAATAAAGGACATAATAAGTCCTGCAAGTACTGCCGCCATTATCCCGCCTGCACCCGAGGTTAAAGGTCCGGTTAAAATACCAATCCAACCATCTTTATCTATTACTTCTTTTGTGCCCTCAACAAGCGCCGCACCAAAGCCCAAAAGTGGAACTGTAGCGCCCGCTCCCGCAAATTTTTCCAAAGGCTCAAACCAACCCAATGCTCCGATTATAACACCCGATACAACAAACCCCACAAGTATTCTCCCCGGTGTTAATTTAGTTTTATCAATAAGAATCTGACCAACAACGCATATCAGACCGCCAACTATAAAGGCTTTTAAAAACATCATAAAACGCACCTCAAAAGATATATTGCGTTTCTATATTTTGTAGTTTGTCCGATAATATGCAAAAAATGGACTGATTTGTTCAACTCAAAGGTTGAATAAATCAGTCCAATAAAAAAGCAGTGCGTTTCTGCACTGCTAAAAGCTTTATTCTGCTACAGTTTCGCTAACGAAATCTTCATCAAGGCATGAGCAGGAAACATAGTTATCTTCATCATAGCCGTGAGGAGCGTTTTTAGCTTTGATTTTTTCGATGATAACATAAACTGCTGCTGCAGCTGCTGCGATTGCCGCAATAATGCCAACGATTTTTAAAACTTTTTTCATATTAAAAATCCTCCAATTATTTTAAAAATTCTTAGTTTAATTATACCACACTAATCGGGATTGTCAAGTGAAACAAACATAACAAATATTAAAATTTGGTAAACATCGCAATGATTACCAAGCACATTTCAGTCAATACTATTTTTGTGATCAACAACGCGCAAATTTCCTTTTTACATAAAAACAAAAGGAGTGCCGAAATGTATTTTAACAAAGTGGAAATTTGCGGAATTGATACCTCAACTTTAAAAGTTATACCGGAAAAGGAGAAAAATATATTATTGGAAAAAGCTAAAAATGGCGATAACTACGCCCGAGAAAAGCTTGTTACGGGCAATCTGCGACTGGTTTTAAGCGTTATTCAACGTTTTGCAAACCGTGGTGAAAACCTTGACGACCTTTTTCAAGTAGGTTGCATAGGACTATTAAAAGCCATAGATAATTTTGATACAAGCCACGATGTTCGCTTTTCAACTTACGCTGTTCCGATGATAATCGGAGAAGTGAGGCGTTATCTTCGTGACAATAATCCGGTAAGAGTTAGCCGTTCAATGAGAGATACCGCCTATCATGCTATGCAGGCAAGGGAGAAATTAAATAATGAACTTGACCGAGAACCAACTGTTGAAGAAATTGCAAAGGAATTAGGAAAAGAAAAAAGTGAGGTTGTTATTGCTCTTGAAGCAATTGTTGACCCCGTTTCCTTTTATGAGCCTGTTTTCTCAAATGGCGGTGACACAATTTTTCTTATGGACCAATTAGGCTCCGATGAAAGTGACGGAGATTGGATTGATGAAATCTCAATGAAAGAAGCAATCAAAAATCTGCCTCAAAGAGAGAAAAAAATTCTTTCAATGCGCTTTATGAGAGGTATGACGCAAACAGAGGTTGCAGAAGAAATCGGCATATCACAAGCTCAGGTTTCAAGGCTTGAAAAAAGTGCGATAAACACAATTAAAGGGACGAGATAAAACTCGTTCCTTTTTTATAAAACTCATATTTCAGATATATAAAACAAGTTGCAATTACAGAAAATTTAATATATAATTTTTCTATAAATCAAAAACGGAGGTAGCATAATGAAAAAATTAAAAAACAACAGCATTGTTGAAATAAGCCTTACAACAATATTTTTAGGGCTTATGATATATGCTGCATATTCTTTATGGTACATATTCAACGGAACTCAGAGCGGTGCTGATATCCATCTTTATACTGTACTTTCAGGTATGGCAATGGGTTGGTTTCTTATTATGTTTGTTAAAGCGGCATTCAAAAAAGCCAATTGGATTCCAAAACTTATAGTTTTTATAGTTGGAAACGGCTTGTTTCAGGGGTTAATATGGGGAATTAATGCAAGCATCAACAAAGAATGCTATTTAAATGACCAGGTTGTTATTAAAACATACACAGTTGCTTTCTCTTTATCTGCAATACTTCTTTTAGTTGCTTTTATATTAAGAGCAAAAAAGAAGCTTGCAGTATTAAACATAATCCTTGCAATTATTTATTTCATTATTTCTTGCGGTGGTGTGATTGTTCTGAACAAAGAAAACATTAAAGCTCTGGAATATAAAAAGAGTATTCAGTTTGATACTATTGAAGCAGAAGAGATTAATATAACCAAAGAAGAAAAAGCACTTTGTTCTCAATGGTATCAGGATAATTTCTTCGGAAAGGATGATAAATATCCATTCACATTCAAGGTTGACGGCGAAAGCTTCAATCCAACCGATTGGGAACACCATTTAACTGAATCCCCTGATTTTGGCACAGTTTACCAAGGTGGTAAAACTGAATACATAGTTTTAAGCCACAAAGACAAAGCCCTTGAGGTAACTATTGAAGTAACAACTTTTGAAAAGAATGCAACTTGCCAATGGAAGGTTTTCATCAAAAACATCGGCGAAAAAGATTCAGGAGTTATCAGTGATTTCTATGCCCTTGACTATGCTTTCCCCACAGGCAAGGCTGACCTTTACTATTCAATGGGTAGCGATACTGCTGCAAGCGACTTTTCACTTATAAAGAAAAATTTAACTTCTGCTGAACGAAAATTCAGTGCTACCGATGGTAAGCCCACCGAAGCTTTTCTCCCCTATTTCAACATTCACGGTGAAAATTACGGAATGATTCTCGGTATCGGTTGGACAGGTCAATGGGCATCAGGTATTTCAGGTTCAAATGGCGAAACAAACATTACTGTTAAGCAAGAGAATTTCAGCGCTTACCTTCTTCCCGGTGAAGAGGTTCGTTCTCCCCTTGTTTCAATCAGCTTTTATGAAAATGATAATGCACTAAAAGGCTTCAACCTTTTCAGAAATTGGGTTATGGACTCCGTTTATCCCGAAAATGTAAAACAGAATTCATATACTGTAATGGAGGTTGCAGGACCTACATCAACGAGAACTACTGATGAAATCATTAATATTCTCGACACTGAAATAGCCGATAGTGTGTATGAAGAAATTGATGCTTTCTGGATGGACGCAGGCTGGTACAGCTACAATGAAGGCTGGTACGATGGCGTTGGTAACTGGACAGTTGATACTAACAGATATGACAACGGTATCAAAGAGCTTTCCGATTATGCTAAGGAAAAAGGCTTAGGCCACACCCTTTGGTATGAGCCCGAAAGAGTATGGCCCGGCACTCATTTCCATACTGTTGGTTCCGAAAATTCTGAATGGTTGATTAGTGTTGACGATGATGACAACCTTATGTGGAACCTTGCAAATGAGGATGCATTCAAATATTATTGCGATTATCTCTTGAAATCAATGAAAGAAAACGGTGTTACAATTTACCGTCAGGATTTCAACTTCCCGCCACTTAAATATTGGCAGAAGGCAGATGCTGAATATTACAACGGCAGAACAGGTATCTGCGAAAACCACTATGTAACAAATCTTTACAAGTATCTTGATTATCTTACAGAAAACATTGATGGTCTTATTATAGATAACTGCGCTTCAGGCGGTAAGCGACTTGACCTTGAAATGACTTACAGAAGTATTGCATTCTGGAGAAGTGACTATAACTGCGCTTATCATCCCGACCTTTTTGATGCAACTCAATCTATGACATACGGCATTTCCTTCTGGCTACCCATTACAGGTGCAAACCTTTATATGTCCGATGAATATGCCGCAAGGTCAGCTATTATGCCATTAGTGCTTATGGATTTCTATTCACATCAGCATCCTGAGTACAGCCTGAATTTAGACCAAAGGGCATTAATGGGCGGTAACTACTATCCCCTTGAGTTCGGTAGCTTTGACAACGATAAAATGCACGCAATGGAGTTTGTAACCGAGGATGCACTTTCGGGAACAGCATTGGTTTACAAGCGTGCGAAGGTTAATGATACTGAATACACTGTTAAGCTCAACGGTCTTGTAGCTTCAGAAACCTATGAGATTTATGACATTGATAAACCCGAAGAAATCAAGAAATTATCAGGCAAAGAGCTTATGAACGAAGGCTTGACCCTCCCCCTTCCCGAAGGTCAGAAAGCTATAATTCTTATGTTTAGTGCTGAATAATTTATATTTATAAAAGCTTTATGGAGCAAACCAACTGTAAAAGTTGGATTGCTCCATATTTTTATTTATCCTGTTTCTTTTCGGCAGAATCAAAAATAACATTTCCGTCATAATCCCACCTTATAATGTGATTATCATACTCATAGCGTATTTCTAAATAATCATCACCGGTATCCCAGGTTATCAAATCGCTATCCCCAAATTCATCAGTATTACCGTTTAAAAAATCTTCATAAGCATTTATATAAGCCGGTATTTCATCATTTCCGTTTTTCTCTTTCGACCATATTTCCTGACCGTTGAAAATGAACACATCAACATCTGGATATCTACCGTCACTATCCGCAGAAAAATCCACAACATCAATTGATGCGTCCTCATAGTACTTTTTATCAAATGAATCTGAAATAACTGTTGTATTGATATTTAACTCGAATATTGTTTTTCCATTTTTTTCATAAACCTCGGTTTTTGCAGATTGGGACGATTGGTTAGCGGTGGAATACACAACAAAAAACTTATTAATTTTTTTATCTGGATAACGATCATCATCTGTATATCTGCAAACATATTTAACCTCAATATCATTAATAGGCTTTATATTAGCTTTAAATAAAAGGAAATATCCGCCTGCCAGAACAGAGCAGGAAAGTATAGATACGATAATAACAGTTAATACCTGCTTGATTCGTTTTTTTCTCATCAGCAAAGCAAATTCTTTTGATGTTGATTTGCATTTACAGGCAGGAATATCTTTTGAATATTTTTCATATTCTGTTTTACATTTTTCACAACCATTAAGATGATCTTCAACAGCGTTTTTGGTTACATCATTCACTGCACCATCGTAATATAACGGCAAAAGGTCTTCAACGATTTTACAATCTAATGTATTTTTATGTATGTTACTCATAATATCCATCCTCTCTCATTTTTTCATTAATCATTTTTCGTGCTCGGTGGTAGGTAACTCTTGCCCACTCCTCGCTTTTTGAAAATAGCCTTGCAATATCAGAAAAGCTAAGTTCTCCGAAAACCCTTAAGGTAAAAACCTCCTTATAGGGCTCTTTTATTTCATGAAGAACCTTGTGAATATTGAATATTGTTTCTTTTTCTGATACGCTTTCTTCGGTGGACTCATTTGAATAAAGCTTTTCAAAACAGCTTTCCTCAAAAACCTCACGACCTTGCTTTTTGCATTTATTAATGAATATTCTTTTTGCAATTGCGCAAAGCCAGGTATAAAGACTACTTTGTCCTTCAAAGCCGGTTTTTGCGCTCATTGCTTTAAGAAAGGTTTCCTGAGTGATATCTGATGCCAGATTTTCATCGTGGCAAATTGAAACCACATAGCGATAAACAGCGTTATATTCACCGCACAGAACTTCGTCAGTTATTTTTTCCGTGTTTCTTTTTCTTCTCACTCTTTCACCCCTCTTTTATTACATCTTCACCGGTGCGTTGGTTAGACAATCAAAATTTAAAAACGTTACAAACTTTTTCTAAAAAATAAAAAAGTTTTTAATATTATATCATACAAGAAAAAAACTGTAAGCATCTCGGTAAGATACTTACAGTTTTTAAATAATAAATCAGGAAAAGATTATTTTTCCTCAACCTTAAATCCTTTTTTAATAAGGAAGATTAAGGGAATAACAACAAATACAGAAACAATTGCTGCATATAGGAACATACTGCTTGATGGAACAATTGTTTCAACTCCGAATTCATTTGCATAAGTAATTGCAGAGTTACGGCAAGCCAAGTCACCCAATGCAGGACCGATAACCATAGGAAGAAGAACGGTGAATATCATTCTGATACCCTGGAAAAGACCCGCTTTACCTTCGGGAATGAAGTCCTTAATTGCCGCATTAAGCTGAATGCCCATAACAAGATTACCAACCAAAGTAGGAACAACACCGATAAGAATAACCTTTATATCTGTTGATGTTGAAAGAAGCAACAAGCCCGCTGTTTGAAGAATTGTGCAAGGCACAAGACCATATGCTTTATTCTTTGCGGAAGCCTTAAGAAGAATAACAAAGCCTGCAATAAGAGCCACAATAACTAATGCAGCGGTAATAATAACGCTTGTTGTAATAAGATTATCACCATTATCGGGAATAACCACATACTGAAGATAAACAAGAAGATAAGGGAAGAACACCTGATAAGAAATACTACTGAAGCCTATAGCAAAAAGAGCAAGGTAAAGGCGGGAGTTCTCTTTGATAACAGATGGTCTGAAGCCATAGAAAAGGTCTGCCCAATAGCTTGAAGATACCTCGTTTTCTTTTGATGGATATTTGGGATTTTCTACGAGGAACAAGCCTGCAACACCGCAAGCGGTAACAATAAGACCTAAAACGCCAAAGAATGCCTTATATGAAACTGCTCCTGACTGAGCAAGGCTACCAACACCCATAACAGCAGCAACAGATAAGAAGCCAACAAAGGTAAGGGCTGTTTCAATTGTTGGTCTGATTTTGGGTGTTGTAATATCAGTAACCCAAGCATTAAATGCGGCATCGTTACTTGTTGAACCCATAAAGGTCATAATAACGTCCATAGCAATAACAATCCAAACGGTAGTTGTAAGAGTTAATGCTTCATCTGTAAGACCTAAAAGACTTGCAACATTATCTGTTGTAATGAAACCGAAAAGAGCAGTAACAATACCCCAGAGTATGTAACCAACAGAAATAAAGAATTTTCTGTTTTTCATTTTATCACTGAGAGTACCCATTATAAATGTGGTGAGCACCGCAGCAATAGCGGAGAGAGCAACCATTCGGCTGATAGCAGTGGTTGGTGCCATTGAACCTGCCATAGCAGCCTCGGATGCATTTGCATAAACGGAGTTATAAAGGAATGTATTGAAATACATATTCTCAATATTCCATGCAATACCGCCCATAAAGCTGAAAAGGCATATTGTGAACCAGGATTTTTTGGAAAGCTTTTCTTTAATCATTTTTCCATTTCCTTTCTTTAGATATTATAACAATCATTATACATAATCACTTAAAGAATTGCAACCAAGAACAGAAATATTTATTCTTATATGGAAATGGTTTAACGGATATGATATAATTATAGCCAGAAAGCAATCATTCACAGGAGCTATATTATGACATTAAAGCTATTCTTTCAGGCGCTAATCAAGTTTTTATTGGGTATTGCCATAGTTGGTTTATTGATATTTTTACCTGCAGGCAGTTTCAATTATTTTAATGGTTGGCTTTTTATGGGAATTCTTTTGGTTCCCATAACCATTGCAGGTATTGTTATGATGTTCAAAAATCCTGAACTTTTAGAAAAAAGACTTAATAGCAAAGAAACCGAAAAAGACCAAAGCCTTGTAGTTAAATTAAGCGGTTTAATGTTTCTTGCGGGTTTTATTGTTGCAGGGTTAGGGTTCCGTTTTGATTGGTACCAATTGCCAACACCGGTTTCTGTCGGTGCAGCTGCTTTTTTCCTTATTGCCTATATTCTTTACGCAGAAGTAATGAGAGAGAATACATACCTTTCCCGCACAATTCAGGTACAGGAAAACCAAAAGGTAATAGATACCGGGCTCTACAGTATTGTAAGGCACCCCATGTATAGTGCAACGTTACTTTTGTTTTTAGCAATACCACTTGTTTTAGGCTCAATTTATGCTTTTATTATTTTCCTCGCTTACCCTTTCATAATTGCAAAAAGAATTAAAGGTGAAGAAGATTTACTGGAAAAAGAACTCCAGGGATACACGGAATATAAGAAAAAAGTAAAATATCGTTTGATACCATTTGTATGGTAAGGGAGATTTTATGAGTATTGAAATAGTTGAAGCTTATTCCTATAAGGATGAAATAAAAGCTTTATTTACTGAATATACAAGAATGCTTATTGAAGGTGAAAGCGCATTCAAAAAATACTTAGAACTTCAGAATTACGATCACGAAACCGAAAATTTGAAAGAAAAATATGGTCCGCCCTACGGAAGACTTTATCTGGCGTTTTTTGACGGCACCATTGCAGGTTGCATAGCTTTAAGAAAGCTTGATAACGAAAACTGCGAGTTAAAAAGATTATATGTAAAATCTGAATATCGTGGTAAAAATATAGGCAACCATCTCGTAAAACATATCATTAAAGATGCAAAGGAAATAGGCTATAAGCATATTTTGTTAGATACTCTTCCGTTTCTTGAAACTGCTATAAGTATGTATAAACGATATGGATTTTATGAAATTGAAAGTTACAATAACACTCCAATGGATAATTTGATTTATTTGAAATATGATTTATAAAAACCTATCTACCATTGGTTGAAATTCCCCACTCAACCACCGGTTTGTAGATTTTCAAACGCTCAACCCCTATAATAAAACTGAAAGGAGACATATGGATGGACCAGGTGAAAATCGGAAAATTTATTGCCGAGTGCAGAAAGCAAAACAATTTAACTCAAATGCAGTTGGCAGAAAAACTAAACATCACCGACAGGGCTGTTTCAAAATGGGAAACAGGCAAAGCAATGCCCGATTCTTCTATAATGCTTCAGCTTTGTGAAATTCTTAAAATAAGCGTAAATGATTTATTATGTGGGGAGAGAATTATAATGGATAATCACAACAAAGAAACAGAAAAAATAATAGTTGAAATGGTAAAACAAAAAGAAGAAGCAGATAAAAGACTTTTATATATTGAAATTCTCGTAGGCGTTTTGTGTATGATAGTATTCTTTGCCTTGGTGATAGTGGCTTCTTTAGTTAATATGGAAGAATGGCTCAGAATTCTGCTTATCCTAATCGGATTCACGCCGCTTCTGATTGCTTGTCCGTTTATGCTGAAAATCGAGCAAACAGCAGGCTACTATGAATGCCAAAAATGCGGCAACAGATATATTCCGACATATTCAAGTGTATTCTTTGCGCCGCATATTAACAGAACAAGATATATGAAATGCCCCGAATGTCACAAAAAATCCTGGCAGAAAAAGGTATTGAGCAAAGAATAAAGGAAAATAAACTTTTAAATTATTAACCACTTACCAAAGAAATGAACTGCCCCAATTTGTGCGGACAGTACAAAAAACACCCCCTATGGTGTTAAATATTAAAATTTAAGCAACAAACTGACTTCGATATTCCATTGGAGTCAGTTTTGTTTTTAATTGGATTCTTTCGTTGTTGTAGA
>JAZNYZ010000011.1:0-2570 GCA_045594685.1 Acutalibacteraceae bacterium | reverse complement strand
TAAAATATTAAACTGCATTTCATACATAGGTTTAATATTGATTATCCTCTGTTATATCAATAAATTAGAGTAATAATATATGTATTCATAGGGTGGTTTACTAATACCCTACGCAACAATATCAAGAACATCGAGCGACTGTCTGCCTTTTGCTGTCTGGAAGCGTAAGACCCTGCTTGAAAAGGTAAGGAACATGAGCAACAGAAAATCCTCGTTACAGAACAGCAAGGGGTTGTACTCTATACGTTCACGATTAAACCATTCGTTCAAGACATCGCCATTGATACGTATTTCAAGGCGTGAAAGGTGCTTGGGGTTGCCATTGGCTTCTGCGATGTACTGTTTGCCACTATTGTTCTCGATTTCTCGTTTCTTGTTGTATGCTGATAGGCGTAAATCGCCATTCTTCTGCTGAACGATGAGGCTGTACTCCTTAATTCTGCGACAAGAACCAATGCCAATGTATAGAATATCTTCAAGAAGTTTATCCCTATCTGTTACCTTTGCCCCATTGACTATGGGGATAAGTGCCTCATCACGAATGGCACGAATTATGCGTTTGGATTGGTTCTTATTATCATCGCAAGCAAGGTCAAGACGTGTAAGGTTGTGGAACTTTAATCCCAACATTCCCTCAATGTATTCGAGGTAAACAAGGCGATTATGGATATTGTAGTTATAGTTGAGATATAGTTGCTTGTTCTCCATTTCTATCCATACGAAACCACTCATTTCGCCCTCTTTGTCTGCTTTCAATCCCCATCGCAGAGTGCCAAAGCATTGCATATCGTACTCGCTGTTTGAGCTGTTGCTTGTTCTCTCAAGGTAGATGATTTTGTAGATGTAATCGTAATATTTGCCCTCTGTACGTTCAAGGCGAAAATCCCAATGTGGGAGTTCATAAACATCGAGGGGTGTTTCCATTAGTTCAAATAATGGAGAGTCTTCATAGAGTGTGTAGCATAGTTTTAGTTTGTCAATACTGATTTTCATTGTTAATACTGTTTTTATTCTCATTATTTTCATTGTTGGGCTTATTGGGGATTGTACTCCAATATGCCCTCATGCCATCACTGATGGCTTGTTTGTGGCTGTCTGTTAAACCACGCCCTTTTAGGGATTGACTGATACGTTGTTTGGTATCATCTTTTAATTCACGATATTTACGCATGATTATTAAATTTTATATTGTTATTTATATATAAATAGTAGCATAAGTAGAAAAAGAGTAAATAGTAAGTAACTTTTTTTTGAAAAATATTTTTTGCACCAAAAACGAAAAACAGTTTTTACCTATACTACTAAAATGGTTTTGTGATAAGCGATAGAGGTTACATAGATAAAAAGCACCCACAGAGGGGTGCTGAATGTGTTTTGCTATTTGATACCATTACCAACCTTGTCAAAAGTCACCATATCGTAACCCTCTGCTCTCAAATAATGAACAAAATCTACCACCTTTAAAAAATCTTTCATAAAGGTTCGATAATCTGTCACAAATTTGCACGATGAGACAAAAGAGGATAATTCGAGAGAATTTTCCTCTTTTTTATTTTTGTAATTCAACTTTATTTTAATAGTAAAAAATGGCAAGGTGGACAAAAAGTAGGATAAAACCTCTGTAATCGTCTGATATACATATCTTTGCAAAGATTATCATTGATATGCTAAAAAAAATGCTTTTTTTGCGGTTCTTCCAATGTGGTCAAGAATGGCCTGAGGGGACGAAAACAAATGTATAAATGCAAGGATTGTAGCAGACAGTTCATTGGCGGACAACGACGCGACAAATCCCAAGTAATAACCGATTATGTTGAAGGCAAACAGACCCTGTTACAACTGGCGTCAAAGTATAAAGTTTCTGAAAGGACCATTCGTCGTGATTTAGAAAGTATGCGTTTTGTCCGCAAGAAGGCCAAGCACAAAGAAGTAACAGTGCAACTTGACACCACGTATTGGGGCCGTAGGTTCGGTCTTATGGTCATAAAGGATGCCTTACGCAATAAAGTCCTATGGCACAAATATGTCTATAACGAAACTATCGGTCAATATATAGAGGGAATCTCTTGGCTTGAATCTCAGGGGTTTAAGATATACGGTGCTGTAATTGACGGTATGCGAGGGCTTGCACAAGCCTTATACCCAATCCCAGTCCAGATGTGTCAATTTCACCAGATACTGATCACTCGTAGATACTTAACGCAGGAACCAGACCTTGAAGCCTCCTGCGAGCTTTTAAACCTAGTTAAGAGCATAACTCAAATGGACAAGGAGAGTTTCATTGGCGCTTTTAATGAGTGGTATGATAGGTACAAGAATGTTTTAAACGAGCGCATTCACGACAAAAGGATAAAGCGTCATACACCGCCTTATATGCGCCCAAGGCTACGCAGCGCATATCTTAGCCTCAAACGCAATATGCCGTTACTTTGGACTTTTTACGACCACCCTGAGACTGGTCTTCCTAACACAAACAACGCAATTGAAGGGTTGTTCTCGAATATAAAGAGTAAGCTAAGAGCACATCGAGGAATAAGCAAGGATAATCGAAAAAAGTTGTTGGATGAGTA
>JAZNYZ010000010.1:0-4723 GCA_045594685.1 Acutalibacteraceae bacterium | reverse complement strand
GTTTGCATATCGTGGTTACTGCTACGATTACGATATGGGTATGTATTATCTTCAGTCAAGATACTACGACCCCAACACAGGTCGTTTCATCAATGCAGACGATACCAACTACCTCAATGCAACAGGTACTGTTCTTGGTTGCAACCTCTTCGCTTATTGTGAAAATGATCCGGTAAATTTTGTGGATGAGAATGGTGAATTTGGCACACCAATTCAATGGGCATGTGCAATTATTGGTGGCATTATCGGTGTTCCGTTTGGAAAATGGTTGGCAAATAAATTGGGGTATTATTCTGGTGCCAAGTATGTTGCAATTCGTGCAGCTGCGATTGTTGGTGGAGCGGTTTTAGGTTGGTTTGCTGGCTCGCTTTTAATTAGATTAGTAAAGAATTATCTTGTAGCTAACCCACAGACTTTTATTAAAATTTCTACTAAATATGGGGCTAAAACTCTTATTAGATTAAAATCTATATTTGGGTTAAGTAATAGTTTTATACTAGGTTCTGCGCTAAAATCAACTATATATAAAGTCATACAAAACATAGCAACATTCACAGTTTCGGCTAAACATCTATTATCAGCAAATGGTGGGTACGCCAAATTTTGTACTAATAGTATTCAAACTATACGAAATTGGATAGTACAAGCATTTACAACCGGAAGAATCGTAGAAATTTCAGTTAATAGTGCAGATTCTTATTATGTGATTATTAATATGGGTAAAACAATTGGTACCAAAGGCGAGCAATGTATAAAGATAGTATTTACCATTTGGGGTAGAATTATTACGGCTTTCCCAACAAAATAAGGGTGATTTAATGCAAAAAATACAGTTTTATTATAATAATTCTAATTTAGTATTCAATACAGCCATCGTTCAAGAGAACGATTATGATTTGTTGGGTGAGTGTTGCCTTTTTGAAATTGTTATAGATGGACAACTTTTTTTTTCAGAACCAGATTTTCCTATATTTGAGTTTTGGAAACAATTATATGAATGGAGTTTAAAAAACACTTGTTATGATTTTTATTATAACTCTTTAGAAACCGATGATAATCCTCTTATATCATTTAATAATATTTACACAGATAATATGTACACTTATACAGTGCACTCAAAGTGGGAAAAATTTGTTTGTTTGGACAACTTTACAAAAAATGAGCTATTGAAAGCATTAAATCCGGAGTGTAGGACAGGATAGAACAGGGGCAATCAGAGGAGGGTTCGAAACCACTGAAAAAGTAAGGATTTATGCAATCTGCCCAGTCTACAACCTTAGTGCAAAGATACTGAATAGGCAAAAACAATTCATTATACTCTCATATTAAACACCGATACTGGCATATGTCATTATCGGTGTTTTTGTGCAGTTTGGGTATAAAAAGTATGCAGTTTGGGGAATTACAACAAAATTCGACAAACTTAGTATATTATCTATCTATAAAATTTTAATGAATTCTTATTTGTATAAAGAGGGGATGTTATATGACAATTGAGAATTTAAATGTAGTTTTTTATACATGTATTTTCTTGGTTCCAGGATATATTATAAAATCTATTTTATCAAAGGTGATTCCATCGCAAAAACAAAATGAACAGCGCTACTTTTTTAGTTGTTTGCTTTATAGCATAGTAACCGTTGCAATATTTAGCGGGTTTTATCAGCTAGTCAGTAGATATAAATCGGACACAGAGTTGATGTATTGGGTTCTGCTTGTTGCTATATCCATATGTGGTTCGGTATGTGTTGGTTTCACTTTAGCATTTCTACATAAAAAAGATGTTTTTGATAAAATACTGCCTAAAGATGAATTGAACACATTTAGTTCAATACCTACTGCTTGGGATTATTGTTTTTCAAAGCAAGAGCCCCAATATGTTATTGTCACATTAACCGATGATTCTATTATATATGGCTTTTATTCTGAAAATTCTTTTTCATCTTCAGAGAGTGATGAAAGAGATTTGTTTATTGAAAAAATATATAAAAGAAATTTCTGCGGTAAATGGATATTAAATAAAGATTGCACAGGTGTATTGATTTCTAAAAGTGCAATAAAAACAATTGAATTTTGTAAAAAGGAGAATTAATGATGAGTAAAAATAGCGAATTAAAACATGGGTATCAACCTATAGTGACGAAGGGAAAAGGTAGCCCGTCTGTACCGCTACAAAAGGGTTATCAACCAGTACACCGTCCACCATCATCTAAGCCGATACCTTCTATAAATGAAGGATATCAGCCAACAACATCAACAACTTCTCAACCACCTAATATTGGTACAAGTGTCACTAAGCCTAAAAAGTAATCATTATTTTAGAGGACAGTTTCAATGAAAGAGCGATATGAAAGAAAAAAGGGTTTTCTTATCGGGGATGTATTTTATGATGAATCAATCAAAAGTAAAGCACCTGTTGAGAGAATAACTTCTACTAAAAAAGCAATAGATGAATTCTATGGGAATGTTACATCAGCGTATATTAATTTGATGTTCCAGAAACTTAAGTATGCAGAAAAGCATATGAAGTTTACTGAACTTAGTTTTGAAAATATATCACTTCCGTATATAAGTGCATGTATTTCAGGTGTTTTAAGTTTAATCATTTCGTTTACTATAAATATAGGCGAGAAAATCCCTGATGTGGAAAATTTCTGGCAGTTTATAGGTGTATTTTTGGGATATGTAATAATAGTGATGATTATAGTTTTACCAATTTCTTTTGTTATAGGTTTTATTTTATTAAAAGAAATAAAGCATAATCGGAAAGATTATTTTGTTTACATACGACCATATGAAATTAAAGTGATACGAAATACGTTAGACAAGCTAATGTCTGATACAAATATTGGTACAAGTTTATTTAACGAAAACACATCAAACCAATGTACAAATAGTTCTGAAAATAAACATTTTGATAGATATGTTAAAACATTCGGAGAACTAATTATGAAGCCTTTTGAAAACTTTATTAACTCTAAAAATCCTCAAATTGCAGATAAAGCTGTTGACACAACCGAAAGAACATCAACAATTTATTTGGACATTGTTAGAGAAACATATAACAACGAAATTGAAAGAACAAATATGTTAGATAAAAAGGCTAGTGTTTTTATTACTGCTATTATCGCAGTAATTACTATATTTATACCAATTATTCCCTTTGAACAAATAATTGAAGTATATCAATATGGTAATAAACTTCAAATTATTGTTGCTACTTGTTCACTATGTGCCTTGCTTGTTTCTTTTGTTTTGCTTGGAATTGCATTCTTTTATCTGTACAAAGCTTTTTCTCTGAGAAGCTTTGGTAAAGTCAATCTCGAGAATATAAGCAAAACCATAAATCAAAAGCATAGTATTATTGAAATAGAAAAAAATCTTTTTTCTCATTATAAAACGATATGTGTAGAAAACACAAATATCAATAACGAAAAAGCTAAAAAAATTAAATTCGGATTAAAACTAAGTATGTTTTCATTTTTAATTTTGTGTATTGCTGCTATTTCTTTAATAATTGTAGTAGGAGTTGAAATTAATGGCTAAAGATGTAAAAAAGCAACATTTGCGTGAGAGCGAAGATGTTGATTCTCAAATTGATCAAGAAATAAATTTATTCGGTGAACCAGAGCATGTAATATATTGCTTAACAGAAAGCTCAATACGTTCGGGGTGCAAAGACAGAGTTTGCAAAAAAGCACCTACCAAAAAGAACGATTCAAAAAAAGATAAAAAGTAGATAAATTTATCTACTTGAAAATATAAAAAAATTGGAGGTTTTATTTATGGATGCACAAGCATTGTTGGAAGCTTTTAGACTGTTTTTAGAGGATAATGACATAATTATAAGTGCATTAGGTGCTGCAGCATGGGCACCAGCTTTGTTTGATTTGTTTCTAAAAGCTAAGGAAGCCAAAGATATATTAGAACGAAAAATTGAAATGAGTGTTATCGACACCATAATTAAGAAAATTAATGACTTCCCGGATGGTGTTCTGTTGTTGGCAGCAAATATTTATATCCCCGAGAAATCGTTCTTTTGTAAAAATATTAAGGCGGTAATAACTTTTGGGAACGATGAAAAAATCACTACAGAAATAATCGGCAAAAAAACACTTTATGAATCGGGCAATGGCAATTGTTATGTTAAGATACCGAATGAATATAATTTTCATTTACATCGTGAAATATTATGTAATAAAGATAACATACGTATAATAGCCCTGCCTTTGAGTGGAATGAATATTACAGAGCCTAAAGATATAAAGAAAATTAAATTTATTTTCGAAGGTGATGAATCAACTAAATCCACTAAAATATATTCTGATGAACTTAAATTTTGCAATAATTCTACTTTTTTGAACGAGATAATGGGGATGAATTCGCCTGATTATATAATTAGATAATATTTCAAAAACTATTGAATGCTTTAGTATCGGTTTTTTAAATAACTTGCTATTATAAAAAAGGTGGGAATTCAGTTTTAAAAGTAATTTAGAGTGATTATATTATTGTTGATGTTTTAAATTTTTACTCCCTTTTCCAAAACTACTAACACCGATATTGGCTTAGGTCAATATCGGTGTTTTTGTGCAGTTTGGGGATAAAAAGAATGCAGTTTGGGAAAAGGATAACAAAGGAAAAATAAATAAGGTATTATGATTTTGACAATGTAATTCAGATTAAGATAGGGGGTAGTGTGTTTCTTTTTTAGTTTTAAATT
>JAZNYZ010000009.1:0-181441 GCA_045594685.1 Acutalibacteraceae bacterium | reverse complement strand
TCTACAACAACGAAAGAATCCAATTAAAAACAAAACTGACTCCAATGGAATATCGAAGTCAGTTTGTTGCTTAAATTTTAATATTTAACACCATAGGGGGTGTTTTTTGTACTGTCCGCACAAATTGGGGCAGTTCATTTCGGGTGTATCAGTTCTTTTTTTGTGTTTTAAAACTCACAAAACCAATTGTTATTATCAAGTGGTCCGCCCGTCATAAGCTCGGGGGCGGCATTTTTTATATGAGTAAGCGTTCTTATAAGAGCGCTGTTTTTAATATGTAATTTCTTAATAAGTCGCAAGGGAAATGCAAGAGCTTGGGTAAATACTGTGTAATAAGCTGAACCTTCTTCATATTTGATAATCGAACCATCAAGAATCGAGCAGAAAGCCCCGAATACCATATCAGTGACCTTAACATCTGCAATTTCTTTTGCAGCTTTTTTATCAATAGCCTTGCCGAATGAAATAAAATTTAAAATTCTTGCGGCTTTTTTTACTGTGAGTTTATCGAGCCATTTAAGAGCCGGTCTTGCAAAAGTCCATATTTTACTTGCTTTTTTCGGACCTAAACCAATTGCTTCAACAACCGCTAAAAATTTATCTTTTTCATTAACTGCCGCAGATTTAATGATGTCGCTGAAAAGGGCAGTAGCGTGATTTTTAAGATAGTCGTTTGAGTATTCCTTGCCCTTGTGTGAGAAGTTTTCGAGGTGCTCGGTTCTAATATCAATACCATCAGAGAAAACATCGCAATAGCAAATTGGGGCAGGGTAACCACTTATTGAACCAACATTGATTTCATAAAAATGGTTGCCTTTTTCGGTTTCAACTCTTCTTATATGCTGCATATGGGAATGACCCGTAAACATAACAGGGAAACCGATATCCGCAAATTTTGTTACTTGCTCAATTCTGTAATCAACAGAGCCTTTTCCGTTGATTGCTCTGTCGAACTCTGTTAAGAAAAGGTGGTGGTGTTGCATACCGAAAACCACATCACCGCGTTTTTTTGCTTCTTCTGTTTGTTCCTTAATCCAAGCGAAATGCTCGTCAGAATAGCCTGAACCGCCATAGCCGTTCTGGTCATCGTCAAGGCAGAAAACAGTTACACCCTCGCAGGGCCTCACAATATAAGAAACCTTGTTCTGATGAGTGTGGAATTCGGAAATTGCTTCATCGGGACCGAACTCCTTGTAAAAATCATAAAGCTCGTTAACACCAATAGTTTCAACATCGTGATATATGTTATCGCCCTCATATCTTCTCGGGTTGCCGTCACAGCACCAATCGTGTGTTGCGGTAATAACATAAACAGGCATTATCTTCTTGAATTCGTAAAGAATCTCTCTCATTTCCTCGTGGGAAACTCTTTCGCCATCATTGGAAAGGTCGCCTGCTATAAGGAGAAACTTTGCATCAGAATTCTTAATGTGTTCAAGAGCTGCTAAAACGGTTCCTCGGCTTAATGCCAACATTTTTTGGTCTGAACCTGCTCTGCGCTCATAAGCTTTACCGCTGTTGCCGAGGGCTTCGGAATAATAATGAGGGTCTGCAATAATTGCAAATTTAGTTAATAAATTACTCATTTAATCACCAATGAATCGAGAATGATTTAGCACCTCTTGTATAGGTCATAGGGTCAAGGAGATTGTCTCTGTTAGCTTTCTTTAAACCTGCTTCAAAAGCATCAGCCATTGATTTTGTGGGGAATTTGATAGTCATATCCATATCAAGTAAAATCGGTACACCAACATTCATAATTTTGAAGCCTGTAAGCCACCAGTGCTTTTCAGGACCTCTATGGAACATTTCCTCTCCTTGATTGTATAAAACAAAAGACATTTCAAGGAATTCTTCTTCGGAAACACAGTCATACTGCATAATTTTATCGGTTTTATTGTAAACACCGATCTCTGCACCTGCAGTCATACCATACTGACCCTTCCAGATCTGAATCATCCAGTCTTTATTGTCATATTTAAACTGAATTCTTTCAGTTGCATAGTTCATACCTGCAATAGGTGCAGCCATATCATAAACTATGTTAAATCCAAAGCCCTTCTGCCAAGGGTTAACTGATGAATAGTAAATACCTTGTTCTTCATCATATTCAAAACCACAAGCATTAAGAATCTGAACTGTTTTATCTGCACTATCAGAAGCAAACAAAAGGTCCTGAACATCTTTAAGGGGCATTTCTTTAATTTCATCAGCTGTTGGGAAATCTTCTTCAACAGGTTTTGTTGTATCAGGTGTAGTGTTACCTGTCTGGGTAGAGGTGTTTGCAACAGTTGTTTCAGGTGCTGAAGTAGTACCCGGAGTAGCGGTTGCAGTTGTGCTTGCAGTTGCCTGAGTATCGGAAACTGTGTCTGATGGGGGAGCAATAATCGCACTGTTTGTTGCATCATCAGTGTAAATAATTTCACCTGGAATTGTTGTGCCGGGTGTAGTGGTGGGCTCGTCCTTAATTAAAATTGATTTTGCAAAATCAATTACACCGCAACCTGAAAAAACAAAAGTGATTGCGAGAATAAGTGCAAGCATTGAAAATACTCTTGCATATTTTTTCATAGGAAATCTCTCCTTAAAACATTATACAAATTAAGTATATCATAATATTTGGTAAAAGTCACTACTTTGTATCAAATTAAAGAAATTTTAACAGATTGACAAAAGAGTTTATGAAGTTATATAATTTATTTATATATAGAAATATAAAATACAGTATTGGGTGATATCAATGTATGAAAAATTGAAAGCAGAGGTATGCTCTGCAAATAAGGAATTACACGCTCTCGGACTTGCCCCGTTTACTTGGGGTAATGTTTCCGCAGTTGATAGAGTTAATGGCGTTTTTGCAATTAAGCCCTCAGGTGTTGCTTATGACAAATTAACCCCCGAAAGTATGGTCATCGTTTCTCTTGAAGACGGCGCTGTTGTTGAAGGGGATTTTAACCCATCATCCGATACACCAACTCATTACTATCTCTATAAAGAATTCGATAATCTAAATGCAGTTGTTCATACTCACTCAGTTAACGCATCTGCTTTTGCACAAGCAGGAAGACCAATTCTTCGCTATGGCACAACTCACGCAGATTTTTCTTATACAGAAGTTCCTTGCACACCTGCTTTAACGGAAGAAGAGGTTAAAACGGAATACGAACTGAATACAGGTAAGGTTATTGTGAAATACTTTAATGAAAATAATCTTGACATTGATTCAACCCCTGCTGTTCTTGTGCGTTCACATGCACCTTTTGCATTTGGTAAAACTGCTTCCGATGCGGTTCATAATGCGGCAGTTCTTGAAATTGTTGCGGAAATGGCGCTTAAAACAGAAATTATCGGCGGAAAGGTAGCCGAAATTGATAACTACCTTTCAGATAAACATTATTTCAGAAAACATGGTAAGGATGCCTATTACGGCCAAAAGTAATTATGACTGATTTTACTCATTTGCATCTTCATACGGAATACAGCCTTCTCGATGGCGCTTGTCGCATCGGGGAGGTAGTTTCGCTTGCAAAAAATCTTGGTCAAAAGAGCCTTGCCATAACCGACCACGGCGTTTTGTATGGTGCAGTCGCATTCTATAAAGAATGTCAGAAGCAAGAGGTTAAAGCGATTATCGGATGCGAGGTTTATGTTGCACCACGTTCCAGATTTGATAAGGTTCACGGCCTTGATAGCGACCGATATCACCTTATTCTTCTTTGCAAAAATGAAACAGGCTATCAGAATCTCTTGAAGCTTGTGTCTTCTGCTTGGGTTGACGGGTTTTATACCAAACCCCGAGTAGACAGAGAAATTCTCGAAAAATACAGTGATGGTCTTATTGCTCTTTCGGGATGCCTTTTCGGTGAAGTGGCTCAAAAAATACTATCAAGAAACATTGATGATGCAAAAGAAGCTGCTCGATGGTATAAAAATACTTTTGGTGCTGATAACTATTATCTTGAAGTGCAGAATCACGGAATGGTTGAAGAAAAAGAAGTTCTTGACGGCATTGTTTCAATAAGCCGTGAGCTTAATATTCCGATGGTTGCAACCAATGACGTTCATTATTGTAAAAAAGAAGATGCGGATGTTCAGCGAGTTCTTATTGCCGTTCAGACCAATAAGGTTGTAGGGGAGGATAATGCACTTGATTTTCAGAGTGACGAATTTTACCTTAAAAGTGGCGATGAAATGCTTGATGCTTTCATAGATTATCCCGAAGCAGTTGAAAATACAAATCTTATTGCAGAGCGTTGTAATTTTGATTTTGAATTTGGTGTCACAAAGCTTCCTCTTTTTGATATACCCACAGATGACCATAAAGCTTATCTGAAAAATGAGTGCATAAAAGGTCTTGAAAACTTATTAGGTATAATGCCGCCCATTTACAAGGAACGACTTGATTACGAGCTTTCAGTAATTGATGAAATGGGCTTTAACGACTATTTTCTCATTGTTGCGGATTTTATAAGATTTGCAAAAAGTAAAAATATACCTGTTGGTCCCGGTCGTGGCTCTGCGGCAGGTTCTTTGGCAGCTTATGCTCTCGGTATTACAGGTATTGACCCCATTCAGAACAAACTCCTTTTTGAACGGTTTTTGAACCCCGAGCGTGTCAGTATGCCTGATATTGATATTGACTTCTGCTATGAACGCAGGGGCGAGGTTATAGATTATGTAACAAGAAAATACGGAACAGACAGAGTAGCGCAGATTGTTACCTTTGGTACAATGCAGGCAAAGGCGGCTGTCCGCGATGTTGCTCGTGCTCTTGGTTTGCCATATAGCACAGGTGATATTGTTGCAAAGCAGATTTCAAGGGATTACCCGGATATAAAAACTGCTCTTGAAAAGAACCCTGAGCTTAAAACACTTTATAATTCCGATGATAATATTAAAAAGCTTATAGATTATGCTATTCGCGTGGAGGGGATGCCCCGCCATGCTTCAACCCATGCCGCAGGTGTGGTTATCACTCGTGATGAGGTTTCATCTTATGTGCCTCTTGCAAAGAACGGTGACCAGACAGTTACCCAGTTTACAATGACCGAAATTGAGCAATTGGGACTTCTGAAAATGGACTTCCTCGGTCTTCGCACCTTGACAGTTATAAACGATGCGGTCAATGATATTAAAAAGCATACTCCCGATTTTGATATAACAAAAATCCCCCTTGACAGCGAAGATGTTTTCCGTGAAATGTCAAGAGGTAACACAAGCGGTGTATTCCAATGTGAATCCGCAGGTATGACAAACTTAATTGTCAATATGCGTCCAGAAAGATTTTCTGATATTGCAGCAGCAATTGCTCTTTACAGACCTGGCCCTATGTTCTTTATTGACTCTTATCTTATAAACAGAAAGCACCCTGAAAATATAAAATACAGAACACCTCTTCTTAAAGATATTCTTGATGAAACCAACGGTTGTATGGTTTATCAGGAACAGGTTATGCAGGTTTTCAGAACACTTGCAGGTTACTCATACGGCAGAGCGGATGTTGTGCGCCGTGCTATGAGCAAGAAAAAACGAGATGTTATGGAAAATGAAAGAAATATTTTCATTAACGGTCTCACAGATGAAAACGGCAATATTGTTATTGAGGGTGCAGTAAGAAGAGGTATTGATGAAAAAACTGCAGATGCAATTTTCTCCGATATGATTTCCTTCGCTTCTTACGGCTTCAATAAAAGCCATACTGCCGCTTATGGTCTTATTGCATATCAGACGGCATATTTAAAAATTAAATATCCAAAGGAATTTATGGCGGCAATTCTCACAAGCGTTATCGGTGATGAGAGTAAAACAATCGGCTATATTGAAGAGTGTAAACGACTTAATATAAAAGTTTTGTCACCTCACGTGAACCGAAGCGGTAACAGATTTTCCGTTGTGGGAAATGACATTGTTTTCTCTCTTTTAAGCATCAAAAACTTAGGTAGAGCCTTAATTGATAAAATTGAGAGAGAAAGAAAAGAAAACGGTAGTTATAAAACTTTCTGGGATTTCTGCAAAAGAATAAGCGGTAATGAGCTTAACCGCAGAGCATTGGAAAGCCTTATAAAATCAGGCGCTCTTGACGGACTTGACCTGAACCGCCGTGAAATGCTTACTAACCTTGACATTGCAATTACAGTGGCGGCAAAGGAAAACAGTATGTATGAGGGCGGTCAGCTTGATATGTTTTCCGCTTTCGGTGGCGGAGAAGAGTTTTCTTCTGCTCCTGATTTCTCAAAATGTGAAGAGCTTCCTAAAAACGAGCTTCTTTATTTTGAAAAAGAGGTTTCGGGAATGTATTTTTCAGGGCATCCTCTTGAAGAATACAGAGCAATAAGTGAAGCCTTGAATTCTCCTAAAACCTCATATCTTTATGAATGTCTTGAAACAGGCAAGGAAAATGATATTGATAATCAAAATGTGTCATTTCTCGGTATCGTAACCTCTGTTAAAAAGAAAGTAACCAAAAAAGACGAAATAATGGCATTCTGCGGTGTTGAGGATTTATCCGGCAGTATTGAAATGATTGTTTTCCCTAAAAATTTCATTATGTATGGAAATCTTTTAAGTGTTGGTAGCATTATTCTTGTTGACGGTAAAATTTCTGTTAAGGATGAAGAGATAAAGCTTCTTGCAGAAAAAATTATAGTTGCACCAAAAGCTATAGAAGAAATACCTAAAGATAAAATAAATCAGGTGAGACCAACTCAACTACCTAAAACAGAAAACACCCAAGATAAAAAGAAAAAAACCGGTGTTTTCATTAAAATGCCAACTGAAAACCCCGAGAAAACAGAAAAACTCAAAAATCTTTTGTCAATTTTTGAGGGAAGAATCCCTGTTTACCTCTATTATGAGGACACAAAAAAATACGATTTTCTCGGTATGGATTATTTAATATCAATAAATCAACCTCTTACAAATGAATTAAAACACATTTTCGGCGAGGATAATGTTGTTGTGAGAGAATGAAGAAACCCTGCAACTCAAATGAGTTGCAGGGTGTTTTTTTATTTTATATTCAATTTCTTCAAAATCTCAGGGTCGCAGGTGTCGGCGAGAGAACCAATGCTGTTCCAGAGTGCATCTGCCTGTTTTTTCCAGCTTTCAAAATCCTTGAATTCAGTAGGGTAGTTGTCGTATAGTTTTCCTACATCACCGCTTTGTTTTAGTCCTTTAAGAAGATTTTTTATGGTTGAAATGCGGATTTTACCTTTTGCTATTCCTTTAATGATACCGCCTATAATTTCTGCAATATCTTTTACACCCAAATTAAGACCTTCATCCATACCGCCAAGAATTTTTTTGCTGAATAAAACATCATTTGCAAATAGATATTCCGCCTCATCAAAATCAATGGTAACAACGCCCATAAGAAGAGGTCGCATTGAATCAAAGTCTTTACCTTGAGCGGTCATATAGCGTTTGTTAATAGACCACATATTTTCTTTTGTAAGTGGCTTTTCTTCTTTAAGAAGCTTTGAGATAACATTAACCGCAATTTCACCCTGAACAAGTGATGATGTGCAACCCTCACCGCAGGTGGGCTTTGTAAGGCAAGCTGCATCACCCATAACAATGAAACCATCATCAACAAAGGAATAAACAGAGCGATGATAAGGTGTTCTGCCTTTTTCAATCTTTTGAACAGTATATTCAGGGTGCTTTGCATTCTTCATAAACTGAGTATTAAACACTTCTTCGGCGTATTCATAGGAATAGCTGCCGCCAATGCCTAAAATTGAATCATATCCTTTTCCTGCAGGAGCAGACCAGGATTTATATTGCATATAAAATCCGTCAAGGTCACGGGCATTTACTGCTTTGTCCTTATATGTAACATAATAAAGAACAACATAAAGAATATCTTTTGGTGTAAGCTTGAAGTTTTCAACAACTGATGAAGAGGGAAGCTTTGTTCTTGCAACTGATGGAATACCCGAACAGTCTGCAACAATTTTTGCAAATGCTTCCTTTTCACCATCTTCTGTTGTATATTTTGCACCGATTATTTTATTGTTTTCATCGTAAATAAAATCATTAAATGGTGCACCGTAAACGATTTGGGCACCTTGCTCTTTTGCAAGGTCTGCCATAAACATAATGTAATCATGCTTGTGAAGACCAATAACTGGAGAAACTCCACCGGGAATTTTATATTTTCCGTAAGGGGAGAACATTGATGAACTTTCAAAACGGAATTCTCTTATAGGGTTGGTTTCTTCGGGTATAACAAGGTCAAATTGTTTCATTTCACACTCGCCCATATGGAAAATATCGTATGAACGAGAAACATTATCGGGTGTTTCCTTTTCAATAACAAGCACTTTAAAGCCTTGTTTTGCCATTTTCTCGGCAAACCAACAGCCGGTTGTGGAAGCACCAACGATTAAAACATCATATTTTTCCATATAAACACAACCTTTCATTTATTCTTTTGAAGTTTTTAAAGTTTTCATTATGTAAATCAAAAGTCCGATTCCTAAAATCGGGAAAACGGATGCAATTAACATTCCGACCTTTAAGCCGATTTCATCAGTTGCCATTGAGGTTGTCTGACTTAAATTGATTGCGAAAGCACTTGCAGAAACCTTATCAACAATAATGCCGAGCATCTGCGGTGCAACTGATGCACCGAAATCACCGGATGCTGCCATAAGAGCGAATGCGGCAACACCGGGGTTAGGCACCTTTTCTTCCATTAAAATAAGTGTTCCGGGCCAGAGCATTGCAGAGAAAATGCCAACTAAAATACAAGCGAGGAATGATATAATAACGTTACCTGAAATACCGATTGTTAAATAACAAACCGCCGCACCAATCATACTTACTAAAAGTGTTTTTGAAATGTTGGGTGTGAATTTTGCGTAAAGGCTTCTTGTGAGGGCAAGAAGCAGAGCAAAAACCGCAAGTCCTAAAATATCACCTAAAGCCTTTGGTAATTGCAAAGCATTTTCCATAAAGCTTGAAATCCAGTTGGTCATTGTATTTTCTGCGGCACTTCCCAGGAAAATGCAAACAGTACAAAGAATAATGGCCTTTCCCCATTTGATACCGCTTTTTTCATTTGATGAAACATCCATTTCGGGAAAAGGGGAGGTGAAAAATAAAAATGATGCAATCAAAGGAAGTATTGCTAAAATCAATGTTAAATACATCCAGTTTTCAGTTCCGAAAATAAGGAAGAAAACAGAAGCGATTATAACATTTGTAACAACACCCCAACCGTATAAGGAATGAAGCTTGCTCATATCTCTTTCAGGGTTGTCTGAGGGCATTGCAGCAACCACAGGGCTTATCAGAACCTCCGCAAGACCTGCAGAAACAGAGAATATTATTGTTCCTAAGACTAAGCCTAAATAGGCAAATTCGGGGAATATATTGGGTAGAATTGCGTAGCTAAGCAAACCTACACTTGTAATTATCGGCATTAATCTTACAGTCAGCTTAATATTAAAATACTTTGACAGAAAAGTGAAAATTAAGTCGATTGTAAGTTGAGTGCAGAAATTGACTAAAACTAATGTTCCTAACAAAGTGTAGGAAATGTTATACATATCGTGAAATGTAACAAACAGCATTGGCGGTAAAACAAATGCTGATGATATTGCAAGATATGAAAAATAACAGGAAAATCGTGTTTTTTTATAGTTTGGTGTTTCCATTATCTAACCTCAATCAATTCATAATCTCTTGAACCGTAGCCAAGCTCCGTTGCTTTTTCAATAGTGTGAATACCATTTCTGCTTTCAATTCTTTCAATAAGATGTGGCTTGCCCGGGTCAGAGCAAGCGTACACAAGGTCAATGCAAGCCTGGTCAATTGCAATTGGGTCATCTGAAATGAGAATACCTATATCAGCAATACAAGGGTCTTCTGCCTTAGCACAGCAGTCGCAGTCAACGCTCATATTTTTCATTACATTTATGTAAACTATGTTTCCTTTAAAATAATCAATAACTGAGCTTGCTGCTTCTGCCATTGACTCTAAAAATTGGTCGTGGTCAGAGGTCCAGAAATTATCAGGATTTCCTACACCGTGAATATAGCCCTTACCATAGGATGAAGCAACACCGATAGAAAGCTGCTTTATTGCACCGCCGTAGCCACCCATAGGATGACCTTTGAAGTGGGAAAGAACAAGCATTGAATCATATTTTTCTATGTTCTTACCAACATAGTTTTTTGTGATATTTTTACCGTTTTTTATGGGCAAAACAAGGTCGGGACTCTCTGCATCAAGAATATCAACGTGAAAATCCTTTGTCCATCCGTGTTCTTCCATAAGCTTTTCGTGACGCTCGGTTGTGTTTCTTGCACCCTCATAAGCGGTGTTACATTCAACAACCGTACCGCTAACATATTCAATAACAGGCTTCCAGAAATCAGGCTTTAAAAAGTTCTGATTACCTCTTTCACCCGAATGAACCTTAACAGCAACATTACCCGAGAGCTCTTTACCAAGTAATTTGTAAAGCTCCAAAACCTTTTCAGCGGTTATTTCTTTTGAAAAATATACTTTTGCTTTCATTATTATCACATCCTGTAATTAATTTAATGTTGCGATTTGTTTGTAAACTATATATAATATAAATATAGATGTTGTGAGGTGGATTTTATGCAGCTTGTTCTTTTAACTGCTCTTGGTGTGGGCGGTGCAACGGTTATCGGTGCACTTTTAGGCTTTATATTTAAAAAAACAAGTCACAAATTCAATGACATTGTTCTTTCCTTTGCGGCAGGTGTTATGCTTGCTGCGGCAGTATTCGGTCTTGTTCTCGAGTCCTTGGAATATGGCGGAAAGTATTCGATAATTGTCACCATAATTGGTGTATTCTGCGGTGCGCTTTGTGTTAATCTGATTGATAAGCTTGTACCTCATTTACACAAATTAACAGGTGCTGACCAAGAAAAGCATCCGAGCAAAAATGACCAATTAAATAAAGTCCTTTTATTTGTTATTGCAATTGCAATTCATAATCTTCCTGAGGGTATTGCCGCAGGTGTGGGCTTCGGTACGGGAAATACCGCAGAAGCTCTTACAATTGCAGGCGGTATAGCTCTTCAGAACATTCCCGAGGGTATGGTTATTATAGCACCAATGATTGCCGCAGGAATGAGCGGTGGCAGAACCTTTGTTATTGCTCTTATGACGGGCGTTGTTGAGGTAATAGGTACGCTTTTAGGATATTTTGCAGTCAGCATTTCAACTGCTGTTTTACCTTTTGCTCTTGCTTTTGCAGGTGGCACAATGCTTTATGTAATTAGTGACGAAATGATTCCCGAAACCCACGCACACGGTAATGAAAGGGGAGCAACCTATTCTCTTCTATTAGGTTTTTGCGTGATGCTTGCTTTTGATTATTTTATGGCTTAATATTTAACTCTCTTTCAATAAGCTCAGTAATACCCGGTGTTTCAAAATCTGCTAATTCTTTTATTATAGGAACAGCGTTTTCCATTGCATAAGAACGGAATTCTTTAATCATATCCTTATCGTTGATGTTATCGCCAACGGTTATAACATTTTTATATTCAACACCCAAGAGCTCAATAAACTTATATATTCCTTTAGCCTTATCCATATTAACAGAGACAATATCAATACAGGTTCCGTTTTGCAATGGGTTGAGAACATCACTGAAATTTTCTTTTATAGCCTCGGTAACTCTTGCCGCTTCCTCAAAGCTTTCTAAAGCAGTATTTATCTGATAAATATAGGGGAATTCAGGTAGCTCTTCAAATATGAAGCATTCATCCTCGTCATATTCCTCAAATTCACTATCTTTGAAAACTCGGCAGGGGAAAGCAGTCTGAACATAACTCCATTTGCAACCCTGATTAAAAAGAAATTCAATAAAGGGCTTTGCAACAGAAGTATCAATTTTATCCTCGCAGACTATTTCGCCATTGGGCTTCATAATAACCGCACCGTTGTCCGCAATAAGATAGTCACATTCAAAACTGTTTTTATTGTATATTCTTATAAGGTCGGGAGCACCTCTGCCACTGACAACAGAAAAGATGTTACCTTCTTTTCTCCATCTGGAAATTGCGTTTTTCTTTTTCTCGTCAATTCCACCGTGGTTAAGTGTTCCGTCATAATCACTTGCAATTATTTTCAAATAAATACACCCTTATTATTTTTTCATAATTATACCATTTAATAATTAGTTAGTCTATACTATTTAAATAAAATCAGAACCAAGAAGTCCGGAAGGAGTGGTAGTGTGAAATGTCCTAAATGTAACAAGGAAATCGGCAGGCTTGAGCTTGCCCCGAACTGCAAGCATTGTGGGGTTAATATTTTCTATGCTCAGCAGGAAGCCTTACTGACAGAGGATGCTAAAAGATGCGAATTAGAGTATGCAACATTTCATATTTTAACTGCAAAGCTTAAAAATGCTTTTGTAGGCGGTAAAATTCAGATAATGAGAATTGTTGCAATGGTTTTGGCTATTGGGGCAATTTTTTTGCCGTTTGCAACTGTTGAAGCAAGTTTTAGCTTGTTTTCGGCAAAAATCAGTTTTGGTGCTTTCGGTATTTATCAGGCTTTTGCTGATGGTACTTTGAATGCTATATTAAATTTAAGTGGTTATGCTTCCGAATTGACCGTTTACCTTCTTTTATTATTTGGCTTGATTGTTTTAATCTTTCTTTGCGGCTTCGGTGTTTTTGTAACACTAATTCTTTCATTTATAAATGTTCAGAAAACTGCTAAAAAAGCGCAGATATTATCAGTTATAGGAACAGCGTTTTCCGTAATTTCTCTTGCATTGAGTTTTGCGTTACCAAAAATCATTTGCGATATTCCTTTTGTTAATGCAAAATTTGGTATAGGCTCTATTGCTTGTTTTGCGGTTCTGTTACTCATATTTGCTTTAAACAGACTTATTGTTGCAAAAAATATCCAACCCGAAATTAAAGAAATTGATTTGGAAAGAGTTGAAATCAGAAAACGGATTAAAAATGGTGAAATTACATACGCTGATTTGCCATTACCTGTTTTAGAATCGAAAGAAGAAAAAGAAAAACGGCTTTTAGAAAAAGAGGAAAAAGAAAAGCTTGTCCAATCTGCAAAAGGGGAGGGCAAATAAATGAATAGTAAAATAAAACAATTTATTGCATTCGGTATTTGCTCTGTTGTTGCCCTTGTTTTTTGCTTAGGTGTGCTTGTTGTAACGGTTAATAATCTTGGCAATGAAACCGGTGAAACTGAACAGAAAGCTATAGTTAATAAAACGGAGCTTGATTCATCAAAAGAAACATTGGTTGAATATATTAATAACCTTGTTTTCAATACGGCAGATAGATTTGTTAAAACTAAAGCTTATACTGATATTTCTGTAAATGATATAAAAGTTTTAAATTCATCGAAAAGCCAAGAAAAAGACCAAGAATTATTGAATTTTGCAAAAGATAAAATGCTTCCCGCAGTTGATAGCTTCTATGCAGAGGATTCAGAGGGTACTTTTGAAAATGATAACAGTAAAAAACTTTCTCTTGTGCTTAATAAAAATTTGTTGAAAAATGCAGATTTCTCAATCGGGCAGGTTGATGAAAACGGAAAGAGCATTTTTGATGATGAAGGTAATATTGTTGATAATGAATTTTATTATTTAACATATAATGTTGATATTGAAAACAAGTCATATAGTAAAAAACTTTCGGAAATGCTTTCTGTTAAAGATGATATTTCTGCAAAAGCGCAATTTATTTATGCAATAAAAGATGATTGCAAGATTAATAACTTTGAAGCTGAACCTGAAAACTTTGTTATAAAAGCAAAGGTCAATCGTACTAATGACGAAATACAATATATTAATGTAATAAGAAATTATGCTGTTACTTTTGATGCAGCGTTTGTAAATAATGCAGAGCTCTTTGGTGAAAAGCAAATTTCCTTTATTTATACAGTAACTGATACTTATGAATACTCTTATGCAGGCATTTCTTTTGCAGAAGGTGAAATTACCATTGAACCTGATGAAGAATATATGCTTAATGTTAATGCCGTTATTGACGATGATAGCGAATATACCGTTGAATTTTCTTCCTCAATTGAGGATATTGCCTCTGTTGATGAAATGGGCTATGTAAAGGGTCTTAAGAACTGTGATGTACCAACAGTTATTACAGTAAAGCTTAATTATCTCGGAGAAATATTTACAGATACCTGTATTGTAAATGTTTCAGTTAAGGAGGTGCCCTGATGAGTAACCAAATAAATGTTAATGTTACTAACACTTCTGAAAACGAAAACGTAAGGTATTATGAAGGCTTTAATTATGTTGGTGTTCGTGAAACTGTTGCTTATCTTTTAAATGACTGGTCAAACTCTTTCAATATAAACTCCTTTAACGAAAGATATATATGGGATGTTGTTCATATTGATTTTGGAGTAAGTGCTGTAATGAATCTGGTTACTGCCGCTTGGGATATAGTTAATGATACATTTATTTCAGTTATCGTTGACGGAACAAGAACTCGAATAGGTAAATTCAGACCATATCTTGTTGGTATGCAATTACCTTTAACAGTTATAAGTATATTTACTTGGTTGCTTCCGCTGTTCTTCCCGAATACAGCAGGAACTCATTTGCCTAAGCTGATTTATTATTATTTGTTTGCAGTTATCAATGAAACTGCAGGAACATTTACCAATGTTGCTAAAAGCGGTTATATGTCAACAATAACCCCGAACCCCAATGAACGAATACGATTGATTACCCTTGCAGAGCTTTTAACTGGCTATATGGGTGAAGATTTGCCCCGTTATATTATGGGTGTGCTTATCGACCTTGTTAATAATAAAGTTGTCAAATGGAAGCTCAGCTCTGTTTTTATGGTAATGGGTGGGGGAACTGCGTTGATTTCCTCGCTTTGCACATTCTGGTTTTTCCTGCAGTCTAAAGAAAGGGTTCCTCAATCCATTGAGAAGCCAAGCGTTAAGCAGGGGATGAAAGCTATTGTTTCCAACTATCCCGTTTTGCTTATGTGTTTGTCGGAATTCTTAGGTAACTTCTCAATCAGCAAAAGTGAAACGAACTACTTTATAGATGTTTTGGGTAGTTATTCTCTTATTACATTATTAAATATACCCTCTTCAATGAATGGTAGCATAAGTTATGCCTTTGTTGGTCCCTTAAGAAAACGCTTTTCGTCAAAATCTTTGTGGATTTTCAATGATATCTATAACAGTGCAATAACAACGGCTGTTTTCCTTTTTGGTATGACAAAGAAGAAAACAATGTTTAAAAGGACTATTCCTATGTGCATTGCTTTTGGATTAAAGGAATGGTTCATTAAGTGGTCATGGGGTATTTCAAAGGTTATTAATGCAGACCTTTGGAATGAAGCTATGGACTATTGCGAATGGAAAAACGGATATCGTATGGAAGCCACAACAGGTGTTGCAAAAGGCTTAATTCTAAAAATACAAAGTGCACTTTTAGGCTCAGTTACAAGCCTTATAATGAAACGAATAGGTTATGTTCAAGGTCTTGAAATCGGCACACAGAATGACAGAACAAAATTCTGGGAATTCGCTCTTTGTACTATTGTTCCAACTGTTACGGGTATTTTAAGAATAGTTCCTAAATTCCTTTGGCCTATATCAAAGCAAAAAAGAGAGTGGATGTATTCAGAGCTTGCAGAAAAAAGGCAACAAAGTGTTATTGAATATTCAAAAGAAAATTAAAAACAACAAAAAATCACCCCTCGGCTTAAAACCGAGGGGTGAACTTTATATAATTTGCAGATTAATTATACGCGAACAATTTCTTCTGAAAGAGCCATAAGACCATCCATAAGAGCAGATGCAACGCCTTTGCCGAGAGAGATTAATTCGTGGTAGTGGTTAACGGGGTCACCCATTGTGTAGTCGTTATCAGGAACAACATAACCAATAGCATCGTTCATAAGACCGAAGCATTTAACATCTTCACCGAAGATATCACAAGCAGGGGAGCTGTTGAAATCTTTTGCAGTTACAGCATTTTCTGCTTTAAGAGAAGCACCGTTGGGAGCAACAAGGTCCTGACAGATTTCGCCGGGAAGGAATACAGTTTTGAACTGATTACCTAATTCCATATAACCAACTTCTGTGATTGTTGAGTATGTACCATCGGGATTTGTGATAACAACATAGTTAGCCATATTAAGCTTACCAACAGCTTCGATAAGGTTGTTGGAAACAGGAACTTCAACCTGTTTAATAAGAAGGTTAAGGAATGGTTCAACTACCTGTTCTTCAGGAATTACATCGTTACCATTTTCATCCTTGTTCCAGTTTTCATACCAGATTGAATAGTCTTCGCTATCGCCATATTCAGCAATTTCTTCTGCACAGTTGAGCATATCATTTGCTTCAACCTCTTCTTTAGTCATTGTAAGAGCGAGAGCCATTCTTGCAAGCTCGAAGCCGTATCTCTGAGATTCTTCAACTCTCTGCTCTGTGGGAACGCCGTCACCTGTAACGCTTCTTGACATATATATACCTGCAATAGCGCCCTGGAAGAACATGAAGTTGTAGCCTGCGTCTTCAAGGAATTTGCCGCAATAGAAGAGATAGTCACCACTGATTTCACGACCGGAGTTGGATTCTGTGGGAAGACCTGCAACATCGGGGTGAGCAGCAATGTTAATCATCATTGTGGGAGTAGCTGTTTCATCATCGGGGATGAAGATGAATCTTGAAATATCAGTCATAGCGATTTCTTTTTCGCCTGTCCAAACAGATTCACCATCTTCGTTAACGCCCATAATCATTTCACCTGAAGAGGGACGGTTTTTGTTGTTAAAGTAATCCTGACCAAGGTCTTTTTCTGTGTATGTAAGAACACCGGGTTGCATATCTTCGTAAGCATTCACAAGAGCATCTGCAACACTATCTTTAAGGAATTCCATATATGCGGGGTTAGTACCCTGGATAAGCTCTTCATCAGCACCTGTACCGCTGATGATACCGTTACGAGCAAGTTTGTAGAGAAGCTTTGTCCAAAGACCTTCTGTGTCAATACAGCTATGAGTATGTGTTGATGAAACATTAATTGAAGCAATGTTATTTTCTTCAGCAAATGTAGCAAGACGAGCACGGATATCTTTAATATCAGCATTTGTGATACCGATACAGTCAATTGTTGCAAATAAAACTGTGCCTCTGTCTGTGCCGTCATTGATGGAAACGCAACGAACCTTCATATCGTCTTTGCCGATACCGGGGATTTCTGCAATGCCTTCAACAACATTTGAGAAGCCGTTTTCAATAGCGATGTAACCACCGATGTAATATGTGCCGTTGCTGTAATCATCGGGGATAAGGCTTGTGTTAGCATAGCCGATATTCCACTGTGCGTCAGCATCAGCACTTGTTTTGAATTCGTTACCGATACCACTGTAATAATTCTGAGCTGCTTTATCATAAGCGTCCTCTGAAGGCACAAAACCGGGACCGTCATCAAACAAGCCTGCGAATAAACCTAAAATGAAATTTAAAAGACTTTCAATGATGTCAGAAAAAATAACGCCGATAGGGTTATCACTGTCACCGCTTATGATCGGATAAGCGCTTGAAGCACCTGCTGTAACTGCGCCGAAAGAGCCGAATGCAAGAGTCAGCGAAAGAATAACAGCAAGGAGTTTTGTTAATCTGCTTTTTTTCATAATTTGTATTCTCCTTTATAATATTGCTGAGCGCAATAATATTTCCCATATATAATATAATATATAAAGATTTTTTTCAACCATCAATTTGCCTAAATTATACCAATAATGTTAAATGTTTTGCACAAATTTTCAAAATTATATGTTTTTTACAAAAGTTAATTGTAATTTGAGTTGACTTTTTCAGAATAATTGTGTAAAATGATTAGGAATTAATAGGTATCAAGGGGGATACTCGGATGAAAAATTTAGAAAACAACGGCAGACTTAAAAAAGTTGTTGCCTTGTTGCTTGTTACAACAATGGTTGTAGGTATTCTTTCAAGCGCAGCAGTTAAGCTTGTTGCTTCGACTTACTATATGCAAACCAAAAGAAAATTAAAGGTTAACAACCCTTATGTTCAACAGGCTATTGACACAATTGTTGGCGATGACAACGTTGCCGGTCCTGAAACAACTGCTCCCACAGTAACGGCCCCTGCAACAACTCAGGAAATCACAACAGCAGTTTCTACCACAGAAGCTCCCACAGAGGCTTCATCTTCTGAGCAGACAACTGCCGCTACAACAGCACCGGCAGGTGACAGCGGTTCAAGCGGTGGCGGTCTCGGTGACATTTTAGGTATGGTAACAGGTCTTCTTGGTGGCATAGAGCTTGATGGAATTATGGATTTGGTCGGTGGTCTCATCGGTGGCGGTTCAGGTGAGGAAACAACCGAAACTACTGAATCAACAACAGAATCCAAAGAGTCAATTGCAAATAAAAAAGATGTTCTCGACAAATATAATGCGGTTGTTAACTACGCAAAGAAAATCGGTAAACCCGCTTTCACAAAGGTTACATACAGAACTCTTGATAAGAATTTTGATGCAATCCTTATGTGTGATCTTGTTGCCTCAAATCCTGAGTACTTTGTTTCAAAAGAAAATGCAGAAGCAAGCCCCATTGTTGTTCCTGCAAATACAGATACATCCGAATTCCTTATTAATAATGAAAGATATGCAGGTATGTTGGCAAACGCAGATGCTGCAGACGCTATTGAATCAGCTACAATCGTTAAGCTTGAAGACGGAACTCAGAAAATCACAATCACATTACGCGAAGAGGCAGATCCTGCAGTTACTGCTCCCGATGCAAAGGATGCAGCAAGCTTCACAAGTGCAATGTTCCCTGTAATCACAGGTGAAGAGTTCGGTAATATGGTAAGTGCAGGTCTCAGTATTGCATCACTTAACTCTGCAAATGTAACTTATAAAGATTGCACAGTTGAGCTTATTTTCAATCCCGTTACAAGCAGAATTGTTTCTATCAAACAAACAACAAGCTATGTTGGTTCTGCCGAAGCTCAGCTTATTATAGCTCCAATCACTTCTAAGGGTACCGTAACAGAGGTTTCCGAATACAAGGATTTTGATTACGGTATTATCTGATAGTAAAAAAGAAACACGGAAGAACAGGTTTTTAAAATCTGTTCTTCTTTTTTGTTTTATTATGCCTTTCCTTTTATATATTCTCTTGATAATTATATATTGATGTGCTATAATTTTATATTGATAAATTCTAACTAAGGGTGATTTGTATGACAAGACGTGAGGCAAGAGAACAAGCGTTTATTGTGTTGTTTGAAAAGATTTTTGATAACGATGCAACTATTTCTGATATTGTTACAACAGCAAAAGAAGCAGAACTTATTAAAATTAACAGCTTTGCGGAAAATACTCTTAATGTGGTTGAAGAGCATTTTTCTGAAATTGATGAAATAATTGAAACTAACTCTCAGGAGTGGACCGTAGCAAGATTGCCAAAAGTTTCTCTTGCAATATTGCGTCTTGCGGTTGCAGAAATTAAATATATTGATGATGTTCCCAATGGTGTTGCGGTTAATGAAGCAGTTGAACTTGCAAAGAAATACGGAACGAACGATGACGCTTCCTTTATTAACGGCATCCTCGGAACAATTGCAAAAGCATAATATGAGCGGTTTTTTAGGATTTGATACGAGTAACTACACTACATCTGTTGCAATTTTTGATAATGGTGATGTTATTCAGAATAAACGCCTTTTGCCCGTTAAAGAGGGCGAGAGGGGTATTCGCCAGAGTGATGCGGTGTTTCACCACACCAAAGCCTATGCAGAGCTTTTAGAAGGGGTTTTAGCATCTTATTCGGGTGTAATTAAAGCAGTTGGAGCTTCAACAACACCAACAACTCAAGATGGCTCTTATATGCCCTGCTTTTTGGTTGGCGAAAATGCTGCAAGAACTGTTGCAAGTGCTTTAAATGTGCCGTTTTATAGGTTTTCTCACCAGCAAGGGCATATTGCGGCGGCGATTTATTCGGCTAAAAGAACTGATTTGTTAAAAAAGCGGTTTTTAGCTTTTCATATCTCAGGTGGAACAACTGATTTGGTGCTTTGTGAACCTGATGATGAAAAAATTATTAAAATAACCTCAATTTCCGGCTCAAGCGATTTAAAAGCAGGTCAGGCTGTTGACAGAATCGGTGTTAAAATAGGGATTCCTTTTCCTGCAGGAGTCGGGCTTGAAAAATTGGCTGAAAGGTCAGAAAAAACATATAAAAATAAAATTAAACTGAATGATGGCTATTGCTCGCTTTCGGGCCTTGAAAATAAATGTTTGAAAATGCTTGAAAATGGTGAAACCAAAGAGGATACAGCGAAGTTTCTGTTGTGTTATATAGCAGACACAATTACTGCTATGACTGAATATGCCCTTGGAAAATTTGGTGATTTACCCATTGTTTTTGCAGGTGGAGTAATGTCAGATAAAATTATTAAAGATATTATCACTTCTCGTTTTGATGCATCCTTTGCTGAACCTGAATTCTCTTGTGATAATGCTGCAGGAATTGCATTTTTAACATCATTAAAGTAAATTGGAGTAAACCTATGATCACACCCTCACCAACTGTTTACAGTGTTTCACAATTGAATAGTTATGTTAAGGGTGTTCTTGACAGAGATGAAAACCTTACACATATTTTTGTAACGGGCGAAATTTCAAATTTTAAAGCTCATTACAGTGGTCATTTATATATGACTGTTAAGGATGAGAGTGCTTCAATAAAAGCAGTTATGTTTGCCGGTAATGCTTCTAAATTGCGATTTAAACCTGAAAATGGTATGAAAATACTTGCATTCGGAACAGTTTCTCTTTTTCCCCGTGATGGCTCGTTTCAGCTTTATATAAATGATATGCAGCCCGATGGAGTGGGGGCATTGAATATTGCTTTTGAGCAACTTAAAAAGAAGCTTGAAGCAGAGGGGCTTTTCAGGCAGGAACATAAGAAGCCTTTGCCAAAATTCCCCCAAAGAATCGGAGTTGTTACTTCATCAACAGGTGCTGCAGTTCAGGATGTATTTAATGTTCTGAAGCGCAGATATCCTGTTGCACAGGTTGTTTTAAGACCTTGCCAGGTGCAAGGCGATGGTGCGGCAGATGATATCGCAAAAGCTATTTTTGAATTTAATAAATTAAAAGGCGCAGATGTTCTTATTGTTGGTCGCGGTGGCGGTTCCATAGAGGATTTATGGGCGTTTAATGAAGAAATTGTTGCGAGAGCGGTTTTTGCTTCCGAAATCCCTGTCATTTCTGCTGTTGGTCACGAAACTGATTACACAATCTGCGACTTTGTTGCAGACTTAAGAGCACCAACACCTTCTGCTGCGGCTGAATGTGCGGTGCCGGATATATTTGAGTTAAAAGCAAATCTTGTTTCTATAAATCAACGTATTTTTTCTTTGGCAAGAAACAGAGTTAATATGGAGAGGGCAAAAATCGGTTTAATTGAAAAAAAGCTTACTTTGCGTGACCCTGTTACCAATATAAATGAACAAAGAAAAGACCTGGTTTATCTTACGGAGAAACTTACGGCTTTAACTAACTCAGCTTTAGACAATAACAAATTAAAAATTTCTGCCTTGGCAGGTAAGCTTGATGCTTTAAGTCCTTTGAATGTCATTTCAAGAGGTTATGCATTAGTTGAGAAAGATAATAAGCCCATAACTAGAGTTGGGGATTTGAAAAAGGATGATGTTATTTCTGTCAAGCTTTCCGATGGTACGATTAAAGCAAATGTGAAAGATATTGGAGAATAATTATGGAAAACAATTATGAAAAATCATTAAAAAGATTAGAAGAGATTGTTGCAGTTTTAGAAGAGGGTGGGCAACCCTTGGAAAAAACACTTGAGCTTTTCAGCGAAGGTACAGCTCTTCTTAATGCTTGTGCCAAATATCTTGATAATGCAGAGCAAAAGATAATTACTCTTATGAATGGTGAGAAAAATGCAGAGTAAAATAGAAAAATTCGGCAAGCTTTTTGAAGAAAATCTTTATGAATATTTTAAAGAGTATCTGCCTCAATATAAATTGATTTTCGAGTCAATGGAATATAGTGTGAAAAATGGCGGTAAGAGAGTGAGACCTCTTCTTACATTGCTTTTTTGCGATGCTTGCGGCGGTGATGTTAATTCTGCTTTGCCTTTCGCTCAGGCAGTTGAGTTTATTCACACCTATTCGTTAATTCACGATGATTTACCTTGTATGGATAATGATGACTATCGACGCGGTAAGCCTTCAAATCATAAGGTTTACGGTGAAGCATTTGCCCTTCTGGCAGGTGATGGTCTTCTTACTGCCGCATTTGAAAGGATTTCCCAAGGTTGCCTTGAAGGTCTTTATGACAGCGAAACTGCCATAAGCGGTGTTTCGGCACTTTCTTCACTTGCAGGCAGCAGGGGAATGATTGGCGGTCAGGTTGTTGATTTGCTCAATGAAAATAATCCTGATGCAGATTTTGAAACCCTGCAGTTAATGGATTCCTTAAAAACAGGCGCATTAATTGAAGCTGCTTGTGTTTTAGGATGTATTGTTGCAGGTGCAGATGAAGATAAGCTTGATGCCGCAAGAAATTTTGCTCAGAATATTGGGCTTGCTTTTCAGATAAAAGACGATATTCTTGATGTTACAAGCTCATTGGAAAAGCTTGGTAAGCTAACGGGTAGTGACAAACAGAACGGCAAATCAACCTATGTATCACTTATGGGTGTTAAAAAATGCCAGACTCTTGTTGAAAAGTTTACAGAAGATGCTTTAAATTCACTTGAAGTATTTCAAAATAATGAAGCGCTTAAAGCTTATGCGGAATATTTAGCGCACAGAGAGAATTGATTTAATGAAACACGAATTACTCCCGAAAATCAAATCACCATACGATTTGAAAAAATTGGATGAAAACCAACTTCCTTTGCTTGCAGAGGAGGTCAGAGATACTATTATCTCAACCGTTTCCAATAATGGCGGTCACCTTGCATCCAATTTAGGCACAGTTGAACTTACAATTGCTCTTCATAAGGTGTTTAATTCTCCTGATGATAAGATTATCTGGGATGTAGGTCATCAGGTATATACACATAAGCTTCTCACCGGAAGATATGAAGAATTTTCAACGCTTCGTCAGGCAGGTGGAATTTCAGGCTTTTCAAGACCTGATGAGAGCGAACACGATATTGTTTTCAGTGGTCACAGCAGTGTATCTGTTTCTACTGCTTTAGGTATTGCTTCTGCCAATAAAATAAATGGTAAAAAGGACTATGCAATAGCGGTTTTAGGTGATGGTGCTTTAACGGGTGGTCTTATATACGAAGCTCTTAATAATGCAGGTCATATGCAGGATACAAGACTTATTATCATCCTTAATGACAATGGTATGTCTATTTCAAAAAATGTAGGCCATCTTGCAAAAAGGCTTGCGGTTATGCGTTCTCGTTCAGGTTATTTTAAATTTAAAGCTTTAACGGAAAGGGCAGTTTCAAAGCTTCCTCTTATTGGTAACAGACTTGCGAGTAAAATCTTTAAAATAAAAACAGATTTAAAGAATATGCTTTATGAAAGCAATTTCTTTGAGGACTTTGGTATCAGATATATGGGACCCATTGATGGCCATAATATAAGTCAGCTTTGTGATGCGCTCGAAGGTGCAAAGCTTGTTAATTCACCTGTTTTGGTTCATATCAATACCATTAAAGGTAAGGGATATAAGCCTGCTGAAGAGAGGCCATCGGAATTTCACGGCGTTGCTCCCTTTGATATTGAAAGCGGAAAACTGACTTCTTCATCTGATAATTTTTCGGAAAAATTCGGTGATTTTTTATATAACCAGGCACCTAAAGATAAAAGAATATGTGCTATAACTGCCGCAATGTCTTTAGGTACAGGGCTAAAAAATTTCTCGGAAGAATACCCTGACAGAGTTTTTGATGTTGGTATTGCAGAGGAACACGCTGTTCCATTTGCTCTTGGTCTTTCAAAAAATGGTATGTTGCCTGTTTTTGTTGTTTATTCAACCTTTTTACAGCGTTGCTATGACCAGCTTATTCATGACTGTGCTTTGCAGAACAGTAAAATGATAATTGCTGTTGACAGAGCCGGTATTGTTGGTGATGATGGTGAAACACATAACGGTATTTACGATACCGCATTTTTCAATGGTATTCCGAATATAACAGTTTATTCACCAAGCTATTATTGTGAACTGAACAATGCACTTGTAAATTCTCTTTATCATAGTAACGGACCTTGTGTTATAAGATACCCCAGAGGCTCTGAACCACGGATGCCTGAAAACTATGAGTGCAGTGGTAAGGCGTTTGATGTTTTTGGTGATGAGGATGCAGATATTGTTCTTGTAACCTATGGCAGAATTTTTGCTAATTGCTATGAAGCATATAAACGCTTAAAGAATGACGGCTTAAAAGTAAAAATAATTAAACTTAATATTATTGTTCCGGTACCGCCTGAAAGTATTGAAGGTATCAAAAAAGCAAAGAATGTATTTTTCTTTGAAGAGGGTGTAAAAAGCGGTGGTGTCGGTGAAAGCTTTGCAACATTAATGCTTGAGAATGATGTTAAGGCTGAGTTTTCCCTTACCGCTTTTCCCGATTGTTTTGTAAAACAAGGAAAGCTTGATAGTATTTTAAAACAGTATTCTCTTGATAGTGACGGAATGTATAATGTTATTAGTTCGGAGTTAAATAAATGAGTGATAAAAAAAGACTTGATATAGCCCTTTTTGAGCAGGGATTTGCAGAAAGCAGAGAGAAAGCAAAAGCCCTTATTATGTCGGGTATAGTTTACGTAAACGACCAGAAGGAAATTAAAGCAGGTCGCGATATTAAAAGTGATGATAAAATTGAAGTCAGAGGCAGTACTCTTAAGTATGTAAGTCGCGGTGGCTTGAAGCTTGAAAAAGCAATGGATAGCTTTCCTATTGACTTGAACGGCAAACTTTGTATGGATATCGGCGCTTCAACGGGTGGCTTTACTGACTGTATGCTTCAGAATGGTGCGGTTAAAGTTTACTCAATTGATGTTGGTTATGGACAGCTTGCCTGGAAGCTTCGTAGCGACGAGAGGGTTATAAACCTCGAAAGAACTAATTTCCGCTATGTTACTCATGAGCAGATTCCTGAAGATATTGATTTTGCATCTGTTGACGTTTCTTTTATATCTTTAAAATTGATTTTACCCGTAATGTATAACCTGCTTAAAAACGATGGTGAGGCAGTTTGCCTTATAAAACCTCAGTTTGAAGCAGGAAGAGAGAATGTTGGTAAAAAAGGCGTTGTCCGTGACCCTGCAGTTCACAAAAATGTTATTAAAACAATTGCTGAATTTGCAAATTCTCAAAGCTTTGAGGTTTTGGGACTTGAGCATTCTCCCGTTAAAGGTCCTGAGGGTAATATTGAATATCTGATGTATCTGAGAAAGTGCAATGAACCGCAGAATTCAGAAGAGGTTATTGCTACTGCAGAAGAACTTGTTGAGCGTTCTCATAAAGTGTTAGACAAATAATGGTCAAGTAAGGTGAGATTATGAATTTTTTTATAATTCCCAATATGACAAGAGAAAATGCACATTCTGTTACAAACAGTCTCATAAAAGAGCTTCTTGCTCTTAATTGTGATGTTTTTATGGATTTATCTCTTAAGGATGTTTTTGGTGACTTCACAAATATTGTTTTTGGTGAGCAAAAAATTCTTTTAGACACCTGTGATATTATTGTTTCAGTTGGCGGAGACGGCTCCTTTATAAATGCTGCAAAGATTGCAACTGATATTAATAAGCCTGTCCTTTGTATAAATGCAGGTAAGCTCGCTTATCTTGCTTGTCTTGAAAGTGATGAGCTTGAACTTCTGTCAAAGGTAGTAAAAGGGGAATACATAACAGAAAAAAGAATGATGCTTTCTGTTTCGATTCTTGACAAAACCGATAGAATAATATATCATTCAAATTGCATAAATGATGCAGTCGTTTCAAGAAGCGGTGTTATAAGAATTATGAAGCTTTCCGTTTCTTGCAACGGTGCACCGCTTATTGATTATATGGCGGATGGTGCTATAGTTTCAACGCCAACAGGTTCAACTGCTTATTCACTTTCAGCAGGTGGTCCTGTTATCGAACCTTGTGTTGAAAGTATATTGTTAACACCTGTTTGTGCTCACAGCGTTTTCTCTCGCTCTGTTGTTCTGGGCGGTAATTCGGAGCTTGAAATCACCCATGATAACAGTGGTGAGGCTATACTTTCCTGCGATGGTCAAAGCCCTGTGATAATACCTGAAGGGGCAGTTGTTACCGTTAAACGCTCTGAAAAATGTGCATCATTTATAAAAATAAAAAACGATACATTTATTGATGTTTTAAATAAAAAAATATCGGGTTAGGAAGAGGATTATGAAAAAGAGAAGACACAAGCTTATACTTGATTTAATTGAGCAGTATGATGTCGGAACTCAGGAAGAGCTTTTAGCACTTTTAAGAGATAAGGGCTATGATGTTACTCAGGCAACCGTTTCAAGAGATGTTAAGGAATTGCGTCTTTTAAAAACTCTCGGTGCCAACGGAGTGTATAAATATACAGTTGAGAATACAAAAAATACAGGCTATACAGGTATATTTGATGCTCTTTTCCAAAGCGCTATGACAAAGGTTGATTATGCAGGTAATATTTGTGTAATTAAATGTTCACCCGGTCTTGCAGGTGCCGCCTGTGCCACAATTGATTCAATGAATGTTCACGAGGTTGTCGGCACAATTGCTGGTGACGATACTATTTTTATGCTCTGCAGGACTTCTGATGAAGCTCGTGGAGTTGCAGAAGCACTTAACAGAATGATTGGCAGGTAAAACTTTATGCTTTCCGTTTTAAAGATTGAAAACATAGCGATAATTGAAAGCGCCGAGATTGAATTTTCAAGGGGCTTTAATGTGCTGAGCGGTGAAACGGGAGCAGGTAAATCTATTATTTTAGACTCTATTAACGCAGTTCTTGGTTTTAGGACATCTCGTGAGCTTATAAGAACGGGAGCAAGTGAAGCCAGAGTAACTGCGTTGTTTTCGTGTATAACCGAAAATATTGAAAAGAAGCTCGTTGAACTTTCATTGCCTCTGACTCCGGATAATACCTTGCTTGTTTCAAGGGTAATAAGCCCCGATAAAAACATTTGCAAAGTTAATAACGCTTTAACAAATGTATCTGCTTTGCGTGAAATCGGCGCAGAGCTTATTTCCATTCACGGTCAGCAGGATAACAGAGAGCTTTTAAATAATGAAACTCATATTTCATATATTGACTCTATCGGCGATTTAACAGGTATTGTAGGGGATTACACTACCCTTTATGATGAACTTTTAAGCTTGAAATCACAAATTAAAAAGCTTTCGGGTAATAAAGAAGAGAAAGCGAGAAGAATTGATATTCTTTCCTATCAGATTGATGAGCTTGAAAAAGCAGAAATAAATCCGGGTGAATGGGAAAGTCTGAAAAACAGAAGAACAGAGTTGCAGAATTTTGAAAGAATACAGGAAAGTCTTTGCGGAGCTTATGATGCACTTTTGGGTGGAGATACTTATAAGGGTGCAGTTGAAATGGTTTCCGGTGCATTCAAAGAGCTTTCTTCAATCGGTAAATTTTCAACCGAGGTTCAAGCGCTTTCCGAAAAATTAGGTGATTTATATTACGAGCTTTCTGATATTGCGGATACTGTTCGTGACGGTATTTCTGGGGATGGATATAATCCACTTGAGCTTGAAGAAATAGAAAATCGCCTTGATTTGCTATATAAATTAAGCAAAAAATACGGTGAAACTGAGGTGGAAATGCTTGAGTTCCTTGAGAATGCCAAGAAAGAGTTAAGCGAAATATCTCTCTCCGATGAAGTTCTTGATGAACTAAAAATTAAATATTCAAAAAAACTTACTGAAACCCAAAAGCTTGCAAAAGACCTTTCTGAAAAAAGAAAAAAAGAAGCAAAAATTTTTTGTGAAAAAGTATGTGATGAGCTTCGTTTTCTTGATATGCCAAATGTTGAGTTTCTTGTGGATTTCAAAGAGGTAGAGCTTTGTGAGAATGGTGTTGACAGTGTAGAGTTTCTCATTTCTGCCAATGTGGGTGAAAATCCCAAGCCTATTGCGAAAATTGCAAGTGGCGGTGAGCTTTCAAGAATTATGTTGGCACTTAAAACCGTTCTTGCCCATAAAGACAAAATTTCTACAATGATTTTTGATGAAATTGATGCGGGTGTAAGCGGTAGAGCGGCGCTTAAGGTTGCATCAAAGCTTAAAACCGTTTCCGAAGGTAAGCAGGTGCTATGCGTTACTCATTTAGCTCAATTAATGTCTTATGCAGACAGTCACTATCTTATTGAAAAAGCCGTTCGTGACGGTAAAACATATACAGGTGTAACTCTTCTTGATTTAGAAGGTAGGAAAAAGGAAATAGCAAGAATTACAAGTGGAGGGGAAATTACTCAAACCCAGCTTGATAATGCTTTAGAAATGATAAATAGCGCAAAGGGATAGGTATCCTTATGAAAATTGGTGTTTGTAGAGGTCTTGATGACTTCGAAAGTATAAAAATTGCATCTGAAAAGGGTGCTGATTATTATGAATGCGGATTTGGCAGTCTTGTAAATTATGACGATGAAAAATTCAATAATTGCAATGATTTTTTGAGTGAAAACAACTTGCCTTGCCTTGCGGCAAATGGATTTTTGCCCGGTGATTTAAAGGTTGTGGGCGATAATATTGACTATGGAGCATTAACCGAATATCTCGATAAAGGCTTTGAAAGAGCAAAGATTCTTGGAGTGGAAAAGGTTGTTTTCGGTTCGGGTGCTGCAAGAAGCTTTCCTGAAGATTTCGCTTTAGAAAAAGCCGAAGAACAGCTTGCTTTCTTTTTAAGTGAATATGCCGCACCAAAAGCAGAAAAAGCAGGGTGCATAATTGTTATGGAGCCTTTAAGATTTGGTGAGTCATCAATGCTTCACACAGTTCTTGAGGGTGTTGAAATTGCTCGTAAGAGTTGTAAGAAAAATGTGGCAGGACTTGCCGACCTTTACCATGTTTACGGCAATAATGACAGTATTGATAGCATAGGTGCGTTTAAAGGGGAGCTTTTACATTCTCATATTGCAGAGCCTGTGAAAAGAGTTTACCCATCAATAAAAGATAGTGAAGAGATAATCGCTATTTATAAAAAGTTCTTTATTTCTTTAAAAAAAGCAGGGTGCAATACTTGTTCTGTTGAAGCCCATACAGACGATTTTAAAAACGATATTGCAGATGCACTTGCAATTCTTAAAACTTTGGTATAAAATTAATTTACAGATATTTTTAAGACCGAAAGGATGTTTAAAAATGGGAAAAATTATTGTAATGGACCATCCGCTTATTCAACATAAGCTTTCGATTCTTCGTGATGTTAACACACCTTCAAAGGAGTTCAGAGCTCTCATTTCCGAAATAGCAAATCTTATTTGCTACGATGCAACAAGAGATTTGCCTCTTGAAGATGTTGAGGTTGAAACACCTATCTGCACAATGACAGGCAAAACTCTTGCCGGTAAAAAGGTTGCAATTGTTCCTATTTTAAGAGCAGGTCTCGGTATGGTTGATGGTATGCTCGCTCTTCTACCTTCAGCAAAGGTTGGGCATATCGGTCTTTATCGTGACCCCGATACACTTCAACCCGTTGAATATTATTGTAAATTGCCTTCAGATATTGAGCAACGTGAGGTTTTCGTTGTTGACCCGATGCTTGCAACAGGCGGTTCTGCAATTGATGCAATTTCTCAGATTAAGCTTCGCGGACCTAAGCATATCAAATTTTTGGGGATCATCGCTGCTCCCGAAGGTCTTGATGCTCTTGCAAAAGCACATCCCGATGTTGATATTATAGTTGCATCTCTTGATGAAAAGCTTAATGACCATGGTTATATTGTTCCCGGTCTTGGTGATGCAGGGGACCGTATCTTCGGTACAAAATGATTTATGTATGAAAAAAGCGTACTCGTTTTGAGTACGCTTTTTACTTTCGGGTTTTATTCAACCTTATCATTAATCATATCGTTTGTTGATTCAACCATTTCGTTTTCTCTGAAAAGAAGAGAAATGCACCATATTCCTGCAAGAGCAATAACCACATAAACAATTCTTGAAAGAATAGCCGCCTGACCACCGAAAAGCCACGCTACCAGGTCAAATTTGAAAAGACCAACGCTACCCCAGTTAAGCGCACCGATTGTTACAAGAATCAAAGCAATTCTGTCTAACATATATAAAACTCCTTTCTGCAAAAGCCGTTAATTGCTTTGATTATATTGTTTGCAAAAACAGATGTTTTATAAAAAATATTTTTAAATTCGAAAAACTTTATAAAAGTACGATTAATTGTATCTTAAAATTTGCAAATTGCATATTAAATGTGATATTATATACATAGATTATGTATTTTGTGATTTATAAGATTTTGTGGAGGTGAATTATGTTACATCTATTGAAGGGCAGAGCAGGAAGCGGTAAAACTGCCGAAATGCGTAAAATAATTTCCCAAATGGCTGAAAATGGCGGTAGCAGACCTCTGCTTATTGTTCCTGAGCAGTTTTCTTTTGAAACTGAAAGAATAATGTTGGAGCTTCTTGGCCCTAAAAACTTAAAAAATATTGATATTTTCAGTTTTCCTCGAATGGCATTTTCTGAATTGCAGAAGAAGGGGATTTCTAACCTTAAAACCGCAGATAACGGTATAAAAGCCGCCATAATGAGTGAGGCGCTTTTGCAGTTAGAGGGTAAACTCAGTATTTTCTCTAATGTAAGGCATAATTCAACTGCTTTGAGTCCTCTTGTTGATTTTTGTAAGGAACTTAAACATTGCTGTATAGATAGTGATACATTAACTGAAAAACTTGAAAATTCAACAAATTCGTTTTTAAAGAACAAATTAACCGAATTAGATTTAATCAGAAATTCTTATGAAGCCCTTTTAACTCAAAGTTATTTTGATGATTCGGATGCTTTAAGCGTGTTTACAGGAATTGCAGCTGAAAGCGGTTTATTTAAAAATAAAACTTTGTTCATTGATGGCTTCAGGGATTTTTCAAAGCAGGAGCTAGAATGCCTTAAGATAGCGTTCTCTCAATGCGATGATGTCTACGTTACCGTTTGTGTAGACAGACAGGTTAAAAAGTTTTCTTCTCTTTATTATATGAAAGCGTTTGAAAATAAGCTTCGCACAATAGCATCAAAAACCAATACTGCAGTTGATGAGCTTTTCTGTGAGCAAAATGAAAATGCTTTTGCTCAGGATATTTTGAAGCTTGAAAAATCACTTTTTTCACCCGAAAAAACTGAAAAATCAAATTACAACGGTGATATTATTATTGCAAAGTGCTCAGATAGTGAAAATGAGGCACTTTTTATTGCAAATACAATAAAAAAATTGCTCAAATCAGGTGCATACAGATGCCGCGATATTGCGGTAATTGAGCGTACTAACGGTACCTATAAAAAGAGTGTTATAGATGCATTAAAAAGGCTTTCTATTCCTGTTTTTGACGATAGCAGACAACCTCTTGCTTCGGAAACTCTTTTCATAAATATCTGTTCTGCTCTGGAATGTATATCTAAAGGCTTTACAACTCAGACTCTTATGAGCTACCTTAAAACAGGTCTTGCAGGTCTTACTGTTTCCGAGATTTCAAAGCTTGAAAAATACGCTATAATCTGGGATTTAAAGGCGTCGGGTTGGCAGAAGGATTTCACAATGCATCCTGATGGCTTTGGTAAGGAACTGGATGAAAAAGCAAAAAAAAGACTGGATGAGCTTAATACAATTCGTAAAAAGGCAGTTTTGCCACTTTTAAAATTAAAAAAAGATTGTGAAAATGCAGATGGTAAGAAAACTGCAGCAGCAGTTTATGAGTTTATTATTAACTCAAAAATTAAAGATAATCTACTTAAATTAACACTTGAATTAGATGATGGTGGTTTTTCTGTTGAAGCAAACCGTCAGGAATACTCATGGAATGTTCTGATGCATATTCTTGATACAATGGCGCTTATAACTGATGGTAAATTCTGTTCATTGAAGCGTTGGTATGAGCTTTTTATGATTCTTGTTTCTTCAGGCGATATGGGCGAAATTCCCCAAGGTCTTGATGAGGTTACTGTTGGCTGTGCAGACAGAATACGCCTTGAAAAAACAAGGGTTGTTTTCCTTGTTGGTGTTAATAAGGATGAATTTCCCATTGTAAATGTTGGTAGCGGTATTTTAACGGATGCTGACAGAGTTATTTTAACTAATCTTGGCATAGAGGTAAGACCACCCTTTGAGGATACAGTTGATGAAGAGCGCTTTATTGCTTATTGTGCAATTACAGCAGCCTCGGAAAAGCTTTATATGACTTATAAATGCAACGATGGTCAGGGTGGTGTACTCTTTAAATCTGAAATAATAACCACAGTTGAAAAATCATTTGAAAATTTCAATACAGTTGTTACCTCAGAATTACCTGTAGATTATTTTATTGAAAGTGAAGAAAGTGCGTTTTCGGCATTTTCTAAAAATTACCTTTATAATAACGAGATCAAATCAACATTAAAGACATATTTTAAAAATAAAAAAGAATACGAGGGTAAAATTGACGCTCTTGAAATATTAAGCGGTAACGAGCCCTTTGGCTTTAAAGATAGCGAGAACTCTAAAAAACTTTTTGGTGAGGATGTATATATCTCTGCAAGTAAGGTTGAAAGCTTTTATAATTGCCCGTTTGCTTATTTTATGCGTTACGGTCTTGGTGCAGAGCCTTTAAAGGAAGCAACTCTTGACCCGGCACAAAGCGGTACAATAATCCATCTCGTAATGGAAGAAATTCTGAAAAAATATCCTCAGGCTAAGTTTGTTAATGCTTCCGATGATGAATTGCGTGAAGTGGTTTTATGGGTTTTAAGGTCATACCTTGAAGACAAAATGGGCGGTGTTGAAGAGAAAAACGAAAGATTTATGAAGCTTTTCTATCGTCTTGTTGATATTTCAATGACTGTTATTGAACGCTTAAAGGTAGAATTCGGAGTAGGTGAATTTACACCTTGTGACTTTGAGTTGAGGATTGGCGGTAGTGATATTCCTGCTTATGAACTGCCTCTTGATGAGGGTAAAGTGCGTGTTACAGGCTCAATCGACCGAGTTGACTTAATGGAAAAGGACGGAATTAAATATATTCGCGTTGTGGATTATAAAACCGGTCAGAAGGAGTTCAAGTTAGCTGAGCTTTTTGATGGTCTTAATATTCAGATGGTTCTCTATCTTATGGCGCTTGAGAAAAACGGTAAGAATTATTATGGTGATATAATACCCTCGGGGGTGCTTTATTTACCTTCAAGAATTGGTCTTAAAAACTATCTCGGTGAAAGAAATCCCGATGAAGCAACAATCGAAAAACAAAAGAGGAAAAGCGGAAAATTGTCAGGTATGATTTTAGATAGTCCTGTTGTATTTAACGGAATGGGCGTTGATACCTATCCTGATTATTTCCCTGCCGGATTTAATGCCAGAGGTGGTGCAAAGGGAAATTATTATTCTTTACCTCAATTTCATTCGCTTTCCCGACTTATTGATGAAAAAATTATCTCGATGGGTGACTCCTTGCATAAGGGTGAAATACCTGCTTTACCTATTGGCGAAGGTGATAAAAAAGACGGCAAAATGTGCGAATATTGTTCCTATAGGTCTGTTTGTACAAGAGAGGGCAGAGAGCCTTTTAATGAGATATCAAGGCTTACTCATTTGAAAGCTCTTGAACGATTGGATGGTGAAGAACTTGAGTAGAAATTGGACAGATAATCAGCTTAAAGCCATTAAGGCGAGAAATATGCAGATATTGGTTTCTGCTGCTGCAGGTTCGGGTAAAACCTCAGTTCTCACCGAAAGAGTAAAAAGAATACTTTGCGATACTGAAAATCCTTGTTCGGTGTCAGAAATTCTTGTGGTTACGTTTACTCGCGCCGCTGCAAATGAAATGCGGGACAGAATCTATAAAGCTCTTGGTGATGAAATCGAGAATAATAACGAAAATAGCGATTATCTTCGCCGTCAGTTGACGCTTTTACCAACTGCAGATATATGCACTATGGACTCATTTTGCGCAAAGCTTGTGAGAGAGAATTTTCACCTTGCAGATGTTGGTGCGGATTTCAGAATTCTTGATGAAAAAGACGAAAAGGAGTTAATGGAATACGCAATAAAAGATGTTTTAGATGCTTTTTATGAAGAAAACGACCCTGATTTTATCTCTTTAAGTGAAATGTTCCTTAGTGAGCGTGATGATGTAGTGCTTGAAGAGATAATTGAAAATCTTTATATATTTTCCCGTGCTTACCCATCACCGTTTTTATGGCTTGATGAAATAAGCGAGAAATTTTCTCCTGAAAAAGACCCGTTTTCAACAGGTTGGGTTGAAGCTTGTGAAAAGTATCTTTCTATGTTTGCGGATTTCTATTACCACAGATTACGCCGCTGTGTTGCTTTAATAGAAGAAGATTCGGGTAACACCTCAAACTATGTTGACCGCTTTAATATGAGTGCGGAAAATCTTAGAATTCTTAAAGAGCTTTTGGATAAAAATGATTGGGATTCTGCAGTAAATCATTTGAGAAACGGTCTCGCGGTTAAGCCACGCCTCAAAGGGAAAAATGATATTGATGAAGAGCTTAAAGCAGTAACAGAAAAGGTTTTTGAAAGCTTTGAGAGTAACATAAAATCAATTAATAATCACACCTTGCCCTTGCTTTCAGAGCATAAAGAGGATTGCAAAACACTTTACCCCATAGTTAAAAAGCTTTGCGAAGCGGTAAAAAGGCTTACTGTCGCTCTTGATGCAATGAAAAAGGAGCGTAATTCCTATGGCTTTGATGATATTCTCCACAAGGCAATTGATTTACTTGCAGATTTTTCACAAGGCGAACCTGAGAAAACACCTCTTGCTGAGGAATTGACTGCAAAATATAAAGAGATTCTTATTGATGAATATCAGGATACAAATAAAGCTCAGAACACAATATTTGAAATTATTTCACGAGAAAAAACAAATCTTTACACTGTTGGCGATGTGAAGCAGAGCATCTATGGCTTCCGTCTTGCAAGTCCTGATTTATTTATGGATTTAAAGGACTCTCTTTCCGATTATGACGGAGAGAAAAAGCCCTCGCAGATTATACTTGAAAATAATTTTAGAAGCAGAGAGGGTATAACAAAATCCGTTAACGCTGTTTTTTCTAACATTATGTCAAAGGAAATGGGCGAAATAGATTATAACGAAAAAGAGTTCCTTAATTACAGTGCCGCTTATCCGGAAAAAAACACTCCTGATTTGGAGCTTATCTGCGTCAATGCAGATAAAAAGGATGACTCTGCACCAACAGAGCCTGAAGTAGTTGCGAAATACATAAAAAGCATTATTAAATCCGGTGCAACGGTAAAAGAAGAAAATGGCGAAAGAAAGGTCCGCTTCGGAGATTTTTGCATTCTTTTAAGAAGTGCAAAGGGAAAAATGGGTGCTTATGCCGAGGAACTGAAAAAGCTTTCAATTCCCGTTACAAGCTCTGCAGATTGTGATACTGCTTTATCAAAGGAAATTCAGTTTTTAATTTCACTTGTTAAGGTTGTAAATAATCCGTTGATTGATATTCCTCTTATATCTGTTCTGATTTCTCCCGTTTTCGGCTTCACTCCCGATGAGCTTTCAAAAATAAGAATGGTTGACAGAAATGCTGATTTCTACGTTTGCCTTTCAAAATATGCAGAAGGAAATAAGAAAGCAAAGGCTTTTCTTGATAAAATTCAGCTTTATCGCAATATTTGTGCAACTTATCCCATAGATGAGTTTGTGCATTTTGTTGTGAATGATACCGCGGTTTCGGATATTTATTATGCCGCAGGTGAGGGTGACATAAGAAACGCCAATATAAAAGGTTTTCTTAAGCTTTCAAGGGATTTTGTTGAAAGCGGAAGAAAGGGCTTAAGTGATTTCGTTCGTTATATTGATATTGCTGCAGAAAAAGAGGGGTTAAAGTGCCTTGAAAGTGGCTTTTCGGATGATAACAGCGTTAAAATAATGTCAATTCATAAAAGTAAAGGTCTTGAATTTCCTTATGTGATTATTGCTGATTGTTCAAAAAGTTTTAACAGGCAGGATGCATACAAGCAAATGGTTCTTTCCCGCGAAACAGGTGTGGGAATGAGGATTCGAAATGATAATTTGTTCACCCGTTATCATTCGCTTTCATCGAATGCAACGGAAAATGCGATACTTTTCAGCACCGTTTCCGAGGAGCTTCGAGTTCTTTATGTTGCTATGACACGTGCAAAGGAGCATTTAACCTTTTTTATCAATGTTTGTGATAATACTCTTTCAAGCAGAGTTAAGCTTAATCATTTGTTAAAAAAAGGTCATAATGATAAAATGCACCCTTATGCAGTTTTCCGTTCAGCTTCAGTTTCAGAGTGGGTGTTATCTTGCTTGTCAAGCCACCCAGATGGTGCTGTTATAAGAGATATATTCGGCATTCCCTCATACAGCTTCATTGAAAATGCAGATTTCCGTTTTGATTGCTCTTATATTAAAAGCCGTGATGACGATTTTTCTATTGAAGAAACAAAATCCGAAGAAGCTCCCGTTAATGAAGAATTACTTGCTGAAATCAGGAATAACATTGAATATATTTATCCTTATGATTACTCGGGTATTCTTGCTAAAAGAACCGCTTCTTCAACGGAAACCACGCAAAAAAAGAGGGCGTATTTCGGCACTGCAAAGCCAAGGTTTCTTAATGAGAGTTTCAGTGGTGCTGATAGGGGAACGGCAGTTCACAAATTCCTTGAACTGTGTGATTTTAAGTCTGCTTTCAAAAACTTAGAAGAAGAAAAGCTCAGACTTATAAGTGAAAATCTCATAACAGAGGATGAGCTTCAGTTCCTCGATGAAGATGCAGTTAAATGCTTTCTAAGCAGTGATGTGGGTGGAAGACTTTTATCCTCAGGCAAGATTATCAAAGAGTATGAGTTTGCTATTTTTAAAGAAGCACAAGAGCTTTATGAAGATTTGTCCGAAAACGCAAAAAATGAAAAAATCGTTGTTCAGGGTAAATTGGACTGTGCATTTAAAGAAGCAGACGGATATATTCTTGTTGACTATAAAACTGATAATGTAACCGACGAAAAATACTTTATTTCAGTTTATAAAAATCAACTTGAAATTTATGCTGATGCTCTTTATCAGTGCACCGAAATTCCCGTAAAGGAAACCTATATTTATTCATTTAAATTAAAAAAGTTTATCAGGGTTAATTAAGCTCTAAAGAGGTGTTTTTATGAACAAAAAATGTGGTTTGATTGTTTTTGGAATTGTTCTTATTTTGCTCGTTTTCGCTTTGATTGTAGCAGGTGTTACAAAGGATGATAATCAAAAAAAAGACCCTGCACCCGTAGTCAGCGATGAAGCCACCTTGCAAGCGCAGGAGGGGAATTACAAGCTTAAAATCACAAAGGTTCTTGAGGTAGAGCCTAATCCTAAGGAAGTAGATGCACCTGAAGCAAAATCTGTTGCTATCGTTGTTTATGAATACACAAACGATGATATTGCTCACGGTCTTGCTATAGGCAATACTCATTTTAAAGCCTATGACAGTAACGGCAAGGAGCTTATGCAGTATCCCCAAAAAGACCTTTTCGAGCCAAGTGATGTTGGTACATCGGGCACCTTTACCGCAAGTGTCGCCTTTGCCCTTAATAATGACGATAACTATTTGAAAATTGAGTATTATAAGGACATTTCCGGTAAAAAACCCGATGTGGTTTTTGAGCAGAAGTGGTAAAATATATGCGGAATGCGGAGTTCGGAATGCAGAATTATAATAGCGTCGCAGACCCGAAGCTTGCCATTTGCCACTTTCAACTTTCCAGTAGAAAAGCAGTCCTCGAGGACTGCTTTTTTTCATTCAATATTCGCTTTAAATGCCGTATCTGTCGGGTACTTACCTCTGTGGTTTCTGTATTTTTCTGCGCCTGATTCAAATATAATGTATTGACCATTTTCTCCTTGTGTGATGCCCTCTGCCATTGGGGGTGAGATTATTGACTTTTTCAATAAATCTGAGCTGCAAGCTAAAATGTCAATTTCTGTTTCTTCAATTTTATGGGTGCCGACTCTTTCTGATAAAAGAACATCATCATAAACATATATTTTTGAGTTGTTTTTTCTGCCATAGCTTGTGGAGAAAATCATTTTACCGCTATCAGTAAAGCTCATACCTTGAACCTGTTCGGGTATTGCCAAAAGATAATCAGGGATATAGCCGTTGGCTTCTGTGTTAATCTTTTTAACATCGGGAAGCCCGTCTTTTAAAATATAACCCTCACAGTAAGCGTAAAATGTTTCACCGCTGTCAAGTGTTGTTATTTTTCTTGTTTTTTCTCTTCCTTTATCACTGCTTTCAATGAAATCACCCGTCCATAGAATACCATCATTATAGCAAGCAAATGAACCGAAGGTGTTTAATTTGAAATTGCTTTGGAATTTAAGTTTTTCGCCATTTTTAAGACCTTTTAAGCTATCAATTTCACAGATATAGCAAGAGCTTTCGCTTGTGATATAAATATAATCTTCCGAAACAGTAAGACCGCCTGCGTGACCGTAATAATCTTTTCCGTCAACATTCTGCAAGGGGAAGGCTTTAGTGAATCTACCTGTTTCATCATCAATGAGCATAAGCATTGATGGGAATAAACCATCTTCGTAATAACCGCTTACGGCAAAAGCATCCAATTCACCGACATAGCAAAGTCCTTGGGGGATTATACCCTCCAAAAGACCGGGGATGGTGAAATCTGCTTTGAATTCTTTAAAGAAATTTTTGTAATCTTCAATTTCGGTTATATCAGTTTCTGTAACAACTGACGTTTGTGTGATTTTATCTGTTATTTCCTTTGTTTTTAAAACCTTTGTGTTACCGCAGGAGCATAAAAGAATAATAGCAACTAATAACGATGTAATTTTAATGATTTTACTTTTCATACTATCACCGTAAGTAAGTATAACATAATTATGGCTGAATGGCAAATTATATCGAAAAATACATTATTTTACAAATTTAACGGAATTTCACTTTTTGCTCTTGATAGATTGGTTAAACTATGATATACTCTTTTAGGTTTAAAAACATATATGTGTGATGGAGGTCATTGTAGTGAAAACAATCGGTGTACTTACAAGCGGCGGTGACGCCCCCGGTATGAATGCTGCCATTCGTGCAGTAGTGAGAACTGCTTGCGAAAGCGGTATGAGAGTTATGGGTATCCGCCGTGGTTATAAAGGTCTTGTTGAGGGCGATATGTATGAAATGAATCTTCGTTCTGTTTCCGATATTATTCATCGCGGCGGCACAATGCTTTATTCCGCTCGTTGCCCCGAGTTTGCAGATTCCGAGGTTCAGGATAAAGCAGTTGAGGTTTGCAAGGAGTTCGGTCTTGAGGGTATTGTAACAATCGGTGGTGACGGCACATTCAAAGGTGCCCGTGCACTTACTCTTAAAGGCATTCCCTGCATCGGCATTCCCGGTACTATTGATAACGATATTGCATCCTGCGACTATACAATAGGTTATGATACTGCTCTTAACACTGTTATGGCAATGGTTGACCGTATCCGTGATACAACAGAATCTCACGACAGATGCTCCGTTGTTGAAGTAATGGGCAGAAATGCAGGTTATCTTGCTCTTAATGCAGGTCTTGCTATCGGTGCAACTTGCATTCTCATTCCTGAGGTTGATTATGATATTGATTCATATATTATCGAAAGAATGAAACGTACTCAGAAAACCGGTAAAGAGCATTTTGTTATTGTTGTTGCAGAGGGAGTTAAAGGTATTGATGCTAACTCTCTTGCAAAATATATTGAGCAGAAAACAGGTGTTGAAAGCCGTGCAACAATTCTCGGTCATGTTCAGCGTGGCGGTTCACCCTCAGTTCGTGACAGAGTTCTTGCAAGTCAGATGGGTAACTATGCTGTTCAGCTTCTTAAAAATGATATTGGTAACAGAGTTGTTGCTTCTTGTAAAGATAAAATCGTTGATTATGATATTATTGAAGCGCTCAATATGAAGAAAACAATTGACCTTGACCTTTACAGAATTGCCAACGAAATTTCAATTTAACAAATTTTACATTTTTTCAGCAGTCTTGATTTTTCAAGACTGCTTATTTTTTGTCAATAAATTTTCATTATATTCGCCTTGTTTCTACACACATTAAAAAGTGTGAAACGAGGTGATTTTTTTGAAAAAAAGCAAAATTCTTTTATCAATGCTTTCAATAATATTATCTGCAGCTTTAATGTTTTCAATCTTTTCTTCAGGAATATTTAAAAATGATGCAGTTGCAGATGTTAAGCTTTACAATGTAAGTGGTAAATTAACCGAAATCAAAGAAGATTTTTTAAACATATTCAATGATGATAAAGATGTAAGCAATGAGAAAAAAGATATATCAAAGCCTTTACCACAAGTATTTATGGGAGGTTATCCTATTGGTTTAAAACTTTATGCAGACGGTGTTGTAATTGTTGGCACAGAAGCGGTTGATACTGAAAATGGATTTGTTAATACAGCAGACAAGGCAGGACTTAAGCTTGGTGATATTATTAAAAAGGTTAACGGAAATGAAGTGAAAAGCAATTCGCAGGTATCTGAAATAATTGAAAAAAGTGGGGGGCAGGAGTTAATTTTTGAAGCAGAAAGAAACGGAAAAATGCTTGAAGTTACCTTTAAAGCAGAGTTTTCGCAAAGTGAACAGAAATATAAAGCAGGTATATGGATAAGAGACAGCTCTGCAGGTATAGGAACTGTTACTTTTTGTACAAAAGATGGTGGCTTTGCATCTTTAGGTCATGCGGTTTGCGATATTGATACAAAATCAACAATTCCAATATCGCAAGGTGAGTGTACCCAAGCAAAATTGACCGGCTTCATTAAAGGCCAGAACGGCTCTGCAGGGGAGCTTTGCGGTTATCTTGAGAATAAAAGAACGGGAGTAATCTATAGTAACGATAGCTTAGGCGTTTACGGTTGCTTTGACTCTTTGCCGAAAAATCAGGTTCTATATGAAATTGCAAGTGCATCCGAAATAAAAACAGGTCAAGCAGAAATAATTACGACCATTGAAAACGGAATAATGGAAAGTTATGAAATAATAATTGAAAAAATTGACGAAAAATCAACCGAAAACAAAAATCTTGTTATTAGAATTACTGATAGAGATTTAATTGAAAAAACAGGTGGCATAATTCAGGGGATGAGTGGTAGTCCCATAATCCAGAACGGGAAACTAATAGGTGCAGTAACTCATGTTTTTCTTAATGACCCAACCGGTGGTTTTGGTATTTTTGCAGAAACTATGCTGTATAAATTGCAGAGTAATATGCAATAATTGTCATTTTGCACAAAGCATTCGACAAATTCTTACAATAACAAAACCAATTAAACTTTTTTCCATATTGGAAAAATATCACAATTTGTTTAAACTAACGATATTAATCGAACCCTCTTGAATTACGGGTTTTTTAGGGGTATAATTTATCCATACTTTAGGAGGTGTTCAAATGGTTGGCAACATACGAGTTTTGTTAACAGATGAAAAGGATGAGGGGACTTCGCAGCTTGTAAATGCGTTGCGAAGCAGCAGAATGGATGTAAAACTATGTCAGAAAAATGGTGCGGAGCTTTTAAATTTAATTGAAGAAACTACCCCTGATGTTGTTGTAATGGATGCTTTTTTGCAACATATTGATGCGGTGGGGGTTGTTTCAAGGCTTAATATGAAGGACCCTTCAACCAGACCATTGATAATAGTTTTATCGGGCATTGATAATGCGAATTTTGAAAGAGAAATTTTAAGATGTGGTGTTGATTATTATTTCCTTAAACCTATTGATGCTTCAATGGTAGCCCAGAGAATTATTCAACTGACCAGTTGGAAGGATGTTGGTGTTACAGGTAAGTTTGAAGCACCTCAGGATTTGAATGTGATAATCACCGATATTTTGCATCAGATTGGCGTTCCTGCTCACATAAAAGGCTATAGATATGTTCGTGAGGCTATAAAATTAACAGTAGAAAACCCCGAAATGCTGAATTCAGTTACAAAAATACTTTACCCGACTGTTGCCAAAAATTTCAAAAGCACCTCTTCAAGAGTGGAAAGAGCAATTCGTCACGGTATTGAAACCGCTTGGGACAGAGGTGATGTTGATGTTCTTAACTCCTATTTCGGTTACACAATTCAAAGCCAACGAGGTAAACCAACTAATTCTGAGTTTATAGCAATGATTGCTGATGATATCAGGTTAAAGAGAAAGGTTTCATAGTATTTACAGATTGCCACTTTTAGCGGCAGTCTGTTTTTATATTTATGACTAATTTTTGTATTATATAATATAAATAAAAATATACTTTAAATTTGAGCATTTAAACACTTTACAAGAAAGTTGGTTTGTTGTAAAATAAGAAGGTAAAATTAGGAATAGACTGCAGTGTTGCGGTGAAAGGGGCGTTTTTTATGAAACCTGTTTATAACAGACTTTTATTAAAATTAAGTGGTGAGGTTCTTGCAGGTGAAGCGGGTCACGGCTTTGATTTTAATGTTATTGAAGATGTTTGCAAGGCTATCAAGGAAGTTACCGATAAAGGTGTTCAGGTAGGCATTGTTGTTGGTGGTGGCAATTTCTGGCGTGGTCGCTCAAGCGGTGCTATGGACAGAACAAGAGCCGATTCAATAGGTATGCTTGCAACTGTTATGAACTCTCTTGCTCTTCAGCAAGGCTTCCTTGATATCGGTGTTGAAGCACGTGTTCAGTCTGCAGTGCAGATTACAGGTGTTGTTGAAACCTTTATTCGTGATGAAGCTGTAAGGCATCTTGAAAAGGGCAGGGTTGTGATTTTTGCAGGAGGAACAGGCAATCCCTTCTTCTCAACAGATTCAGGTGCGGCATTAAGAGCAGCGCAGATTAACGCAGATGTTCTTTTGAAAGCTACAAATGTTGACGGCATTTATGACAAAGACCCGAACAAATTCAGCGATGCAGTTAAATTTGATAAAATCACTCACAATGAGCTTCTTGAGAGGCATCTTGCTGTTATGGATACAGCGGCTGCTGCTATCTGCCAGGAAAATAATATCCCGATTCTTGTTTTCAACCTTAACGACACAAGTAACATTCTCAAAGCGGTTTGTGGCGAAAATGCAGGTACTGTTGTTACAAACGAATAATTCAGTTAATAATTAAATTTACATAAATTTTGGAGGTATTCTTTATGGAATCAGTATTCAATTTAGCAAATGAAAAAATGGAAAAAACAATCAACTCACTCAAATATGAGTATAACTCAATCAGAGCCGGAAGAGCAAATGCTGCAGTTCTTGACAGAATTACTGTTGACTACTACGGCACACCCACTCCTATAAACCAGATGGCAGCAATTTCTGTTCCAGAAGCTCGTATTCTTGCTATTCAGCCTTGGGATATGTCTGCATTAAGCCTTATCGAAAAAGCAATTCTTGCTTCCGATATCGGCATCAATCCTTCAAACGACGGCAGAATTATCCGCCTTGTTTTCCCTGCTCTCACAGAGGAAAGAAGAAAACAGCTTTCTAAGGATGTTTCAAAATTCGGTGAAGAAGCAAAGGTTGCGGTTCGCCAAATCAGACGTGATTGCATCGAAAAAATAAAAACAATGAAGAAGAATTCCGAAATTACTGAAGATGACCAGAAATACGGTGAAGATAAGCTTCAGAAAATCACCGATGAATTCGTTAAAAAAATTGACGAAATCGCAGATGCAAAAACAAAAGAGATAATGGAAATCTGATTATGGAAAAAAATATTCCCCATTTTGATGTTTTGCCCCGGCATATCGGCTTTATTATGGACGGTAACGGCAGATGGGCAAAAATGCGCGGGCTTGAAAGAAGCGCAGGTCATAAGGAAGGTGCTTTAACCTTTCGCCGTATCGGTGAATATTGTGCTGATGTTGGTATTAAATATATGACCTTCTATGCTTTTTCAACTGAAAACTGGAACCGACCAAAATCGGAGGTTCTTGCTCTTATGAAGCTTTTTAAGGAGTATCTTAAAGAGGGTGACGAGCGTATTGCCGAAAATGATATTCGCCAGATGCGTCTTAAATTCATCGGTGAGCGTGATAATCTCCCTAAAGACCTTTTAAAGCTTATTGAGAAGGCTGAGAGAGAGTCTGCGAAATACGATAAAGTTACTGTTAACATCGCTCTCAATTACGGTGGTAGGGCAGAAATTACCCACGCCGTAAAAGAGATTTCCAAAAAGGTTAAGGCAGGGGAGTTGTCTGTTGATGAAATAACAGAAGAGCTTGTGGGTAATCATATTTACACTGCAGGTCAACCTGACCCCGATATTATTGTAAGACCAAGCGGAGAATACAGGCTTTCAAACTTTATGACCTGGCAGTCTGCATATTCGGAATTCTGGTATTCCGACATTCTTTGGCCTGATTTTACTGAAGAAGATGTTAATAAAATTCTTGAAGATTATCAGAAACGAAACCGACGTTTTGGTGGCGTTTAATATAATTAATCTGTGGATTAGTACAAGGAGAAAATTGTGAAACAGAGAGTAATAACCGGTATTTTGTCCGGTATAATATTTATTGGTGCGCTTTTGCTTATGAACACAATTGTGTTCCCCATATTTGTTGCTTTATTAAGCGGTATGGCAGTGTATGAAATCGAAAAAGCAGTTGGTCTTAAAAATAAAATGATTATGGCAGTCAGCCTTGTGCTTGCCGTTGCAATTCCGTTTATTGTTCATTTTGGCGTGAAAATGCCTGTTGCCGCTTTCGGTGGTGTTTATGTTGTTCTCATTTTCATTTTTATGCTTTTGAAATTTGAAACAACTAAATTTGAACAAGCGGTAACTGCAATATTCTCTTCTGTTTGTGTGCCGTTTTCATTTTCACTTATGATTGTTTTCCGTGATATTCATAAGCATTTTGAGGGCTACACAAAAATTGACGGGATTTATCTTCTTCTTTTTGCCTTCTTTGCAAGTTGGATGACAGATATTTTCGCTTATTTTGTCGGCAGTAAGCTTGGTAAACATAAGCTTTGCCCCAAAATCAGTCCCAAAAAGTCTGTTGAGGGTGCGATTGGCGGTGTTGTTGGTGCTGTATTGCTCAATCTGCTTCTGCTTTTCGTTTTCAAGAGATTCTTCTTTGAAGGCGAATCAATACTCTCATACATAACTGTTGCAATTCTGAGTGTTGTTCTCTCTGTTATCAGTATGTTTGGCGACCTTGCCGCATCCACAATCAAACGCAATTTCGGAATCAAAGATTTTGGTAAGCTTCTTCCCGGTCACGGTGGTATTATGGACCGCTTTGACAGTGCATTGTTTGTAATGCCCGTTCTTTATTCCGCAATATATTTCATTAACGCATTTTAATTTATTATGAAAACTATTAATTTATTAGGTTCAACAGGTTCAATAGGTGTTCAGACATTAGATGTAGCAAGGGCCCACGGTTATAAAATCGAGGCTCTTGCCGCATTTTCTGATGTTGACGGAATTGAAAAGCAAATACGTGAATTTAAGCCCCAATATGCCGCTCTTGTGGATGAAAATGCCGCAAAAGACCTCAAAATAAGGGTCAGAGATTTAGATGTAACTGTTTTAAGCGGTATGGAGGGTGTTTGCTTCTGCGGTGCAGAGGCTAAGGGCGAAATTACCCTTAACTCCGTTGTTGGTATGGCAGGCCTTAAGCCAACGCTTGATGCAGTTAATGCCGGGAAAACAATTGCCCTTGCAAACAAAGAAACTCTTGTTGCAGGTGGTCATCTTGTAACAGAAGCGGCAAAAAAGAAAAATGTTTCAATTTTGCCCGTTGATAGTGAGCATTCAGCAATTTTCCAATGCCTTTTAGGTGCACCATCAAATAAAGCACTAAAAAGAATTATTCTTACTGCTTCAGGCGGTCCCTTCTTTGGTAAAACTAAAGAGGAACTGCAGAATGTAACTCTTCAGGACGCTTTAAAGCACCCAAGTTGGAGTATGGGGCAAAAAATAACTATTGACAGCGCCACAATGTTTAATAAAGGTCTTGAGCTTATTGAGGCGGTTTGGCTTTTTGATGTTAGCCCCGATATGATTGACATTGTTGTTCACAGAGAAAGCATTGTTCATTCTCTTATTGAATACGATGATAATTCCGTTATTGCTCAGTTGGGTCATCCTGATATGAGATTACCCATTCAGTTTGCAATAACCTATCCCGAGCGTTATGAATCACCTGAAAAACAGCTTGACTTGTGGGAAGTAGGGAATCTTACTTTTTATAAGCCTGATTACGAAAATTTCCCCTGTATGAATATTTGCCGTGATGCTATAACAAAAGGCGGTCTTTACCCCGCTGCAGTTAACTGCGCAAATGAAGAAGCAAATCTTCTTTTCAGGCAGGGTAAAATATCATTTAATGCTATTCCCGAGCTTATTTCTCTTGCATCTGAATTTACTCTTAAAAAGCAGAATTTCACTTTGCAGGATGTTTTTGATACAGATGCTTTGATGAGAGAAAAGGTAAGAGAATTAGCAAAGGTGCAATAATTTCATATTTAAATTTATCAAAGAGGTGTTAACCATAGAAAATTTTGATATTGGTGCAGTCTGGAGCAGTGTTTGGCCGTTTTTACTTGCAATTTTTCTTTTTGGCGTAATTATTGCCATTCACGAATTCGGTCATTTTTCATTTGCAAAGCTTTTTGATGTTCAGGTCAACGAGTTTTCACTTGGTATGGGACCGAAAATATTAAAAAAGAAAAAAGGCGAAACAACTTATGCTTTGCGTCTTCTTCCCATTGGTGGCTTTGTTAGTATGGAGGGTGAGGATGAGGATAGCGAAAATCCAAGGGCTTTCAATAATAAACCTGCTTGGCAGAGATTTATAATTGTAGCTGCAGGTGCAATACTAAATCTTATTTTAGGTGTTGTGGTGGTGGGTATCTGTCTTTCCTGCGGTGACCTTGTTGGTACTCGCCAGATCCACAGCTTTATGGAAGAATCCGTCAGCGATAAAAGCGGTCTTAAAGCAGGGGACGAAATTATCAAAATCAATAACACCAATGTTTATTCCTCTCAGGGTGTTTCATTCAATATGGTTCGTGACACCGATAATAAGCTTGACATTACCGTAATTCGTGATGGTGAAAAGGTGCTTGTTGAAGATGTTGAATTTAAGCAGTTTGAGTTTGAGGGCAGAAAATATATTCAGCAGGATTTCTATATTGTAGGGGAAGAGCCTAACGCATGGAACGTTCTTAAAAATGCAGTTCTTGATTCCGCATCCATTGTTCAGATGGTTCGTCTGAGCCTTGTTGATATGGTAACGGGTAAATACGGTATGAAGGATGTTTCAGGTCCTATCGGTACAATTTCCGCAATAGCAGAATCTACCGCTCAGCCCGTTGAATTTAAAGACAAAATCCTCACAGCTCTTAATTTCCTTTCAATGATAACAATTAATGTGGGTATGTTTAACCTTCTTCCTTTACCTGCGCTTGACGGTGGCAGATTGTTCTTTATTCTTATTGAAATGATTAGAAGAAAGCCCATACCTGCTAAAAAAGAAGGCATTGTTCACACAGTAGGGCTTGTGCTTTTGCTTATATTAATGGCAGTTATTTCAGTTAATGATGTTATAAAACAATTTTAAATTCAGTTGATTATAGGTGAATTAAAAATGATCAGACGAGTTTCAAGACAAGTTAATGTTAGTAATATAAAAATAGGTGGAGATGCGCCCGTTGCAATTCAGTCAATGCTCAATGCACCTGCAAGTGATTTTGAGGGTAATTTAAAGCAGCTTAAAGCACTTGAAACTGCAGGCTGTGAAATTGTGCGTATGGCAGTTCCTGATATGGAAGCCGTCAAGGTTCTTGGTAAGCTTAAGGAGCATAGCAATATTCCTCTTGTTGCCGATATTCATTTTGATTACAAGCTTGCTCTTGAATCTCTCAATGCAGGTGTTGATAAAATCAGAATTAACCCCGGTAACATCGGCTCAGCGCAAAAGGTTTTTGCAGTTGCAGATGCTTGTCAGCTTAAAAATGTTCCCATAAGAATAGGCGTAAATTCAGGCTCAGTTGAAAAGGATTTATTGGAAAAATTTGGTGGTGCAACTCCCGAAGCTATGGTTGAAAGTGCATTCCGCCATGTTAAGCTCTTAGAAGATTGCGAGTTTTATAATACAGTAATTTCAATTAAATCTTCTGACGTGGGCAATATGGTAGAGGCTTATTCACTTGTTGCCGAAAGATGTGATTATCCCTTGCATCTTGGTGTTACTGAGGCAGGAACAGAAAGAAGCTCTCTTATTAAATCCTCAATCGGTATTGGTTCACTTTTGCTTAAAGGTATTGGTGACACCATAAGAGTTTCTATCACAGATGACCCCGTTAAAGAAATTTATGCCGCAAAAGATATTCTTAAAGCGGTTAACGTAAGGGTTGAAACACCTCAGATAGTTTCCTGTCCCACTTGCGGACGAACCAAAATTGACCTTGTATCCCTTGCGAACCAAGTGGAAAACGCAGTCAGAGATATTAAAAAGCCTATTAAAATAGCCGTTATGGGTTGTGTTGTTAACGGGCCCGGTGAGGCTAAGGAAGCCGATATCGGCATTGCAGGAGGGGATGGTTGCGCCGTTCTCTTTAAAAAAGGCGAAATTCTTAGAAAGGTTTCAGAAGAAAATGTCCTCAAAGAGTTACTTGAGGAAATCGATAAAATATGATGAATAATTTTTTGGAAATATTCGGTGAATATATCGCTACAGAAAAGTATCGTGATATGCTCAAAAGTACAACCTTCACCGATTTAGAGATAAATAAAGATACAATGTTTATGAAAGCACTGCTTCATGTGGATGCTTTCCAGAATATAATGTGCCTTAAAGCAGTTGCAAATGAAATTAAATCTGCATTAAGGTTCAAATCCGTTGAATTTGAATATGTTTTACCACCGGAAGCGTTGAATGAAAGCTGCTTCCCTATGCTTTTAAAGGTTATGAAGGTTAATGTGCCTCAGACCAACGGTTTTCTTGATAGCATTGATACAATCTTTACAGATGATATTTTTACTGTTAACTTTCTTAAAAGCGGTAGGGATATTTGTGTTAATGCAGGTGCAGATAAATTTTTAGAGGAGTACATAAGAACTCATTTTAACCGTGAAATTAAAGTTGAGTTTATCGGTAAGGATTCAAATGAGGAAGAGTTCCTTCGTAAACAGCAGGAAATAGATTCTTCTAATAAAACACTTCGCCCCCAGGCACAGTATGAGAATTTTCCCGATGTTCCCCTTGATTTTAATACTGTTAAAACAGTTATCGGTAATTTTAAACACCAAAAGCCCAAGGCTATGTCAGAAATTGGCTACGAGGACGGTCAGGTTTTTGTTTGGGGCGATATTTTCAAATACGAAAAGAGAGAAACTAAGGACGGAAAGAGATATATTATTGAGTTTAATATAACCGATAATACAGGCTCCTTCGGTTGTAAATTCTTTGATACAAAAGAGCAACTTGAATACCTTGACGGTCAGCTTAAGGATGGCGTAACAGTTCTTGTTCGTGGTGTTTTAGGCTATGATGACTATAAAAAGGATTTTATTATAAAGCCTAGCTGTGTTGCAACAATTCAGAAGCTTGATTTTGTTGACGAGGCAGAGGAGAAGCGAGTTGAACTCCACCTCCATACAAATATGTCTGCAATGGATGCTATGAGTAGCGCTAAATCCATTGTTAAAAGGGCTATGAAATGGGGTCATAAGGCTATTGCCATTACTGACCATGGTTGTGTTCAGGCGTTCCCTGAAGCTTGTAATACCGCAAGGGGAAGCGATTTTAAAATCATTTATGGTTGCGAATGCTACCTTGTAAACGACTATAATTCCGACGGCTCAAAGAAAACCCTTGAAGAAATAAAAGCGGACAAGTATTACCACTGTATTCTCTTGGTTAAAAATAAGGTTGGTCTTAAAAACCTTTATAAGCTCGTTTCTGCTTCCAATATTGACTATTTTCACAAAAAACCAAGAATGCCTAAAAGCCTTATTGAAGAAAGGCGAGAGGGTCTTATAATCGGTAGTGCTTGTGAAGCAGGTGAGCTTTACCGTGCAATTTTAGCAGGTGAAAGCAAGGAAAAGCTTCTCGAAATTGCTTCATTCTATGATTATCTTGAAATTCAGCCAACGGGAAACAATGAATTTATGATTACCAAAAATGAGGGCGATTATGAGAATATAAATTCTTATGCCGACATTGAAAACATCAACCGTATGATTATTAATCTCGGTGATGAATTGGGCAAAAAGACAGTTGCCACAGGTGACGTTCATTTCCTTGATAAAACTGATGCTAAATACAGAGCAATTCTCCAGGCAGGGCAGGGCTTCTCCGATGCAGATAATCAAGCTCCGTTGTATTTAAAGACCACAACTGAAATGCTTGAAGATTTCGCTTATTTAGGTGAAGAAACTGCAAGGGAGGTTGTTATAACCAACACAAATTATATTGCAGAAATGATTGAACCGGGTATTTTACCCATTCCCGATGGTACTTTTAACCCCATTATTCCCGGTGCGGAAGAGGATTTAACAAAGCATTGCTGGGACAGAGCAAAGGAATGGTATGGGGACCCTGTTCCAAAGGTTGTTGCAGACCGACTTGAAAAAGAGCTTAAATCCATTATTGAAAACGGATTTGCAGGGCTTTATATGATTGCTCGTCTCCTTGTTAAGCATTCCGAGGAATGTGGCTATTATGTAGGTTCCCGAGGTTCTGTTGGTTCATCCTTTGTTGCTATAATGGCGGGTATTTCCGAGGTTAATCCCTTGCAACCCCATTACCGTTGCACTAATTGTAAATATTCAGAATTCTTCTTGCATAACGAGGTTGGTTCAGGCTTTGATTTGCCCGAAAAGAACTGCCCTGAATGTGGCACACCCTTGTTCCGTGACGGTCACGAAATCCCCTTTGAAACCTTCCTTGGCTTCTTTGGTGATAAATCTCCCGATATTGACCTTAACTTTGCAGGTGAATATCAAAGCCAATCACACAGATACACGGAAGAGCTTTTCGGTAAGGCATATGTTTTTAAAGCAGGCACAATTTCAGGTGTTGCAGAAAAAACTGCTTATGGGTTTGTTAAAAAATATGTTGAAGAACGCGGTCTCAATATCACAAAAGCGGAAATTGACCGCCTTACCTTAGGCTGTACGGGTGTTAAGAGAACAACCGGTCAGCACCCGGGCGGCATGGTTGTTGTTCCCAATACCTATGAGGTTGAGGATTTCACACCCGTTCAAAGACCTGCCGATGATGCAACTAAAGATATTATCACAACTCACTTTGACTTTAACTCAATGCACGATACTTTGTTGAAGCTTGATGAGCTTGGTCACGATGTTCCCACAATTTACAAGCATTTAACCGACTTAACGGGTATTGATGTTCTTGATATTGATATCAGTGACAGAAAGCTTTACGAGCTTTGCACCTCACCCGAACCTCTCGGTGTTACTGCCGAGGAATTAGGTTGGCCTACAGGTACACTTTCTATTCCTGAAATGGGAACGGATTTCACCAAAGGAATGCTTCTTGAAGCAAAACCCCAGACCTTTGCCGATCTTATTCAGATTGCAGGTCTTTCCCATGGTACAGCCGTTTGGCTTGGTAACGCTCAGGATTTAATCCGAGACGGAATATGCACAATTTCCGAGGTTATCGGTACTCGTGACAGTATTATGGTTTATCTTCTTCATAAAGGTCTTGAGCCTAAACAGGCTTTCGATATTATGGAGGATGTCCGTAAGAAAAATAAACAGCTTAAGCCTGAGCAGGAGCAAATGATGAGGGATCACGATGTTCCTGAATGGTACATTGACTCTTGTAAAAAAATTCAGTATATGTTCCCTAAGGCACACGCAGCGGCATATATTATTGCTTCTCTTCGCCTTGCTTGGTTCAAGGTTTATAAGCCTCTTGAATATTATTGTGCATACCTTACCGTTCGTGGCGGTGATGTTGATGCGGAATCAATGTCCAAGGGTAAGGAAGCAGTTAAAACGCTTCTTCAGATGATCAGAAATAAGGGGAAAGAAGCTTCAAACGCTGAAAAAGATAAAGAAACGATTATGATGATTGTTTATGAAGCCATGGTTCGAGGCATTGAATTCTTACCCATTGATATTTATAAATCAACTGCTCATTCATATGAGCCTGAGGACGGCAAAATCAGAATGCCTTTCTCTGCTCTTGCAGGTGTCGGAGCAAAGGCAGAGTTGCTTGAAGAAGCAAAAAATAAAAATGAAGGTCGTCCCTTCAGTTCAATTGAGGATTTTGAAGCATGTGCCGGTGTTGGCAGCTCCATAACCTCGGTTCTTAAAGCCTGCGGAGCGTTCGGCGATTTGCCCGATAGTGACCAGATATCTTTATTCGAGTTCTGATAGGAGATAATACTATGAAAAAATCAAAAATTATTAAAACAGGTTTAGGTGTTGCCGCTTTAGCAGGTGTTGGTGTCAGTATGGTTCGTGCCGCAACAACTTATAAAGCAAATCCTATAGAAAATGCAAATACAGGTGCGGAAGAAAAGGTTGATGTTGAAAGATTTATAAAAAATCTTTCCGATGCAATTAAAATTCCAACTATTGCAAACAGAGACGAAAGCCTTGTTGATTGGACTCCCTTTGATGAGTTTCACGCATTTTTGGAAAAATCATATCCTCTTATGCACGAAAAGCTTGAGAAACAAATAATATCAACTCGTAGCCTTATGTATCATTGGAAGAGTGAGCATCCTGAAAAAGAACCCATCGCTCTTCTTTCACATCAGGATGTTGTGCCTGTTACGCCCGGTACTGAGGACGACTGGAAATACCCTGCATACAGCGGTGAGGTTGCTGAAGGCTTCCTTTGGGGCAGAGGTGCAATTGATATGAAAAACCACCTTATCGGTGTTTGCGAAGCAGTTGAAACTCTTTTAGAGGAAGGCTATGTTCCCGAAAGAGATGTTTATCTTTGTTTTGGTCATAATGAAGAGGTTATGGCTGAGGGTGAAATCTGCGGTGCTGACTGTATGATGCGTTGGTTCAAGGAAAAGGGAATAAGACTTGACAGCGTTCTTGATGAAGGTGGCGCAATCCTTGAAGCAAAGGTTGATAAAGTTATTGACGGTCACCTTGCAGGTGTCGGTATTGCAGAAAAAGGTCATGTCGACTTTGAAATTTCCGTTAATGCAAAGGGCGGTCACTCTTCTCAACCACCCAAGCATAGTGCTTTAGGCGAGCTTTCAAGGATTGTTTGCAAGCTTGAAAACAACCAGTTCAAAGCAGAGCTTACACCTCAGCTTTATTCACTTTTCAATGAAATCGGCAAAAACACAACTTATCCCGTAAGATGTGTTATGAGCAATCTTCCGATACTTAAACCTCTTATCACAAAGGTTTGCTCCGAAATTCCTCCCGTTGCTTCTATGATGAGAACAACAACTGCAGTTACCATGGCAAATGGTAGCCCTGCTCCCAATGTTTTGCCGCAGAAGGCAACTGTTAATGTGAATTTCCGCATTATGCCCGGTCAAACTATTGAGGATGTTGAAAAGCATATCAGAAAATATGCAGGTCCTAAAGCAGAAATCAAGCTAGTCAGCGGTAAAAATCCTTCAAAGATTTCTCCCACAGATTCAAGAGCGTTCAATGCTATCAGCAAAATCTGCAAAGAGATGGACCCCAAGGCAATTGTTGCACCTTATCTTGTTATGGGGGGCACAGATGCTCGTCAGTATGAGGATGTTTGCGATAATATTTACCGTTATTCACCATTCCTTATGGATACTGCTCTTCTTCTCACAACCCATGGCACAAATGAGAGAATCCCTCTTACATCCCTTAAAGATGGTGTTGTATTCTTCAAAAAATATATTAAAGCACTCACAAATGATTAATTAACTTAAATATAAAAATTATTTACGGTGATTTTTTATGGACATTACCTTGCTTTTCAGAAAAATTAAAAAAATGCTCAGAAGAAGTAAAATAATGTTTTTTACCAAGGCGCCTAAGCGTAAATTCTTCTATGCATACTTTTATAAATTCTTTAAAGTAAAACCCAATACAATTTTGGTTGAATCCTTCCACGGCTCAAATATTTCCGATTCAAGCCTTGCGTTAGTAAGAGAGATTTTAAAATCTTACCCCGGTAAATATAAGATTTATTACGGAACAATTGATAAACCGAGGCATCAGAAATTTATTAAAGACATTGGTCTTGATGTTGAGCTTATTGATGTTGAAACCTTTAAATATACTAAAATTCTTGCCACAAGCGAATATCTCATAAATAACAGCTCATTTCCTGTTTATTTTGTGAAACGAGATGAGCAGAAATATATTCAGACCTGGCACGGCACACCCTTGAAAACTCTCGGTAAAGATATGCGTTTGGGCATTGAATCAATGTATAATGTTCAGCATAACTTTTTACAAGCGGATTACATTACTTTCCCCAATGATTTCACAAGGGATGTTATGATGGAGTGCTACAACCTTAATCCTCTTTATACGGGTAAGGTTGTAATGGCAGGGTATCCGAGAAACGAAATTTTCTTTGATAGCCAAAGCGGTAAGGATTTAAAGAAAAAATTAGGTCTCGAAGGCAAAACTGTTTATGGTTATATGCCAACATGGAGAGGAAAAAGCAACGCAGATATCAGCACAGAAGTTTATGAAAAGAATGTTGCAAATATTTTCAAGAAGCTTGATAAAAAGCTCAATGATAATCAGGTATTCTTCGTTAATTTCCACCCCATATTAAAAAATGCAATTTCTTTGGATAACTATAAGCATATCAAACCTTTTCCCCAAGGTGTTGATAACTATTCATTCCTTAATTGTTGCGATGCGTTGATTACAGACTATTCATCGGTTTTCTTTGATTTTTCATTAACTAAAAAGCCTATCATACTGTTTATGTATGACTATGATGAATATATGTATGACCGCGGAATGTATATGGATGTTGCGACCTTACCATTCACAAAGATTTATGATGTTGATGAGTTTGCGAATACCCTTGCAACAGAAAGCTTTATGACCGATTCTTATGAGAATACGGAATATTTCAAAACCTTCTTTAAATATGATTCGCCGGATATAAGCAAAAAGCTTCTTAAGCTTTTGTTTGAGGGGGATAAGGGTGACCTTCCCGTTACAGATTATTCCGAAAACACAAAGAAGCCCTTGAAGGTGCTTTATCCTCAGGCTTTAAGGAGTTTTGCAGACCTTAACACTGTTTCAAAAGTTGCAGATGATGATACAGTTGTTTATTTTGAACGCCGTTGGTTTAAAAAGGCTGTTGGGCCAACGCTTCACGATAATTTTAACAATGATTTCAAATATGTAATTGTAACTAAAACAACACCCAGAACTTATCTTGAAGAGGTTCTTTGCAAATTGGGCGTTAGAAGCGCGTTGAACAAGGTTCAGTTGCGAGAGGTTAAACGAACTTTCCCCAATCTGAACATTGACCCCAACTTTATAACCGCTTATTCTGCATTTGAAAAAGATTGCAATGTTGATATTGCTGATTTTAAATATGTTACGGTGAGTTCTGTTGAAAAGCAGGGTAAGGATTTAAAGGTTTCATTTAAAAATACCGGATATGAGCTTTTAAATGTTGCTCTTCTTAATAAACAGACTATAACCAATATCACAGATATTCCTGAAGAAAACAGAAATTCAGATTTTGTTGTTGTGCCCTTGCAAGAGCTCATTGAAAAATATGAGGTTTATTACAAGGAAAAACGAAAAGTGGGAATTGTTGCCCGTTCAAAATCAACAGGAAATAAATGTGTTATTCTTCTTTCCAAGGAAATTAAATCTGCTGACATTGCAGAAAAATATGAAACTCCGATTCTTGAAAATTATAAAGTTGTTGCAGATTATTATAAAGATAATTTCAAGAAGCTTTTCAGAACTGATAATGAAAGAACAAAGGAAGTTTCTGAATTATATGATTTAACAGAAACTGATGTTAAGATTGCAGTTTTGCCATATTATTTTGAGGATGCACTTACTCTTTGCTTCTCTTCAGAAGAGGATTACCTTGCTTTTACTTATGAAAGCGGTTATGTGAAATCAGTTAAAACCCGAGGTAATAAGTGCAGAATTACTGCAACCTTCCCCATAGATTCTTCTGCAAAAATCACAGATGTTATTTTAAAATATCGTTCAAAGGTTGAGGATATTACAATACCCGTCAACTTTAAAACAAAGGTATTAAAGAATAAGGTATTGTTGCAGATTGATATAGAGTTTACGGAAGATATGACCTTGAAGCCAATATATTGGGATATAAGAGCGGTTGTTGAAAAATACGGAACAAAGCAACTTATCAAGCTTGAATATAAGGATAGAATTTGGCTTAAATATAAATTTATTGCTTTGAACTGCATTTGCAAAATAAGCAGTAAAAATCTCATATTCCCGTATTTAACAAAAACAGGTGTTTTGTGCTTCTGCTATAAAGAGGCAGGCGAGTACGACACCAATCTTGTTAAATTAAAAGAAGTTCTTGTTTATCTTACCTATTATTTCTTCGGTAGTTTCTGGAGAAAAAAGAAAATCTGGCTGGTTTATGAAAAATTCTCAAACTATGCTCAGGATAATGGTTTCTTTTTCTTTAAATACTGTATGGAAAACCTTACAGCCGAGCAAAAGAAAAATATTTATTATGTTATTGATAAACGCTCACCTGATTACAAAAATGTTGAAAAATACAGTAAGAATGTAATTCAATTTATGAGTATGAAGCATATGATGTACGCTTCAGCTATGAAGGTTTGCGTGGCATCAGACTCTAAGCCCCACCTTTATAAATGGCGTTCAACACCAAGCTTCATTGTTAATGCTATAAACAGAAAGCCCATTCTTTTCCTTCAGCATGGTGTTACTGCATTAAAAAAGGTTCACAACCTTTTCGGTAAAAAGGGCTCATCACCTATGACTTATTTCGTAACAACAGGCAAGGTTGAGCAGGAAATTGCAATTAATGAGCTTTTATATACTGAAGAAACCGCGCCAATTACAGGCTTTGCAAGATGGGATGCTTTGGAGAATAAGGAAGATAAAAACGACAGATTTATTCTTGTTATGCCCACCTGGCGCTCCTGGCTTGAGGATGTTTCTGATGAAGAGTTTATGCAGAGCGATTACTATAACAGATATACATCACTTCTCAAAAGCCCTGAGCTTGCTCGAATTCTTAAAGAGGGTAAAACACGAGTTGTTTTCTATATTCACCCCAAATTTGCAGGTTATATTGAAAATTTCAAGGATTTGGTAAGTGAAAATATCAGCTATATTCCTTTTGGTGAGGAACCCCTCAATGAGTTGATGATGAAGTGCTCAATGCTCATCACCGACTATTCAAGTGTTTGCTGGGATGTTTATTATCTTGATAAACCAGTTCTTTTCTATCAGTTTGATTATGATAAATATTCTGTTGCTCACGGTTCATATATCAATATGGAAACAAGTCTTTTCGGAAATCGTTCCACTGAGGAAAAGGATTTGCTTAAGGATATTGAGCATTTTGTGAATAATGGCTTTGAGGAAAACGAAAAGGACAGAAATGACGCTTCAAAATATTTTGAATACCGGGATAATAATAACAGTAAGCGTATCTATGAATTCTTAAAAAAGAATAACCATTAATTAAATAACCGGCACAAAAAATCTAATTGATTTTCTGTGTCGGTTATAACTTTTTTAAAATGATTTTATATTGTTTTCGTATTCGGTGAAGAATTTCTCGAGAATTTCTTCATCATTTTTATTACCCCTGAGGCAAATTGAAACGCTCAAATCTCCATTGATACTGAGGGCCGTCATAACTGCGCAGGGCTTGTTTTTTGCCGCACCTGCAACAAATGCGGAGAAGGGTTTGTTATTTGCAAGGGAGAAAGCAGCAGTATCAATTTTACCAACATTACTTACAGATAAAGTCGGGTTGCGGTAAAAAAGGTTAACTATTGGTTCTGCTTGTGCATAAATCATTGTTGTGTAAGCAAAGTTTAAAAGTGGAATGCCGTGCAGACCCATAAATTCATCGGCTTTCAGTTCTTTGGTTTTCTTAGCTACAATTGAAAGGGTTTCTTTTAAATCGCCACCCATTCTATCAATTGCACAATGGCTGAAAGAAACGTGATTTGTGTAACCAATGGTAGAGGTATCTTTTATATGTCGCCTTAAGTCTGTTGCACAAGAAACGCTTATGCTTTCTTCATTATTAAAGCTTGCAACCTTTTTTAGTGCATCAACATATGAGGCAACAATCAAATCGTTAACCGTTCCGCCTTGGGATTTTGTGTAAGCTACCGCTTTATCAAAATATTCCTTTTCGATTTTTCTTGAAACTATAACTACATCTTTTTCAATATTATTGTTTTCAAAGGGGAAACGGTGCTTATCACGAGGTGAAATATTGGCAAATTGCTTCTTTGCTTTCTTTCTGAAAGCAGGGTCCATATCCTTGTAAACCTCTGTATACCTTCTTGAGCCTACAGAAAAGGAAACAGGGGAGATACCTTTTAAAACGTAATCCGAATAGGCTTTGCAAAAGTCGCTCCAGAACGCCTTAAAACCGCCACCATCCATACACATATGGTTCCATATAAAAAGTATGTAGGTTCTGCCACGATGATAGAAAAGACCAATGTTAAACTGAATATTGCTCTTAAGCGGGATTTCTCTTGAAAAGAATTCTTTTTTTGCTTTTTCTAAATCCTCGATCTCTTTTGCAAAAACAAATTCATTAACATTATAATCCGTAACACGCCAATAAGGTGCAATTGGGTTCCTTATAACCTGCGAATGTAGGAATGGTGCACTTTCAAGGGCACACACTGCAACATTTTTGAAAGCCTCTTCATCAACCAAAAAGTCATAATCAACCTCAAATCTTGCCATTCTGTCCATATATTTTCGACACATAAGATTGATTTTATCATACATTTCGCAGGGCAAGGTCTTATTTAATAAATGTGGATTTTTTTCTTTAAAGCTTATTAAATCCTTTATAACCTTTTCATCAGTAAGTCCTTTCTTTTTAAGTGAAAGGGCTTCTTCTTTATAGTCAGATTTCATATTTATTCCTCAACATGTGCGAAGAAAAAATCTCTCTTCTCATCAGTATCAATAACTTTAATAGGCTTAACCTGATTAAGGTTTGCACCTCTTTTTCTTAAAACTTCGCGGTAGTCATCATAGGTGCCTTTTTTAAGGAAAAGAACTTCGGGATGACCTAAAGCACCGCTTTTTATAAGAGGTTCAACAGAAACATTACCCTTGCAAAGTTTTTCTTCAAATAAAGCGTTATATGTAGCTTTCTTTTCGTCGGAAATATCTTCAGCGAGCTCAAGGAAAAGCTTGTAATGACCGGGTGATGTGCTTCTGTCCGCATAAATGCTGTAGCCTATATATAAATCTTCTGATTCTTCCGACATATTTGCAACAATTTCGTCAAAGGCGAGAGAGCTTACCTTTTCACCGCTGATGTTAGCAATCTGATTAAGACGATAGCAGAAAGTAATTTTAGGTGACTGGTTATAATAGCCTGTTACCTTAACAACATCTTCAATTCTGTAGCGATAAAAACCGCTCATATTAGTGAGAATAATCTCATATTCCTTGCCAACCTCAAGGTCTTTAATGGTGAGAAGATTGTCGTAGCCCTCCTGGTCAATAGGTCTGAATTCGTAAAAACCATTCTGAGGAAGAATAACATACTCATAAGAATTGAATTCAAGAGGAACTGCCATAAAGGCTTCTGTTGCGGTGTAGCCGAGATAGTGCATAGGGATATCTTCACCAAGATATCTTCTCAATTTCTTTTGGTAGAAGTTCAATGAACCTGTTCCCATACCATACATCCAGCCAACATTGGGCCATATGCGAGGAATGATAGGGGATTCATCAAAGCCTTTTCTGAATTCTCTTCTTAATTCCTCTGCTCTTTTGGGGTTGGGTTTAAGCTTTTTATTATATTTTTGTCTGATTTCTTCGGGAACATTAACCTTATCGTTAATAATACCTTTTTCAATATCATCGCAAAGCATTTCCCAGTTTTCTTCCATATAGAAGAACATTGATTCAAGAGTTGTGATGAAAATTGTACCTAAGTAGCTAACCTTTTTGCTGGGAAGAGAGAAGCGCAGCTTCATATAGTGCATATCCATATCAACACCCGGCTCAGGGAAAAGAACCTCTTTAGGTGATGTTGTGAAGCAGCTTACAATGGGTTTTACATTAAGAAGCGGAATTGATGAAAGACAACTGATTGTACCGCCCTTAACTCTTCTGCAGCCTGTTTCGGCAGTTAAAAGACCTTTTTGTGCAGGTAAGGTCTTACCGTGCTTTGCAAACCATTTAACAGCGCAACCAACGGGTGCACTGAAGCTGAAGCATTGGCAAACCCATTCTGCCCAATATGAAAGGGGAACAAGCTTCTGCTTACCGGTACTGCCTGAGCTTTCGGTAAAACGGCGAACATACATATTGGTTATAAGTCCTTTTTCACCGTTTGCCATACGCCATACGTAATCATCATAATCAGCATAAACAGAAAGGGGAACAATTCTTTGATAATCCTCAATGGATTTAACATCCTTAAAGTTGTGAAGCTTACCGTATTCTGTTGTTTTGTTTTTTCTCATAAGCCTTTTAACGCAGGTTTCCTGCATTTTAAAAGCTCTTTTGGAGTATATAAAAATCTTGATATGCTCACACATACCAACAAAACCGCCCCAACCGGAAAGAAATTTATCTAACATAAAAACACCTCAAAAGTTATATTTAAATCAAAATCATCTCATATAAAGATGAGAAAGGAGTTTGAATAATTTGTTGTTGTGGGGATTATATCTTACAGGAAAATCAAACCAGGTCACTTTTTGGTGAATACTTTTTTCGTGAGAAAAGGCATAAAAACCTGCTTTACCGTGATATGAACCCATACCGCTTTCTCCAACACCACCGAAACCAAAGCTGTTGATGGCAATCTGCATAATTGTATCATTAACGCAACCGCCACCAAAGGAGCAACGCTCAATAGTTTCGTTGATTTTCTTCTTGTCCTCCGAAAAAATATATAAAGCCAGTGGCTTTGGTTTGTTTGCGAATATAGCGTAAAGCTCTTCGTATGTGTCAAATGTGAGTATCGGAAGAACAGGGCCGAAAATTTCTTCCTGCATAACTGTATCTTCCCAATTAATATTGTCCATAACAGTTGGAGCAATTTTTAAGTTTTTTGAATTCTTTTCGCCACCGAAAACAACTTTATTTTCGTCAATCAAACTGTAAATTCTGTTAAAATGCTTTTCGTTAACTATTCTGCCGTATTCATTATTTTCGAGAATGTTATCACCATATTGCTTTTTGATTTGCTTGCAAAGCTGGTTTATAAATTCGTCTTTTACACTTTTGTGGCAAATTATATAGTCAGGAGCAACGCAGGTCTGACCGCAGTTCAGAAACTTTCCGTATGTAATTCTTTTAGCGGCTAATTTGATTTTGGCAGTGGAGTCAATAATACAAGGATTTTTTCCTCCTAACTCGAGAACAACAGGGGTAAGGTTCTCTGCTGCTTTATGGAGAATTTCTTTACCAACTGCCTGACTGCCTGTGAAGAAAATCATATCAAACTTTTGATTTAAAAGCTCTTTATTTTCTTCTCTGCCACCGGTAACAACTGCAATATATTCAGGAAGAAAGCATTCTTCAATAATCTTTTTAATTATTTCACTTGTGGCAGGGGAATATGCACTTGGTTTAACAATAATTGTGTTACCTGCCGCAATAGCATCGGAAATAGGGGTCATTGTTAAAAGAAAAGGATAGTTCCAAGGGCTCATTATAAGCACATTTCCGTATGGTGAAGCCTTTTTATAGCCACTACCGATACATTGACCGATTGGAGTATAGATAGGGTGCTTTTTAGCGTAAGAAAAGGTGTGACGAATCATAAAGTTGAGTTCCATAAGAACAAGACCCGTTTCACAAACGAATCCGTCAAATTCGCATTTTCCCAAATCTTTTTTGAGAGCCTCATTGATTTCATTTTCATATTTCTGAATACATTTATAAAGTTTTAATAGCATCTGAATACGGAATTTTACGGGCAACGTTTTACCACTTTGATAAAATTCCTTTTGACTTTTTAATATTTCTTCAACGTTCAAAATATCACATCCGATTGATTGTTCTTCAATTATCTTACCTTTTTTCACAATTATACAAATTATACTATAAACAGATATAAGTTGCAATATTAAATTCAGATTTACGAATAAAGTTGTTGCATATCAAACCTGTTGACTGAAGTAGAATAGTATGCTATAATCGCTATATTAACAACAAGGAGTTTTTTTATGAAAAAAGTTGTAATTAGAACTTTATCGACTATTCTTATTTTTATACTACTTTTTCAAACCGCTTTTGCTTCCGATAAGGAAATAACAAAAGATTATGCTGCTGAAACCATAGGCAAAGTTCCCAAACAGTTTCAAAGAATGGTTAACGGCAACTGGGCAATAGCAAGTGGCGAATTTTCTGAAGATGGTTATTATCATTTTAATGCTGATGATGGTAACGTTCAGATTGATAAATATAATATCTATGGCAAAAAGCAATATACAACTGAATATGATTATAAATATGCAGGAAAGGATAATTTCGGTTTTAATTATCGTTTTAATAACAACTTACTCAGACATACAAGTAGTGATGGCTCAGCTTATGTTACATCTCACACATTAAGGAGCTTAGTTTTATTAAATATTAACCTTTCAAGTAAAAGTGTTTTAACAAAAATCGGTTCGGATGGCGAGATTTTATGGCAACATAAATTAAATAGAAAAGATGGAGATATGTTTTCGACAGTTACGGAAACACCGGATGGTAATGTTGTAGTTTCATGTTCAACATTTAGAAAATTTTTCGGAGAAATGGATAATAGCGAATATACCTCTTCTTTAATATTGCTTGATTCGAGCGGAGAAAAAATACATAATAAAAAATTTGAAGATGGCATTATGTGGTTTTCTGATATTGTTTGTGTGAGTGATAATGGATTTTTTGCTATTGCAAAAGATTTTGCTGAAGAGATTGAAAACACTAAAACGTATTTGTGTGCACTTGATTATGAGTTTAATATTCTCTGGCAATATGAAATTAACGATGGCATCTATACTTGGGATGGCGATGATGCTTTAGAAAACGGTTATCCTGTTATAGCGAAAAAAACTAAAGATACAGCCCTCTATCAGACAAAAGAAAATACTGTTATGCGAATAGATTTTGATAAAAATGTTTTATCAAAGCACACATTTAAAACTAAAAACGAAAACGAGTATGTGGGTAATATATGGTTTTTAGACAATGGCGAATGTATTGTTGAATATGGAGCAATTAATCAAAATGGTTCCTCATCTGAAGATTCAAGATGTGTTCGTTATTCCAAAGGTTTCAGATCTCTTGGGGAAATTCAGTTGCCGGGTTATGGTCTTTATGATGTTATAGAAACTAAAAAAGAAATAATCTTCTGTTCTTGGAATGCTCTTTCCTATTATGAAGGCGGGGGCGTTGATGACAGAGAATGTGTATATACTGCATTTGATAAAGATTGGAATTTGCTTTGGCAAAAGGGAACAAAAGAATAATCAGTTTTTTAATCAGAAAAATCAGTAACCCCTTGATGCATAAAATGCATCAAGGGGTTACTGTATATATTATTTCATTAATCCGTTTGCTACGCACCAATCGTGGAACGATTTAAGAGAGCGAAGTCTTGCACCGTCAAGGTGGTGAGAGCCTCTTGTGTACCAGTTGAAGTTCTTAACACCTTGAAGTCTGATAAGCTCTTTTGCACTTGCGCAGAAGCCGTTATCAATAGCGTTATCAAGAAGAATTATTTCGTTGTAACGCTGTTCCGCAAGAGCCATATCACCGCTTACAAATGCTTCGTGGAATCTCTGGAAGAATGCACCACCGCAGGATGTGGGAGTTGCCATAACGCCTCTTGCACCTGCAACATAGGAATCAAAAAGGAAGGGCATATTAGCCTGAATGATTGTTGAATCGCCTTTATTATCAATCTTGGATTGAATACCCTCCATTGTGCAGGTTGTGTCCTTAATACCCCAGATAAGACCATCCTTTGTAAGCTCGCCGTAAGCCTTACCGCTCATTTTATGAGGCTGGAAGCCGGGGAACTCATAAAGGAAAACGGGAACTGTTGCAGTTGAAGCAAGGTCTCTTATGTATTCAACAAGCTTGTCATCATCATCGCCCATACCCTTTGTTGTAAGAACGATGCCGTCAACACCTGTCTGCTCCATTTTCTTGATTTCTTCAAGGTTGCCTTCCTTGGTAGGCTCAATATTTGCAGTTGCAACTACCGTTGTGTTGCCCTTGTGCTTAACTGTAAGCTCTGCAAGCTTAAGTCTTTCCTCGAGAGTAAGCTCTTTCATTTCTGAGCTGCCGCAAACTGCGAAAAGGTGTTCAACGCCTTGTGAAACCTGCCAATCAGCATATTCCTCGTATGTATCATAGTCAATGCTTCTGTCCTCAAAGAAGGGGGTGAGCATAAGTGAATAAATACCGTCTTTATTGTCTCTTGTAAGCTTTGCCATTATAAACGACTTCTTTCTTTATTATAATAATGTGTTTAAGGGCTGTACCGAAGCACAACCCTTATAACAATTTAATTATTGAACATTCTTTTTAAGAGTAGCAAGCTCTTCTGCAAGTACCGCGGGAATCTTATCGCCGAATTTAGCGTAGAATTCTTCAATACCCTTTGCATCTTCCTGCCAAAGCTCTTTTTCAACCTCAAGGATGCTTTCGAGAGATTCAAGTGAAACTTCACCCTCAAGACCTTCGATGTTGATATCCTTTGCATAGGGGATGTAACCGATTTCTGTATCCTTAGCATCTACCTTGCCTTCGCAACGGTTAATAATCCACTCAAGAACTCTGAGGTTATCACCAAAGCCGGGCCACATAAAGTTGCCTTCATCGTCTTTTCTAAACCAGTTAACGTTGAAGATTTTGGGAGCTTTATCGGGGTCAAGAGTTGCACCGATGTCAATCCAATGCTGCCAGTAATCTGCCATATTGTAGCCGCAGAAGGGAAGCATTGCCATGGGGTCACGGCGAACAACACCAACTGCACCTGCAGCTGCAGCAGTTGTTTCGGAAGCCATAATTGAACCAACGAATACACCGTGATTCCAGTCACGTGACTGATAAACAAGGGGAGCAAGCTTTGCACGTCTGCCACCGAATACGATTGCACTGATCGGAACACCGTTGGGGTTTTCAAATTCGGGGCTGAGGCAAGGACAGTTAACAGCAGGAGCTGTGAAACGGCTGTTGGGATGAGCGCCTTTTTCTTCGCTTTCCTGACCGTTCCAGGGGTTGCCCTTCCATTCAACTGCATTTGCAGGAGGATTCTTGTCAAGACCTTCCCACCAAACTGTGTTATCGTCAAGGTTATGAGCAACGTTTGTGAAGATTGTGCCCTTCTTTGTTGAAGCGAGAGCATTGGGGTTGGATTTTACGTTTGTACCGGGAGCAACACCGAAGAAACCGTTTTCGGGGTTAATAGCGTAAAGTCTTCCGTCGGGACCTTTACGAATCCAGGAAATATCGTCACCAACGCACCATACCTTGTAGCCTTTTTCCTTGTAAAGCTCCGGAGGAATAAGCATAGCAAGGTTTGTTTTACCGCAAGCTGAGGGGAATGCTGCGCAGATATATTTAACTTCGCCCTGGGGATTTTCAATACCGAGGATGAGCATATGCTCTGCCTGCCAGCCTTCTTTCCAGCCCTGGTAAGAAGCGATACGGAGTGCGAAGCATTTTTTACCGAGAAGAACGTTTCCGCCGTAACCTGAGTTAACAGAGATAATTGTGTTGTCCTGAGGGAACTGGCAGATATATCTCTTTTCTTCGTCAATATCGCAACGGCAGTGAAGACCGCGAACCCAATCATCGCTGTCACCGAGTACATCGAGAACATCTTTGCCGACTCTTGTCATAATAACCATATTGAGAACAACATAGATAGAGTCTGTAAGCTCAATACCAACCTTAGCAAAGGGTGAACCAACGGGACCCATAGAATAGGGGATTACATACATTGTTCTGCCTTTGTAGCTGTCACGAGCAATATCATAAAGCATTTCATAAGCTTCTGAGGGCTCCATCCAGTTGTTTGTGGGACCTGCTTCTTCTTTTGTTGCTGCACAGATGAAGGTTCTGCCTTCAACACGGGCAACGTCGTTAACTGCAGTTCTGTGAAGATAGCAGTCGGGAAGAAGTTCCTGATTAAGTTTGATGAGTTCGCCTGTTGAGCAAGCAGTTGCTCTGAGCTCCTCAATCTGTTCTTTAGAGCCGTCAATCCAAACAATTTTGTCGGGCTTTACAAGATCAACCTTTTCGTCAATCCAAGCAAGGACGCTCTTGTTGTTTGTTAATGCTGACATATTACTAGACCTCCTGTAAAATAGTCCAAAATTACCTATTTTGTAATCGTAATGATTGTACTACATTTTGCGCACAATTTCAACACAAAATACTAAATATTCCCAATTATTTGATATTTTTACGTTTTTGACAAGGTTTTGCTTATTTATTATATGCTTTTTTATATAAAAAAACTCTCCGAAAAAATCGGAGAGTAAAAAAATTGATTAATGAACATATTTTTCAACAAAATTGAAAACTGATTTCCAATATAAATCAGGGTGAACAAGATGTGCTTCCGCATGCTCTGCATCAGGAATTGAAACCTTTTCTTTTTCACAAGCAGCTGCATTGTAGTTAAGGTCAAGCATTCTGTAAGGTACAAATAAATCCTTTTCACCGTGTAAGAAAATTGTAGGGGTTTTGGATTTCTTCAACTGCTCAACGCAGGAAGCCTTTTTAAAATCAAAGCCTGAAACAACATTTGTAACCGCCTGTGCTGCATAAAGAACGGGGAAAGCAGGAACATGGTAGGTTTCTTTCATTTCGTTCTTAAACTCGTCCCAAACGGAAGAATAACCGCAGTCAGCAACTGCACATTTAACATTAAAGGGTAAATCTTCGCCCGTTGTCATCATAACGGTTGCCGCACCCATTGAAACGCCGTGAAGAACAATCTGAGGATTGTTGTAGGTTTTTGATATGTATTGAATCCAATCTATAATATCAAGTCTGTCAAGCCATCCCATTGTGATTGAACGGTGCTCGCTTATATCGTGACCGCGAAGGCAGGGAAGAAGAACGTTATAACCTCTCTTGTGGTAATGAAGAGCATAACTGCCCATACCTTTTGGTGAGCTTGTGTAGCCATGAATACAGATAAGCCATTTATCGCTTTCTTCATCTGCTTTAACTGTAAGAGCGTGAATGGGTTCATTCTTGCGATTTTTAATGACGATATGGTCATATTCTTTTGAATCGACCCAAGCGTCACCCTCAGCTCTTAAAATTTCTTTAGGTGCGGTTAAATCTGTTGGATTTTTCTTTTCTTCAATTTCACCTTTTTTATCGCTTATTTTTTTTGATGCTCTTGTGAGAACGAAAGTGTTCATAGCAAGACCCGAACCAAAGAAAAGTGCGCCTGCACCTAATAAAGCTTTTGCAGATTTTTTCATTAATTTCACAACCTTTCGGCTTTTTTTACATTATACTACAAGAAATTAAAAATTACAAATTAAAAATTAAAAATTGTGGGGCAAGCCGATTATAATTTTTGAAATTTTTATTGTTTTATATATTCTATTCTGCTATAATTACAACAAATATATGTTGTTGGAGTAATTTTTATGTCAAAAGACTTAATGTTCAGAACATCCGCTTTCGGCGGTTTCAAAAAAGAAGAGGTTATGGATTTTATTGAAAAAGTTCTTACCGAAAAAAGTGCTCTTGAAAGGCAGCTTGCAATCAATACCGCTAAAACAACTCAGCTTAATGGTGAAATTGCTGCTTTGCAGAGTGAAATTGCGGATATCGGAAAACTTCGTTCAGATGTTGCAGAGCTCTCTGCAAGAATCAATGACTATGAAACTGCCATTGGTGATAAAGATACTCTTATTAATGAGCTTACGGTGAAGCTTTCCGAAGCTCAGGCAAAAGCTGTTGATGAAAGCGAAATCAACGCTCTTAAGTCAGAGAACGAAAGACTTCAGGCTGAGCTTAACAAAAAAGGTGATCTGGAGCGTCAGGTTGGTGCGGCTATGCTTGATGCGAGAGTTCATTCAGAAGAGCTTGTTGAGCAGGCAAAGGAAAGAGCAAATTCTGTTACAAAGGCAGTTTATGCTGCAATTGGTGATACTGCAGTTAAAATTGATGACCTTTCTGCAGGTATCGGTGAAATTGCCCGTAATTTTACTAAATCTGTTGAAGAGGTTGAGTTGCGCATCAAAGCCTTAACGGGTGATATGAGCAAAACCGCTCAGGCACTCATTTCCGAAAATGTTTTGGCCGATGAGGTTGTAACCGAAAAAAATGAAACTACAAAAGAGTATGATTTTTCTGCTCCCGTTGTTGAAGAAGAAATCTCATTTGACAGCAAAATCGGTGACGAGGATTATTAATGAGCGAATATTATTTAAACACCCGTAATATTAATGAATGGGTGGAAAATCTCGTTGCAGGTGACAGGGTGCTTTTATCCGGAACTGTTTATACCGCGCGAGATGCTGCCCACAAGAGAATTAAAGAACTGATATCTGATAACAAGCCATCACCCTTTAATCTTGAAAATTCAGTTGTTTATTTTGCGGGACCCACTCCTGAAAAAGACGGTCTTGCAATCGGCAGTATCGGTCCCACAACATCGTCAAGAATGGATTCTTTTTCACCATTGATGATTTCCTTGGGTCAAAAGGCAATGATTGGCAAGGGCAACAGAAGCAGTGATGTTATAAATGCTATGAAGGAATATGGTGCAGTTTATTTTGCCGCAATCGGCGGTGCAGGAGCTCTTTATTCAAAATGTGTTGAAGAGTGTAAGGTAATTGCATTTGATGATTTAGGCTGCGAATCCGTAAAAGAACTCAAAATCAAAGATTTTCCGCTTTTAGTGGCAATAGACTCTAAGGGCAACAGCTTGTATAAGTGAGGTGCACTTGAAAAAATCCTACGATTATTTCAAGACGTTAAAACTATTATCGGAAACGGTTTCCGTAATTTACGAAAAAGCTCTTTTAAAACAAGATTTTTCTTCTGAAAGAATTCTGTTTTTTGCAGAAAAAAGTGAGCTTATAAATAACTTGCAAAATGAATTTATTACTCCGCTTGAACGGGGTGATATTTTCTTGTTGGAAGAAAATCTTACAGAAGAGCTGAACTCAATTTTTGCTTTGCAGGAATATTCAGATTTAATTGATTGCAAGAATTTTGAAGAGTTAAAAGGTATTGAAAAAATACTGAAAAACCAAAATCGCATTTTTTCTCAAATAAGCAATTTTAAAAGCAATATAAAGCTTTTTGAACAATGCTCCCAAGAAATCAAAAAACTTAATTCAGAAAAAAGGAATTTGGAAAAGCATATTGTTGATACACTTAAATGCAAAAGTGAACAACCTTTGATAAAATATGTTGCTTATTCTGCTTTTTTTGATTTAAACAGAAAAATATATAAAACGATTTTACAAATTGAAAGGATTTTAATTAACAATAGTTAGGTGGATTATGAACTTTTATTCATTAAGAAAAAAACTTATCGAAAAAGAATTTTCACGAATGAATGATATGCAGAAAAGTGCCGTTTTTAATGTAAACGGTGCAGTTCTTATTTTAGCAGGTGCCGGTAGCGGTAAAACCACTGTTCTTGTTAACAGAATTGCATATCTTATTAAATATGGTAACGCTTATCATTCTGACTTTTCATACAGAGTCCCCACAGAAGAAGATACCGCAATGCTCCAAAACTACATAGAAAATGGCGGTACTCTTCCTGACAGAGTGCAAGCACTTTTGAGTGTGGATGCGCCTCAGCCCTGGCAGATTCTTGCAATCACCTTTACCAATAAAGCCGCAAATGAGCTTAAAAGTCGTCTTGAAGCAATGCTTGGCGAAAAGGGGAATGATGTATGGGCGAGTACCTTCCACTCCTGCTGTGTGCGTATTCTTCGCCGTGATAGTGAAAGAATAGGCTTTTCAAAGCATTTCACTATTTATGATACTGACGACTCAAAACGAGTTATGAAAGAAGTTCTCCGTGTTCTTGATATTGATGAGAAACGCCTTCCCGTTAAATATGTTCTCAATGAAATCGGCAGAGCAAAGGACTCATTAATGACCCCTGCAGATTATACTGCAAGTGCAGGGTATGACACCAATAAAAAGCTTATCGGACAAGCATTTGAAAAATATGAGGAAATGCTCAAAAAAGCTGATGCTATGGATTTTGATGATATAATTGTAAATACAGTTAAGCTTTTGAAAGAAAATCCCGATGTGCTTGAATATTATCAACGCCGTTTCAGATATGTTATGGTGGATGAGTATCAGGACACTAACCACGCTCAATATGTTCTCACATCTTTACTCGCCAACGGCTACAGAAATATCTGCGTTGTTGGTGATGATGACCAGAGTATTTATAAATTCCGTGGTGCTACAATTGAAAACATTCTTTCCTTTGAAAATCAATATGAAGATACTGCGGTAATCCGCCTTGAACAGAACTACCGATCAACCTCTGTTATTCTTGATGCGGCAAATGCGGTTATTAAGAATAACAAGGGCAGAAAAGGTAAAACCCTCTGGACTGAAAAAGAGGGCGGAGATAAAATTAAAGTTAAAATCCTTACGGATGAGCGTGATGAGGGGCGATTTGTTGCAGATGAGATTCTTAATGCAGTTGCCCTCGGCAGAAAGTTTTCAGATTTTGCAATTCTTTACAGAACCAATGCTCAGTCAAGCAGTATTGAACGTGCTTTGGTTTATAATGCCGTTCCATATAAGGTTATAGGAGGTCACCGTTTCTATGACCGTAAGGAAGTTAAGGATATCCTTGCGTATCTTTCTGTTATTGCAAACCCGTCTGACACGGTAAGATTAAGAAGAATTATCAACGAACCCAAAAGAGGTATTGGTGAAACAACCATTAATAATGCCGCTTCAATTGCAGATGGCTTGGGTACTACTTTCTATAATGTTATTCAGAATGCAAATGATTATCCTATGCTTTCCCGTGCGGCAGGTAAATTAATTGATTTTACAGCTCTTATAAATTCTCTTGCTCTTTCTCTTGAAGAAAAAACTATTCAGGATTTCTTTGACGATGTTATAACAAAAACAGGTTATTATGCATCTCTTGATTTGGATAAAGAAACTGCTGAAGAAAGAAAAGCAAACGTTATGGAGGTTCTTGCAAACCTTGTTCGTTATATGGAAGATAACGAGGGCGGAACCCTTACAGGCTTCCTTGAAGAGGTTGCTTTAATGACAGACCTTGATAACTATAATACTGAAGCTGAATCAACAGTTATGATGACTCTTCACTCTGCAAAGGGTCTTGAATTTCCCGTTGTTTTCATTGTGGGAATGGAAGAGGGACTTTTCCCGGGAAATCAGGTTATGTATGACCCGACAGAGCTTGAAGAGGAGCGCAGACTTTGTTATGTTGGTATTACCCGTGCAAAAGAAAAGCTCTATATAACAAATGCCCGTTCAAGAATGTTATTTGGTAATACGAGCTTTACAAGGCCCTCACGCTTTCTTTCTGAAATACCTGAGGAACTTACCGACTTTGAACGTAACGCACCTCAGCAGACCTTCTACGGTGGTTATTCAGGTGTTTCCTATGGTGGTTCTTCATATAGTGGCGCAACAAAGACGTTTTCCCGGGAAAACTCTTCTTCAAAGCCGTCATCATCTACTGCACCGAAAAGCAAAGCAAGTGGTTTTGCAAACGGTGGTTTCAGCTCTTCGCCTAAAAAGACAGCAACCGATAATGTAACCCTTGATTTTAAGGTTGGAGATACAGTTGAACATAAGACATTTGGCAAAGGAATGATTGTCAGCGCAAAAGCAATGGGTGGAGATATGCTTCTTGAAATTGCCTTCGATACCTGCGGAACAAAAAAGGTTATGGCAAAAATGGCGAAGCTAATTAAATGCTAAATTTAAAGCGCAAAACGCAAAGTGAAAACGGATTCAAGACATTTGTTGTCCTGAATCCATTTTTTTGTTTAAGTTGTTATTATAATAACCGTCGAAGCACCCGATGTTTTGCATTTTGCACTTTGCGTTCTGCAATTAATATCAGTATTCCGAAAACGGCGATGCAATTCTTGAAAGTCTGAAGTTTACCGTTTCTCTTGAACGATTATATCTATAAATGCTGAACACAAGCCCGATACCTACATAAAGGCAAAGGGTGCTTGTACCGCCTGCACTGAAGAAGGGGAGCGTAATACCGATAACGGGAAGCACCATAAGCACCATACCTGCGTTAATTGCAACCTGTGCTGCAATCATTGAAGCAATACCGTAGCAAGCAAGCTGAGCAGAAAAGTCTCTTGCTTCTTTACCTATTTTAATCATTTTTAAGCAGATGAAGAAGAGTAGTAAAAGTGCAATAAGGCAACCAAAAAAACCTGTTTCTTCACCAATTGCGGTGAGAATAAAGTCATTTTCTCTTTCAGGTACAAGACCCGCCTGAGTATATGTTCCTTTAAGATAGCCCTGACCGAAGAAGCCACCCGAGCCTAAAGCGTTAAGACCTAACCGTTGCTGGAAGCTTTCGTCTGAAAATTCTTCGGGACGTAAAAGTGCTAAAAACCTGTTGCGCTGATATTCGTCAAAAATATACATCCATATAAGAGGGGATGCGGCAATACCTAAAATACCGCCTGCACCGAAAAATCCTATATGAAGCCCTGCAAAGAAAAGCATTGCAATTGTCATAAATATGAAAACAAGAGCAGAGCCCATATCACCTGTAAGAACAACAAGACCTATGGGTATGAGTGCATGTATACCAAGTAAAAGTATAGATTTAAAGGAATTTATATTGTCCTTGCAAAGCTCAAGATGCATTGCAAAGGTAATAACAAAACCGATTTTAACAAGCTCTGAGGACTGAAAGTAAATAGAACCGAATTGAAGCCAGCATTTTGAGTCAGGTCGGGATTCGGGGGCAGCACCGAAAATGAGTGTTATAATCATTAATCCTACGCAGAAAATACCGATTATGGGCCATATTTTCATAATCAGCTCATAGTCTATTGCCGAAATTATCAGGGTTATAACTATACCTGCAACTGCGGCAATAATCATAACTATTGCATCTCTGTGAATTGATTCACCTTCACCTAAACGCCATCTTGTTGCGCTATGAACCATCATAACACCGAAAACAGATGCCGCGGCAATAAGCATGAGAAGAATTTTATCAGTTTCTGTGATAAATCTTCTTGTTAAGGAAAAATATTTTTTCAAGTCCTGCACCTCTTGATTTTATCTTACAATATTGTTATTATACATATAATAAAGTTTATTTTCAAGTGTTTTACAAGAGGTATTTATGGTTGAAGTGTTTTCTTGTTCACCAAATGAAACTGAGATTTTCGGTGAAAAATTGGGTGCAGTATTAAAAGGTGGCGAGGTTGTTGCCTATTTCGGCGGTTTAGGTATGGGCAAAACCCGTTTTACTGCAGGTCTTGCCAGGGGAATGGGGATTAATGCAGATGTTTCAAGCCCCACCTTTGCCCTTGTTCACGAATATGGCGGTGAAATTCCTCTTTGCCACTTTGATATGTATAGAATAAATACATTTGAGGATTTATGCACAACGGGATTTTTTGATTATCTTGATAACGGTTGTGTTCTCGCGGTTGAATGGAGCGAAAATATTGAAAACGCTCTGCCTGAAGAAAAGCTTATTAAGATTGAATTTTCTCGGGGAGAAAATGATGATGACAGAATTATAAGAATGAGTGGTGAGGGTCTTTATGAAAATTCTTGGAGTTGACAGTACTGCAACTGCCGCTTCTGCCGCAGTACTTGCAGACGGTAAGCTTTTAGCGGTTGATTTTTCAAATACAGGATTAACCCATAGTCAGACGCTTCTTCCTATGATAGATAATGTTCTTAAAACGGCCCGTGTTTCTGTTAATGATATTGATTATTTTGCAGTTTCCAATGGTCCCGGCTCTTTTACAGGTGTTCGTATCGGAGTTTCAGCAGTTAAAGGACTTTCTCAACCGCTTAACAAAAAATGCCTTGGTCTTTCAACCCTTGAGGTTATTGCAAAGCCCCTTGAAAACACCGGAGTATATGTAGTTTCAGTTATGGATGCCCGTTGCAATCAGGTTTATACGGCTCAGTTTGACTGTAAAAACGGTTTAGAGCGGAAAACTCCCGATGATGCTGTTTCAATTGCAGATTTGACCCAACAGCTGAAATCCGTTGAGGGCAGAATAATGTTAATCGGTGACGGAGCTATTCTTTGTTATAATAAAATGAAAGAAGAGTTACCAAATATTGAAATCGCACCTTTGAATATAAGGTATCAGAGTGCAGCTTCCGTTTGCCTTATTGCATCTGAAATCCTCGACAAAGACGAAAATATGTCGATTTCTCCCGATGAGCTTTTACCTTGCTATTTAAGGCTTTCCCAAGCGGAAAGGGAATTGAAAAATAAAAATAAGAATAAATAACCCGAAAGGATGTTAAATATGATTGCTATTGCTTCAGACCACGCAGGTTACTCTCTTAAAGAGGAAATTAAAAAATATCTCACCGAAAAGGGTGTAGAGTTTGTTGATTGCGGTGCAGATTCAACCGCATCTGTTGATTATGCCGCATTTGCACAAAAGGCTTGCTTAAAGGTTACAAGCGGTGAATGTGAAAAGGCAGTTCTTTGCTGCGGAACAGGTATAGGCATTTCAATGGCAGCAAACAAGGTTAAAGGTATTCGTGCTGCTTGTTGTTCCGATTATTTCAGCGCAAAGTTCACAAGACTTCACAACGATGCTAATGTTATCTGCATGGGTGCGAGAGTTATCGGTGGCGGTCTTGCCTGCGAGCTTGTTGATGTATTCCTCAATACTGAGTTTGAGGGTGGAAGGCATCAGCGCAGAGTTGACCAGATTCACGCTATCGAAAACGGCGAGATACTTTAATGAAAAAAGTGAAATCTTTATTGAAAAAATACCGAAAAATAATTAAAAGAGCGTTATGTGTTATACTGACGCTCTTTATTGCATTTTCAATTGTAACAGCTTGGGGAAATATCACATTATCGGTTGAGAAAATTGATATAGAAACAGATAAGCTGAACATTGAGTATAGTTATAAAATTGCTCATATTTCTGATTATCACAATACCCACAATAAAAGTATAAATAAAAAGCTTTTATCCTCCTTAAAGGAAGAAAAGCCGGATATTATTGTTTTAACCGGTGATTTGGTTGACTGCAGGAAAACTGATATTTATAAAAGTATAGATTTTGTTTCTGAAATAATTGAAATTGCTCCTGCTTATTATGTAACAGGAAATCACGAGTGTAATATAAGTATAGATAATCAATCAACTTTTGATAATATGATTGATGATTTAAAAGCTATGGGCGTTGAAGTGTTAAGAGGTGAAAGCTCTGTTATTAAATTACCGAATAACGAAAAAATCAATATTTGGGGTATTGATGACCCGTATTTTCATTGTGAATTTGCAAGTCAGGTTGCTGAAACAACAGATGAACTTTGTTCCTCTTTGACTGTAAATAAAAATGAGTTTAATATTCTTCTTGCCCATCATCCCGAACAGCTTGATATATATTCTCAATATGGATTCGATTTAGTTTATTCAGGCCACGCTCACGGTGGGCAGGGCAGATTATTCGGTATGGGTCTGATAGCACCCGACCAAGGCTTTTTCCCAAAATACACAAGCGGTATTTATGAAGAAGGAGTAACAAAGCTCATTGTAAGCAGGGGAATAGGTAACAGCATTGCTCCTGTCAGAATTTTCGATCGCCCGCATCTGATATATACAACAATTAAATAAAGTAAATCCGTTCAGCAATTTAAACTGTTGAACGGATTTTTCTTATTTATTTCATTTTAAGTGTGACAATATTTGATTTTGTTTTACATCCGTATTTATCTTTAATCACGCAATAAACCTGACGACCTTTTGATTTTGAAGTCATTTTAGTTGAATATGTTGAAGATGTAACGGAAGATTTTGAGAAGCTCTTTGAACCTGAATTTTTATAATACCAGGTATATTTAAGACTATCACCGTTGGCCTTTACGGTAATTTTTGCAGTCTTATTTTTAGCAACTGTAACTGACTTGGGTTGAGTTGTGATTTTAAGTGGTGTTCCCATATAAAGAATACCGACATCAGATATCATAGTATTGCCGTAAGAGTCGGTAATGATACAGTAAACCTTGCGTCCGTCACGATCAGAATTCATTTTTACAGAATATGAGCTACCGGTAAATGAACTTGTATAAGTGTAGCTGCTGTCACCCTTATTTTTATAATACCATTTGTATTTATTACCTTTACCTTTTGCTGTAACATATACCTTTGCGGTTTTTCCTGAAAGGTTAACACCTATTGCAGGCTCTTTATCGATATCAACAAATTCTCTTTCCAGATGCCATTCAGCTTTTTTCAGATAAGTGTTATCCTCTCTCAGGTCAATTATATTTTTATCAAGCTTGTCACCAGCATACCAGACATCTGCCAGTTTACTGCAACCGTCAAATGCACAGTCATAAATCTCTAAAACTGTATGGTACATATATAAATCAGTTAAATTTTTGCAGTTCTGAAAAGCTGCAAATTCAATTCTTCTGACACCGAAGCTGATATATACTTTTTTTAGATTACTGCAGTTTGCAAAAGCATATTCTTCTATCACATCAACACTCTGAGGTATTGTTATAGATGTTATTCCATCACAGTCGTAAAATGCAAAACTATGGATTTTTGTAATACTGAACGGAAGCTTGACAGTTTTAAGTGCTGTGCATTTATAAAATGCAGAATCATTGATAGTTGTTATACCTTCGGGAATATTAACAGTTGTCAGAACAGGACATTCTGAAAATGCATTATCACTTATAACCTTAATATTTTTACTTAATGTTACTTTTTTTAATGCCTGGCAACCGCTAAATGCGTATTCACCAATCGTTTTAACTGTGTCGGGAATAACAACTGATGTGATACTGTAACAGTTGGCAAAAGCCATATCTGCGATGGCAGTTACGGATTTACCGCCAATTTTAGAAGGAATAGTTAAAGCACCTTCATAGTTTTCGGGGCATTTGGTAATTGTTACTTTACCATTTATTGTGGTGTATTGGAGTCCGTTTTCGGTAGTAGCGGCATTAACCTTTAATTCGAAAGGAATAAATTGCATCAATAAAATTATAGCTAGTAACAATGCTGATATTTGTGTTAATTTTTTCATAAAGCATACTCCTTTGTTGTTAATAGAAATTACAAATCTACGCAACATCAAATAAGTAAGAAACAAGATAACAATCATCAGCTTCTTCAACTATTGCAGTATTTCCGTTAATTGTTGCATATTTGAGATTCCATTCTCCGTCATTTGACGGTATAACTTCAACTGTTACCTTATAGGTATGACCTGCAATAAAAGCATCATCATTGTTAATGTTGCTATCTATAGTTAAGTCATACCAAGTGATGCCGTTATAAATATAACCGAATTCTTCATCATATATCTGATATCTAGAATCATCAAGTGTTGCTTCATAAGAAGGTAACTGACCTGCAATGGGTTCTCCCAAATTTGTGATTGTAATAGCATCGCCCTCTTCTACTGTGAAAATATATGAAACAAGATAGCAATCATCAGTTTCTTCAACTATTGCAGTATTTCCGTTAATTGTTGCATATTTGAGATTCCATTCTCCGTCATTTGACGGTATAACTTCAACTGTTACCTTATAGGTATGACCTGCAATAAAAGCATCATCATTGTCAATGTTGCTATCTATAGTTAAGTCATACCAAGTGATGCCGTTATAAATATAACCGAAATCTTCATCATATATCTGATATCTAGAATCATCAAGTGTTGCTTCATAAGAAGGTAACTGACCTGTAACAGGAGAGGTGAGACCTGTAATTTCGATAGAATCATATTGGACTGAAATGCCACCCTCAATTAACCTTGCAACTAAAGCACAGTCAATAACATCAATATATCCGTCACCGTCATAGTCGCAAAGAGCAAGTATGTAATCATCATCTGAAGTTGTATCATCAGGAGCATTATCATCGCGTAAAGCAGCATTTACTACTTGCTGATAGTCGAGAATATCAATAATGCCGTCCATATTAGCATCACCGGATTCACAAATATCAATATTTAATTCTGTGGTTGAATCTCCAACAGTTACACTATAAGTTCTCACTGTGTGACCATCCTTGGTAACCTTTAATGTGTAAGTACCGCTTTCAATATCTTTGATTAAATATGTAGCAGTTGTGCCGTTAATAGTTAATGTTTTTATAGGCTCATCAGAGCTTACGTCGAAAAGTTCAATAACAATTTCCGTATTTTCATCACCAAAGCTATTAACAACACCATCTATTGAAGGACCTATTTCACCGACATAACCGCAGACTGTGCAAACCATATAATCGGTAAAATCGTGGCCGTTTTGGTTAGTTCTGTGCTCTTCGGTTACACAGAATCTACAATCCTTCCAATGGCTTTCTTCGTCATAGCTCCATTCGGTTTCGGGTGTTGCGGGATGATATTCAAAGGAATCACCGTGTTCTGTTTTAAGATGTTCTTCTAAATCAGGGTCGCTGATACATTTTCCGCAATAGCAACCAAGATTATTCATAGCCATATTACAGCAGCTTGAGCAACGATCTTCTTCAAAATAGTTACAGTTATAACAGTAATAGTTTATGCAGAAGCATTGTCCGCAATCAACACAGAAGTGGTGCTCATACTCGGGATTTTCAATGCACATTCCGTCGTTACATTCTGATTTTTCTTCACAGCAATATTCGCAAAGCTCACAGTATTCACAAATATTTGCACAGTTATCACAATGCGCTCCGCATTCTTCGCAAATCACAGCGCAATCCGAACACTTACCGCAGCCGAAGCAAAGGTCGTAGCAAGTGCCACAGTGGTTACAATCCTCACACCAAAGACCTGATGCACAATTCCGGCAAATTCCGCAATCCTCGCAGAAACCGTCAGATACACATAATTCACATTGCTCGTGGCAAAGGGGACAGAGCTGAACACAGTTTTCGCAGCCCTCGTTACAGCCCTGGCAAACTATAGTACAGTCAGAGCAAAGCATACAGCTTTCGCAGAAGCCAACACCATCTGATGCACAATCAAAGCATTTGCCACAGTCAACGCAGCGGTTATCGCCGTAGCAGGCTGAGCAGTTACCTGAGCATTCGGGGCAGATATCTGCACAACCTTCGCAGGCTTCACCACAGTCGGCACACATTGTGGAACATTCTCCGCAAAGATTACATTCTTCGCAGAATCCCGTTGAGCCTTCTGCACAATCCATACACACGCCACAATCCTGGCATCTGGCGTCACCGTAGCATACTGAACAGTTACCGTTACATTCGGGGCAAATTTCAGAGCAACCTTCACAGCCATCACCGCAGGATTCACAAAGCGTTACACATCCGCCACAGGCGTTGCAGGTTTCACAGTAGCCGGTTGCATCTTTAGCGCAAGTATAGCAAGTATTGCAGTATTGACACAATCCGCCGTCTGCTTCTGCACAATTCTGGCAGACACCACAGCTTATACAGAATTCTGCGCATTTTTCACAGGCTTCCCCACATTCTTCGCAGAGCATAGCGCAATCCATACAACCGTCTCCGCAAGGGCAAACAGTTACACAAGCACCACAGCTGTTACATTCACTACACCAGCCGTTTTCCTCTGCACAATCCTTGCAGGTGTCACAGTAACCGCAGAAATCCTCATAGCAGTTGTCACAATGCTCACCGCACTCAGAGCATACAAGAGCACAGCTGTCGCAACCGTTTCCGCAGGGACAGACATAATCAGTGCATTGGTAGCAGGTGTCACAATTCTTACAGAAGTATTGTTCACCGCCGACACAGTCTATGCAGGTATTACATCCGCCGCAAATATCCTCATAAGCACAGTTGGTACATTTTTCGTTACAGTCAGGACATATTGTTGCACAATCAGAGCAACCGTTTCCGCAATAACAAATACTTTCAACGCAGTCACCGCAGTTATTGCATTCGTTACACCATCCGCTTGATTCACCGCAATCCTTGCAGGTATTACAACCACCGCAGAAATCCTCATAACAATTATCACAGTGCTCGTTGCATTCGGGGCAAACTACTGCACATTCAGAGCAACCGTTACCGCAATAACAAATATCTTCTACACAATTTCCGCAAACGTCGCAGTTGTCGCACCAGCCGTCGTCACCGACGCAGGATTTGCAGTTGCCACAGTGGGCGCATATATTACCGGTACAGTTGCCACATTCCTCTGCACATCCGGGGCATACCTCTGCACAATCTGAGCAGCCGTTTCCGCAATAGCAAACTGTTTCAACACAATTACCGCAGTTATTACAGTTGTCGCACCAACCGTTACCTTCACCACAATCCTTACAGGTATCACAACCTCCGCAGAAATTATCATAACAATTATCGCAATGCTCGCCACATTCGGAGCAAACAATTGCACAAGATGAGCATCCGTTACCACAAGGACAAACATAATCTGTACATTGGTAGCAGGTTTCGCAATTCTTACAGAAGTATTGTTCACCGCCGACACAGTCTATGCAGGTATTACATCCGCCACAGATATCAGAATCAGCACAGTTGGTACATTTTTCGTTACAGTCAGGACATATTGTTGCACAATCAGAGCAACCGTTACCACAATAACAGATAGCTTCAACACATTCACCGCAGTTATTGCATTCGTTACACCATCCGCTTGATTCACCGCAATCCTTGCAGGTATTACAACCACCGCAGAAATCCTCATAACAATTATCACAGTGCTCATTACAATCAGGACAAACTACCGCACATTCAGAGCAACCGTTACCGCAATAACAAATATCTTCTACACAATTTCCGCAAACATCGCAGTTGTCGCACCAGCCGTCGTCACCGACACAGCCCTTGCAATAACCACAGTAGGCACAAAGGTCACCGGTGCAGTTTGCGCACTGCTCTGCGCAGCCCTCACAAATATCCGTACAATTAGAGCATCCTTTACCGCAAATGCAGACATAATCGGTACAGTTAATGCAGGTTTCACAGCCATAGCAGAAATTGCCTTCACCGCCTACACAATCTGCGCAAACGTTACAGCTACTGCATATACTTTCTTCCTCACAGTTAGTGCATTTCTCGTTACATTCGGGGCAGACAGTTGCACAATCCGAGCAACCCTCACCGCATATACAGGTGGTTACACATTCTCCGCAGGTGTTGCAGTTAGAGCACCAGCCACCGTCACCGGTACAACCAACGCAGTAACCGCAATATGCACATATAGCGCCCGTACAGTTTGCGCATTGCTCGGCACAGCCGGGGCAGATATCCGTACAGCTTTCGCAACCGTTTCCACATTCGCATATCATTGCACAAGCACCGCAGGTGTCGCAGTTTGAACACCAATCTCCATCTCCACCTGAACAGTTTTCGCAGGTGGCGCCACAGGAGCTACATAGGGTTACTGCCTCACAGTTTGAGCAGGTTTCGTTACAGCCCTCGCAAAGGGTAGCGCAGTTTGAGCATCCTTCACCGCAGTAGCATATTTCTGCACAAGTACCGCAGGTACCGCAGTTTCTACAATAATCGTTAACATCTCCTGCACAGTTCTGGCATTTATCACATTCAACGCAAATCCAGTCTGAAGCACATTCAACACATTGTTCACCACAGCCCGGGCAGACTACATCGCAGTTTTCACAACAGCCCTCACAGCCTGCGCAAACCATAACGCAGCATTCACCTAAATTGCAGTTTGAACAAAAGTTATCTAAGCAATCAGAGCAATGAATTCCACAGTCCTGACAAATTTTTTCAGGAGCACATTCACTGCATAGAACACCGCAGCCCTCGCAGATGTTTTCGGTTTTTGCACCACAACCGCCACATTTGTCGTCACATTCACAGCATTCGTTATCTATACAAAGTTCGCAGTCTTCACAGAAGTATGCACAGTTTTCGCAGGAATTGCCACAGCCTTCGCAAACAGAAGTGCAACAGCCACCCAGCTTGCAGGTGTCACACCAGCCGAGAACAGATTCTATACAATTGCTGCACATAGCACCGCATTCGGCGCAAAGCTCATCCGGAGCACATTCTGAGCATACTTCCCAACAGCCCTCGCAGAGCTCGTTTGATTTTTCTCCGCAATTATTACAACGGTTGTCGCAGTTACAGCACTGCTCAAGGCAATAACCGCAATCTTCGCACTTAGCATCCTCGTTATCAAGGCAATCACCGCAGTCTAAGCAGTGCCATGCTTCATAGCAATCGGTTCGGTCACTGTCTTCACCGCAATGCTCACCACCTGAGCAAATCCAAGAATCACCAATGAAGCTACCGCAATGCTCACATTCGCCTTCTTGCTCCCAGGCATAGCCGGTTATAACAAGTCCACCGGGTTCAATGCCGTGGTCATGGTCATGAGCGTTCTCACTAGTGTTTAAAAATGGAGAAAGGTTTAATCCGAAAATGATAAAAATAGATAATAAAACACTTCCGATTTTCTTGAGTAACCTGCCTTTCTTTTTCATGAACACCACTCCTTATGAAAAAATTGATAACGCAGTTGAAGATGAGGTAAAGAACCGTGAATTTTATTATTAAATTCGCTCGTTAACACTCATTATTCAATATGCTGTATTTATTATAATTAATATAAATAATAAAATCCCCACACTTATAATAAGAAAAAGTGTGGGAAATTGGTTTTTTGTCTGAAAAAGGGTGGGGGAAAGTGTGGGAAGCACCATTCCGCATTTCGCATTTCGCATAAAAACAGAGCCCTCACCGATTTCTCAGCGAGGGCTCTGTTTTTATATTTGGAAAGAATTGAATACAGTTAGTTAAACAATCAGATTTCCGTATCTTTTAATAAGAATTGTAAGGTCATCGGAATCGACTTTACCATTGTAGTTCACATCTGCTGCGAATTTTTCAGCGGTGTTCATTTTGGGAGCATTGGTTTCAATATCTGAAAGTGATGTTTGCATTGCAACAATATCGCTTTCGGTAAATGCTTCACCGTCATAGTCATAATCACCTTTTTTAATATCATATACTTCATCAATTGTTTTGAGACCATTAACCACAAGTGCCATAACAGCAGCATCAAGAACATCAAGATAACCGTCCATTACTAAATCATAATGAATCAAATCGTCATATTCTGCAGTTCCAATTTGCTCATGGTTGTCTTGGAGAACAGCATTTACAAGAGCCTGATAATCATTTTCATCTATTTCACCGTCAAAATTAGTATCGGCATAAAGATTCAATTCTGCATCCTGAGTAACATCGTCCATACCTACAACTATGGTATATTCACAGGTGACATGGGATGCCTTGGTTACCCTCATGGTGTAAGTACCCTCGGCAACGCCTACAATGAAATACTCTGCAGTGTTGCCCTTAACGGTAGCTGTGTAGTCTGCCGATGTGCTACCTTCAGCAAAAAGCTCGATGGTGATGTCATCGGACTCACTGTTGAAGCTGGTTACCGTGCCGCTGACAATAGCGCCTGCGGGAGCAGCCGCAAACTTGTAGCGAATGGTCACCTTATGGTCGTCGTTCACGGTGACACTGTTGCCTTCGCCATTGACCGCATTGCCGTCGATGGAGGCGGTGACAGAATCTGCAAAGTTAAATCTGTTGCCGCTGCCGTCGCCGATATAGTTAGAGGAAACGGTGATCTCTACGGTATAGAACTTTCCTTCTTCAAAGCTATTTACCTCAGCGTCCTCTTCATCCAACCAACGCACATCCAGCACGGTGTAGAGGGCGGAATAACCGGAATATACACTCGTATCGGGGGTCTTGCCCGCCTGGGGTACGTCCAGATCACGGAGAACGATGTCGGAAATATCGGCAGCTTTAATCACCAGTGTGCCGTATTCTAAGTAGGAACTGGAGTAGAAGTTTGTGCCAGCCCCCATGAGGAATGTCACCTCATACTCACCAATATCTCTGCGCGATGTTACTTCGAGGTTATAGTAAACGGTGATCGTTCCACCACCTGTGTAAGGCTCCTTCAGCGTGGGAGGGGGCAGCTCCACCCTCTCGCCGGTATAGGCGTATTCTGCGATTTCGGGGATGTTGAAATCCTCCGCCGTGGGGCGCTTTCTGTATATGGTAAAGTTGACGGTTTTGGTTCCCTCAACGTTGCCGGTGCCGGTTATCGTCATAGCATAGGTGTCCGCATTGGTTTGCTTGTTGCCGGTGACAATATAATCAACGCCCTCTACCTGCGTTATCCCTTTGTAGCTGATGGTTACACCCTTGGTCTGCTCCAAGCCGTTATAGGTGAGCTCAGAGTTATCGAGGGTCACAACGCAGGAGTTGATCGACCGGGGATTCACCGTAAAGTCGGCGCTGCCCGTCTGACCGCCGGGATAGGTAACGGTTACGGTATAGCTGCCTGCTTCCGTGGGAGCTGTGTCGGAGGAATATGCTTTGCCTGCACGGGTGGTGCCGGTCCAGAGGATGGTGGGCTCGCCCTCGTAGTCGGTATAGGTGGGTGTTTTGGGCGTATCGCCGTAGGTCCAGTCTTCGATGTTGACGATGACGGCGAAACCGGCGGGTCTGATCACCAGTGTGCCGTATTCGAGACTGGAACCGTTAAGGAAGTTGTCGCCTTTCGTCATTTCAAACCACACCGTATACTCACCCATCTCGGTGGGCTGTGTTGTGACGTCGTTATAGTAAACAGTGATGGTGCCGCCGCCCGTGTAGGGCTCCTTCAGCGTTGGGAGGGGAAGCTCCACCGGATTGCCGGTGTAGGCGTATTCTGCGATTTCGGGGATGTTGAAATCCTCCGCTGTGGGGCGCTTTTTGTAGATGGTAAAGTCGGCGGTTTTGGTTCCCTCAATGTTGCCGGTGCCGGTTATCGTCATCGTATAGGTACCCGCATTGGTTTGCTTGTTGCCGGTCACAGTATAATCAACACCCTCTACCTGCTTCGTCCCGTTGTAGCTGACGGTCACGCCCTTGGTCTGCTCCAAGCCGTTATAGGTGAGCTCAGAGTCGTCGAGGGTCACAACGCAGGAGTTGATCGGCACAGGCGCCACCGTAAAGTCGGCGCTGCCCGTCTGACCGTCGGGATAGGTGACGGTTACGGTATAGCTGCCTGCTTCCGTGGGAGCTGTGTCGGAGGAATATGCTTTGCCTGCGCGGGTGGTTCCGGTCCAGAGGATGGTGGGCTCGCCCGTAAGGGTGGAGTATGTAGGCGTGCTTGCCGCATCGCCGTAGGTCCAATCATTGATGGTGACGTGCACGGTATTGCCGTCCGCCTTCACATATTTGCTGTCGGCAAGTGTAGAGAAATCGGCGGAGCCGCCCATACTTGCCGCGTCAGAGCCGTCCCGACTGCTACCGGCCATGATCGTGCCTGCCGTCATGGTATTGTCCGTCTTGTAACCCATAGCTCCGGTCTGTCCCTGCAGGAGCAGAATGCCGCCGTTTACTGTGTAAGCACCGCCGGGATTGATATCGTCGCCGTTCATGGCACCATAGCTGCATGGGCTACCGTTATAATAATAAGCGTCTTGGTGATAATCGTCCGCCGAGGCGGTGAGACGGCTGTTCATACCATTCAGCGTCACTGTGCCGCCATTGTAAAGACCAACGGTTTTCGTGGAGAGACCGCCGGTGGCGGTAAGGACGGAATCCGTCACAGTGATGTCGCCCTTGATATAGGCGCCGTAGCTGTCGTTGACATAGGAGGGGCGCGACGAATTCGCGGAGTAATTGGGATTCTCACCACCGGTGGCGGTGAGCTTTGCGCCGTTTTGCAGCGTCAGACTGCTGCCGGGTAGATACATGCCGTAGCTTACGCCGCCTGTGTAATAGTCGCTCGACGTTTCTTCCGTGCAGACCGTGCCGCCGGTGGCAATAACCGTGGTGCCGTCAATGGTAAGAGACGGTACTTCGCCATGAATACCGCAGCTGCTGTCGCTAGTGCTGTTGCCCTTGTTGCCGTAGTCCGATTCGCCGCCGGAGGCAACGACCGTGCCGCTGCCGCTGATGGTGAAACCGTCCGCCGAGCGAACTTGGAGACCCACGCTCATGGCTTGACCCGCCTTCTCGTAGTTTCCTTTCACGGTTCCGCCGGTGGCTGTCAGAACAGCACTACCGTCCACCGACAGGCTTTTGGAAATAAACACGCCGATGCTGTCGCCGGGATAGGAGGCGAAGGACGAAGCCACTGTCACCGGGGTGTCGATATTTGCAGTCGTGACCAGGCCGCCGATGCCGGTAATCTTCGCCGTACCGCTGAGGGCCATTGTACCTGCCTCTAAGCCTACACTGGAGAGCTCGTTGCCCATGGTACCGCCGGTACCGGTCAGACTGCCACCGCTGGCGGTCAGGACATTTTGAACATAAATGCCCCTTGAGCCTGTACCTGCGCCTCCGGTGCAGACAGCCAGACTGCCTTTGCCGTTGACCGTTCCGCCGGTCTGATTCAGGCTGTTCTGAACCCGAATACCGGTGCTCTCCAACCAGGCGTCGTCTGCAGTGGCAGTAAGTGTGCCACCGCTGACCGTCAGGTCTCCACAGAAAATGCCACGGCTGAGGCTGCTGCTCGCATAAGCAGAGGAGCGGCTGTAGCCTGCCTTGGCGGTGATGGCGCCGTCGTTGAGTGTGATATTAGTACCATAGATGCCGTAGCTGTCTTGTCCTAAAGCCGTGCCGAAGTTGCCTGTGCCGGTAAGGTCGCCGAAGTCGATATTTCCACCGGTTGCGGTCAGGGTGCCGCCGTTGACCGTTATATTGCCGGTCTCAGCCTGCACGCCATAGCAATACTGATAATTACCCATATCCAGAGTTTCGGCACTCTCAGAGGGGTTGATATTGCCGCCGGTGGCAGTCACCGCAGCATTTTTCCTGATGGTGAGGTCGCGGTAACAGTAGATGCCGTGGCTGATGGTCGTGCCCCAGGCGGACAGCTCCACGTTGGCGGCGGTGGCGTTCACCGTGCAGTTGTCACCGATGGTGATGAAGCCCGGAGTATTAATGCCGTTGTTGGTGAAATTGGCTTCCACCGCGCCGTTCACCGGACGAACGCCTACGGCGCCGGCGTTCAGAACGAAATCGTTGTTGCTCTCATTGAGGACGGTCAGGTCACCGTAACAGTAAATACCGTCGCCGCCACGGGAGGCAAGGATTCCCTCAGCAGGAGAGAAGCTGACCGTGCAGTCAGCGGCAGACCCGTTGATGATGGTCAGGTCGCCGTCAACATAGATGCCATAGACATAAGCAGCAGTATTCGGTGTTCCCGAAAGGTCAAAGTGGAAATCGCCCTCAAAGCGCACGGTCAGGTCGCTGCCGGCATAAATGCCGGTGTACCCGCTCTCGTCCGGAATCTTGCAGGTTCCGCCGATTACGCTGTCGCCGGTATTGGTCAACGTAAGAACACCACTTTGATCATAGGAGGCGGTATAGCCGCTGCCATTGGTTTTGGTATCTCCGTAGCCCAGCTGCCAGTATCCGCCGTTGCCGTCAGCCACAAAAATTATGCCTGTACCATAGATGACCTCGCTACTGTCCACATGGTAGCGGAAGCGAATCGTATTCGTACCCTGTTCGAGAATCTCCGCAGTTTTTCCATTAACGGAAATCGCCGTGCTTTCGTCAAACAGAGAGGCGGACGCAGCCGTCACCGTTGCCTCCAGATAATAGTCATAACCGTGGGAAAATGCTTCGTTTTCCCCGAGCTGTGTTTCGGGAGAAGTAGCACTTTCGGTGCTTTTCCACCATGTGCAGTCCGTCACAGTGTGTCCGCCGGTAACAGTAGGGGTGCCGGGGATGGCGCCATAGATCGGCTGGGGCACGCTGACGGAAACCTCAGTCTCCCTGGTCAACGGTTTCAGGGAAACCATGCAGGCGATTTGGGTGCTGCTCACCCTCTCTACCGTCACAGTATTACCGTTAACGGTACCCGTGACGCTGGTGGCAAAAGTGTAAAGAGCAAGCTTTGGCGTCAGTACCATCGCCAGATAGTAGGTCGTTCCTTCCTCGGCAATGGTGGAAGCAGGCACTTCCGTAGTGCCTTTAAGTCCACGAACGGCCCATGTACAAGTGATGTCACAAAGAGTCGTCGTGGGAACACAATTCGCCAGGGGCTCCCCCACAATGGGACGCCCCACCGTGATGGCAACGGAAGAAATCGTGTCCTTGCCTATGAGCTCTGCCGCAGAAGCGGGGAGGGTAGCCACAGGTAGCAGACTGATTACCATTGCTAAGGTCAGCATTATGCTGATAAAGCCTTTCAAGTTTTTCTTTTTCATAAAACCACTCCTTGTGCTGAATGATGTTAATTGACAGTGTTTCAGTAATATGATATAATTACATTAAAAGGGCGGTCTGCGTGTTCATTGGCACTCCCACGCAGAGCGTTACAGGACCGACAATTCCGTGTAACAAAGATACCCCATGGAAAGAAAAGGTAGGTTTTATATCCTTCTTATTATCCTACTGTACTTATTATAATTAATATAAATAATAAAATCCCCACACTTACTGTAAGAAAAGTGTGGGAAATTGGGTTTTTCTTTAAAAAAAGTGTGGGAAAAAGTGTGGGAAGCACTGTTTTTGGTGTAAGTCTATGTGAGTTAGGAGTGCGTTATGAAAAAGTCAATTTTTTCCTTGATTTCTTCGTTTTTAATATTGTTAAGCTTTAGCGGTTGTTCAACTTCGGGTGAAAAAACTGCAAGTCTCGTCGGAGTTTATATTGCAACTGCCATTATATCCTTCGGGTTATTGCTGGGCTATTTCCTTTTGATTAAAAAGCGGGAGCTATGGTTTGTTTTGCTTTTTTCCTGCGTTTTCATAGTTAATGTAGGCTATCTTTGCTTAGCGGTTTCCGATACACTTGAAGCAGCTTTAATGGCAAACAGAGTTTCCTATCTGGGCTCGGTGTTCTTACCAATGGCAATGCTGATGATTATAGCGAAAGCAATTAAGCTCAAATTTAACAAGGCTTTACCGTATCTGCTTTTTGTTGTTGGTATTTTAGTTTTTCTTGTAGCTGCAAGCCCCGGTTACCTTGATTTATATTATAAAGATGTTACTCTTCAGGTTGTTAACGGTGTTTCTGTTCTTAATAAGGTTTACGGTCCCTGGCATATAACTTATTATATTTATCTTTTAGCTTATTTTGCCACAATGGTTGGCATTATTATTAAAACCTCAGTTAAAAAGCTTGTTGCTTCAAGCAGTCAGGGGATAGTGCTCACCCTGGCGGTTATGGTTAATATCGGTGTTTGGTTCCTTGAGCAATTTGTTGATTTCGGCTTTGAATTGCTTTCCTTTTCATATATTATCAGCGAATTATTCCTTTTAGGTCTGAATTTTCTTATGCAGGATGAAGAAAAAAGAAAAGCACTTTTAACTGTGAATACTGATAATAATTCTATAGAAAGTAATGTAGATGTTAAGGAAACGGTAGTTGCCGAAAATAATGAGGATGCCGAAAAAATTGAGCTTTTTCAAAACGGGATACCGACTCTTACCGTTACCGAAAAAATGATATTTGATTTATATCTTGAGGGCAACGGAACTAAAGATGTTCTCGCAAAAATGAATATAAAAGAAAACACCCTGAAGTACCATAATAAAAATATATATGGTAAATTAGGTGTGTCTTCAAGAAAGCAGCTTTTAGAAATTGCAAATAACAAAAAAGTGAATAAATAAGAATATAAAATAAAAACTCACTCAACCGAAATAGTTGAGTGAGTTGATTTTTTATGCTTTCAATGCTCTTTCAAGCCAGATTGAAGCGATTTCAATTGCCGCATACATTCCGTTTTTATCAGAACTTTTTTCAATAGCAACAAGGGGATTTTCCTCTTTTGTATTAACGAGCTGAACCTTAACCTTATCTGCAATCTTAACGCCGTGAACCTCGTGGGATTCAACAACGGAAAGAAGGGTAACATAAGGGTCGTTAATATCACCGTAGTAAATTGTGTTGCCTTTGCGAACAAGGGGCTTGCCCTTGTAGGTTAAAAAGCTTTTGTTATCAGCCAAAATAAACACTCCTTAGTGAAGATAAGCCTTAAGAAGAGCCTGAAGAAGCTCATCTCTGTCAATCTTACGAATAAGACTTCTTGCATTGTTGTGAGTTGTGATGTAGGTGGGGTCTTCGGACAAGATATAACCTACAAGCTGACTTGTGGGGTTGTAACCCTTTTCAACCAAAGCGTTATAAACGGTTACGAGAATCTCACGCATCTCTCTTTCGTGGTCGTCACTGATTGTAAACTGTATTGTTTTATCTGTCATATAAACACCTCCTATAAACTATGCTATCATTATAAACGATAACTTTAAAAATTACAACAGTTATTTATTAAGAAAAATCAAACATTTGTTTAAAGTTCTTTAAATAGTGCCTTAAGCTCTCATTTCTATGCCGATTTCCTTGAGATTTGCTAAAACTTCATCAATCCAAGCCTGAACCTCATCCATTTCAAGAGTTTTCTCCTTAGAAGAGAAGATAAGGCGGATTGTAAGGCTCTTAACACCGTCTTTTTCATAAGTGTCAATAACCTTAACATTGTTGAGCTCAGAAAGACCAAGCTTATTCCAGCATTCTGAAAGGTCAGCGAAGGTAATGCCCTCTTTCATTATAAGTGAAAGGTCGTAATAAGTTGACTGCTGAGTTGAGGGTTCAACAAAAGAAATGTTGTCGCCACCGATTGCAATGAAATCATCAATATCAATTTCGATGCAGACTGCAACACCATTTTTATCAAGCTTCTGCGCATTTGCCGGGTGAAGAGTGTTGATTGCACCAACCTTTATACCGTCGCAAGCAATTTCAGCTGTGTTCTTGGGATGCTGCCAGGCGTGAGAGGGCTGAACCTTTGTAAGAACGGGAGCTTTGTGCTTAATCTGCAAGAAGATTTCATTAACCATTGAAACTGCCTTGAAGAACAAATCCTTTTCGGAAACAGTTTTATCAAAGAGAACAATGCCTAATCTTCTGCGTTCATTTGCAGTGCCGTCTTCTTTAACGCCTGCTGCAACGCGACCGATTTCAAAAATACCGTAGCTGTCAGAGAAATCCTTGTTATCGGAAACTGCAGAAAGGAGAGTGGGAATCATTGAGTTACGAATAGTTCCGTTATCGGAGCTTTCAATATTAAGAACCTTAACATTTTCTTCAACCTCAATGCCCAGCTTTTTATATTTTCTCACATCACACCAGATATATGAGTGAACCTCGTGAAGATTATAGTGCTTAACAAGAATATCCTTCATTTCGTTGCTCTGAGAGCGAACAGGGGAGCTCTTAACAGGCTTCAAGGGACTCTTTGTTGTGATGATGCTGAAGTTATCATAGCCATAAATACGGGTGATTTCTTCAATAATATCAGCTTTAATTGTAACATCCTTTGTTGCACGGAAGGAGGGAACCTTAACCTTGAATTCTTCACCGTCTTTTTCAATACCAAAGCCAAGTGCAGTAAGAGTTTTGAGAATTCTATCTTCTGAAATATCAATACCTGTGTATTTATCAACATAAGCCTTGTTGAAGCTGATATTGATTTCGGGGTATTTTCTTACATATTCATCTGTAAGCTGAGAAGCAACTCTTGCGCCCTTATCAATGCTTTGAAGAAGGTATGCAAAACGCTTTGCAGCAGTAACGGTCATTTCAGGGTCAAGCATTTTTTCGTAACGAGCAGAAGCATCTGTACGAAGACCGAGTCTTGAAGAAGATTTTCTTACGCTGACACCGTCAAAGTTTGCACATTCGAGAACAACCGCATTTGTATCGCCAACGATTTCTGAATCAAGACCGCCCATAATACCTGCAATTGCAACGGGTGTTGAGCCGTTCTGAATAAGGAGAGTATCTGTTGTAATATCTCTTTCGGTGTTATCAAGAGTTGTGAATTTGCAATCCTCTTTGGGTGTGTCAACAACGATTTCGTCAATCTTGTTTGCATCAAATGCGTGAGTGGGTTGACCCATTTCAAGCATAATATAGTTTGTAAGGTCAGCAAGAAGATTTATTCCTCTCATACCGCAGTAGTAAAGACGAATCTGCATAGCAAAGGGACTAACATTCTTTGTAATGTTATCCATTTTTACGCATGAATATCTGTAAACAAGGTCATCTCTGCCAACAGTAACCTTAATCTTCTCATCACCGTCATACGCAAGGTCAGAAAGGGGAAGGGGTTTAAGCTCTCTGTCTGTAAGAGCTGCAAATTCTCTTGCAATACCATAATGACCCCAGAGGTCAGGACGGTTTGTGAGAGATTTGTTATCTACCTCAAAAATAATGTCATCAATGGGGTAAATATCCTTAAGATTTGTTCCGTTGGGAGCATCAACATCAATTTCCATAAGACCTGATTTATCATCGGAAAGACCAAGCTCGAATGCTGAACAGCACATACCCTCGGATTCATAGCCGGCAACGGTTGCCTTTGTGATTTCGCCTGCGGGAACTCTGCCGCCTGCTTTAACGAAAGCAATTTTCATATTCTCGCGAACATTGGGTGCACCGCAAACAACATCATAAATTCTGTCGCCGCCGTCAACCTTAAGAAGATGAAGCTTCTTTGAGTTGGGGTGGTTTTCTATTGAAAGAATTTCACCAACAACAACATCTCTTAAATCTTCACCTTTAACGATGATATCTTCAACTTCTGCAGTTGCAAGAGTGAATGAGTTAATAAGCTTTTTAATGTCGAGACCTTCGAGGTCAACATATTCTTTAATCCAGTTAATTGAAACAAACATTTATTTGACCTCCTTTTCAGAATCTGTGAAAGTTGCGTTCTCAAACTGTGAAAGAGCTTTAAGGTTGCAGGAGTTGAAAACACGGATATCTTTAATTCCGTATCTCATCATTGCAAGTCTTGTAAGACCGAGACCAAAAGCAAAGCCTGTGTATTTTTCAGGGTCAAGACCTGCAGCTGTAAGAACATTGGGGTGAATCATACCGCAGGGGCAAAGCTCAAGCCAACCTGAATCCTTGCAAGAGGGACAACCCTCACCGCCACAGATAAGGCACTGAATATCAAGCTCAAAGCCGGGTTCAACAAAGGGGAAGAAGCCGGGACGAAGTCTAACAGTAATATCTCTCTGAAAAACTTCGGAGAGCATTGTTTTCATAAAGTAAATAAGGTTAGATATTGAAATATCTTTATCAACCATAACGCCTTCCATCTGAAAGAAGGTGTTTTCGTGACAAGCATCAATCTTTTCATTTCTGAAGCATCTGCCGGGGAAAATAACACGGATGGGGCGGTCTGCCTCAAGCTCTTTAGTATATTTAATAAGTATAGCATTCTGTGCTGCAGATGTGTGGGTTTTTAAAAGCTGGTTTGTGCTTAAATAATAGGTATCCTGCATATCACGGGCAGGGTGGTGCTTGGGTATATTAAGCGCTTCGAAGCAATGGTAATCGTCAACGATTTCGTCATAGTCCTCAATTGAGAAGCCCATTCCTGCGAAAATATCCTCAACCTCACGCTGAACGAGGGTGATGGGATGATATGAACCGGTATCCTCTGAAATAGGGAAGGTAACATCATAATCTTCCGCACTGTTAATAAGGCGCTCTTCCTCAAGCTTCATAAGCTCGATTCTTTTTTCGTTAATGGTAGCCTCAATGAACTGCTTAACATCATTGATAATCTGACCTGCTTCCTTTTTCTGCTCGTTGGGAATGTTGCGTAGCTCACCCATAAGAGAAGAAATAGGTCCTTTTTTGCCTAAAAATTCAATTCTGAGTTGTTCAAGCTCTGCAGGAACTGTTGCCGCAGCAACCTTTTCGCTGAATTGCTCTTTCAACTGCTGTGCCTTTTGAAGCATTTTCTTCATCCTTTCAAAATATATTACTAAAAATTTTTGAACTAAGTAAAAGTGATGCGAGAACTATCCCTCTTTTTTCGCAGAAAAAGGAGGGGGGACCACCGCAGGTGGTGGGTGGTACAATAATAATCAAATTGTAAAGGTAGTGTGATTTTCAGTGGTGGGTCGCCCCGTAAAGCTTACCCTTTGTAAAAGTAACGTAAAAAAATAAAGCCTTCCATCCCAAAAGGGACGAAGACAATCTCCGCGGTACCACCCTTAATTTTTGCATCAGAGCAAACACTCGTCTGTAATGTAACGGTTACACCCGTCGTAGCCTACTAAACGGTTCAGCCACGCTGCTCACAAGTGAACTTCAAAGAAAACATCCGTAATGTGCTTCCAGCCAAGGCACATCTCTCTGAAACTTCAATTAACTTCTACTCTCTTGCTCAACGCATTTATATCATAATACCATAAATTGCAATAAAATCAATAGTGTTTTTCATAAAAATTAATTTTTTTACATCCTTTTTGTAGGTTTTCATAACATTTTCGTTGCAAGTTTGTAAAAACTCACAATAAAGTTTCTGCTGAAACACAGGGGATGGTTCTCTGTGTTGACAAAATGCAGTTGCCAGGTTAGAATAGAGCCGAGGTGAAATATATGCCAAGGCAGACAAGACTGGGGACGGTTCTGTGTCCTGCTCTTGAAAGTCTTAAAACCTTTAAAACAAGGGTTTTGACCTTTAAAATTTAATAGGATTTGGGGATTGTTTTATGCAAAACAATTAAGACATAGAACCGTCCCCTGTCCTACATAAAATTCTTTCAACTGGTTTTAAGGCGATATATGCATGATAGAGGTCTGATATGTTTTACAAGATTATATTTATAAGTGGCGTAGTTGTTATCCTTTCTTTAATAGAGGTTGGCTTTTACTTTTTGTTGCGTAAAATACAAAAAAATAAATCATATAGCCAGAAATTCCTTGATGAGTCATTGATATACGGAATTGGAATAATTGTTGTTATCGCTATTATGTTGTGGCAAAATATAGAATAGAGAAGACCAATCAGGGGACGGTTCTATGATTGAGCCATAATCCCTTGTGTTTCAAGGCTTTTCGCCTTTTTAAAAATTTAAAATCAGTGGCGGTTTTACATATAAAACAACCCAATCACAGAACCGTTCCCTGATTTTTTTATACGTATATACTGGAGCGATACATCTGTTTTAAAACCTAAAGCTAAAGGTGGATATTATTGGTCGAAAGGATGGTTTTCAAAATGAAAAAATATATAATACTTACTTTATTGTGCATAACACTGCTTTTTGCAGCAACATCTTGCAACAGTGGTGAAAATAAGGAAACTAATCAGAATGAAAATATTACAATTGTTACCGCAAGTTTAAGTGATTATAAGATTAAGGATGAAACTGTGGTTTTTAACACAGATATAATTTTAAAAAACAACACACAAGAGGATAAGTATATTCATATTAAGGGTGACTTCCAGAAAGAGTATAAACACAAATTGGTTGAAACTCAGATGTTAAGTGGTTACCATACTGAAACAGGATATGAAGTATTCCTTGTTCCTCAAGATTGTGAAATTTTATTTGGGGTTTCATTTTCAGGTGAAAAAGGGGAAGCAGACACAAAATATGACAGAAACCCACCCGAAATCATTATTGAAGAAATTGAAAAAGATGCAGTTGATTTATCAAAAGTTGCGACAGAGTTTGCAGAGAATTCTGATGGTGTTATTGTTATGCCCTGATTTTTTATGATATTTTTTAATTAATGAGGTGGATTATGAAAAAATTGAATTTTAAATTTTTAGTTGTATCCTCTTTGTTAACGATATTATTAAATTCATTATTCATAGTGGTTGTTGCTTTTAAAACAGAGGAGGAGACAAACACTCTACCCAACAAACTTGTGTTTAACGATATTTTTAATTATAATTCGGAGAATAACATAGAGGACTATTATCTCCTGAATTGGGCATACGGCAAAGAAGATTTTTTGAGTTGTTCTGAATTGCCAAAACAAGTTGTGGGTGCTAATTTAACTCGATTAACAAGAACTGAGAATATTATAATTAATTTTCTTCAGTCCAAAAACAATTCGCTCATTCAGATTAAACCATATAAGCTCATTCCGTTTAATCCATATGATGTTGATACAAAAAATAAATCTTTTGTTAATTCTGTTAAGGTTGTTGATATATTTAATTCCTTTTATGTGATTATTGGCTTCACTGAATATATTGATAGTGAGTTGAAGTTAACATCAGCGGTATATAAATCTGAAGATGATTTATCAGATTTGTATGAATTTGAAACAGAGAAGGCGCGCTATTATTTTTACGAGTTTTATCCTAATGAATTAGCACCATTGTTTTCTTCAACATTTGATAAAATTTTGAATGTGTTGTTTGTAATTGGTGAAGTATCATTAGTATATTTTATATTAACCAAACTAACCAATCAGAGGACGGTTTGCGTGAAAAACTCGTCAGAAAAAGCGAAAAAACCCAAATGAATATAATAAAAAAATAAGTTCATCAAAAAAAGGAACGGCAACCGCCGTTCCTTGATTTTTTTATCAACCCTTGACCTTGCCGCCTTTCATTTTAATAAGCTCTCTGTAGCTTATTAATTCAACGCCGTGGTCTTTAAGGTATTTATGTACATAAGGGTCTTTCATAAGCTGGTATTCCCAGACTCTGTCTTTCCATCTGCCTGTAATGCCTTTAAGCTCATCATTTTCAACAGAGGGATGAACAAAGGTTTCTGTTACGCCGTCAGGAATATTGGTCCAGATTTTGAGAATAGTATCACGATAAACCTCGTAGCTGACTCTCATATCGTCATTCCAATCAGGGAAAAGGAGATAATCAGGAATTATAACATTATATTTTTTACCCCAAAGCTTTGAAAGAATTGTAACCGCAGCATAAAGAGGGTAGGGAGTGCCGTTAGGGCAGATTCTTTTATCAGCTTTGGTATAAAGGCGATAAGCATAGCCATAGCTACCGCAGATTTTAAGAGCAAGCTTTGAAAGACCTAATCTGCCTGTGTAGTGACCATAAAGTGAACCCATATGATTATCAACATGGCTGGGCTTCATACCCATTTTGTGAGCAAGGTCAATCTGAGCACGAACCTCTTTTTCAATATCCTCATAAGAAGCGTTCTTTTCAACCTGGTCACTTTCGTGCCACATAAAGCCTTCTTCATCAAGAAGAGATTTGCCGTCTGTTAAAGGTTTCCAACGATATTTACCCCATTCACTTGTGAGAGTGGTGTGAATACCGATTGCATATTCGGGGTGGTCAATAGAAAAGTGAACAGCGTGCTCTGCACCAGGACAGGGCATCATAATGGTTGCAGATTTCAACCAACCGCCTTGGAAAAGCTCTTCAACTGCTTCGTTAGCTGCTGTACACATTCCGTAGTCATCAGCGTTTACAATAAGATATTTTGCCATAGTTTCGCCTTCTTACAAGAAATTTCATTTTCTTTCCATACACATTCATTTTAAACACTTTTTGAAAAAAATCAAGAGTTTTTATAAATAAATTGCACAATAGACGAAAAAAAACTTTACTTTATTAAATTGTGTGATAAAATGAGAATACATAGTTATAGGATTGGTGATTTTATGAGCGATATTAAGCTTGGTGTTCAGTTATATACTTTGCGTGATAAATGCAAAAATGCAGAGGATTTTGAAACAACTCTTAAATTTCTTCAAAGCATCGGTTGCGATGTTATTCAGATTTCAGCAATTGGTGATATTCACCCTGAAATTGTTGCAGAGCTTGTTGATAAATATAAAATGGATGTTTGCGTAACCCATAAGCCTTATGAAAGAATGAAGAATGATTTGGACGCGCTCATTCATGAGCATAACCTTATTCATTGTGATAATATAGGCATCGGTGCTATGCCGGGTAACATTCACGAATCCTTTGAGGGAGTCAGCGGTTTTATTCAGAAATGTAATGAAATCGGTGCTAAAATGAAAGAACAAGGAAAACAACTTTGCTATCATAACCACGCTTTTGAATTTGAAGTTTATGATTGTAAGCGCACCTTTGAAAGACTTATTGAGGAAACCTCTGCTGATACTCTTCATTTCATTCCCGATACATATTGGATGCAGGTTGGTGGCGTTAACCCTGCAGAATACCTCAAAAAGCTTAAAGGCAGAGTTGAGGTTTGCCATTTTAAAGATATGAGAATTGTTAATAATGCTCAAAGATTTGCCGAATGTGGCACAGGTAACCTTGATTTAGGTGCTTGTTATCGCGCTTGCAAAGAAATTGGTGTTCAATATATTGTAATTGAGCAAGATTTATGCTATGATATGGATGTTTTTGATTCCGTAAAAATCGGTTTTGAAGGTCTTCAGCGTATAGCAGCTGAAAATAAATAATCGGAGGTATTTGCTTTGAATCCTATTTTAAAAAAAGCTCTTTCTGTTGTAGCTTTTATTGTTCTTGTATTAATAATTCCGTCAATTATATTGCTTATTTTCTTTGATGCTTCAACCCAGTTTTCTGTTTATGCATTTGTTTATGGTATAATAATTTTCGGCGTTTTCGGCTATGTTGTTGTCAGTGTCAAGCAAATGGAGAATCAATTAAGTGACGCTTTAGAAGAAATCAAAAAGCAAAATGCTGCTATTGCTCATAAGCTTTCAGGCGGTCAGCCCGTTGATTTGGTTGCGGATGTTGAAAATGCAGTTTCTTATGCTAAAGTAACACTTAATCCGGAGGAGCCTTTGGTTGTTTCAAAACCTGCAAAAAGTGAAGCGAAACCTGCAGATGATGGCTTTGATGATTTTAAATAAGTAAGGAATAATAAAATATTGAGAGTATTCAGAAAACTTGATTTTCCGAATACTCTCTTTTTTAATTGATTATTAAGGTTAAGTCACTCATAGGATATGAACAGCAGGGATGAATAATTCCGTGGCTTGAGTCTGCAAGTCGTCGTGAATCAATTCCGTTTGGTATAAAAACATTACCCTTTGTAAGTCTTGCCCTGCAAAATCCGCATTCACCTGAACGGCAGGAGGAGGGGGACTTAATGCCCTCGCGTTCTAAGCTGACTAAAAGTGTTTCTTCGGTGGCACAAGGAATTGTTGCAATCGGCTCGCCGTTTTTTATGACCTTGCAGAAATATGTTTTGCCTATTTCGTCTTTTGGGAAATCGGGGAGAGATGCAGGGTTAACAATCTGACCGCTAAGACCAAACCGAATGTATTTTTTCTCTAATTTTAACTCAGCAATCTGCGGTGTTATTCTGTTGTAAAGAGCTGTAGAACCGCAAACAAAAATGCTGTATTTAGAGGCATGTGCATATTTCTCAATCAAAGTTTTTGTGACAAAACCTCTTTCGCATTTATCTGCTCTCTCATCGCTTAAAACATAAATAACGCGGAATTTATCAGTTGTTTCTGAAAGCTCTGCCAAACGCTCCGTCATTATGGTTTCATTTCTTTTTCTTGCAGAATAAAGGAGAGTTAAATCTATGTCGAGTGTGCCGTCGGCAACAGCTTCTGCCATAGATAAAAAAGAAGAAATTCCGTTGCTGTCGCAAACTGCAATAATGTTTTTAGAATCTCTTAACTTCTGATAATAAAAATCACCTTGCGGTGCAGACGCAACAATCTGAGTACCCTTTACCCATGTGTTGAAAATATGCGTTGAAGCAAACCCGTGGGGAATTTTCTTGACTATTATTACATATTCGTCATCAACAGACCGCAGGGGAGAAGAAGATATTGTGTAAGGCCTTGTAACAACTGCAGAGCCGATATTTAATGTAATGCTTAAATATTGCCCCGGTCTGAAGTAGGCAAGTTTTGCAGTACCGTGTGAAGCATCAGGCTCAAGCACATACGCCCGAACATCTCTTGAAATTTCTGCAACCTGCTTTACTCTCAGATACTGTGTTGTAGGGTGAAGAAAGTTAGCGGCAGAGTTAACTGCAAAGTTAGCATTTACAGGTGTATCAGGAGCTTCATCAATAATCCCTTTTCTGTTAGAAGGAATATTAATAAAATTCTTTATATCTCTGAAAGAGGATTCAACCTTGATTTTATTTTTCATTGGTTTTCCTCCTTGTTTTTTTCATTTTCCAAGTCATCAAAGGTTGCAAAAGCCGCATTTCTGCCTGAAGCAATTGCAGAGCTCATACCTGAAAGCTGAGCACCCCAACCACCGCAGAAGCGAAGACCTTTGGTGTCACAATCACTTGCCTCTGTCATAATTCTCGGAATAATACCATCCCAATCATCGCCGTAATAGCCATAAACCGTTCCTTGAGGCGTATAAGTGTATCTTGCAAAGGTAACAGGGGTTGCAACCTCTAACTCTTCAATAGAGTTATGGATTATTATGCCTGTAGCAGTTTCAAAATTTGCAATCAACCGTGCGGCAAGCATATCTTTTTCATCGAAATAGTTTTCGGGGTTGATGTTTGCCCAACAGTTGTCACTGTAAAGAGTTGTTAAACAAAGAATTGTTGTGCCTGCAGGAGAACAGTTAGGGTCAGCAATATTCAAGCAAGCTGCCGCCTGGGCATTGTTGGTATCAATGTTCTTCATTAACCCGAACTGATCAACGGAATTTGCAGTATCGGTAATAAAATATGAATGCTCGGTTATACCCAAATCCTTTGGAGAACGATTTAATCCAAGATAAACACAGGCACCACGCATACCAAAAGAACGAGCGTTTATGCGTTTCAAGGCACTTTCGGGAACATCCTTTGCTTTCATCATTTTTCCGTAAGCTGTAGTGGGTGAGCAGTTTGCGATAATATGATTACACATAATCTTTTCGCCATTTTTAAGAATGACTCCGGAAGCTTGTCCGTCTTTAAAAAGTATTCTTGAAACATGGGAATTATAGCGGATTTCTCCACCGTTATCTTCAATAGCACCTGCTAAAGCCATGCTCATTTCATGGCTTCTCATTTTTGGTGTAACTGCACCAAAGTTAAGATACATATATACCATAGAGATATAGTGAATAAAGCTTAATCTTTCGCAATCAACACCGAGATAAAGCCAATATGCAGTAAAGATTTCCTGAGCTTTTTTCGGCACTTTTAAAGCATTTAAAACTTTATTTACAGAATAAGGCGCAGTTCTTATGAAGTTGCCATGGTCTTTTAAAATTCTTCTCAAAACAGAGGGGCTTTTTTTAAACTCAAATTCAGCAAAATGCTCGCTTGATTTAACAATTTCCTCAGCTAAATTAAACAGCTTTATCATTGATGGCTTGCTGCCGGGAACATATTTTTCCATAGCCTCAATGTAATTTTCAATACCAAAAGGCATTATAACATCAATTGGGGAGCCATCAGAAGATTTTGTAATAAGCCTGTATGCTTCGGGTATTTCTGCCCATTTGATTTTTTCACTGATACCAAGATAATCAAAAATCTGGCGCACTTCACCTGACCCTGCAGAGTTTCCGAAACCGCAGAGCTGATGAAGACTTACATCAAATTCAAATCTACCCCTTATAAAGCTTGAAGCGAAGCCACCCGGGGTGTTGTGGCGTTCAAGTAAGAGAACTTTTTTGCCCTCTTTTGCGGCACAAGCTGCAGCGGTTAAACCGCCGCAACCTGCACCAATAACTATAATATCATAGTTTTTATCTGACATTTTTATTAAATCTCCGATAATTTAACAGCTCTGCCTTCATTAGCTGATTTTTCAGCAGCGAGGGCAATCTTAACTGACTGAAGACCTGCATGGATACCAACAGGTGTTTCTTTGTTGTTTAAACAGCAGTCAACAAACTGTCTTACCTCTTCTGAGAAAGAACCCATATATCTTTCAAGGAAGAAATAGAGAGGCTTTTCACCTGTAACACCGTTAGCGTCGGAAACAACTGCAGTTGAAAGTGTATCGTTTGCAGTTGCAACCATACCTTTTGAGCCGAAAAGCTCAGCTCTCTGGTCATAGCCGTACATTGCCTGACGGGAGTTATCAATAACCGCAAGAGCACCATTTTTCATTTTCATTGAAATGATAGCTGTATCAAAGTCACCATACTCACGGATGCCGGGATTGATAAGCGCATCAGCATAAACATAAAGTTCTTCAACATCACTGTTTGTAAGGAAGCAAGCCATATCAAAATCATGAATTGTCATATCAAGGAAGATACTTGCTGCACAGTAGCCAACAGGTGGTGCTTGTGGGTCACGAGAAGTGATTTTAAGGATTTGAGCATCACCAATTCTGCCTTCATCATAAGCTTTTCTGACTGCGGCAAAGTTATGGTCAAAGCGACGGTTAAAGCCAACCTGGAATTTAACCTCGGGATGAGCCTTAAGAGCTTCAGCAATTTCAAGAATTTTGTCAACTGTGTTTGCAAGTGGCTTTTCGCAGAAAACATGCTTACCTGCATTGATTGCTTCAATTGAAATTGGAGCGTGAGTATCAGTTGAAGAGCAAACAAGAACTGCATCAATTGATTCGTCTTCAATGATTTTTTTGTAATCTGTGTAGATTTTTTCAACACCGAAGCCTTCGCAGAATGCTTTGGTTTCGTCATTCATAAAAGGGTCTGCAATTGCGGTAACAACAGCATTTTTAACGTGATATGAAATTGATTCAAGATGAACCTTGCCGATGCGTCCTGCACCGATAATACCGATATTAAGCATAGTTATTATGTCCTTTCAATGTTAAATTAACAAAATCAGATGGTGCCGTCCCAAGTTGAAACTTCTGTTTTCTTAATTTCATCTTCATCAAACCAACGGGTAGTTACACATTTGCTTTCTGTAAAGAAGCGGTAAGCATCTTTGCCGAGGCAGTGAAGGTCGCCGAAGAATGAATCCTTATGACCTGAGAATGGGAAGAAGCCAATGGGAACGGGAATACCAACGTTAACGCCAACCATACCGCCGTGAGTATGACGAGCAAATTCTCTCGCATAGTGACCATTCTGAGTGAAAATAACAGAACCATTAGCGTAGGGGTTAGCATTCATAACTGCAAGACCCTCATGGAAGTCTTTAACTCTCTTAATGCAAAGAACGGGACCGAAAACCTCGTCTCTGCCGATTGTCATATCTTCTGTAACATTATCAAAGATTGTGGGTCCAACAAAGTAGCCGTTTTTGATTTCATCGGGGAGCTCAGGGTTTCTGCCGTCAAGAACAAGAGTTGCACCTTCTTTAACACCTTTTTCGATGTCTGCAACAACCTCATCATAGTGTTTTTTATATGTAAGCGGTCCAAGCTTTGAGGTTTTATCGATAGATTTACCAACTTTGATATTCATAGCCTGCTTTTTAAGTTCAGCAACAAATTTATCAGCGATTGATTCCTGAACTACACAGCAGGAAAGTGCCATACAACGCTGACCTGCACAACCATAAGCAGAGTTGATAATGCCTGCAACCGTTCTTTCAATAGGTGCATCTTCAAGAACAAGAGCGTGGTTTTTAGCCTGGCAAAGAGCCTGAACTCTTTTACCTGCTTTTGCAGCTCTTTCATAAATAAGCTTACCAACGGGTGTGGAACCAACGAAAGTGATACCCTTAATATCCGGGTGGTCAAGAAGAGTGTTGATTTCGTTTCTTGAGCAGGTAACAATGTTAACAACACCATCGGGAATACCTGCTTCTTTATAAAGGGCAGCAATTCTCAATGCGGTTTTGGGTGTGAGGGACGCAGCCTTAAGAACGATTGTGTTACCGCAAGCAACGCAGGTGGGAACCATCCAACCGAAAGGAATCATAGCGGGGAAGTTAACGGGAACAATACCTGCAAAAACACCCATAGATTCACGATAAAGAGTTGTATCAAAGCCTGATGAAGCGTCCATAAGGCTTTCACCCATCATAAGAGAGGGAACCTGAGTTGCAAGCTCTGTGCCTTCTTTAGCCTTAAGAACATCACCTTCGGCCTCACTCCATACCTTGCCGTTTTCTTCTGCAACGAGAGTTGTAAGTTCTTCCATATTTTTAATGAGAAGGTCACGGACGTTGTAAAGAATCTGAGCTCTTTTGATTGCAGGAGTTGCACTCCAACCGGGGTATGCAGCTTTAGCAGCTTCAATTGCTTCAAGAACTTCATCATTAGTACAGCAAGGTGCGTGACCGGTTATTTCACCTGTGCTGGGATTGTAAAGGTCATACCAGACATCAGTTTTTGATTCTTTGAACTGACCATTACAAAAATATTTGATTTTTTCAGCCATTTTAGATTACCTCTCTATAATTATAAACCTGCTTTTTCAGCAATGTATTTTCTTGCCTTAAGTGCATATTCAAAGGGATTTGCAATGGCAGGGTCCTGCTCTGCTTCAACAAGAACATAGCCCTCGTAATTATTTTCTGCAAGAACCTCGAATATGGGAGCAAAGTCAATCACACCGTCACCGGGAACTGTGAAAGTACCTTTGCGAACGCCCTGAAGGAAGCTTTCACCTTTAGCCTTAACATCTGCAATAACATCGGGGCGGATGTCTTTAAGGTGAACGTGCTTGATACGTTTAATATATTTTTTAAGAATGTACATATAATCTTCACCGCAGTATGCAAGGTGGCCTGAGTCAAAAAGAAGATTGAAAAGCTCTGGATCTGTGTTTTCCATCATTCTGTCAATTTCAGCAGCAGTCTGAACAACTGTGCCCATATGGTGATGGAATGTGAGAGTGATGCCCATATCCTTTGCAACTTTGCCGAGCTTATTAAGACCTGTGCAAAGCATAGCCCATTCTTCATCATTCATAACATATTTATCATCAAAAATGGAAAGGTCTGTACCTTGAATTGAATGTCCCTGTTCGGAAACGCCAACAACCTTTGCACCCATTTCTTTAAGGAATGTGATGTGCTTGATGAATTCCTTTTCGGTTTCTTCATAGGGTTTTGTTGTAAGGAATGTTGAGAACCATGCGTTGCAAATCTGCATGCCACGAAGGTCAAGAGCTTTTTTGAGCACTGCAGTATCTTTAGGGTATTTGTTACCAACCTCGCAACCGGTAAAGCCTGCAAGAGCCATTTCCGAAATGCATTGCTCAAATGTGTTTTCTGCTCCAAGATCCGGCATATCGTCGTTTGTCCACGCGATAGGAGCAATACCGAGTTTTACTTTGTTTTTATCAAGCATCAGAATTTCCTCGCTTTTCTAAGATTTTCGTCTTTATTTTTGAAAGCAGAGTTAACTGCTTCTTTTGATGATGTGGATGCGATACCAACGTGCCACCAAGCGCCATAACCATCGGTCATTGACTTGGGAAGTACCTTGATATCAATAAGAGTTGAAACAGTTTGTTTCTTTGAATCAATAAGGGCTGCTTCAAGCTCCTCAAGAGTTTTTGCAGTGTAAGTTTTAACACCATAAGCTGCCGCATTCATTGCAAAGTCAATAGGGATAAGCTCGCCAAGAAGGTTGCCGTTTTCATCACGTTTGCGGAATTCTGTTGCAAGGTTTCCGATACCGTTTGACATCTGAAGATTGTTAATACAACCAAAGCCTGAGTTATCAAAGAGAAGAACATTGATTTTCTTGTTTTCCTGAATTGAAGTAACAAGCTCGCTATGAAGCATCAAATAGCTACCATCACCACAGAAAGCGTAAACCTCTTTATCAGGCTCAGCCATTTTTGAACCAAGAGCACCTGCAATTTCATAACCCATACAGGAATAGCCGTATTCCATATTATAGGAATTGGGAGCATCAGTTGTCCACATTCTCTGCATACAGCCGGGGAGAGAGCCTGCCGCCGCAACTGCAATTGCATCATCATCAATAACTTTTCTTATAAGTGCAAGCGCAGCGGTCTGAGTAATGGTTCCGCCGATTTTTTCAACAAATTCGTGGATTGTTTGCTCATATCTTGCCTTGATGATAGGCTCGAAATCTTCGGAATATGTATATGCAGAGAGCTTTTCCATTTCTTCTGCCCAAGCTTTTTTTGCGTCACAAATTTCTGTTGTGTATGCAGTTTGGTAGTCACCGATTGCTTTATCAAGAGCTTCTATACCAAGCTTTGCATCGCAAACCGCTTTAATAGAAGAAAGTTTATATGCGTCAAATCTGTCTGTGTTGATTGTAACAAATTTTGCGTCTGCTCTGAAAAGGGATTTTGATGCAGTTGTAAAGTCAGAAAAACGAGTACCGATACCGAGAATAACATCAGCTTCTTTTGCAATAACATTTGCAGAAAGGTTACCCGTTACACCAACACCGCCAAGGTTAAGAGAATGTGAAGACAAAACTGCGGATTTACCATTCTGAGTTTCTGCAAAAGGAATATTATGCTTTTCGCAGAAGGCTTCAACCGTTCTTCCTGCTTCAGAATATCTTACACCGCCACCTGCAATAACAAGAGGCTTCTTTGAAGCTTTAAGAATTTCTGCAATATCGGAAATCTCATCCTCAGCAGGAGCAATTCTTGTGATTTTATGTACTCTTTTAGTGAAAAAATAATCGGGATAATCATAGCTTTCGCCCTCAACGTCCTGGCAGAGAGCTATGCAAACTGCACCTGTATTGGCAGTATCAGTAAGTACTCGCATAGCATTTGTCATAGCACTCATTAACTGCTCAGGGCGAACAATTCTGTCCCAATATCTGCAAACGGGCTTATATGCATCGTTTGTTGTAACAGAAAGGGAATAGGGCTGTTCAAATTGTTGAAGAACAGGGTCGGGCTGACGGCATGCGAAAGTGTCAGCAGGGAAGAGCAAAAGGGGAACATTATTTACAGTTGCAGTTGCCGCCGCAGTGATCATATTAGCAGCACCGGGACCTATGGAAGAAGAACAAGCAATTATCTTTCTTCTGTTGTTCTGCTTTGCAAAGCTTGCGGCAACATGAGCCATACCTTGCTCATTTTTTCCCTGATACACTTTTAGAGAACCCGGGTTTTCATCAAGTGCCTGACCAAGACCGCATACAATTCCGTGACCAAAAACAGTAAAAATACCGTCAACGAATTTAGTTTCCTTACCGTCAAAGGAAACATATTGGTTATCAAGGAATTTAACCAGGGCTTGACCCATTGTCATAATAGCCATTTATATGTCACTCCTTAAGGAATATTTTCTTAATTGTTTTTCTGTTTATTTTGTGAGCCATTGATGTTCATCTGAAACAAATCTTGTTGTTTTAAGCCAAGGGTCATCGGGAAGATGGCGGACCATCCAGATATAGCACATTTCATAGCCGGGAGCAACAACCTGCTCATGGTCTTTGCCATCAGGAATAAAAACAGCACTACCCTGAACGCTTTTATAAACATCGTCGCCCACAAAAGCTGCGCCGAAGCCTTGGGGCTTATCAAACTGATAATAATAAACCTCGGGTTGAGGGTGGTGGTGGGGCGGATAGCTTGACCAACGACCGGGTTGGTTATATACCTCACCGAGTACCATATTTGAATATGGGGCGTTATCGTGGTCAAATACAGTTGAAACAATTCTGTAACCTGCGCCTTCCCATTGGTCTTTACCGAAATGCTGATATAAAATCATATCGGGTGTGTAAAAAACAGGAGAGAAAACAATATCGTTATCAGTTTGCTGAATAAGAATTTCAGAAACTTTGTTTGATTTTATTGTTACCTCTGTGCATTTTGGAACATGTAAACAATAAGAAGCCTTAACAAAAGGATTATCTCTTACCATAGTTTTTGTTTCGCCATCCCAAGTGATTTCAACATCGCCATAAAGGATTAAAAAAGCAGATTCACAATCTTCATCATAAACTGTGAAACTTTCTTCTTCTGAAAACTTTTTAACCTTAATATTCATAAGCATATCGGAATGCTTACCGTTCATTTCACAAACAGTTTTAATACCGTTTTCATTAAACCGGAGTTGTTCAAACATATTATCACCTTTATTAAACTTTATCATCAGTCAAAACACCGCTGGAGCTTATCGGTATTATTTCGCCCAAGTAAGTTGGTTCAGGTTTAAAAATGCACCAGATAAAATCCTTGCATCGTGCAATTGATTCTCTTGAGTTATTATAAGTCCTCACAGGAAGAGAATAGTTATACTGACCATCTGCCGCAACACCGTAGGCATCAAGACCTAATTTCCTTGCATTATAGACTGCTCTGTACAGATGGTATTTCTGCGTAACAATAACAACCTTTTTAACCTGAAACACTTCTTTTGCGCGGTACATTGATTCATAGGTTGAAAAGCCTGCGTGGTCCATAAAAACCTCTTCGGCAATTGCACCGCCATCAACAGCAAAGTCTTTCATAACATTAACTTCGTCATATTCTTCTCTGCCATGGTCGCCACTCATAAGAATTCTTTTGGTACAACCTGTCTTATAAACTTCAATGCCTTTATTAAGTCTTTCTTCAAGCATATGAGAAGGGGAGTCACCCCATACACCTGCGCCCAAAACGAGAACACAATCAAAGTTTTCTTGTGAAGCTTCTTCCACTGTTAAAAAGTATCTTGAAGAGAATTCATACATATATGCATTAATTAAAATCGGAACCTGCGCAAATATTAATATTAAAAGTAGAAGTAAACTGATAGCATTTTTGAATTTTTTAATAAATTCTTTAACCACGGGCAATCATCTCACCATATTCTTCTTTTTCTTTTTTTATAAACTCCTTAACTGCATCAACAGAGGGCATATCCTGAGAACAAGCGTGGCTTGCAACAAGCATAGCTGCAGAAGCAGAACCGAATTCAAGAGCATCAATAATTTCCCAACCCTCAAAAAGACCATAGAGGAACGCAGAAGCGTAACCATCACCGCCACCAAAGGATTTTAGAAGTTTAACGGGGAATGGTTTTATGTTGTAGCTTTCACCGTCGTTGGTATATGCGGTTGAACCTTCTTTGCCGTGCTTGATAATAACGATTTTTGCACTTTGTGAATGCCAGTAAGATGCACTTGTTTTATCAGTACCGTCAAGACCGATAAGCTTTTCAGTTAAATCAAATTCTTCTCTTGAGCCGAGAATAACATCTGCTTTAGATGCAACTGTTGAATAGTAGATTGCAATTTCATCGTTGTTTTTCCAGTTGTATGCACGATAGTCAATATCAAAAATAACGGGAATATTATTCTTTTTCGCAAGAATTGTCGCTTTTAAAGCCGCCTCTCTTGAAGGACTTTCACAAAGAGCAGTACCTGAAATAAGGAGTGCTTTTGATTTTTTTATGTAGTCTTCGTCAATATCAGAAACGCTAAGCTTAAGGTCTGCTGCATCATTACGATACATAAGAATTGAGCTTTCTGTTTCTGAAAGGATTTCCGTAAAAGTAAGACCGATTTTTTCACCATTTGTGCAACGGGTAATATGTGAGCAGTCAATACCCTCATTCTTGAAAAAATTTTCAACAAATGTTCCTAATTCATCATCAGAAACCTTTGCAAAAAAACCACATTTTTTTCCGAGTCTTGAAAGGCCGACTGCAATATTGGCAGGTGAACCGCCAAGGTATTTTTTAAATGTTGTGCTTTGTGAAAGCGGGCAGTAGTAGTCAGTTGGATTAAAGTCAACCGCAACACGACCTAAAAGAATTAAATCAAATTCCTTGTTGTTGTCAAATTCAATGTATTTCATAACAAGTTCTCCTTATACTTTCATAAAAATACAAAATAATTTTACAACAAAAAACAGTGTAAATCAATATAAAAATCAATATAAAACTTAAAATTTACATAATAATTTATTTAATACAAATATAGACACCGACAGCCGCTCAATCTCGTGAGCGGCTGTCGGTGTTTGCGTAAGTTATTGGCGTATTAACTTGCCTATATATTACCACTCTCAGAGAAAAAAATCAAGGTAATTTCATTAGTTAAAATTAACAAAATTGAACCTTTAAAATTATGCAACCCTTTTTAAGTGGGGTTAATTGAATTTTAGTTTTGGTTGTGTTAATATCTTTCTATATTGATGTTTAAGGTGGCAGTGTAGTGGGTTATTTGTTTTTAGTTTTGGGAATTGCGGCAACTATTGTTTTCCTGACCAAAAGAACTGCTGATGTTACAATTGATGTTGTTGCAATTAAATCCATGGCAAGTATGGGATTTATTCTTTCCGGTTTGTTCTTTTTTATTGATAATGAAGCCTGTCCTGATTATTTAGGCGTTTTCACTGTTGGTGGTGCTTGCTTCGGAATGTTAGGGGATATTGTTCTTGATTTAAAATATTCTAAGCTAAATGATAGTGACAGATGTACGAAATTAGGTTTCTGGACTTTTTTAATCGGTCACATATTCTATAGCATTGCAATGGTTTCCGTTTACGGAATTGAGTTAACCAACATCATCTGTGTTGCAATAGGCGTAGTTGCAGGTATTATTATCGCAATTGTATCTGAAAAGGTTATGAAGCTTGAATATGGCAAGTTTAAAAAAATCACAATTCTATATACTGCGGTTTTGTGTATGACTTTAGGCTTTGCAGGTGGTTATACTATTACCGAGAGTTACTCTTTGCATAGTGTTATGCTTAATATTGGTTTTGCTTTGTTTGTTCTTTCAGATGCTTTTCTTGCAAGCCTTTATTTCAGCAAAAAATATGAAGACAGAACCAATAGAAAAGTTATTATATTAAACCACGCTACATATTTTGCGGCACAGTACATTATTTCACTTTCATTGGCATTTTTCAGAGGTTAATTATGAAATCAGAAAGATTATATTATTCAGACAGTTATATAAAAGAGTTTAAGGCTATTGTTGTTTCTGGTGAAAAAATTGATAAAGGTTATAAGATTATTCTTGATAAAACTGCTTTTTTCCCCGAAGGTGGCGGTCAGCAGGCTGATACCGGTTTAATCGGTGATGCTAAGGTTACTGATGTTCAAGAAGTTGATGGAGAAATATATCATTTTGTTGATAAAGAGTTAAAAATCTCTGCTGAATACACTTGTAAAATTGATTGGGAGCAGAGGTTTCTTCGCATGCAAAGCCATAGTGGCGAGCACATAGTTTCAGGCGTAGTTCACTCTTTATATGGTTATGATAATGTTGGTTTCCATATGGAAGAGGACTATGTAACAGTTGATTTCAGTGGTGAGCTTACCCGTGAACAGCTTGATGAGGTAGAAGAAAAAACTAACAGATACATTTACGATAATATTGAAATTGAATGCTTTTTCCCTGATGAAAACGAAATAGAAAATCTTGATTATCGCAGTAAGCTCGATTTAAAAGAAGGTGTTCGCCTTGTAAAAATAGGTGAAGCAGACCTTTGCGCTTGTTGTGCACCTCATGTTAAAAGAACAGGGGAAATAGGTGTTGTTAAAATCCTTGATTTTATGCGCCACAGAGGTGGTGTCAGAATTGTTATGAAATCAGGATTAAAAGCACTTTTGGATTACAGAGAAAAATATACAAGTGTTTATGATGTTTCTGTTATGCTTTCTTCCAAACAACACGAAATCGCTTCTTATGTTGATAAAAAAATAAAAGAAAATGAAAATTTACAACGAAGCTTCACAAGCTTTAAAATGCAGATTGCGGAAAATGATAAAGAAAATCTTTCATATATTGGCGATACCGCACTTTTCATAACTTCATTTTATGATGCTGATATGATGAGAGAACTGGCAAACTACGGTATGACTAAAAAAGAACTTTGCGTTATTCTTTCTGGTAATGAAGAAAGCGGTTTTTCCTATGTTGCAAGCAGTTTAAATATAGATTTAAATAAATTTGCGAAGCATTTCAATACTGCTCTTAACGGCAGAGGTGGTGGCAGAGGCACTATGATTCAAGGAAAAGTTACCGCAAGCAATGACGATATTTTAAATTATTTCAATGCTCTTGATTTAAACATTATTTAATTTCTATGGAGTTTTAAATTATGGAATTTAAAGACTTTCTGGTTGATTTTAAAAATAAAGCCGATTCTCTTTTTAATACTGAAGCAAATTGCTATAATTCTGGCAAGAATTCTCAAATTTTGTTTTATAACAATGTTGAAAAAGATTCGTTTTATCAGATTATATCAAAGTATAAAGATAACAAGCTTTTTGAAAACATAATTGAAAACAACGAGTTTTTCTTTTGTATTGAAGACGGGATTTTCCTTTCTTTTGGTTATTATAGTTGCGATAATTCAGTGAGAATTTCTCTTGATGGAAAAACCGATCTTCCTCAGTTTGAAAAAGAAGATTACACAGATAAGGGCGAAACAACCCTTTGGCAGTTTGAGGTTGACCACACCTTGATTGACTGCGGAATGTGCTATATTCTTCGCTCTTGCGATGGTTCATTTTTTGTTATAGATAGTGCTCATACATATTCAATAAAAGATTGCGACAGAATTTATGATTTTCTTCGTGAGCGTACGCCTGAAGGGCAGAAGGTTCGTATAAAAGGTTGGTTTTTGAGCCACGGTCACGAGGACCACATTGCCCAATTCATGAATTATGTAAGATATTATACATACGATACAATTATCGAAAAGGTCTATCATAATTTTGTTCCTAACGACCATCGCGATGGTACATATTGGACTCCATCTAACCTGAATTATGTTACAGCTTTTTATGATTTGATGGAAAAGCATCCGGAGATTCCCGTTTGCCGATTGCATACAGGTATGTATTTTTATGCAAATAATATTCGCTTTGATGTTCTTTGCTCTCACGAAGATGTATTCCCTGAAAGTAACGAAAATTATAACGATTCTTCAGTTGTTATTATGGCTCAGGCTGAGGGTACAAAAATACTATTCCCCGGTGATGCAGGTCTTGAAGAGAGCCACATACTTGAAGAACGTTATCCGGGATTTTTAAAATCGGATATTGTTCAGCAGGCGCACCACGGACACCTTGGAACAACGCCCGAGTTTTATGAGCTTGTTAATGCGGAAATCGCTCTTTTTCCCGTAACTCAGATTAAGTTTGATGAGGAGTTACCCAACTATCTTGCCAACAGAAAATCAATTGAAATAGCTAAATATTATTTTATTGCTTCCAACGGTACGGTAGAAATCCCGTTACCTTATAAATCAGGTGAATTCAAGGTTCTTCCCGATGAAACCTTTGAAAGCTTTTCAGGCGTTTTTAATCTTTGGTGTTATGAATATACCAAGGAAAGAAAAGAACAGTTATATAAGGAATATCTTGAGCGTGGCGGTAAGCCCATTGAAGAATATGAGAATGGATTTTAATTATGCTTTTTGATTATACTTTAATTCGTTCAAAAAGAAAAAGCTTGGCTATTCAGGTTGATGCAGATTGCAATATAACTGTAAGAGCTCCATTAAAGCTTTCGCAAAAAGAAATTGATGAAATTCTTTTTGAAAAGAAAGCGTGGCTTGAAAAAACTATAATTTCACAACGAGAAAGAAAAAATCAAATCAAAGAATATTCTGACGATGAAATCGAGCTTCTGCGTAAAAAAGCCAAAGAAATAATACCACAAAGGGTGAAAAAATATGCAAATGTTATGCAAGTTCAACCGAGTTCTGTGAAAATAAATTCGGCTAAAAAACGATATGGCTCTTGCTCAGGAACAAACAATCTGAATTTCTCATTATATCTTATGGATAAGGATGAAAGATTTATCGATTATGTTGTTGTTCACGAGCTTGCTCATATCAAGCATCATAACCATAGCAAAGATTTTTATGAATTAATTGAACAATATATGCCTGATTATAAAGAAAGAATGAAGTTATGAGGTGAAATTAATGGAGAAATCGGTTTTACATTATTTACTTAACGGAATTGTAAAGGGTCACGGAAAATTGTCTTTAAAATCAAAACAAGCGGGGGCCTTAGAGCCTGTTGAGGTTGATTTTTTGGATACGCCAACTGCAGAAAAATTTACGGTTGGTTTTCACAGAGAAGTGATTTTACCCGATGATATCGACACTAAAAAATATTATATCGCAGGTTATGGTGAAAATAACCCTGCAAGAGGTGTAATTGACCCTCAGTATGCTCATGCTGTCTGGATTGATGATAATAGCGGCAGGGGTGGGATATTGTTGATTTCACTTGATGTTGTTGGTCTTCTTAACAAGGATGTTAATAAAATCCGTGCGCTATTAAAAGGGTTTTCTGCGCAAACTTCTTGCAGATATATCGGCGTTATGTCAACTCATAACCATGCAGGTATTGATACAATGGGAATCTGGGGGCGTTTGCCATTCAGCGGTAAAGACGAAAAGTTTATGAATATTCTTTTTGAAGCTGTTGTTAAATGTGCTTTTGAGGCATATAACAATCGTAAAAACGGTGACTTGTATCTTGGTGAAATTGAAGTTCCCGACATGCAAGAAGATATAAGAACGCCCATTGTATATTCAAAAACTTTAACACGTTTTCGTTTTGTTCCTGATGATGCTTCAAATGAAATATGGTTACTGAATTTTGCCTCCCATTCTGAATCTCTTCAAGGCTGTAACCATCTTGTCAGCGCAGATTTTCCTTGTTACTTAAGAGAAAAAATCAGAAACACCACAGGAGCAGAAACCTTCTACACTGTTGGTGCTATCGGTGGTATGATAAGTATGGATATTCCTGATGAAAATGTTCTTCGTGATGAACACCGACTTATTGAATCAACAAGAAATATCGGTTATAAACTCGCAGATTATGCAATGTCAATTGATAATGATAAAAAACTTCAGCCTCTCGTTAATTTTGCAAGAAAAGAGTTTTATGCTGATGTTGAAAACCCTGTTTTAACAATTGCTTGTGATATTGGTATTTTAACTGCTGATAAATACACAAGACCTGATGCGCTTAATTATTGGTGTTTGAAAACTGAAGTGACCTACTTTGAAATTGGTGGTAAGAAGCTTTTGCTTTTACCCGGTGAGCTGTTCCCCGAACTTGTTTTTGGCGGTGCTTTAGGCGCAGATGAGTCTGCAACCGGTAAGGGTGATGAAATTAACCCCAAGCTGCTTTGTGATATAGTGGGGGATGATAATATTCTCGTTTTTGGTCTTGCTAATGATGAATTGGGTTATATTCTGCCACCAAATGATTTCATTCTTCACGAAAAATCACCATATATAGAGAACGGCAGAGATAAGCACAACAGAAGACATTATGAAGAAACAAACTCAATGGGTCCAAAAACAGCTCAGGTTATTGCAGATGCTGTTGAAGATATAATGAAAGCTGTTAATAAATAAAATCTGAATCCCTTACACCAAAAGTTTTGATGTAAGGGATTCATTATTTATACTTTTCACATTCTGCAACAGCTAATCTGTCACATCTTTCATTTTCGGGGTGCTCATTGTGACCTTTAACCCATTTAAAAGTTACTTGGTGCTTTTCTAATAATTCTAATAATTGCCCCCATAAATCCGGATTTAAAGCAGGCTTTTTATCTGCTTTTCGCCAACCGTTTTTCTTCCAGGAAAACACCCAACCTTGATTTATCGCATCACAAACATATTTTGAATCACTTGTAACAGTAACTTGGCAAGGTTGGTTTAAAGCGGATAAGGCAGAAATTACAGCAGTTAACTCCATTCGGTTATTTGTTGTTTCTTTTTCGCCGCCACTTAATTCTTTTTCGACTCCGTTACATCTTAAAATTGCACCCCAACCACCCGGACCGGGGTTGCCGCTGCAAGCGCCGTCGGTAAAAATTTCAACTGTTTTCATAAAACATCACCCTAAATATTTCTGAAGTTATATTATCACAAATAATTTAAATTTAAAAGTCCTTGTTATCTAATTTTTCATCAAATAAGGGTAATAATTTAAGTTGGTGGTAGAAATGTATCTGTTTTGTGTGGATTTTTCAAAAAATAATTTGTTGACAGAGCAAATAAATTTGAATTCCTTTTATGATTTACCCGTTTTGGATAAATTGCTTATTGAGCATCAATTAATTAATTTTGCTGATTTATCAGTTGAAAAAGCATTTTTAGTTAACTATATAAAGGATGTTGAGTTTTCTCTTTTTGATACTGTTGCAATTGCCGAAAGGAACGTTTTTAAAGAATTAGCTATAGCTGAAAATGATAAGTATTTTATAGCATTCAGAAACGATATATATTTTGAAGTTAACGGTTTGAAGGAAATAATAGAGAAATGCGATGAAGTAATTTATCTGAAAGATAAAAATGGCGTGGTTTTTTGTATTGTTGGTAAAGTTGAGCATTTAAAAAGGCTTTACAATAAAAATTTGTTAATCAGTGAGTTTTTTAAACAGCGGGAAAGAACCGCAGACTTTTGCATAGATTTTTATGATGGTTATGTAAAGCAGCTTAACAGCATAAAAAATTATCAGTGCCTATTGTTTGATATTCTGAACGGTAAAACTATGTATAAACCGCCATTTGTCGCTGAAGGTGTTTTTACAACCGGTACTGTTCCAAGAGGTGATTTTTCCATTATTCCTCCTGTTTATCTTGGAGATACAGTGCAGATCGAAAGTGGTTCGACTATCGGGCCGAATACTGTTATTTATAACAATACCCTGATTTCTGAAAACACATCTGTTAAAAACAGTGTGTTATTTGAAAATGTATTTGTTTCATCGAATTGCTTTGTTGATGGTTCTGTTTGTTGTGATAATGCATCAATTAAGAGAAATTCTGCCGTTTTTTCAGGTTCAGTTATTGGTGCGGATGCACTGATAGGCGAAGATATAACGCTGGATAACGGCTCTTTCGTTGATAAAAATGTGAAATATGACAATTATAATTTCTTGCCTTACCAAAACAGAAAATCTTTTTCATTCAAAAACAAGTTTCAAGGATTAACACCCGATAAAGCAGCCTTGTTAGGGTCGGCTGTGTCCGTCGTTTTTAAAATACCTAAAATTATTGTTGGTTGCGATGGCTCCTCAAATGCCCTTTCATTAAAGCTTGCCTTCTTGAGTGGCTTGATAGCATCGGGTAATGAATGCCTGGATGTTGGTGTTACTTTTAAAGCTCAGATGTTTTTTTCTTCAGTGTTCTGTGATTGCGACTATTCTGTATTTTTCAGCGGTAAGGGGGGTGGCACAAATATTGAAATATTTAATTCTGAAAATGTTCAGATTAGTAAAACTGCGTGTTGCAATTTATTTGATTATTGCAATAAAGGAGAGTATTCTTTCAGATGTTTTGATGAATGTAAGAATATAAGGCAAATTAAAGGTTTAAGAAGGATGTATATTCGTGAAATTACTGCATTTTCTGATACTGATTTGCCGTATATAAGTGAGGTTATTTGTGAAAATAAAATTCTTTTGAAAACTCTCGAAGAGATTTTTGAAAGGTGTATTAAAAAAGATGGGCAACGAAATGGCTTTCAAGTATATATGAATGAAAACGGAACGAATGTCAATATTAAATTCAGAGACCAATTTTATACACAAAAAATATTAAAAAAACTAGTTTTCTTTTTTTTGAAAAATAATGATAATACAAGAGCTTTTGAAAGCGATTTATATATAAAACTTTGGCGATGTGATAGTGTTTTTCTTATTATGGCGGTATTGAATATCATTAAAAGAACCGGTGAAGAGCTTGACACTTTAATTGAAAATTTACCAAAATTTTATATAAAATCAAAGAATTTAAATATAAGGAGCAGCAATAGTGATATTGCTGAAAAAATCAGTTCGGAATTCAAATTTAAGCATCAAAAAGGCGTGTTTGACATTAAGTGTAAGGATGGTTTTGTAAAAGTGGTAAACAATAAAGAAAGAGAGAATATTAAAATAATTTGTGCTTCAAAAAATATGGCGACCTCAGAAGAAATTTGTAATATATTTTATAGCATTTTACAGTAATCAGCACACTTGACATTATTTGTAATTAATAGTATTATATATTAATATTAAAATAGGTTATAATGCCGTCTTGTTTCTGACGGCTCTACATATACTTTAAAAATTTTAATAGGAGATTCTTATGCAAAAAGAAAACAAGAAGAAAAAACAGTCTTCTGATAATTCTGCGCAAATCCAAAAGAATAAAAACGCTAATCAAAATTCAAAGAAATCAAAGCAATCAGGTTCGCAGAATAAAACAATAAAAAACAAGCAGAGCACAAAAAAATCTACAAGCAGAAAAACCGAAGCCGGTAAAAATGCTGCAAAGAATACAACTCGTTACTCAAAAATAACCCCGCCCAAAAGAAGTGAGCCTATTAAGGTTTCTTTTCTTGGTGGTATTAATGAGGTTGGCAAGAATATGACTTGCTATGAATATGGTAAGTCTATGATTATAGTTGATTGCGGTCTTGCGTTTCCTGAATCTGATCAGTTGGGTGTGGATTTTGTTATTCCCGATTTTACTTATGTTGAAAGAAATATTGATAAAGTGAAAGGGATTATCATCACTCATGGTCATGAGGACCATATCGGAGCTTTAAGCTATCTTTTAAAAAAGGTTAATATTCCGGTTTATGCAACTCTTTTAACAGCGGGGCTTATTAACGGCAAATTAAGTGAACACAAGCTTCAGCATGAGGTGAAAATTAATATTATTGAAGCAGGGGACGTTGTAAAACTTGGTGACTTTGACGTTGAATTTATTAAAGTTAACCATTCAATTCCTGATGCAGTTGCTTTAGCAATTAAATGTGAAGAGGGAACCATTGTCCAAACAGGTGACTTTAAAATTGATACCTGCCCCATTGACGGAAGCAGAATAAACCTTTCCCGATTTGCTGAATTGGGTAATGAGGGTGTTCTCGCATTACTTTCTGATTCAACTAACGCGGAGCAACCCGGTTATTCTCAAAGCGAAAGTAAAGTTGGCGAAACCTTCCGCAATTTGTTTAATCAGGCAGGTGACAGGCGAATTATAATTGCCACATTTGCTTCTAATCTTCATCGTGTTCAGCAAATTGTTGATATTGCCGCTCAGACTGACAGAAAAGTTGCTCTTTCAGGCAGAAGCCTTGAGAATGTTGTTGCCATCGCGTCTGAGCTTGGCTATATTAACATACCTGACGGAACTCTTATCAGTATTGATGAAATCAAAAGATATTCTGATGACAGGCTTGTTATCGTTACAACCGGTAGCCAGGGAGAGCCGATGTCTGCTCTTTCAAGAATGGCTCAGGGTGGTCACAGAAAAGTAACAGTTGGCTTTAATGACTGTGTTATTATTTCTGCTCGTCCGATTCCGGGGAATGAAAAAACAGTTTATAAGGTTATCAATGATTTGCTTAAGTTGGGCGCTCAGGTTATTTATGAGAAAATGTATGATGTTCATGTTTCGGGTCATGCTTGCCAGGAAGAACTTAAAATTATGCTTTCTCTTGTAAAACCGAAATATTTTATTCCTGTTCACGGCGAGCAAAAGCATCTTCGTTATCATGCAAGGCTTGCAGAAAGCGTGGGTATTGATTCCAATAATATTATCATCGCAGATAACGGCTATGAAATTTCTGTTTCTGAAAGAAATATATCAATTTCGGGTACGGTTGCCAACGGCAAAGTTTATGTTGATGGTTATGGTGTTGGTGATGTTGGTGCAAGGGTAATGAAAGAACGTTTGCATCTTGGTCAGGATGGTATTATCATAATTGCCGCAACCATTGATGGTGCTTCCGGAGAGCTTTTAAGCGGACCTGAGGTTGTTTCAAAAGGTTTTGTTTATGTTAAGGAAGCTGAACTTTTGATGAATGAAGCTGTTAAGGTTTCGATGAGAGTTATTGATAGCTTCCCGCCATATAGCTTTGATATTAATGCAATGAACACAAAACTTCGTGATGAGATATCACGACTGATGTATGAAAGAACCAAGCGAAATCCGATGATTTTGCCCATTTTATTAGAGGTTTAAAGTATGAAATTTCTGGCATTGTTTTATCAAAACCCTGCAGGCTATTTAACATCATTGTTGCTTTTGGTGTTTTCTGTTGTGAGTTTTGCTATTAACAATAATACTGCTTTAATTTTCCTTGTTGCTTTTGTTTTTGTGCTTTTAGCAAATATTCTTTATTCTGTTTTATCTTTCAAGGCGACAAGAAAATATATTAAAGAAGTTAATAAATCACTTTCTCAGGATAAAATCGGAAATGTTGATTCCTTTCCGTTACCTTGTGTAATGTGTGATAAAAAAGGTAATATTATCTGGTTTAACAAAGAGTTCGGGGAAAACGTTATAACTGATAATCAAAAAGTTTCAATTTCTGACTTTTTTGAAGATTTTAACTATTATAATTACCTTGAGTTGAGAACTGCCAATGCTGAATTTGATGGCAGAATGTTTACTGCGTTTATCACGAGGATAAAAAGCAAAACAACCCCGATGCTTTGCTTTTATTTCTTCGATGATACATACATGAAAGAAACAGTAACGGAGTATAATCTTTCCAGACCTTTTGTTATGTCAATTTTTGTTGACAATATCGACCAGCTTTACAGGCAGCTTACCGATAGTAAGTTTGCTCTCGTTTTAAGTGGTATCGAAAGTAAAATTGAAGATTGGCTCAAGGATGAAAAGTTAATCCTGAAAAAAACTGGGAATGGTAATTTTTTTGTTATTGGTGAGAAAAGGAATCTTGACAGACTTTGTGAAAATAAGTTTTCTGTTTTGAAAGAGGTAAGAGAATACAAGCATAATAATACCCCTGTTAACGCAACTCTTTCTATCGGTGTGGGAACAGGCTCTGATTTATCCGAATGCGAAGCAAGGGCCAAAAAATCCCTTGAAATGTCTTTGGGTAGGGGGGGTGACCAAGCCGCTGTATTTACAGAAAACGGTTATGTTTATTATGGCGGTATGTCAAATCTTGCAAACGATAATTCTCGTGTTTCGCCTCGTCAGACAGCCGCAAATATTTCCACTCTCATCAAGAGGTATAAAAAGGTTATTGTTGTTGGTCATAAGTTTTCTGATTATGACGCAATTGGCTCTGCAATGGGGGTATATTTCTTTGCAAAAGCAAATGGCGTAGCGGCTTATGTTGCAATTGATGAAAAAACAACATTAGCAACTCCATTAATCGATAAATCTGTTGAAAACGGATTTGATGGATTTATTTCACTTTCTCAAGCGCTTGAAAAGTGCGATAGTGATACTGTTTTATTTGTTGTTGATACACATCGTTTGTTTTTGATTGATGAACCTGCTCTTTATGAAAAAGCAAAAGCGAAGGTTGTTATTGACCACCACAGACGCTCCGATGATTTTATTAACGATGCAGATATTTTTTATCATCTGCCATCACCATCATCAACCTGTGAAATGGTTGCGGAGTTGATTGAGTATTCAACCATCCAGGAGAATTTACCTTCTGTTATTGCAACAGCTCTGCTTTCAGGCATTGTTCTTGACACAAAGGACTATGTTTTAAGAACATCAAGAAGAACCTTTGAAGCTGCTGCGTTTTTAAAGGAAAATAAAGCTGATACAGTTGCGGTAAAAAAATTATTTTCTGTCAGCAACGAAATGAACAATCTGAAAAATGAAATTTTAAATAATTCCGAAGTTTATAAGGAGTGTATGATTTCATTCACAGATAGTAATAGTGCGGATATAAGAATTGTAACTGCAAAGGCTGCCGATGAAATGCTTAATATCGAAAATATTAAAGCGTCTTTTGTTATGTCTTACATTGGTAATGATACTGTTCAGATTTCTGCGCGTTCTCTCGGCGAAGAAAATGTTCAGATTATTATGGAGTATCTTTCAGGCGGTGGTCACAGCACTATGGCTGCGGCGCAAATAAAGAATACGGATTTAAAAACCGCCAAAAGTATGCTTTTAAAAGCAATTGATAATTATTATTTAGCAAAATAAACTTTCTACGGAGGTACAAATAAATGGAAGTTATCTTAAAAAGTGACGTAAAGGGTCTTGGTAAAAAAAGTGAAAAGGTTAATGTTTCTGACGGTTACGCAAGAAACTTCTTATTCCCCAGAGGTCTTGCAGCAGAGGCTAATGCGCAAACACTTTCTGAAATGAAAAATAAACAGTCTTCCGAGCAGTTTAAGGCTGATGAAGAACTTAAGGCTGCAAAGCTGAGTGCAGAGAAGATTAATAACAATACTATTGTTCTTAAAGCAAAAGGCGGAGCAAACGGTAAGCTTTTTGGTTCTGTTACTGCAAAAGAGATTGCTGTTGTTGTTTCCAATCAATTTAATGTTAAAGTTGATAAAAGAAAAATTGCTGTTGATGATATAAAAGCATTCGGCACATATAATGCTCAGGTTCGTCTTCATCCAAAGGTTACTGCTGCCTTTAAAGTGCAGGTAGTGGAAGAATAATAATGGGTTTATATTTTAAGAGAGGTTAAAACAATGGCTTCAAAAAATAAATTGCCCACATTTGATGGCGTGGATTTACCGTATAGTCTTGAAACCGAACAAGCAGTTATAGGTTCAATTCTTATTAACCCCGAATGTGTTACTGTGGTTTTGTCGCAGTTAAAGCCTGATTATTTTTATTTGGAACAGCACCGTGCAATTATGGATGCTGTTATGATTCTTGATACTCTTGGTTCAAGGATTGATGCTTTAACCATTCTTGATAAATTGAGCAGTAATCCGAATTACGATGTTGAAAACGGTAAAAACTATCTTTTTCAGATTGCACAAATGGTTCCAAGTGCGGCGAATGTTGAAAATTACTGTAAAATTGTTCGAGAAAAATATTTCTTGCGTTCATTGATAAAAATTTCTCAGGAAACAATTGATTCGGCGGTTGACGGTGGTGCAGAAGCAGAAAAAATTCTTGATTCTGCGGAACAGAAAATTTATGATATCCGTAAGGGTAGGGCAGTGGGCTCTCTCCAAAGATTAAGTGATGTTATTTCCTCCGAGGTTTATCCTAATCTTGTAAAGATATCTTCAGAAAATTCAGAAGAATTTAAAGGTATCCCCACGGGTTTTTCTAAGCTTGATGAAATCACATCGGGTCTCAATCGTTCCGACTTAGTGCTTATTGGTGCACGTCCTGCTATGGGTAAAACAAGCTTTGCACTTAATATTGCTCGAAACGTTGCGTTTACAGGTAAAAAGGTTATTTTCTTTTCACTGGAAATGTCCAATGAGCAGCTAGCCGCTCGTGTTCTTTCAACGGAAGCTCGTGTTGAAAGCAATAAGCTTCGTTCGGGTAATATTTCAGATGAAGAGTGGGTGCGCCTTGCTCAGGCAACAGATAGACTTACGAGATGTAATTTGTATTTTGACGATACATCAACTATTACAGTTCCCGATATTAAATCAAAAATTAAAAGAACAAAGGACGTTGATTGCATAATTATTGACTATCTTGGTCTTATGCAGTCTGCAGTTAAAAAGGAAAACAGAGTTCAGGAAATAACCGAAATTACTCGTAGTCTAAAAATGCTTGCAAAGGATTTAAAGATTCCCGTTGTTTGCTGTGCTCAGCTTTCCCGTGGTCCTGAGAAAAACGGAAAAGCATCTAACAGACCAATGCTTTCTGACCTTCGTGATTCAGGTTCTATCGAGCAGGACGCTGATATTGTTATGATGCTTTATCGTGAGGGTTACTATAAAAACGGTACACAGAATCCTGATGAGGTCGATATGACCAAGGCTGATGTTGATGTTGCTAAAAACCGACATGGCCCTACTGACAGAATCCAGCTTCACTGGGATGGTCAGTTTACTTTATTCTCTACCTTGGAGTACAGAGATGAGTAATTTTACCTGTATCGTAAAAGAAAAGGTTCTTAAAGCCTTAAATGAATATAAAATGCTTGAAAACACCGATAATGTAATTGTGGGTTTTTCCGGTGGTGCTGATTCTGTGTGCTTGTTGCACATTTTAAATAGCTTAAAAGATACTTTTGCTTATTCTTTGAAAGCCGTTCATATTAACCACGGAATTCGTGGTGCTGAAGCTGATTCTGATGAAAATTTTGCAAGGGATTTTTGTTTGGGAAATGGTATTCCTTTTGTAGTTTGCACGTTTAATTGCATTGAAGAAGCGGAAAGAACTAAAGAAACACTTGAGGAATGTGGCAGAAGGTTGCGTTATGAAAGCTTTAACAGGGTTTGTAATGTGAATTCAAAAATTGCTACTGCGCATAATGCTAATGATAATGCTGAAACCGTCATTTTTAATATTGTGAGAGGCACTTCTGTTAAAGGTTTGTGCGGCATTCCTTACACAAGAGACAATATAATTAGGCCATTATTGAATTGCTCACGAATTGAAATTGAAGGCTATTGTAAAGAAAACAATTTAAGTTTCGTTACTGACACTACCAATTCAAGTGTTGAATATACCCGCAATAAAATCAGGCATTTAGTAATACCCGTTCTTGAAGAAATTAATCCTGCTTATATTTCTTCCTTTAATTCATTAAGTGATAATGCAAGAAGTGTTACAGATTTCTTAGCTTTTAATAAGGATAACTTATTAAGTGAATCAAAAATTGATGATTATACTTATAAAAGAAGTGTTCTTTTAGATGCTGATAAAGCGATAGTTACCGAATTGCTTTATTCTGAATTTTTCTCATACAGCAGGCTGAATTTAGACAGCCAAAAAATTAACTGTTTATATGATTTATTGATAAAATGTGGCAGATTACAGATTTACGGCAATTTTTTCGCTGAGGTAAAAAAAGATTATTTTCGATTTTATCGGGTTGATAATAGCAATTTAAATGATAATATTGAGATTTCATCTTTTCCTTTTGAGTCAGAGTTCGGCAGTTATTATGTAAAATTGGAAAAAAATACCGATAATTCAAAAATTGTTAACCAAATTGATACAGTTGATATGATAGACTGTAATACAGTTTCCGGAAATTTAATTTTGAGAACCCGTAAAGCAGGAGATAAGTTTACATTTAGTAAAAGAAATGTTACCAAGAGCTTAAAAAAGCTTTTTACAGAAGAAAATATACCGATAGAAATCAGAGATAAGATTCCTGTTCTCAGTGATGATGTTGGTGTTGTGTGGGTTTATGGTTTCGGTGTCACAAAAAGATGTTGTGTCGGAATGCATTCCAATAATATTATTTTAGTTAGGGGAAAAAATAATGATAGGTGAGAATATGCTTGCTGATATTGATAGAGTTCTTATTTCAGAAGAAGAACTTAAATCAATTGTCGGTAATATGGGCAAGCAAATCAGTGAAGATTATAAAGATAAGGATTTATTACTTGTCAGTGTTCTTAAAGGTTCAGTTGTTTTTATGGCAGACCTTATGAGAGCAATAACAATACCTTGTAACATTGATTTTATGGCTGTTTCAAGCTATGGCTCGGGTACAAAATCATCAGGTGTTGTTAAGATTATCAAAGACCTTGATAAAAACATTGAAGGTAAAGACCTTCTTATTGTTGAAGATATTCTTGATAGCGGTAATACACTTTATTACCTTAAAGAAATTCTTTCCGCAAGAAAACCAAACAGTATAAAAATCTGTACTCTTGTTGATAAACCTGAAAGAAGAGAAGCAGATATTAAAGCCGATTATATCGGTGGTTCTGTTCCCAATGAATTCATTGTTGGTTATGGGCTTGATTATAATGAATATTACAGAAACTTACCTTTTATCGGGGTTTTAAAAGAATCTGTATACAATTAAGAGGTGACTTATTATTAAAAACGCAGACAAAATTAAGGCAATTTTGCCTTACATTATTATTCCGCTTATTCCGCTATTCCTGCTTTATTTTATGAATTCGGGCGGAGCAAAGAAAGCAGATTTGGAATATTATCAGGTTATTGAGCTTTTTGATAAAGGCGAGGTAACCAAATACAATCTCAATATCGGTTCAGGTGCTTTGACTTATGAATTAAAGGACGGAACTACTGCTAAATATTCGGTGCCCAATGTTTCTTTGTTTATTGAAGATATTCACGATAGCGTTGTTGAATACAATAGAGAGAACCCAAAAACTCCCATTAAATACAATTATGTTTCAGGGGCTTCAGGTTCACTTGCATTGCAACTTTTACCCGGTGTTTTTGGCATAATTCTTGTTATTGTTTTAGGTTATTTCTTTATGAAGAAAATGAATAATTCAATTTCAACAGAGAATAACCGTGCTATGAACTTTGGTAAAGCAAGAGTTAAATTCGGTAAGGATGAAAAGAGAAAAACAACCTTTAAACAAGTTGCAGGTGCTGATGAAGAGAAAGAAGAATTGCAAGAAATTGTTGAGTTCCTGAGAGATCCGCAGAAGTTTACAGACCTTGGTGCAAGAATTCCTAAAGGTGTTCTTCTTGTTGGCCCTCCCGGTACAGGTAAAACCTTGCTTGCAAGAGCAGTTGCGGGTGAGGCAGATGTGCCATTCTTCTCAATTTCAGGCTCTGATTTTGTTGAAATGTATGTTGGTGTTGGTGCATCACGTGTCCGTGATCTTTTTGACCAGGCTAAAAAAAGTGCCCCTTCTATAATCTTTATTGATGAAATTGATGCGGTTGGACGTCATCGTGGTGCAGGTATGGGTGGTGGTCACGATGAACGTGAGCAGACACTTAACCAATTGCTTGTTGAAATGGATGGTTTTGGAAATAATGAGGGTATCATTATTATTGCCGCAACAAACCGTCCCGATATTCTTGACCCGGCACTTTTAAGACCCGGTCGATTTGACCGTCAGGTAACTGTCGGCAGACCTGATTTAAAAGGTAGAGAAGAAATTCTTAAGGTACACGCTAAAAACAAGCCTCTCGCTCCGGATGTTGACCTCAAAACTATTGCACATGGTACAGTTGGCTTTGTTGGCGCAGATCTTGAAAACCTTATGAACGAAGCTGCTCTTCTTGCTGCTAAACGTAATAAGAAAGCCATTACAATGACCGAAATCGACGAAGCTGCTGTAAAGGTTGAAGTAGGTACGGAAAAGAAGTCTCATAAATACACAGAAAAAGACAAGAAAATGACCGCTTATCACGAAGCTGGTCATGCAGTAGTTGCTTACTATCTTAAAAATAGTGACCCTGTTTATGAGATTTCAATTATTCCTCGTGGTATGGCAGGTGGTTATACTCTTTATCGTCCCGACGAAGACTCATCCTTTATGAGTAAAACAGAAATGATTGATAAAATTATCTCTTTGATGGGCGGTAGAGTTGCCGAAAAGCTTATTGGTGACGATATTTCAACAGGACCATCTTCTGATATTTCAAGAGCATCAGATATGGCTCGTGCTATGGTAACTCGTTATGGTATGAGTGAGAAACTCGGCCCCATAGTTTATGGTAAAGATAATGACCAGGTCTTCTTAGGAATGGACTACAATCATACTAAAAACTATTCTGATGCTTATGCAACACAGATTGATGATGAAATCAAAAATATCGTTATTGATTGTGAAAATAAATGTCGTGAGCTTCTTGAAGAGCATCATGATAAACTTGTTCTTGTTGCTGAAACCTTGATTAATAAAGAAAAAATCGGTAAAGACATATTCCTTAAGCTTATGGATGAAAATTATAATCCTGAAGAGGAAGTTGCTATAGAAACAGTTGAAGACGTTGTTCAAGTTACAACTGAAGGAATTGATAAAAATACTGAAAATGTTGCTAATAGAGTTACAACAGATTTAGAAGAAAAAGCCGAAGAATAAGCTTAACACCCCGATAACCTACAAAGTTATCGGGGTGTTAATGTTTTATTTAAAGAAATTGTATATTTCTGAGTAATTGTTTATGTAATAATTGCAGAGCTTTTTTACATCTTCGGGGTCTGCTTTTTCAGAAATATCATTTATACCAACTATATTGTAACCCGCTTTGTTTGCTGTTTCAATTGCATAAAGGGCATCCTCAAAAACGAAAGTGTTTTCCTTTGGTGTTTCCAAATGCTTTAAAGCAACATCATAAATAATCGGGGTATTTTTTCCTGCACCAACACCGGAACAAGTGAAGATTTCTGAAAAGTATTCTCTGATGCCGTTTCTCTCAAGCGCCTTTTCAACAAGGTGTTTATCGGTTGCTGTTGCAATACACATTTTAACATTCTTTGATTTTAAGAATTTAAGAAAATCTTCAATACCGTCTTTTTTGATAACCTCATTAAAATAAAAGCCCTGAACTAATGAGTTAACTTCATTAACTATATCCATAACTGTGGCGGTGGGATCAATATTTTTAATGTAATATTCTGCCGCTTGAACCATACTCATTTTCACGAATTCATCTTCTATTCCCTCAGGCGCCTCAATACCTTTATTTTTCAGGAACAGTAAACCAATATCACTCCAGATGTGCATCGAATCAAGAATTGTTCCGTCTAAATCGAAAATTACTCCTTGAATATTTTTAATATCATTTTTCATACTGTTCACCTTGTTTATCCCATATTATAAGCAATTTACCTTGTTCTACAGAGATAGTTGCTTCTTGGTTGTTAAATTTATTGCTTGTTCCTAAAGGAAAATTAACAGATAGAAATCCATTTTCTAATTCGTAATAAGTTCCTTTTATATTCACATTATGGCAATCTTCAAGAGCGAAAATTGAAATGTTTCCTTCATATCCCTTATCAAATGTTATTTGATTATTTTTTATAACGGTAAAGTTTTCTTTGACTCCATAAAACACTGCCTTACCGCCTTTTTCAGCGATATATGTTGCGGTTTGAATATTTGCGTAGGTGTGGTCCAGTCTTCCGCCAATTCCACCGAAAACACGAAAATTTTTAAAACCATATTCAAAACCAAGTTTTACGGCTAACATTGTATCGGTGTCATCTTTTTCAATTGGATGAATAATCACATTGCTATCCGTTGGGGTATAACCTAATGAATCAAAATCACCGATGATGTGATCAGGTTTGATATTTAATTTTTTAGTGTTGATTAAACCTGCATCTGCCGCTATAACAATATCGTTTTCAGTTATATTATAATTAAACAAGTCAACAGGCATAGCACCGAAAATATAACAATACATTTTTTACCGCCTATATTTTTAAGTTGTTATTCTAAAAAACACCGTCATTTTGACGGTGCCTTTTAATCAGAATATTCCATAAGTAATCAAAGACATAATAAGCCCTGCAATAAAAACGCCTAAAGCAATTATAGGTAAGCATTTTTTCATTCTTAAATCCATAAGTGCGGCAATAAGTGCACCAGTCCAACCACCAGTACCGGGGAGGGGGACTGCAACGAAGGCGAGAAGACCCCATTCCTGATACTTAACAATTGTATCTTTCTTCTTTTCGGAACGAGCTTCGAGCTTGTCCACTATTTTACCAAAAAATTTATATCTTCTCATCCATTTAAATATTTTTCTGATAAAAAGAAGTATAAACGGAATTGGAATCATATTACCGATGTAGCAAATTATAAATGCTTGTAAAAAAGGTAATTCAAGTAATCTTGCAGCAATCATACCGCCGCGTAATTCAAGTATGGGGCAAAGCGATATTAAAAATGCAACAAGCTGTGGGGGGAAGTCATTCTGAAAGAAATCAACAATCGTAGTTACAATATTTTCAACCATTTTTTACCTCGCTGATGTAGTTGTTGTTTAATAAAAATTCGCGTGCATCGGTGAGAATTGTTTTGTCGTTTTCAAATTTAAGGTTTTTTAAAGCGTTTTCATAAGTCAACCAAACATAATCTTCAATTTCTTCAATCTGGATTTTTGTTTGCGTATCTTGAGTCGAAGCAACATAAATCTGAACTGTTTTCTGAATTCTGTTTTGAATTGAATATTGTGATTTGCTTATAAAACCGGGGAGTATATCAATGTGCAAGCCGGTTTCTTCTAATACCTCACGTTTAGCGGTTTCTTCTAATGTTTCACCGGCTTCAACATGGCCTTTAGGAAAACTCCAGTTTGAACTGCGACGGTTTCTGATAAGAAGATATCTGTAATCCTCGTTGATTTTTCGGTAAACCACAGCACCACAGGAGCGCTCATAATAGCATTCAATAGAATAAGGGCGACCTTCGGTATAAAATTTAAGTAAATTATCAATTTCCCAATTGATAAATCTTTTGGATTTTGGCGAAGCAATTAGCTTTTGTTCGCCATTATCACGGAATTTTAAGATTGCAATTACTCTGCCATCAAAATGCTTTACCGGATTATCAATTCCCAAAATAAATACGCCGCTTATAGGAGATGATACTTTAAAATTGCCCATAGGTTTACCATGGTTGAGTTTGAATGTGTTTCCGTTTGGCAGAGGCGAACCGACAGGGTCGGTAATGCAAACTCTAACTAATTTGCCTAACATATTGTTAACCTCACGAAATCAAGAAAATCTACCCAACATTATATACCTTTTATTTTCTACTTTCAATATAAAATACTATTCTTTTTTGAAAAAAACTATATTTTCTAATAAGATTCTGTTAATATTTAAATAAAAATAAATTAAAACCGATTTTGAGTTGATTGATTGGATAAGTTGTGATATTATAATTATTGGATTTTAAAAGGAGCGTTTTGTTATGAAAAAGTTTTTTTCCTGTTTGCTCGTAGTTTCATTAATTTTTATTAATTCCGGAATAGTTTCCCTTGCATCTACTGATAAAGGTGTTCCGATACCGTATTCTTTAAGCGATTCAATAGAGTATAATTCAAATTCAGATTTTGTGGGGATTTCCGGTGAAATGCCAAAATATTATTATGCTTTCAAAAACGGAAAGAGCAATTGGGCTTCATATCCTTTATTGGATGATTGTCAGAAAAAATTGTATAACTATATAGTTAATGCACCCATAGGTACACTCAGTATAGAGATGTCATTTGAATATGGTGAGTTTTCATATAGTAACTTTACTGAAGAGTATCTTAGTGAAGTTATGTATGCAATTTGTAATGACCGCCCGGATATTTTTTATTATAATGGTTATAAAATTCCTGAAGGTTATCTGTATGATAACACTTGTGTTAAAACTTTTATATATAACATCTCAATTTTTAGTACTACCTCATATACTGCAGATAATATAATCGGTTTTTATTCTGATATGATGTCTGTTATGAAAAATATTCCTGTTGATTTATCAAACAGATATAATTTTGTGAAGTCTGTGCATGATTATCTTTGTAATACAATTTATTATCCTGATTTAAACACATCCGAATATACAGGAAATTCTCATGATGCTTATGGTGCGTTGGTAGAAAAAACTGCTGTGTGTCAGGGTTATTCTGAAGCCTTTAAAATTATCTGTGATTATTACAAAGTTCCTTGTGTTTCCATCTATGGTGACGGTGTAACAACAGCCGGTAGTGGTGCTCATATGTGGAATGCTGTTCAGATGGATGATGGTTTATGGTATTTTGTTGATGTAACATGGAATGATCAAACAGGTACATCAGTTAATATGATTTTTGATGATTTTTTCCTTGTTGGTACTAATACAAAGGATACATATTTTGGCGGTTTTGAGTTTTCAAAAAGTCATATAGCTGATGCAGAAATTCCGTTGCCGGCCCTTAATTATTCTGCAGAAAAATATGTTAATACAAATCATTTTACTGAATTCGGTGCAACATATAACAGCATTGCAAAAACAGATGGCAGGTATTTAATCAGATCTTATTTTGATGTTTATGATAGTTTCATATATTATAACGGAATTTATGTTGAAGTGAATTCTCCTGCGACTAATTCAACCATTACTGTTAAAAGTGGTGTTAATGGAGCTGATGAGGATTGGACTTTGGTTTCAGTGTGTGATTGTAATGGAGATGCTTTAGCTGATGCTAACGATTATAGTGAAGCTGTTAACAAAGTGTTGAATGGCACATCTGTAGAAACTGTTTTTGATATGGCAGCTGATGCCAATTGTGATGGCTTCCTTGATGTAATTGATTTAGCAATTATTCAAAGGGCTGTTACAGAAAAAAACACCAATATTGTTTTGGAGTAAGAATAACAGATATAGTAAGAAGCCACTCTGATGAGTGGCTTCTGATTTTTATAAACTGCTGAAAAACTCTTTGATTTCAAGTGCCTTACCACAGGTCATGGGACCTTCGGGGCATTTATTTACATAACAGCTTGGACCATAGAATTTGAAAATTGTTTCATCTGCTTCGCGGAGCTTTTTGAGCATATCAATAGCAAAATCGCGGATTTCCCATTGTGCTCTGTTGCAAGAACGAAGTTTCATAAATAAAAGAAGCTCGCGTGCATTGATGGTTGTTACAATATCAAGAGTGTTACCGCTTAACTGAACATATGCAAGTGTTTCTTCATCAACACCAAGCGTTTTTAATTCTTCATAAAGTGTAGCGGTTTTAACAAAAGCTGTGCAATATCTTTCTTTTAATTCACTGTTTTTGGCAATTGTTTCAGGAAGAATATGGCGAGTTCTGTCAGTCAATGCAAGAGAGGGAATGCCGATTGAGTGCATTCTGTGACGAGCAAAGTGGGTTAAACAGGAAAGCGAAACATTATTAATTCTGAAAGTAAATGTTGCTGCTTCAAGAGGTCTTTGGCGCTTTGAATTGATAACTTTTTCAATAATAGCACGGCATTCATTTTTATCGCTTATGATTTCTTCAATCTGTGCGGTAGGAAGATTGCAACCTTCGATTAGTGCCGCTCTTGCAACAGCTTTTGAAGCATCGGGAGTGAAACTCAAAAGCTCAACTGCAGGTTCTTCTTTAATAAGCTCTTTATTTGGTTTGTAAGAGTATGTAGGAACATCCTGGAGTGTTGGGCGTCTTCCTTCAAAGTCAGTAAATATACCGGGTGTCATTGAACGAGCTTGCTCTAAAAGTGATTCACCCAAAGTTTTTAATTCCTTATACTGTGAACCTCTTCCGTAAATCATGGCATAAAGCATATTGATTAACTCACGAGCATTCAATGTGCAGTAGAAATTGCTGTAAAGTGAATAGGGGAGAAGGAATCGTGCATCTTCCTTTGGGATACCCGAATCAATAAAAGCTTGATATTCGCCGTATAGATAATCCATATGCTCGATATATTTATTCTGAACGTTTTTGGACTCGAAATGGGGTGTGTAATAACCGAGCTTGGCAAAGTCAACATATCTTCTCGATTTAACAGTAAAAGAAGCGAGTCTGAATTCAATAACAAACTGCTCAACAAGCACCGAAACATTCTGGAAAGCAAGATTAAATACCGTGTGTTCAACGGTTGAAGTATGACCGGAACGGGTTACTTTTGAAATTAAAGAAGCATTTTTTTCAGCATCTTTTGAAAGCTCTAAAATTTCAAGAGCTGTACCGGGTTGGGTAGATATTCTGCCAGATGCTGCAGGCACTCTTTCACCGGTGTCAGTCATTCCTATGATAATAGCTTTTGAATTAGTGTTGAATTCGGTATTCATTTTTAGTACCTCCACTATATTTCGCATAATTGTACTTATTGTAACACAATATGTTCCTAATTTCAATATTTTGGTTAAAAATCAAATTCACTAAAAAAATGAGTAAAATTTGATGATTTTCTACTACATTTATGAGCGTTTTATCTTGAAAAAAGCAGGCTGTTATGATATTATAAATACAATTATGGGTGAATGTTGCCTTTTTGCATTTTTTCACTTCAAAAAAGGAGGAAAACTTAGTGGCAATTGTAAAAAAACAAGCATTTTTTAACTCCTCAACAGGTGTAAATAGAATCCGCACATTAATCTGGCTGGATGATGAAATTACACCCGTTGCAGTTTTTCAGATAGCGCATGGTGTTGCTGAGCATATCGGCAGATATGACCACTTTGCCCGTTTTCTCGCATCCAATGGTTTTATTGTTTGCGGTAACGACCATATAGGTCATGGTTTATCGGTTGAGGATGAAGATGATTTAGGTTTTACTGCTGAAAAGGATGGTTATCGTCGTTTTGTTGATGATATGCATATTCTTTATTCTATAATGCATAAACGTTATCCGGATTTACCGTATATTCTTTTTGGTCACAGTATGGGTTCGCTTTGTGCAAGGGTTTATGCAAGTTCTTTCGGGGCAGAGCTTTCGGGTCTTATTCTTTGTGGCACTGCTCAGGTTCCTTCTGGTCTTGATTTTGTAATCAACACCCTTGACCAGTTAGTTGAAAAATTCGGCCCCAAAACTGTAAATCATACTGTTGCAGGTCTTCTTAATAAGTTTTCATCTATTCAGATTAAGGACAGAGCGTCTGATCTTGATTGGTTGAGCGTCAACAGAGAAAATGTCAAGGCTTATGCCGAAGACCCTCTTTGCGGGTTTGAGCTTTCTCTTGCAGGTGTCAGAGACCTTGCCGCAATAGGTATTTTGGCGTGTGATGAAATGTGGCCCGCAACCATTCCCACAGACTTACCCATAATGATTGTTTCAGGTGCTAAAGACCCTGTTGGTTCCAACGGCAAAGGCCCTATTGCTTGTTCTGATTCATTAATAGATGCAGGTCACGAACCAACTGTTATTATCTATCCCGGTGTAAGACATGAAATTCTTAACGAGGATTGCAAAGAAAAAGTTTATAATGATATTTTAGGTTGGACACAATCTATTCTCCAAGGTGAATGTATTGCAAAATAAAGTTTTTGTATCGCAAGACGAATTAAATTTACAGAAAGAATTTTCTGAAAAAGTTCAATTTATTTTAAATGCACGATTTCCGGGTGGTTGTCCAAAGGCGTTTATTCATACTTATGGTTGTCAGGGTAATGTTGCCGATAGTGAGCATATTAAAGGTATGCTTGTTGAAATGGGTTATGAGCTTTGCGAAAAAGTTGAAGATGCAGATTTAATTCTTTATAACACATGCGCCATTCGTGAACACGCTGAAGACAGGGTTTTCGGAAATGTTGGTGCTTTGAAAAAGTTAAAATCACAAAAGCCTCATTTGATTATTGCTCTTTGCGGATGTATGATGCAGCAATCACACATTGCAGAGAAAATCAAAAAGAGTTATCCTTTTGTTTCTCTTGTTTTCGGAACACATGTTGTTCACAAGCTTCCCGAATTACTTTCCAAAACTCTTACGGGTGAAAAACGAGTGTTCTGCATTGAGGAAAGTGAAGGCGTTATCGCTGAGGGGCTTCCTTATTCCCGTGATAGCGGTGAAAATGCCTGGATTTCAATTATGTATGGTTGTAATAATTTCTGTTCGTACTGTATTGTACCTCACGTCAGAGGTAGAGAGAGAAGTAGAAATCCGGAAGTGATTTTAACTGAAGCTAAACAGCTTATTGGTGAGGGTTATAAAAAAATCACTCTATTAGGGCAGAATGTAAATTCTTATGGTAAGGGTTGCGATTTTAATATGAATTTCGCAGAACTTATCAGAAGAATTGATGCAATTGATGGTGATTATACCTTTGATTTTATGACATCCCATCCCAGAGATTGCAGTTTTGAATTAATTGATGTTTTAAGTGAAAGTAAGCATTTCTGTGGTCATCTACATTTACCTGTTCAATCGGGAAATAACAGAATTCTTAAAGAAATGAATCGTCACTATACTCGTGAGCATTATCTTGAACTTGTGAATTATGCTAAAAAGAAAATTCCTGATGTAGATTTAACAACTGATATTATTGTAGGTTTCCCCGGTGAAACCTATGAAGAATTTCTTGATACTGTTTCACTTGTTAAAGAAGTAAAATATGGCTCAATGTTCACTTTTATTTATTCGGCAAGAAAAGGTACACCTGCTGCCGAAATGCCTGACCCTTATACCAAAGAAGAAAAAACCAAATGGTTTATGGAGCTCTTAAAGGTTCAGGAAGATATAGCAGGAAAAAAACAATAAAATACAGGTAGAAGAGGGGAAACCCTTTAATATAATTTAATTTTTAAGGAGTACACAAAAATGACAATTATTGAACTCACAAGACAGCTTGGTGCTGCAATTCAGCAGGACGAGCGCTACAAAGCTTATGAAGAAGCTAGAAAAGCTAACGAAGCAGATGATGCTCTCAATGGCCTTATCGGTAAAATCAACCTTGTTCAGATGAATTATCAGAATGAAGCTGCTAAAGGTGAAGAAGCAAACGCAGAAACAATGGAAGGTTTTGCAAAAGAATTTGAACAGCTTTATCGTGAAATCATGCTTAATGGAAATATGGTTAAATTTGAAGCTGCTAAAACTGCAGTTGATGATATGATGAACGAAATTATGGGTATTCTTGCTTGCTGTGTTGACGGACAAGACCCCGAAACCTGCACACCCCATCAGGAGCATAACTGTGACGGTAGCTGCAGTTCTTGCGGTGGTTGCCACTAATTTCAATTAATTTTATTTGTGCTGAGGTAGGAAATGGCTAAATTATCTCCCATGATGGAGCAATACTTTGAGATAAAAAAGAATTATGAGGACACATTGTTGTTCTTCAGGTTAGGTGACTTTTACGAAATGTTTTTCGAGGATGCAAAGGTCGCCTCAAAGGAGCTTGAGCTTGTTCTCACAGGGAGAGATTGCGGTCAGGAGGAACGCGCGCCTATGTGCGGCGTTCCCTTCCACAGTGCAGATTCCTACATAGCAAAACTTGTCAGCAGAGGTTATAAGGTTGCAATATGCGAGCAAGTTGAAGACCCTGCTACTGCAAAAGGTATTGTTAAACGAGATGTTGTTCGCATTGTTACTCCCGGTACTGTTATCGAGAGCAATATGCTTGATGAAAGCAAAAACAACTTTCTTGCATCTGTTTTTGTTTCAGATAAGGAATGCGGACTTGCTTTTATTGATGTTTCAACGGGTGAAGTTCACCTTGATTCTTTTTCGGATGCAGATTCGTCTGCGAGAATAATTAACCAACTTGGTTGTTACTCGCCAAGTGAAGTTATTATTAATAAATATGCCGCATCTGTGAAATCAATTGTTTCCTTCATTAAGGATAGATTATCTGTTGATTATCAGATGGTTTCTGAGTCACAGTATAACGAAAAAGAGCTTTTAAACTTAATTGGTTCTCATATCTCAAATGAAGACGGATTATCTCAGTTTTGTGGTAATAAGAGCCTTTTATACGCTTTTGGTTCGGCACTTACTTATCTCAAAGGGGTTCAGAAAAATGAACTTCAGAATATCAACGATGTTGATTTTTATAATGAAGACAGCTTTTTAACTCTTGATATTACCGCAAGGCGTAATCTTGAGCTTACGGAAACTCAAATCAGAAGAGAGAAAAAAGGCAGTCTTCTTTGGGTGCTTGACCATACAAAAACTGCAATGGGCAAGCGTCTTATAAGAAACTGGGTTGAACAACCCTTAATTAACTATTCTTTAATTATTTTAAGGCAGAATGCTGTTGAAGAATTAACTTGTGATACAATTTTACTTGATTCTTTAATGTCTTATCTTTCTGATATGTTTGATATCGAAAGAATTATGACGAGAGTTGTTTATGGCACTGCTAATGCAAAAGAATTAAAAACATTAAGCCAGACCATTGACCAGCTTTATAATATAAAATCTTCTTTAAGCGGTGTTAAATCAAAAATGCTTACGGGTATTTTTGAAGATATTGACTTACTTGAGGATGTTAACTATTTAATAAAAAACGCTATAACCGATGAACCTCCGCTTTCGGTTCGTGAAGGTGGTATGATAAGAAAAGGTTATAACGAGGAACTTGATACTCTCCACGATATTGTTGAAAATGGTAAGGGTTATCTTACAGCTGTTGAACAGTCCGAACAGGAGAAAACAGGTATCAAAAAACTTAAAATTGGCTATAACCGAGTATTCGGATACTATATTGAGGTTACAAATTCATTTAAGGAACTTGTACCCGACCATTATATAAGAAAGCAAACCCTTTCTAACTGTGAGAGGTATATAACTCAAGAGTTAAAGGAGCTTGAATCTAAGGTTCTTGGAGCCCAGGAGAGAATCGTTCGCCTTGAATACGAGCTTTTCTCTGCAATTCGTCAGAACGTGGCAGATCAGCTTGAAAGGGTAAGAAGAACCGCAAGAGCAGTTGCAAATCTTGATGCTCTTTGTTCGCTCGCTTTTACTGCAGTAAATAATAACTATACAAGACCCATTGTTGATAATTCCGATGAAATTATCATTAAAGATGGCAGACATCCGGTTGTTGAGCTTATGCTTGGCGGTGCACCTTTTGTTCCTAATGACACTCATCTTGATTGTCGTGATAACAGAACCGCTATTATAACAGGCCCTAATATGGCAGGTAAATCAACCTATATGCGCCAGGTTGCAATTATCACCCTTATGGCGCAAATTGGTAGCTTTGTTCCGGCAAGCAGTGCGAAAATCGGTATTGTTGACCGTATTTTTACCCGTGTCGGAGCTTCAGATGACCTTTCAGCAGGTCAATCAACCTTTATGCTCGAAATGACTGAGGTTGCAGATATTCTTAAATATGCAACTTCAAAGAGCTTAATTGTTTTTGACGAAATAGGGAGAGGCACATCTACTTATGATGGTATGAGCATTGCGAGAGCTGTTCTTGAATATACCGCAGATAAAAAGAAAATCGGCGCAAAAACATTATTTGCAACACATTATCACGAATTAACTGAACTTGAAAATACTGTTGAAGGTGTTAAAAACTATAATACATCTGTTAAAAAACGCGGCGATGATATTACTTTCCTTCGCAGAATCGTTAAAGGTGCTGCAGACGGCAGCTATGGTGTTGAGGTTGCAAAGCTTGCAGGTGTTCCTAAAGTAGTTGTTGAAAATGCAAAGAAAATACTTACAACACTTGAAACACAGGAAAAAATTAGTGCTGTTAAAGAGATTAAGAAAGACGAAGAACCTGATGATACTCTTCAGCTTTCATTCTCTTCAGGTGAAAAAGAGCAGATAATAGAAAAACTTAAAAATATCGATGTTAATACCTTAACACCAATAGAAGCTATGACAGTTCTTTTTGAATTGCAAAAGAGTGCAGAAAATATATAAAATTTTTATTTTGAAAGGAGGGTGAACCGATGCCTCGTATAAATGTTTTACCTAAAAATATTGCTGATTTAATTGCGGCAGGTGAGGTTGTTGAGCGCCCTTCTTCAGTTATTAAAGAATTTGTTGAAAACTCTATTGATGCAGGCGCAACCACTATAACAGTTGAAATCAAAAATGGCGGTAAAACCTATATTCGTGTTACCGATAATGGTTGCGGTATTGATAGGGAAGATGTAACAAAGGCATTTATAAGCCACGCAACAAGTAAAATTTCAAGTATCAATGACCTTGATGCAATTTCTACTCTTGGTTTCCGTGGTGAGGCCTTGGCATCGGTTTGTGCTGTTTCGAGAGTTGAGCTTTTGACTGCAACTCCCGATTCGGATTTTGGGACTCGGTATGTTATTGAAGGGGGAGAAGAAATTCTTCTTGACGATGCGGGATGTCCGGTCGGAACAACAATTATAGTTAGAGATTTGTTTTATAACATTCCCGCAAGAATGAAATTTTTGAAAAAGGATGTTCAAGAGGGGAATTATATTGCAACATTAATGGAAAGAATTGCAGTTTCTAATCCTGATATTTCATTTAAATTTATTCGCGATGGTAAATTACAATTTTCAACCCCCGGTGATAAGAATTTAAAATCTGCAATTTATGCAGTATTCGGTAAGGATTTTACCGATAACCTTATTCCTGTTCATAATGAGCAAAATGGTTTATGTGTTAAAGGATTTATTGTTAAACCAACTGCAGGTCGAAGCAGTCGTTCAATGCAGATATTTTTCGTAAATAAAAGATTTGTTAAAAGTGTTGTGTTTTTGAGCGCTTTAGAGGCTGCTTATAAAAACTCAATTATGATAGGTAAATATCCCGCTTGTGTTTTATTTCTTGATATGCCTTATGAATCTGTTGATGTTAATGTGCATCCCGCCAAAACGGAAGTCAGATTTTTTGAAGAGAAAAAGGTTTTTGATTGCGTTTATTATGGAGCTTTATCTGCTCTTCAAGGTGATACCACTCGCGTTCAGGCAAAGTTTTCAGAAGCAAAAATCTTCTCGAAGCCTGCCGATATAGGCGAACAGTTAAAAATAACAGAAATAGAGCAACAAAAAAAGGATTTTCAAGTAAAAGAATATGGCAAACCCATAACGGGTGTTGAAACTGTTGTTCATTCTCCTGCAAAAGAAGAGCCAAAGCAGCTTGATTTTTTAAAGGACGAGTATGTTAAGCCATCAGTTTCACACATTGTTATTCAAAATGAGAAAACTGAAAAAACTGAAACTGTTTTTGAAGAAACAAAGCCTCAGCTTGAGTTAAGGATCAGTATCGAACCCGCACCACCCGCAAAACAACAAGCTGTTATTGTCGAGAATTTATCAAATGAACCCGAAAAAACAGATGATATTGCTTCATTTGATGTAATTGAAGAGCCGGTTAAAGAACTTTCTTTAAATTATAAATTTGTGGGTGAGGCGTTTAATACCTATTTAATTGCTGAGCTTGACGGTAAGCTTGTTTTAATTGATAAACATGCTGCGCACGAGAGAATTCTTTTTGAAAAGTTTAAAAAAGATGGTAGCGGTCAATCACAGATAATGCTTCAACCAATAACTGTTACTCTTTCTCCTGATGAGTATAGTGCAGTGCTTGAAAATTTAGAACTTTTAGCAGATGCCGGATATGATATTTCTGATTTTGGTGACAGATGTGTTAAAGTGAGTACATGTCCCCCCGAGCTTGTTGATTGTAATATTGCAGATATAGTAACTGAAATTTCAGGTTATCTTGCAAATAACGTAAAAACATTAATGCCTGAAAAGCTTGATTGGATATATCATTCTATGGCTTGTAGGGCTGCAGTTAAAGCAGGTAATTTTACATCTTCTTATGAAGCTGAGAAATTTGTTGAAAATCTTTTAAAGCGTGAAGATATAAGATATTGTCCCCATGGCAGACCTGTGATGATTGAAATGACAAAAAAAGAACTTGAAAAGCAATTTAAGAGGATTGTGTAACGTTGAAAAAGAAAGCAATAGTGGTTGTTGGTCCAACTGCATCAGGCAAAACTGCATTAGGTGTTCATATTGCTCAAAAATTCGATGGTGAGGTTATTTCTGCCGATTCTATGCAGATTTATAAGGGCATGGATATCGCAACTGCCAAGCCAACAGTGGAAGAAATGGATGGCGTTAAGCATCATTTAATAGATTTTGTCGACATACAGAGTCAGTATAGTGTATCAAATTATTGCGCTGATGCGAAATTAATTTTTGATAAAGTTGTTGAAAACAAAAAACTTCCTGTTATTGTCGGAGGAACAGGTCTTTATATCGACTCTTTTTTATCAAATACTAAGTTTTTAGAGGAAGCCTCTTCTGATACTGTAAGAGAAGAATTACTTCTTGAAGCTGAAAAAAACGGCATTGAAGCTCTTTATGATCAACTAAAGGTTATTGACCCTGTTGCTGCTGAAAATATCCATCCCAACAATACAGTCAGAGTAATCAGAGCATTGGAAATATATAAAACAACAGGCAAAACCCTTACGGAACAAAACAGGCTTTCCCATACTGTTGAGTCCGATATTGAGCCTTTATATATAGGTATTAATTATTCTGACAGAGAAATTTTATATAACAGAATTAATCGTAGGGTTGATTTAATGCTTGAAGCAGGGCTTTTAGAGGAAGCGAAAGAGTTCTTCAAACTCAATCCTTCAAAAACAGCTTTTAACGCTATTGGTTATAAAGAATTAAAGCCCTTTATTGATGGTGATTTATCCTTTGAGGTTTGCGTTGAAAATTTAAAACGTGAAACAAGGCGCTACGCAAAAAGGCAAATAACTTGGTTTAAGCGAAACAAAAATATTAACTGGGTTTTTCCGGATAAGCTTTCTCAAGAGGAATTATTTAATTCGGTTGATAAATTAATTAAAAACTATTTAGGTGGTGATATGATTGAAGAATAATACTTATAAAAAGATTGCATCAATAGTTGCAATTATTTTGGTGATTGGTTTTTTCTCGTCATATATCATTTACCATCTGGTTAATCAGTCTAATACAGAGATAAAAACAGAATTTGCTTTGAAAGAAACTGTTTATAAAACCATTGACACTGAATGTTTTGTTATTCGTGATGAAAAGTTTATTAAAAACGATGCAGTTGGTACATCGGTTTCTTTTGTAACTGATGGTGAGCGCGTAGCAAGAGGTGACACGGTATCTGTTATATTTAATTCATCTGAAGATGCTGCATCTTATTTAAAAGCCCAGGAATTAAAAAAGAGTATTGAGCATTATGAAGAATTATCAGGTCAGGCAAATTTCCAGCCCCTTAACATTAATTCTTTAACAAAAAAAATTAACAATGAGCTAACTGATTATCTTGATTCGGTTGATAAACGTGATTTTGATGACGCAATCTCTTATGTTGAAATGTTCAGAGATTCTGTTACCGGCAAACAAATTGCTACCGGTAATACTCTTGATTTTTCCGAAAAACTGGTTCAATTAAATGAAGAGTTGAGTTCATTGAACAGTAATGCTCTTGAATATACAGAAATCAAATCAGAAAACGCGGGCTATTTTATCAGCGGTTCAGATGGCTATGAAAAAATTTTAAATTTTGATGAAATTGATGATTTGAGTGTTAAAGCTTTGAAAAAGGCAATAAAATCAAAGCCTGAGAAAATTGCCACTGATGTTATTGGAAGAACAGTATCATCATTTAAATGGTATATTGCTTGTGTTATTGATACTGATAAATCTGTTGATATTACAAATGATAAAAAAATATATTTGAATTTCCCTGAATCAGGTATTGAAAAATTACCAGTTAAAGTTTATAAAATCGGGGAGCGTACCGATAAGGAAACTGTTGTTATTTTCAGTTGTGATGAAATGAATGAAGATTTATCAGATTTCAGAATAGAAAAAATTGAAATTATAACTGATGAATATTCAGGCTTCAAAATTTCCAATTCTGCTATAAGAACAGTGGATGGAGAGCAAGGGGTTTATATAGTTCGCGGCAATCTGATGGGATTTAGAAAAATCAGGGTTATATATACTACTGATGATTATTCAATTGTTTCAAATTCTGAAAATGATTCAGGTTATATTAAACTTTATGATAAGGTCGTAACGGAAGGGGTTGATTTATATGATAACAAGCTCATTTGATGATGCTCATTTTTCTGTTATTTCTGAAAATATCAAACGAATAAAAAATGAAATTGCTGAGGCAACAATTAAAAGTAACCGCTCTCTTGATGTTGTTCGGCTTATGGCAGTTACCAAAACTGTTTGTGTTGAATATATAAACCATGCAATTGAAAATTGCGGAATTGATTTAATTGGTGAAAACAAAGTTCAAGAATTCCTTTCTAAAAAGGATTCATTGAATTTGGAAAATGTTGAAAAGCATCTTATTGGTCATCTTCAGACTAATAAAGTTAAAAAAATTGTCGGCCAGGTTGATATGATTCAATCAGTTGATAGTTTGAGAGTTGCACAAAGCATTTCAAATGAAGCACTTAAAGCTGGTGTTACTGCAAATGTGTTATTAGAAATAAATATTGGTGAGGAAGATAATAAAACCGGCTTTGATAAAGTTGAATTTCAAGAATCACTTAATCAGATATCTTTATTACCTAATATTAAAGTGAAGGGCCTTATGACTATTCCACCTATATGTGAAAATTCATTAGAACTTGAGAACTACTTTGACAGAATGAATTGTTATTATAACGAAATCAGAGCAGGAAATTACCCTAATTTTGATTTTGAAATTCTATCAATGGGGATGTCCGGAGATTATAAAGAAGCAATTCTTCACGGCTCAAATTTAGTCAGGGTTGGCTCTGCAATTTTTGGAGCAAGAATATATAAATAAAAATAATTAACGGAGGTTTTTGTTATGTCATTTATGGATTATTGGAAAAAATTCACAAACTCTGAGGATGATGAAGAGTTTGAAGAGGTTGTTCAGGATGATGCTCCCGAAGTATTCGAAACCAAACCTTTTTCAGCTGTTTCTTCTTATGAAGATTATGAAAGAGAAACACCAAGGGCGGCTTCTCGAACAAGGAGAAGTTCTTCAAACGACCCTAGTAGAGTTGTTGATGTAAGAACAACTGCTATGCTTCAGGTTGTTCTTGTAAAACCAGATAAGTTTGAAGATGCCCGTGCTATTGCAGACCATCTTAATGATAAAAGAACTGTTGTTCTTAACCTTGAAGCAGCAAGCAAAGATGTTTCGAGAAGACTTGTAGACCTTCTTAATGGTGTTGCATACGCCAACGGCGGTCAGTTGAAAAAAGTTTCAACTAACACATATATCATTACTCCTTATAATGTTAATGTTTCCGGTGATTTAATTGATGAATTAGAAAATACAGGTGTATTTTTCTAAAAGATAACAAAGAAGTGGGGAAAACTACTATGATGACACCATCTGAACTCAGAGAATATGAATTTAAGGGCGCAGGCAGAAACGCCTATAAATCCGATGATGTTGATACTTTTTTCGGTGAAGTTGCTGTTGCTTATGAAAAAATATTTAGAGAAAACGCTGAGCTTGTAAAAAGAGTTGGCTTACTTGCTGACAGACTTGAACAATTCAAGCAGGATGAAGAACAAATCAAACAAGCTGTTATTGGTGCACAGAAGGCAGCAGATATTATAGTTAAAGAGGCTGAAATGTCTGTTGAGGACTCTAAAGCTGAAGCAGAAGCAATTCTTGCGGCGGCAAAAGGTGAAGCTGATATTATTAAAGCTGATGCAGAAAAACAGGCTATTGCAGATTCTGATTTGCTTCTTTCAATTGCAAGAGATAAAGCTGAAGCTATCATTAATAAAGCAAAAGAAGAAGCTCATGGTATCCTTATTGAAGCAAATGACTCTGCTAAGGATACAGTTGGTGCTGCAACAAGAACAATCACAAGTGAATCTCTTCACTATGAAATGCTAAAAAAAGAAGTTTCAGATTTCAGAGCATCTATTCTTGCTCAGTATAAAACACATATTGAATTGATTTCAAAACTTCCCGAGCTTGCAGTTGAAGAGGCAGGAAAACAACAAATAACATCAGAAGAAGCTGTAGCTGATGATGAGCTTGTTGATGAAATTAGTTCTGTTGATCCCGATAATGATATTATTGAATTCTTAGAGCCCTCTGATGATGAGGCGGAGTTTGCTATACCCTCATTTGATGAGGTTGAAGAAGAAAACGAAGAGGTTGTTAAAACAACGCTTCCTTATGATTTCTTTGGTGAAGACAATTCTCTTGAATTCGTTGAGGAGACTCCTGTTGAAGACACAGAGGTTTCTGATATAGTTGATTTTAACAATGCCTTTGAATCAACTGAAAATAATGTTGAATTTATAGCAGAAGATGGCTCGAATGATATTGAAGCTGTGAATGAATCTGTAATGGATGAAGCCGTTGAAGATGATGTTGAAACTGCTGATATTCCGATTTCAAAAGGCTTCACAATTAATACTGATTCCGTTAATGCTTCTATAGATGAGTTTTCAAACAACGAGGATGAAAAAACTCGTAATCCAATGTTTGATTCTTTCGAAACTATAGAAGATGACAATGATGAGGAACCCGAATTACCAAAGAAAAGGTTTGGTTTCTTTAAAAGAAAATAATTTGAAGGTGTAGTGTAAATGGCGGTTATTTCTGCGATTTTGTTGTGTGTTGCTCTTGTTGGAGCTGATCAGATTATTAAATTATTAGTTATAAACTATTTGAAGCCTATTCAATATATTGATGTTATTGATGGTGTTCTTCGTTTCAGATATGTAGAAAATACCGGTGCTATATTCGGTTCGTTTTCAACTCATACTGTTGTTTTAACTGTTTTTTCAATAATTCTGTTAGGTTTTACAATTTTTTTCCTGATAACTAACAAAAATAAAAACAAGCTTGTTAATTTATGTATGTTATTTATGATTTCAGGTGGTATAGGCAATATAATTGACAGAATCCGTCTCCACTATGTTGTTGATTTTATTGAACCCTTGTTTGTGAATTTTGCAGTTTTTAATTTCGCAGATTGCCTTATTACTGTTGGTGCATTTACTTTGATTTTTTACTTGATTTTTGATTTAATCAGAGATACAAAAAAGAGTAAAAATAGTGGCTCGGAAGGATTGCAGGATGATTCAGGAAAATGATTATATCATTGTTGATGATGCTGTTGTTGGATTAAGATTGGATAAAGCAATAACTGTTTTATGTGATGATTTGTCCCGCAACGCTGCTCAACAACTTATTGACGATGAAAATATACTCGTCAATGGTGTTGTTGCAAATAAAAAATATTCTGTAAAGAAAAATGATGTCGTTACGGTTTTTTTGCCTGAACCCAAGGAACTGTCAATAGATGCAGAAAACATCCCGCTTGATATTGTTTATGAGGATGAGTATTTATTAGTGGTAAATAAACCTAAAGGTATGGTTGTTCATCCTGCTGCAGGAAATTATAACGGGACGCTGGTTAATGCTCTTTTGTATCATTGCGGTGACTCGCTTTCAGGTATTAATGGTGTAATACGCCCCGGAATTGTTCATAGAATCGATAAAGACACAAGTGGTTTACTTATTGTGGCGAAAAATGATATGGCTCACAAGGGGCTTGCAGAGCAAATTAAGGACCATAGTTTTACAAGAGAGTATAAAACCGTTGTTGTTGGTAATGTTAAAGATAACGAAGGAACTATTGATGCGCCGATAGGAAGGCATCCTAAGGATAGAAAAAAACAAGCGGTAACAGATAAGAATTCAAGAAATGCAGTTTCGCATTTTGAGGTTATTGAGCGTTATAACGGCTTTACATTTCTTAAAGTTCGCCTTGAAACCGGCAGAACCCATCAGATAAGAGTTCATATGGCATACAGGGGAACGCCGGTAGCAGGGGATGCGGTTTATGGTAACCCAAAGAAAACCTATGGTTTGCAAGGTCAATGCCTTCACGCCGCAACAATAGGTTTTATTCACCCTATAACCAAAGAATATCTTGAATTTACTTCTGATTTACCTGATTATTTCACTGATTTTATTAGGAGAATATCGTAATGAAAGAAATATATAATAAATGGTTACTTGTTTCTGACATTGACGGAACTTTAAATACAAAATCAATGAAATTACCTGAGAATAATAAAATTGCAATAAATGAATTTGTGAGAAATGGCGGTAATTTCACCTTATGCTCCGGCAGAAATTTACAGTCGCTTTCAATTCATTACAAAAAGCTTGGTATAAGCACACCTGCGATTTTTCTTAATGGTGCAGGTATCTATGATTTTAAAAATAAGAAAATGATTTTTCAGAATTTTATATCTTCACAGGGTGAGGAAATCATTTTAGATGTTTTGAAAAAACATAATCTTGCGCAGTTAACAGTTTTCACTGCAGATAAAATAATTCTTACAACAAGAAAATGTATTTATGGTCTGATTATTTCAAAAATTGATAAATTAGACTATGAGCTTTGTAAAAAGATTTCTGATTTACCTCGTGGAATTTGGGGTAAGGTTTCCTTTTTCGGCACGAGGAGTCTGATTAATAAATTAAAAGATATTTTTTCAAGTCAAGAAAATTCAAAATTTTTTGAGTGCTTTAAAACCTCACCATTTACTTTAGAAGTTGTAAGCAAAGGTGTTAATAAAGGTGCTGCAGTTGTAAAATTGGCAGAACTTTTAAATATAGAAGAATCTAATACAGCGGCTATTGGCGATTATTATAATGATGTTGAAATGCTTAAGCGGGTAGCCCATCCCGTTTGTTGCGGTCAGGCTCCCGATGATATTAAAGCAATATCAGAGTATGTCGCTTGTCATTGTAACGATGGCGCAGTTGCTGATTTTATAGATTACATACAAACAAATTATATTAAATAATGGAGGCATTATTATGGACGCAAATTCTAAAAAAGAATTAGCTAAAATCGCTTGTAATGTTCGTATGGGCATTATCGAGGGAACTTTCAATGCTAAATCCGGTCATCCCGGTGGCTCACTTTCTATTGCAGAGATTTTGACTTATCTCTACTTTAAAGAAATGAATGTTGATGCCACTGATCCTATGAAAGCAGACAGAGACAGATTTGTTCTTTCTAAAGGTCATGCTGCACCAGCTCTTTATTCAGTTATGGCACAGAAAGGTTATTTCCCTGTTGAAGAACTTAAAACTCTTCGTAAGGTTGATTCTCGTCTTCAAGGTCATCCCAGTATGAACTATCTTCCCGGTATTGATATCAGTTCCGGTTCACTCGGTCAGGGTATTTCAGCCGCTTGTGGTATGGCTCTCGGTGCAAAACTTAAAGGAGATGCTTTCAGAGTTTATACAATTCTTGGTGATGGTGAAATTGAAGAAGGTCAGGTTTGGGAAGCAGCTATGTACGCAGCTGCAAAGAAACTTGATAATCTTGTTGCATTTGTTGATAACAACAATCTTCAGATTGATGGTTCTGTTGAAGAAGTTAACTCACCTTATCCGATTCCTGAAAAATTTGACGCTTTTGGTTGGAATGTTATTGAAATTGATGCTCATAATTTCGATGAAATTGAAGCAGCGCTTGAAAATGCAAAGGCAACTAAAGACAAACCTACTGCAATTATTGCAAAATCCGTTAAGGGTAAAGGCGTTTCCTTTATGGAAAATCAGGTTAATTGGCATGGTTCAGCACCTAATGCGGAACAGTACGAAACAGCTATGGCAGAACTTAAAGCAGTTCTCGAAGGTTTGGAGGGTTAAGTTATGGCAGATGTAATTAAAACAGCAACTCGTGATGCTTATGGTAAAGCTCTTGTTGAGCTCGGTGAAAAGAACCCTGATGTTCTTGTTCTTGATGCAGACCTTGCTGCAGCAACTAAAACAGGTGCATTTAAAAAAGCTTTTCCCGAAAGATTTTTTGATACAGGTATTGCAGAGGGCAATATGATGGGTGTTGCAGCCGGTCTTGCAACAACAGGTTACACAGTATTTGCCTCATCTTTTGCAATGTTCTCTGCAGGCAGAGCATTTGAGCAGGTGAGAAATACAATTGCATATCCACACCTTAATGTTAAAATTGGTGCAACTCATGCAGGTATTTCCGTTGGTGAAGATGGTGCAAGTCACCAGTGTTGTGAAGATATTGCTCTTATGCGTTCAATTCCCGGCATGGTTATTCTAAACCCTGCAGATGATATTGAAGCAAGAGCAGCAGTTCTTGCTGCTGCAGAGCATGATGGCCCCGTTTATATGCGTTTTGGCAGACTTGCTGTTCCAAGAATTTTTGACGAAAATTATAAATTTGAAATCGGAAAAGCAGTTACACTTAAAGAGGGTAGTGATGTAACAATTATTGCTACAGGTCTTATGGTTAATGAAGCAATTGAAGCTGCTAAAACTCTTGAAGCAGAAGGTATTTCAGTTGAACTTATAAATATGCACACAATCAAGCCTCTCGATAAAGAAACTGTAATAAAAGCAGCAAAGAAAACAGGTTGCATCGTCACTGCAGAAGAGCATAATGTTATCGGTGGTCTTGGTGATGCAGTTTGTGACGCAGTTTGCGAAGAATATCCCGTTCCTGTTGTAAAGCTTGGCGTTGAAGATACATTCGGCAAATCAGGTCCTGCGGTTGAGCTTCTTCATATTTTCGGTCTTGATGCTGAAAATATCGTTAAAAAAGCCAAAATTGCTATCTCTAAAAAGTAATTCAACAAATTTTACTATTTAATTATTTAATTTCTTTGAAATTTTATTGAAAATATTAAAATGTTGTGATATAATGTATGACATATTATAATACGATAGGTAGGAAGATTTTATGGCTAATTGTCCTAAATGCGGTTACAAGCTCAGAATGATTGATATTAAGGCTGAATGCCCCAAATGTGGTGTTAACCTTATGTATTATAACCATCAGGAAAGGCTTGCTGAAGATGCCGATAAGGCTGAAGAAGAGCATATCAGAATGCAACCAAAGATTGATAGAATCAAATTTGCTTTCGTTGGTACAAAGCTTTCTATAGTTCGTCTTATTTCCTTGTTCATCCCCATTGGTATGATGTTTTTACCTTTGGCTCATGTAACAGTAAATATGCCTTTTAAGAGCATTGATACTAATATTTCCATTCTTAATGTTGTTATGGATGTTATTATGGAAATGGATTTCGGTATTCTTTTTGATATGATCAGCGGTTCTGATTTAACAAGAGTTGCATTTATTACTTATCTTCTTTCAATGGTGTTCCTTCTTGTTGCCGCAATTTTCGCAATATTAAATATTCCCTTTGATGCAGTTTCTTGCTCACCCAAGGGCTTCAAGAGAAATGTTACACTTTCTTCTTGCGGTATTGGTTTTACTGTTTTAAGCATCATTTCATTCTTAGTGTTTAACAGTCAGCTTACCTCAACCTTTGGTGCAATGTATTCAGGTAGCCTTAGCTTTGGTTCTTTCCTTGTAATTTTAGGTTTTATAGCAATCATTGTTGTTAATATTCTTATCAAGAAAAAGAATGTTCCTGTTAAATATAAAGACCTTACAGAATATATCGAAAGAATGGAAAGAAGAAGAGCAGAGATTGCTGAAATGGAAGAAAAAGCTGCTCTTGCAAGAGAACAGTTTAAGGCTGAAGCATCTGCTTCCAAATAATATAATCAAAAAAAGTAGTAGTAAGTTTGAACTTGCTACTACTTTTCTTTTTTGATATATTAATACCCGCAATGCCGGATGCGATAATAGTAACCTGCTCTTAGCAGGTGGGTGTCCTCTCCGCGTTTTCACGCTCCCTTCGTCCGAGTTAAACTCGGGAGGTCTGCAATCCGCCGCAGAAGCCCGGACTCCCTTTTATTTGACATAGGGTTAGTATTAGTCGCATTTCTCGTACACCGCAGGCATACATATAGTATATTAAGTTATTGATATATTATTCTTCATCAAATTCAAAATAATCTGCAAGACGTTCCTCGAATATCTGACCGATTTCATTGAATAAATCTTCGTCTTCGATAGGTTCAAGATAGGTTTCGCCATCTTCGTCTTCAACAACAGAGAGAATGATTAATTCTCCATCACCATCAAGAATCTCTTCTGCTTCGTTATAGATGGGGAGAAGAGCAATATATCTGCCATCATCAGTTTCAATTCTATCAAGCTCTTCGAATGTGTGTTCAACACCTTCTTCGTCAACAACAGAAACAATGTTATTACCGAAGTTTTCTTCGTAATTTTCTACCATTATAATCACCTAATGCCTTTCAGTTTATGTTTTAATTCTAATATTTTTTTCTATTTAAGTCAACTGTTAATTATTCGGAAATTGTAACTTCCCAGGTGAATTCCTTGCTCTCTGAGGGCTTCAAGGACATTATTCCTCTCTTTTGGGAAAAATCAGATTTCTTATTATAATCATCGTTAACGCCCCACCATGGCTCAAGGCAAACATATGGTGCATTAGGTTTTGCCCAGATACCTAAGAAAGGCGAGTCAAAATCAAAGCTGATAACTCTATTGTGTTTTTTGCTTTTAATTTTAATGTTTTTTGATTTGAAATCACTTAAAATAAGAGCATCATCATTAAATATTTCCGGAGTTAAAGTAACTTTGTTTTCGTCCATTTCAACAGGGAATGTTTCTTCAATCAAAATTGATTCGTGGTCTATTCTTTCTGTAATGAGCTTTGTGTCATCAGAAAACTCAAGATAATCACCAATTTCACAATTAAAACCGGGATGAGCACCAAATGAATAAAACATTTCTTTATTATCTGTATTTGTGATTTTATGAGTAACCTTTAAACCTTTATCAGTAAGTTTAAATGTTACTTTAAATTCAAAATTATAAGGATAATCCTTTAAAGTATCTTCATTCTGAGTTTTGATGAAAGTTAATGAATCGTTTGTTTTTTCAAAAAGTTCAAAGGGCTTCTTTCTGACGATACCATGTTTTTCCATTGTATATTCTTTGCCGTTTAAAGTATATTTATCATCGAGAAGTCTGCCGATAATAGGGAAAAGAATAGGGGATTGACCATACCAGATGCTTTCATCACCGTACCAGATATATTCAATACCAGTCTTTTTTGATTTAAGAGAATTTAACTCTGCGCCCATTTCTTTAACAGCTAAAGAAAAATTCTCATTTTCTGCTTTATATAACATTTTAAAACCACCCTTTATAACAAAGGCATCACACATATTTGTGTAATGCCTTTTTAGTTTATTTAATTATATAATATGTTAATAAAACTGTCAATCTAATTAGTTTGTTTCTTTAGATTTTTTACGAGTAAGAACGATATTGACAATAATACCGAGAATGAGTGCACAAGCGATTGAGGTAAGAGTAACTTTGCCGATTGCAAGAGCCATACCACCAATACCTGCAATAAGAATTACGGATGCAGTGAAAAGGTTCGCATTATCTTCAAGGTCAACCTTCTGAATCATTTTAAGACCGCTGACTGCAATAAATCCGTAGAGTGTGATACAAACACCACCCATTACACAACCGGGTATAGAATCAAGAAATGCTACAAAAGGTGAAACAAAAGAAATAAGTATGGCCATAATTGCTGTGCAAGTAATTGTAGCAACGGAGGCGTTTTTTGTAATAGCCACACAACCAACAGATTCACCATAAGTTGTATTAGGGCAACCACCGAAAAATGCACCTGCCATTGAACCGATACCATCACCAAGAAGAGTTCTTGAAAGACCGGGTTCTTCAAGAAGGTCTTTTTCAATAATAGAAGAAAGGTTTTTATGGTCTGCGATATGCTCAGCAAAAACAACAAATGCAACGGGAACATAAGCAACAGCAACAGTTGCAACATAAGAAGCATCTAGTTTTTCAATTGCAGGAATAGCGTTTAAAAAAGTAAACTGTGGAATCTGAAGAAAAGTATTAATACCTATACCATTGGCAGTAAGGGCTTGGAAGGGTGCAAGGTCAAGTGCAATAAGCGCATCATTACCTGTTGTAACACCGATAATTGTGAAAATACCTGCAACTGCATAACCCGCTAAAATACCGATGATAAAGGGTATAAGCTTAGCCATTTTCTTGCCGTAAGTTGAGCAAATAACCACAACAAATAAAGTAACTAAAGCACAGATTAAAGAAACCCAAATGTTTGTTGTCATAATAAATGAGCCGTTAGCATCCTGAGGACCATAGCTGAAAACATCTTTAATTGCTGCGCCTGCAAGAGAAAGACCGATAATTGCAACAGTTGGTCCGATAACAACAGGTGGCATTAATTTATTAATCCAGTTAACACCTGCAAATTTAATAATTATCGCAAGTAAAACGTAAACGAGACCTGCAAAAACAGCACCAAGTATAATTCCAAGGAAACCCATTGCTGAGCTTACTGCGCCTGCAAATGCAGCAAGCATAGAACTAATAAAGGCAAAGGACGAGCCGAGGAAAACAGGGCTTTTGAATTTTGTGAAGAGCTGGTAAACAATTGTACCAACACCTGCGCCGAAAAGAGCAGCAGAAGCTGTCATACCATTACCGACAATTGCAGGAACGGCAATTGTTGCAGCCATAATTGCAAGTAACTGCTGAATTGCAAAAATGATAAGTTGTCCGAATTTTGGTTTGTCGTCAACATTGTAAATAAGTTTCATATTTACCCCCACTTTTAAAAATTATATTACAGCCATTTGGCTAATAACCTGTTAATTAATTTGATAAAGCTTGACACATGTGCATCCGTCAAATTCGGCCAACTGAACTGATATTAATTCAGATGTTGATGTTGGTACATTTTTACCAACGTAATCAGCTCTGAAAGGTAACTCTCTGTGGCCTCTGTCAACAAGAATTGCCAATTGAATACTTGATGGTCTTCCAATACTGAAAATTGCTTCTATAGCAGCCCTTACGGTTCTACCTGTAAAAAGAACATCATCAACAAGAATAATATCTTTACCCGTAACATTGAAAACAGTGTCAAGAGGAGAAGCCTCAGGCAACTCCTGAACTTCAGTTAAATCATCGCGATAGTGCTTAATATCAAGCTCACCAACGAATATATTTTTACCCTCGATTTTTTCAATGTTTTCAGCAATCATTTTAGCTAATGGCACACCACGACTTTTAATGCCAACAAGGGCAATATTATCAGTACCCTTGTTTTTTTCGATTATTTCATGTGCAATTCTTATTAACGAGCGCTTAATTGCCGCTTCGTCCATTATTTCTGCTTTAAATTCCATTTTAACCTCAAAAAATTCACCTTGCCGCAAGGTGCGACAAGGTATTATTCATTCTGAAAACCTTATAGACCTCTCGGATCAACTTAAAAGTTAATTTAAGTTTATTGTAATACCGAAAAGGTTATTTGTAAAGTATCTGAAAGAGAAAAAAGTCGAAAGAAAATTTGGTGATTATAACATATACACGCCGGACTCTAATTCAACAATTTCTCTGTCATTGGTTTTAATATATCTGTAAACAGGTTCATCGAAGGCTTTATAATCTTCAACCGTAAAATCTTTTAAATTTACTGTTCTGATTTTACAGGATTGATAGTTGCAAATATATAATTTATTCTCATAAGCACTTATGGAAACCGGGTTTAAAAATGCGGTGGAAGAATCTCCGCCGATTCTTAAAACAATTTTTTCTGTTGTGGGTGAATATCTGATAATGCAGTTGTTTTCAGGAACAACACACCATATATATTTACCTTCGGGAACAACACCGCTGATTGGACAACCTTTATATTGCAAATCACCTGTCCAATAAAGCTCACCTTTATCATTAAAAAATCCGATTTCACCGCTTGTATAAGCAATTGCAACATGTTTATTGGGTAAAACTGCCGCATCACAGTAAATAAAATCGCTCAACTGCTCTGCAATTTTTTCGTATTTCTCACCAAATTTATTAAGAAGATAAGCACCACGCGTACTTGCCGTTGGCCTTTCTAACTTAACATCATAGGTAAAAAAGGAAATTTTTGTTTTACCGCTGCTTAAAATATCTTTTCTTGCAACGATAATGCCTTTTGAAAAAGGGACAATATCGGCAATATCAATGTCCATAATCTTTTTCATTATTATTCCTCGCAAGAATCATTTATTTCTTTAACCTGATAACACAAGGTCATAAGCGAGTCGCCTAAATGAACATTTTCTACCGCAATGTTTTCATATCTGTGAACAAGGTCATATTGAGTAAAGTTCCAAAAGCCTTTAATTCCCAACGAAACAAGCTTGTCTGCATTTTCTGCCGCATATTCCGCAGGAATACAAAGAATAGCAACAATAGGTTTTTCTTTAATGCAGAATTCTTCTAAATCATCAGAACTCATAACAATTTTACCGCCAACTTTTGTTCCGATAACTGTAGGATTATTATCAAAAATTCCTACTAAATCAAATCCGCGATTATCAAAATGAATATGAGTTGCAATTGCATGTCCGAGATTACCCGCACCAATCATAATTGCTTTGGATTTGTTGTTTAAACCTAAAATTGCACCAATTTCATTATATAATTGCTCAATATTGTATCCATAACCCTGTTGACCAAATCCGCCGAAGCAGTTAAGGTCTTGTCTGATTTGAGATGCTGTAAGTCCCATTCTTGCAGAAAGCTCTTTTGATGAGATTCTTACAACGCCCAAATTTTTTAACTCTTCAAGATATCTGTGATAGCGGGGGAGACGCTTAATAACAGGTATTGAAACTTGATGGTTATTTTCTTTCATATCAATATTCCTTTAAAATTTAAAGTGTTTTTAATGTTTCCATTACATAGTTACCGAATTCTTCACAAGTGCAACCTGTGTCACGACCCGTAATAGTCATCTTCTTCTCGGTAATCATACAAATATCAAGCGCTTTTTCAAGCTTATCTGCTTCTTCCTGATAACCGATATGAGAAAGAAGAAGAACTGATGCACGGAGCATTGAGCAGGGATCAGCATACTGACCACGACCTTCTTTAACCATACGAGGAGCAGAGCCGTGGATTGCTTCAAACATAGCATACTGTTTACCGATGTTAGCGCTACCTGCAGTACCAACACCGCCCTGGAATTCAGCAGCTTCGTCAGTAATAATATCACCATAGAGGTTAGGAAGCACAAATACCTTGAAATCCGTTCTACGCTTTTTATCCACAAGCTTTGCAGTTGTGATATCAACATACCATTCATCTGTGATAATATCGGGATAATCCTTTGCGATTTCTTTACAAAGGTTAAGAAATTTACCATCAGTTGTTTTGATGATGTTTGCTTTAGTGATGATTGAAACTCTTTCTTTTTTGTTGTTTCTTGCATATTCATAAGCAAGTTTAGCAATTCTTTCTGTACCTTCAGTTGTTGTAACAACAAAGTCAAAAGCTAACTCACCGTCAACATCAACGCCCTTTGAACCAACCGCATAAGCACCTTCGGTGTTTTCACGGAAGAAAGTCCAGTCAATATTCTCTTCGGGAATTTTAACAGGACGCACATTTGCAAAAAGGTCAAGAGCCTTTCTCATTGCAACGTTTGCACTTTCAATGTTGGGATAACCATCGCCCTGCTGGGGAGTAGTTGTTGGGCCTTTAAGAATAACATCACAAGCTTTAAGCTCTTCCATAACATCATCGGGAATTGCTTTCATAACTTTTGCACGATTTTCAATTGTAAGACCATCAATGTATTTGAAAACGATTTTACCGCTTTCTACATCATCTTTAAGGATGAATTTAAGAACTTCCGCAGATTCTTTTGTGATAATCGGTCCGATACCGTCACCACCGCAAACACCAATAACGATTTTATCAAGTGATTTGAAGTCTTTAAATTCTTTTGTAGCCTTAATTTTCTGGTTCCTTTCGTCCTGCTCTATAAGAAGCTGTTTAAATTTAGCAAGAGCATTTTCAATCTGTACTTCGTTCATTATTTATTTTCCTCCTTAGTATAGTCGAGCAAGCCACCTGCACAAAGAATGTCAACCTGTCTTTCGGAAACATCGCAAATAAGCTTGTATTCTTCATTTTTAGTAATGTTTTTAAGTGTAATTTCTTTACCTGCTTTAAGCTCTGCTTTAATTTCAGGGAGATGGAGTTCATCACCAACTGAAATCTTATCGTAATCATCTGCATTTACGAAGTTAAGGGGCAGAATGCTTGCATTAACTAGGTTCGCTTTATGAATACGTGCAAAGGATTTTGTGATAACTGCTTTTACACCGAGGTAAAGAGGAACGAGAGCTGCATGTTCTCTTGATGAACCCTGACCGTAGTTGTTACCACCGATAATAATTCCGGAACCTGCTTCTTTACAATGCTCTGCAAAGTTTTCGTCACACTGACGGAAGCAGAACTGTGAAAGATAAGGAATATTTGAACGGTAGGGAAGAATTTTTGCACCAGCAGGCATAATGTGGTCTGTTGTAATGTTGTCTTCAACCTTAAGAACAGCTTTTGCAGAAATTGAGTCTGCAAGAGTTGTTGTCTTGGGGAAGGGTTTAATATTAGGGCCATAATAAACTTCAACTGCAGCAGCTTCTTCTTTTGTTTCTGCAGGCATTTCAATCATATTATCATTAATAATGAATGATTTGGGAAGTGTAACTGAAATATCATCTGTTAATGTTGTGGGGTCTGTGAATACACCTGTAATAGCAGATGTTGCAGCAGTTTCCGGGCTAACAAGGTAAACCTTACCGTCTGCGGTACCGCTTCTGCCTTCAAAGTTTCTGTTGAAGGTACGAAGAGAAACACCTGAAGAACAGGGAGACTGACCCATACCGATACAGGGGCCACATGCGCTTTCAAGAATACGAGCACCTGCATCAATCATATCTGCAAGAGCACCGTTGAGTGCAAGCATATTAAGAACCTGTTTTGAACCGGGAGCAATACCGAGAGAAACAGAAGGATGAACCTTTTTGCCTTTGAGGATTTTTGCAACCTTCATCATATCAAGAAGAGAAGAGTTTGTGCAGGAACCGATAAGAACCTGGTCAACCTTGATATTGCCGATTTCTTCAACTGATTTAACATTATCGGGCATATGAGGCATAGCAGCAAGAGGTTTAAGAGTTGAAAGGTCAATATCAATAATTCTTGCATATTCTGCATCACTGTCGGGAAGGAGCTCAACCCAATCCTGCTCTCTGCTCTGAGCTTTCATAAACTCATATGTGATTTCATCTGAGGGGAAGATAGAAGTAGTTGCACCAAGCTCTGCACCCATATTTGTGATTGTTGCTCTTTCGGGAACTGAAAGTGTTTTTACACCTTCACCACCGTATTCAACAACCTTACCAACGCCACCTTTAACGCTGAGGATTCTCAAAACTTCAAGAATAATATCTTTTGCAGCAACGTAAGGGGAGAGTTTACCTGTAAGGTTAACTTTAATGACCTCGGGAACAGTTATGTAATATGCACCGCCACCCATTGCAACTGCAACATCAAGACCGCCTGCGCCCATAGCAAGCATACCAAGACCGCCACCTGTGGGTGTGTGGCTGTCAGAGCCGATAAGAGTTTTGCCGGGAATACCAAATCTTTCAAGGTGAACCTGATGGCAAATACCATTACCGGGACGTGAGAAACGAACACCACGTTTTTTGCATACACTCTGAATGAACTTGTGGTCGTCTGCGTTTTCAAAACCGGTCTGCAGGGTGTTGTGGTCAATGTATGCAACAGAAAGTTCTGTTTTTACTCTGTCAATGTCCATAGCTTCAAGTTCAAGATATGCCATTGTACCTGTAGCATCCTGAGTGAGTGTCTGGTCGATTCTGATTCCTACCTCATTGCCGGGAGCGTATTCACCGTCAACAAGGTGGTTTTTGATGATTTTTTCACATAATGTGAGACCCATAATCTAAACCTCCAAATAACTTGTTTAAATTTTTAACAAACTTATTCTAATATCTTTTAAAGTCTTTGTCAATAAATTAACAGAAATATTAATTAATATATACTATAAATATATCTTGACAAATCTTGCACTTTTTTGTTTATTGTGCTATTATATTTAAGTTATAGTGGGTTTAAAGACGTTTTCGGGTTATACTATCATTCGGTGATTAAATTATGTATAACGAGCTCTATAAATATTTTGCATTTACAACCCCTGAGCCAACCGAAGAGGATACTATTGAAAACTGTGACATGGATTCAATTTCAGATAACGTTGAAAATGATAATGATGGTAGCGTAACTGTTTGCCGTAATGGTAAATATATTCATTGTTTAACGATAATCGGTCAGATTGAAGGGCACTATAATCTTCCGCAGAACACAAAAGTAACAAAATATGAACATATTATTCCACGCCTTGTTGCGGTTGAAGAAAACGAAGATGTTTCAGGCTTGCTTCTTATATTGAACACAGTTGGTGGTGATATTGAAGCCGGACTTGCTATTGCAGAGCTTGTTGCAAGTATGAGTAAGCCCACTGTTTCACTTGTGCTTGGCGGTAGTCATTCTATCGGAATTCCATTAGCAGTCAGCACCGATCATTCTTTTATAGTGCCTACTGCTTCGATGACAGTTCACCCTGTAAGAATGAATGGGCTTATCATTGGTGTTCCTCAATCACTTTTATATCTTAAGAAAATGGAAGAACGTGTCGTTGAATTTGTAACTCGCAATTCTGAAATAAGTGAAGAGAGATTCAAAAAACTTATGCTCAACAACGACCAACTTGTTACCGACTTTGGTACTGTGTTAAGCGGCACTGAAGCAGTTGAAGAAAATTTAATTAACGAAATAGGAGGGCTTTCTGATGCCCTCGAGTATTTAGACAAGTTATGCAATTAATGGAGGTACTATGGAAATTCTAAAAGCATTGCTTCTTGGTATTATTCAAGGAGTTACTGAATTTTTACCAATATCAAGCAGTGGTCATTTATCATTGTTCAGACAGTTATTTAACTTTGAAACCGATACTGCAGGATTGTTTTCTGCAATGCTACATATCGGCACTTTGGTTGCAATCCTTTTAATGTTTTATAAGCCAATTTACGAGCTGTTTGAAGAATTTATTTTATGTATCAAAGATATTTTTAAAGGCAAATTTACATTCGATTTTAAGAAAATGTCTGCAACAAGAAGAATGCTTTTTATGTTTGTTTTATCTTGCGTTCCGCTTCTTCTTTTGCTCATTCCTACAGGAAAAGAAACAAATTTAATGGATTCAGTTTCTGTATTTTCGACTGATGAAAGTCTCCTTGCAGAGGGCATCTGCTTTATGATAACAGGGTTTTTACTTTTACTTGGCTCTACCATAAATGCTAACTATAAAACAAATAAACCTATTACACCTGTTACTGCATTGGTAATCGGTATTGCTCAGCTGTTTGCTGCTTGCTTTCCCGGTATATCACGCTCAGGTTCAACTATTTCTGCAGGACTTTGCTGCGGTGTTTCAAAAAAGAATATGATCAGATATTCCTTTATTCTCTGCATACCCGCTGTTCTTGCAAGCGGACTTGTAGAGTTTAAGGATGCAATGGAAGCAGATGTAATTGTTCCTGTCTTTCCATTAGTGATCGGTGTTATTACATCTGCAGTAGTAGGTGTTTTTGCCATAAAACTACTACAGCTATTAATGAAAAAAGATTTATTTAAATATTTCGGATTATACTGCATTTTGCTTGGTTTTATAACTACAATCATAAGTGCAATAGGGAAAATATAAGGAGGGGTTATTGTGGCACAAAATAAAAAGAATAATAATTCTAATAAAAAGAAATCTAACACCGCAAACAAAAAGAATACCACTAAAAAAGCCGCTCAAAACTCACTTTTTAACGCTCAACACAAGCAAATTGCATCATTCATTGGTTGCTTTTTTGCTTTGTTTATGGGTGCAGTAGTATTTATTGAAGCAGGTAGCCTTTGGGGGATGCTTCGCAATCTTTTCTTTGGCTTGTTTGGTTTAACTGCTTTTGTTTTACCTTTTTTCATATTGTTTATTTCAATAGTTTCTGCGATTGGTAAAGATTCGAGAAAGTATAAAATTAAAGTAACGGAAAGTTTTATTGTTTTTGTTTTGCTTGTTGCTTTTTTGCACATTGTAAATTCCCAACCACAGTTTACATACGGTGAACAAATTTCTGAAGCTTATAAGGTTTTTAAAGAGTATGATGGCACAGGTATGCACTATGGTTATGGTGTTTTTGGTGCCTTAGTTGGCGGTTTGCCTCTGTTAATGACTGCGGGTAACAAGCTTGCTGCAGGTATCGTAGTAATCCTCGTTCTTTTGGCGCTTCTCATGCTTTTTACGGGTACAACAGTGTTAAAACTAATTTCTTCCTTAAAAAAACCTGCAGAGGTTGCCGCTGAATATGCTGAAGAAAAAATGGAAGGTTTTAAGGAAAGTTACGAAACTGTCAGCGAAGATATTCACGAAAGGAGAGCTCGCAATGCAGCAAAGCGCAGAAAAGAAAGTAAGCATCATATCGAACTTGATGTTCCGATAGATGATGAAATTCCTGCCGATAAGGGTGTAGAACCAATTCTTGATACAACACCGGCTCCCGTCGAAGAGGAAATCGAACTTTTAAGTAGTTTTGAAGAAGAGCCTCCTATGGATGTTCAGTCACTTGATGAGTTATTCGGTAATAAGACGGTTGCTGAAACCCGTTTTGAAGAAGTTGTAGAAGCCTTTGAGGAAGAAGTACAAGCAGAACCTTTTGTTGAGAGTATAACTGAAGGAACAGAATCAATCAAAGAAACAAGCGAAAATGTTGTTGCGGAAGCATCTGTTCCTGAAGTGATTTATGAATTGCCGCCTCTTGATTGTTTGGATAAACCAAAGCTTAACAGCAATACAGGTAGTGCAGAGGAGCTTCGTCAAAGAGGGGAGACCATCGTTAAAACTCTCAAAAGCTTTGGCGTAGGAACTCGAATTGTTGATATATGTCAAAGCCCATCAGTTACTCGTTTTGAACTTCAACCTGACCCCGGTGTTAAAATCAGTAAAATTACTGCACTTGCTGATGATATTGCAATGAATCTTGCGGCGTATGGTGTCAGAATTGAAGCACCGATACCTAATAAAAACGCTGTTGGTATTGAAGTACCCAATGCAGAAAAGGCTATGGTTACTCTTCGTGAAATTCTTGAAAGCTCATCTTTCCAGAACTCAAAATCAAAACTCAATGTTGCATTGGGCAGAGATATACAAGGTGAAGCAACCTGCGCAGACCTTGCAAAAATGCCTCATTTACTTGTTGCGGGTACAACAGGTTCAGGTAAATCAGTTTGTCTTAATACAATGATTGTGAGCTTACTTTATAATGCTAAGCCTGATGAGGTTAAGCTTATAATGATTGACCCGAAGAAAGTTGAATTCACTGTTTATCGTTCAATTCCGCATCTTCTTGTTCCTGTTGTGGCAGATCCGAGAAAAGCAGCAGGTGCACTATCATGGGCTGTTGCAGAGATGGACAAGCGCTATGCTTTGTTTGCAGATAACGGCGTAAGAAACTTGCAGGGCTATAATAATTATGCTTTGGCCGAGGGACTTCCTAAAATGCCCCAGATAGTTATCATCATTGATGAGTTATCAGATCTTATGATGGCTGCATCTAATGAGGTTGAAGATTCTATCTGTCGGTTAGCACAAAAAGCCCGTGCAGCAGGTATGCATCTTATCGTTGCAACTCAAAGACCTTCAGTAGATGTTATCACAGGTCTTATTAAGGCGAATATTCCCAGCCGTATTGCCTTTGCGGTTAAATCACAGATTGACTCAAGAACTATCATTGATACACAAGGTGCGGAAAAGCTTCTAGGTAATGGTGATATGCTTTATTGTCCTGTTGGTTTGTCAAAGCCTGTTCGTGTTCAGGGCTCTTATGTTTCAGATGAAGAAATCGAAAGAGTTATAGATTTTGTTACATCTCAGGGCGAGGTTAAGTATGATGATGCAGTTATGCAGGAAATCGAGCTTAAAGCTGCTCAGGATGGAAAGAAAAAATCAGGCTCTGCAGTTGATACAGATAATATGGGTGCAGGCGGGGACTATGATGATGAAATGTTCCCGAAAGCAGTTGAAGTTGTAGTTGAAGCAGGTATGGCTTCCACAACGCTTCTGCAAAGAAAACTTAAGCTTGGCTATGCAAGAGCAGCACGCATTGTTGACGAATTATCAGAAAAGGGAATTATAGGTCCGTTTGAGGGCAGTAAGCCACGTAAAGTTCTTATAACAAAGGAACAATGGTATCAGATGCAGGCAAATTCATCCGTGGCTGTTCCGAAACAGCTTTCAGTTGATGATATTGAGGTTGCGCCTGCAACCGTACCGCAAGAAGAAGGCAAACAAGTTGATGAGCCTAATTATTTTGGTTCAGCTATTAACAATGTTAATTATGATGTTGAGGAATAATTATGGATATTTTTGTTGAATACCTTGACGGTGACTATGCAGTATGCCGTTTACCCGATAAGGTTGGTAATCTTATACGAGTTCCTCTTAAAGAATTACCTGAGGGAACCGCACCTTTAAAAGTGATTTCTATGCGAGATAACGGCAGTTTTGTTCTCAATGAATATGCAAGAGAAATCCGTATGAAACGCATAACAAGATATATGAGGTATAAAAAATACTCATTTAATTTAAACTCACGCTAAAAAAGTGCCTTTTTTAGGAAATAATTCATAAAAAAGTATTGCATTTTTTGTAAAATGGTGATATACTTTTTCAGTCAAAAAACTCACGCAGGGTAGATTATATGTGCCGTGTGCATCAAATGATGTGGTGCGTATGAGTCGAAATCCTGCGGCGGTTTAACAAAAAGGAGGACAAAATTATGTCAGTAGTTTCAATGAAACAATTACTCGAAGCAGGTGTTCACTTCGGACACCAAACAAGAAGATGGAACCCCAAAATGGCTCAGTACATCTTTACTGAAAGAAATGGTATTTATATCATCGACCTTCAGAAGACTGTAAAGAAGCTTGAAGAGGCTTACACCTTCATTAACCAGATTGCTCAGGATGGCGGCGAAGTTCTTTTCGTAGGTACAAAGAAGCGGGCTCAGGATTCCATTAAGGAAGAAGCAGAACGTTGCGGTATGTCATTCGTTAACGCTCGTTGGCTTGGCGGTATGCTTACAAACTTCAACACAATCCAGAGAAGAATCAAGAGACTTGCTCAGCTCAACGCTATGGAAGCTGACGGTACATTTGAACTTCTTCCTAAGAAAGAAGTTATCAAGCTCAACCTTGAAAGAGAAAAACTTGAAAAATTCATGGGCGGCATTACAGAAATGAAGAAAATGCCCGCAGCAATGTTCATTGTTGACCCCAGAAAAGAAAGAATTGCAGTTCTCGAAGCAAAGAAACTCGGTATTCCGATTGTTGCTATCGTTGATACAAACTGTGACCCCGATGAAATCGATTATGTAATTCCCGGTAACGATGACGCTATCCGTGCTGTTAAGCTTATTGCTGGCGCAATGGCAGATGCTATCATTGCTGGTCGTCAGGGCGAGCAGACTGTTGCAGCAGAAGAAGTAGCTGACGAAGCTGTTGAAGCTGCTGAATAAGTAGTAAATTAATAGGCGGAAGTTAATTCCGCCTTAACAACTTTATAAAGGAGGAAACACCTATGGCATTCACAGCTTTAGATGTTAAAAACTTAAGAGAAAAAACAGGCGTTGGTATGATGGAGTGCAAAAAAGCACTTACAGAAGCTGACGGTGATATGGATAGAGCTTTTGAAATTCTTCGTGAAAGAGGCCTTGCTGCTTCTGAGAAGAAAGCAAGCAGAATTGCAGCTGAAGGTGCTATCATTGCTTACACAGATGAAGATGCAAAAGTTACAGTTCTTCTTGAAATCAACTCTGAAACAGACTTCGTTGGTAAAAATGATAAGTTCCAAGAGTTTGGTCTTAACGTTGCAAAGACAATTGCTGCTAACAAGCCAGCTTCAGTTGAAGCTCTTGCAGACCTTAAACTCGTTGGTTCTGACAGAACTGTTACAGAAAACCTCAATGACCTTATCCTTGTTATCGGTGAAAACCTCAAAATTCGTCGTTTTGAAATCATCGAAGGTGATGTTGTAACATATATTCACGCAGGCGGTGCAGTTGGTGTTGCTGTTAAGTTTGAAACAAACCTTACTGACAAAGCTGAATTTGTTGCAATGGGTAAAAACATTGCTATGCAGGTTGCTGCAATGCGTCCCGAATATCTTGGTAAAGAATGCATTTCTGAAGATGAACTTGCTAAAATGAAATCTATCACAATTGATAGCTCACTTAACAAACCCGATTCACTTCCCAAGCCCATTCTTACAGCTCTTTTCGAAAAGGCTTGTGCAGAAAACCTTTTCAGTGCTGAAGATGTTGCTGCTTACGAAGAGAACAAGAAGAGCCCCTATCTCTTCAACTTCCTTTCAAAAGAAGCAGTTGCTACTCTTGCATCTCTTGCCATTGCAGGTAAAGAAGAATATATCACAAATAAAATCTTTGCAGGTGCAGTTGAAGGTCGTATTAAGAAACAGATTAAAGAAATCTGCCTTCTTGAACAGACATTCGTTCGTTCTGACCTCTTTGACGGTACAGTTGCAGGTTATGTTGCAAATGTTGCAAAAACAACCGGTGCTGATATCAAGGTTGTAAGCTTTGTTCGTCTTGAAAAAGGCGAGGGTCTTGAAAAAAGAGAAGACAATTTTGCTGACGAAGTTGCCAGCATGATGAAATAAGATTTCAATTGAGGGCGGCTTTCATTGAAAGTCGCTCTATACTTTTTAACGTTTAAAATTCCAATTTTGGAAAACTATATAAAGTGGTGAGATTATTTATGGAAAGAAAAGTCGGTACTGTATCAAGAGGTATTCGTTGCCCCATTATACGCGAGGGTGATAATCTTGTTGATATTGCTGTGAACAGTGTTATTGAAGCTGCTGAAAGCGAAGGCTTTGAGCTTCGCGACAGAGATGTTGTTGCTCTTACTGAATCAATCGTTGCAAGAGCGCAGGGTAACTATGCCACAGTTCAGAATATTGCTGATGATGTTAAAGCAAAGCTTGGGGGAGAAACAATTGGTGTTATTTTCCCGATTCTTTCAAGAAACCGTTTTGCAATTTGCCTTAAGGGTATTGCAATGGGTGCAAAGAAAGTTGTGCTTATGCTCAGCTACCCCAGTGATGAAGTTGGTAACTCTCTTTTGACTTACGATCAGCTTGATGATGCAGGAATTAATCCTTATTCAGATGTGCTTTCTCTTGAGAAATACAGAGAGCTATTTGGTGAAAATAAGCACGAGTTTACAGGTGTTGATTATGTTGCTTATTATTCCGATATAATCAAAGAAGCAGGGGCAGAGGTTGAAATTGTTTTCGCAAATCAGCCTAAAACTATTCTTGAATATACTGATTGCGTTCTTACCTGTGATATTCACACCCGTGCAAGAACTAAAAGAATTCTTAAAGCTGCCGGTGCAAAGGTTGTTTGCGGTCTTGATGATATTCTCACATCATCCGTTAACGGTGGTGGTTGCAACGAAGCTTACGGTCTTTTAGGCTCCAATAAATCAACAGAAGACACAATTAAATTGTTCCCCAGAGAATGTAATGGTCTTGTTAAAGATATTCAGGCTGAATTCTTAAAGAGAACAGGTAAGCATATTGAAGTTATGGTTTATGGTGATGGTGCTTTCAAAGACCCTCAGGGCAAAATCTGGGAGCTTGCTGACCCGGTTGTTTCTCCTGCTCATACAGACGGACTTATCGGCACTCCTAACGAGCTTAAGCTTAAATATCTTGCAGATAATGATTTCAAAGGCCTTTCCGGTGCAGAGCTTAAAGAAGCTATTTCTAATAGCATTAAAGCAAAATCCGGAAATCTTGTAGGTAATATGGCTTCTCAGGGTACAACACCCCGTCAGCTTACAGACCTTATCGGTTCTCTTTGTGACCTTACAAGCGGTTCAGGTGATAAAGGTACACCCATTATTCTTGTTCAGGGCTATTTTGACAACTATACTGATTAATTGTTTAACGGAGGTTTAACTGTTATGGAAATTATTAAAAGACCCGATGATATGCAAAGAATTACAACAGTTGAACTTGCAGAGGCTTTTATTGCCGAACAGGTTGATAAAGTTCGTAAGCAAGTAGGCGATAAAAAAGTTCTTCTCGCACTTTCTGGTGGCGTTGATTCATCAGTTGTTGCTGCTCTTCTTATTAAAGCAGTTGGCAAACAGCTTGTGTGTGTGCATGTTAACCACGGACTTATGAGAAAAGGTGAAAGCGAGCAGGTTATTGAAGTTTTCGGTAAACAGCTTGATGCAAACCTTATTTATATTGATGCAACTGACCGTTTCCTTGATAAGCTTGCAGGCGTTTCCGAACCTGAAAAGAAACGTAAAATAATCGGTAAAGAATTTATTGAAGTTTTCAATGAAGAGGCTCTTAAACTAGATGATATTTCTTTCCTTGCACAAGGAACAATTTATCCCGACATTCTTGAAAGTGATGGTGTTAAGGCTCACCACAATGTTGGAGGTCTTCCTGAGGATATGAAGCTCGAACTTTGTGAGCCCGTTGCACTTCTTTATAAAGATGAGGTTCGCGTTGTTGGTTCTGCTCTCGGTCTTCCTGATGAAATGGTTTATCGTCAGCCATTCCCCGGTCCCGGACTTGGTGTTCGTTGCCTTGGTGCAATCACCCGTGACAGACTTCACGCTTTAAGAGAGGCAGACGCAATTCTTCGTGAAGAATTTGATAAAAATGGTCTTGCAGGTAAGGTTTGGCAGTATTTTATTGCTGTTCCCGATGTTAAGAGCGTTGGTGTAAGAGACGGTAAGAGATATGAGGGTTGGCCCGCAATCATCCGTGCAGTTAATACAACTGATGCTATGAGCGCAACAATTGAAGAAATTCCTTATACACTTCTTCACCATATAACAGACAGAATTACTCACGAGGTTGAAGGTATCAATCGCGTGCTTTATGACCTCACTCCCAAGCCCATCGGCACAATTGAGTGGGAATAATACCAAATATTCTTGCAAAACTCATTTATTCTCCAAAGGGTAATTTCGTTTATCCTTTCCTGAATTCAAATAACAAAGATTTGGACACTGTACATCATTAGATGTGCAGTTTCTTTTTTCTTTGTGTTTCTGGTAAAACTTAGCACATCAACTTTCAATTTCCGGTAATTAAAATGTTATCCTCATTTCTATTGCCGGCAATCAAAAAAGGTGGTCAGAGCCTTGAAAAATAAAGAGAAATGAAACTTCTTCTCTTCTATTTTCGCATTCTTTTTTCTCTCTTTTTACCGGTATTTTGATGTTGTTTCAGCTCACTTTTCCAGAACTATGAGGCAAGTTGGCTAAGTGTTACCGGTAACAGAATATCGAAGTATCAAGTTCAATTTTTCGGAAATCGTAGGAAGGTGAACAGGATGAAGAATTTTGCCTCGGAGAGAATAAATGAAAAAACAATGATATAAAGAGATGCCAAAAATTTATTTTTGGGGAATTTTTAGAGTGTTTTATAGCCAAAAATAGCTAAATTTCAACAAAAATGATATAAAGAGATGCCAAAAATATGTTTTTGGGCAATTTTTAGCGGAATTTTAGGAGGTTTATAAATGAGAGCAAGTAATTTTAAGGGTGGACGGGTAATAAAGAAATCGCTGATAAAAAGTCAAAGTACTGTTAAGTGTTATCAGAACAATTTGGCATCTCAACAGTTGATATGTTGGTTGGTATTGTGAGTCAGGTCGCTCTCAATCACATCGGTCTCTTAATCATAGATGAGATTCAGAACCTTGTTAATAGTAAGAATGGTAAAACAGTAATTGGAACGCTCACTCAATTGATTAATAATAGTGGTGTTTCTATCTGTATGGTTGGTACACCCGAGAGTACTATCTTTTTTGAACAGGCGATGATGCTCGCTCGAAGGTCACTTGGATTAAATTATTCGGCTATGGAATATGGTGAGGAGTTTCGTGAATTCTGTAAAACTCTAATAAACTACGTTTATGTCAAAGAAGAAGTTGATGTGAATGAAGCTATAGATTTCGTTGAGTTCACAAAGAATTCAATCTACGGTCTTGGTGATATCCACGCATATAAACCTTCCTTTAAAGCAGAGCGTGAGTGGTGCATTTAAGTTGAAAAATGATTAATTTGTAAAACACAATGGGTGACTCTCATAAAATAATGTGTTGCCCATTTTGTTTACACTATCATAGATGAATGATTTATATTGTCTACATACTTTTTTCTCTTAAAAAATCAAGGCCACCGGGTTCACGCTCGGTGGCTTTGGTTTTCTACTATTGCTTCCTTGTTAGTTGTTATTCTAAAATATTGACATTTTTTTACAATTATTATAGAATGTTGCTATTAATAAAAGAAGAAGGAAAAAACAATGCATGAGTTTATAAAAAAGAACATAAAGTTAGCAAGAGTTTTTCAAGTTTTAATTCTTGGTCAAATTGCAGCACTTATTGCTTTAGGAGGCTTTAATAATGAAGACACCGCTATACTTGTTTTAACAATTCCGATATTTACAATAATTTACATTGGAGTATATTCACAATTTTTAAACAATGTTAAGTGGCTGAAAAAGAAAGGTTATGAAAATATTACTGATGATATTGATATTAGTAACCCTACTCTTCCTAAGTCAAAAATTTATTGTGGACAGAGAGCTTTTTTTAGCAAGAAGCCAAAGGCTATTATACCTTATTCTGAAATTGCATGGGTATATGTAAAAAAGTCCAAAATAAATGGAATTTCCGCAGAAAATCACACCATTATTTATATGAATGATGGTAAAAAGTTTACAATTACGGTTCATAGATACGAAGAGGAGTTTAAGTTGTTGCTTGCAAATTATATAATTAAAAATTCTCCAAATGTTATTCTTGGTTATGGACCTGAACAGAAGATGAAATATAAAAAAATCAATAAAAATTCTAAGAAATAATATTGAAATTATAAATTTTATGTTTATCAAAGAGAAGTATGTAGTTAATGTTTAATTAAGCATTTTAATTAAGAAAAATTTAAAAATTTAATTCATATTATTTTTATCCCTGTTATCTTTGATAATGGGGATTCTTTTCTTATACTTGTTAGTTATCTTTCAATTATTATATTAAAATATTGACATTTATTTACAATGATAATAAAATTATTTTATTGTATAAAATTGTATTTGTATTGTTTTGGGAGATTAAATTATGTATGAATGTAATTTCGCTTTTTACTCAGATATTGGAGGAAGAAGCAATAATGAAGATTCATATATTGCTAAGCAAATAAATGATAATTACCTTTTTGTTGTGGCTGATGGATTAGGTGGCCATGATGATGGTGAATTAGCATCCAGAGCAGTTGTAGATTCTATTAAGGGATATTTTTTAAATCAAAAAGACTTTAATATTACTGTAGCTGTAGAGTTTGCAAATAAGGTAGTTATTGATAAACAAAATACTACAAATTCCAAAATGAAATCTACAGTTGCAATAGCTTATATAACGCCACATAAAACATATTTTGCACATGTAGGCGACACAAGGATATATGCATTTAAAGGGGATTCAATCGTTTTTCAGAGTATAGACCACAGCGCATCTCAATTAGCTGTGTTTGCAGGTGATATAACTTCGGATGGAATAAGAAACCATCCTGATAGAAACATTCTTCTTAGGGCATTGGGTGCTTCTATTACCGTTAAGGTGGATGTTAAAGAATTGGATAACTCTGAATATGATTCAATTCTTTTGTGTTCTGACGGCTTTTGGGAATATGTATTGGAAAGGGATATGCTTTTATCTAAAGAGGAAAATCAAACAGCAGATAAGTGGTTATATAAAATGAGGAAGGTGCAATTGAAAAATGCTCCTTCAGATTGTGATAATAACACTGCAATTGCAGTTGTAAAAGAAGTTTAAATTAAACACATCACAGAAAGGAGAAAAAACATGTGTAAGTATTGTAATTACTGTATGTCGGCAATTGAAGATTCTGAAAACATTTGTCCTGTATGCGGTAATGAAGATTCTGTAGATGTGGCTGCCCACCATTTGCTTCCGGGTACACTGTTAAACGGAAGATTTTATGTAGGCAAAGCATTGGGTGAAGGTGGCTTTGGTATTACATACATAGGTCGAGATACAAATCTTGATATGAAAGTAGCCATCAAGGAGTTTTATCCCAATGGTTATGTAAACAGAAGTAATACCATATCAGCACAGGTGAATGATAGTGTAACAGCAGGACGTAAAGATTTTTTTATTAAAGGTCGCGAGAGATTTTTGCAAGAAGCACGAGTTCTTGCTAAATTTTCTGGAGAATCCGGTATTGTTAATGTTCGTGACTTTTTTGAAGAAAATAATACGGCATATATCATTATGGAGTACCTTGATGGTATAGACCTTAAGAGTTATTTAAAACAAAATGGTACTTTAACAGGTGAAGAAACTGTTAGTCTTCTTATGCCTGTAATGAATTCTTTAAAGAAGGTACATGAACAAAACCTTATTCATAGAGATATCAGCCCTGATAACATTATGCTGGTGGGTGATAAGGTGAAGCTTCTTGACTTTGGTGCTGCGAGAAGCGTTTCTGCTTCTGAAAATAGAAGTTTATCTGTTATGCTCAAACCCGGCTATGCACCTGAGGAACAATATAGAAGCAAAGGTAATCAAGGCCCTTGGACAGATATATATGCTCTGTGTGCAACTATGTATAAGTGCATTACCGGCATTACTCCTGATGATGCTACACAGCGCGTATTCAGTGATGAAGTGAAAACTCCTTCAGATTTGGGTATAAATATTTCTCTCAATATTGAAAGAGCTATAATGCGTGGTATGAGTATTCACCAAAACGACCGTTATCAGAATATTGATGATTTGATAAAAGAGTTAGAGGGTAGTGAAATAACGTGTGAGAGCGTTGCTGCTATTTCTGTACCGAAAAATCAAATTTCAGAAGACGACGATACAGAAACAATGGCTATTTTTTCTTCATTTGAGCCTTATGTTGATGACTTAAAATCTATAGAAGAAACCAAGGAACCCAAAGTTGTTGAAATTATAGAGGAGAAAGGGAAGCCTATAAATAATGAGGAGCTTTCAAATAGAGAATCTGAAACCAAAAGTGATGAAGCTACGGTTGCTGTTTTTTCTTTTAATGAAAATGATGAAGGAACAACTAGCACAGTAAAAGAAATTTTTATAAAAGATAATGTTCCTGGAATCCCAATTCATAAGAAGAAACCTATAGCCCCTACAAATTTTATAGAACAAAATGAAAATACAGAAGAGCAAGAAAAAAACTTAAAAGAAAAATCCAAGAGCAAAAAGAAGATTGCAATAATTATCTTGGCTATTTTTGCTTTTATTACTTTGGTTGTTAGTTTATTCTTTGTATCCGGTTTTTTCAATAAAAAGACTCCTGTTTATATTGAGGGTGGAATGCCGGGTTATTCTGACATTGGAGCTATTTCTGCAGGGAATTCCCATACAGTACGATTAAAATCAGATGGTACAGTCGTTGCTACTAAATATATAGGTGAAAATGAATTTTATTATGGTCAATGTGATGTAGAAGATTGGAAAGATATAGTGGCAATTTCTGCAGATTGGGGTCAAACAGTAGGATTGAAATCAGATGGAACAGTTGTTGCTGTTGGTGATAATTTTTACGGTGAATGCGATGTATCTGACTGGAAAGGTATAGTAGCAATTTCGACTGGATGGAACCATACAGTAGGATTAAAATCAGATGGTACTGTTGTAGCAACTGAGTATTTAGGGGATAAAGCATCCTACAATGGTCAGTGTGATGTAGAAGATTGGAAAGATATAGTGGCAATTTCTGCAGATGCTTTTCATACTGTAGGATTAAAATTAGATGGAACAGTTGTTGTTACAGGTGATGATGGCGAATGCAATGTTGGTGATTGGACAGATATAGTAGCCATTTCTGCAGGGTGTGACCATATCGTTGGTTTAAAATCTGATGGAACAGTTATCGCTACAGGTGATAATTTTGGGGGTCAATGTGATGTGAAGGAATGGACAGATATTGTTGCTATTTCTACAGGTGAACATCATACAGTTGGATTAAAATCAGATGGTACTGTTGTTACAACAGAATACACAGGTAACAAAGATTATTATTTAGGTCAGTGTGATGTGTCTGAATGGACAGATATAGTAGCTATTTCTGCAGGATGGCAATATACGGTTGGATTGAAATCAGATGGTACTGTTGTAGCTACTGAATTTTTAGCAAATAAAGAAGAATCATATTGTGGTCAATGTGATGTGTCTAATTTGGGAGATTTTAAATCAGAAACAAAAAATTCCGAAAAAAAGCTTGCAGTAGAAATAGAACAGCCAACAACTCTATCACCAATTTGGTTTATGCAGTCTGGGCAGGGGAATTAACCCCTGCCTTATTTTTGTTAGATATATGGTGTAAAAATTTATAAAGCTAGGTAGTATATAATTAGAGATATATTTTATAGAGTTATATTTAATGAAGTTTATATAAAAAACAGTACGTATTTTATTGTGTTTGTTTTAAGATATCTTATAAAAATAAATATACATAATTTGTATTGTGGTGAAATTCCAATATTATGGTCTATCAGAAAATGTAGTAATGTGCATTAAAAAATAAAATAGTGTCGATTTGTTGCACAAAACATCTTGTGATTATTTGTGTATATTGCGAATGGAAAAACACACAAAAAAAAGAATAAAATATACATATTAATATGTAATTAATGTATATTAATTTTTGTGTTTTACAAGTTATTGTTACTAAAAATCAAAGTACTTTACTTGCTGTAAGTGACATAATTTCGGTTTTATTTAATGCAGGAGTGTTTTTTTAGATGAATAAAGAAAATAATTCATATCCAATGCATGTTGTTCTTCTTGAGCAGGGTCAGTTTATGCGTTCTCTTTGGTTGCCGGCAGAGAAGGAAGGTAGATATGTTTTTGAGTCTACTGTTGATGGTAATACTGTACCTATTTCGGTAATTGCCGAAAATGAAGAATGGTATGCTATTGCAGGTAAGAATGGACAGTTTATTTTCAATGGTGGAGTATTTGGTAAGAAGGTTGCTCTTCACGATTGTTCGTTGATTATGGTTGTCTTCGGTGATAAAAAATATACTCTTTATTCAGAGCTTGAGCGTGAAAGAGATAATATGTTTTTGCCATATTATATTGAGAAATATACAGATATCCATATCGGACGTTTGTCTAATTGCGATATTTGTTACCCCAATCCTTTTGTTTCAAGAGACCATGCTATGCTTCATTGGGACAACGGGAATTGGTATATTGTCGATTTGGATAGTAAAAATGGTGTGTTCCTTAATGGTGTTAGTGTAACCGAAGCTCTGGTTAAAAGCGGTGATGTAATATACATAATGGGTATATATATAATAATGGGTGTAGGTTATATTGGCATAAACAATGCTAATAATCGTATCCAGATTACCTCATCAAAAGTTAGTCCTATAAATAATTACAATGAAATTGAATATCTGCAATGTTCATCAAATGGTCAGGAGGCCCTCTTTGATAGAAAGCCCAGAAAGAATTTCAAAATAGAAAAAAAAGAAATTGAAATAGAAATGCCTCCAATGTCTATGAACGCTGAAAAGACACCACTTTTGTTGCGTATGGGTAATCCTTTACTTACGGGTGGACGTGCAATTGCAACAGGTAATGTTTTTTCTGCTATTACTTCTTTGGTTTTACCTGCTATAACACAAGGTCTGACTGAGAAGGATAGAAAAGAATATGAGGCCTTGAGAGATGAAAAATACAGAGAGTATCTGGAATATATCTCCCAGCAAATTAGTGATGAAATTAAAAAAGAAAAGGATATTTTAACAGATACTTATCCACCGCTTGCAAAAATGCTCGACTTTTCACAAAACAAAAATAGACTTTGGGAACGTCGGAAATTTGACGAAGATTTTTTGGATGTAAGAGTGGGTTCCGGAAATATTCCAATGGTTGCTAAAAAGCGTTTTAATCCCAAAAAATTTGAACTTGAACGTGACCATTTGGTAGAGGAAATGTATGCGATTGCAGAAAAGCCTGCAATTATTGAAGGTGCACCCATTATGATGTCTTTGAAAAAAGACTTTGTTACATCTATTGAGGGTGATTATGAGCAAACCATAGCACTTCTTTACAATATAATCGTTCAATTAGCATTAACTCATGCGTATGATGAAACAAAAATAGTTATACTTTGCAGTTCTAAGGACGAAAAAGTGTTTGAATTTGCAAAATATCTTCCTCATAACTGGAACAATGAGCAAAATATGAGATTTTTTGCTACATCTCGTTCTGATGCTCAGCAATTAAGCAAGTTTCTTAATAGTGAACTCGATGGAATGTTTGAGGATAGTTATAGTTCTCGTAAAAAAGAGAAATTGAAAACACTGCCTTCTTATGTTGTTATTGCAACAGACAAGGAGCTCTACGAAAGTATAGAGGTGTTGAAGAGTGTTGTTCAATCAACAGAGTATAATTGTGTTTCAGTTATAACTGCGTTTAACGGAGCGCCTAAAGAATGCACTAAGCTAATTTCGTTGAAAGGTAAAAATGTTCTTGTGGATTTAATAAATCCCGAGGTTGCGGACCAAGAATTTACTCTTGACCAAGTTAAAGAAGAAGAAGTATCTTCCAGTATGCAAAAGGTTATGAAAACAAAGCTTCGTATTGATGCAGAAGCTCAATTTTCTTTACCTAATATGCTTTCATTCCTTGAAATGTACAATGTTGGTCGTGTTGAACACCTTAATCCACTTAAGAGATGGGCTGACAATAACCCGGTTAAATCTCTTGCTGCACCTCTCGGTGTCGGAACGGACGGGAAACTTTTTACTCTTGACTTGCACGAGAAGAAGCAAGGCCCTCATGGCTTGGTAGCAGGTGGTACCGGTTCAGGTAAATCTGAGTTTATTATTACATATATTCTCTCAATGGCTGTAAACTATAGTCCCGATGAGGTAGCGTTTATATTAATTGACTACAAGGGCGGTGGTTTGGCAGATGCTTTTGTTGATGAAAAGCGTGGTATTCATTTACCTCATGTTGTAGGTACTATTACAAACCTTGATGGTGCAGCAATCAACCGTTCACTTATGTCAATTAACAGCGAACTTAAACGCAGACAGGCAGTATTTAAAAAGGCAAAAAGTGAAACCAATGAAGGTACTATGGATATCTATGATTATCAAAAGTTGTACCGAAATAAAAAGGTTTCTGAGCCTATGCCTCATTTGTTTATTATTTCTGACGAGTTTGCTGAGTTAAAAAAGCAACAACCCGAATTTATGGATGAGCTTATCAGTACTGCTCGTATTGGACGAAGTTTAGGTGTTCATTTGATACTCGCAACTCAGAAGCCGAGTGGTGTTGTAAATGACCAGATTTGGAGCAACACTAAGTTTAGAGTGTGTCTTCGAGTTGCTGATAAGGGCGACAGTATGGAAATGCTTAAACGTCCTGAGGCTGCCGAGATTAAAAATACCGGCCGTTTTTATTTGCAGGTTGGTTACAATGAATTGTTTGCAATGGGACAGTCTGCATGGTGTGGTGCTGGTTACATTCCACAGGACGAGGTTGTTGTAGAAGAAGACAAATCAGTTCAGTTTGTTGATAATGTAGGTCAGGTTGTTTTAAATGCTAAACCGAAAGTTAATCTAAATCTTCAGGCACAAGGTAAACAAATAGTTGCAATAGTACAGTATTTGTCGGATTTGTCAAAGAGAGAGGGTATTGTTCCCAAAAAACTATGGTGTGAGCCACTTCCTAATCAGATAGATTATGAAATGCTTGATGACCAGTATCCTAAAGAAGACGATAAGTTGGAAGCACTTATTGGTATGGCAGATGACCCTGCGCATCAGAGTCAGTTTCCGTACAAAATTGATATGCAAAGTTTCCATCATATGTTCATTTGTGGTGGTAGTGGTTCCGGCAAAAGCACATTATTGAGCACTATGCTTTATTCTTTGATTAGCAGATATTCACCTGATGATATTAACTATTATATTTTGGATATGTCGGGTGGAGCTCTTGTTAATTTCTCTAAGGCACCACATTGCGGTGCATATCTCACAGAGAATAACGAGGCTGATTTTGACAGATTACTTGCTATGATTAAAGAAATTGTGGCAGAACGTAAAAAACTGTTTGCTGATGCTGAGGTTACAAATTTTGAAAGTTATCGCAAGATTAAACAGCTTCCTCTTATCTTGTTTATAATGGATAATTACAACAATATTAATAATTTCAATCGCGGCCCTTCATATTATGTAGAAATGAGTGACTATATGAAGGAATGTGCTTCTTATGGTATTAGATTTATTATTTCTGCGAATCATTTGAACGAGATTCATTCTAAGACTCGTCAGGAAGTTGATTATAGAATAGCTCTTCAAGGCAAAGATAAATACGATTATACTGATATTCTTAATCACAGAACTAATGTCACTACTCCACAGGTTAAAGGTAGGGGCGCATGTGTAATTAATGGTGATGTATATGAGTTTCATACATCAATGTTTTCTGCTAACCTTTCCGAACAAAAGCGTACTCAGTGTTTGAAGGAGCGAGTAGAAGAAATTTCTAAGAAGTTTCCATCATCTAATTATATAAGAGAATTACCTATGGTAGATGGTGATGAGACATATGATAGTTTCTGTAATAAGTTTACAGGTGAAAGAATTCCTTTGGGCTATTCACTGAAGGATATGAAGCCTGTTGCAGTTCCACTTCAACAGCTTCACAGTATGTCTTTGTATTTCGGAAACACAGATGGTATCAAACCGGTATTCAAGAATATTATTCGTGCTGCTGAATTTAATAAAATGAGTCTTTGGATAGTCAAAAAATTATACGATAGTATATTTGATACTGATGAGTTTATTGATTATATTAATAATTCATTTACTGGTAGTATTTCGTTCTTAGAAACAACTCAGGAAGGGTTGGACATCCTCAATGACAAGTTTTTGCAAGAACTTGCTGAAAGAAATGTTTATCGAGACAAGTTCTGTGAGGAAAACGGAATACCAAACACTATGAAAGACAGAGTTCGAAAGGCAGAAAAGTTTATTAGGGCAAACACAAAACCACTTCTGATTGTCTTTGAAAGCTTTGGTGATATGTGCAGACTCGAAAGAACGGAAACTATTCAGAATCTTGAAGGAGCATTTCAGGTGTTCTTTGAGCGAACAAAGGGTTACAATATCTATTTTGCTGCAGGATTTTATCCTGATGATAAGGATATTGGTTCGTCATTGTTTAAGAAGTCTTATAATAAGCACGAGTTTTCTCTTGCTTTTGGTGGCAGGTACGATAAACAGTGTGTTATTGACCCATTGCCTATGGATTTCCGTATGATGGATAAGCCAAATCCAAAGTATGACAGATTTATTTTCAAATATCGTGATGAGATATTCCAAATGCGAATGCCTTGTGGTGAATTATCTGTTACAGAAATTGACCCGGATGATGCGCCTATTGTATGACGGGAGGAATAAAAATTGGAAAAAATACTTGTTAGTTTATTTGTACCGTCAGTACAGGAAAAGTATGATTTATTTGTACCTGCTGATTTGGAAATAGGTACTTTGTCTGGTGTTTTGGCTAATGGAGTACATGACCTGTGTAACGGTAGGTATTGTGTTTCTGAAAAAGAAATGTTGCTTAGAACATCACCCGATGCTGTTCTTAATCCGAATAAAACACTTTCGGAATATGATATCAAAGATGGCACCGGATTGGTATTGATTTAGGAGAATAGTATGGATATTAATGTTGTTCACACCTTGCAAAGCTGTATAGATGATTGTGAGCGTTTGCTTAGAGAAGCAGAGCACGACAAGGAAAGATACAGTCAGTGTATGAGTGGTGAATTAATGAGGGCTTATATGCAAGCATCTGATGTAGCAATAAGCAAAATCAAAAAGATTAAGAATCAGTTATATGATTTGCAACTTGAGCAAAAGCTTGAGGAGTAAATGAATATAAAATACAAATCTTAGGAGGAAAAAAAATGGCATTACAATCATTGAACATTATTAGTAGTTCAGAAGCCGAGTCTTGGAAAAAGGAAGTATTGCAGCTTAATGAAGAAACACACAAACTTCTTCAGGAAGTTGGTACTGCACTTCAGGAGGTTCATGAAGATGCTGACAGTACAATTGTAGATGAAATCTACAAATATGGTGGTCAGATTCTTTCAAACACAAACAATATTCTTGAGGGAATGAACAACCTTGTTTCTATTGTTACAAACTTACTCACAAAGGTTAACGAAGTTCTTGATTCAGGTAAGGGTGTAGTTAAGGGTATAATTTCCGCAATTGGCGGTCTTTCTTAATAAATGTATGGAGGTATGAAAAATGGCACAAGCTACATTAAAAATTTCTAAAGGTGCTTACGAAGCTAAGATATTAAAGCTTGAAAACTGTCTTAGTCAACTTGATACTAAAATTACTCAGTATGAGTCTTTAAAGGCAAATATGAATAAGTTTATGGATGGTAGTGATGATAACTACAACAAACTTCAAGAAAATGTTGAAAACAACATTAGAATGGTTAGAAAAGCTCGTGAAATGACTGATGCAAGTATCAAGATGCTTAAGGAAACATTGAAGCAGGCTGAAGAGTTTGGAACTGAATTAGGTAAAGCTATTTCAGAGAGTGGCGAGATAGCTAAAAACACACTTAAGGGTGCTGTTGAAGCTATGAAATTAATTAATTGATTATGCAAGGTGATTACGTAGTAAATATTCCTAGGTTGCGTGACCAGTCAGAAAAATTCCTTCAAGAAAAAATTATTGCAAATCATTTATCTTCATCTTTGAAAACAATACAAAGAAGCGCGGACCTTGAAAAAAAAGCAGTTTATAAAAAATTGATAACACAAGTAAATGAATTATCAAATTTTTATAATGATATGAGTAAGGCAGCTGAAGCAACGGCTAATGACGTTGCTAATGTAATATCTAAGGTTATGGTTGATTTAGAAGATAACGCAATACATAATGTGCAAAAGTTTAACTTGAATGGTTAATAAGAAACCACCCACTTGCTGAACTGCCCCAATTTGTGTGGACAGTACAAAAAACACCCCCTATGGTGTTAAATATTAAAATTTAAGCAACAAACTGACTTCGATATTCCATTGGAGTCAGTTTTGTTTTTAATTGGATTCTTTCGTTGTTGTAGAAATGGATGTATTGACCTATGAGGAGGCGAGCCTCCTCATAGGTTCGCAACTTTGTTCGATATATACATTCTGTTTTTAGGATTGAAAAGAAATTTTCAGCCATTGCATTATCATACGGGTTCCCACGTCTTGACATTGATGGCGTTATGCCGTAAGATTGTGTTAGGTTAAAATATGCTTGCGATGTATATTGGAACCCTTGGTCACTGTGGAGCTGCAACTCTGCAGTGACTTTTTCTTTTTTCTTAGCTGCCCTGATTGTACTCAATACAAGTTTTATGTTCTGCTCTGTCCCAGTTTTGTAAGCAACTATGCTGTTATCATACAAATCTCTGATTACTGAAAGATACAATGTTCCTTGCTGTGTCTTTATGTACGATATATCAGTAACCCATTTTTGATTTGGTCTGTCCGCATAAAAATCTCTATTCAATAAATTGGGATACCTATGAAGATAATCACCATAATTACGGTATTTCTTTCTTCTAACCTCTGATAACAAATTGTATTTTTGCATAACCCTTAATATTGTCTTGGGATTACGGTGTATACCTTCTCTTTCAAGCCATATATGTACTCTACGATAACCATAAGTTTTTCCGTTTTTTTGCTGACATTCTTTTATCTTTTCTGCCAATGGTAAATCTTTTGCAGGTATATCTATTCTTTTGACATAATCATAGTAACCACTTCTTGACACTTTGAAGAAACGGCACATTTCGCTTATTGAATATTCATCTTTATGACGGTAGATAACCATAAATTTTACACTTGTTCTCACTTCCTTTCTGTGAGCGAAAGAAAATCCCGCATCAGTTTATTCTCCATTTCTAATGTCTTTATCTTTGCGTCCTTTCGGGCAAGAATATATTTAAGTTCTGCAACTTTATATTCTTCTCGCACAACGTAATCTTTCGGTGGTCTGCCTTTTTTCTTTAAGGCTATTCCTGCTGATATTCTTCTTTGTTTTTCGTTGTGCCTACTGATAAAGTTATGTATCTGTTCAAAGCTCAATCCTAATTTTTGTCCTATTTCCTTTTTAGTCAACCCTTGTTCTTTTAATTCCAATATTTCTTTTTCGTATTCTTTTATATGTCGGTAACTTCTGGGCATAAAAATTCCTCCTATGATAGTTTATTCTACCATAGGAGGGGTTCTTTTTTCTATTGTCCGTTTTTACTGGACTTGTTCA
>JAZNYZ010000008.1:0-2542 GCA_045594685.1 Acutalibacteraceae bacterium | reverse complement strand
CCACTTCTTATAAGCCTTAAAACCGACTCCCTCATATTTGTCCTTAATATTAAGAATAATCGGAGATTTACGAGTTACCGCATCATCATTGAAGACAATCTCATCTATTTCAAGGTAAAATTCATCTCGTTGGAGTTTACGTAAGATTTTGCGTTGCAGATCCTCAATAGAATCCTCATATAGTTCTTCCAAGTCAATTGTTATTACAGTAGACTCACTATGAGAGAAGTTTTTATCATGCACATGGTTGTACTTTCCACTATAACGTAACCAATGGATATAACCATAAGGAAGCGTGAACTCAACTTCTCCTTCACATTCCTCGCTAAACAGAATTGTTTTAATCTTGTTCCATTGAGCAATTATTTGCTCATAGTCCTTTACATTATCTTGGGTGTTGAAATCTGTAATAAGAGCGTTCTCGTTCTCTATATTACAACCTTTTGCAATCTTCTCTCCAAGATAGAAGAAGTCGCTATCCAAATCATGCTTCAGAACTTCAAGTTCGTCATTTGATTGAATTTGTTCGTTATTGATGTTTATATATAGTGCCTTCATTGTATTTTTGTTAATGTATATTATCTTTCTGCTTCATTCTTCAACAGATAAAAGAAAATTACCTTGAATGTCGTAGTAACATTTTTCATTACGTGTATATGCTGTAATCAATTTTATTGATGGAAAATATTTAATTTTTATAAATGACAGTGGAACAATACTTTTACCCGTGATATCAATAACTCCGCAAAAAGAATTCCAATTATGACGTAAAAATAACAAATTGTCCTTAAGGCAAAATAAAAGGGAATCATCAGGTATATCTATAATCTTATTTCCTCGTTTATCAATAATACCCCTTTTGCCTCCAACTTCTTTTACATACGCAAATCCTTGATAAAAATCTTCTGCATCAGAATAAATATTGGGTATTACAATATCTCCATCTTTATTAATGAAACCATATTTCCCATTTAATTTAACTCTAGCATAATCATCTTTGTAATCATATGCGTAGTCGAATTTACAAGGCACTACGAGTTCTCCACTTTTATTGATGAAACCATATTTTCCATTTAATTCTACTAGGGCTAATCCTTCGGAGAAGTCTGCATTTTTTTTATAAATACATGGCACTACCAAAACACCGTTATTGTTAACAAATCCTTTACTACCATTTAATTCGACTTTACACATCCCATCCTTTGAGTCCCAAATATGATCATAAACACACTGAACTACGAATTCTCCTTTCTTATTAATACATCCAAATTTATTGTTTATTTTTACAGTTGCAATACCATCGTGAAAATCACCAACTCGTTCAAAAATAAAGGGGGTTATTAGATTCCCATTTTTATCGCCCAATCCATATTTTTTATCTAATCTCAATATGACACCCCCATCGCAACAATAATGACATCCATCATATTTGCATTGAAATACTTCTTTTCCATTGAAATCGATAAATCCATACTTATTTTTCAATCGAACAGCAGCAATACCTTCGCTAAAGTCTTCGATTGAATCATACATGATTTTAGTAATCTCTTCTCCACTGTTATTAATTAAACCATATTTGCCATTAAATTCAACTCGTGCACAACCATCTTCATAATCATGTGCTGAATCGAATTTACAAGGGATAACAAGTTCTCCGCTATTATTAATAAAACCATATTTATCATTTAATTGAACTAGGGCCAAACCCTCAGAGAAATCAGAGAAATCATCATACTTTTCCAAGATTTCCACCCATTCTTTAGTAGACAAATCTTTTATGATATTTAGATTCTTCGATTCTCTCAATTCAGGTTCAGAATAAATAATATCCTTTTGTTCAAATCTTTCGTTCTTTTGCAACCATTTTTTATACGTATTGAATCCAATACCGTCATATTTCTCCCTAGTAGTACAGACTAATTGAGATTTTCGAGTCACAGCGTCATCATTGAAAACAATCTCATCTATTTCAAGGTACAAGTCATCATGTTGGAGTTTGCGTAAGATTTTACGTTGCAAATCCTCAATAGAATCCTCATATAGTTCTTCCAAATCAATGGAGATTATAGTAAGCTCACCGTGTGAGAAATTTTTATCATGCACATGGTTGTACTTTTCATTATAACGCAACCAATGGATATAAGCGTCTGGGAGAGTAAACTCAAATTTACCTGCACACATTTCGCTAAACAGAATTGTTTTAATTTCATTCCATTGAGCAATAATTTTCTGATAATCTTCAGCGTTATCTTGTGTATTAAAGTCTGTGATAAGAGCATTTTCATTCTCAACCTTACAGCCTTTCGAAATCTTCTCCCCTAAGTAAAAGAAGAAATCACTATCCAAATCATGCTTAAGGACTTCAAGTTCTTCATTTGATTGGATTGGTTCGTTGTTGATATTTATATATAAGGTTTTCATTTGTTTTCAAGTTTGTATAAAACCATAGAACTGAGACTTTCAAACTGGTCATAATTATATCTTTTTGCAATAACATACCCTTCCATCATATCTAAAATTTCATCATAAATACAAGGTATCA
>JAZNYZ010000007.1:0-61679 GCA_045594685.1 Acutalibacteraceae bacterium | reverse complement strand
ACAATTTTAGTTGTTTATTTTGTAAGAAAGAAGATTGATGGCTTAAAAGGTGTTTTAATTTCTAATATTTTAGGCGTTATTGTTATGACACTTGTTATGATACCAATGAATATGTGGATGGTATCTAAATTTATGGGAATTGATGTTCAGGGCTTTATAAACGGCTTTTTAGCAGTTTGTGTCGGCTTCAACTTAATTAAAGCCACTGTAAATCTTACAATTTATAGCTTGATTTCACCAATAATTTATAAAGAATTTAACAAATTGTTTAATAAGTGATTTTTTGTGTGGATGCATTTATGTGATGTGTCCACTCTTTTTCTTTTTTGGAAAATAAATTCAATTCTTTTTTAAAAACTATTGACAAATCCTGATAAACTTTATAAAATCATACTACAGTATTATGTAAAAATAAAATTATAGGAGTTGTTTTTATGGTTTTCGATAAACTTAAAACAATCATTATTGAAGATTTTGAAATTGATGAAGAACTTATTACAATGAACACTTCACTCACAGACGAGCTTGACATTGACTCTCTTGACCTTGTTGACCTTGTTATGACTGTTGAAGATGAGTTTTCTATTGAGCTTCCTGATGAAGCATTAGAGGGTATGAAAACTATTGGTGATTTAGTTAAATATATTGAAGAAAATTAATTAGAAAAGAGTATTTTATAATGGCAGATCAGAAAAAAATGGTTGAAGCAATCACTTCTATGGAGGTCGATTTTGCTCAATGGTACACAGATGTTGTTAAAAAAGCGGACCTTGTTGACTATTCAAGCGTTAAGGGCTGTATGATTATTCGTCCTTACGGCTATGCTATCTGGGAGAATATTCAGCATATTCTTGACACAAGATTTAAAGAATTGGGCCACGAAAATGTTTATATGCCTATGTTTATTCCCGAAAGCCTTTTACAGAAGGAAAAAGACCACGTTGAAGGCTTTGCTCCCGAGGTTGCTTGGGTAACTCACGGCGGTAGTGACGAGCTTGAAGAAAAGCTCTGCGTTAGACCTACATCCGAAACTCTTTTCTGCGAGCACTATGCTAAGATTATTCAATCTCACAGAGATTTGCCTAAGCTTTATAACCAGTGGTGTAGCGTAGTTCGTTGGGAAAAAACAACCCGTCCCTTCCTCAGAACAAGAGAGTTCTTATGGCAGGAGGGACATACTGTTCACGCTACTGCTGAAGAAGCAATTGCGGAAACAGAGCAGATGCTTAATGTTTATGCAGATTTTTGCGAGAAATCTCTCTGTATGCCCGTAGTAAGAGGTAGGAAGACTGATAGCGATAAGTTCGCTGGTGCAGAAGCGACCTATGCTATTGAGGCACTTATGCACGATGGTAAGGCTCTTCAGGCTGCAACATCTCACTATTTCGGTGATGGCTTTGCAAGAGCATTCAATATGACTTATCAGGATAAGGAAAATAAGCTTTCTTATGTTCATCAGACATCCTGGGGTTGCACAACTCGTCTTATCGGTGCGCTTATTATGTCCCACGGTGATGATAATGGTCTTGTTCTTCCTCCCGATGTTGCACCTATCCAGGTTGTTATTCTTCCTATTGCTCAGCATAAGCCCGGTGTTCTTGATAAAGCTTTTGAACTTCGTGACCGCCTTGCAAAGAGTTTCAGAGTTAAGGTAGATAGTTCCGATAACTCTGCAGGCTGGAAATTTGCGGAATATGAGATGAAGGGTGTTCCTGTTCGTCTTGAAATTGGCCCCAAGGATATTGAAAATAACCAGTGCGTTCTTGTAAGACGCGATAATAGAGAAAAAGTCTTTGTTTCTCTTGATAACCTTGAAGAGGTTCTCTGTGCAACTCTTAAGGATTATGCAGAGGCTATTTACAATAAGGCTCTTGCAAATCAGGAAAAACGCACATTCGCTTGCACAACAATTGATGAAATTAATGCTAAGCTTGCTGAGAACGGCGACGGCTTCGTTAAAGCAATGTGGTGTGGTGAAGAAGAATGTGAAGATAAGGTTAAAGAGCTAACAGGGGTTGGCTCTCGTTGCATTCCCTTTGCTCAGGAAAATCTTTCTGATACATGCATTTGCTGCGGCAAACCTGCAAAGCAAATGGTATATTGGGGAAAAGCATATTAATTAAATAATAAAAATCCTTGCTACTAAATTTTGTAGCAAGGATTTTTTTGATTGTTTATGCATTTACAAGATCACTCATATTATAAATGCCGTATTCTTTTCCATTGAGGAAAGCTGCCGCATTTACTGCGCCTTGAGCAAAAATCGCTTTTGAACGGGCACTGTGAGAAAGTTTAACAATTTCGTCGTTACCTGCAAAAATAACTTCGTGCTCACCTACAATTGTGCCGCCGCGAACAGAATGAATACCAATCTCATTTGAGTGACGTTTTTCTCTTTTTGAGTGCCTGTCATATTCAAAATAAGCATCGGGCATCATTTCTTTTATCGCGTTTCCAAGCATAATTGCAGTACCGCTGGGAGCGTCAATTTTCTGATTATGATGAGCTTCAACGATTTCAACATCAAAATCAGTTCCGAGGATTTTTGCGGCAGTTTTTGAAAGTTCACAAAGAAGGCTAACACCTAAAGACATATTATAGGAGAAGAAAATTGCAATTTTTTTGGATGCAGCTTCAACCTCTTTGATTTGCACATCAGAAAGACCGGTTGTTGCTAAAACAACTGCAGTATTGCTGTCAACTGCAAAAGATAACATATCAGAAAGCAAAGCCGGGTTTGAAAAGTCGATAATTACATCTGCATTAATATTAACTTCGCCATAATTCTGAAAAACAGGAAAGCCGAGGGTACTGTCATCAACAATATCAATACCTGCGACTATTTCACAGTCTTTTCTTGAATTTACTGCGGCAATAACATTTCTGCCCATTTTACCACAGCAACCACTTAAAAGAATTCTTGTCATTTTTAGGACATCCTTTTCTATGTAATTTGGGACGGTATAAAACCGTCCCGATAATTTTATATTAAATTATGTTTTTTCAAAACATTCCGTAAAAGCTTTTCGTTAGCTTCGTTAAGAGGGGAAAGTGGCATTCTGCATCTGCCTACATCAATACCCATCATACACATAGCCGCTTTAACCGGAATGGGGTTAACATCGCAGAAAAGGGCATTACATAAATCAATGTATTCTAACTGTAATTTTGCACTTTCAGCGGTTTTACCCTCAACACCGAGCATTGCAATATCGTGAGCAAGCTTTGGAGCTATATTTGAAAGAACGGAAATAACACCTTTTGCGCCTAGAGCAGTAAATACTGTAATCTGGTCATCATTACCTGAATAGAAATTAAGGTTATCACCGCAAAGAGCAACTGTTTTTGCAAAAGTGGATATATCACCGCTTGCTTCCTTAGCGCTATTTATAAGAGGGAGCTTTGAAAGCTCGAGATAAGTTTCGGGCTTGATGCTAACTCCGGTTCTTGACGGCACATTATAAAGAATAATAGGTGTTGAAACTCGTTTTTCAATGAAAGTATAGGACTCAATAAGTCCGTCCTGAGATGCTTTGTTGTAATAGGGTGTTACCATTAAAAGACCGTCAACCCCGCATTTTTCTGCATCGTTTGAAAGCTTAACGGCGTGAACGGTATCGTTACTGCCTGTTCCCGCAATAACAGGAATTCTGCCGTTTGTAACTCTGACAGCAGTGCGGATTGCTTCAACATGCTCATCATAAACAAGGGTTGATTTTTCGCCTGTTGTACCGCAAACAACAATGGCATCTGTTCCGTTTTGTATCTGGTTTTCGATTATCTCCTCAAAAAGTGGGAAATTAATTTTTAAATCCTCGCCTTCAAAGGGTGTTACAATAGCAACACCGGCACCCGTGAAAATAGGTTTTTTCACAGCGAAAACCTCCAATAATTATTTTAGTTATTATTAATCCATATAACCCTCTGCACAGAGAAGCTCTGCAAGAAGAACTGCACCACCTGCAGCACCACGAAGAGTGTTATGTGCAAGGCATACGAATTTATAATCATACTGTGTATCCTCACGAAGACGACCGATTGAAACAGCCATACCGTTTTCAAGGTTTCTGTGAAGCTTTGTCTGAGGCATATTATCCTCTTCAAAATAGTGAAGGAACTGCTTGGGAGCAGAAGGAAGCTCAAGCTCCTGTGCTCTTCCCTTGAAATTCTTCCACATTTCAATCATATCTTCTTTTTCGGGCTTGTTTTCAAATCTTACGAAAACTGCACCCATGTGACCATCAGAAACAGGAACACGAATACACTGTGCTGTAAAGTGAGGTTCTGTAGCTGAAACAATTTCGTCACCAACAATTTTACCCCAGAGCTTAAGAGGTTCTTTTTCACTCTTTTCTTCTTCGCCACCAATAAAGGGAATTACGTTGTCAACCATTTCGGGCCATCTTTCAAAGGTTTTACCTGCACCTGAAATTGCTTGATATGTGCAAACAACAACGTCTTTAACTGTATATTTATCGTGAAGAGGGAAGAGTGCAGGAACATAGCTCTGCAAAGAACAGTTTGATTTAACTGCAATAAAGCCACGTTTTGTACCAAGTCGTTTTCTCTGAGAGTGAATAACCTCAATATGCTCAGGGTTAAGCTCCGGAACAACCATAGGAACGTCAGGAGTCATTCTGTGAGCACTATTGTTTGAAACAACAGGGCACTCTGCCTTTGCATATTTTTCTTCAAGCTCTTTTGTTTCAGCTTTTGAAAGGTTAACTGCACAGAACACGAAATCAACTTCAGCGGCAATTTTATCAATATCCTTTTCTGCATCAAGAACAGTCATATCAAGATATTTTGCAGGTGTGGGTTCTTCCATACACCATCTGTCACCAAGAGCTTCTTTGTAGCTCTGGCCTGCGGAACGAGAAGATGCAGCAAGAACTGTTACATCATACCAAGGGTGATCTGCAAGTAAAAGTGCAAATCTCTGACCAACCATACCTGTTGCACCGATAATACCAACTTTATACTTTTTCATAAGTAACCTCCGTGATTGTAAAAAAATACTTGTAAATACTTAATAAATGAATTATAATATTTTAACGATTAAATATATTACCATATAAATGTGACTTTAGTCAATGTTTTTAAAGCATTTATTTTATGTATATTAAGTAATAAATAAAGGAATTACTATGAACAAATCTGATTTTTACTATGATTTACCTGAAGAGCTTATTGCACAGCATCCTCTTGAACCTCGTGATAGTTCAAGAATGATGGTGCTTTCAAAGGAAAATTCTGAAATTAAACATAAGCATTTCTATGACATCTGCGATTATTTTAATGCAGGTGACTGCCTTATTCTTAATAACACCAGGGTTCTTCCCGCAAGAATCTATGGCACTAAAAAAGAAACCGGGGCTGTTGTTGAATTTTTATTATTAAAGCAGATTGAAAATGATTTATGGGAAACTCTTGCAGGTCCGGGAAAAAGAGCTAAGGAAGGTACTGAATTTACTTTTGGCGATGGAATTTTAACTGCTAAAGTTCAAGACGTGCTTGAAAATGGTAACAGAATTGTTCGTTTTTTTTATGATAAAAACGATAATATTTATAACATCCTTGATAAAATCGGGCAAATGCCCTTACCCCATTACATAACTGAAGAACTCGAAGATAAGGAAAGGTATCAAACTGTTTACTCGAAGGAATTAGGTTCTGCTGCCGCACCAACAGCCGGTCTTCATTTTACGCAAGAGATTCTTGAAAAACTTAAAAACAAAGGTGTCAAAATCGGTTATGTAACGCTTCACGTAGGTCTTGGTACATTCAGACCCGTTAAAGCTGAAAAAATAGAAGACCACCAAATGCACTCCGAACACTATCACTTGCCTGAAGAAACCGCTGATTTAATCAATGAAACCAAGAAAAATGGTGGTAGGGTAATTGCTGTTGGCACGACTAGCTGCAGAACTCTCGAAAGCGTTGGAACATTCTGTGGCGAAATCAGAGAAGATGACAGAAATACAGATATTTTCATTTATCCCGGTTATAAATTTAAATGTATTGATGGTCTTTTAACCAATTTCCATTTACCTGAAAGCACATTAATAATGCTTGTTTCAGCTTTTTATGGGTATGAAAAAACACTAACTGCTTATAAAACCGCAGTTGAGGATAAATACAGATTTTTCTCATTTGGCGACTGTATGTTAATTTTGTAAGAGGTATCAATATATGTTTAAATTAATCAAAACAGAGGGCACCGCAAGGCGTGGCGAATTCACAACAGTTCATGGTACTGTGCAGACTCCTGCATTCCAAAATGTTGCTACTTGTGGTGCAATCAAAGGTGGTTTATCTGCCTATGATTTGAAAGATATTAACTGTCAGGTTCAACTTTGTAATACTTACCATTTACATGTAAGACCCGGCGACAAACTTATTAAAGAGTTAGGCGGTCTTCATAAATTTACAGGTTGGGATGGACCGATTCTTACTGATAGCGGTGGATTCCAGGTGTTTTCCCTTGCAAATCTTCGTAAAATCAAAGAAGAAGGTGTAACTTTTAACTCGCATATTGATGGTAAAAAAATTTTTATGGGTCCTGAAGAGAGTATGCAGATTCAATCTAATTTAGGTTCAACTATTGCAATGGCTTTCGATGAATGTGTAAAAAACCCTGCTGAATATAATTACGCGAAAGAGTCAATTGCAAGAACAACAAGGTGGTTGATTCGTTGCAAAAGCGAAATAGAAAGACTTAATTCGCTTCCTGATACATTAAATAAAAACCAACTACTTTTTGGTATAAATCAAGGCGCAACATTTGATGACTTAAGAGTTGAGCATATGAAACAGATTGCTGAACTTGACCTTGATGGTTACGCAATCGGCGGTCTTGCGGTTGGTGAACCCAAAGAAGATATGTATCGGATTATTTCTGCAGTTGAACCATTTGCACCAAAGGATAAAATCCGTTATCTTATGGGTGTTGGAACACCCGGCAATATTATCGAAGGTGTAAGCAGGGGAGTTGATCTTTTTGACTGTGTTATGCCAAGCAGAAACGCTCGTCACGGTCATCTTTTTACTTGGAACGGTATAATAAATATTAATAACGCAAAATATGCTGCAGATGATACACCTGTTGATGCAGAGTGCAATTGTCCAACGTGTCAAAAGCATTCAAGAGCATATCTTCATCATTTATTCAAAGCAAAAGAAATTCTTGCAATGCGACTTGCAGTAACTCATAATCTATATTTCTATAACAATCTTATGAAGAGAATCTGTGGTGAACTTGACAACGGAACATTCACAGAGTTCAAAAATAAATATGTTGATTTACTTGACAAAAGAATATAAATAAATTAAGAATTTTTGAAAAAAGACTTGTATATTTTTCTATTCAAATGTATAATATGCGAGTATGAAAATTTTGGAGGAAAAAACTATGTTCGAATTTATTCCCTTATTTAATTTTTTTGGTGGCGGTGCAGGTGCAGAAGCAGGAGCTGAAGGTGGCGCAGCAGGTGGTAATCCGATGTCACTTATTCTTATGGTTGGCTTATTTGTTGTAATGTATTTCGTAATGATTCGCCCTCAGAAGAAAAAACAAAAAGAAGAGCAGCAGATGCGTGATACTATCCAGATTGGTGATGAAATTACAACAATCGGCGGTATTATGGGTAGAGTTGTTACTGTTAAAGAAGACAGCATTGTTCTAGAAACCGGTGCAGACAGAGTTAAAATGAAATTCCAGCGTTGGGCTATTCAGACTAACAATACTGCTAATGAGCGCATGGAAGCTGAAAGAAAAGCAGCAGCAGATGCTAAAAAGGCTCAGAGTGAAAAAGCTGCTATCGACAAAGCTGTTAACGGCAAGGGCAAGCGTAGCAAAAAAGTTGAAAACATTGGTGCTGCTGACGAAATAAAAGCCGAAGAAGAAGCAAAAATGTCTGAAGAAAAAACTGAAGAATAAAAATAAATATCTCCGCATATCTTGTATAAAAAGGTATGCGGAGGTTTTTTTATGCCTAAAAACAAGAGTGTATGTAATACATTAAATAAAATTAAGCCATATTTATTTGGTGTTTTAAGAGGTTTTAGTGTTTTCACCATATTATATTTGTGTCTTGCTTTTATAATGTTTAAAACCAATTGTGAGTCGGTATTTTTGTATTACCTTATGTTTATTTTTATTGTTCTTGGAGGTTTCCTCTGTGGTGTTTATGTTTATAAAAAGGTGAGAGGGAGAGGCTTTTTAACCGGTTTATTATCCACAATTCCATATAGTTTGCTTGTTGTTTTTATTTTTTGCCTTATAAACGGTTTTAAGGTTTCAAGCGACATATTTCTCGTGCTTTTTTTATCACTTTCAGGTGGCTTTTTGGGTGGCGTTATCGCGGCGAATTCAAAGATTTAAGGGAGCAAAAATATGTTAAAAAAAGGTGTTGTTATAAAAGCTAAAAGGATTAAACCTCTAAAATTGGATTGTGAAACAATAATTTTGTTCTCATTATTTCTATGCGGAATTATTTTAGGTGTTTTTTTAATAAAAAACTGCGATGATGAAGTAAAGAATGCGTTAAGCACGATTTTGAGGAATTTCTTTTCAGTTAAAAGTGAAAGTGGCTTTTTAGTTTGTTTTTCAGGGATTGCATTTTTTCTGTTCATATTTATTCTGATTGTGTTTTTATTTGGCTTATGTGCAGTTGGAACACCATTAGTGTGGCTAGTACCAATTATTTTCGGGATGTTTTGCAGTGGATATGTTTCCTTAATGTTAATAAATTTCGGAATTAAAGGAATGTTTTATTTCGTTATGGTTGATTTATTTCCATATGCAATCACAACAGCAACTCTTGTGAAGTGCTGTTGTGAAAGTACAAAAACATCCGTTAATTTATTTGGTTGTTTAGCAGGTGATAATGGCTTTAGAGGAAGTAATTTATTAAAAGAATACGTGTTAATTTATTTGGTATTAAGTGTTCCGGTAGTTATCGGAGCATTAATAAGTGCATTTTGCTTTAAAATATTTCAAGGGTTATTCATTTTCATTTGAATCATGGTTTTGTGTGGTATAAACAGGTCTTTTTGGGGCTTTAACGGAGCTTAAAGGGTTTGCCTCTGCTGCTTTTTGCAGTTGTTCATCCATTATGTGAGTGTAAATCTGGGTTGTGCTTAAGCTTTCGTGACCAAGCATTTCCTTGATTGCGAGAACATCAACGTTACCATATTGATACATTAATGTAGCCGCTGTATGCCTTAACTTATGGGTGGAAAGTTCTCTTTCTTTCATTCCTGCTTTTTCTAAAGTGCTTTTTACAATGTATTGAACGGTTTTTGGACTGATTCGCGATTTTTGCCGACTTATAAATAAAGCGTTTTTGTCTTTAACTCCGTCAACAGGTCGGAAGGGGAGATAAGCGTTAATTGCATCAATACAAGCGTTATTTAGATATATTGTTCGTTCTTTGTTACCTTTACCGGTAACAACTATTGTGTTGTTTGAGCGAATATCACTTAAATTCAATGAAACTAACTCTGAAAGTCGCATTCCACAATTTAAAAACAATGTAATAATGCAGTAATCTCGTTCTTTATATTTACCTTCAACAGCATTCAACAGATTAAGGCTCTCGTCAAGAGTTAAATACTTGGGGAGAGTTTTTTTTATTTTTGGTGAATCGAGCTCTTGTAAAGGATTTTCGGCAAGAAGCCTTTTTTGAACTGTGAGATACTTATAAAACATACGCAGGGTAGTGGCTTTGCGGGCACGAGTGCGCTCGTTATTTTCTCTGTCATCTTTGCAATAAACAAGAAACATATAAGCATCATTTAAAGTGACTGATGATATTGTTTCGATTGTTAAATCGTTTATTTTTATGTCTTTAAAAGGTGTTTCAGATGGAACAAGCCCACGCAACTGTTTTAAAAATCTAAAAAAAGTAAATAAATCATTTGCATATTCTTTAACAGTTAAATCAGAACGATTTTTGATAACGCTATTGTAGTTAAGGTATTCAAATATAAAAGGTGGAAAGATATGAATAAAATCTTCTTTCTTCAAAAAATCAACCTTCTTTGCAAATATAATAAAGCGGAGGAGAGTAAAATCTTTATAGTTACATTATACACTAATTTCTTTTCTTTGTCAACCACTTATACAAAATTAAAGTTTTGTATAAGTGGGGAGAGAAAAATCAATGGACAAAACCATAAATTAAGCTTTGCCCATTGATTTTATGATTAATTAAATACAAGTATTTAAAAAAAGAACTCATATTTTGTGTGTTTTTTCATTCTTTATACTTTTTCATACAAATTAATATTGCAGATGCTACCACAACCATTGTTATTGTATAACCTAATTTTGCTACTGCATTTTTTTCCGCATTTTTCATTTTTATTTTTTCCTTTCAAAATTTTAAATTCCTAAAAAAATACTCTTAGATACGTTTAATAGAAATTTTTCATTTGAACGTTTACTCATTCTGAAAAAACTGGTTAAACGCCATTTTTATAATTTTATGAAAAAATCATATATGATTAGTTAAATTTTTCGGTGATTTGAATAATTCCACCGAAATCTGTTAATTGGCGGTATTTATTATAAATTGGTTTAACATTATATTGATTAAGAAAATTAACAATGTTTTCATAATCTTTGTGTTGATTCAAGTCCCCGCTAAAATACATTTCATTATGAGATATTTTGCAAGAAGCGCCACCAAGGAATCCGTAATGGGTATCAGATAAATGTATATCACCACTTGAAATAACTAAAACATCAAATTGATATTTTTTTAACAAATGGGCGAGACCTTTATCTTCTGTTATGACTGCGTTATCGTTAACAATACACAAATTGCACCTTGAATAGCCTTGTTTTGTTTTAAGTATTTCAATGTTATTTACATTGGCAAACCTCAGGATATCCTTTGCAGTATAACTTGAATTACATATAATATATCTACCTGTATAAGCCACATTTAGTGGAATATCATTTGGGTATGGCGAACTGATTTGGGAATTATAAAATACAGCCTCAATGCCGATTTTTTTCAGTTCAAACTCCCCTATTGCCTTCCTATTTAAAAGCACTTTCCCATTTCCGAAATTAAAGGCTTGAATATCTGCGTGGTTATTAATTTCATCATCAAGTAAAGAGTTTTGGTTTAAGGTTAGGCATTCAATGCCAAGTTCTTTTAACTCAGTAATTTCATTGGTGTATTTTTTGCCGATTAAACAATGTTTAACAGTTCCTTTGGGTAAACAAGGGGTTTTAATAAGTTTTATCATATATTATCAACTGCGCATTCAAAGGCTTCTCTGATGTTTCTTACGCCGAAGATTTCAATATCGCCGAAGTCATCTTTGGATAGATTTTTAAGGTTCTGACGAGGCACAATGCACCTTTTAAAGCCAAGTCGTTCACATTCACGAATTCTTTTTTCGCAATTGTTTATGATACGGATTTCGCCACCAAGACCAATCTCTCCGAATACAATTGTTGAACTGTCAATAACTGCATCCTTTAGGCTTGATATAATTGATAATGCAACTGCAAGGTCGCTTGCAGGTTCATCAGCCCGAAGACCACCAACAATATTGACGTAGCAATCCATGTTGCCTAAAAAGTAACCAGCTCGCTTTTCCAATATAGCGATTAGCATCGCCATTCGGTTGTAATCAAATCCTGTTGCCATTCTGCGCGGGTTTCCGTAGCCGGATGTTGTGGCAAGACCCTGAACCTCTGCTAAAATAGGTCTGGAGCCTTCAATAAGGCAAGTTACGCAAGAACCCGATATGTTTAATGGTCTTCCTGAAATCATCGCTAAAGAAGGATTTTCGATTTCTATAAGGCCTTTATTTGTCATTTCAAAAACACCAATTTCGTTTGTTGAACCGAATCGGTTTTTGACTGCTCTTAAAATTCTGTAAGAAAGATTTCTTTCGCCCTCAAAATATAAAACTGTATCAACTATATGTTCCAATACCTTTGGACCTGCAATATTGCCATCTTTATTAACGTGTCCGACTAAAATTATTGAAACATTAAAATTTTTAGCAGTTCTCATAAAGAGATTTGTGCACTCTCTTACTTGTGTTATACTGCCGGAGGTAGAGTTGATTTCAGAAATGCTCATAGTCTGAATCGAGTCAATCATAACAATATCAGGTTTTTCGGTTCTTATGTATTCGCAAATAAGCTCAGCATCTGTTTCGCACATAATCGCTAAATCTTCGCTTGTTACACCCAACCGTTTAGCTCTCATCTTTATTTGATACGCAGATTCTTCACCGGATACATATAGAACTGAAAGTTTTTGAGAAATGTATTCGCAAATCTGCAAAAGAATTGTGGATTTACCAATACCGGGGTCACCCGAAAGAAGCACAAGCGATCCTTTAACAAGTCCACCGCCTAAAACTCTGTTTAACTCCCCTATACCTGTGTTGTAGCGCAGCTCACTTGAGGAATCTATTTTAGATAATGACAAAATCTTATCTGATACGGAGCTGACACGTTTAGTTGAGCTTTTTTTTGAAGTTTCGGTAATAATTTGTTCTTCATTCATAGAGTCCCATTCGCCACAGGAAGGGCATTTTCCATACCATTTGGCGGACTCGTAACCGCATTGGTTGCATATAAAAACTGTTTTTGTTTTTGCCATTTTATTAACTCCTGACAGATAAATAATTTTGGATACCAATTGCTATGCAAAAAGCAATTTTCTTTTGGTATTCGGGTGTTTTAAGTTTATTTGTTTCCTCGAAATTTGATAAAAATCCACATTCAACAAGTACTGCGGGTTTTACCGCATTATACATTAAAAATACAGTAGTACCACATTCTTTGATTTGCCTTTTGTTATCTTTTTGTATTGTATTTACAACACAGTCCTGAATTATCTGAGCTAAAATCCGGCTTTCATCTTTGGTTTTGGGTGAATAAAAAACCTGAGTACCGCTATACTTTTCGTCATGGTATTTATTTTGGTGTATACTGACAAAAATTGCATTGTCAGTTTCTTCCATTGTTTTCATTCTGTTATGTAAATCTGATGACTTTTTTTGTCTTATTGTGTTAAGTCCCTCATCCTCAACAGAGCAATCAGTATCCCTTATCATAACTGTTTTTATATTGAAAACTGACAAGTATTCCTGCAAATACAATGCTATAGAAAGGTTTATATCTTTTTCAACAGTACCATCATTTGCAACGGCTCCCCCATCAAAACCGCCATGACCTGCATCAATAATAACAATTGGTTGATTTATATTTTGCTCTGTATTCTTAACAGTATAAATAGGATTATGAAGTGATAATGAATATATTAATGTGAATAAAGACATTACTAAAGGTAAAACAACATAAATTATTTTTTTCAATACAATCACCAATTAATTATATGTCGTTTTGTTCTTTCTTTGCTTGTTATTATATTCTATATAAAGTTTTTTTTCAATATTAAAATAAATGAAACACCTTTAATCGTACTTGATTAAAGGTGTTTATAAAAAATTTTGTCTGTTTTGTTAATTAAGCATATTTAGAAATCATTTGCTTTCTGTCGATCTTACCGTTGAAGGTTTTGATAATTTCATCAATAACTTCAATTTTCTTTGGAAGCTTGTAGGGTTCGAGATTTTCTGTAATTAATTTACGGATTTCTGCTTCATCAAGCTCTTTACCTTCTTCAAGAACAACAAGGAGCTTCAAAGAAACGTTGTCGCCCTTAATTGTCGGAATAAGAAGGCATTCATCAACGCAATCTGCTCTCATAACAACCTCTTCAACCTCAATAGGAGCTACTTTTAAGCCTCCAAGATTTATTGTATCGTTACTTCTGCCAACGAGAATTATTTCACCGTTAGGAGCAAAGTAGCAAAGATCGCTCATAACAAGCATACCATTTTTAATAGCCTGAGCAGTTAGTTCGGGCTCATTCCAGTAACCTTTCATAACTGATTTACTGCGAATTGCAATAAGACCGGGTTTTTCAGCAGATGCGTCGCTCATTTCGTTACCATCTTCATCAAGAATAACGATTTCGCTGTATGAGTTGGGTTTACCAACACTTGAAGCATATTCTGAACCGCCTGAAACACAGAATTCATCTGTGCAAACAACACCTGCTTCAGAGCAACCAAAACAGTTATACATATAAACATTTGGCATCAATTTGCGCATTTTTTCTTTATCTGTTTCGGGATAAGCAGTTGAGCTTGAATAAACAAAACGAAGCTGGTTATTAAGTGCAGCAAAGTTTTTACTTGCAAACGCAAGAAGAAGGTGGATTGCTGATGGTGGTAAATAAAGTGAAGTAACCTTGTGGTCTTCTATTGTTTTGAAATACTGTTTGAAGTTCCTAAAACCATCAAGAAGACATGTTGTGCTACCAACAGCCATTGCAATATGCACTTTTCTTAATGCGGCAGCATGGTTCATAGGGGTAGGAATAAGCCAGATATTATCAGATTTAATATTGGTTGTTTCAATGCCAGCAAGAGCAATATTAACCTGGTTAGAGAAAGAAACCATAACGCCCTTTGATTTACCCGTTGTGCCTGTTGTGAAAAGAATTTCAGCAAGGCTTTCAGGGTCGGGGTCAAATGCAACAAAATCATCATCAGTTGCTTCAATTTCTTTAATGATCTCAGCAAGACTCCAGGCATCCTGAAGATCCTCTCTTGCCTCAAGAGTTACCATTTTCACAGCATCAAGCTCTTCGGAAATTTCAATAATACGTTTACTTGGAGAGCTTTTTTCAACAGGAACAAAGGTAGCGCCAAGAAGCTGAATACCATACCAGAAATATACATAAGACATAATATGGTCTGCTTCAACAACAATTCTGTCCCCTGCTTTGATACCTTTTTGCTCCAAAAACTTTGCAGTTTTTCTGTTATATTCTGCAAGGCATTTGTAGTTACATTTTTCTTCATTGATAATTAATGCAATTTGTTCAGGTGTAGTTTTTGCATATTCCTGAATTTTTAATGCAATTGATTTCATAGTATAATTCCTCTTAATTACATAGTTAACTTATGATACAACAACTTGAGTTTTAGCTTTTTCAGCCTCGATTTCTTCAATTTTCAAAAGAAGGTTATCCTGAACACCATCCCAATCAGCCTTAACAGCTTCATCATTTCTATGGTCTTTAAAATCATAGTTTTCGTGCAAATAAGAAGAAAATGCCTCGGTAAATTTTGTTGCACCATAGAAGTTAGTGTGAGCAGGATTATAGAAATCGCCTGTAAAGTCAAAATCTATTGTAATTCCGTCTTCGTCATTTTCATCATAATAATGAATATAATCATAATTCTCTTTTTCTAAGATTGAATAGACTGTGTTTGCACGCCCCATATCAATTTCGTTTCTGAACTGAGGTGAATCAAAGAAAAGAACTTTTAAATCTTTTTCTTCTATATAATCAAATAATTCATGAAGAATCTCTTCAGAAATCGGATCCAAAGGAACGAAATTATCAGGATCATAACCGGTAGGGGTTTGATTTTCTCTGCGAATCATTTTATTACCGATATAAAAACCTAAATAATTGTGTTCAACATCACCCATATTTCGTTGAATTCTAAAACTGTTTTCAGTCCATCTGCTATGGAATTTTATGAACGAGAAGAATAAGGAAAGGTCAAAAGAAGATTTGTTGGGCTCAACCTTTTTAATTGCATCCATAGTGTTCAAGGCAGCATTTACTCGATTTACTGAAAATGGCGTCATAACATCGAGTAATAATCGGGCCTTTGCATCCATTCTGTTTGTATCAATATTTTCCTGAGTAAAAGGACGAATATCAATAATTAAAAGTTCCGGGTTTTGATATGTGTAAACCTCTTCAATTAAATTAATTAATAAAAATACAGGCATTGAGTTTGTTGACATGGGATAAACTGTCATTCCGTATTTTTCGTAAGCCTGTGAAGGGATCCAGTAACGGTCAGTACCGCTTGTGCCGACCATAACTGCATCAACAGTATTTTTTTCTAAATTGCGATATTTATAAAAACGCTTATTTGAGTTCTGGGTGTTAGTTTCTTCAAACAAATCACATAAACCTACAACCATAACGGCAACGCATAAAAAGAAGGCAATTGCACGTAAAAATTGTTTTTTAGTCATTATGCAAAATCCTCCTTTTAGAAATTACCGTAAATGAAATCGCTTGCGTTGTAGTCTGGTCCGTAAACACCGAATATAAGAATAAACGCAATTAAAAGCAATACCAATGTCCAACGGAAGAAAATATTTTGCTTTGCAAGTGTTTCTCTGATTTTAACACCATTTTCTTGCAATATACCAACAACAAGAAGAATTAAAATTGAGAAAACTACGATGCCCATCTCCTTCTCGTTAACACCATACTTATAAATTTTTCCATCAAGACCCAAAAGGAAGTCCAAGTCGATGCTTGTAAATAATGCCTTAATCATTAAACCGGCATCTTCAAGGCTTGGTGCTTTAACAATAATTCTTGAGATAAAGAGAAGAATTGTTGTTCTGAATATTTGAAATAATTTATAGCTAAAAGTTTCAGTATTAATATGCAATTTCTCAATAAGTTTTTTATAAACGGGTATCAAAGCAACGCTACCGGAAATAAGCAAAGCGTTGTACAAACCATTTACAATATACTGAGACGTGATACCATGCCAAATACCAATAAGGAAGAAAACAACCATAGGTGCGGCAACTGAAGGCACAAGTTTACCAGCATATGTGCCGTGCTTTTTACGCATTTTCTTACTTAAATTAGAAACGGGTCTGCAAAGCATTACAGGATAGAAAACATATTCTCTCATCCAAGCACCCAAGGACATATGCCAACGGCGCCAGAAGTCTGCCAATGAAATTGAGAAGAATGGTCTTTCAAAGTTCATCGGTAAGTTGATTCCCATCATCTGAGCTGCACCACGAGTAATATCAGTACCACCTGAGAAGTCGCCGTAAATTTGGAAAGAATAAGCCACAACACCAAATAGAATCTGAGATCCGTTATAATCAGTGAAGCCATCAGCAAATATGGTGCCTGCGATAGCAGAAACTCTATCAGCAATAACAAGTTTTTTGAAAAGTCCCCACAATATAAGAAGTGCACCATTCTTAAGGTTATCATACTCTAATTTGTGAGGTTCTTTTAACTGAACACCAACATCGCCAAATCTGTTCAAGGGACCTTGAACAACAGATGGGAAGAAAGATACAAATAATGCAAATTTACCTAAATGCTTTTCAGCAGGATATTTACCTCGACCGATATCAATAAGATAACCGATACTGTTGAAAGTATAATAAGAAAGTCCTAACGGCACGATAAGGTTCACGAATGGAATGGAAGCATCCCATCTGAATAATGTGAACATATCGTTTGCTTTACCGATGAAAAGATCGAGATATTTAAGAGAAGCAAGTGTAGCAAGGTTCACAAGAACGGTAAGAACCTGAACTGTATGAATTTTTTTGGCTACCGCTTTTTTCATTTCTCTCTTTTTATCAACGGTTAATTCGTCACCGAGAGCATCAATTTTCTGCTGGTTTTTGTTTCGCATACTCTGCATAAGCAAAGCCGATAAATAAGTGAACAAAGTTGTTCCGACCATATAAAAGACAGTATCGACACCGCTATAAAGATAAAAAGCATAACTTGCTGTTAAAAGAACAGCCCATTGAAATCTTTTTGGGACAATGTAATATACGGCAATAACCAAAGCCAAAAAGAAAAAGAATCTAAATGACGTAAAAGGCATATCTATCTCCTCAATAAAAAACCTTAATAATGAAACAAATAATTACATTTCGTCAATAAGACGCTCAACTAAAGCAAGAATAGCACTTGCACTGTTAAAGTTTTCGGGTTCCATATCGTCAACTGTGATTGTGATTTCATAAGCATCACATAATTCACCAACGATTGAAACGATATCAAAGCTATCAAGAATTTCGTCATCAATGAGTTTTGTTTCGTTTTCGAAATCAACATCATCTCTAACAGATTTAAGAATTTCTAAAAGTTTTTCCATAATAATTCTCCTAAAAAATTTATTGGTTAAAAACATATTTTAACTAATACAATATAGCACATTGTTCGACTAATGTCAACAAATTACTTATTGTGTAACTATGACAAAGTTGTTATCTGAACTCCTTCAAATCTTTGGTTAAGAGTTTGTGACGAACTATTCTGTGAAGCAGTTCCCTTTCCCCTACCCTTTCAAATAAAGTATTGCAAAATGCAACAGGATTAACGGTGAAATCATTACCTGCAGGTAAAATAAATGAAAGTATTACGGTATCATTATCGAAACTACAATTGAAGTCCATAAGGTGCTCGCTGACATTAATTTCCTTCATTTCACCCTTTTTGGTTTTCTTTTCAATTGTTATATTACCTTTGAAAACTTCATTCTTAATTTTGTTATAAAGCTCTTTTGCATCCTCAACTGAAGGAATTGTAACAGTGTAATAAGCCTTGTTTATTGCAAGATTTTTTTCAACAGGTTCTGCTACTTCAAGAAATTCAATACCCGGCACACTAACTCGGTTTAACTCTGATAAAACTCTATCGTTGGTGTAGTTGTTATCTGTTAATCGAATATCCAAGACCTCGCGCATTCCCTCTGCTCCTAAGGGAAGTGGAAGCCCAAAAACAAGATACGGATGGGGATTAAAGCCTTCTGTGTACCACAAAGGTATATCTGTTCTTCTGAAAGCACGGATGAGACAACGGGTCAAATCAAGATGTGAAATATATTTTGAAGCATCTTTTTTAGTAAACCATATTCTTATTGAGCGCATCGCAATTACCTCCATTCAATGTATTTGAACCGCAAGCAGCACATTGTTGGCGGCAATGCCCTGTTGTCTGAGCTAGTTTTGCTTTCTCGTTTTCTGCAATAAGGAATGATTTTTTTATACCTGAGTTGATATGATCCCAAGGCAATATTTCTTCATAGTTTCTTCTGCGGTTTGCATAAAATTCAGTCGAAATTCCGCAATCTTCAAAAGCTTTCATCCAGCCTTCATAATTAAATTTATCATCCCAACTATCAAAGGTGCAACCGTTATTGTATGCAGCCTCAATAACGTCACAAAGCTTTCTGTCACCTCTAGCGAAAACACCTTCAAGGAAAGTTAAGTCCGTGTTATGGAAGCGGAAAGTGATTTTTTTTGTTGTGCAGGTTTCTAGAAGAAGTTGTTGCTTTCGGTGAAGTTCTTCTCTTGTATCCTGAGGCTCCCATTGGAAAGGTGTGCAAGGTTTTGGAACAAATGATGAAACACCTGCGCTGACAGAAACCCCCTTGCCTTTAGGCTTGTCCGGATTATTATAAAATTCATTAACAACTTTTTGAGAAAGCTCGTTTATTCCAATAACATCTGCATCAGTTTCTGTAGGAAGACCAACCATAAAGTATAACTTAACTGCTGTCCAACCTCCTGTAAATGCCTTCCTGCAGGTAGTTAGAATTTCATCTTCTGTTATATTTTTGTTGATAACGTTTCTCATTCTTTGCGTTCCGGCTTCTGCAGCAAAGGTGAGACCGGAACGGCGAACGAGAGCGAGTTTTTCCTTAAGCTCGTCCGAAAAGTTATCAATTCTTAATGAGGGTAAAGCAATATTTATTTTTTGTGGGCTTGCCCAACCAAGTAATTCTTCAAGAAGCTCTGTAATCTTAGTATAATCACTACTTGAAAGCGAACAAAGAGATAGTTCATCGTAACCTGTGGTACAGGCCAGGCGTTGACTTTGCTTGCTTATTGTTTCAACGCTTTTTTCACGAATTGGTCTGTACCAGAATCCTGCCTGACAAAAACGACATCCTCTAATACATCCTCTGAATATTTCGTGAACAACCCTGTCATGCACAACCTCGACAAAGGGCACAACAAAATTTTCAGGATAAAAAATATTATCTAAATCACCAACTACTCTTTTATTTACCCTTTCAGGTGCTCCACTATTAGCGGTAACAGAGTTAATTGTGCCGTCTTTGTTATATTTGACGCTATATAACGACGGAACATAGATTCCCTCGATTTTTGATGCTGCAATTAAAAATTCTTTTCTTGGTTTTCCTTGCTTTTTATATTCATTAAGTAAATCAAGAAATTCAAGCATCATTTCCTCACCTTCACCAATTTGGAAAGCATCAATGAAATCTGCTAAAGGTTCAGGGTTACATACACAAGGACCACCAGCAACAATAACAGGTATATCAAGTGTGTCTCCCCTATCTTTTGAGCGAAGAGGAATTTTTCCCAAGTTGAGCATATTTAAAACATTTGTAAATGAGAGCTCGTATTGAAGAGTGAAGCCTACTGCATCAAAATCAGTAAGAGCATCTTTGCTTTCGAGACCAAAAAGTGCAATATCCTGCTCTCGCATTATTCTTTCCATATCGGTATCGGGAGCAAACACCCTTTCACACCAATAATTTTCTCGGGAATTAATAAGACTATATAAAATCTTCATTCCGAGATGGGACATACCGATTTCATAGGTATCAGGAAAACAGAATGCAAAGCGTATATCTATTTTTTCTTTATCTTTTACAACTGAGTTCAGTTCGCCACCTGTATATCTTGCGGGTTTTTGAACCAATGGTAAAATTCTTTCAATTTTTTCTTTCAACATTGCAAAAATCTCCATTAAAAAATATGAATACATTTTACAATATTTATACCTAATAATCAAGAGAGTTTTATTTTTTGAAAATAATTGATAGAAACATATAAATACACATTATAAAAAGCGAAAAATTATGTTGATAGTTCAAAAAAATATATATAGCTAAAAAGGATAACATAACAGCAACAATTAAGGAAGTGAAGGTTAGTACCTGCTCAGTTTTTTCGATAGTAAAATATTTAAACAAATAATTTTTTAATACAATTCCGCCATCGAAGCTATAAAAAGGTAAAGAATTGAAGCAACCAAGAGCTAAATTAATATAAGCAATATTTATTAAAAGTATTTGATTATTTGAGTAATACTTAGATAACAAGAAAAAAACAGCACCCGTAAATATATTAAACACAGGTGCTGATGCATTTATAATGATTTCTGAATTTGTATTATTTGCTGATGTTATCTCTCTTTGAATATTAGCACCGAAAAGAGTGAAAGAAACCGTTTTAGGAGCAACTGAAAAGTGATAAATAAAGACTAAATGAACTATTTCGTGTATAAAAGCAAATAAAAACATCAAAATAACAGTTCTGTTTTTACTGATTGTTAACATAAATAAAATCAAAGCTAAGAAACTGAAGCTGATTTTATAATCAGTGTTTTTAATTTTAAATTGCATTTTCAGCCTCTTTAAACGCTTTTTGCGGATCGTATGATATGTTATTAATCCTTAACTCAAAATGCAAATGCGGACCAGTTGAACTGCCCGTTGAACCAACTGTTGCGACAACTTCCCCCGCCCTAATTTTTTGACCTTTTTTTACATTGAGTTTTTCACAATGGCAGTAAATGGTTGTGATATTATTGTCGTGCTTTATTTTCAAATAATTGCCATTCCATTTATCATAATCTGCAACTATAATTTCTCCATCAAAAGCAGAATAAATATTTGAACCCATTTCTGCGGCAATATCTATCCCTGCATGAAAACGCAAATCACCGCTTATAGGATGGGTTCTTACACCAAATGGTGATGTAATTTCTCCTTTTAGAGGCAACACCATTTTTTTATTTAATTTATAGCTGTCTACTGAAACATTTTTTGGTATATCATCATTCGAAGATACTTTAATATCTTTACCTCCACTTGCAATTATTTCTGCACTTAAAGAGGGCTCTTCGAACGGAACAAAAACTGTTTCGGTCTCAGTTGTTATTACTTCTGTTTCGCTGATATTATCATTTGTTTCATTGGTTTTATTTGCAGTTATATTTGTAAATACTGATTTGGCTTCTTCAATGGTTAAATTATCTTCTAATTTTTTGGAAAAGGTATTTTCTAACTCTGTAAAAAAATTTGAGTTACTGGTTTTTAAAGCTAAAAGTACACCAAATAATATTAAGCAAACCAAAAATTGCAACAATAAAGTTCTTAATAAATAATCCTTTTTATTCTTATTCATAAAAAATCACCTGCAGATATATATGCAGGTGATAAAAAAATTATTCTTCTATTTGCAGCTTTTCCCATTCAGAATACATATTTTCAAGATTAGTTCTTAACTCGTTAAGATTATTGGTGTATTCAATAAGTTTTTCGTAATCTGCAGAGATTTCTGGAGTTGAAAGTTCTTCTTCAAGAAGTGAAATTTTGTTTTCTGTATCTTCAATCTCAACCTCTAATTTAGAAATTCGGGTTTTTCTTTTTCTCTCATTACTTGCTTTTTCTTTGCGAAGTTTATAATCGTTAACCACAGGCTTTTTCTCCGTTATTTTTGCTTCATTAACAGCATTATTTTGCCTGAAAAGCAGATAATCATCATAGTTGCCGTCAATATTAACTGCACCATCGTGAGTTAAATAAACAGTTTTATTAGCAAGCTTATTTATGAAATATCGGTCATGGGAAACAACGAGCATTGTTCCGTCAAAATCTAAAAGAGCATTTTCTAACACTTCTCTTGATGTTATATCAAGGTGGTTTGTAGGCTCATCAAGTATCAAAAAATTTGGTTTTGAAAGCATTATTTTTAATAGGGAAATTTTTGCTCTTTCACCACCACTTAAAAGTGAAACCTTCTTATATACATCCTCACCACAAAAAAGAAACATTGCAAGGGCGGAGCGTATTTCGGTTTCGGTGAGATGGCGGTACATATCCCATACTTCATCAAGAACAGTCTTATCCGAATGAAGCTTATCAATATTTTGGTCAAAATAACCTATTTTTACATTTGAGCCGAAACGGAAAGTACCGCAATCCTGATTGACTTCTTTATTAAGAATTTTTAAGAAGGTGGATTTGCCACAACCGTTAGGACCTAAAAGAAAAACTCTATCTTCACGAAAAACGGATAAATTAAAATTACTGAATAGTTTTTTATCAGGAAAACTTTTAGAGAGGTCTATTACATTAACAACCTCATCCCCTGTTCTTACATCGGTTTTAAAACTGAAATGAATGCTCTTCAGAGCTTTATCGGGAACAATGAGTGATTCTTTGAGTCTGTCAATCTGCTTTTCTTTGCTTGCGATTGTGATATAATTTCGGGCTTGATTAAAACGTTTTTGTTGTTCGATAATTCCCTCAATACGCTTAATTTCAGTAATTGTTTTTTCATATTCACGCTCGATGGTTAGCTCTCTTTCGGCTTTTAACTTCTGGAAAACTGTATAATTGCCTGTTGTAAAAGTGATTTTTTTATGAGCAATTTCCATTGTGGCGGTTGTTATTTTATCAAGGAAATATCTATCGTGGGAAACAACAATAACTGCTCCTTTATACTTAATAAGAAAGTCTTCAAGCCAGTTCACAGCATCAATATCAAGGTTATTTGTTGGTTCGTCCAATAATAAAAGGTTGGTGTTTGATAAAAGTAATTTGCATAAAGATAGCTTCGAACGTTGACCACCGCTTAAGGAATTAACCTTTAAATCAAGGTCTTTTTCGGAAAAGCCAAGTCCGATTAATGCAGATTTGGTTTTTGCTTTATAAACAAGTCCGTCACGGCGTTCAATATCTTCAGTTAATTTAATCTGTTTTTCAATTAAGTCTATGTTGCTTTCAGTTAAAAGTCTTTCATTAATTAATTCAAGCTCTTCTTCCATTTTTGCAACATCTGAAAAAACTGTAAGAGCTTCGTTATAAAGTGTCTGTTTATCGTCGCATTCAAGATATTGCTCCATATAACCGATACGGACATCTTTACCGCGTACTATACCACCTTCGTTGGGGGGATATTCACCGATAATCAGTTTAAATAATGAGGTTTTACCTGTGCCGTTTGCACCGATTAAGCCTATTTTATCGTTTTCTTCCACTTTAAAAGCGGCGCCTTTGAATAAGACGCCGTCAAGAAAACCGAATGTTAAGTTTTGTGCCGTTAATAAAGACATAAAACCACCGATTACTTAATTATTATATACTTATAATGAGCTGACTAAAACTTCAAAATTACCTTTTAAAACAGTTTCACCTGTGTTTGCAGGAACAAAAATACTGTCACCTGATGTGATTTCAACAATTGTGTCACCGCATTCAACGGTGCCCTCGCCTTTTGTTACGAGAAGAGAAACAAAGCTTTCATTATCTACATTAAAAGTATAAGTACCATCAATACAAAAAGTTGACATCTTAAAGAATTCGCAGGAACAAAGCTCCTGTGAAATTGCACCACCAAGAGCGATTTTTTCACCATCAGGGTTACCTGAACGAGTTGGAGGTACTGTATCAGTAACATCAAGTGCTTTTTCAACGTGTAATTCACGAGGTTTGCCGTCAACAAGTCTGCCATAGTCATAAACACGGTAAGTTGTATTGCAGTTCTGCTGAACTTCTGCAAGAAGAATGCCACCGCCAATGGCGTGAAGTGTTCCGGCATTGATGAAAAACACATCACCTTTTTTTACATTAACTTTATTAACATAATCAAGGAAAGTATTATCTTCAATAGATTTCTTGAATTCATCACGGGTTAACTCTTTGTTAAAGCCGTAAATTAACTGAGCGCCCTCATCACAATCGAGAATATACCAGGCCTCTGTTTTACCGTAGCTGTTTTCATATTTTTTTGCATATTCATCATCAGGATGAACCTGAACAGACAAGTCGGATTTTGCATCAATGAATTTTATAAGAAGAGGAAAATCTTCATATTTCTCCCCTTTTGAACCAAGGAATTCCTTGTGTTCTTTAACAACTTCTGTAAAGGATTTGCCTTCAAATTCACCATTTATAACAACATTATCGCCGTCATTTCTTGCGCAAAGCATCCAGGCTTCAGCAATATTATTAAGGTCGGATTTAAAGCCATAATCATTTTTCAAACGGTTACCGCCCCACACAATTTCTTTAAATACGGGTTGCAATTTAATTGGATACATAATTATTCCTCCGATTTATTTTGTTGACTTGTGCCTGCTTCAACAGCAACAACATTTTTAATTTCTTTCTTTTCTATAAAGGGAACAGAAGATGCTTTGATATCAATTCTGTCGTAATATTCTTTAAATCTTATGGTAAATCTAATTTTCCTCTTACATTTCTTGCAAAGGAAAATAGCTCTGAAGGATTGGTTCATAACTCGCCAATCTGAAATTCTTTCGCAGGTAGAACCGCAAACATCACAAAGGCAAACCATTTTTGATTTATCAATAAGAGGACTGTTAATATCAGTAATAACTTTAGGCTTAAATGTGATTTTTGAATAGAAAGAATTATCACAAATCAAGGTATATGATTTCAACATATTTTCGTTGAAAATCTTTTTAAATAAATCAGCAGTAAGCTTACTGTCGTCCAAGGCTCTGTGAAGTGAATAATCATCAAAATTTATTCCAAGCTTTTCTGCCGCTGCTGAAAGACCAATCTGGTCAGCTTTGGAGATATTCATGAATGCTTGAGCATATTTCTGCAGATTTACATAGTTACTTAAAAAAGGAATAAATGAGATACCATTGAAGTATTTAAAATTTTCAATAAGAACTCTAATATCGGTATCGCCCCAGGTGAGAATAACATTCTCTTCGTGAGAAACCCACTTTCTGAAATTGGACATAGCTTGAGAAAACGGTGTACCGCTACTTATATCATCATTTGTTATATTGGTAAGCTCTTTAACTCTTGCATGGAGCTTCTTGCCTAACTGTGCTTTAATGAAAACAGAGAATGTGTCAACAACATCGAGATTACTGTTAAGCTTAACAGCACCAATCTCAATGATTTCATTCATAAAACCTTTTTTCTTTTTACAGTAAGTGTTATTCCACTCAAGGTCCATTATGATATAATTCACGTTTAACCTCACATCCAAAAAACTGAACTTTGACCGTCCTTGAAGACGGTCAAATTAACAATAAATTATTTTAAGCCTTCTGCATCATATAAAAATGCAGTTTCAAGAAGTACCTCTGCACCAACTTTAAGAGCTTCGGGAACAAGCAAATCAGGACCATCAAGTCTTGTGTGATAATATCTGGGTGGTGTGGGATCCATAGCGGCAAATCCTGTTGCTTTAATTCCTTTCTGAGTGAACGCAGCAGCATCACAAGCACCAAGATAAATTGATGCGTAAGGAATGTCGTAACCACAATTAAGAGCAGCTTTCTTAACAAGCTCTTTAACTTGTTTATCGTGCTTTAAAGTACCGCTTAAATCTCTGTCATAAACTGCCATATCTTTAAGGTCGCGCATTGTATCGCAAGCAACAACAACAGTTTCAATTTCTTTAAGCTCTTTTTCGTGGGCTTTAGCATAAGCCTTTGCCCCACGAAGACCTGCTTCCTCAGAACCGGAAAGAATAACACGAACCTCAGTATTTTCAAAACGAACATCTGCTTCGTCCATCAATTTAAGAACAGACATTGCAGAAAGACAACCTGAAAGGTTATCATTTGCACCGGGAACGCTCTTTGTATAGCTTTGGAAGAAAAGGAAGCCTATGTAAGGAATAACGAAAACACAGAGCACGATACCAACAACAAGGAAGAAGGTTTCTGCTCCTGCAGACTCAATCCCCTTTAATTCAAGAACTATAAATTTGATTAAGCTTGCAATACAACAAGCAATAAGACCAACAACAGCAGGAATAAGGAATAATTTCATCCCTGTTCCGCCAAGCTTGTAGTTAAGTATCCATTCATACTGTGAATCGGAGTGACCAACAAAAATAATTCTTTTCTTGGTTTCACCTGTAGGCTTACGGGTTGCAATAAGATTATGTGAAGTATGACCTTTAAAAAGAGGGTCAATGAATTGCTTATACATTAAAAATTCAAGTACAAGCGGAATGAATCCGAGAACAGTAAGCAAAAAGCCTACAAGAGGATAGCTGAAATAAAGAATTGTTGCAATAATTGCCATTGCAACTGTAAAAGGAATAAAACCCATAAATGCCTGACGATGAACAATAAACTCTTCAAAAGAAACATCATCAGACCATTTCTTTAAATCTTCTCCCATGGATTGCTGAGCAGCAAACTCTTCCTTGCTACCGGGAGCACGAGGACCGATTTTTTCACAGATTTCTGTAATTTTTTTAACCATATAGTCTGTGTTGCCATCAAGATTAATTTTTGCCGCATCAAGCTTTGACAAAACCGTTTTCATTGAAATCACCTTCAATTTCCAAAATACAAAATAACTATAACATAATTGAAATTCTTTTACAACACTTTACATAAAATAAATGTGTTGATTTTATGTTGTCAATACTGTAAAATACAACTATTAACACAAGGTGGTGTTCTTTATGGTAAACGATTCAAAAGTATTATTTTACAAATCTGCCGCTAAAGAGTGGCTTCAGGCTATGCCTTTGGGCAATGGCTTTCTTGGTGCTATGGTTTACGGCAGAACCGACAACGAAACAATAGCGATGAACTCTGATTCTCTCTGGACAGGCTTCCCCCGTCCTTCTCAGGTGAAAGAAGGCGCAAATGAAGCTTTCATTAAAGCGAGAGATTTGGCAATGAAGGGCGAATACAGAAAAGCTCAGGATATTATTGAGGACAAGGTTCTTGCTCATTGCTCTCAGGCTTATATGCCGCTTTGCCACATTAAATACAAATTTAAAAACTCTTGTTTTTTAAAGGACTATGAAAGACATCTTGATTTGGAAACAGGCGTTAATACTGTTACATATTCACGCGGTAAGAACAAATTCAAAAGAGAAAGCTTTGTTAGTGCTGTTGAGGATGCATATATTGAGCACATCTCCTGCAACAATAAGGCATTGAATTTTGAAATTTCTCTTACAACACAGTTAAAGGGTAAATCATTCTGTGAAAATGGCGTAATTATTCTTGATGGTATGGCTCCCTCCGATTCACCTTGTAATCAGGAAACTTATGCCCGTCTCGATGCACCTCAATATCCTGATGACCCTGCCCTTCAGGGCACTCATTTCCGTTGTGCATTAAAGGTTGTAACAGATGGTAAGGTTGAATATAAAACCAAATCAATCGTTATTTCAAATGCTAAAAACGCAACTGTTGTTTTCTGCACTGAAAACTCATTTAACGGATATGATAAGCACCCTGTTTTAGAGGGTAAAGAATTTAAAAATGCTTGTATTGAAAAGCTCAACAAGGTTAATGCTGAAGATTTCAATACTCTTAAAACTGCTCATATTAATGATTTCTCAAGCTATTTCAACAGAGTATGCCTTGATATCGGTTCTGATAAAAAAGGCAATATTCCCACCGATAAACGTCTTATTAAGCATAATAAAGGCGAAAGTGATATTGCTCTTTATGCTCTTATCTTTAATTTTGGCAGATATTTGGTTATTTCAGGCTCGAGAGCAGGTTCACAGGCTACTAACCTTCAAGGTATATGGAATGATAAGGTTACTCCCCCTTGGAGCTCAAACTATACAGTTAATATCAACACCGAAATGAACTATTGGCCTGTTCTTCCCTGCAACCTTGCAGAATTCAACCAACCTCTTATTGATTTGGTTAAGGATTTATCTGTTAAGGGTGAAAGAACAGCTAAAGAGATATATGGTGCTCGTGGCTTTTGTGCTCATCATAACGTTGACATCTGGAGATATTCTGACCCTGCAAGCGGTGATGCTCAATGGGGATTCTGGAATATGTCAGGTGCCTGGTTCTGTCAGCATGTTTTCAACCATTATTTATACACAAACGATAAGGAATACTTAAAAGAAACTGCATACCCAATTATGAAAAAATGTATTCAGTTCATTCTTGATTTGCTTGTTGAAGACAAAGATGGCTATCTTATTATGGCACCCTCAACCTCACCTGAAAACGAGTTCCTTATTGATGGTGTTGCAATGAGTCTCAGCGAAACCACAACAATGACAATGAGCATTGTAAAAGAGGTATTTGCAAATACCATTAAAGCAGCAGAAATACTCGGTGAAAATGACGAGGATATCGAAGCTATGAGAAAAGCATTACCAAGACTATTACCATTTAAAATCGGTAGTCGTGGTGAGCTTCTTGAATGGTATAAGGAGCTTAAAGAGCATGAGCCCGACCATAGACACAAATCCCACCTTTACGGACTTCATCCCGGTAACCTTATTACACCTGATGAAACTCCCGATTTGGTAAAGGCTTGCATTCGCTCACTTGAGCTTCGCGGCGATAACGGCACAGGTTGGAGCTTAGGCTGGAAAATCAATATGTGGGCTCGTCTTTGGGATGGTGACCATGCATTAAAGCTTCTTGATATGCAGTTAAGACCTGTTCCCGCAGTAAGAAATGTAAGATATCGCGGTGGAGGAACTTATCCCAACCTTTTTGATGCTCATCCCCCATTCCAGATTGACGGTAACTACGGATGCACCGCAGGTATTGCAGAAATGCTTCTACAATCAAGAGAAGGCAAAATCTTCCTTCTCCCTGCTCTTCCATCGTCTTGGAAAAACGGTAAAGTTACAGGACTTAAAGCAATTGGCAATATCACGGTAGATATTGAATGGAAAAACGGCAAAATGGTTAACTACAACCTTGACGGCAATACAGACGGAATTGAGGTTTATTGTCAGGGAAAGAGAATATAAAAATAAAGGCGGGGTGAAAACCTCGCCTTTAACTTATGTATTATTTATTTACCTAAAGCCTCGCCGATAAGGTCATAAAGTGCTTCAAGCTCTTCCTTTGTTAATGAAATACCTTTACCCATTTTTTCGTGGTCTGGTGCCCAGTCACGAATATCGTATTTAGGTTTGCCACCGTTCCAGGAAATGAGGTTAAGCTCTCTTGTCCAGCCTTTACCGCTTTCTGAAATTTCACCTAAATTTTCCTGAATTTCATATTTGAATTCTGCCATTGTTCTTCTCTCCTTTTATAAATTATTGAATATTGAATTTCTCTTTAACTGCCTGAGTGAAAGCATACATCTGTTCGATTTCAAGCTTTCTGCTTTCTGTAAACTCAGCAGGATTTCTTGTTCTTGTATTGATACCAATGTTTACACCATCAAGGCTTACATAGTATTTTGCATTTACGGGATAGCACTGGCATTCTGTAACTGAGAAATAGCCAACCATATCCTGCAAGAATTTTGCTTTTTCTTCATTACCCTCTTTATGAGCCTTAATAAGCTCAACATAAAGCTCGGGGTGGAAATTTGCCATAACGCCTGAATAGCCAAGTGCACCCATTTTGATGCTTTCTGAAAGGGTTGCAGCATTTGCATTAAAGAGCTTGACGCTTGTTCCGTTAATAATATCAAGCTTTTCCTTAAGCTCTTTAAGACTGCAACAAGTGTCTTTAATAAACTGATAATTACCGCTTTCAACCATTTTTTTCAAAACATAGGGTGAAATTTTGCGTTTATAAGGATAAGGGCATTCATAAACACCCAAAGGAATTTCAGGAAGCTTTGATGCAACATACTCCATATTCTTTAAATAAACGTCATCATCTTCATCTTCTTTTGCAAAGCGGTTTGAAATGAAAACGTAAGCATCAATACCGCAATCAATAAATGCCTTTGCTTCTTCAATCTGAGTTTCTAAATCATCAGCGGTATGACCTGATGCAACAATTGACATTCCCTCGGGCTTATTTGCCATAATGAACTTTAAAAGCTCAAGCCTTTCCTCAAAGCTCAAAAAGAAAATTTCACTGCTCTGGCAAATAGCAAAAATGCCGTCAACACCTTTTTTTGCGTACCAATCTAATAATTCCTTGACACCGTTATAGTCAATTTTATTGTCATCGGTAAATGGTGTTATCATTGTTGGATATACGCCATTATTGATTTCTTTCATTATTTCACTTCCTAAAAATTTACTTTTTGAATATAATATCACATATTTATTTTAAAATAAATAGACTTTTACTAAAATTATTGTTATAATTAGGAAAAACTTTTCAGGAGAAGAAAATGAATATAAGAAAATATCAGGAAAAAGATTTCGAAGCAACAAAATATGTTTGCATTCACGATATGATTGGTAAAAAGGGTTGGGAAACAGTATTAGAATATGTTGAAACTATGTTCTGCCGTTATTACCTTGAAAAAGAACCGGAAAACTGTTTTGTTGCAGTTGATGAAAACGATAAACCTATAGGTTATATTTATGGCGTTAAGGATTATGATTTTTATCAGGAGAATTTCTCGGAATATATTAATGCAGTAGCAGAAATTGAAAACAGAAGATTTTTGGCGGAAGCTCTTACTGAAATGTATGACCACGCAATTTATAAAAAGGACTACCCTGCCCACCTTCATATTGATATTCTTCCCGATTATCAGTCAAAAGGTATCGGCTCAAAGCTTATTAAGACCTTCTGTGACTATCTCAGAGAGCTGAACATTAAAGGGGTTATGCTGATTGTTGGCACTGATAACGAAGGAGGAAGACGCTTCTACGAGCGAAATGGTTTTGTTTTATTACAAGATATGCCAACAGGTGCGGCATACGGGATGAAATTAAAATAAAAAGAAAAATGCAGCAGGCACATTACCTACTGCATTTCTTTTTTTATCAATTATTTTGCAAGCCATTCTTCTGCCTTTGCAGCTGACATTCTTTTGATGTTCTCCTCTGTATAAGGTGATTCTTCGCCACCATTTACATAAAGGAAAAATTTGCCGTCTGCAGTTTTGTAAAGGCTTTCTTCGTAGCCTGCAGGGTCACCGAATTCGCCGAATACATTCTTTTTAACGAGCTCTGCTGCTGCAGTATCGTATTCAACCTTACAAATAACCTTTTTCATCATTTTCACCTCGTAATATATAGTATAGTTTTACACCATTTGTAATTATAGACTATTCAATAATAAAAATCAATATGAAAAATTATACATTCTTTTCTTCCATTATACTCTTATATGCAGGGCGGATTATCTTATCAACGCAGATAAGCTCTTCGATTCTGTGTGCACTCCAGCCTACAATACGGGCAATTGCAAACATTGCAGTATAAAGCTCCTGAGGAATACCGAGCATATCATAAACAAAACCGCTATAAAAATCTACGTTTGGACTAACGCCCTTGTATATTTTTCTCTTTTGTGCAATAAGAATAGGAGCAAGCTCTTCGATATTCTCATAGAGCATTAAATCTCTTTCTCTGCCCTTTTCCTTTGCCAAATCCTCAACATAGCTTCTGAAAACTCTTTCTCGAGGGTCAGAAAGTGAATAAACAGCGTGACCCATACCATAAACAAGACCTTTTTTATCAAAAGCCTGTTTATCAATAATTTTTGAAAGGTATGAGCTCAATTCCTCTTTGTTATCATAGTTCGGAACATTAGCTTTTATATCGTCAATCATTTCCATAACCTTGATATTGGCACCGCCGTGCTTGGGTCCCTTTAATGACGACATAGCTGCTGCAATGGTTGAATATGTATCTGAACCCGAAGATGTAACAACACGGGTTGTAAATGTGGAGTTATTACCTCCACCATGCTCCATATGGAGAATTAAAGCTGTATCAAGAACCTTTGCTTCGGTTTTAGTGTATTTTTTATCAGGACGAAGCATCATTAAAATATTCTCCGCAGTTGAAAGCTTAGGGTCAGGTCTGTGAATAATCATACTTTCGCCTTTCTCGGAGTAGTTGTATGCGTGATAAGCATAAACTGCCAAAAGCGGAAATTCGCTTATTAGCTGAATACATTGACGAAGTGCATTAGGAATAGTTGTATCAATTGCATTTTTATCATAAGAAGCGAGAGTTAAAATACTTCTTGTCATAGAATTCATTATATCACTGCTCGGAGCCTTCATTATAACATCACGAGTGAAGTTATTCGGAAGGGTTCTGCAATCTCGGATATACTTTTTAAACTCCTTAAGCTCGTCTTTATCCGGCATTTCGCCGAGCAAAAGAAGATACGCAATCTTTTCAAAACCAAATTCACTTTCACCGAGATTATTTATTAAATCCTGAACTCTGTATCCCCTATACCATAGCTCGCCATCACACTGTACCTTTTCTCCTTCGATTATCTTTGATGAAACAATTTTTGAGATGTTGGTAAGACCTGTTACAACACCATTACCATTCATATCGCGAAGACCTTTGTTAACCGCATGTTCTTTATAAAGCTCGGGAGCGATACTGTCATTATTACGGCAAATTTCTTCTTTAATTGTGGTGTAGCTATTAAGTTTTTCGAAATTCATCAATTCACCTTCTTTAATCAAATTAATATCTATACTCTAAATATACAAAATTTTAACAATTCAGTCAATAAACAGTAAAATTTCTTAATGGAAAATTAACATATAAAAGTCGCCTGACTATATAAAAATCAAGCGACATAAAAATTATTAAATAGCTTTATATAATTCTTTCACTGTTGGGTAAATCAGCTTGAATTTTCTATATCTTTCTTCATAAAGAGCAACTAACTCTTCCTCGGGAAGAACAATTTCTTTTATTTCAACAAGTTTATCCGCAGCTTCTGAAACTGTTTCGTATACTCCTGCTCCAACCATCGAAAGAATAGCAGAACCATAACCGGGACCTTCTTCAGCAACGGGAATATTAAGCTGAATATTGAGAACATTTGCTAAAATCCTTCTCCAAAGCTTACTTTTTGCACCGCCACCGCAAAGGCAGCTGGCTTTAATATCAATTCCTAGAGATTTCGCAATTTCAATATTATCTCTTATTGCAAAACTAACTCCCTCTAACACTGCAAGAAGCATCTGTGAGCGGCTTGTATCAGGACGAAGACCGATAAACATACCTGTCGCATCAGTATCGTTTATAGGGCTTCTTTCTCCCATTAAATACGGCAAGAAAAACAATTCGTTTTTACCTAAAAGCTCTGTATTAATTTCATTTTCGAGTAAAGAGTAATCTTTTTCACATAAAATCTTATCGCATAACCATTTATGGCAGGACGCAGCAGAAAGAATGCATCCCATTAAATGAAAACCACCGTCTGCATGGGCAAAGGAATGAAGAGCATTGAATTTATCAACCCCAAAATTTTCGGAAGAAACAAAAATAGTTCCTGATGTACCGAGAGAAATATTGCATTTTCCCTCGCCTGTTGTTGCGGTACCAATGGCAGCAGCGGCGTTATCACCTGCACCTGCAACAACTATTGCCTTGCTGCTAATTCCCAATTCTGAGGCAATTTCAGGTAAAACAGAACCAATTACCTCATAGCTTTCAAAAAGCTTTGGCATCTGCTCCTCTTTAACGCCACAAATCTCGAGCATTTTCTTTGACCAGCACTTGTTTTTAACATCTAAAAGAAGCATTCCCGAAGTATCTGAATAATCACAAGCGTGAACACCCGTAAGCAAATAGTTTATGTAGTCCTTGGGAAGCATTATTTTATTTATCCTCTCAAAGTTTTCAGGTTCGTTTTCCTTTACCCAAAGAATTTTGGGTGCAGTAAAGCCTGCAAAAGCTATATTAGCTGTATTTTCCGAAAGAACATCTTTGCCGATAACATTATTCAAATACTCTGTTTCTTTCCATGTTCTGCCGTCATTCCAAAGAATAACAGGGCGAATAACATTATCACTTTCATCGAGAATAACAAGTCCGTGCATCTGCCCCGCAACGCCTAAACCTGCAACATCCTCGCCGTTTATATCTTCAATTAGCTCCGGCAAACCAAGCTTTAAGGCTTTCCACCAATCCTCAGCGTTCTGCTCACTCCATCCTGACTTTGGGTATGATACAGAATAATCCTTTGTAACTGTATTAATTACATTTCCTTTTACATCAGTTAATAGTAATTTTAATGATGATGTGCCTAAATCCACACCGATAAAGTATTTCATATAACGACCTCAATTATCTGATAATTTCTTTCATTTTAACATAAATATCAGAAAATATCTACTATAAAAACCATTGTATTTTTCTGCAACAGAAAGTATAATCAAAATAACACTTTTGAAAGCGGTTTTATTATGAATGACTTTTGCAATCTAATTTCTGAAATTAAAGATAATGATGAAATAATATTAGAAAAAAACAGAATATATGATGTCCGCCAGGACGATTCTTTTTCTTTAAAAGGATTTTACTGCTCAAACACTGCAAAAAAACACGAAAATCCTGACGGTACACGTTTTTCCGCTCTTTATTTAGACGGTAAAAAGAATATTACCGTTGATGGAAATGGTGCAACCCTGCTTGTTCACGGCAAAATGACGCCTCTTTTATTCAATAAATGCGAGAACATAACAATAAAAAACCTTACAATTGATTATGCTTGTCCCACTATGGCAGAATTCAAGGTGCTTTCAAATGAAGTCGGCACTTGTATTATTGAAATTAATGAGGACTGCCTTTACAGAGTTGACGAAAATAATTTAATCTGGCAAGGCGAAAATGATTTATCAGGTGTTCCCTATTGGGAGGATTTATATATCGGTAACCGCAGACACATCAAGTTAATTGACCCTGAAACAGGTATCCCGAGAGATTTCAGGAGAGCAGATTTGGATTTTGAAGAAATTGAAGATTTAGGAAATAATCAATTAAAGGTTGTTTTAAAGAAAATAGATGCAGATTTTCCAATCGGAGCAACTTTCCAGACACGAAATATAGTCCGTGACCAGACAGGTAGTCTTTTTCAGCGATGTAAAAATTTAAGATTTGAGAATTTAAGAATCAAATTTATGCACGGTTTGGGTATGGTTTCTCAATTCTGCGAGAACGTTACATATAAAAACTGCGACCTTACCCCTGCCGAACATAGAACAATTACAAGCACCGCAGATTTCTTTCAGTTTTCCGGTTGTAAAGGAGATTTAATAATAGAAAACTGCAAGGCTCAGGGTGCACACGATGATTATATCAATGTTCACGGCACTCACTTGAGAATTATTGAAGCAGATAACAGTAATGATTCAATAATAGTACGCTTTATGCACGATGAAAGCTGGGGCTTTCAGGCTTTTGAGGTTGGTGACGAGCTTGAATTTATTAAATGGAATAATCTTCAACCATATGATAAAACAAAAGTTATTGCATATAAAAAGCTTAATGATACTGATATTTTATTGTACCTTGACAGACCTTTACCAAAAATTGAAATCAATAAAGATGTCGTTGAAAACGTCACATGGACACCGAATTTATATGTGAAAAATTGCGATTTTGGTACAACAAGCGGTAGAGGTATTCTCTGCACAACACGTGGAGAAATAATAATTGAAAATAACAGGTTTTATAAGCTTCAGGGTCCCGCTCTGCTTATGGAGGATGACTGCAATTTCTGGTTTGAATCAGGTTATTCAAAAGAAGTTACATTCAGAAATAATACAGTTATAAGCTGCGACCACGGTACAACCTACCCCGGTGCACCGGTTATTCGCTACACACCAAAAATTATGAATGAAAGCTTTCAAGGTTATGTTCACGGAAAGCTTGTTCTTGAAAACAACACATTTAAAAATCCAATTGGTGAAAAGCATATTATATGGCTTGAATACCTGAAAGAAGCAGAAATAAAAAACAATATTTTTGATGCAGAATTTGAAATTAAAACTAAAAATGTTCACTCAATTATTAATGTAAATAACACAGTAAAAGGCAGCCTTTAAGGTTGCCTTTTATTTTTCTGTTGACAAATTCTGGTGCTTGATGTATTATTGTGCTAGTACAGTAATACAAGGAGGCGATATTATTGGCTTGGAAATTTACATCAGATAAACCTGTTTATCTTCAAATTGCAGACAGATTAACAAAATCTGTGTTATCGGGCGAATATAAACCCGGTGAGCAGATACCAAGTGTGCGTCAGTTGGCTTTAGAAGCGGCTGTTAACCCTAACACAATTCAACACGCTTTTACAGAGCTTGAAAGCAACGGCTTGATTATCTCAAAAAACACAATTGGCAGATTTGTTACAAATGATGAAGCAATAATTGAAGAATGCAGAAATGAATTAGCTAAAACCATAGCAAAAGATTTTATAAAAAATATGTCTCAACTTTCCATTACTCCTGAGCAAGCTTTAAAATTTATCGAGGAGGAAAAGCGATGAACATTTTAGAATTTAAAAGCTTATCTAAAGCCTATGTTAAAGGTATAAACGTTATCAGTAATCTTAATTTAGAAATACCGCAAGGCAGAATTATCGGACTTTTAGGACCAAATGGTTGCGGTAAATCAACCATGATTAAAATGATTGCAGGATTGCTCCAACCAACATCTGGTGAAATCCTCGTTAATGGTAAGGCTGTGGGCGAAGAAACTTGTGCAAACATCTCATACCTTCCCGAAAGAACATATTTTACCGCTTCAATGAAGGTCAAAGATATTGTTGACTACTTTGCAGATTTCTATAAGGATTTTGATAAAGACAGAGCTTTAAAGCTATTAAAGGATTTAAACGTAGACATAGAAGCAAAATTAAAGAAGCTTTCTAAAGGTACAAAGGAAAAGGTTCAGCTTGTTCTTGTTATGAGCCGTAAGGCAAAGCTCTATCTACTTGATGAGCCTATTGCAGGTGTTGACCCCGCAACAAGAGAATACATTTTAAGTACAATAGTCAGCAACTATAATCCTGAGGCAACTATAATTATTACCACTCACCTTATTACCGATGTTGAGCAGATTCTTGATGACTTTATATTTATCAGTTATGGCGGACAGATTGTTATGAGCGGTAATGCTGAAGAAACAAGAAACCAAACAGGCAAATCTCTTGACGAGCTGTTTAAGGAGGTATTCAAATGCTGAAGAAATTATTAAAATATGATTTTAATGCAATTTTCAAATATTGGTGGATTGGGGCTTTAACAACATTTTTCCTTTCTTTTATTGGCGCCGGTTGCGGTTTGATTCTTGAAACAGAAAAAGAATTTCCGATTGGCGTTACAATGATTGCAACAATCGGTATGGTTTTAGTAGTTTTAAGCATATTTGCTTTTATAATCTTCGCCGAATTATTGGTTTATATAAGATTTTATAAGCATTTATTCACAGACGAAGGATATCTGACCTTTACCCTACCCGTAAAACGTCATCAGATACTTTCCTCAAAGCTAATAAGTGGTTTTATTTGCGGATTATCAACCATTTTAGTTGCTGTAACAGAAGGCGCAATCATTCTTTTAACTACCTTCCGCAAAGATATTTTTATTGAAGGTTGGTACGATAGATTAATTAATAGTATTAAAGAAATGATAGCCGAAGATGCTCTATTAATTCTAACAACCTTATTACTCGAAATTATAGTATTTGCTCTGCTTGTAATTACATTGGGCATTCTTTTTACTTACCTTTGCATTACCTTTGCAGGTTCTATTTCTAAAAAATCAAAATTAGCAAGTGCCATATTAGTTTATTATGCTGCAACTTCTGTTTCAAGTGTGTTTGTGTATTTGTTCTTTTTCTTTGGTATGGAATCACTCTTTGAATGGATATCTACTCTTAGTAATGAAAATACGCAGAACGCAGTTATTCTTGTGATTTTATTTTTACTAATTCTTTTTGTTGCAATGCTTTGCACAATTGCATACACCTTGAACAACTGGTTCATCGACCGCAAGCTTAACTTGAATTAAGGAGGGAGTAAAAATGAAAAAATATTTAGTATTATTTATTAGTTTTATTATACTTTTATTAAGCTTATGCATACCCTCTTTTGCTGCAAATAAAAGAGTTATAACCTTATCGGATGATTATGAATATATGTATTACAACGGTTATACGTATACGCGAGCAGATGCTTCAATGCTTAGATTTATAGATCGTGACCTATTCGAATTTGAAGAGAGCGAAAACGCCACAGATAGTATTGTTGAAGATTCAGACGGAATCTACTCTTACACTGCCTATGATAATTACCAGAATTATTATAAAATCAAACTAAACAAAGAACAGAACAAAGCTGTTAAAATGGTTGAGGTAACCAATTGCAGTCACGATGAAGAAATATTTTTTATAATTATTTATTTTAATGATGGCTCAGAATTGCATATTGATTTTATCTGCGAAAATTCAATTGATGATTATAATAAAGTGATCAGCGGTAACACAAAGGAATACCATGTTGATTTTCTGTGGCCTGATAACAATACCATCTCTGCAAAAAAAGATGAATTTTTTACAGGAAGCAAAACCACAATTAATGCATGGGACTATGAATATGATTACCCTGTTTATGCAAGCACACCGACAGAAAGCTTTGATGCCGAAATCGGTATAATATTAAAACTTGAAGGCTCATATTATTTTTACAGTTTTATTGAATCAAATATAAAATCATCACTTGATTTTTATAATATGCCGGAAAATCAAAAAATTAAGGTTATAAAGCTTAGTGATACGGATATAATTGAAAAAATCAAAATTGGTGAAGAAAAACGTCAGGAGGATAATTTTGGTTATCTTTATAATGATGAGCTCAAAGAAGCCGTTGCAAAAATCTTCTTTGCCCTGGTTTTTGCAATTGTGCCTGCTGTTGTTAGCGTTGCAACCTTCATACTTGCCCTTAAGTCCAAAAAAGCTTTATATAAGAGGCTTTTATTCGCAACCTGCGGTATATCTGTTGCTGAAATAATAACATTCATTTATATAGCATTTACTCTGTTTAACAAATAAAAGACATAAAGCCGTCGTTAGATTTTCTCTATCGACGGCTTAAATTAATTATTTTTTAATCAGAAATTCCAATCTATAAACTTTCTGAATATCATAACAATTTGATTTATAAAGTTTGAGAACTCAAGGTTGAGAACTGAAAGAAAATATGGCTCTGTGTATTCCCAATCCTCTTCTTTGATTGTAAGGTCTTCATTATCAACAAAGTATCCCGGTTCAAGGAATGCCTTTGTTTTCATTTTAACCTTAAGAATATTTCTGCAGCATTCTCTCATAGCTGTTCCGAAGCCTATAGGGTCTGCATAATACTGCATCTGTATTGCTGCAATATGGGACGGCATATTCAGGAACCAAACACCAGTAAGCATTGTGTCATTACCATTATATATTGCAAGAACAGGACTCATATGGCCATTACCGATAAAGTTATTTGAATAGTCGGAAACAACAAAACCATCAAAACCCCATTCTTCACGAAGCAAATCTTTGAGAAGCTCTGAACAACCGCCGCACCAATCAGTACCAATTCTGTTATAGGCAGACATAACACCGTAACAAGCGGATTCTTTAACAGGAATTTCAAAAGCCTTCAGGTAGATTTCACGCATTGTCTGTTCATCTGCCCAAGTGAAAATACCTGCTCGATGAGATTCCTGATCATTCATAGCAAAGTGCTTGATTGTTGTAACAAGTCCTTGACCCCAGGCACCATCAATAATTTCAGCACCCATTGTACCGGAAAGAACCGGATCTTCTGAGAAATACTCAAAGTTTCTTCCACCCATTGGGTTTCTGTGAATGTTAACACCGGGGGCATACCAGATGTCTGTACCGATGCTTCTTGCCTCGATACCAACACTATCCCCCATTTTATTTGCAAGTGGTTTATTCCATGTGCAAGCAATTGCAGTTGCGCAAGGATAAGCTGTACCGCTATCAGTATAAGCAATACCATGAGCGCCTTTTATGCTTGAAGGACCATCGTTATCCCAGGTTTGCGGAACACCAAGTCTTTCTATTCCGTAAGTCTGATAGCCACCACGAGCAACAAGATTAGTCATCTCGTCAAGAGTGAGCTGGTCAAGGAATTTATCCATGAGCTCTTCATTTTCATATACGTCCTGAAGAGTGATAACACCTGTTTCATAGGTTACACCCATTTTAGGTGCTTCTCCCTCTTTAGTTGCTGCCGGATATTTATCTGCATTTTTAATTGCATTAGTTTTAACAAGGTGTCTTGCTACAGGATAAGTAGCTTCAGGATTTGCTCTTGAAAGAATTGTATAACCTGAATAAGCATCATCAAAAAGATTTTCGATTGTAGTTCCTGTAACACTGTCAAGCTTAATTATAACATCTTCTTCAACTGTATATGTAAATGAAGCAATATGTTCACGAACATTTTCGCCAAGAATAATCTTATAATCGCCTTTTTCAAGTACCCAAGCTTCATTATTCAATCTGTCATAAGAAGCCATATTGTTTATATCAAATTCAACTGTTAAAACTTCACTTTCAGAGGGAGCAAGAAGCTTTGTTTTTTCGTATCCACCCAAAGCAATTGCGCTCTTTTCAATTCTTCCGGTATAGGGGGCACTGTAATAAATCTGAACGGTATCCTTACCGCTAACATCACCTGTGTTTGTAACCTTAACATCTACGCTCATTTTACCATTATCAGTTCTTGAGGCCACAACTTCTTTTGTAAATGATGTGTAAGAAAGACCATGTCCGAAGGGGTATTGAACTTTATCCTTTGCAAAGGTTTCAAAGTAACGATAGCCAACATAAATACCTTCCTGATATTCAACATAGTATTCTCCACCATCATATTCGTAAGAACCGAAATTCTGTGTTGAAGGGTGGTCGTAAATACTATAAGCAACTGTATCCGCAAGTCTGCCTGATGGATTAACTTCACCATTGAGCATTTGTGCCACGGCTCTCATACCAAATTCACCGGGAATCCAAATAATAGCTGCTGCCTTTATGCTTTCATATTCATTCAGGAATCCCATTTCCATGACGTTACCAATGTTGAAAAGCACGATAACATCAGAAAATGTTGAAGCAACCTTTTCTACCATTGCTTTTTCATTTTCGCTTAATGCGAGAGTTTCGGGAGAAAGATCGGAGTTTTCAGCACTTGTTCTGCCAATAACTATAATTGCAGTATCCGAAAAAGCTTTTGCATTTGCCATTATATCATCAGTAAGCTTTTCAGGCTCCATTTCATTCAATGAGCTTTTTGCAAGCAGAAGCTGAGTGAGGTTATTAAAAACTGTGCTTCCGGTTTTTAAAATTTCATTTGAACCGCAATATTCATCATAAAGCTCCATAAGCTCGGTGTTATAAACAATTCCGGCTTCATCCAATGCTTCATAAAAATACACAGGATTATGAGTGGTAATAGCGCCGGAGCCTGCACCGCCCAAAAGCGGAACAACAGATGCTGCACCGAAAACATTTACCTTTTTACCGTCAAGAGGCAAAGCATTATTTTCATTTTTAAGAAGAACTATACCCTCCTGCTCAATTTCAACAGCAATCTGACTTGACATTGCAATAACATCATCGGGAATATTTCCACTTACAGCAAATGCCGGAACTGCCAGACAAGTGAGAAGTAGAGTAAAAACAAGTATTAAAGCAGTTACCTTATTAAATTTTTTCATTTTGTCATCTCCTTTAATATAAAATACTCGCTTTAATTACAATATAACAAAAACATTCTACAAAATCAATGCTTTTTTGTAAGACTCAACAAAAGAAAAAGCTTTCTTATTTCAAGAAAGCTTTAAGCCACAGAAAATGTGATGGCCTGTGAAATTTTGGTTTCATAGTTGGATTTAAGGCGAATAAATGTTTATCCATTTCTCCCCCATCGGTTTCCAATCTATATGCATTGAAATAGATTTCCCCATCGCCCGATAATATTTTCTCTTTCGGGAAGCTGACAGTTGCTTCATAAGAATCATCTGTGCGAACAACTCTGCTTTCAACAAAAGGCTCGTCAACAAAATTTATATCTAATAACGGAACACCATTTTCGTCATCACCTTTGTTCTCCATAAGAGCGCACATCACTTTATTTTCAGGACTGATTTCTATTTCATAGTAAAATCTTCTCTCGGGGTCAGAGCCTATTAAAACCTCGCAGGCATCACCCTCGGAATGAATGTCATTATAATTGTGGTGAGGGCAGTAAAATTCGGTGTGCTCGGCACAGAACTTAAACGTTAAAATACCATTGTTTTCGATGATATCTACCGTTGTTTTATATGTGGCATCCGAACCGTCTCTGCAGTTTTTCAATTCATATATCATAATTAAAAAACCTCACTTTCAAAAATACCGATGCTTTCTCTGCCAAGAAGATTGTTAGAAATATTGCGGGCATTAAAATAAAGTCTGAATTTATTATCATAAAAAGTTAAGCAACAAGCATAAACATATTGTGCCATCCAGTTACTGTTACCGCATTTCTGAGGCACTAAAAAGTGCTTGATAAATTCAAAATTTACTCCGTCTTGGGATTTCAAAAGAACAATTGCGGAGTGACTTTTACCATCCTTTTCAAATAATCCGTTCTGAAGTCCTATATAGCAGTCTTTTAATTTATATACTTTCAAGCATCCCGAGCAAAGATTAAGGTATTCTGTGTCTTTATCGGGTTTTATTATTGGTTCGGTTCTTGATACATAACCACTTGTAATTGCATCGCTTTCCGCAAAAGAAATGTATCTTGGCTCACAGAAACCGCAATCTTTGATAAATGTCTGTCCGCAGGAATAATAAAGTCTGTTTCTGCCGTCAATATTCATCAAAAATGGGTTTGAAAGTGCCTGACCGTTTTCATCAACCTCATAATCTCTTGTGTTGCCTAAAACCAAGTAAGGTTTCGACCACTCTTTCAAGTCAACAGATTCTGTACAATAAATTTCTGATTTCCATTTACCGCCAAAAACAGCAAGTGCATTTTCTATAGGTGTTTTAGTCTTTTCATAAAAAAGATAATATGTACCATCAATGTAATTGATATTTGGGCGCATTGCATTTTTAACAATTCTCCCCTTTTTCTCAAAGCTTATACCATCAACGCTATCATACATATAAACACCAAAAAATGTGTGACAAAACAAATGCCATATACCATCGTGAGAAACATCGGGTGTCAGCACACTTGGATCAGCAATTACAAAGCTGTTCCAAGGATTTTTTAGAATAGGATTATTTTTATATAATTTGAATTCTAAATTATTGAATTCTTCAAAAGTTATATTTTGCATATAGCACCTCAAGTTTTTTCTTTATCTTAACATAAAATAAAAGTCTTTCGCAACAAAAATTACGAAAGACTTTATAATATTATATTATTCCCACTCGATAAAAGTAATAAGGCTTCTGCGATATATAGTGCTATAAATTATATAATGGTAACGAAATATATACACATTATACGTATTATATTCAGTTGTTAAATAAAAAGCAGTCAAAATGATATGCACCCCAAAAGTTAGACACTTTTGGAGGTGCATATTTTTATGGGCAAGACAGGAAGAAAAAATAAAATATATAGTGCAGAATTCAAAATAAGCGTTATAATGGATATGCGAGAACACCATTTAGGTTTTAGAGAAACTGCACGAAAATACAACCTAACGGTAACATCAGAAGCATCAGCAGCAAATATGGTACAACGGTGGGAACGCATATATTTGGAAGAAGGAGCCGAAGGTCTTATGAAAGAAAGACGAGGCAGAGCTTGTTCTGTTAGCGGAACAAGAAAAGGCAGACCACCTAAAATAGATAAGAAAACAGAAGAAGATTTAATTGCTGAAAATCAACGTTTGCGAATGGAAATAGAATACTTAAAAAAACTGAGTGCCTTAGTTCGTGCGGAAGAGCAAAAGAGCGACAAAAAGCAAAGATAATCTCTGAACTAAGGCAAAAATATCCGCTTAAAGATTTGTTGCAATTATCTGGTCTTGCTCGTAGCACATTCTATTATTATCTAAAGCAACAAGATACGGATAAATACGAGTTTGAAAAACAGGAGATAGTTAAAATATTCAATGCCAATAAAGGCAGATACGGATATCGTAGAATTTTAATTGCAATGCGTAACGAAGGCTATGTAATTAACCATAAAACCGTCTTAAAACTAATGAATAGCCTTGGATTGAAAGGAAAACAACGCAAAAATGATAAATATCATTCATACAAGGGCACGATTGGAAAAGTCGCAGATAATTTGCTTGAAAGAAGATTTTATGCAGAAAAACCATTTGAAAAGATAACAACTGATGTTACTCAGTTCAATGTTTGCAATGAGAAAGTTTATCTTTCGCCAGTTATGGATTTATTTAATAGGGAAATCGTTTCGTATTCTATTTCAACAAGTCCTAACCTATGGCAGATAAGAGAGATGTTAGATGGCTTATTTGAAAAACTTCCACCCGATGCAACTCCGATATTTCATTCAGACCAAGGTTGGCAATACCAACATGCTGAATATCAAAGGTTGTTAGCAGAACACAACATTACGCAAAGCATGTCACGCAAAGGCAACTGTATGGATAATGGTGCTATGGAAAACTTTTTTGGTAGACTAAAGGTAGAAATGTTCTATGGCGAAAAATTTGAAAGCGTTAACGCTTTCATTGATGAATTAAAGAAATATATTCATTACTACAACAACGAAAGAATTTCTTTGAAATTAAAAGGAATGAGTCCAGTGCAATACCGAACTCATTCAATAACAATCTGATATTTAATTTTGTCTAAACTTTGGGGGGGCACTTCATATCCCCTTGCTCCTGTATTTTACTATTTTTAAATTTATAAAATTATTTAAGATTTATTTATTATCTGGTAATTTGATATTTTTCCAACTTGATATATCATTCTCACCATTAAGAGTAGACCCGGAAAATACAACAGTACCATCTGATTTTAAGCAAAATGTATTCCAAAAACCTGCAGAAATAGCCACAACATCTGTCAAACCTTCTACATCACATTCATTGCCAAGACCAGCACCAAGACCAACTGCAACAACTGTACCATCCTTCTTTAAGCCTACTGTGTGACCTTCACCTGCAGAAATAGCAACAATATCGGACCAATCCTCTACCTCACATTGGTCAAGATAAAAATCTTTGTCTCCTATATATTTTGTAGCAACTACTGTACCGTCTTTTTTTAAACCAACAGTATGGGAAGCATCTGTAGAAATGGCAACAACATCTTTCCAATCTTCTACGTCACATTGGCCATTATAAGCTTCTTTATCTCCTAAATATTCAGTAGCTACAACAGTACCATCGGATTTTAACCCAACTGTGTGAGCGTAACCCGCAGAAATAGCTATAATATCTGTCCAATCCTCTACATTACATTGCCCATTCCAATTACCACCTATAGCTACAACAGTACCATTTGATTTTAAACCTACAATATGAGACTCACCAGCGGAAATAGCAACAATATCTTTCCAATCCTTTACATTGCATTCCTCATCAACAATATTGCCGACAGCAACAACTGTTCTATCAGATTTTAAACCAACGGTATAGAAGGAATTTGTAGAAATTGCTACTATATCTTTCCAATCTTCTACATCACATTGACCATAATCATTATTACCAATTGCAATAACCGTTCCATCTTCTTTAAGACCAACTGTATGATATAGCTCTGCAGAAATGGTTTCTTTAACTGCAATTTTATTTAAAATTTCTGAAAAATAATTTTTACTTTTTTTGAAATCTTTCAACTCAGAGAACAAACGAATCGCTTTGTTGTATTTACCTTCATCCATTAACGCAATAGCATTATTGTATTTTTTGTTAAGACTTGCTAAAGTTTCGCATTCAGTTATCTTTTCTACGCTATCTTTATATCCATCAAGAGCCTTAAATGCCGAAATCGCCTCATTGTATTCGCCTGCAGCCATCAATTCAACAGCATCATTATATTTAGTATTAAGTGGTACAAAAATAATCGCAATTACAGAAATAGTTGCAACTACAAATAAAATTGTAATGGCTATATTTATTGACTTCTTTTTTACATTGGGCTTCTTTATTTCTTGTTTCGGTTCCACAACCTTATTTGAATTTACAGAAGAAATTTCACGTACAGAAGATTCTTCTGTAACATTAATTTGCACTTCCTTGTTTTCATCAGAAACAAATACAGACACAGTAGCCTCATCAATTTTAGAAGTTATTTGTTCTTCAATTTGCTCCACTTCCTTTAATGTCGGTTCAGTAATTTCATCAGATGTATTTTCTGTTTCAGAAATAACAGGAGGCATATCAAAAACAGATTCTGTTTTCTCCTCGTCAATACTATTGTCATCAACAATAATATCTGATTTATCTTCAATTTTATTATCTTCAACAACAACAGGTATATCGGAAAATACACCAACAGTTGCTTCTTTGTTTGCCAGTTCCTCAAAAACGGGTGCAACAGATTCGGCTGTAGGTTCATCAGTACCCTGAAAAATCATAGACAAAGTAACGCTATTAAGAGCAGATTTGAATTCATTTGCAGAAAAATATCTGTCTTTAGGATTAAATGCACAAGCTTTTTTAAGTACTGCATTTAATTCGGAACTTATGCCTATAATATCAGGAAATTCCTCGCCTTTAAGACGCATGGTGTTAGCTGTTTCTTTATCGGAGAATTTGATGGGGTCGGGATAATTGGGGAAGAACGGAGCTCTGTTTTTATTAAGAAGCCTGTAAAGAACAACACCGAGAGAATAGATATCTGCAGTTTTATCGTATTTCTCTCCCCTGAAAACCTCGGGTGCCATATATAAAAGTGTGCCTTTTTTAGACATTTCACCCTGGGTTGCTTCAAGCTGCTTTGCAATACCAAAATCACCAAGCTTGTAATCACCGTTTTCGGAAATGAAAATGTTATCAATCTTAATATCACGGTGAATTATATTACGCTTTTCGCAGACCTCAAGAGCTGAGCACATATCCACGCCCAGCTTGATTATTTCTTTCACATCCATAAAACGAACACTTCCGTCAGAATTAAGAAGTGTGTTAGATACAGGAGTAAGCAACTGCATTTTTATGTAAATGGTATAGCCCAAATTATCATTTGGCTCAATAATATGGTCTTTGTAATCCACGATATTTGTTATTCCGTCAAGAGAAGAAAGAAGTTCAATTTCAGAAACGAAATCCTGAACTACCTGGGAATAATAAGTGGAGATGCTTGCATCATCCATACCCTCGCTTCTGAGGCGTTTATGCTCATCCTTATCCTGAGGAATGTGCAAAACCTTCATGGCAGAATAATAAACCCTGCCGAATTCTTCTTTCTTTATCTTATAAACTGTACCGAATGCACCGGAACCTATCTCCTCTTCAACGGTCCAGTTTCCGAATACAACCGTTCCTTTTTCTAACATATTTTTCACCCGTTTTTATATTTATTTATTACAAAAATGACAATATATTTCATTAATTATTCCAATCAGCGTTTTCAATAGCATAATCTACTTCAGCTGATGTGTAACCATCGTTTGATAAAAGTGTAGGAATATCTTCAATATCCTTTCCCCAATATTCATAATTATTAGCATAAAACAAAGCAGATGCATACCAGTCATAATCAATGTTTTCAACTGCGTAAATTGCTGCTGATTCGCTAAAGCCTTCAGTTTCAATTAACCATGCTTTAAGCCATGTCCTTCTTACTGTTGCATCACCATCACCCTCATTACACAAATCTATTGCCACCTGAAGAGCTTCTTCTTTGTTGTTGGATGCTGCTGATATCGAACTTGTATTAGGCTGATTTGTAGTCAAAGGTGCTGATGTTTTTGTTTCAGTAGTTTCTGGTTCCGTCTCTTCAGGAACCTCCTTTTCACCATCAACTTCTTTTAAATATGTAAGTGCAGCAATAAGTTTTGCTTCCAAATCTTTTTGTTGAGTAGCTGTAAGCTTATCAGATGTTCGAACAACGCAAGTACCAAGAACCGTATGAGAACCAGAAGCTAAAACACTACCATCAAATCCAGCTAAATATTTTTCACGATTAATGGCATCTTCTGTACAGGTATATACTTCAATACTTCCCCCAGCTTCTGTACCTTTATCAATTAAACTATCTCCATATACTTCAGTTTGGTCTATTAATGAAACACTAAAGTATACATGAGCAACATACCAACCAGGTTTATTAAGGTTATCCATTGGGTCTGTTTCTTCTGTTACTGCTGAGATGCCAGTTATTTCGGGGATTGATTGCAAGCATCGAATTACATATGCTTCTGTGGGAACATTAACAATTTGATATCTTTTGGCATCAATTTCATATGCCTTATGCTTATCACTCAATTTTACTATTGCTTCAGTATAATCTGTTTTATTTAATTCTTTTGTTCGAGAAATAATATCTTCAACTTTTTTGGGCATTTCAAAATCAGTTACCTTAACTGTTTTTGTATCAGAAATAGCACTCTCTAATACTGAGACAAGATTTTTATCTAATAAAGGTTGTTTTTTTGCTATCAATTTTTCAGATTTAGATATTGCAGCTTCTAATTCAGAATTTTTTTCTTCAACCGAAACAACCGCATTTTCGAAATCTTTTGTTGCATTTATTCTGGGCAATAAAGCGTTATAACCCAAAATACCGCCAACCGAAAACAAAACAACGATAGCTGAAATAAAACCTATTAATAATTTTTTATTAATAGGTTTTCTATTTTTAGGCAATTTCTCTTCAGAAGCAAAAATATTTTCGGTTTCAAAAATTGCGGCATCTTTTTTAAAGGGTGTTTTCAAGTATTTCACCTCAGAAACCTTAGCAACGATAACCGTAACATTATCCTTACCACCGTTTTCAAGCGCTTTTTCCACAAGCATATTTGTTGCTTCTTCGGGATTAGCTTGTTGCTGTAAAACAGATTGAATTTCACTGTCGGAAAGCATATCTGTTAAACCATCGCTACAAAGTAGCACCACATCGTTTTCCTTAGCAGCGAATGTATTGAAATAAGGTTCAAGCACCATTTCATCAGGGAAAATGCCGATATGTTGTGTCAACATATGCTTTTCCTTGATTTTCTGAGACTCTTCATAAGAGATTACACCGGAATCTACCAAAGTCTGAGAAACAGTGTGGTCCTTGCTGATGCAATACAATTTACCGTCTCTTAATAAATAGGCTCTGCTATCCCCTACATTTGCAATGTGTATGGTGTTATTTGAAAATCCAAAGGACACAAAGGTGCAACCCATACGCTTGCCCATTTTACGAATCTCGTCACAAACTTTTTGGTTTGTGCTTTCAATTGTGGAGGTTATAACAATTTCAGAGAAATCTGAATTTATAATGTCAGATAATTTCTCTCCAAAGGTGTCAGCAGCTATCTGAGATGCTTTCTCACCGGCAGCTTCGCCACCCATACCGTCAAAAACAGCAGTTGCTAATTTTGAAGAATCATTGAGTTTTGCAGTAATATCGTTAGCTGAATCCACTGTAACACCTGAAAGATAAAAATTATCTTCGTTATTACCTCTTTTTTTACCAACATTACTGCGACCATAAGCAGAAATAATAAAATCTTTCATATCAAATTACCTGTTTAAAAAAATATTGAATATGAATGGTATCAAATAGTTTTTATAAAACCCACTTATATTGATAAAAATCTATATATAAATGTTTGTTTTCAGCCACTTCATAACTATATTCACAAATAGTCTCTTCAGAATAATCGTGATTCTTTAAATCTTTTTTGTGATGTTGAATTAATTCATCATATGTATATCCGGAGATACCGTCAGAAATAAAATATCCTTCATTATCGTAATAACCTGTCACATAATAGCCTTTATCCATATAATCGGAAATATCTTCAGGTAATTGATTGGAATATGCATATTCACCATCAGAATATTCATAATTAATTCCACCATCACAGTAAGTACATTCAGTTGCAGGCAAAAGAAAACGATTACAATAATAACATCTAAATTTAAAAACCATTAAAGGTATTCCTGCAACAATAGATAAAACAAGAACAATAACCACCGGAATTACCCATTTTTTCTTGGATTTTTTCTTGCCAACATTAAGTTCGGGATTTGAATTTTTACTTGCTTCTACTATATTTTTAAGTTGACTTGTTTCGTTAGTGTTTGAAGTTTTTTCTACATCATCATTGCTTTTAGTTTTTGTTTCATTTTCAGAAACAGATGAAGGAACCTCATCAAACACACTTGCAGTTTTTTTAAAAGCGTCTTCTTGAATCTGTACGAACTTGGTTTCACTTTCAACTGTAGAATTAAATCCAGGTGTATTTGCAAAAACGCAGGCTGTCTTTTCAAATTCATCCTCATTAACAGGTTTTGAAACTACTTCTTCTGTTTTTTCAATAACTGGAGTTTCCACTACAGGAATAGAATCAGATGAAGAAAAATCTCCAAAAACACTTTCTGTCTTTTCAGTTTCTTCCTCAAAAACAACCTCAGATTTTACATCATTGGTAGATTCAACAACAGTTGAAAATGCAGATTCAGTTTTTTCTTCTGCAGTATTTATAATTTCTTCCTGTTGTAAGGGTTGTTCAATAATATCGGATGACTGATAAATGAAATTACCTGATTTTTTGATTTCTTTAAGGGCTATTTTGAATTCTGCAGCAGTTTGATATCTATCTTCTGGCTTGAAAGCACAAGCTTTACGCAAAACAGCCATAAGGTCGTCATTTACACCTGGAATAGCTGGCAATTCTGCACCGTTTAAGCGCTGTGTATTTGCGGTTTCTTTATCTGAGAATTTAATTGGATTGGGATATTGAGGGAAAAATGGGGCTCTGTTTTTATTAAACAGACGATACATAACGATACCTAAAGAATAGATATCAACGGTATGATTATAATTTTCACCCTTAAAAACCTCGGGTGCCATATACATCATTGTACCCTTTTTGGACATTTCACCCTGAGTGGCTTCAAGCTGCTTTGCAATACCGAAATCACCAAGCTTATAGTCACCGTTTGCAGAAACAAAGATATTATCTACCTTTATATCACGATGAATGATTTTATGTTTCTCGCAAATTTCAAGAGCAGAACAAATATCAATACCTAAATCGATAATTTCATTTTCCGGCAAAAATACAGCCTTGTTATCCTCGTTTATAAGCATTTTATTTAAAGGAGTAAGCAACTGCATTTTTATGTAAATGGTATAGCCCATATTATCATTGGGAACTACGCTGTGGTCCTTATAATCCACAATATTTGTAATTCCATCAAGTGAAGAGAGCAACTTTATTTCCTGAATAAAGTCCTGAGCAATCTGACCGTAGTATGTGGTTATACTCTCATCGTCCATTCCCTCACTGCGCAAGCGAGCTTGCTCCTCTGAATCTTGGGGAATATTAATCACTTTCAACGCAGCGTAATATTCATTACCAAATTCAACGCGTTTAATTTTATATACGGTTCCAAATGCACCAGAACCGATTTTTTCATCAATCGACCATTCGCCGAAAACCTTTGAACCTATTTCTAACATACACTCACCTATTAATCTGCTAATTCTATATAATCAATACGCCATCTATAAAGGGTTTGATTTTGAGATTGTATTGCTTTCTGATATTTATCACTACTTGGAGTAGGAAGATTTGATATTAACTCTGAAGAATGAAAATCATATTGCCATTCATTCCAAGCTTCACTACTAACAATTTCTCCAGTTTTACGGTCGAGATATACAAGTCGTGAACGAGTCCTATACTTTCTATCCACTAAAATTCCTTTGCCATCGTATCTTCGACTTGCGTCATAATCGCTATCAGTATAGGCGATATCAGAATTATTAGGTGTATTTTCAGACCAGGCAGACCAAGCATTGTCACCACTACCTGCACTGACACATAATTCAACGGTATTATTTTTTTCGACTAATGTACCTGCATTTGGATACGTATCGTATGCGTAACCTTTTGGAGTAGAATTTGTATAAATATAGTAAACAGAAACATTATAGTTTTTTAAAAGCACCTTTGCTTCACTTTCTGTTTTACCAGTTACATCAGGAACAATTGATTCATTAGAAGAATCGGCTTTCTTTTTAGTAGTCTCCTTGGCGTCACTTTCCTGTCTAATAGTGTTATTTCCATTTTCTTCATCTTTTTTATTATTTGATTTAGCCGTTGTTGAAATATTTAAGTTGACATCTTCAGATTCCTTCGAAGAAGGCGATATTGTATTTTTCTCATTGTCTTCAATATCGGATTTAGATGTTGTGGTTTCTTTATGTTTTTTTGTTGTTTTCCCACTTTTCTCCAACATATCTGTTTCATTAACAATATTATCATCAATAACATATTCATTATTTTTATTATTAAAAACAGCAAAAATACCTACAAGCAAAACAATAATAGAAGCCGCAACAATTATAATTTTCTTGTTCTTGTTTTGTTTTTTAGGTTCGGTTATTGTAACATCCAGTGCATCCGTTTTTTTCAACTCGTCGCAAGAAACACCACTTATTGTTTTCTCAATATCTACCTCTTTAGAATCTTCAATACTCTCATTTGATTCCATTGGCGCAACTAACGACTCCGGTTCAGTAAATACACCAACAGTATTATCAACATCATCAACACAATTTTCAGTAGTTTCTGTATCAGATATATTTATTTCTGAAACATTTGCTACAAAAATACCGACAGTATTATCAACATCGTCAGCACTATTTTCAATGGGTTCTGATTCAGATGTATTTAATTCAGAAACAGTTGTCTCAAAAATACCAACAGTATTATCAACATCGTCTGAACAATCTTCAATGATTTCTTTATCAGATATATTTGTTTCTGAAACGGTTGGAACAAAAATACCGACAGTATTTTCAATAGCACTTTTTTCAACACTTGTGTCAACAATATTGTCTTTAACATCTGTTGAAATTGAAGGGTAAAACGGTTTTATTGATTCTGCAATTATTTCATTTGGCAAAACTTTTAGTATATTTTTTAGTTCTTTTTTGAATTCTGCAGCAGATTGATATCTATCCTCTGCCTTGTAAGCACAAGCCTTACGCAAAACTGCCATGAGTTCGTTATTTAAACCGGGAATTGCAGGTAATTCGGCACCATTTAAACGCTGTGCATTTGCAGTTTCTTTATCTGAGAATTTAATCGGGTTGGGATATTGAGGGAAAAACGGAGCTCTGTTTTTATTAAACAGACGATACATAACGATACCTAAAGAATAGATATCAACAGTATGATTATAGTTTTCACCCTTAAAAACCTCGGGTGCCATATACATCATTGTACCCTTTTTGGACATTTCACCCTGAGTTGCTTCAAGCTGCTTTGCAATACCGAAGTCACCAAGCTTATAGTCACCGTTTGAAGACATAAATATATTATCAATCTTAATATCTCGGTGAATAATTTTGTGCTTTTCGCAAACTTCAAGAGCAGAACAAATATCTATACCTAAATTTAAGATTTCATCAGCAGATAAAAAAGCTGCATTCCCGTTATTATCAACCAACTTTTTGCTCAACGGTGTCAATAACTGCATTTTAATATAAATTGTGTAACCCAAAGAATCATTAGGAACAATATTATGGTCTTTGTAATCGACTATATTTGTAATACCGTCCAATGATGAAAGAAGTTCTATTTCTTTTATAAAATCCTGCGCAATCTGCCCATAATAAGTAGATATGCTTTCGTTATCCATGCCCTCACTGCGAAGCTTTGAATGTTCCTCAGGGTCCTGAGGAATATTTATAACTTTAAGTGCAGCATAATATTCAGTTCCAAAATTCTCTCTTTTTATTTTATAAACGGTTCCAAACGCACCGGAACCAATCCGTTCTTCAACTGTCCAGTCCCCAAAGACTGTTGAACCTATTTCTAACATATAATAAACCCTTCTTTTTTACATCCAAACAGCTATATCAAGAGCTTTTTCCACTAATTTTACTTATAACTATCGGATATGCAACATATGAAGCCGCGGCAACAATAGTCAATGTAACTGCAATTGCTTCATTTCCATACCACATTATGTCGTATACAAATCCACAAGCTAAAACAGAATATATAAACAAACCAATGTAATATAACACTCTTGTTATTATGAAAATAAATTTTCTTTTAGGATTATAAGCAAAGCTAACTCCAAATGGAATCAAAAGACATATTACACCAAAAATAAATAAAGAAATTTCATTATCCATATTAACACCATACATAAATATGAAAAAGGATAAGTTGCACACACATGTAATTATGTAAAGTGGTATTTTTTTAAGGAAACCATTTTTACCAACCGCAGCAAGTATAAAGTTCGAAAGCTTAACAACAAAACTAACAATACAAGCAAGCATAGCCGGTAAAAGCATATCATCTAAGAAAGATGAAAACTCATTTCCCCAACCTGCGACAACAAAAGAATTAAGAACTGAAATCAATACAAAGAACAAAGTATATTTTATACTTGTAGTTTCCTTCATTAACCATTCAAGATATTCTTTTTTAGATTTTTCTTTTTCTAAAGATTTCTTTTCAGAATTTTCCTTTGATTTCTTTTTGGTTTTTGTTTCGGAAAGTGAAGAACTCATAGAAGTTTTTGGTGAAGCTTGTCCACCACTGTTTGTGGCAGGCGCTGCAACATTCACTACATGTTCATTCTTCTCAGAAGAAAAAGCAAACTCTGCACCTTGATTAAACATCTTTTCAAGCACAGTTTTCATCTCTGTTGCGGTCTGAAATCTTTTTTCAGGCTCGGGATGACATGCTTTCAATAAAAAATCATTCCAGGAATCAGGAATATCTTTGATTTTTGGAATCAGCTCACCTGACATTCGTCTTTTCTGAGCTTCTTCTCTATCTGAAAATTTTATTGGAGTTGGAGGCTCAGGTAAAAATGGAGTTCTGTTTTTGTTAAACAATTGATAAAGCAAAATTCCCAAAGAATAAAGGTCAACATTTTGATTATATTCTTTGCCTATGAAAACTTCGGGTGCCATATAACTATATGTACCCTTTTGTGACATTGCAGCAATGGTTTTTTCCATCGTTCTCGCAACACCGAAATCTCCTAATTTATAAGTTCCCACATTTGAAACGAAAATGTTATCCGGTTTAATATCACGATGAATAATTTTCTTTTTTTCGCAAAGTTCGAGTGCATTGCATATATCAATACCTAATTTGCAAATTTCCTTTTCATCAAGTGGGTTTTCAAGAAGAGCTTTTTTAAATGGTTTAAGAAGCTCCATTCTTATCATAATACTGTAAGACATTCCATCTTCACTATTTTCAATAATGTGGTCTTCATAACTAACAATATTAGAATTGCCTTTAAGGTCTTCAAGAAGCTTTATTTCCTCCATAAAAGCCATAACAATGTCGGAATAATACGTGCTTATCTCTTCTTTGGACATACCTTCGCTTTGAAGTGCAGTAGAATCTGTGTTTTCAGGAGGAATGGAAATAACCTTTAAAGCTGAAAAGTATTCTGTTCCATATTCTTCCCTTCTCAACTTATAAACAGTGCCGTATGCACCGGAACCAATCTTTTCATCAACCAACCAATGGCCGAAAACTTTTGTACCTTTATCTAACATAAGAACTCCTATTTATTATTTTTATTTTTTGCTTTAAAATATTTTACAAAGAAAACCACATCTAAAATTGCAAAAACAATAGCAAGTGGGAAAAACACAAGTGATACAATTGCGAGGATTAAGAATACAATGGCAAGAATTAGGAATTTTTCAGATGATTTATCTTTTGAATTTACAGTTTTATTGCTTTTGGAATTTGTATTAATGGTATCTTTTTGAGATACTGTTTTTTCTCCAGAATCTTCCTCAATAATCTCTGAAACGGCAGGATCTTCGTTATTCACGGATGTATCAGCCGAACCCGGAACTCTACCAAAAATATCAACAGTCTTTTCATCAAAATCGTCTTCTTCAAAAATCTTTGAAACGGCAGGCTCTTGATGGTTTACGGATATACCATCCTGTTTATCAGAAGTTTTATATACAGAACCTGAAACTCCACTAAACATATCAACTGTTTTCTCTTCAAAATCATCCTCTTCAATAACCTCAGAAATATCAGGTTCCAGATAATTTGCGGATGTATCATCTTGGTTGTCAGATATTGTATTTGTAGAATCTAGGGTTTCACCAAAAACATCGAGCGATTTCTCTTCAAAATCATCTTCTACTAACACAACTGAAGAAGGTTGAACATTCTCCACCTGAGGAGTTGCGTTCATAGTTTTATTGTTATTTTGCGAATTAAGATTCATTTGTGAAAAATCAAAAGCGCCAACTGTCTTTTCGCCAAAATCATCAAATGTCTTTTCATTAAAATCATTCATTAAAAATACATCTCCGTTCCAAACGTTTTTATTTCCAAATAAGTATAAATACCCTTATATTAAATATATTTATTTTAGTATTAATGTAAAAAAATGTCAATATATTGATATAATAACAAACAAAAAGGACGGCATTGCCGTCCTTTAAATATTTTAATACTTATCAGTTATAGTTTTAGTATTAGAATATGCGCTATATGTTTTGTTGTAATAAGCTTTTACCTTATAGGTATATTTCTTGCCCTTCTTTGCAGAGGTATCTCTGTGAGAAAGTATTAATACACTTTTTTCTGATTTTAACCCTTTGTAGCTATCCTAACCTGTTTTACGGTAAATAATATAGCCTTAAACACCTGTATCATAAAACCGAGACAGTGTACCAGAAATATCAATAAAAATAGCTTTCTGCATCTATCACGACTTTTGGTGTACCACAATGAGAACATTTTTTATTAAGTAAACCTTTAAATTTACCGCCACAAGATGTACACAAACCTTTTGATTTCCAATAATCACAGAAAGCTTCAAAACCTATTACTACACTATCAGGGATTGTCGCTGAAGAAAGACTAATACAACCCTTAAAAGCTTGAGTACCTATATGAGTTACACTACTACCTATTGTTGTTGAAACAAGCTGTGTACAATTTTGAAAAGCATGGTGACCTATGGTTGTTACACTATCTGGGATTATCACTGTTGTAAGTTTTGTGCAAGAATCAAAAGCATTATCAGCAATTATTTTTATTCCATTTTTTACAGTATATGAACCATTTACACTAGTTTCTGCTTTTATTAAACAATTATCTAAGTAAAGAACTCCATTTTCCCAGTTATCAGGATTGTTATAGTACCCTGTATTATAAAAAGCACCATTACGTATACTAGTTACACTGTCAGGAATTGTTATTGAGGTTAAATTTGTACAATCCTTAAATGCCCAGGCACCTATACTTATCACACTATCAGGAATTGTTATTGATGTAATTTTTTCAAAACCAACGAAAACAAAGTTACCAATATGTTTCACATTATTAGGGATAACAATATCAGCAGAAGAACCAAGATATTCTATTAAAACATCATCTTTAACAACAAGATTATCCTTTTCATTATACAACTGCTTCCAATTTTTTTGATTTTCTGCTAAATCTTTATCACAGATATACACCAATTCCCAATGTCCATCAAAATTAACAGGTAAACAATAATATCCATCACAATATGCATCTATATCACTATTAATAGGTGCTTCTGAAACTACAAAATCCCAGGATTCAATCGAATCTATTAACGGTAAACTATAACTTACCTTAGTATTCCACTGCATATTAACAATAATTTCATTAGAATTATTGTTATCTATATATTTTGAATTTGAAAATTCAATAGTGACAATATTGTTTATAGTTGGGTGATTTATCGATATCGAATCACTATGCACTATATCATTATGTACAACATAAAACCCATCATCAGTATAACTATTAGGAGTTACAATTGCTGACCTTCTCGGATGATACATAACACAGCAGTAAAGAGGATGATGGTTGTATGAATTATCTTCAAACTTTGGAAGAACAAGGTGAAACTTTAATTCAGGTTGCTTTGGTTTTTCTTTTGAAAATGATAAAACATCTTCCCCTTTTTCCAGACGAACACAAATCGGACACCTGTTGTATCTTTCAGTATCAAAATGATGCCCATTTTCACATTTCACAACATTCATTTACTACACTCCTATATTAATAAAACCTCTGTATCCTCATTATCCTTAAAGAAAATAAGTTTTTCTGAATGCGCTAAATCAATAATATCATTTTCTTTAAGACGATACATCTTCATAGGTTCAAGCTTTACATCGTTTATCCAAACACCGTTTGTAGAGCTTAAATCTTGAATATACCAAGTTCCAGCATTATAACAAAATATAGCATGAATTCGTGAAACCAAGGATGCATCAAAACGAATATCACATTCAGGACTTCTGCCAACAAAAAAGGAAGTTTTTTCAACAAAAGCATCTTTATTTTTCGAAACAATAAATAGGCTGATTTTTTCGGGATATGTTAGACGGACACTCCTCAAATCAATAATATTATTAAAAGAATTTTCTATTTCGGGGTAATTACATATTTCCTCAAAAAATTCAACCAAGAAATGTGCATCTTCAATCAAATTTGTTATACCATCATCTGTTATAAGTTTATAATATGACTTTGAAGGTTCACCATCATTAAATATTTTTGGTGTTTCATCAGCAGAATATTTAACAAATTCCAAAGAGCAGATAATTTTATTTAAATGATTTATTTGTTCATCATTTAAAATTAATTGAAACTCATCAAAAAAGTGTTCCGGATACCGACGTCCACCATCACGAGGATTAATACGATTGTAAAATTTAACCGTACCATTATGATATTCAACATTGTGAACAGGAAAATCACCGTAACTCAATTTTAGTTTAAAACTTTTAATTAATAAATTAATTTCCTCTGCGCTTAAATTCTCTGCTTTTTGTTTTTTAAATTTTTTTGCAACACTACCGCAATGGGGGCATTTATCGTGTTTCTCACTATCAAAGAAATGACTGTTTTCACATTTTACAATGTTCATTTGCTACACTCCTATGTTAACAGAATAATGTATCGACAAAAAACTTATATTCAAATAATATTTTACAAAATATAGAATGTTTTTCAATTCGCATTTATACCAAAATGATCATAGCTTTTTATACTAAATAAAAATAACTTTAGAAGTTAGACCTTCAAAATTGTAAAAAGGCTACGCTAACTAAATAGCGAAGCCTTTCTATAGCTTTTAAATTATTGCTCTCTGTATTGAACATATTTTTTTACGTTACTGATTTCTCCACCATTACTTACTTCAGTTTCACTAGTGCATGAAGTTACTTTTTTATAGTTATAAACCTTTTGATAATCAGTATATGTTTGTTTATAAATCGCAATTTTAATCCACCACCAGGAGTGGGAACTATGTCCTGTAAATTTATAGAAACCATCACCGGAAGAATTTGTAGAATTTGTTGTGCTTTCAAAGCATTCCCAAATTGTTCCTTTATAACCATTACCTACATCAGTATTATAAGTATCAGTTACAAAACAGTTATCTTCAGTTGAAAGATGTGGATTATCATACGCCCAATGATAATAAACATATGTATAAACACTCGAGTTACTAACGGACCTTTTACTTGTAGTGCTTTCAGATGAAGAAATTGCATTACCGTTATATTTAGTATAGCGATAATCATTTGTATTAAATCCACTTGGGAAACTACCGTAATAATGAGTTCCAGTATCTGTTTTCTCCCAAGTTGAACCTGTTTGAGTCCAACCGGATAAGAAAGAGGAAGTAGATGTTGTAGTTTCAGTTTTTGTATATGTCCATTTTGTATTAACTATTTCAGCATCTGAAGGTGCTTCCGATGCTAATACCCAATCTGATAAACCTTTTTGTTTCCAATGAGCATATAGTGTATGATTTGAAGAATTATCTACTATAGATGAAGATGTAATTTTTGTACCACCATCAGCAGATGTATACCAGCCCTCAAATGTATAACCTGATTTTGTTGGTGTTGGCAAACTACCGTAATTATCTGATACATTAACTTTTTTACTATTAGTGTTTACTGAACCACCATTTGCATTAAAGGTAACGGCAACAACTGTCTTACTAACAGTAACTTCCTCTTTACCACCGGAAACAGTTAATATTACCGTATCACCTTTTTTAACTTTATTACCGGGGTTTACGCTTTGAGAAATAACATCGCCTTTTGTAATTTCATCATTTTTCTTGTAGTTTAAAGAAACAAATAATCCCTTTTTTTCTAAGGTTGCTTTAGCAGTAGAAGCATCTTCACCGATAACCATCGGCATATCAAATGCTGCAGGACCTGTTGAAATTACAATAGTAATTTGTGTACCTTCATCAACTTTTTCATTGAACGCTACACTTTGACTAATTACTCTACCTGCCTCAACATTATCGTCACTGGCTTTCTTAATTTTAGGCTCGGCTAAACCGGCTTCTTTTAATTTCGCAATTGCTTCCTCTTCTGTAGCCCAGATAACATAAGGAACTGTAGAAATACCATCAACGGCTTCTACTACACCTGCACCACTACTAACAGTTAAAACTACTTCAGAATGTAAATCTGCAATTGAACCACCTGTGGGTGTCTGTAGAATAATTATACCTGCATCAACATATTCAGATTCTACATTACCTCCGGCTACTGCCAAAAGACTTTTTTCTTCTATAATACTGATAGCCTCGTCTTTACCTAACGATTCTACATCAGGAACTTGTACTTTACCTTCAGGTATAACAATCTCATCTGAAAACAAAGAGTCAAACTTAATAACATCAGTCGCAAGTAAAACGCTAAAAGTTAAGCAAATAGCTAAAAGAGAGGGAATCAATATTTTTAACCATAACGGCCATGCAAAAATATCTATTTTTTTAATTTTGCCGTCTCTTCTTTTAACAGGTGAGGTTGACGTTAGTTCGGCGATGAAAGTTTCAATATCAGGAGTTCTGTCCTCTATTCGAACATTCATGCCATTCAATATTGCTGTTTCTACATTTTCATC
>JAZNYZ010000006.1:0-51294 GCA_045594685.1 Acutalibacteraceae bacterium | reverse complement strand
AGGTGAATAAAGCCTGTAGAACCCCTTAAAGAATATAAAAACATAAAATTTATGAAAAATATGTTTTATACTACGAACAAACTTCGCCACTCGACGTATCTTTGTACGCCTTCGGGCAAACAAAATCAAGTCTGAAGCCTTGATTTTGCTCAGTTTGTCCGTTCTGCATCTTTTTTTCCTATCCCCTGAAAAGAGGCTGTAAAAAAACTCGCGTTTTTTTACAGCCTCTTTGTTTATGGCATATATGGATTATCCTCGTATTCGTAATCCTCAGGCATAATCATAGGTCTGAAATAATTTATTGTATAATCAATTGCCCATTGACCTTTTTTGCCGTTCCAATAATGGGAATGAGGCTCGATAGAGAGCATACCGTCATAATTTTTTGTATAAAGCAAATCCATAACGGATTTCCAATCTATCATATCAAGCCCTGCAGGCGCATCATCATAATGCTCGCCATCTATATAAACTGCACCTTTAAGGTGGAAATGGTAAAACCTTTCGCCCCAATCCCTGATTTCAGCAAGGTAATTGCCTTCTCTGCTCAAGCAATGAGAGGGGTCATATTTTATACCGAGATTTGGAAGCGCAGAAAGCACGGGATACCAAGCTTTTGGCTCAATAACAAAGTTTTCCCAATTACAATTATATACTGCAATTTTCACATTTTTATTTTCTGCATAAGAAATAAGCTCTTTAAGATAATTAATTGCAATTTGGCAGTTTTCATAAAAGCTTTTGCTTTCAGTGTAATTAACACCTGTGTTAAACACAGGGCAACCGATAATTGATGCAGCGTCAATTATATTTTTATCATCCTGCAAGGCTTCGGGAATAATTTCGCCATTATCATCAATTCTTTTCATTCCCCATCTGCCCATTGAGCCTACTTTTACGCTATATTTTTCGCAATAGCCTTTAATGTCGGGGGCTTTTGCAAGAAATTCTGCTGAATTGTAGTTGTGATTCACGCAAAATTCAACGGCTTCAAGGCCCTTTTCACTGACATATTTAATGTTGCCTTCTTCCCAGCCGTTAATAATACCTAATTTCATATAATCACCCTCTGTAACTGATATATTTTTAGGTTATCATAAATATTTTTCAAAAGCAATAACATTATTGCAATATCTTCTCTTGTCATATATAATATTTTTATAAATATTTTTGGGGGTATTTTTATGCTCAGAAAAAGACAGGTTCATCTTGATTTTCATACCAGCGAATTTGTACCGGTTGGTAATAATTTTTCAAAGGAACAGTTTCAGAAAGCTTTAAAAGCAGGACATATTGATTCTATTACCGTATTTTCAAAATGCCATCACGGTTGGTCTTATCATCCCACCGAGGTTAATGAAATGCACCCCCAATTAGATTTCGATTTGCTTGGTGCTCAGCTTGAAGCCTGCAAGGAAATAGATGTAAAGGCTCCCGTTTATATTTCTGCAGGATTTGATGAAAAGGAATATCTAAAACGCCCCGAATGGCGTTGGCATCCTACCCTCGACGAAAAAGAACAGCTTGAATATGAAAAAGAGGTTCATTTCCACGTTCTTTGCTTCAACACAGGCTACCTTGATTTTCTTTGTAAGCAAATTGAAGAGGTTATGGTGAAATATAACCCCTGTGGTATTTTCCTTGATATTATTGCTCCGAGAATTTGCTATTGTGACAAATGCGTCAGCGATATGAAGGCTCTCGGTCTTGATATTGAAAATGCAGAGGATTTGAATAAATTTGCTCAATCAGTATTTAATAAATACCTTGAAGAAACAAATAAAGCAGTAAGAAAGCATAGCGCAACTGCGACAATTTTTCACAACAGCGGTCATATTCCAAAAGGTGATTACCGTTATATTGATTCAAATACCCACCTTGAGCTTGAAAGCTTACCCACAGGCGGTTGGGGCTATGACCATTTCCCCCTTTCTGCTGCTTATGCTCGTACTGTTGATAATAAGGAATTCCTTGGCATGACAGGTAAATTTCATCATAGCTGGGGCGAATTTGGTGGTTACAAGCACCCAAATGCGCTTATTTATGAAACTGCCTTAAGCGTTGCGAATGGTGCAGGTTGTTCTATCGGCGACCAGATGCATCCCCTTTCCGAAATGAATATGTCAACCTATAATCTTATTGGTAAGGCATATTCATTAATCGAGGAAAAAGAGCCCTGGTTGAATGATGCGGTTAATGTAGCCGATATCGCGGTTTTGAGTCAGGAATCAACCACAGGAAACAGAGATGCAAAGGCTGACATCGGCTCAAACAGAATGCTTCTGGAAAATCATTTCCTTTATAATTTTGTTGATGAAACAGCAGATTTTTCTGCTTACAAGCTTCTCATTTTACCCGATGTTTCAGGTTTCGCAGATGAAACCGTTGAAAAAATAAAAGCATTCGCAGAAAACGGCGGTAAAATTATCGCCACCGCAGATGCCTTAGTGAAAGACGGCAAATTCTTCCTTGATTTTGGAGCAGAATACAAGGGTAAAAATGAATTTAAGCCTACATATTTTGTTCCCGATTTTGAAACAGTAAACGGCACAACTGAATATGTTATGCGCTGTGATTTCAATAAATTTGAAGTTAAAAACGGTGAAATTGTTGCATATATGCAAAACCCATATTTCAACAGAACATTGGAGCATTTCTGCTCCCATATGCACGCCCCCAACAACCCCGATAAAGCTTTCCCGGGTGCAGTAATCAACGGCAATATTGCATATATCGGTTGGGACATTTTTACTGCTTATGCTAATCATGGACATCTTTGCTTCAAAGAGCTTTTTACATACATTATTGATAAGATAATGGGTGATGAAGTAACTGTTTTTGCAGATGTTCCCGATAAGGCAGTTGTTACCTACACAAAGCAGGAAAAAGAAAACAGAAGCATCCTCCATCTTCTTTTTGCTCACACAACTGTTCGAGGCAAAAATACCGAGGTTATTGAGGATACTGTTCCCCTTTACAATGTTAAATGCAGCGTAAAATATGATAATAAACCCTCAAAGATTACCCTTGTTCCAACAGGAGAAGAAATAAACTTTGAATTTATTAACGGCAGAGCAGAATTTACTGTGCCGAAAGTTGATATTCACCAGATGATTGAAATTAAATAACAGGAGTTGGAAGAAATGTCAGCATTTTTAAAAGCCACAGTTGCTTTTATTGAGGTTATTTTATATATAACTGGTGTCTTTACTGCAGATACTACTATAAATTACGGTGGTAACGAATATGTGGCACAAAAAATTTCTGCGCCGATGACAATTGTAGAAAACGGTGCTTCGGATTTTGTTATTGTAACCGAAGAAAATCCTGATGCAACAACTAAAACTGCCGTTAAGGAGCTACAGACCTATATTAAAAAAAGTAGCGGTGCAAAAATAAAAGCAGTAACTGAAAATGAAGTTACAACCGAAGATAAAGCAATTATTTTAGGTGAAACCTCTCTTGAAAAAGGGCTTGTAAAAATAAACCGCAAAAAGATAGCAGAAGACGGATTTAAAATTATTTCCGACGGAAAGCACCTGTTTATTTCAGGGGCTGACAGCCGCGGAACACTTTACGGAGTTTACACCTTCCTTGAAGAATATCTTGGCGTGCGTTGGTTTACCCCTGAGCTTGAGGTTGTTCCCGAAAGTGAGGATATTATAATTGATGCTAACATAAACAGAATCGTAGAACCCTCATTTTCTATCCGTAGGAATGACAGTCTGGGGACAAACGACGCCTACCGGGCAAGAACAAAAATGAATGTTTCTTTCTGGAATGAAGCAACCGAATACGGCGGTGCATTAACCTATGTTTTATGGGATGTTACCCTTGATAAATTAGTGCCCGATGACCTTATAACCGAGCATCCCGATTATTTTGCAACAACTGCCGAGGGTACAAAAACCCGTGACCACGTTTGCCTTTCTAACCCCGATGTTTTAAAGGTTGCAGTTAAAAATGCAAGAAAAGCAATTCTCGATTGTGAGACCGATGCAAAATATATTCACATCGGTCAAAAAGACAATACAAACTATTGCAAATGTAAAAAATGTGAAGAGCTTTATGAAAAATACGGCAGCGTTTCAGCTCCCACAATACTTTTTACAAACGCTTTTGCAGATGCTCTTGATGACGAGTTCCCCGATTTTACATTTACTTTTTATGCTTATAACGAAACCGATAGACCACCAACGGATTTGTCTTTAAAGTGTAATGACAATGTTGTTCCTGTTCTTTGTGGACTTCATAAGGCTTGCAGAAGCCATCCTTTAACCGAATGTGGTTCAAAGGACGGTAACGAAACCTTTGAAAATCTTTTCGGCAGTCCCGAGCCTACAATACATAAGGATTTCGTAAATTGGACTAAAATTGCTAAAAGAACTTATATTTATGATTACACCATAAATTTCATTAACACAGCACAGTTTTTCTCAAATTTTGAATATATGCAGTCCACAATGAAATATATGCACGATATCGGAATAACTGGGTATATTTATAATTGCGGTGACACTCACATTGCTGCTTTTAACGAGCTTCGCAACTATCTTCTTTGTAAAATTCAATGGGATGTAAACTGCGATGTTGAATATCATATGATGGACTTTTTAAAAGCTTATTACGGCGAAGAAGCCGCACCATATATCAAGCAGATTATTGATATTCAGACAGCACAAACCAAGGTTTCTGCCCATGCTTTCGACTTTGACTGGCATTATCAGGCAGGTTTTTATCCTATGAATGTTGCAGTTGCTCTTGATGGTCTCTGGGAAAAGGCTTTGAGTGCAGATATTACCAAAGAACAGCTTTTCAATGTTGAAACCGCAAATTTAAGCTGGGAATATTACAAGGCAAACCAATTTTTAGATAAATATACAATTCTTAACCCATTCAGACATAAGAGAATAGAAGAGCTTTATGATTCTATGCTTGAACACGGCATAACAAAGGTTTCAGGCTTTCAGGAAATTCCTCCAAAAGACGAAATCAATTTTATGCAAAGACCTTATAATTGGGGTTAAACAAAAAACTCCCCTCGAGTTAAACTCGAGGGGAGTAAATTTTTACTCTTATTTATAGAGAGGACCGTAAGCTTCGCAAGCGCGGAAGTCAGCGCTTTCAAGCTCCTGAGTGCCGAATGCGTTCCAGCAAGCAGGACGGAAGATTTTGCTTTCGTCAACATTGTGCATTGAAACGGGGATTCTGAGCATTGAGCAGAGTGTAATAATATCTGCACCGATATGGCCATAGGAAATTGCGCCGTGGTTTGCACCCCAGTGGTTCATAACTTCATAAGCAGAGGTGAAAGGACCTTTACCTGTGAGAGTGGGAGCGAACCATGTGCAAGGCCATGTGTAGTCTGTTCTCTTCCAGATAACATCGGAAACCTCATCGGGAAGTGCAACTGTATAACCTTCGCAAATCTGAACTGTTGGTCCAAGACCTTTAACAAGGTTAAGACGAATCATTGTTGCAGGCATTTCAGCTCTTGTAAGGAAACGGCTGGAATATCCGCCGCCACGGAAGTAACCGTTATCAGCTGCACACCATTCAGTTGCATCGTTCATAGCTTTGATATCAGCATCTGTTACATCATACCATTCTTTGATGATGCCGTTGCCGTTTTCATCCTTAACTTCACCGCAAGCATCAAGACAGCAAGCACCGGAGTTAATAAGGTGAATAAAGCCCTGAGCTTCTTTTGCTTTGCCTTCAAGGTCATAGCCTGTAACTCTCTTAACTGCTTCGGGGCTCCAGTATGTACGAACGTCAGCGAACATCTGAGGTCTGTTTGTAAGGAGCTTCATAAGGAGCATGCTTACGCCATTGAGAGTATCATTTTCTGTTGCAAGAATGTAGGGTTCTCTTGCGCCGTTCCAGTCATAGCTTGTGTTGAGCATTGCTTCTGCAAAGTCAGCGTTGGGGTAGAAGTCTGTCCACTGTCTCTGACCCTGGAAACCTGCCGCAATAGCATTGTGACCAACCATTTCTTCCTCTCTGCCTTCGGGAAGATTTGGGTTACCATTCATAAGGTCTTTGATGATGCACATCATTTTAACTGTGAATTCCCAGTCTTTTTCTTTCTGCTCGTCGCTCTTTCTTACGAACTCGGGGTTCTTATCGAAGCCAACCTTGCAGTTTTCTCTAACCCATTTGTATGCTTTCTGATATTCAGCTTCGTCATAGATGCCTTCTTCCATTCGACGGATAACTTCAACCTCGTCAACGGATTCAACACGCATACCAAGATATTCCTCAAAGAAATCTGTATCAATGGAAGAACCTGCAATACCCATACAGATTGAACCAATCTGAAGGTATGATTTACCTTTCATTGTTGCAACTGCTACTGCACTTCTTGCAAAACGGAGAAGCTTTTCTTTAACATCTTCGGGCATTGTTGTGTCATCAGCATCCTGAACGTCTTTACCATAGATACCAAATGCAGGAAGACCCTTCTGAGCGTGAGCAGCAAGAACTGCTGCAAGGTAAACTGCACCGGGTCTTTCAGTAGCATTGAAGCCCCATACACCCTTGATTGTTGCAGGATCCATATCCATTGTTTCGGAACCGTAGCACCAGCAAGGAGTAACGGAAAGAGTAATCATAACGCCTTCCTTACGGAATTTTTCTGCACAAGCAGCTGCTTCTGCAACACGACCGATAGTTGTATCAGCGATAACAACTTTAACGGGCTCACCGTTGGAATATTTAAGGTTTTTTGTGAAAAGCTCAGCAGCAGACTTTGCCATATTCATAGTCTGCTCTTCAAGAGACTCACGAACTTTGAGAGGTCCGCGTCTGCCATCGATAATGGGTCGAATACCGATTACGGGATATTCGCCGAGAAATCTGTTCTCTGCCATAATAATATCATCCTTTCAACTGTGCAAAGGCGCACAGATTATTTCATTTAATAGTATATCACAAATATTTTTCTTTGCAATTGATATAAAGTAAAATTTTCCTTTAAATATTAGGTGAAAATGCCAAATGTTAAATATATAACATTTATTGACAAAATGCAACATACATTATAAAATACACTCGTATAAACCTGAACTGAATATATTTTGGTAGAGGCGCGATTGACAAGAGTAGGTTTCAGAGCCGCGGGGCAAGGAAGAAGACGAAAGGGGAAATCGCCGAAACAAAAGCATTATACCCGGACATGCTTTTGTTGGTTGCTTTGTTAATAGCAAAGTGACTGTCACATTTGTGGAGAGCTATCGTGAATTTTATTATCATGACTGTTTTTCACGCAGCCATGATTTTTTATTTCAGGAAAGGAGTACGGGTTTCGCCCGACTCTAAAGGAAAGGAATGTAAAATATGAAAAACCAAAGAAAACGCAGATTCTTTGCGGTGCTTATTATGTGCATTTTTATGTTTACTCTCGGCACAATCTGCTCCGCAACAGCGGATGAAGATGCAGCGGTAATGACTATCGGTGCAGCTGATTCCAGCGATGTAGTTACCATCACTTATAATGATGAAGGTACTCTAACCCTTGACCTTAATGTGTATGAAGATGCTCTAACCTATTCAGAGCATTATGCAGAAAACATCGAAAAAGACGAAGATTTTGATGCACACACAGAAAAGGCTATTAAAGTTGTTCAAGGAACAACACCTGCCTATGCAACATTTTTGGCTCTTGTTGCTCCTATTGTTGCTATCGTTCTCGCTCTTATAACAAAAGAGGTTTATTCCTCACTTGTTATCGGTATCATCGTTGGCGGTGCAATTTATGCAGGCGGTAATTTTGAAGGAACTCTTACTCATGTTATGACTGATGGTTTCATTGCCAATGCAGCAGATTCTTACAATATGGGTATTCTTTTCTTCCTTGTTCTTCTTGGTGCTCTTGTTTCTATGATGAACAAAGCAGGTGGTTCTGCTGCATTCGGCAGATGGGCAACTGCTCATATTAAGTCAAGAGTTGGTGCTCAGCTTGCAACAATCGCTCTCGGTGTTCTTATTTTCATTGATGACTATTTCAACTGCCTCACAGTTGGTTCAGTTATGCGTCCGGTTACAGATGGCCATAAAATTTCACGAGCAAAGCTCTCATACCTCATTGACGCTACTGCAGCACCTGTTTGTATCATTGCTCCCATTTCTTCCTGGGCAGCAGCAGTTGCAGGCTTTGCAAGTACTGCAGGAGCAGAAAGCGGTATCAGCCTTTTCATTCAGGCTATTCCCTATAACTTCTATGCACTTCTTACAATTGCAATGATGATTTTCCTTGCAATTACCGGCTTTGATTATGGTCCTATGAAAAAGCACGAAAAGAACGCTAAAGAAACGGGTGACCTTTTCACAAGTGGTACAAAGCAGGCTGTTGAAGAAATGGCATTTAATGAAAAAGGCAAAGTTTGTGACCTTATTGTTCCTATTATTATTCTTATTGTAAGCTGCGTTATCGGTATGATTTACACCGGTGGATTCTTCAGCGGAACATCCTTTATTGACGCTTTCTCCGGTTGCGATGCTGCTGCAGGTTTATCATTTGGTGCCTTTGTTGCAATTATTATTACAATTGTTTACTTCCTTCTCAGAAGAGTTATCTCCTTCAAAGATATTATGGAATCTCTTCCTGAAGGCTTCAAAGCAATGGTTCCTGCTATTATGATTCTTATTTGTGCTTGGACTTTGAACTCTATGACTGGTTCTCTTGGTGCAAAAATTTTCATTTCTCAGCTTATCGAAGGCAGTGCAGCAGGCTTCCAGGCTCTTCTTCCTGCTATTATCTTCCTTATTGCAGTTGGTCTTTCTTTCGCAACAGGTACATCATGGGGTACTTTCGGTATTCTTATTCCCATCGTTCTCAGCGTATTTGAAGCAAGCAATCCCCTTACTATAGTTGCTATTTCTGCTTGTATGGCAGGTGCAGTTTGCGGTGACCACTGCTCACCAATTTCCGATACAACAATTATGGCATCTGCAGGTGCACAGTGCGACCATATTAACCATGTTTCAACACAGCTTCCCTATGCACTTACAGTTGCAGGCGTTTCCGCAGTAAGCTATATTATTGCAGGTATTTATCCCAACTGGATGGTTGTTCTTCCTATCGCTCTTATTCTTATGATTGGTACACTCTTTGTTATCAAAGCAGTTACAAAGAATAAAGCATAAGAAACATAAATCATTTGCAACCCAAAAATCCTGTCTCTTAATTGAGATGGGATTTTGTTTTATTTGCAGAAAAATTGCATATATGTTATAATAAATGCAAATGATTTTCACACAGGAGATGAATATGAACGAACCAAGAAAACAAAAAATACTTCATAATGTAAAAAAGTTTAAAATCAAAAATTTTATTTTATTAACTATTGCAGGTATAATAAATGCTTTTGGTGTTACAGTTTTTTTAAGCCCTGTAAAACTCTACGACAGCGGTATTTCAGGTACATCAATGCTCCTTGCCCAGATTACTCCCGAATACCTTACTCTTTCAATTTTTCTTCTTATTTTAAACATTCCGTTGTTTTTATACGGTCTTAAAAAGCAAGGAGTTCATTTCACGATTTATGCTATATATACCGTTGCAATTTATTCTCTTATGGCATGGCTTATTACTGATATTCTTCCGATAGATGTAAATATTGCCTCTCCTCTTGCAGGGACAGATTTACTCCTTTGTGCCCTTTTTGGAGGTATGATTTCAGGTGTAGGAAGCGGTCTTGCAATCCGCTACGGCGGTGCAATGGATGGTATTGAGGTTATGGCAGTTGTTTTTGCTAAGAAGCTTGGTATAACTGTTGGCACATTCGTTATGATTTATAATGTGGTGCTTTACATTATCTGCGGAATTATAATTGATAGCTGGATTTTACCACTTTATTCAATAGTAGCATATGGTGCGGCACTTAAAACCGTTGACTTTATTGTTGAGGGTCTTGACCGTGCAAAATGCGCAATGATTGTTACCACTGAGCCTGATGATATATGCTTTATTTTAGGTGAGGTTTTTGAAACGGGAACAACAAAAATTGAAGTAATCGGCGGTTATTCAAATGAACCTAAAACAATGGTTTATTTCATTGTTAACAGATTTCAGGTTGCGAGGCTCAAAGAAATTGTTCACGAAATCGACCCCCACGCATTTATAACAATAAGCGAGGTTGCAGATGTATTCACCTCGCAACACGATAAATGATAAAAATTGGGGATGTAAAAAAAGCGCAGACCGTATAAAACCAGCTATAGCAAGGGGTTCTGCAGGTGAATAAAGCCTGTAGAACCCCTTAAAGAATATAAAAAACATAAAATTTATGAAAAAAATTATGTTTTATACTACGAACAAACTTCGCCACTCGACGTACCTTTGTACGCCTTCGGGCAAACAAAATCAAGTCTGAAGCCTTTATTTTGCTCAGTTTGTCCGTTCTGCATCTTTTTTTCCTATCCCCTGAAAAGAGGCTGTAAAAAAACTCGCGTTTTTTTACAGCCTCATATTTTTTATTTCATAAGTCCGTTAAGGAAATCTACTGCTGCTTTGATATCTTTTGCAGGATCGTCGCCAACCTCGCGTTCAATTGTAAGGAAACCGTTATAGCCGATTTCTTCAAGTGCTGCAAGGTATTTGGGGAAATCTACGCTACCCTCACCAAGAGGAACTTCAATGAAGGAATCGTCTGTAACGATAACATCCTTCTTAATTCCGTAAACGATTTCGGGGTCACGGAAGAAAATCTGTTTACCGTCTTTAGCATGGGTATGGACAATATATTTTTTAAGGTTATGTACTGCCTGAACGGGATCGTCACCTGTTACCATAACAAGGTTTGCAGGGTCAAGGTTTACGCCAACACCTGTTGAATTAAGGCTATCAAGGAAGCCCTTAAGAACTGCGCTGGTTTCGGGACCTGTTTCAACTGCAAAATGAGCATCAATTGAATCTGCATATTCTGCAAGCTCGTGGCAAGCCTCCTGCATAATTTTATAGCGGTCATGGTTGGGGTCTGAAGGAACAACACCGATATGAGTTGTTACGATATCTGTTTCAAGGTCTTTTGCAAGGTCGAGAATTCTTTTTGATTTTTCAACTCTTTCTTTATTAAGGTCCTTGTGGATAAATCCGCCGCCACCAAGGTCACCGCAAAGAGCGGAAATGATAAGTCCGTTATCTTTAACAAGATTCAAGAACTCTCTTCTCTTTTCGGGAGAAAGGTTTTCGGGTGCCATTTCACCGTGGGTTGAATAAACTTGAATACCCTGAGCACCGCATTCTGCCGCTTTTTTTACGGAAGTGGGGATGTCGGTTCTGAAGCTGTTAATGATGATACCAATAGGAAATTTTTTCATTTTGAACACCTCTGAAAAATTTATTTAGAATTTATTTTCATTATCATTTTGAAATTCCTGCATTTCGGGAGAGAGCGTTGTCTGTGCAGGTTGAGTGGGTTGATACTGTGACTGATATTGCGGTTGAGAAATTGGTTGTTGGTTGCCATTATAAGCATTCATATTGGGAACATTAGTGTAAAACCCACCATTATTCTGCATCGGCTGATACGAAGAATTCTGCATATAATGCTGACGCATTGCCATTCTCGCCTGCTCAATTGATCCGAAAAATTCCTTATATTCTTTGAGCTTCTTTCTTGTTTTAATGTAAAGAACAAGGAAGATTATTAAAAGAAGCGGGAAAACTAAAATTGATATTATAAAAGCAAAACCGAAAGCCATTGTACCTGAATGGTATGTATAATAATTCTCTGTTAATACATCTCTCTCAAGTGCATCTATGTAATGCTCCGCTTTTGAAAAATCGTATTCTTTTGAAAGCTTTTCACCATTATAATAAGTTCCGTTTACGAGAAAGCTATTCATAAAATCTTTTAAAAATTCAGGCTCCTTCTCGAAATCTTCTGAACTGCTTGATGCTGTTATTATGTAAAGAGTTTCTTTAGTTGTTAAAACATAAGAGTGTAAAAATTTTTCGGTAACTCCATCATTTGTGATACCATAGATATAACAAGCACTTATACCGTTAATTTTGCCTTTTTCTGCTTTTTTTATGTCAAATTCTGCTTCTACTTCTTCAATATAAACAAAGTTTTTAATTCTTTCTTTGATTATTTTGATATCTGTATCTTTAATTCCGTCAGGAAAAAGAATATTTCCCTCAACAAAAATTTCAAAGCTTCCTGAAGAATCAATAATATTACTATCTTCAAAATAATAATGGTCTTCTCCGGAAGTATCATTAATCTCAAAATTTTCGGGAATTTCGGCATAGAATTTGTCATTTGAAAGAGCTTTTCCTTTTGCAAATGCGCTCACAACACCGAAGCACATTATGAAAACTAAAACCAATGATAAAACTTTAATCATTCTTTTCATTTTATTCACCAACGCTTTCATTATTTTCAATAACCTGTGATTCAGTTGTCTGAATAGGTTGCTGAGGTTGATTTATTTGCCCCTGAAGATTTTCAACTGCATTTGTAACATAACTTGGAGTTTGCTGAACATTCTGATTTACAGGATTTTGCTGATATACAGGATTTACCGGTGCTTGATAGGGTTGATTAACCGATTGATTATACCCATATCTACCGTAGTTTTGAGGAAATGTATTGTATGTAGGAATGTTACCGTAAGTCAATTCATAACGTTTTAATTTCTTTTTGTTTTTGGAGTAATTAGCAATATTAATTATTGCAACAACAATAAAAATAATTACCGGTCCTAAAAAAATCAAAGAAAAAACAGCCATTATGGGTCCGAAAAACTCCATATCCATATTATCCGCCGGATTATAATTTTCTGCAGCAGTTTGAATTGCATTTTCAAATGCAGGAGAATTTGCAAAATTATGGGGAACAGAAAGCTTTTCGTTATCAAAAAGTGTTCCGTTTATAAGAACTGTTTTTATTAATCTTTCCGCTTCTTCTATATTTTTCTTTGTTTTTTCTCCACCACTTTCATAACTTACTATTATTGTGTTTTCTTTTGTAGCAAATATATAAACTATAAAATACTGACTGCAATAGTCTCCCGGAATGATATTTCCGCTTTCATCATCATAACTGTCACATTCTGTATATTCAGTTATAATATCACCGGTAATAACATAGGAAGAAATACCGTTTATTTTTTTAGTTTTTCCTTCAGAAATTCTGTAATCATAAAAAGTTGTGTCTATATCGAAGTAATATTTATAAATATCAAATGCTTTTTCATTAGTAAGTTTTCTCACACCATTTTCAAGATTGAAGTTTTCTGCTTGCAGGATTTGAATACAGTCACCCTCGGTATTTGAAAAATAAAAGCTATCAGAAAATGGAAAATAATCAAAGCCTGTTGGAATTTCTGCATATATTGTGCTTGTATCGATAATATACGGCTCGTTTTCTTCTGCAAATGCATTTATGCAGAATACAGATGTTAAAATCAAGAAACTTGCAAGTATAAGAGAAAGTTTTTTAATGTTTTTCATCAAAAACTACCTCCTTGCTGATTATTTATATCATTCTGAGGCACAAAAGGGTTACCTGCAGGAGCAGTTCCCATAGGAGTACCTGTTGGATTTACAGGTTGACTTTGATAAGCCATATTATTCATATCGGGATTATAAAATCTCGGTGAATTATTAGACATAGGACCGAAAAATCTTTCATACTCTCTTACTTTTTTCTTTATGTTGCTGTTAAGTATAATAAACACAATCATAATTACAAGAGAAGGGAAAAATAAGATTGAACCTAACATCATTGATATAAAGCAGAATATCATTCCTCCACCCATATCACCAAAAGTTTCTTCAAATTCTTCAATTAAATCAGTTTCTGTCCGAACATCGGGATGTTCGGGTGTGATTTGATCAGAATCAACGAAGGGAATTTGGGAATTTCCGTTTTCTTCACCTGTTGCAAATGCGCCAACAGTTAAAAAGCACATTAAAACTGCAAGGATAAAGGCTAAAATTCCGATTTTCTTTTTCATTAAAAATCCCCCTTTATTTTTTTCCAATATTCCTTTGCCGCCTGCTCCTGTTTATTGTCACCAAATTCATAATATTTAGCGTTCTTAAGAGCATCAGGCAAATATTGTTGCGCTACCCAACGATTCGGATAATCATGAGGATATTTATAAAACTGACCTTTAACTTCTGCATCGTCACCATCAAAATGTTTATTTTGAAGCTGACGGGGAATAGGTCCGCTTTTACCTTTCTGAATATCGTCCATAGCGGCAATTACGGCGTTATGGGCGGTATTTGATTTTGGGGAGTTGCATACTAAAATAACCGCATCTGCAAGAGGCAATTTCGCTTCGGGCATACCAACCTGAAGAGCAATATCTGTTGCTGCCTTTACAATAGGCAAAATCATTGGGTAAGCAAGTCCCACATCCTCTGCCGCACAAACTAAAAGACGGCGTATTGCAGATGTCATATCCCCTGCTTCAAGAAGTCTTGCAAGATAATGAACTGCAGCATCGGGGTCTGAGCCTCGCATCGATTTTTGGAATGCAGAAAGAATGTCGTAATGCTCATCACCCTCCCTGTCATACCTCATTGCGCTTTTCTGCGTAAGCTCTTTTGCATGTTCGAGAGTAATTATTCTTTTTTCATTTTCCTGAGGTTTACGAGAAGCTAAAACGCAAAGCTCAACTGCATTGAGAGATTTTCTTACATCTCCACCGCAAGCAGTTGCAATATGTAATGAAACTCCATCCTCAACCTGAAATTCTTCACCCTTTTCCTCTGCTAAAAGATTAAAACCGCGATTAACTGCTTTTTCCACCTCTTGGGGAGAAACATGCTTAAATTCAAAAACAGAAGAACGACTTAAAATTGCACTATATACATAAAAATAAGGATTCTCTGTTGTGGAGGCAATAAGAGTTATTGAACCATCTTCAATATATTCTAAAAGTGTTTGTTGCTGTTTTTTATTAAAGTATTGAATCTCATCAAGATATAAAAGTATTCCGTTTGGAGCTGTGAAAGCGTTAAGGTCTTCCACAACATCTCTTATATCCTGAGTTCCTGCAGTTGTGCAGTTAAGCTTTCTTAAAGTTCTGTCGGTCTTTTTAGCAATCATTCGGGCAAGAGTTGTTTTACCTGTACCCGAAGGTCCGTAGAATATAAGGTTAGGAAGTTCTCCCGATTCGATTATATTTCTTAAAGGCTTACCCTCACCTATCAGGTGCTGTTGACCCACTATTTCATCAATACTTTGTGGACGAATTCTGTCCGCAAGAGGTGTGTGCATAATTAACAATCCTTTAAATTACGAATTACAAATTATAAATGAGAAATTTAAGGGCAAAGCCAATTATAAATGTTACGGAAATTATTGAAACTTTATAATGCCGATTGCAAGTCCCGATATTTCTCATTTTCTATTTCTAATTTTTAATTTTTTAAAACATTTGCCACTCAAAGAAGCCTATTATTGCTACTAATATAAATGGTAATGTACCGCATTTTCGAAAAAGAACCGACCTTTTCATATCGGGTGAAAGGTCTAATTTATCTACCTTTTCAATATTTTTCGTTAGTTTCTTATAATACAGATTTGTTGCATAAATACCCATTATTATTCTTATACCATATGTTATAAGATATGTCATTATCTGAACAGGCACGGGTGGTTTATAATCATTTGTAAGCTTATTGAGCTTCATTTGCTTTTCTGTTAAAGAAACATTGGAATCCTTTGTATTATAAAGAAGTATGTTCTCATAAAAATTCGGGTCTTCTTCTGCACATTCGTTAATAGCATTAACAAACTCTTCATTTGACATAATAGTAAATCCTATTGTACCTATCATAAGAACATATAATGCGAAAATAATTGCTGCAAATTTATACATTTTTCTGTATAAACACCAAGCAAGAGGAACAAAAAACCCTGCAATATTCCATGAAACAGCTTTTTTTGTTTTGTCCATAATCATAAAGTGCGGAATATAGAATTTTTGGTTTTTTCCTATTGCGGCTTCATAGAAAGAAACATGCTTACCATTAAGCATATAATCTCCTGTTCCGCTTTTCATTTCTTCAATTATTTCCTGAACAACCTGCTGTGAATTTTCAGTATTATCTTCCGTTGTTTCTGCTTGGGGGATGGTATCTTCATTTTCTTCTATATCCACAAAATCAACTTCAATAGGTTCATTTGTGCCGTGCTTGCCTGCATTTGCGCAATTTCCGTTTTGAATATAACATTCTCTGTGGTGAGGGGTGCCGCATTCAGGGCAAACAACAACATCGTCATCTTCAGTAAACTGATTTTTGCAAACGGGGCATTTATAATTAGAATATTTCATTTTTCGCCTTTCTTTTGATTTTTAAATATATGTTATCAAGGTAAATATTACAGTAAATTTTCCGTAAATGCAATATTTTACAGATGAAATTTTAATTATTTTAATATATTCAAATTTTTTTGAACATTTATTTCGTAAATTGTCGATTTTTTTCTTAATTTTATTGAAAAATACCTCACCATATGATATACTTTAAAGGAATATATTATAGTTATTATATACATTATAGATGTAATTTTTTTGGGGTGAAATAATTGGATAATATTATTGAACTTTGGAATGCGGTTCTTCAGGAAATCGCAGGAAATGTTTCAAATGCGGTTTTATCAACCTGGATTAAAGATTTGGTTCCCATTGATTTTGACGGTGACTGTGTAACCGTACAAGCTTCCTCGGAATTTAAAAAGAATATTATTGATAATCGTTTTTTGAATGAAATTAAAAAAGCTTGTGAGTGTGTAATCGGTTTTCCCGTTAATGTAAGCGTAACAGTTGATGAATCTGCCCTCAAAAATTCCGAAACTGCTAAAAATGGCGGTAAAAATTCGGATAATAACCAAATTTCTGTTGACAGCGAGCTTGATTCTTCAAAATTGGAGCCCACGTTTAACAACTTCATAGTCGGCTCAACTAATCAGTTTGCTTATGTTGCCGCAGTTGCAGTTACCAATAATCCGGGTAGCGTTCATAATCCACTTTTCATATATGGTGAATCCGGTCTTGGTAAAACACACTTGCTCAAAGCTATTAATGCAGAAACAAAAAGAAAAATGCCTTCAATGAACATTGTTTACACAAGTGGTGAAAATTTTCTTAATGAAATGATCGACCATATGGGCGATAAAAATATGTCAGAATTTCATAACAAATACAGAAATGCAGACATCCTTCTTATGGACGATATTCAGTTTATCGGCAAAACAAGTGTTGCTCAGGAAGAATTTTTCTACACCTTTGAGGCACTTATTAACCAAGGAAAACAAATTGTACTTACTTCTGACCGTCCTCCAAAAGATATTCCCACTTTGGAAGAAAGACTTCGTAGCCGTTTCGTTCAAGGCCTTTTAGCAGATATTCAACCACCAATGCTTGAAACAAGAATAGCAATTATCCGCCGCAAAGCTCAGGCATTTAATATGATAATTCCCGATGATGTTGTTGAATTCATTGCAGAGCGCCTTAAAAATAATGTGCGCCAGATAGAAGGCGTTGTTAATAAGCTATATGCGGTTTATTCAATTGATGGAAGCGCTCCGACAATTGGCGTTGCAAATGACATTATTAAAGACATTATTTACTACGCTCAGCCTACTGAGGTTACAATAAATAATATTATTGATAAAGTTGCGAGAAGCTTTGGCGTTTCACCTGAGGATATTCGCTCCGAAAAGAAAAAAGCTGAAATTTCAAATGCACGTCAGGCGGCTATGTATATTATGAGAGAGGTTACAAACCTTACTTTTGAGGAAATAGGTGGCCAGTTTGGCGGTAAAAAGCACTCAACTGTTATTTATTCTATTGAATCCTGCGAAAGTAAAATGGAGGACAACCCCTCTCTCAAAAATAATATATACGATATAATGAAGAGCATTAAAGACGAAAGGTTAGACTAAAAATATAAAAAATTTATAAGTTTTAGTCAAGCTTTTTCAAAAGCTTGTGGGGTCAAGGGGCAAAGCCCTTTGGCGCATTCCGCAGAATGCGAAATACCTTTCCTTTAATAAGCGCAGGAAGGTAGATAAAACAGTCCGGTGTGACTGTTTTATCGTAGGAAACCCTCGCCGGGGGTTTTCTGTATGCCGAAGGCATTTTTGAACAATTTGAACATAGATGTTTAAAAAGTTTTGAACATTCTTAACATTGTGGTTTTTAGGTGCTAAATTGCTGACATTTATTTACATTTTCTTTACAGAAATAAGAATTACCAAAAACCCTTTAAAATCAACCGTCAAAGCTCAATTTCTACAATTTGACAGTACCTACTACTGCTACTGTTTAATTTAATATTTTTAACACATTCTTTCGTTTTATTCACAAAATCAAAAAACTTTTATTTCTATCTTTATGGAGGTAGCATTATGAAAATAATTTGTAACACATCCGTTCTTGCTGAAGCTTGTAACATCGTTCAACGCGGTGTACCTCAGAAAAGCACTCTCCCTGCAACAGAAGGTATTTATCTTCAGGCTAAAAATTCAAAACTTACTCTCACAGGTTATGACCTTGAAGTTGGCATCACAACTACCATTGAATGCTCAACAGAAACTGAAGGTAGCATTGTGCTTAACGCACGCCTTCTTTGTGATATTTTAAGAAGATTACCCGCTCAGAGTGTTACTATTAATTGCGATAGCCACAATCTTTGCAAAATTACGTCTGGAGAAGCAGAGTTTTCACTTGTCGGTATTCCTGCTGATGATTATCCCGAGCTTCCCACAGTTTCAGGTGGTATTCCTTTTGCAATTAAGCAAGGTATTCTTAAAAATATGGTTAAGCAAACTATTTTTGCAGTTGCAGTTCAGGATATTAAACCCGTTCACAAAGGTATTAAATTTGAAGTTGAAAACAACAATCTTCGCCTTATTTCCTGCGATGGATTCCGTCTTGCAATCAGAAATGAAATAATTGAATATGCAGGCGAAGATATGACATTCGTTGTACCTGCAAAAACTCTTTCTGAGGTTGTTAAATTAACAGATGATGATGATTCAAACATTACTTTTTCTATCGGTAAAAAATTCATTCTTTTTGAAATCGGTAATTACAGAATCATTTCCCGTCTTTTAGAAGGTGAATTCTTCAACTACAAAAATGCAATTCCTTCAGAAAGCACAACAAAAGCAAGAGTTAACCTTAAACTTATTCTTGACAGTGTTGAAAGAACGTCTCTTCTTATTACAAGTAAAATTAAAAGCCCTGTTCGTTGCATTTTTGACGATAACACAATAAGAATTTCCAGTGCAACCTCTCTTGGTGCAGCAACTGATAAAATTCCTGCTTCAATTGAAGGAAAAAGACTTGAAATAGGCTTTAACAATACCTATTTAACTGATTGTTTACGTACGGTTGATGTTGATGAGGTTAAAATTGAACTTTCAAGCCCTGTTTCTCCTATTATTGTTAAACCCGTTGAAGGTGATAGTTTTATTTTCTTAATTATTCCTATGAGATTAAAAAATGAAAATATAGGCTAATAAAATAAGTTTTAAACAATAATTGAAAGAATGTTCAAAAAATGAAAATAAAAGTAAAAGTAAAAGTAGCTCAAAAAGAACACAAGGATTTTATTTTAAAAGGTGATTACATTCGACTTGATGACCTTTTAAAAAATGTTGGTGTTGTTAATACGGGCGGACATGCAAAAATAATAATTCAAGAAGGCGAAGTAAAAGTTAACGGAGAAACCTGCACTATGCGCGGAAAAAAGCTCCGTCAGGGTGACTACGCTGAATACGAAAGAATAATTTACAATGTAAAATAACTTAAAGAAGCGGTGAAGTATGACGGTTAATTCTGTAAAAATTAAAAATTTCAGAAATATAGCCGATTTAAGCTTTACTGCTGATAACGGAGTAAATGTTATTTACGGCGAAAATGCGCAAGGAAAAACTAATATTTTAGAGTCGATATGGCTTTTTACAGGGTGTAAAAGCTTTCGTGGTGCAAAGGATAATGAGCTGATTAAATTTGGAGAAGAGTTTTCAAAAATTAATTTAGAATTTTCCGATAATGTAAGAGAAAAAAAATCTGAAATAATTATTGCAGATAAAAAGAAAAATGCTTTTTTAAACGGAGTTTCTCTTCGCTCAACTGCAGAGCTTATAGGTTCTTTCTATGCAGTTATTTTTTCTCCTGTTCATTTATCCTTAATAAAGGATGGTCCGGCTGCAAGAAGAAAGTTTTTAGATACTGCTTTATGCCAATTAAAGCCATCTTATGCAGAGCATCTTGCAGGCTATAAAAGAGCATTAATTCAAAGAAATGCTTTGCTTAAGGATTTGCATTTAAATACAGAGCTTTACGATATGCTTGATACCTGGGATGACCAATTAGCAAGATATTCTTCTTGTGTAATTAAAGAAAGACTTCAATATATAGATTTACTTTCTGATTACAGTAAGGATATTTATTCGGGTATTTCTGAAAATAAAGAAAGTTTTTCCGTCTTTTATTCAAAAAATATAAATAAAGATTTTTCTGTAAAAGATATATACTTAAGTGAAATTGAAAATCTTAAAAAAGCCCGAAAAGAGGATATATTTTCAAAAACAACCACTGTTGGCCCTCATAGGGATGATTTAGAGATTTTGATTAATGATGTTAGTGCAAGAAGCTTTGGCTCACAAGGTCAACAACGTTCATGTGCATTGGCACTTAAATTAGGTGAATCGGAAATAATAAAAAAAGTTACGGGGGAAACTCCCGTTGCACTTCTTGATGATGTTATGAGCGAGCTTGATGAAAAGCGTCAGGATTATGTTCTTAACCATATAAACGGCAGGCAAGTTTTTCTTACCTGTTGTGACCCGTCACAGGTTTTAAGGCTATGTGGTGGTAAGTCCTTTCTTATTAAGGGCGGTGAGATAATTTAATGTTTATTCATATAGGTCAAGACACAGTTGTTATTGATAAAGAAATTATAGGTATTTTTGATATGGATAATACAACTGTTATGAAAAAAACAATAGATTATCTTAATAATGCGGAGAAAGAAAAAAATGTAATAAATGTTGCACCTTTTGAACTTCCAAAATCCTTTATTGTTTGCCAGACTCCAAAAGGTAAAAGGATTTATATTTCTCCTGTTTCCGTGGGAACTATTTTACGAAGAATAGAATCAGGTAACCCACACTAATTATGTAAATAAATTTTTTATATATTTATTTTAATCTTCTACGGAGGTTAGTATTTTGGACGAAAACATTATTAAAACCGAAGAGGAGCTTCTCGAAGAAGCTAAAGAAAACGAAGTAGTTCTTGATGAGAACGCAGAAATTGACACTGTTGTTACTGAAAAATATGATGCAAGTGCAATTCAGGTTCTTGAAGGTCTTGAAGCGGTTAGAAAAAGACCGGGTATGTACATAGGTTCAACAGGACCTAAAGGACTTCATCACCTTGTTTATGAGATTGTTGACAACTCTATAGACGAGGCACTTGCAGGTTTCTGTACTCATATTGAAGTTGAAATTCTTCCCGATAATATTATAACCGTTCGTGATAACGGCCGTGGTATTCCTGTTGGCATCAATGAGCAACAAGGTCTTCCTGCTGTTACTGTTGTTCTTACTGTTCTTCATGCAGGTGGTAAATTCGGTGGTAGTGGTTATAAGGTTTCCGGTGGTCTTCACGGTGTTGGTTCTTCTGTTGTTAACGCTCTTTCTGAATGGTTTGAGGTTGAAGTTTCCCAGGATGGCCATGTTCATTATCAACGCTTTGAAAGAGGTAATCCCACTTGTGACCTTAAGGTTATTGGTGATACAAATGAAACAGGTACTCTTATCAGATTTAAAGCTGATTCTGAAATATTTACCGAAACAACTGTTTATGAGTTTGAAACTCTTGAAAGAAGATTAAGGGAACAGGCTTTTCTTAATGCAGGTCTTTCAATTTCTCTTACTGATAAGCGTGATGTTGATGAAGTAAAAGAGGTTTATTGCTTTGAAGGCGGTATTTCATCCTTCGTAGAATTTGAAACAAATAAAAGAGGACTTACTCCTCTTCATGAAAAACCTATTCATTTTTCAGCTGTTAGTGGTGACAGAGAAGCAAATATTGCCCTTATGTATAATGACAGTTATAATGAATTAATTTTGAGTTTCGCTAATAATGTAAGAACTATTGATGGCGGTACTCATGAAAATGGTTTTAAAACTGCATTAACCAGAGTATTTAATGAATACGGCAGAAAATATAAGCTTTTAAAAGATAACGATAAAAACCTTTCAGGTGATGATGTTCGTGAAGGTCTTACTGCAGTTATCAGTGTAAAGCTTACTGAAGCACAGTTTGAAGGACAAACAAAGGGTAAATTGGGTAATACCGATATTACTCCCCTTGTTTCAAAATGTGTTTATGAAAAGCTTTCCACATATTTTGAAGAAAATCCTGCAGAAGCAAAAGCAATATTCAGCAAAGCACTTGATGCTTCAAGAGCAAGAGAAGCAGCACGTAAAGCCAGAGATAACGCAAGAAGAAAATCTGTTCTTGAAAGTAATAGTCTTCCCGGTAAGCTTGCAGACTGTATTGAAAAAGACAATGTAAGAACTGAAGTTTATATCGTCGAGGGTGATTCTGCGGGCGGTTCCGCAAAGCTTGGCAGAGACAGAATGTTTCAGGCAATTCTTCCTCTTTGGGGTAAAATGCTTAACGTTGAAAAAGCAAGACTTGATAAAGTTATCGGTAATGATAAACTTACTCCCGTTGTTCTTGCTCTTGGTACAGGTATAGGCGAAGATTTTGATATTAATAAGCTTCGTTATGATAAAATTATTATAATGGCCGATGCTGACGTTGATGGTGCTCATATCAGAACACTTCTGCTTACTTTCTTCTTCCGCTATATGCCTGAACTTATTACAACAGGTCACGTTTACCTTGCTCAGCCTCCTCTTTATAGAATAAGTAAAGGTCAAAAGCATCAATATGCTTATTCTGATGAAGAAAGAGATAAAATAATGGCAGAGGTGGGAACAGGTTTCTCAATTCAGCGTTATAAAGGTCTTGGTGAAATGGACCCATCGCAGCTTTGGGAAACAACTATGAATCCCGAAACTAGACTTATGTTAAGAGTTACGGTCGAAGATGCAGAAAAAGCAGATGAAACCTTCTCAATTCTTATGGGTGACAAGGTTGAACCCAGAAGAGAATTTATTGAGAAAAATGCTAAATATGTTAAAAATCTTGATATTTAAGAAAGGGAGGATTTAAAAGATGGACGAATTTAATGAAAAAAATGAAGGCGTCACTCAAGGTGTAAATAATCTTCCTGACCCTTATGAAAATCAACGAATTATAAATGTTGAAATAAATAAAGAAGTTAGAACAGCTTTCCTTGATTATTCAATGTCTGTTATTACTTCCCGTGCTCTTCCTGATGTGCGAGATGGTTTAAAGCCTGTTCACAGAAGAATTCTTTATACAATGTACGAAAACAACCTCACTCCTGATAAGGCATATCGTAAGTGTGCTGATACAGTTGGTTCCGTTCTCGGTAGATATCATCCCCATGGTGACGCATCTGTTTATGATGCAATGGTAAGACTTGCTCAGGATTTCTCTATGAGATATATGCTTGTTGATGGTCACGGTAACTTCGGTTCAATTGATGGTGACCCCGCTGCTGCATATCGTTATACAGAATCAAGAATGAGCAAAATGTCATTGGAAATGCTCACAGATATTGAAAAAAATACTGTTGATTTTATTCCTAACTATGATGACAGACTTAAAGAGCCCACTGTTTTACCCGCTCGTTTTCCGAACCTTCTAGTTAATGGTTCTCAAGGTATTGCAGTTGGTATGGCAACAAATATTCCCCCTCACAATTTAGGTGAGGTTTGCGGTGCTATTGAATGCCTTATTGATAATCCGGAAGCAGAGCTTGAAGACCTTATGGAGCATATCAAGGGTCCTGACTTTCCTACCGGTGGTATCATTATGGGCAGAGCAGGTATCAGAGCTGCTTATGCAACAGGTAGAGCAAAGGTTATTGTTCGTGCTAAATGCGAAATCGTTGAGGGTAAAAACGGTAGATTTAAAATTATTATCACCGAAATTCCTTATATGGTTAATAAAGCAAGACTTATTGAATCAATTGCAGACCTTGTTAAAGATAAAAGAGTTGAAGGTATTTCCGATATTAACGACTATTCATCCGATAAAATGGGTATGCACATTGAAATTGATATTAAAAGAGATGCGAATGCACAGGTTGTTCTTAATAAGTTATTTACTTATACTCAGCTTCAGTCAACCTGTGGTGTAATTCTTCTTGCTCTTGATGATGGTCAACCTAAAATTCTTACTCTTAAAGAAATTCTTCAAAAATATATTGACCACCAGTGCAATGTTATTATCAGAAGGACACAGTTTGACCTTAAAAAAGCTCAGGAAAGAGCGCATATTCTCGATGGTCTCAGAAAAGCAATTGATATTGTTGATGAAATTATTGCAACAATCCGTGCTTGTAAAGGCGGTCAGGCAGAAGCCAAGACTGCAATTATGGAAAAGTTCGACTTTGACGATGTTCAGGCAGCAGCTATTGTAGCTTTCCGTTTAGGTCAATTGGCAGGCCTTGAAATTCTCAAAATTACTAATGAACTTAATGAGCTTCGTGAAAAAATCAAGGATTATGAAGATATTCTCGGTTCTCACGAAAGAGTTCTCAATATTGTAAAAGAAGAACTTGCTGTTATCAATAAGAAATATTCCGATCCCAGAAGAACTGCTATTGAAAATGTAAGCGGTGAGGTTGATATTGAAGACCTTATTCCCGAAGAAAAATGCATGTATACCTATACAAATATGGGCTACATCAAGCGTCAGCCTGTTGATCAGTTTTCTATTCAAAACAGGGGTGGCCGTGGTGTTAAGGGTATGACAAGAAGAGAGGATGACTATGCAGAAACTATGTTTATTGCATCTTCTCATGATTCAATTATGTTCTATACCACAAGAGGTCGCGCATATCGTCTTAAAGGATATGAAATTCCTGAAGGAAGCAAAACAAGCAAGGGCTCTAACATTGTTAATATTCTTCCTCTTGAAAACGGAGAGAAAGTTTCTGCAATGATAAGAGTTCCTAAGGAAGACCAAGGCATGTATCTCTGTATGGTAACAAGAAAAGGTCTTATTAAGCGTTCCTCTCTTGATATTTACAGAAACACAAGAAGAAACGGTATTATAGCCGTTACTCTTCGTGAAGATGATGAGCTTGCATGGGTTAAGCTTACATCAGGTAATGATGATTTGCTTGTTGCAACTAAGAAGGGTATGTGCATTCGTTTTAATGAAAATGATGCAAGACCTCTCGGAAGAACTGCAAGCGGTGTTAAGGCTATTACTCTTAAAGACGGTGACGAAGTTGTTGGTATGAGTGTTATGAGCGAGGGCGGCAAGCTTCTCACAGTAAGCGAAACCGGTTTTGGTCGTATAAGCGATAATGATAACTATCGTGTTCAGTCAAGAGGCGGTAAGGGTCTTAAGAACTATCATATTGAAAAATATGGTGAGGTTGCCGCTATCAGCGATATAAATGAAGAAGATGATATTATTCTCATCTCGCAGGATGGCATTATCATAAGAATTCCTGCAGCAGCAGTAAGAGTTTGCGCTCGTCCTTCAAAGGGTGTTAAGGTAATGCGTCTTGGTGAGGGTGATAAAGTTGTAACTCTTTCCACAACCGAACATGATGAAAATGAAATCAATGGTGAGGTTGAGGATGATGGTACTGCAACAGAGGGTGCAGGCGATACATCAGGAGATAATGAAGATATAGGAACTGAAGACGTAAATATTGAGGCTACGGAGGAATAAGTTATGTCTGACAGTAATAAGCGTGAGGAAGGCTTGCAGGATTATATAGATTTGCTTGATGAAATTGCAAAAAAAGATGCTAATAATCAAGAAAAAAAGCCTTCTCCACCGCCTATAAAGGATAAAATCGAAGAAACAGAGGACACTAAAGATATTAAAAGCTCTGAAAAAAAGAAAGAAAATATTTTTAAGCGCCTTTCAAATTGGTATAATAATTTACCGAAGAAAAAGAAAATTGTTGTAAGTGTTGTTGCAATTTTATTGGCAATTATTCTCTCTTTGACAACTGTTTTGGGTATTTTTGTAGCAAAAAAATTTGGCCTTATGGGTGATAATATAGATAATGCAGAATATGATGATACTATTTACGATGATGATGAAATCGGAGATATTAATATAGATATTGGTTCTGCAGATTTTAAACAAGCACTAAAAGACTGGGCAACTCAGGGTAATGAGTTTAAAATGTCAAGCAAGAATGTTATAAATGTGCTTCTTGTTGGTGCAGATAGAGGAACAAATTCAGGTAATACTGATGTTATGATGCTTATTTCTCTTAACAAAAAAACTAAACAATTAAAATTAGTTTCATTTTTAAGAGATAGTTATCTCTATATTGATAGCCCCAATGGTTCAAGTTGTTCTAAGCTTAATGCGGCATTTTCAATGGGCGGTCCGGAATGTCTTATGCAAACAATTGAAAATAACTATAAAATAGAAATTGATAACTATGTTATGGTTAATTTTGAATCATTTGTAGAAATAATCGATGCTATGGGCGGTGTAACCGTTGATGTGCAGAAATATGAGGCTGATTATAATTATAAACGATTTAAAGTCAGTCTTCCTTATGGAGAAGATGTTACTTTAAACGGAGAACAGGCACTTTGTTTCTGCAGAATTCGTGGTTGTGATTCTGATGGTGATGTTAGCCGTACACGCCGTCAAAGGCAGGTTATAGAATCAATTATTGACAGAGTAAAAACTGCTTCTGTTGGTGACCTTAATAAATATATTGATATTTTGTTGCCTTATGTTTATACAGGCTACAGTGAAACACAGATTCTTTCCATAGGTGTTCAGGCAGTTACAGGTAAATGGTTTAATTATGAAAGAACACAGCTCCAGATGCCTGATGAAGAATGCAGAACTTCCGGCGATGCAAATGCTTGGATTTGGGTTGTTGATTACCAACTAGCCGCACATAAATTACAGAATGAGCTTTACGGTAAAACTAATATTACCTTAAATGAGGGAAGAACATCTATTATAGATGTTTATAGAGGTGCTAATTATAAGGGGGATTATTCAAACAGTTCTTCTAACAATACTGTTTCAACAACTCTTTCAAGTAATCCTTATACACCTCAAACAACTGAAAAACAAAATGTTCCCGACACAACAAAGGTTTTGACAACAATCGGGCAAACAGAAGAACCGTTTACGGAAGATACAACAGCAGAAGTAACAGATTCAAACGATGTTAGTGATATTCCGGATACAACTATTCCTGTTTCCGATACCTCCCCTGCTCCACCACCAACTACTGAAAATAATAAACCGGTTACAGAGGTGGCGGCATAGTGGCTAAAAATAATGAATATGTGAAAAAGCGAAAAAGCTATTATGGTTTTGCAAAAAACTATCCGGGTAAATTAGGTTCCAGTAAATATGTTATTGGTGAAAGTAAAATAGTAAGAAGAAATGAAACAATAAGAAAAATTGTAATTGCAATTATAGTTATACTATTATTTATCTCTTCTTACGTAATAACATCAGTTGGGTTTAATATAGCCGAAAAACAACCTAAGAATAAAACAACAACCGTATCAGTTGATACGGTTGTTGTTTTATAAGTGGCAAGTTAAGGGGAAATTATGCTTCCAAACATTATAATATAATGCCGATCGCAGGTCCCGAAACTTTCCACTTGCCATTTACAATTTACCACTAAAAAAAGCCTTCCAAAAAGGAAGGCTTTTTAAATTGATTATTCTTCGTCACAATCGCAGCAACCGCAGTCACAATCGCAATCGTCAAATTCGATATCAAGCTCGAGCTTTTCGCCACAAGCGGGGCATTCAATAAACTCTTCATCGAGCATTTCATCATCAAGATAGATTTCTTCGCCGCAAGAAGGACATTCAACTTCATAAAGTTCATCGTCTTCGCAATCGCAGCAATCACAGAAATCCTCATCGTCGCAGAATACATATTCTTCAAGCTCGTCAAGGTCTTCGTCAATAGCATCAACGAGATCTTCAACTGCGCTGAGATCCTCATCAATATCGCTTACTGTAAGAGCCATATCTTCGAGAATATCGAACATAGCTTCAAAAATTTTTGTTTCTTTGGAGTCTTTGTCAAGTTCAAGACCTGCTGCAAGACCTTTAAGGTATGCAACTTTTTCTGTAAGTGTCATTTCAATGACCTCCTAAAATTTATTGAACACTCAAAAGTAATTATGCTCTTGAGAGGTATTCACCTGTTCTTGTGTCGATATTAATCATTTCTCCCTCATCAATGAAGAGAGGAACTTTGATTTCTGCACCTGTTTCAACAGTAGCGGGTTTTGTAGCATTAGTAGCTGTGTTACCTGCGAAACCGGGGTCAGTTTTTGTAACCTGAAGAGTTACGAATGTGGGGGGTTCAACGCCGAAAACGTTGCCTTTGTAAGAAAGAATCTTACAAGTCATATTTTCCTTAACGAATTTGAAGTTATCGGAAAGGTTTGAAGCATCAACGGGAATCATTTCGTAGCTTTCGGGGTCCATAAAATAGTAAAGACCACCGTCTTCATAAGAATATTCCATATCTTTTCTCTCGATGAAAGCTGTGGGATATTTGTCTGTGGGGCTGAATGTTTTTTCAACAACACTACCATTGATTACATCTCTGATTTTTGTACGAACAAAAGCTGCGCCTTTACCGGGTTTTACGTGCTGGAATTCGATGATGGAATATACCTTACCATCCATTTCGAATGTAACGCCGTTTTTGAAATCGCCTGCTGTTACCATAATTAAATCCTCCGAAAATGAATTTCATATTTTTACATAATAATTTTATAATATTTCGCCCCTATTTTCAAGTGTTTTTTTATATTTTAGCACTGAAATAGAGGAAAAATTCAGTGTATTTATATTTTTATTATTTTTCTTCCTCGTTTAAATTAATACCTAATTCTTCAAGCTGAATATTATCAACTTTTGAGGGACATTCTGTCATGGGTTCACTCGCGTTCTGAACCTTGGGGAATGCAATAACATCACGAAGAGAGTCAACCTGAAGAAGCTGCATAATAAGTCTGTCAAGACCGATACCCATACCGCCGTGAGGAGGAGGACCGAATTTGAAGGCATCAAGAAGATAACCGAACTTCTGCTGAGCTTCCTCATCAGAAAGACCGAGAAGTTTGAAAATTCTGTCCTGTAAATCGGAATCGGTAATACGGATTGAACCTGAAGAAAGCTCAACACCGTTAAGAACAAGGTCATAAGCTTCTGCTCTTACGGATGCCTTATCTGTTTCAAGGTAGGGGAGACATTCGGGAAGAGGAGAAGTGAAGGGATGGTGCATTGCAACAAATTGCTGAGTATCTTCATCCCAATCAAAGAAGGGAAATTCAACAATCCATAAAAGATTGAAGCCATCGCCGATAATATCAAGCTTCTTTGCAGTTTCGTTACGAAGAGAGCCGAGAACGGAAAGAACAGAGCTGTTCTTTGTATCTGCAATAATGAAAACAACGTCGCCCTTTTCAGCGCCTGCTTTTTCAAGGATTGCTTCCATTTCATCCTCTGTCATAAATTTAGCAAAGGAGGAAGCAATACCATCATCGGTAAGACGAATCCATGCAAGACCTTTTGCGCCGATACCTTTTGCAAATTCTGTAAGCTTGTCGACTTCTTTTCTTGTGTAAGTTGTAACCGCATTTTTAGCAGTAATACCGCGAACTGAACCGCCTCCTGAAACTGCTGAAGAAAATACAGAGAATCCACAATCCTTAACAATATCGGTAAGATCGAAAATTTCCATACCAAAGCGGGTATCGGGTTTATCGGAACCATAGCGTTCCATTGCTTCTTTATAAGTTAATCTGGGAAGGGGAAGGGGAATTTCAACTCCGAGAGCTTCCTTAAATACTCTTGCAATATAGCCTTCACCGATTGAAAGAACATCTTCCATTGTAACGAAAGACATTTCAAGGTCAATCTGAGTGAATTCAGGCTGTCTGTCTGCTCTCAAATCTTCATCACGAAAGCAACGGGCTATCTGCATATATCTGTCAAATCCGGCAACCATTGAAAGTTGTTTATAAAGCTGAGGTGACTGAGGAAGAGCATAGAATGAGCCCTGATGAATACGGCTGGGAACAAGGAAATCTCTTGCGCCTTCGGGAGTGGATTTAATGAGCATGGGAGTTTCAATCTCAATAAATCCGTTTTCATCAAAATAGTCACGAGTGATTTTTGTTACTTTGTGACGGAAAAGAATATTCTGCTGTAAATCAGGACGGCGAAGGTCAAGATAGCGGTATTTAAGTCTTGTAAGCTCTGCTGTCTGACAGTTTTCAACGATATCGAAGGGGGGAGTTTCACTTTTTGAAAGTACTCTTAAATCCTTAACATCAATTTCAATGTCGCCTGTGGGGATTTCGCTGTTTTTTGAGGAACGCTCACGAACAATACCTTTTGCCATGAGAACAAATTCGCTTCTTACTGAAAAAGCCTTTTCAAAAATTTCTTTATCTGTTGTTTCGTCAAACGCTAACTGAACAATACCTGTTCTGTCGCGCAAGTCAACGAAAATAAGTGCGCCGAGGTCACGCTGTTTTGCAACCCAACCGCAAACGGTTACTTCGTTTCCGATATTTTCTGCACGAAGCTCACCGCAGTAAACGGTTCTTTTAAGACCGTTCATATTATCCATATTTATACGCCCTTTCAGAGTGAGAATTTTTTATTTTACGTTTACCTTATGCTGAATAAGATATTTTGTTGGAAAATGAAGTCCGATTGCAATTGCAAGTCTTACAAGTGAGCCAACAACATTAACGCCCATAGCATTTATGCCTAAAGAAGCTTTTGTTGTATGAATATTACTTGTAATTTTAATAACCTCGGGAGTAATGACAAGTCCGCAGGGAAGTAAATCTGCAATTGCGTTTGAAACAGTCTGAATTACTGCAAAAAGACCAAAGAATATAATTATTACACCTATGTTTCCAAATTTAGAAATAGGGGATACATGAGAAAGAGTTAAACCTAACTGCAAAGACTGAACAGCCACAAGAACTAAAACAGCAAGCGAAAGGCAGAAGGAAAAAGCTCCCATGAAAATTGTTAAGAAAGAAGGGACACCGAAAAGGCTTAAAAGGTTTTCTGCGCTCTCCATAACTTCTTCGCCTAAAGCATCCTTAACCTGAAATACCCAAAGAAAAAGAGAGCCTAAAAATAAAGCATAAACAACGAAAACCCAGATAAGACTTGAAATTGTTTTTGATGTTAAAAGTGAACCTGTTTTAACAGGAAGAGTTAATGTGAGATAGCCAGCCCTGCCAAACATAGTTTTTGAAAACATCATAGCAACGGCGATAATAATGATTATACAAGCAAAGCCTAATGCAAGACTTACAAGCATACCGCCCATTACTGTTACAACTTTCTCATCTGATGTTATTGTAAGTATTTCTGCTACAGCTGCAATAATGAATGTGCAAAGGAAAACGACGGACATTGAATGCCACTGCGCTTTAAGGTCATTTTTTAAGAGTTTACCAAACATTTGAAAATACCTCCTTGAAAATGTCCTCAATTGATTTACCGTCTTTTGTTATTTCTTCAACACTATCGTTAAGAAGAACTTTTCCGTTACCCATAAATAAAGCGTGAGTAAAAACAGACTGCAAATCATTTATAAGGTGAGTTGAAACAAGAAGAGTTGATTTTTCTGCATAGTTTTCCATAATAAAATTAAGAATGGAGCTTCTTGTTGCAGGGTCAACACCACCCATGGGCTCGTCCAATATATAAAGCTTTGCATCTCTTGACATAACTAAAGATAACAAAAGCTTTTCCTGCATACCTTTGGACATTGTTTTTGATTTCTGCTTTTCAGAAAGACCGAAACGTTTTAACATTTCAAGAGCTTTATTTTTATCAAAATCAGTGAAAAAGTCATTGAAATAATTGACGGCATCAATATTTCTCATCCATTCGTGAACAAAGGTCTGTTCAGGCAAATAAGCGGTAAAGGCTTTTGTGCTTTCACCGGGCTTAACTCCGTCAATAAGCACATTACCTTTATAGTCATGAATGAGCCCTGTAAGAATTTTCATAAGGGTAGTTTTACCGCAACCGTTAGGACCAAATAAACCGATGATTTCACCTTCGGGAAGAGAAAAGCTCATATCATTGAGAACTATGTTGTCGCCATAAGCTTTTGTGAGTGCGTCAACTTGAATAATAGCCAAAATGAAGCCTCCAATCTGTAAATGTCAGATTTTTATACAAATTTAATCAATTATATATTTTACTACTATATTAATTAATAGTCAAGCATTATAAATTAGAAATTACAAATGAAAAATTAGAAATGTGGTTCTGCGCAAAGCAACTATGTATTAGCATCGCAGACCATTAATTACTCTTTTCTAATTTCAAGTTTTTAATTTTATAAAAAGAAATACAGCGCCTGTGGGGACAGACGCTGCATTCCCGATACATAGTATAACACTCTGTATCTTGGGTTTACTTGAGGAGGGGTTAGTTCCTCTCAGAACTAAATACTTGTATTCGGGTGCGGCTCCCTTTCCAAGTACACCTTAAGTTTAGCAAAAAAATATTAGCAAACTGTGAATATAGTGTTAAAGTAAAGTAAAACTACAAAATAGTATTTTTTTGTCGGATATTGTAAAAATATGCAAAAAATCTTAAGAAAATACTTGACAGTCACGTGAACCTGTGATATTATCATAGCAACACGAAAAACAATCGTGGGACGAAAGGAGTGAGAGAATGCAAATGAAAGAAAAAGCATTTGAACCTATAAGAACAGCAATGAAGCTTACCGGTGGCTTCACCCTTTCCCAGCTTGCAGAGATTTCAGGTCTTGAGGCGACAACAATTCAGAATTGGGTTAAACGAGGATGGATTGAACCCCCAAAGGACCGGAGATATGGAGAAACCTCAATTGCTAGAGTTCTTATAATCAATATGCTAAAAGGTGCAATGCAGCTCTCTAACATTGTTTCCTTAATGTCATACATCAACGGTAAAGTCGATGATAGGTGTGATGACGCTATTCCCGACGGTGAACTCTATAGCATTATGTGTTCCGTTACCGCAGCAGTTGACAAAATCGGAAATTGGAATAAGGAAACTGTTGTCAGCGTTATTGATGAAGAAATCAAAGATTATAAAGAGCCTTTTTCCGGAGGTAAAGAGAAATTGCGCAATGCACTTGAAATTATGATGTTGGCACATATTTCTTCTAATCTGAAAAATGAAGCAGATATAATGCTTCAGCAATTTGTAAAAGACTAATGTTCCACGTGGAACAATTTTTAAAATATAGTTTCACGGGAGCAAAGGTCATAAATACGAAAATGTTTCACGTGGAACAAAATATAAAACATAAAAATAAAAGGAGTACATATTATGATTAAAAATGCAAAAGTTGTTGGCGAATTCAATTTTTCCAATGCAAAGAAAATTATTATTGTGGCAGTTATTGCAGTAGTTGTAATTATTGCACTTTTAGCATCAATTACAATTGTTCCTGCAGGTCATACAGGTGTTGTAGTTACTTTAGGAAAAGTAAGCGATAATGTTTTGTCCGAGGGTTTCCATTTTAAAGCTCCTTTAGTACAGAATGTTGTTAAAATGAGCAACCAGATTCAGAAATGTGAAATTGAAGGCGCAGAATCTGTTTCCAAAGACCTTCAGGCAATTTCAACCACTATTGTTGTTAACTACAAAATAGGTGACAGTTCATCTGCAAAAATTTACAGAGAAATAGGCAGAGATTATGAAACTATTATGCTTATGCCTGCAATTCACGAAAGTCTTAAAGCAGTAACTGCAAAATATACTGCAGAACAGCTTGTAACAAGCCGTTCTAAAGTTGCAATTGAAATTCAGGATACTCTTGCAGAAAAAATGGAAGAGTACGGTATTGTAATTGAAAAGTTCAATATTGTTAATTTCTCATTCTCAGAAGAGTTTGCAAAAGCAATTGAAGCAAAAGAAGTTGCTCAGCAGAACCTTCTTAAAGCAAAAACCGAGCAGGAGCAGTTGATAGTTGAAGCAAATGCTCAGGCTGAAAAGAAAGTTATTGCAGCAGAGGCAGAGGCAAAAGCAATTCTCAGAAAAGCAGAAGCTCAGGCTGAAGCTAATGAAAGAATTGAAAAGTCACTTAGTAAAAATGTTCTTGAAAACAATAAGATAGAAAAATGGGACGGTAAGCTTCCTTATGCAACAGGTGGTGCTGCAATTCTTGATGTTTCTGCAGATGGTGAAGGTGATAGCACCGAAAACTAAATCCTTTTGAAAGGAGCAAACATTATGAAAACCTGGGATGCTAACTATTACGGCAATAATATACATGTTGAAAATGAAGTTTTGACAGAAAGATTATTCATAAATGGTAAACTTCATGACGAAACAAAAGGTGATGGCACAAGAGCAAAATTAATCGGCAGATTACCTGACGGAAGACTTGTCAAGGTTTCATTAGGTGGTTTTTGGACAATTCATTGCACAATTTTTGTTGAAGATGAAAAAATAATGGATTATCAGAAATAATTTTGATATCCGAATTGCACATTAAATAAAAACCATATTTGTTGAAGATTAACGAAAGTGAAAAACTCTCGTTAATCTTCTTTATTTTGCATTGAACAAAACAATGTTTTATGATACTATTATAATGTTATATAATAGCGCAAATTTTGAAAAAAGGAGTATCGAAATGAGCTTAAAACAAAAAGCAGTAGAGGGTATTTCAAAGGTTAAAACCTATTGGAAAACTCCGCCTGCAAAAAGATATATGCCCTTTAAGGAAATCGCTGCTTATTCCGGTGGTGGTATCGGTGCATATATGATTATCACAATGGGTTCCGCTTGTTTGTTGGCAACAAACAGTACCCTTCTTTCCAGTACATTGGGTGTTGATCCAATGGATATGTACATAATGTACGTGCTTGCTGTTATTGCAAATATTCCCTTGACAGGTATTCGTGCAAATATTATTGACAATACCCGTAACAAAGCAGGTAAATACCGTCCTTACATTGTTTCAATGGCGCTTCCTGCAGCAATAATTTGTAACATATTGGTATGGTTCCCTTATGCAAAGCTTTCCGATTGGTTAGGGGATGGAATGATTTTCGGCGAAACAAAGGCTTATGTTGCAAAATGTGCAATCATAATGTTCCTGAATCTATTGCTTCACTTTTTCTATTATTTCTTCTACGATGCATACGAAAATCTTATTCATGTTCTTTCTCCCAACTCTCAGGAAAGAACTGATGTTGCATCAATCAAAAGTGTTGTTTATTCTTTTGCTCCAACAGTAGTAAACTTTATTCAGCCTTTAATTGCACAACACTTATTCCATTCAAATCAAACAGATATTCGTGTTTATAGATTTTTATATCCGATACTTACTGTGGGTGGTCTTCTCCTTTGTATGATTGTTTATAAGCATACAGAAGAGAAAATCGTTCAGGCAAGAACTCACGTTGTTCAGATTAAGTTTATTGATGCTCTTAAAGCAGTTGCAAAAAACAAATATTTCTGGATTATTTCTCTTGCAGGCTGGATTGGTTTCTTAGAGTCAGCCTATGCAAATATAATGTTTTGGTTCTATAACTATGGCGGTGCATGTTCAGGTGGGCAATATAGTTTTATCATTACAGTTTATGGTAATGCATCCCTGTGGGGTATGCTTTTAGCACCATTCTGCATTAAACGGTGGGGTAAAAAAGCAGTTCTCATTGTAACAAACTTATTTAATATTGCATTTATATTAATGATGTTACCATTTACGAATGAGATACATAATCTTACAATATGGCTTATTATGGGATGTCTTTATCTCAATGCCTTTATGGGTTCATTTGCTCATATTCTCAATCCTGCAATTCAGGCAGATATCCGCGACTATCAGCAGTATAGAACAGGAGAAAGAATTGATGGTATGTTTGCCGTTGTTACAACTATCGGTACTGTTATAACTCTTCTTACATCTTCGGTTCTTCCTTTTATTTATGAAAAGAATGGTTTAACAAAGGAAAATGCAGCAGTTGTTACATCAAATCCCGAAGTTCTTAACAGAGTATTAGGTGACGGAAAAACTACTGTTGGTCAGCTCCTTTCGGAACAGTTGGCAAACGGACAGGACAACTATAACAATGCTCTTTCTGCTCTTTATGATGTTGATCTTCTTTTAAGTCTTTCTAAGGTTCTTATTATTGTTGCCGCAGTTGGTGCAGCAATGAACGTTATTCCTTATATCTGGTATGACTTTAACGAAAGAAAGCAGAAATCTGTTATCCGTGTTCTTAAGGTTCGCGCAATGTTTGAAGACTATGGTAATGGTGTTCTCAAGGATGCCGAGCTTGTTGAGGTTATTGATATTATCCGCAATGCAAAAGAAATGGCAGTAGCTTCGCCTAAAGCATTAGACAAAAAATCTTATAAATCTATAAAAGATAAAGAAGAAAGAAAAGCTGCAAAGAAAGCATATCTTGCAGATAAAGAATTTAACGATGAAATTGAAATCGGTAAATTTGTTTGTGAAGAGCTTGATAAATTCTCAACTCCTGCAGTAGAACTTCAGGTAAGAGAAAATGAGAAAGTATACTTTGCAGGTCTTGATGCTCTTCTTAATGCAGATATTTCACTTATAAATCAGGAACTTTCTATTGCAAAAGCAATGCCCAAATCAACTAAGGAAGAAAAAGAAATCCGCAAAACTGCTATAGAAATTGCGAAAAGCAAGAAGGCTTCTTACAAGGCAGTTAAAAAATATTTCAGCAAGGGACAGGAATTCAAACAACCCGACTTTGCAGAGCTTGATAAGTTCTTTAATGCAGAAGATGATTGCGAAGCAAAGCTTAAAACACTTTATATTGATTTGAAGGATGCAAAAAAAGCAAAAGATTCTTCAAAGGTTTTACAGTTAAAAGAAGATATCAAGAAAACTGATGCAGACAGAAAAGAAGCACGTAAATTCTCTAAAGAGGAAATGGATAAACACGCATATTTCAACCGCGCTGCAAAGGTTTATCTTGATGCAGAAAAGCTTATAAAACAAAAAGATAATTATAGTCATTTCGAAGAAATCGAAAAGATGTATGACGATGCCAAAGCAAGAATTTAAATCATAAAAATTACAGCCTCCCAAAACGGGAGGCTGTAATTTTTATTCATCATCGTCAGCAAGCTTTGCTTCTGCAATAACTTTTTCTGCAATATTATTGGGAGCATCTTCATAACGGGCAAATTCAAGTGTGAATGATCCTCTGCCTGCTGTTACTGAACGAAGAGTAATAGCAAAGTCGCTCATTTCAGCCATAGGAACTTCAGCAATAAGCTCCTGAGTTCCTGTTTCTTCTGCGGGTCCCATACCTAAAACTCTACCGCGACGTTTATTAACATCACCCATAATATCGCCTAAATCCTTATCGGGAATATAAGCTTTGAGAGTTCCGATAGGTTCAAGAATTGTGGGAGCTGCTTCAGGAACTGCGGCTTTGAAAGCAATTCTTGCAGCCATTTTGAATGCCATTTCAGAAGAGTCAACAGGGTGGTAAGAACCGTCGTGAAGGCAAGCTTTGATACCAACCATTGGGTAACCCGCAATAAGACCGGATGCTACGCATTCGCGTAAGCCTTTTTCAACTGCAGGGAAGAAGTTCTTTGGAACTGCACCACCAACAACCTCATCGGAGTTAAATACGAATTCTTCTTCGCCCATATAGGGTTCAAAACGAATCCAAACATCACCGAACTGACCATGACCGCCGGACTGTTTCTTATGACGTCCCTGTTTGTCAACAGTTTTACGGATTGTTTCTCTGTAAGCAACTCTGGGAGCGGTAAGAGTAACCTCAACACCATATTTATTTTTAAGCTTGGAAACGATGCTTTCAAGATGCTGTTCACCAAGACCGGAAACAACTTGTTCTTTTGTTTCTTTGTTGGTATAGAACTTCATTGAGCCGTCTTCTTCCTGAAGCTTATTAAGGCCGGAAGCAACCTTATCTTCTTCACCCTTCTTTACAACATTAACTGCCATTGAGTAGCAAGGAGCGGGAAAATCAACGGGAGCAAGTTCAACGGGGTTTTTGGCATCGCACATTGTATCGCCTGTTTTGAAGCCCGAAAGCTTTGTAACAACACCAATGTCACCTGCAACAATTTCAGCAGCGTCTTCTTGCTTTGCACCTTTAACGAAAACGATTTTACCCATTTTCTCTTCTTCTTCTGTGCGGACATTGTAAGCCTTAGTTGCAGGAGTAATTTTACCTGAAACAACCTTAAAGAAGGACATTTTACCAACAAATGGGTCAGCTACTGTTTTAAAGCATATAGCTGCAAGAGGACCGTTAACATCACAAGCAACATCGCCTTCACCCTTGGGAGAGGGAGCAAGCTTAGTAATACCATTAAGAAGAAGGTCTACTGCTTCGCCGGTGAAACCGGAACAAGCATAAACGGGAATAACAGTACCATCTGCAACACCCTGAGAAAGACCTGCAACCTTTTCATCGTGAGTAAACTCTTCACCATCAAAGAATTTCATCATAAGGTCTTCATCAGCAGAAGCAACTGCTTCAATAAAAGCGTTATAAATTTCTTCAATATGAGCATCTTGAGGAATTTCAACTTCAGTAGCTTTAATGCCATCATATTTGAAAGCTTTGTTCTGAAGGAAGTTTACGTAGCAATCAACAACACCGTCAACCATATAGGGAACAACAACGGGGCAGATAGCTGTGCCGTATTTATCCTGTAAATCACCGAGAGTTTTATAGAAATCACGGTTTTCACCATCGCATTTGGAAACAGCAATGAATTTAGAAAGACCCTTTCTGCCTGCTATACGCAAGGTTTTTTCTGCACCAACGTCAACATTGTGACCGCAGGAAAGAACGATAACAGCAGTTTCAGCTGCGCGGATACCTTCGCTTCTTGCGCCTTCAAAGTCAAAAAGACCGGGAGTGTCAATAATATTAACTTTTCTGTCTCGCCATTCGATACAAGCCATAGCGGAAGAAATAGAAACTTTTCTTTTCTTTTCTTCTGCATCAAAGTCGAGAACGGTGTTGCCGTCTGCAACTCTGCCCAGTCTGTCTGAAGCCCCTGCTATGTAAAGCATTGCTTCTGCAAGAGTTGTTTTACCTCTTGCGCCGTGACCCGCAATAGTCACGTTTCTGATGTTTTCTTTAGCATAAGATTTCAAGTGAATTCCTCCTAAAACGAGCAGAGATTTCTCTCTGATTGAAATTGTTAAATAATGCTACCTAAATATATACAAACACTAAGGCAACTTATATTTGGTATTTTAGCACATATTTTTCGCGTTTACAACGATTTTTTTGAGTAAAATGCAAAGATTATTGATATTACATAATAAATAGCATTGGTTTTTATGTAATATGTAACGAATATTTTAAAATAGAATATTTTACATTGAAAAACAAAAGGTTTTATGATAGAATATGTTCACAATGAGTATTTATGCTCTGTTGCTGTAACAATATTTGATTTATTCCTACGGAGGTTTACATATTATGGATGAAAATAAAGTAACTAATGGTGCAAAGGATTCAAAACGTCCTTCACCTCCACCTGTTGTTTCTAAAAAACCAGATTCACAACCCGTCAAAGAAAAAAACAAAAAACTTTTCATTTTGATTCCCGTTATAATTGCAATTGTTATTGTTGCAGTTGTTATTGCGGTTGTGCTTAAAAATAATGATAGTATGAATAATGATGAAACAACCCTTGCTCCTGTTGTTGTAACAGATGAAAATGGCGTACCTGTTACAGATGCTCAAGGTGAAATGCTTACTGTTGTTCCCGAAACAGAGGTTCATGAATATACAGATGAAAACGGAGAAAAGAAAACAACAGTTGTTTATAAAGATGTTACAGTTGCCGTTCCTGTAACAAATCAGGACGGTGTTATTGTTACAAATAAAGATGGCGAACCTATAACTAAACATCAAACTGTTACTCCTACAGTAAAACCTAATGGTAATGTTGTTGTTGGAACTACTGCAGTTCCGGTTACAGATGGTCAGGGACATACAACAGTTGATAATCAGGGTAATGTTTACACAACAATTGTTGAAATCACATCAACTCCTGCGATTGTTGAGCCTGCAGATATTGACTGGAAAACATCATTGGGCGGTTCTGCAGCGGACTATGTTTCAAGCATTGCAACGTTGGAAGATGGTTCATATATTACCGCAACGGTAACAAACTCAACTGACGGGGACTTTGCAAAATACAAAGAATTGAAATATGCAACACCCTATACAGTTCTTACCAAATATTCCAAAAACGGCGATATTGCATGGCAAGATGCTTTGGGTTCCAAAAAGGGTGAAACAATAATTACCAGCCTTGTTGCAATTGAAGATGGTGGATTTTATGCTGTTGGATATGGCAAAAATATCGGCGGAGTAAATGGCAAAGGTTATTATGATGGTGCTGTTTTCAAATTCGATAAAAAAGGCGAACAGCTTTGGTTCAGCAAATTCGGAACAAGCACAGTTGACCTTTTCAACAGCGCGACGCTTACTAATGATGGCGGTATTGTTGCTGTTGGTTCAGTTGGTAATAATGATGGAGATGCAGCAGGTTACGACAAACCCAAATATGAATCTGCAGCAGCAATAGTTAAATTCAATACAGATGGTTCTGTTGTTTGGAAAGATATTATTGGCGGAAATAAAGACTCCTTAACAGGCGTTGCTCAGGGAACAGACGGAAGTATTTATTGTATCGGTAATTTTTATACAGGAACATATTTCAAAAACTTAGGCTACGCTGATAGTTGCTTGTTGAAATACACAAGTGATGGTAAATATGTGGCTGCTCGTTCTATTGCAGGTAGCGGAAATGAAGCGTTTTCCGGCATTACTGCTTGTAAAGATGGTGGAGTTGCGATTGTAGGCAGGTCTAATTCCTCTGATGCAGGTTCTACACAAAGTATGTTTGTATCCAGTCTCGCTGCTCGTGGCGGATATGATGCTTATTTGATAAAATACGGTTCTGATTTCAGCCTTGCATTTGCAAAAACATTCCGTGGTCAAAATGATGATAATTTAACCTGTATTATTGAAAAAGAAGATGGCTCATTTATTGTTGCAGGTGCAAGTAACTCTTCCTCTCGTGACCTTAAAGGTGTAACAACCCGTGGCGGAAATGATATCGTTATTGCATCATTCTCCAGCCATGGTGAGCTTTCTTGGGCTCGTTCATTTGGCGGAACAAGAAGTGAAAGTGCAAATGATATTTGCCTTGCAAAAGATGGCGGTTACCTTGTTGCAGGCAGAACAGTTTCTACTGATATAGATATGAAAGGTATGGCTCAATACGTTAGCGATAAATCAGTTGGCGTTATTGTTAAATTCCCTGAATAATGATTAAAATTAAATGCAACTATCTAAATGGTGCGGTTGCCGTACCCACAGAAATTATAGACAAACACTTAAAACTTGCCTCTGCGGCAAGTTTTAAGGTTTTGCTTTTTATCCTCAGAAATCCTCAAGGAACTGCAGATGCAAAGCAAATAAGTATGTGCACAGGTTTATCTGAAGAAGATGTTAGAAACTGTCTCGAATTTTGGGAAAGTAATTCAGTAATTGAAATCACCGATGAAAAAGTTGCTGAGGAAGATTATGCTGTTTCAATAGGAAACGCAAAAGCGGTGTCAGCACTTGAGGAGAAAAAGGCAGAAAGAAAGGTAACGGTAAAAAAGCTACCTGTGAAAAAACCAACCCAAAGAGAGATAGCAGAACGCCTTCTTGCTGAACCGGAGCTTGAAATAATATATAAAGAAGCACAAAACATTCTTGGTACATTCGGTTATGATACCCAGGGGCTTCTTTTGATGATTTATGATTATTACGGTTTCCCGGCTGAAGTTATAATCACGCTCCTTCAACATCAGAAAAATGAGGGCAAAATTGCATCTTCTGCTATAAAAAACAGGGCAGAGGATTGGGCAAAAAGAGGTATCGATACTCTTGAGCTTGTGGAAGAAGAGCTTTTAGCTCTTGATAAAATAAAGGCTACTTTTTTAGCAGTTAAAGAAACCGCAGAAATTTCCGGTGATGTTCCCACAACAAGAATAGCGAAATTTTTGCGCACTTGGGCAGTTGATTGGGAATGCTCCGTTGAGCTTATAAAATATGCTTTAGAAAATAACAATAAAAGCTTAAATGATACAAATAAAATGCTTAAAAAGTTTGTTCAATCGGGTATCACTTCTCCCGAACAGGTAGTAATGAGAGAAAAGAAAAGCTTGCCGAAATCTGTTAAGAAAACCTATGAAACTGAAGAAATCGGTAAAAACAGCGTTCTTGATTGGATTAAAAAATATGCAAACGGGGAGGAAAACGAATGAGATATTCCGAAGCAATTTATTCAAAAGCGGAAGCAGAGCTCAAGGAGCGCAGAATAAGAGCAGAAAAGCTTGGTGAAATGCGTCGCAATGAGGTTGCCGCTAAATACCCCGAACTTTTAGAAATAGAAAATATTATGAAAGAAACGGCACTTTCCGTAATAAGAAGTGTTGGAGCAGGTGGAGAGAAAGTTGATATTTCTCAGCTTGCAAAAAGTAATCTTGAGGCTCAGGAAAAGAAAAAAGAACTCCTAAAGAATGCAGGTTATCCTGAAGATTATCTTGAAACTCCATATTCTTGTAAAGACTGCAAGGATTCAGGTATCAATAACGGAAGGCTTTGTAAATGTCATCTTGATATACTAAAAAAGATTTCGGTAGAAAGTCTTTCCTGTAGTCCCATTCTGGCGCGCTCAACCTTTGAAAGCTTTGATTTGAATAACTACAGTAATATTAAAGATATTGAATTAGGTTTTTCACATCGAGACATTATGGGTGGAGTTTTTGCAATGCTCAAAAATTACGCGGAAAATTTCCGTCCGGAAAACCCAAGCCTGTTTTTCAGTGGTGGTACGGGATTGGGAAAAACACACCTTGCTCTTGCAATTTTCAATGTGCTGACTCAAAATGGGTACAGCGTTTACTATGAATCTGCAAGAAAGGTTGTAAAACAGCTTCAGAATGAGCATTTTGGTAAATCAGATTCTGATTTTGAGGAAGATTTAAACCGTAACGATTTAATAATTATAGATGACCTTGGAGCAGAGTTTGAAACTCCATTTGCAAATGCGGCAATAAATGAGATTATCGATGATGCCGTATTGATGGGCAAACCAATGATTTTGATTTCCAACTTGAACAGAACAGAGTTTGAACAAAGATATGGCGAAAGAGCTGCATCAAGGCTTAATTCATTTGAAATTGTTGAGTTCTACGGAACTGATATTAGACAAAAGAACAAATAAAGGAGATAAAATTATGTTAAAAGGTATTCCTAATATTATTTCACCCGAGCTTCTTAAAATTCTTGATGAAATGGGTCATGGTGATGAAATTGTTATCGGAGACGGCAATTTCCCTGCTGCATCAAATGCACAAAGACTTATCCGTTGCGATGGTCACAATGTTCCCGAGCTTCTTGATGCTATTTTAAAGCTTATGCCTCTTGATACTTACGTGGAAAGTCCCGTTATGCTTATGCAGACAACTAAAGGCGATCCCACACCTGTTATATGGGCAGAGTATCAGGAAATCGTTGATAAGCACAACGGTGCAACAAAAATGAGTGGAATTGAGCGTTTTGCTTTCTATGACAGAGCGAAAACTGCTTATGCAATTATTGCAACAAGCGAAATGGCTCTTTATGCAAATGTAATCCTTAAAAAAGGTGTAGTTACTGAATAAAATTATTTTGAACACATTTAAAAGCTAAAAACTTTTAAATGTGTTCATTTTTAACTTGAAAAGTATGTAGATATATGATAACATATATGAGAACAAATGTTCTAAAGGTGAAAATGAAATGGAATATATCTTGATTTATTTTGCGGTTATTTCCTTGATTACTTGCTTTGTTACAATTTATGATAAAAAAGCTGCAAAGAAATGGACAAAACACAGAGTACCCGAAAAGATTTTGTTTTTATTGGCTATTTTAGGCGGAAGCTTGGCAGAATATCTTACAATGCTCAAAATCCGACATAAAACAAAGCATAAAAGGTTTATGATAGGACTACCTATAATAATGGTTTTGCAGGTGGTGATTTTATGGTTAATTTTGACACAAGAATTCAGTTTTTAAAAGGCGTTGGCGAGGCGAGGGCAAAAAGCCTTGCAAAGCAGGGGATTTACAGTATCGGCGACCTTTTAAGAAATTACCCCAGAGCTTATGAGGACTGGAACAACACAACACTTTTAAGAGATGCGCAGATTAACGAAAATATCTGCGTAAGGGCAATTGTTGCCCAGAATCCTCAGGTTGTTAAAATCAACGGCGGAAGAATTCTTGTTAAAACTGTAATCTCAGATGGTAGTGACTATATTTCCGTTACATTTTTTAACAATAAATATGTTAAAGACCAGCTTATTGAGGATCAGGAATATTTATTTTTCGGAAAAATTACTTTAGATAAATATAATAATAAATGTATGCTTTCCCCAAGGTTTGAAAAATCTCTTGAAAAGCAAAGAATAAGACCGATTTATAAAGCAACAGCATCAATGCCTTCAAAAACAACTGAAAGACTTGTTGAAACCGCTTTGAGAGAAATAAAAGGCAATGTTCAGGAGATAATTCCCGAATATATTGTTAAAAAATACAGACTTATGAGCTTTGAAGATTCGCTCAGAGCTATTCATTTTCCGGAAAGTGAAGAACAGCTTGCTTTGGCAAAGCGCAGGCTTATTTTTGAAGAGCTCTTGCTTTTGCAGATGGGGTTATTGTGTGAAAAAACTGAAGGCGGAAACAGAAGCTCAACACCTGTTAAAAATGATTATACGGAAGATTTTTATGCTTCTCTTCCCTTTGAACCGACAAATGCACAAAAAAGAGCAGTTGCAGAAGCGGTTGAAGATATGAAAAGCAATAAGCAAATGAATCGACTTCTGCAGGGTGATGTTGGCTCGGGTAAAACCGCAGTTGCAGCGGCTCTTATGTATAATGCAGTTAAAAATGGTTTTCAGTCTGCTTTAATGGCGCCAACTGAGGTTCTTGCAAACCAGCATTTTAAAACGCTTTTAAATTTCTTTGGTGATGATGTTAATATCTGTCTCTTAACAGGCTCGGTTACTGCAGCGAAAAAAAGAGATATAAGAGAAAGACTTAAAGAGGGTGACTTCAATATCGTTGTGGGAACCCATGCAATAATTCAGAATGATGTTGAGTTCAATAATTTAGGTCTTGTTATTACGGATGAACAACACCGTTTCGGAGTAGGGCAGAGAGCAAGCCTTTCAAATAAAGGCAATAATCCCCATACACTTGTTATGTCTGCAACTCCTATTCCGAGAACTCTTGCTATGATGATTTATGGCGACCTTGATATTTCTGTTCTTGATGAGCTTCCCAAAGGCAGACAACCTGTTAAAACATATCACGTGCCCACAAGCTATCATGAAAGAATTTATAAATTTATAAGAAAAAACATTGCAACAGGACAACAAGCATATATTGTCTGTCCTTTGGTTTCCGAAAGTGACAGCGACCTTGTTCCTGCAACAGAATATTATGATTATTTAAAATCAACCTATTTTGCCGATTGCACCTTGGGTCTTCTTCACGGACAAATGAAGCCGAAGGATAAGGATGCAGTTATGGCGCGTTTTTATTCGGGTGAAATTCAGCTTCTTATTTCAACAGTTGTTATTGAGGTTGGCGTGGACGTACCTAATGCAACAGTTATGGTTATAGAAAATGCGGAGAGATTTGGTTTATCACAGCTTCATCAGTTAAGAGGTCGTATCGGCAGAGGCAGTAAGGAAAGTACATGCATTCTTCTTTCCGATGCGCAGAATGAAGAGGCGGTTGACCGATTTGAAACAATGTGCCGTACTACTGATGGCTTTGAAATAGCAAAAAAAGACCTTGAAATGCGTGGACCAGGTGACTTCTTCGGTTCTCGTCAGCACGGTCTTCCTGATATGCGAATTGCAAATCTTATGACAGATAGCCGTATTCTTTATGAGGCTCAAAAAACCGCCAAAGAGCTTGTGGATAACGAAGTTTCAATTTCAACAGAGGAAAGGCACCTTTTAGCACAAGAAATGAAACGCCTATTTACAAGAGTGGCATTAAACTAAAAACAAAACCCTCGATTACCTTTCGTGGTAATCGAGGGTTTTGATAATTAATTCTGTCCGAATACTGCAAGTAAGAAGCCTGCGGCAACTGCCGAGCCGATAACGCCGGCAACGTTGGGGCCCATTGCGTGCATTAAAAGGAAGTTTGTGGGGTTGTACTTTCTACCCTCATTCTGTGCAACTCGTGCTGCCATAGGAACAGCGGAAACGCCTGCAGCACCGATAAGGGGATTAATTTTACCACCTGTAACAACATAAAGAAGCTTACCGAAAAGCACACCGCCTGCTGTTGAGAAGCAGAAAGCAACAAGACCGAGAACAACAATAAGCATTGTTTTCCATTGGATGAAATCCTGACCGTTAGCAGTTGCACCAACTGTTACACCAAGCATAATTGTAACAATGTTCATAAGTGCATTCTGTGCAGTTTCTGAAAGTCTTTCTGTAACACCGCATTCTTTGAAAAGGTTACCTAACATAAGCATACCGAGAAGTGGAGCAACAGAGGGGAGAAGGAAAGCGCAAAGAACAAGAACTGCAACAGGGAAAATGATTTTCTCTGTTTTTGAAACCTTTCTTAACTGCTTCATTTCAACCTTACGCTCTTTTTCCGTAGTAAGAATTTTCATAATAGGCGGCTGAATAATGGGAATAAGAGCCATATATGAGTACGCCGCCAATGCTATTGGTGCTAACAGATGTGAAGCTAATTTCGAAGTAAGGAAAATAGCTGTGGGACCATCTGCACCACCGATAATAGCAATTGATGCTGCTTCTGCAGGCTCAAAGCCGAATGCAATTGCAAGAAGGAATGCGCAGTAAACACCGAGCTGAGCAGCCGCACCTAAAAGAAGGCTTATGGGGTTTGAAAGAAGAGGACCAAAGTCAGTCATAGCACCAACGCCCATAAAGATAAGGCAGGGGAAGATACCGGATTTAACACCAACATAAAGAATGCGAAGAACGCCTGAATCGTACCAATGAGTGCCTTCAACAACCGCTTGTCCGATACTACCTAATTGACCGCCCGTGGTATCAAGCATCATATTTGCACCGGGAAGGTTAGCAAGTATAATACCGAATGCAATGGGAACAAGTAAAAGGGGCTCATAGTTCTTTTTAATTGCAAGAAATAAAAAGAAGAATGCTACGCCAAGCATAACGAGGTTCTGCCATTCTAAAAGAGCAAAGCCGGATTGTTCCCAAAGGTTAGATAATATTGAAGAAATATCCATAGATAAAACCTTTCAAGTTTTAAGTATTGAAAAAATCTGATCAGATAACAGCGATAACGTCATCTGTGTTAACTGTTGAGCCCTTGGGAGCGTTAATGGATTTAACTGTACCATCGCAGGGAGCAACAATGTCATTTTCCATTTTCATGGCTTCAAGAACAACGATAACGTCGCCTGCCTTAACTGCTTCGCCAACATTTTTCTTAACTGCAAGAATTGTGCCGGGCATGGGAGCTTTAACCTGTGTGCCGTCTGCGGAAACGGGAGCAACTGCAGGAGCAGCAGCGGGTGCTTCAGCAGGAGCTTCGGGAGCTGCAACGGGAGCAACTGCAACAGGAGCAACAGCAGGAGCGGCAACTGCAACGGGTACCTGAGTAACGCCTGTTACAACTGCATCAGATTCTGTAACGTCAACTTCGTAAATTTTACCATTTAAAGTAACATTGTATTTCATATTATTATTCCTCCACTAATTTTATAGAATTAAAGATAAGGTTATCAAGAGAAATGCCTGTTTTGTCGGAAATAATTGCCATAACAACAGCGGCATCCTGTTCTTCGATGTTAATAAGCTCAGGCTCCTGATTAAGACGCTTAATATATTTAAAGCAAAGTCTTTCAAGAGGAATGCCTGTTTCGTGAGAAGTGATAGCCATAATAACTGCCGCATCCTGCTCCTTAACACCATCAAGGGTTACATAACCCGGAGTATAGGGGAGAGGTGTTTCAGTTTTTGCAGGTTCTTCTGCAACAACTGCATCAGTCTGTGCTGTTTGAACAGGTGCAGAAGTCTGAATCTCTGTAACAGCTTCTTCTTTCTTTTCTTTTTTAGATTTGCCGCCTAAAACTTTTGAAAGAAGCTTTACAAACAACATAATTACAGCGAGAACTGCAAGAACAAGGAAAAAGCCAAGTCCTGATGTTCCGAGAGCATCAGAAAAACTGAACAAAGGAAGAAAAGTCATTTTAAACCCTCCTTAGTCAATAGCCTTGATTTCATAGCTGTATGTTTTAGAAGCCATTTCATCGCGATAATCGAAGAAGTTTTCTGCTTGAGTGGGGAATGCGATGTATGAAAGAACATCTTCGTCACTCTTTGCTTTTTTGCCGATTTCAGCTTTTGCAGCTTCAAATGCAGGTTCAAGTGTATCTGCATATCTGCCTTCAATTTCCTTTTCGTCACCGAGGATCTGCTTTTTAACATCCTCGTTAACCTTACCTGGAGCTTTACCATATTCGCCCATAAGATAGGATTTAACTTCTTTGGAAACGTTTTTATAACGCTCGCCTGCAAGAACGTTTGCAGTTGCCTGAACGCCTACCATCTGGCTCATAGGAGTAACGAGAGGGGGATAACCCAAATCTTCACGAACTCTGGGAGTTTCAAGAAGAACCTCGTCAAATTTATCCATTTTACCTTGAGCAGTAAGCTGAGCAACAAGGTTTGAAAGCATACCACCGGGAACCTGATAGTCAAGTGCCTTTGCATCAGTTGCAAGAACTGTAGGGTTAAGAAGACCGCTTTCAAGAGCTTTTGCTCTGATAGGCTTGAAGAAATCAGCAATATCTCTGAGAGCTTCGCTGTCAAGACCTGTTTCATAACCAAGCTCTGCGAGAGTGTAGTTAAGAGTTTCGGTTGCGGGCTGTGAAGTACCGCCCGACATTGTAGAAATAGCAGTGTCAATAACGTCAACGCCTGCTTCAACTGCCTTAAGGCAAGTCATAAAGCCAAGACCGGTTGTGCTGTGAGTGTGAAGAACAAGCGGAACATCAACTGCTTCTTTAAGTGAAGAAACAAGCTTGTGTGCTTCTGCAGGGCTGAGAATACCTGCCATATCCTTAATAGCGATAGTCTGACAACCGATACTTGCCATATTTTTTGCAAGCTCAACATAGGAGTCAAGAGTATGAATGGGGCTGATTGTGTAGCAGATAGCACCTGAAGCAATAGCACCATTCTTAACTGCTTCATCAACTGCAACTTCGATATTCTTAACGTCATTGAGAGCATCAAAAATTCTGATAATATCAATGCCGTTTTCTACGCTCTTTTTAACGAACATTCTAACAACATCATCGGGATAGTGATGATAACCGAGAAGGTTCTGTCCTCTTAAAAGCATCTGGAGTTTTGTGTTGGGACAAGCTTTTTTTATTTTTCTGAGTCTTTCCCATGGGTCTTCTTTAAGGTAACGAAGACAAGAGTCGAATGTTGCACCACCCCAGCACTCGAGAGAGTAGTAACCTGCTTTGTCGAGTTTTGAGAGAATAGGCTCGAACTCATTGAACTTCATACGGGTTGCGATAAGTGACTGGTTAGCATCACGCAACACGGTTTCGGTAAATTGAACCTTTTGCATTTGCGATTTCTCCTTTATATTATATATTGTATAAGGAAGTTGTATATCTAAGGTAGAAAAATAAAAAAATATCCCTACCAATTTTCCCCATTATAGCATACACTAAACGGAGAAATTTATCAAGTGCATTGACAGATTTTTGTCAAAAATAAAACTAAAAATCCTTAATATTCTGCCAAAAAAATGTTTTTGTATGCAAAAAGCAATCCCCGCTTTCGTAAAAATACAGAAAGCAGAGATTTTAAATTTTTTATATACTATTATAAATGGTGACTTAACGGCAAAAAACGTGTCGTCCGATTGTGGTAATAACAGGACGGGTGCGAATCCATCTGTTTGACGTTTTAGCAGGATTGTAGTAATACAATGCGCCACCGCTGGGGTCCCATCCGTTAAGGGCATCCTGAGCAGCTTTTCGAGATGTGGCATCAGGAGAAACGGACCAGTTGCTGTCTCGCACAGCGGAAAATGCACCCGCCTGATAAATTACGCCTGAAACCGTATCGGGAAATGATGATGAATCAACGCGATTTAAAACTACTGCACCAACGGCAACCTGACCGGTGTAGCTTTCACCACGAGCTTCTGCGGCAATAACCTTTGCAAGAAGATAAACGTCGGAAGAACTGTAACCACCTGTTGAACCTCCGGACGAGGAACCAAGACCGAGATATAAAAGTGTTTTGGGTCCTGCAATACCATCGGCGGTGATACCAACGGATTTTTGAAATCTTTTAACTGCACTTTGGGTTTTTGTTCCGTAAATACCATCAACTGTTCCATTGAAGAAACCAAGAGATTTTAACTTGTTCTGAATTCGTCTGACCTCATCACCACGAGAACCAACTTTAGAAAGAACTTCTTGTGTTTCGATTTGTTCAGTTCGGTTGGTGTAAATAATTCCTATACCGATAATAATAGAAATGGTGAGAATAATGGCGATAAAACTGCCATATTGTGAATGTAAAAATTTTTGAAATTTTAATTCAGTTTTATTATTTTTCATATAGCACCTCATATAGTTTTTTAGTAGTTTTTTCATTAAAAAACAGAATATTCATTCTTTTTATAAGGTTTTAAGCATAAAAATTGTGGTTGTTCAATATGCACAACCACAACATATTGTGATTGGTAAAAAAGTTGAAAAAATTTTAAAAAAATTTGAAAAAAATGCTTGACAAATAGCACTTGTGGTGATATTATATCAAGGCACTCTTCGAGAGGGGCGAAAACGAACCGCAAAAGTGGTTCGCAGGAGACCTTAAAAAGAGAGCGAACGAACCTTGAAAATTAAACAACGAGAAAGAAAGAAACCCTTGAGATTTTTTTGAGCGTAAAAGAAAATTTTGCGACAGTAGAATTCGGGCTTCGAAAGAAGTTTGAGAAAGCGATACGCTAGAGTATCGAAAATG
>JAZNYZ010000005.1:0-13315 GCA_045594685.1 Acutalibacteraceae bacterium | reverse complement strand
GTTCTTTTAATTCCAATATTTCTTTTTCGTATTCTTTTATATGTCGGTAACTTCTGGGCATAAAAATTCCTCCTATGATAGTTTATTCTACCATAGGAGGGGTTCTTTTTTCTATTGTCCGTTTTTACTGGACTTGTTCAATTTCGGAGTGGTTTTTTACTATTTATTTTGCTTCGAATTCAGCATTAATTGTTATGTCACTTTCAGGCATAAGGAAATAGCCATCAGAAGCTATATCAACAAGTGTACCGTCTGCTTTTGTAACTGTCAATGCTTTGAGCTTATACCCTGTTGCAGGAGTTGCTGTTACAATAACAGGCTCACCTGCATTCATAATTGTATACTCGTAAACCTTTGTATGAAGGTTTTGGTTTACAGGATTAACGGAAATTGTACCATTAGTGGGAGTACCTACAGTAATTGTTCTGTGAGCATCCTCACCTGTACCGGCATAATTTACAAACTCAAGATAAAATACTGTGTTGTATCTGATATTTGAATTTAAACCATTGCATAAATAGTTACAGTAGCCTGTTTTTCCAACAAAGTTACTCACTTTGTAGAAATAAAGAGAAATAAGGTTTGTGGGTATTGAGATATTTAAGCCTGAAAGAACAGAGTTCATAATAGGTACACAGTTAGTCATATCCGTACCTGAATACTGGCTGTATCGGTAACCGTTATCCTCAAACAAGCTTTCAATTGCTTTACCTGTAAAATCATTTGTTGAAGAAGCCTGGATTGCAACAGAATCGTCTCTGCCAACAAGAACACCTTTTACACCGGTTCCGCTTAAAGCATCATAGCAGGTTGCGCCACTATCTTTAACAGCTACTCTTGCACAAGGATATCCGTTTTTCATTTTAACAAAAAGGTTAACTGATTTTACATCTTCCTTAATATTAGTTACAACGCCATTACTTGTTGTACTTGTCCAGTCAGTTCTCTGACCACGGGCAGCATCAGCACAGTTCATAAAGTATGCTCTTTTTGAAGCTTCAACCGTTGCTTCATCCTGCTGGAAATAAAGGTTGAAAGCGAAGCTTACATCACCTTTTGAAAGAGTAACTGTTTTTGAATTAGTTGCAGTATTATTTTTCCAAAGGGTATTATCATCAGGAAGATATGAACCAAGAACTGCCGTATTACCGGTCTTAACCAAAGTAGTTTTCTGACCTGTGTAAACCTCAAAACTTCTGTTAGGAAGAGCAGAAGCTACGGTTGCAGGGTTAACTGTTCCACCAATATTAAGTGTATATGAGCTATTGAGCCATTTTTCAAATGCAGCAGCAAGTGTTGCGTTGGAAGTATCATTATCAGTTGTACCTATAGTAATTTTCTTGTTAGCATTATCTGCAGTAACCTTGTAGCCTGTACTTGCCTGAGGTGCAATAACAATAAATCCAAGATTTCTTTCACCGGGAGTTACAAGATACTTTTCACTTTCAGGAACAGTTGCTGTAACTGCATAAATACCACTGGCAGAAGGTGCAGTAGCACTACCATTATATTTGATTGTTACAATACTTTTGAAATCACTGTCTGCTGTTACTGCAGCAGTTCTTGTTGCACCGGTATTTGCGTAAATGACTGATTCAAAAGAAAGCGTTTCATCAACAGGAATTTTTCTTCCTTTAAGATTTTCTTCAAGTTCACTTTCATCTTTAATGGAGTCGTTTACTATTTGCTGATAATCCTCAGCTTGAACATATTCATTATCTACACCGGCTCTGGGCTTTACAGCCTCATAAACTGCCGGAGAATCAGTTGCATCCATATAACCTTTGAGACAAAGCGCCGAAATTGAGATGTCGATAATATCAAATACGCCATCGCCATCTGCATCGCCATATGTAACAATACCATATTCAGCTACTACTCGATTATTATCATCAAATACAACAACTTTATCAGTTGTACCTAAATGTGCATTAGAACCAAGTTCTTCTTCCATATTATCATAATATGAAATATTATAACCGTCTTTAGCCTCAAAAAAATCATCAGCAACAGTTGCAGTTGTCGGAAGACCTACAATCAAACCTTCATATACACCTGATGAGGTTTCAACCTTTTTAAAAGTGGGAACTGTTCCATCGTCCAAAACTCTCGCTTTAACAAGGCACTCAGCACTAATAGACCAATATGTATCAGCCTCGGCTGCAGTTGTTGCAACAACAAACAATGTTCCAAGCAACACTAATAACAAGGCAATTGATAAAAACTTTTTCATTAATTACCACCTTTAATCACACAGTATTTTCACCTAAAAACGAGCATATTCTGACTTATTCGGAATATGCTCGTTTAATCACTTAAGTTTTTTTAAAGATAATTAGAAAATGTCAACGTTAATTGTTACTGTTTCGTTAATGCCACCAATTGTTGTACCTGCATTAACAACAAGTGTATAAGAACCATCTTTATTCTGGAAATCAGCAACGCTTAATCCCTTAACTGTTTCACTTAACATATCGCTAACTGCAACAACAAGGCCTTCTATATCCTCTGAGGTAAGGTTAAATTCTGCACCATCTGCAAGAAGTGCATAATCAACACCGTTAACATTAACAGAAGCATTATCAACCTTTGAAAGTACCTTGTTTGCAAGAACGCTTACATCGCAGATTACACCGATAATTCTTTCGATATCTGATGCACTTGAAGAACTGATGTGTTCTGCATCCATATTCTTGAGAACATCAAGAGCCTGCCATACCTCTAAATCGTTTAATGTTGCCTTAGCTTCGTCAACATCGCCGTTACCGAAAACATCAACAATTGTATTTTTCATACCTGCAGGAAGAGTAACACTAACTGCTGCGTTACCATCGACCTCTGCAAAGCTTACATGTGCTGCAACCTTTGCGGAGAGCTCTTTAATCTTTTCAATATGACGTTTTTCACCATCAAGGTTAAAGTCAAATTCAAATACTTCTTCGTTGCCATCTGCATCAACTACAACTGTGCTGTAGCTTCTGAGTGTAGCTACATCCATATTTGCAACATCTGTAAAGAAACCTGTTGCAAAGTCAAAGATAAAGTCTTTAACTGCTGCTTTGTTAATTTTACCATCAGTTACGAGTTCAAAATCACCAACTGTGATTGTTGAATCGCTGAAGTTATCATCAAAGTAACCTCTGATTTCTGTGTAAAGACCATCGAATGAGTTTTCATCGAAGTCAAAACCATTAGCAATAAATTCACTAGCATTGAAAGCAGCAACTGCTTTGCCATCTTCAAATGTTACGGAAGCCATATCGGAAAGACCGAGGTCAGCAAGGATTCCGCCAACATAGTCAACTGTTTCTTCAATTGCATTTTCTTTTTCAATATCGCCAAATACATCGAGGTTAAGAACGATTGTTTCTTTAATGCCACCGATTGTAAGAGCTACATCAAATTTAGCTGTGTATGTGCCATCAGCATTCTGGAAATCAGCAACTTTGATATCCTTAAGCTCATTACCAAGCTGAGCCTGAAGAGCTTTAACAAGAGCTGTGATATCGTCGCCATCAACAACGAAATCTGCACCGCTGAGAAGGTCATAAGCTGCGCCGTTTACTGTTGTTGCAGTTGCGGAACTTACTTTACCGAGAACCTTATTGATAACACCATCAACACTGCAAATCATAGCAACCATAGCTTCGATTTCTTTTGCGTTTGCTTCGCTGATATGAGCAGCATCCATATTTGAAAGAACATCAAATGCATTGTAAAGTGAAAGTGAGTTAAGCATTTCGATTGCTGTTGCCTGATCACCCTCTCCGAATACATCAACAATTGTATTTCTCATACCTGCGGGAAGACCAACGCTAACAACTGCATTGCCATTAACAACTTCGAAGGATACATATTTTGCAACCTTTGCTGCAATAGAAGCAACTCTTTCAACATCTTCCTGAGAACCTGCAAGAGCAAAGTCAAGGTCGAAGTTGTGTTCTGTTCCGTCAGCTTCTGTTACAACTGTGTTAAGGCTTCTGAGAACATTGTTTGCACCAAGGTTTGCTGCATCCTCAAAGAAGCCTGTTGCTACTGAGAAGATAAGGTCTTTAAGAGCAGATTTATTGATTTTACCTGCTGTTACGATTTCTTTTCCGTCAACAACGATTGTTGCTGTGCCGTAGTTATCATCGAAATAACCCTTAATATCTGTGTAAAGACCGTCAAAAGCATTTTCATCAATTACAACATTTGTTGCTAATTCGCGAGCATCAAGAGTAGCAAGTGCTCTGCAATTTTCAGAATCATAGCTTACTGCTACTGCATTGCTGAGACCAAGGTCAGCAATAATACCGGAGAAATATGTTGCAGTTTCCTCAATAATATCAGGAGTTTCTGCTGCACCGAAAAGGTCAAGGTTAACAATAATCTTTTCGCTTATATTTCTGTAATCAAGAGTTACATCAAACTCTGCTGTGTATACATCACCGTTTGCAAATGCGCTAATGTATGCACCAAGAAGCTTATCATCAACAACGCGCTGAATTGCTTCAACGATTGCTTTGAGTTTATTGTCAGAATTTTCAATATAGAAAGCTGAACCATCAAGAAGTTCATAAACGTTACCGTTAACATCTGTTGCTGTTGCTCCTGCAACTTCATCAAGTGCCTTATCAACAATAGCATCAAGACCGGAGATTACATTGATGAGATGATCAATTTCAGAAGCAGAAGATGCACTGATATCATCAGTTGTTACTAATGAAAGAAGTTCAAATGCATTATCAATTGTAAGTTCATCAAATACTTCTTTTGCGTCGGCAATATCACCTGTACCACCGCTGAGAACATCAACAACCTTAGTTGCAAAGCCTGCGGGCATTTTGATATCGATAACTGCGTTGCCGTCAACAACATCAAATGCTACAAAGCGAGAAATTTTAGCTGCGAAAGCCTTAACTCTGTCAATGTCACTACCTGTACCTGTCATAACAACATCGATATTGAAATTTTCTGTAAGGTGAGCAAGATCATTGTTTGTAACAAGAGAACCGCTGTAGGATTTAACTACGTTGTCATCTGCATTTGCGATATCACAGAAGATACCTTTAGCGATATCAAACACAAGAGCTTTGATTGCACTTCTGTCAAAATCGCCATCTGTAGCGATAGCAAGGTCACCTACTGTAAGGTCAACTTCCTGAAGGTACTTTGCCTTGAAGCTATCAATTTTTGTGAGCAAGCCGTTAAGACCAGCCATATCTACATTAAAGTTGCCGCGAATTACTTTTGAAGCATCAACTTCAACCTTAATATCAGCTACACCGTCAACTACTTCATATTTTGCATAAACTACTTCATCAAGGTTAGCATCTTCTATAACTTCGTTAACTGTACCAACGATTTTTTCAAGAAGGCTTACAACGTTGAATTCAACAGTGATGGTGCCACCGAAAAGACCTTTACCTTCAATGTTAACAGTACCAACGATTTCGCCATTGTCATTTTTTGTATATTTGTAGGATTCTTTATCAACTGTGTAATATTTTTCATCAACAACGATGTCATTGTATGAAAGTGTGATATCTTCATCATCAACAGGCTGATAATCACTTGCATTTTCGCTTGTGTAAACCTGATCATCGATTTCAACAAGACCATCAGTATCTGTTTTACCTGCATTCTGGTCGATTGCTTCATTGCTTTTGATAGTATTAACATAAGATGAATAGTCCTCAGGACTGATTTCTCCATCTTCGTTAGTATCAACAGCGATTACATCAATATCTTCGGGTTCAGCTTTGTTTTCTGCAAATCTGTTAACCTGAACCATATCAAGAACGTCATAAACGCTATCACCGGTAACATCACCATAGATTATAACAGTGAAAGGATACTGAACGCCATCTTTAATAAGTGTGATTGTTGAGCCGGTACCAAGGTAATCATCGCTGATAATCATTTCATCAACATCACCCTGTTTGAGGTACTTGTCAAGCTCATACTTGGTCTCATCTTCACCTGCATAAAGTTCGGGTTCAAGACCATAAATACGCATGTTTTCAAGATCAACAATTACACCACTGCCTTCAACGATTTCAAAACCTGTAAAAGCAAGCTTATTGCTTGTTACGGTTGCTGTACCGTTAGTTGCAGTTGCAACTGTTGCAAACATGCCGCTCATTGCCACAATAAATGCAAGAGCAATTGCTGCAATTTTTTTCATGTGCAAAACACTCCTTAACTCAGGTAAAATAGCACACTCCCTCGCATACCACTCCACCTATAATTTTACTTTTGCATTGTACAAAGGAAATGTTGTGTAAATATGAATAAATTGTTAACATATTCATATTTTCTTAATTTTCGTTATTATACACTATTCGAGGTATATTTGCCCTATATTTTTTATATTTTTTCGTCAAATTGACAAAAAAATCAGTACCAATCTTATCATAAGTTTTCTCGCTTCCTATATATAATATAATTGTATGCAAAAAATGTGTATGCTTACTCCACACTAAAAAATGCGCCCTTACGGACGCATTTTCTTACATTCCAAGCATTGAAGCCATCATACCTTTTTTCTTTTCTTTTTTCGGTTTATAAAGTGGCGGGTTTTCAAGTCTTAATCTGGCACTCTTACTTTTTCTGAGATATTTGATAATTTCATTTACAGGCTCATTCATTGTATCACTGAAATAATCTTTCGCATTGTCAATCAAATCCGGATTTTCAGCAAGCGAGCATCCGAGAATTGTAACTGCAACAATACTTTGTGTATCATTTGTGCCATCCTCATAAATATCGTTAAGAAGTTTAAAAAGCTTCTTCATTTTCATGCTGTTGTTTTCACGAATTGTTTCAACAACAACCTTATTTCCATGGTTCACAAAAAAATCTTCTGCCAGAAACTCGCCGTAATCTTCAAGATTTTTCTTATATTCATCACGAAGTTCAGGATAAAGAGTTGTAAATCTGCTACCCAAAGTATTCGCATCATAAGCTAAAACGCCACTTTTAGCCTGTGTTCTTGAAACAGGAGTTGGAGCCTTTTTACCGCTGTGGGCGGGTTTATGAGAAAAAAGCTTCTCAAATGTTTCTTTGTATTCCTGACAAATGTATTTAACATCCTTTTCGTTAAATGTCTCCAAATCGAGAAGACTTAATGATGCACGAGGCATATCATCATCAGGCGTATCTTCCTGAGTTTCCTTCGCACAAAAAAGACCAAGTTTGCCGTTTTCATACTCAAGACGGATTCTTCCTCTTTCACCACGATACATAATAACAGATTTGCCGTTTACCTCTTCAACAGGAAGCTGAGGAGGAAAAACACCATTAGGATATTCGGGTCTGAAGCCTAACTCTTCAGTTTTTTCGCCGATACCTTTTATAATAAGTTCAAGGGCGTTGTTAAGTTCAAGCATTTAAAATACCTCACAAATTTATTGCTATATAATATACCATATTAATATAGCACATTATTTCACGTTTGTCACTATATATTTTAAAAAAGTAGCCAGTCACCAGTCGCCAGAATTAAAACAACAAATTTATTCTTCTGAATTTTTTATTAAAAATACAAAGAACAAAAAATCAGAACCATAAAACTGTTTGTACGAAATCTGGAAGCTGTGAGCTGACAACTAGTGACCGGTAGCTAAATAAAAACCACCGCATCAGCGGTGGTCATTTTTTATTTATTTTCTTGCGATTAAACTGTTTCTTTTTTCTTTCTTGTGAGAACAAATGCTGCAGAAGCTGCTACGCAAATTGTTGCTGCAAGAGCAATTCCTGCATCGCCTGTTTCTTCTGAACCCTGTGAAGAACCTTCAGCAGTTGTTTCAAGGTTGGGAGCAGCGCCTGTTGTTGCGGGAGCCTTTGTTTCATCATCGCCGTTAAAGAGACTCATAATGAAATCAATAATCTTATTAAGAATATCTTCAAGAGCATCAAAGTCAATTCCAAGACCTTCAAGAATCTGCTGGAACATATCAGAAATATCAACATTGCCATCAACAAGTTGTTCGATGATATCTGTGATTTCAGCGTTACCAAGCATATTAGCAATTGCATCTGCAAGGTCTGCGAAAGTTACGCCGTTACCGTTAAGCATATCTCTGATAAGATCAAGAAGAACATTAATGTCAGAAGCGGATGTATCGCCTTCGCCATCACCTTCAACAACTTCTGTTGTTGCGGGAGGTGTTCCCTCGGGGAAGAGGAAGCTTACTGCCATGTTCTCTGCAAGAAGAGTGGATGTAACATCATTTCCATCATCACCATCATCGGTGCGGAACTCTTCGATATAAAGGTTAATAGCTGTATCTGTTTTAGTTGTGTCAATAACATTAAATGTTATGTAGAAAATATCTCTTGCGGCTTTCTTTGTAACACCATTGTTGGAAATCCATCCGAAAGAGTATTCGCTATTGGAGCCTGTTTTGTAGCCGTTAACGGAAATTCCGTTAAAGTAAGCATTAAAGTTGCCATCTTCATCTTCAGTACCTGCAGCACCTGCACCAACAACTGAAAGAACAGCGGGGTCAAAAGAGAAGTAGAGGTTAACACCTGTGAGTTTTGTAACAGCAGGAACTTTAACTGCAACAGTGAATGTTGTTTTTGTTACAACATCTGTTCCTGTGTTGCTGCTATCATATTTGCCTTCCATAACTCTTGTAGCGAGCCCGGGATCAGCAGCTGCCAAACTCATCGGTGCAAGACTGATACAGATGAGTAACGCAGAAAGAAAAATCGCAAGAAATTTTTTCATTAATATCTTCCTTTACTTGAAATTGAGGAAAAATCCTCTTGCCGCAAAAGTGCGCATAGATATAGCATCACTTATAGCCTGCATTGATTATATTACAAACGGCACACAAAGTCAATAGATATTTTCTATTTATATTGTAAAAAATGCAATGTTTTTTTACAAGTCAAAGTGCCGAAAACCCTTGTCCCACCAAGGATTTCCGACCCTTCCGTCATTTTTCACAAAATAACACTTGGTTTTTGTACAACAAAAAAGTGTATAGTGCAAAGCGTATGGGAAGCTTCGCTTCCAAACATTTATATAATCGCTGTGCGCAGCACACAACACTGGCGACTGGCAGCTTTCTAAATTGCGTCGCAGACCCGACACTTTATGTTTTTGTGTTTTGCACTTTGATTTATAATTCAATTTTTCCTATATCACCATTAAAATAATCTATCGAACCGAAAACTCTCTTCTCTAATTCCGAATTTCGAATTCCGCATTCCGAATTCTCTTTAGCGGGAAGCAGGAATACGCCAATGGAACAGCTTTCCCCTATTTTTTCCGGAATCATTTTGACTACCCTGCCGTTGATTGTTCTTTTTGTGAACTTGCATCTTCTGTCGCAGAACTCGCAAACCCATTTATTTTCTTCAAAGGGTAAAGGTGGATTTTTCAGAGTAGGCACTCTTGTTGTTAATGCACCTGTAGGGCAAACATTAACACAAGCACCGCATGAAACACATTTACTTTCTCCCAGGGGTAAATCAAAAGCACTCACGGGTAATGTGCCGAAGCCTCTGCCAAAAAGACCAAGGTTTTCTGTGCCGCTAATTTCCTTACAAGCTCTTACACATTGACCGCAAAGAATACACTTATTATTATCACGAACAATAAATGGGTGGCTTTTATCTTTCTGATACTGCCTGGTTTTGCCGTAAATACCTGAACTGAAGACACTATAATCTCTTGCATAGGGCAAAAGCTCACAGGAATATACAGCAGAACAACCACATTCAAGGCATCGCTCTGCCTCTTTTATTGCTTCTTCTTTTGTAAAAGTAAAAGCCGCTTCATCAAAATTCTTTTTTCTTATATTTGCATCTTCAAGACGAATTTCCATTCTCTTGATTTCGGGCATATCCTTTAAAACTTCGGCGTTAAAATTCTTATTTACGGAGTATTCCGGCAGTTCGGGTGGAACACTTAAGCCCTTGAACCAGCAGTCAATACTCCTTGCGGCAAATTTACCACCTGCAATTGCTCTGATGGCTATATCGGGACCTTTATTAATGACATCACCTGCGGCAAAAACACCCTCAAGAGATGTCATAAATGTTGTTTCGTCAACGGAAATTGTTGATTTTTTTGTTAATTCAAGGCTATCAATATCACCGCTGATAACCTTCTGACCGATAGCCGAAATAACAGAATCACATTCTATAATTTCTGTTTCACCATCAATAGCAACGGGACTCCTTCTTCCACTTACGTCAGGTTCGCCAAGCGCCATTTTCTGAAGCTTAATACCTTTAACTTTACCATTTTCGTTTATAACTTCAACGGGAGCACAAAGGAATTTGAACTGCACACCCTCTGCTTTAGCATCGCGGATTTCATCCGGCTCTGCAGGCATTTCTTTCTCTGTGCGGCGGTAAACCAGAGTTACCTCCTCTGCCCCAAGCCTAACAGCAGTACGAACCGCATCGATTGCGGTATTACCGCCACCAACAACACAGACTTTTTTACCTAAATCAACCTTTTCGCCTCCGGCAACCTTGTAAAGCACATCAATACCACCGAAAACACCATCAGCATCTTCACCGGGGCATCTCATTTCGGAAGCGCTCCATGCACCAATTGCCACGAAAACCGCATCAAAGTCACCTTTAAGTGACTTAATGGTAAAATCTTTACCAAGCCTTTTGTTATAATGGATTTGAACACCCATTTTCTCAATATTTTCAATTTCTTTATCGAGAATATCTTTAGGCAATCTGTAAGCGGGAATGCCATAGCGTAGCATACCGCCCCCTTTTTCTTCGCTTTCAAAAATCTCAACAGAATAGCCTTTTATTGCAAGAAAATAAGCACAGGAAAGCCCCGCAGGACCTGCACCGATAACTGCAACTGTTTTGCCGTTTTTCTCTTCACAGGGTGGAATATAATCCATAAAGCTATCTGCCGCGAAACGTTTAAGAGCACAGATAGAAACAGCACCTTCAAGGTGAGCACGACGGCATTTTTCCTCACAAGGATGGGGGCAAACTCTGCCAATTGAAGCAGGTAAAGGGTTATCCTTTTTAATAATTTCAAGAGCCTTTTTCTCTTCACCATTGGCAATAAGACCAACATAAGCCTGAATATCCTGATGAGTGGGGCAAGCCATATAACAAGGGGCTTTACAGTCGCCTGCATGGTCACTCATTATAACAGAAAGAGTCATTTTTCTGCTTTTTTCAAGGTCAGGAGTGCTTGTTGTAACCTTCATCCCCTCGGTAACAGCAGTTGAACAAGCACGAAGAGGCTTTCTTATGCCCTCAACCTCCACAAGACAAAGACCGCAACCGCCATAGCTTTCAAGCTCTTTGTTATGACAAAGATGGGGAAGATATATTCCGTTTCCTAAAATATTATCAAGGAGTGTTTTTCCTGTGTCTGCAAGGTAGTCTTTACCATTTATTGTAATTCTAACCTGACTCATTCTACACCCTCCCCTGAAAGAATTTCTATTGCACCGAATCTGCAGCTTTCAATACATTGACCGCAACGAACACAAGCCTCGCTGTCAATTTTATAAGGTGTTTTAATAACACCGCTTATTGCATTTACGGGACATTTCCTGCTGCAAAGGGAACAACCTTTACACATCTCTGCAACTATATTATAACTAATGAGTGCCGAGCATTTTTTTGCAGGGCATCTCTTTTCTTTTATATGAGCCTCATATTCCTCACGGAAATATTTAATGGTAGTTAAAACAGGATTCGGTGCAGAGTTACCGAGACCGCAGAGAGCACCTGTTTTAATAGCCTCACCTAATTCAACGAGAGTTTCGATATCACATTCTTCGCCCTCGCCCTTTACAATTCTCTTAAGGATTTCAAGCATACGGGTTGTGCCGATTCTGCAGGGCACGCATTTACCGCAACTTTCCTTACTTGTAAAATCCATAAAGAATTTTGCCATGTCAACCATACAGGTTTTCTCATCCATTACAATCATACCGCCGGAGCCCATAATAGCTCCTGTTTTCGCGATATTTTCGTAATCAATTGGAGTATCAAGAAGTTTTTTAGGAATACAACCACCCGATGGACCACCCATCTGCACAGCTTTAATTTGGGCATCATCCTTAATTCCGCCGCAAATACCGAAAACAATATCATTAATAGTAAGTCCCATAGGCACTTCTACAAGACCGCCTCGTTTTATGCGACCTGCAAGAGCAAATACCTTTGTACCCTTACTGCCCTCTGTACCCATTTCAGCAAATTTCTCGCCACCGTTTTCAATAATCCAGCTGACATTTGCAAATGTTTCAACATTGTTGATATTGGTGGGCTTACCTCTAAAACCTTTTTGTGCAGGAAATGGTGGCTTTGTTACGGGCATACCTCTGTTACCGCCCAAAGATGCAAGAAGTGCAGTTTCCTCACCGCAAACAAATGCACCAGCACCCATCATAATACGAAAATCAAAACTAAACCCACTACCGAAAATATTTTCTCCTAAAACACCATTCAGGCGCATTTCTTCAATAGCAATATTAAGTCTTTTAACTGCAAGGGGGTATTCTGCACGAACATAGATAATACCCATTTTCGCACCCACTGCAACACCTGAAATCATCATACCCTCTAAAACTCTGTGAGGGTCACCCTCAAGAACAGCTCTGTCCATAAATGCACCGGGGTCACCCTCGTCGGCATTACAGATAAGATACTTATAATCACCCTGTGACTGACGTGCGGCATTCCACTTGAACCATGTCGGGAAGCCTGCACCGCCGCGTCCTGCAAGACCTGAAACTTTAATTTCTTCAATTACCTCTTCAGGAGTCATTGTTTCAAGAACTTTTTTCAGTGCCTTATAGCCGTCATCGGCAATATATTCCTCAATTTTTTCAGGATTGATAATACCGCAATGACGAAGAGCAATTCTGGTCTGCTTATTAAGAAAAGCTTTATCGTCATCCGTTATTTCTATATCATCGACAGCGTTTTCATCGCCGTTTACAAATCTGATGATTTTTTCAGCATCCGACGGCTGAACCTTAACAAGACGTCTGAGAAGCTTATCACCGTTATAGATATCGACAATAGGCTCAAGGAAGCACATTCCTATACAGCCTGTTATGGTAAGCTCAGCAGAAGAACCGAGTTGAGCTTCAATTGCGGAATAAACCCTTGCAGCACCTGCGGCAATACCGCAACTGCCCTGACCTACAACTATACGCATATTCAGTCCTCCTTTTCTCTGAGACTTCTGAGAATATCTTTAGTCTTATCGGGAGTGAGCCTTCCGTAAGTTTCGTCGTTAATCATCATAACGGGTGAAAGACTGCAGCAACCGAGACAAGCAACATTTTTAAGTGTAAAAAGACCATCCGAC
>JAZNYZ010000004.1:0-2308 GCA_045594685.1 Acutalibacteraceae bacterium | reverse complement strand
CGGGAAGGGATTCACGCATTCTGTCAAATTCTTTGTTCAAGCTCTTTTTTGTCTCATGATTCAAGGTGCTGCTACCCACTGTTCCGACAAGATAATCGGCTACCTTGCCTTTTTTGGTTACAACGAAAAAAAAGTCAATGTTATACGTTGCACCTTCCGCTTTTACTGCCAACGGTTCACTGAAGCTGTCAAGCCACTCGCGGTATGCAGCTTCTCCACCGGGAAATTGCGGTTTCACAGTGCAATCACTGTAAGTGATGCAATTTTCAATACATTCCCTTTCGTTGTTAGCGACAAATTCACTACCTTTGGAAAGGTTTTCACTCTCTGTTGCATTTACCGTTTCAACAGTAGTGAAAGCAAGCGCAGCAATGGCTGCTACAGGAACGATGTACAAAGCCTTTGCACATCTCCACATCTTTGATTTTTCTTTACACATCATAGTGATACGTTTTTTAGTTAAACTGTGATTAAAGCTGTTGGCAATAGAGTAGAGCCTTGCGCCAACGGCTTTTTTTATTATTAATAACTGGTATTGCCTTGCATTGACTCCTGAGTTGATTACAGCCTCATCGGCCTCGAACTCATGTATATCCTTAAGACAGTTCTTCATTATCCATGCAATGGGATTGAACCACTGCATTATTATCACCGCATCGGCAATCATGATATCCCAAGAGTGACCGGCACATGCATGCGCCGTTTCATGCACAAGTATCTCACGTACACCATCTTTCAAGTCTTCTTCACTCACCACGACCCATCTGAACCAGCTGAACGGTTTCTCCTTACCGCTATGCACCCTAAGGCTTATACCCTCGCATCCGTATTGCGAAGCATCCACCACCCTGCTACATACTATTATTCGTGCTACCTGAACATACATTACTGCTTGACGCACTACGAGCAGTGCTACACCGGCAAAATACAACACCGCTACAAGCAGCAACCAGTCGAAAGGCTTCTCCTCTGCCGGTTCAAGAGACGGAATATCCAAGGCTACATCAGTAAAAACAGGCTGTTCATCAAAACCGGATATATCAATAGCTATTCCATCGGATTCTTCCGATGCAAAACAGTTCTCAATAGATGCGGCAAGTTTCTTGAACGGCGATTCAACACCCAGATTCACAGCCGGAAGCAACAAAGCTATGCAGATAATGGAGAGCATTACAAGACGATTCACCTTGTGAAAAGTCTCACGGCTCATGAAAATCATGAACAGCGACACCAGCATTGCAAGCACGAATGCCGACTTAAGAACGAATATAAAGAATGCAGCCATAGCTATTTGTTATTTTCCCTGTTTTTCCACAAATTCTATAAGACTCTTGAGCTCATCAATCGATATTTTTTCCTCTTTCACTAACGAAGATACTGCATTAAGATAAGAACTTCCGAAGTAACGGTTTACAACACTTCCAAGAGTCTTCTTGCCATAATCACTCTCACTGACGGCTGCGAAATATCGGTGCGTATTGCCGAAAGCTTCATGCGACACATAGCCTTTAGATTCCAAGCCACGTACAATTGTTGATATTGTATTGAAATGAGGCTTCGGGTCATCAAGTAACGGAATTATCTCCTTAACGAACAAAGGTCCTTTTTCCCAAAAGAGTTTCATCAACTCCTCTTCTCTATTTGTAAGACTTTTCATAACGGTACAATATATTAAATATGTAATACAAACTATAAAAACAATGCACGCCAACTATTTTTCATAGTTGACGCTACAAAGAACTATATTTTATAGTTACAAAACTAATTTTTATAGTTAATAAAGGTTAAGAACTCTTTTACATATTGTAAAGTATATTGTATTGGAGAGTATCGCAACAGAGTGCCACACTTTGAGTCACAATAAAAATTTAGTATGGGTAATATTGTACATGTACGATTATTTTCTAACCGAAATATCATATTTCAGGTTGCTTTTACCCTTAATCAGTTATCTTTTATTCTTCTTTTTGTCGCTCTATCATGTACTTTTATCGCTCAAAAGTACCAAAACGCCCAGCACAGGCCAAAATCAGTAGTAACGGCCTTTTGCTTGCGAGTCGCAAGTGACATCCCTCGGTTGACCGGGTGCTGAAGCACACCCCTTTGGGGAGCTAAAGCTCCCGCCGTCGCAAACATTGCTCACCCGCAATGATGCTTTCCTGAAAATGGTTCACCTGCAAAAGTTGGGGGGATGATATAAAAATGTTATCTTCGCATCATAAATAAAATTATGATGCAAGACGAAAAGCTCTTATTGGAATTAGCCCGTTTGATACTTCCTTTTGGGTTTGTTGAGAATTTCAAGATA
>JAZNYZ010000003.1:0-76482 GCA_045594685.1 Acutalibacteraceae bacterium | reverse complement strand
TGTTCTTTTAATTCCAATATTTCTTTTTCGTATTCTTTTATATGTCGGTAACTTCTGGGCATAAAAATTCCTCCTATGATAGTTTATTCTACCATAGGAGGGGTTCTTTTTTCTATTGTCCGTTTTTACTGGACTTGTTCAGAAATCGGTAAGTGGTTTTTTGTATAGTAAAACCACGCGTTAGACGCGTGGTTCAGTTAAATTATATAGATGAAACAAGAATAAAAAGAAAACTCCTTCGTGATATAATGAAGTTGCGGTCTGCCAACTGCAACAAAAAAGTACGAAGGAGTGTGCATTCAAAATGGGATTGAATGACATAAACAGTTTATCACATACAAAATGGAATTGCAAATATCATATAGTGTTTGCACCAAAGTATAGGCGAAAAGTGTTTTACAGTCAAAAGAAAAGAGAGATAGGTAAAATATTGCGACAACTTTGCGAGTGGAAAGGCGTCAAAATATTAGAGGCAGAAGTATGTCCAGACCATATACATATGTTGGTTGAGATACCACCGAAAATGGCTGTATCAAGTTTTATGGGTTACCTCAAAGGAAAGAGTAGTACAATGCTGTATGAGCAATTCGGCGAATTGAAATACAAATATCGAAATAGAGAATTTTGGTGTAAAGGGTACTATGTAGATACAGTAGGAAAGAATGAAAGCCGAATTGCAGAGTATATACAGAACCAACTGAAAGAAGACCAAATGGGTGATCAGTTGACGATGAGTGGATACGGCCCGTTTACGGGTAGCAAGTAACAATCTTACGCAACTGGCAGACCGTACTTATGCGTTTACGCATCCGCGAAGAACATAGGGCTATGCCCGCATATGAAAAACCACCCGCTTGGCGGGTGGATGTTTATTCACACATTACACCTTTGTCCATATAATATAACGAGCGGACAAACGCTCTATTCACCTAAAAAGGAGAATTACAATGGATAAATACAACAACATCTATATGGTTGAAACGGCAATGCGAAAGCAAACTGCAGATTGCCCCTGCAACTGTGTAACAACAGAGTTTCCGAAAGACACTGTTGTTGCTATGGCTTATGTGCCATTTCAACTTGACAAAACAAGTTATTCTGCGGAGATGGCTTTGTGCGAAGGCACACTCTTCCCCGTGCTTAACAAACCTTTCTGCGGAAGAAGTGTTATGAATGGCTGAAAGAAATAAACTTCTCCGCAAGCTTCAGGCAGCTAAGTTTGCTGCTTGGGAATTGCATTTATATCTTGACACACATCCTTGTGACAAGGCAGCAAATGAAATGTTCAGAAAATACACAAACGAAGCCAAAATGCTCAAAAAAGAATTTGAGAACAGGTTCGGTCCTCTTACTGTTACAAGTTCAAATGAAGCCGACTGGCTCTGCGACCCATGGCCATGGGATTTTCAAGGGAGTTGTGACTGATTATGTTTATGTATGAAAAGAAATTACAGTATCCTGTAAACATCAAAAACCCGAACCCAAAGCTCGCTCAAATCATAATAACTCAATACGGCGGTCTGTATGGTAAATAGATATAATATTGAACAATTGAACAAAAAGAAACTTGCCGCCGTTTTTTTGTCGGTGGAGAGTTTCTTTTAATTCAGCAAGTTACCGGCAAATAAGCTAACAATCATTTTTTGGCAATTTATGAGCGTTAGAGCTGTAAAACCGCTATTTTTTGATGTTTTATCAACATAGATGTTGATAAGTAGCAAGTTACAGGCAAGTTAAAATAAAAAAGCCTCATCAAGAATTATTCCTGATGAGGCTTTAAGTTTACTTTTTAATTGTTTTAGCTTTTGTGAGACAGCCTTTGCCGAAGGTGTCGAGGCTTGCGAGTTTGGTTTTTGTGAGTTTGGTTTTCTTCCTGAAGTCGGCAACTGCTTTCGCGGTCTTCGGACCGTATTCACCGTCAACGTCAAGGTCATAATCACCGAACCAATTAAGGAATTTCTGAAGGCGTTCAACCTGAAGACCGGTATCACCCTGCTTCAGGTAGTAACGGGTCTTTTTGACTTTCTTACCCTTCTTATTGGTTACATAATATGTAACCTTAACAGACGGGAAATCACCCTGATATGCAATCTTTTTACCCTTTGCGATTTCGTCAAACGGGAAATACTTACCGGGGCAAGCAGTAGCCATTAAGTCTCTGTGACCTACAACCTCTGTAATTGAGGGGTACAACTGTCTGACATAAGCTACCAACCACTTACCGGCTTCTTTCTGTGCTTTGGGCATTTTTTCTTTTTCGAAGTTGCCTTCAAAACAGATTCCAATTGATTCATCGTTGAAGCCGTAAGCGTGAGCACCGACTGCATTAATGGGTCTGCCTTCGTGAATTTCACCGTTTTTTCTTACAAGGAATTGATAACCCATTCCTGACCATCCGTTTTCCTTATGCCAACGGTGGATATCTTCAACTGAGCATTTAAAAGCTGCAGCGTGATGAAGAACAAGCTTTTCAGTTCTGCTTCTGATGTTCATTGAACCGAAGGAAAGGTTATGCTTTATGATTTTCATTATTCATCGCTCCTCTTAATTTATACAGTATGTGTGCCTTCAACACCGCGCTGTTCTCTGCCCATAGTTCTTTTTCTTAACCAAAGCAAAGCTTCTTCCAGGTGTTGAATTGCAAGAGCATTTTCTCGGCAATTAAACTCACTCTTTTGGAAACACTCCAAACGCTCAATAACCATATTGATTAAATCTTCATTACAAACACCGTTAACACCGCACTCAATAATCGGTCCTTCCTGGAAGTGAATTCTGCAGAGAACTTCTTCGGTTTCTTCTGAACTGGGAATGTATTCTGAACATTTCGATTGCTCAGAACGTTTATGTGGGCAGAACTGATAAACACACGCTTTATTCCCGCAGGAATAAAGATGATTTGCTCTCTTAACAACAAAATTATGAGGAGCATTGTAGGTCTGCTCTTTTTCATCATCACACAAAACAACAGTATATTTATTTGTTAATAAATCTCTTACAAGTTTTTTCATTTTTCATTTCCTTTCCGCCGATGCATTTACTTTATCATTCTCATTATCAGACACAGGATGAGCTTCTATCGGGTACTTTTCTTTGGCTTTGGTATAAGAATCAATTTGGGGAGTGTTTGATTCTAAAATGCGCACATCTGAGCTTGTCCCGTATGTAAGAGCACGTTCACTGTCGCTCATACCTGCAGTTGTGGGGTCAACAAGCACACCGAAGAAAGCAAGAATGTTAACTCCCATTGTAACAATTTCACGAATTTCGTTTTCCGTGATGGGCGGAACCACACCGAACATTCCCAAGAGCTGATAAACAAAAGAAATAATCAATGCAATTGCAGCTAACAGGAATACTTTGTTTTTAAGTCTTTCTTTAATGTTAATTTTCATTTGGAAAATCCTCCTTTGGTAAATGATTTATTAATTCTTCTACTTTATGTTTCACTTCACCGTTTCCGCCGTATTTTATATATTTTTCACCTGCAGCAATACGCTCGGAAAGTGGCATTTCGTGAGACATAATTGTAAGACGTTTGATAGATAAGTAGTTATCGAGAGCGTGTTCACTCTGCTCTTCAACCCACTTTTCCCACTTACGAATAAATTTATACACCTTCATTGCAGTTGCGATTATCACTCCGAGAGCCGTAAGCACGGATGCGAGTAAAATAATTTTATCAGCCATCGGAATCACCTACCTTCTGAAACTCTTCTGCTTCCTCGTCTGTGATTTCGTGCCAATTGTCAACCTCTTCGGGAAGAATATCAACAACAGGTGTTTTGGTGTTTCCGTCTGTTAATATCATTCCCTCGTCTGCAACAAGCCTTAATCTGCTTGGTGTGTCTGTTTCTGTGCGAGGGTTCGGTGTAATTGTTACAACTCCGTTTTTGTCCTCATAACGATATAAATTAACTCTCTGCATTGGTTTCTTCCCCCTCTACATAGTTATAATGTATTGTGGCATTAGTAGCACCCCAAGGGGCATTTGCTACTTCGCCCTCTGCCCACGGGCAATAGATGTCTGTGATGTTAGAATTATTAACAAAAGTGGTAGCACCAATACTGTCAGGAATACCCTCAAAAGTTATACTATTGCTATTCCTCCACCCACCATTGAAAGCATAAGCACTAATTGTTTTAACACTTTTAGGTATTTTTGAAAATGATACTTTGTTACAGTTCCTAAAAGCATAGCCCTCAATATCAGAAACATTCGGTGGTAAATAATCAACTTGTAAGCTACCACAGCCATCAAAACAACTTTCTTTTAAAACAATAAGATTTTCCCAACAATTTGGCACACTTGATAAACGAGTATATCTAAATGCACAAACTCCAATCTCTGTAAGATTATTAGGTAAAATAACTTTTTCCACATACATATAATTACTTGGGTAAGCCAGTGAATATTGATAGCACAAATAATTTGTTGTCGGCGCACAAGAAGCGTCAACTACTGTTGGATAACCGTTTTCATTTACTTCAAGCCATTTAATACTTGGTAAATTTGCTTCTTCCGCTTTCTCAATCAACTGCTCAACCTTTTCACTCACACTACCCTCTGTATCTTCAAGCACTCCGCTTTCGTCTATGAGGGTTTCGATTTCTTTGAGTTCGCTTTCTACAAATTCACCAACAAACCCGCCTGTGCCTTGATTATAGAAATAGGCTTTTGTTACATTGTCGTAAAGGCAAATAACACCATTTTCATCAACTGCAGGGACAAAATCTCTTACAAGTGTTTCACCCTCATATATACGGAAATAATAAATTCTTGCTTTACAACAAGTTGCTAACTCATATTGTGAAACATTTTTATAATACCTATTACAAAATAAGAGAATGGAATAAGGCGAACTAAATTCTGTATCTGCTCCTATAACTTGTGTCGTAGTTTCGCCATTTTCAGTAAATGTAAATGTGCCGTTATTTACTTCTAAAATGACAATACCCGAAGAAGATAAGGCAGTACCATAAGTGGTGTATTGCCCACCCCATTTTATTAGTTGTAGATTCATATAATCTAGTTCATATCTTGGCGAATACTGAATATTAGTAAAATCACTAAATAAGGTATCATAATCACCTTTAAATCCTGTAATTTGGTATTTACATTTTATTCTTGTGTTTTGATTAGCAATATACCCTGTATCGATATACTGTGTGCCTGTGCTTTCGATATATTCAACCGCTAACTCTTCACCGCTTTTAATATCTCTTATAGCTTGTGGCATATCTGCAGGTTGTATTAACTCTGTTGTACCATTCTTTTCACGAATGGCATCAGCAATTGCTTTATACCTTTCAGCAGGAGATTTAATTTCAATAGAGTCCACTGTCAATCACTCCTAACTGTTCATTGATATAAGCCTTTAAATCGGTTTCCACCTCACCAACATATTTTTTAACTGCCGTTGAATTAGGAAGTAAAACGCCCATAGTATCTTTGGTTATATCGCTTGTTGTTTTGGTTGAGTCTAATATTGAATATTTATTTTGAGTGTTGCCGTCTGTGTAACCACAATCAATAGAACTCCAAGTGTCTTTTTGATAATCACCGCAAAAATGAATGTATCTAACCGCTTTTTTAGATGTGGGTTTATAAATAATAAAAATATGCCTATCTTTATTACTTGAAGCTAAATCGGTTTTATAATAAAAACCACCTTCTAAGTAATAAATACCAGTTTCAAGCTCCCAAAGGTTGACCTTTTCGGTTATTACTTTAATCGTGCCTTTTTCAAGCTCTGCGAGCGTGGTATTTATATTCTCAAACTTTTCCGTATAGCCTACAATTTTCTTTTCCAAAAGCTCTTCTAAAGGTTTTAACAATACACTAAGAACCGCATCCAATCTTGTATCCTTTAACATTTTTTCACCTACTTAACGAACAAAACCGCCCCTTTCGGAGCGGTTTCGCTTTTTTCATCGATTTCATTATAGCATAAAAAGTTGAATTTATACTGCTATTCTTCATCTTCACCTTCAAGAAGCTTTTCAAGTGCATTATTCATAGCTTTTCGAGTTGAATAAAAGCCACTTTTCCAGATTTCCTGTTTAATTCGGTTACGTTCCGCTGAAGAGGTTGCAGCAACGTATTCTTCTTTTAGAATACTACAAACCCAACCGGATGTAGTTTCTTCGATATCACGATAAAGCCCGGTATCGTCAAGAAGCTTTTCAATTTCTTTTCTTTCCTGAGCTGAAGCATTGAAATAAACTTCTTTCCAATAGCTTGCGATTCGGGTTTTAACTGCGCTTTCTGCATCTTTTTGAGTTGAACCGTTTTTCTTTGAAGCTTCAATCATATCTTCGATTACGGTTTCATAATCTCCGCCGGTCTCAAGAGCATTGTTCAGGTCCTCGGAAGAATATAAGCTGTAGAACTTCTCTTTGGCTTCTTCATCTTCCTCTTCAGTAAGCTTGTTATAAACGGTATTTACCGCCTTAACAACATTTTCATTACTGAAGCCGTCTTTAGCAATCTCACGAACATACTTATCATAGGAATAAAAATCTCCGTTAAGTCTTGCCTGCGCTGCCAGAGTTACACGCTCATCACCTTTAACGAGACCTTCTCTGATTGCTGCATTCACTTTTTTGCTATCACCACCGTATTCACCCTTCTGCAATTTTTCATAAGCAGAATAATCACCGCTTTTGATAGCACTGTAAAGCTGTTCTTCAGAAGAACCGAAAATAACCGGTTCTATATATTTATTCCACAATGAATCACCCGAAGCATCTTCAACAGCCTGCTTGATGCCTTCAGCTGAAGTATCACCGATAGTGAACATACCGGAAACAAGGTTACCGACAGCTTTCAAATCTCTTGTTATATTCTTTGAGGGAATACCAAGGAAAGCTGAAAGAGCATTTGCAATACCGAAACCTTTTTCAAGTCCCGTCTTTTTATTGGAGCTCAAATCTTTAATTGCATCATAAAGGTTTTGCACCAAAGCCATATCAGCACGTTCGATAGAATAACCATCAAAAATAGAAACAATATCTTTTGCAATGGGAACTAAAGATAACGGATTCAGGTCGCCCTTTATTCCGCCGATAACTTTTGCGATATACTTTTCAATTAAAGTCTTTTCTTCTTCATCATCACGGGGAGCAGTAACAAGAGCTTTAAGAATGTTATTTAAAATAACCGATGCTACAAATGCGCCGACATAACGGCCACCGCCTTTAAGGTTTCCTTTCTTTGCCTGAACAGCTGCATCAACAAGCATATTGAGAGAAACTGTGGGCTCTGCCATAAACGCGGTCATCATCTTAACGCCCGTATCTCTGGACCTCATAAGCTCAGATTTCGAGAAAACAGAATCATAAACCTGGGTAAGCTCAATAACTTCTGCAAAGCGTTTTCCGCTCTTTTTCAGAAGCTCTTCACCTGTAAGCCCTGTTTTTGCCGCCGTTTCCTTTTTCACAGCGTGCCAAATATTGCACCAGGTTATTTCATCCATAACCTCAGGAGCCTTTGAAAGAAGCTCATCACGATAAGAACTGTCTTTACCGACCGCTTTTACATTTTCAAAAACACCTTTGAAATCTCCATCTTTAACTTTGCCCCAAACTTTTCCATATTGTTCGGAAGTCAGCCACTCAGTTGAGCTTTGTCCGATATTTGTATCGAAAAAGCCCATTGATTTAATGCGAGCTATAGGTGCATATTCCATCAGTTCCTCATAATCTTTTCTTGAAAGTGTCGGGTTAGTGAAATATTTCGGGTCAATAACTGCAATAGCTCTTGCAATTGCCGAAGGCTGCTGAATGGTAACAGATGCAGAAGCAAACACTGCACCTTTCTTAAATTTACTTATCATTGTATTGACAAGCTCTGCACCATTCTGAGCACGGACACCGCCGTTAACGTCTTTTATAAAGTTCTCAATATATGAAATTGCACCCTTACCGCAAGCAGTTTCAATCTGAGTTTTTATAGAAGTTGCTTTTCCTTTGGTGGTTCTGAAATTAAATACTCTCTGATAATCGTCAAGCGGAAGAGCAAAGGAATGGAACATTGCCATTTGTTGCACGTGCTCCGCCCATACAGTATCAAAATCACGAAGCAAAATGGGATTTGCTGCTTTTTCCTGCAGGTCTTTCAGCATTGATTGACTGAGAACACTTCTTACTTCCGGTTCTTTGGTTGTACCGTCAAGGAATTCTCTCGCAACCTTAATCGGGAAATACTTTTCTTCTACGAATTTATTCATATCATAAAGAACACGGGTAATTTCATTTCCTTTGACTGCAAGGTCACGGGCGAGATAGTCGCGCATTTCGTTAGCATAGCCCTTCTGTTCCGCCGTTAGAACTTCTGCAATGGTTTCCAAATCCTCTTCAGTTAAAGTATGGGTACCTGCATCACGCTCACGATAGACTTTCGGTTTTCTCTTGGTGCCGTCTTTTTTCGATTCAACAGTTTTATATGCATCTTCAAAGACAAAGCCTCCGCCTACTCTACCTGTGGGTGATTCTTTGCTGGGATTACCAAGCAAATGAGGAATATATTGCTCACGCTGAGAAGCAACATAAAGCATCATCAATTGCTGAATACTGAAGCTATATGTACCGCTACTGAGTTCAACTTCGATTTTGCCTTTTTCCCAGGTCTTTTTATTGTACTTTTCCGCAAAAGCATCTATTTTCTCTTTTGCTTCATACATATCAACCGCCCAGGTATCTTCACCGGCACGAATATTCCCCATAATTTCAGCGAAGGTTTCCGAGCCCATCATACGCCATGCATAAACAGGCTTAAGAAATTTCCATGCTTCAAGTTCTGCTTTATCTGAAGCTTTATTGAGCCAATCCTGTGAAAACTCTCTTTTTGTTTTTGGAGCACCCAGCTCAAAGCCGATAGCATTTGCAGTTTCTTCTACACCTTCATTACGGGATTCAATATGCAATTCGTTTGCTCTTGTAACACGCTGAGCAACCGCCTTAACAGTTTCATTAACCTGAATCAATTCACCCAAGGTCATATTTGCAACTGATTTATGCTGCAGGACAGTTCCCAAATCCTTAATTAAACCGTAAACATATTCATCATAGGCATTCATAAGGAACTGACTGTTCTGTTCACCATCGGGCCCGTCACTGCCCTGCTTAAGCGCAAGATAGGATGCTTCAATAATACCGAGATTTTCACCGAGCTTATTTTGTGATGCACGGTTCAGGGTTACGGAGTAACACAAATCACGAACTGCATCTATAAGCTTTAAAGGAATATGGCGGTTTTTCTTACCGTGGGCGAGCATATCACTCAAACGAACAATTTGTTTTTCAATTTGTCCTCTGACTTCTGTTGCCTTTTTCTGCTCCATATTCTTTTTAATCTGCAGTCTATATCTTGCTTCCGCCTCAGAAGACATACGCTCCATATTCTCTGAAAACTGTTGCTTCAGTTCTTGGATTTTCTTTCGGTTCTCGGAATTAAGGCTTGCAATTTCGTTATACTGCCTTTCGGTTATTCTATCCAGCAAGGTTGTTGTGGTGGGAATATCAGTTAAGGCATTCATTATTTCAGTTGCTGTATAATTCACCTGTGAATCATACTGATATTCATCAAACAAGCCATACTGCCATTCGGTTGCATTGAAGGCTTCCAACAAAGCAATAGGTTGTTCAACAGCAAGAGTATCGGGGTCAAAGAGTTCGGGGAGCTCTGCACAAAGGTCATTCCACTCACTCTCAAGAGTAGTAGTGGCATTTTCAGAGAATGAAAAACCTCTGCCGAAAATCTTGCGGTGATAGTTTCCGTAAGTATCGTAATAGCTTTCTATTTCCGCCTTCATCGAAGGTGAAAGATAGAATTTACGGTCCTTCAGGTATTTGGTTAACCTTTCCCTAAGGTCTTTCTTTTCAGCGTTCAAATCGTCAAGTACTCGGCTATTGGTGAGCATTTTCTGCGCCAGATCAACAGTTAAATCCCAGGCATATTCATATCCTTCTGAATCTTCGATAGATGCAAGAACCTTATATATTCCCTGCAAATCGCTTTCAAGCTCTGCAACAGGTAAAGTTGTTTCAACATCCTTACGTAGTTTCACGGCAAATTGATGAATACGCTTTCCGTCCGGAACATAACCGTCGGAATGCTTCATCTGTTTCTGCAGGTTTTCGAATACAAGCTTCAATTCAGGATTACTCTCCAACACCTCACGGGCAGAAGAGGACATTTTGATAGATTTCGGATTTTTGGTATTTTCCGCCGTTGATTGCATAGAATTACTATTGACACCATTATCTTTTTGTGGTAAATTGGTGTTAGAAAGTTGAGCATTGGCGATGTTTTTTTCATCGTTTACAACGGCATGTAAAGTCCGTTGGGTGTTCAGCTTTTCTTGTTTTTCTGCAGAAAAGCTATAAACGAAATCACCGTCTGCTCTTTCTTTAATGTTAATGGACACTCTATATGGAACATACTCGTCACTATCGTATTCCGCAAAATAAATATCGTTAATAAAATAATGCCATCTTATAACATCGTTATGAGCAGGATTATCTTTACCTGTTTCATTTTTCGAATAATTGTATTGAGCTTCTGAAGCAATCTGATAATAATCATCTGCCAAATCCAATGTTACTCTTTGTTCTGATGAGGTTCCATGCCGATTTCCGCCCATTAATTTTGATGCATCCGTAAGTGTATTTTGACTTTCATCATAATATGGGTCAAATTCTGCATAAATAAATCTGCTTTCACCATTTTCAGTTATTTTTAACCTAATTGGATTTTGAGACCACACATTTTGTATATACTTAAGTATTACTTCAGCTTTAGCTGCTTTTGGAGTACCTTTAGGAAAATTCCCTTTATACTTACCTTTGCCATCTGCTGCATAACCTTGAAAACTCTTTCTTACACCATCTTGCATACCATTTTCCGCTTTTTCCGTAATATCTTTACGGGAAGCGTTATTTTTTTGCTCATTTTGTAAGTTTTTCTGCATTTCAATGCTTGCAACTCTGAGAGCATTGTGGAAGGATGAACGAATTTCTTCAAGTGCTTCTGTCTGCTCCCTGAGGGCATTCATTTCTGCATTATCTTTGAAGCTATTCATCATATTACGGAGTTGCTTGAGGAAATTCTGAAGAATATCCTTAAGCTTCTGCGCAAGGGTTCTGTTTTTCTCCACAAGGTCTTTTACAAACCTTTCATTTGAAAAAACATCAAACATACTGTCCGCCGCCATTTCAGAATGAATGAGCTTCAAGCCGTCAGCTGTATTTGCATCAACGCCATAGCGATTTGCATATTCTGTCACTCTTGCAGAATAATCATAGCTTTCTGTATTTTTTAGGTACCCGATAACCTTTTCAGTAAGTTTTTCTGCCTCTGCAGGATTCCATTCTTCAATAAGATGGAAACATTCGTGACCTGCAGTTCTGAGATAAAGTTTACCATCTGCATCGAGAGAAACGAGAATTTTATTGGTACCCGACAACTGCATACCGTTTAATTCTTCACCGTTGTCTTTAAGTCTATCAAAAACAATAAATGAAATACCGAACTCTTTACCGATGGCATCCATTATGCGAACCTGATTTTTCTGTGTAGAAGTTAATTTGCTTTGATAGAAAGCATTAACACCTGGGTTATAAACTTTGTTCTCTCTACCTGCAGAGAAAACGTTCTTTCTCCAATAAAGAGGTAAAGAGTGAGCATAGGTATAATACTTATCAATTGCTTCAAAACTGCCGATACCTTTCAAGCCTGCGTTATAATATGCATCAAATGCGGTTTTAAAACCAACGTTGCGGTCAAGAGCAGGAACATACAAACGACGTGCCGCCTCTTGCTTTTGTGGTGTTTCGAACTGTGCCGCAAAGTTTTCCGCCGCCTTGCTTACAATAGAGGGCATCTCCACCATGGGCGTTGAAGGTGCACCTTCAGGAGCAGTTTTATTCTGCACACTCGGGGTTGTTTCCGCCGTTGCTTTTCTTGTATAGGTTTTAATTAAATCTACACCTGCGGAATTGATTTGTGCTTCAGTGTCTTTTACCCATTGAGGAGCATTTTCCCCAACACTCAAAAGCTCATTATAAGCAATTTCTGCAGATTTTGCTTTCGTGGAGTTCTCCCGGTACGAATCAAGAGTTTCGCCGTTTTTCTTTCTTATAAGGTTTTCTGCTATATAATTAGCAGTACTTTCGTTTTCGCCTAAAGAAACAAGACGTTCCTTTAAAGCATTTTTATAAATACTATCGCTTAACTGATTAACCTCGGTCTGAATTCTTTCTTCCGTTTCAGTAATGGCCGAAGCGAGAGCCTGAACCCCCTCTTCCCTTTTCAAATTATATTGTGTTGTATTGATGCCGTATTTTTTTGCTTCTTTTACCAATTCATTTTTGGTGCTTTCCGCCTCAGCATCTTCAACAGTACTTAAAAGATTTGAAAGCTTTTTCTCGGAAACTCTTCCTGCTTCACCCCAAGGACCTACAGCCTCAACATTAACGTTTATATCAGACTCTTTGACACCTAATTCTTTTGCTCTCAACTGAAGAGCAGAGATTTCTTCAGGAGTCATATTCTTTGCCTGATGGTTATATTGAGCTTTTGTAAGAGCTCCACCGAGAGCAGAACCGGTACCGCCCATAAACAAGCCCTGAAGAGCTCCACCGAGACCCGCCTGAGCAGTTTGATAAATCATATCATTACGTGCTTTCTTTCGGGCTTCGGTTTCAGTATATCCGCCCTGACGGTATGCATCATAAGACTGAGCATAAGAGCTTAAGCCACCGTTAACAAGATAATCAACGACGATATTTGCCGCCTCGGTATTAAATTCCTCTGAAGCGTTAACACCAACAGATTTTAAAATATTCCCTGCAAGAGTTTTGATGCCTTTTTTAGAAACAAGATTTTTAATACCTTTTTCGGTCATACCTTTGAAATTGCCGATTGAAATATTCTCCCATATCATTTCATTAACACCGGCAACAATACCTGTTAAAAGTGCCTGTTCTTTGCTTCCGCCGCTTCGTGCTACTTCCTGAGCTGTGTCGCTCATGGCGGTTGCACCTAAAACTGCACCACCTAATTTTGTTCCGCCTGTAAGAGCCATATTCAAAAGTGAATCACCCGTTGACATAGCAGTTGAATAAATTTGGTCGAACCAATCTATATTTGTTTTTGGACCTTCCCAATCGTAATTTTCCATTACGGTTTCACGGGTGGTATTAACAAAGTTATTACCGGTAAAATAGGGTGAATTATAATTGAGAGGAGCACCGGAACCTGCAACTGCACTTTCGAGCATTTCAACTACGCCGAGAATTTTTGTAGGACTTGCAAGAACAGTTGTGGCCGAGCTTATCCAAGGATGCTCCGTAGCAAGATTCTTAATCTCGTTATTGAATTCCTTGTTTTTCTCTCCGTCTCTACGAATACGGTTGTATTCAACAAGCTCCTGCCAATTTTCAACACCTGCAGTTTCAAGTGCATCTGCAATTTCTTTACGCCTTACTGCAGTTTTTTCAACCGTAAAGCCACCGGTGTTCTGATTAAAAGCCCTTTGAAAGCCTTTACCGATATTTTCAATGGTGGTTTCATCCTTTTGAGCATCAAGCTCTGTATATTCTTCAATAAGCTTTTTAACATCATCAGGAAGAGAGTCAAGAGCCTTAATTTTACGGGAGTTTATTTCATTCTGAAGCAAAGAAACATCCAAAGTTGATTCTACGCTTTTATTTTTAATATCATTGCTTGTGTTTTTTGCTTCATCGCTATTTATTCCCAAACCTGAAAGAGCTTTACCGAGAACATCACCCACACCCGAAACAAGCTTATTTTCCTTTTCGGTATCTTTAAGTTTTTTCAGTTCTTTTTCAAGCTCATCATCGGACATCTTTGAATATTTTTTCTGCTTTTCCGCCTTCGATACTGAATAGTTATAAGCCTCTTCATTTTCCCATTGGCTGAAATAGTCGTGGTCGGTCTGATAGGCTTTATAAAGGTCATCAAGGTCTGTGTTATCCGCCAAAGTATCCTTAATCTTTTTAACCTGCTCTGCATCAAGATATTTTTCATAAGTGCTCAATTCGTCCAAAAACTTTCTTGAATCGCTTTCATAGGCTGTTCTTGAAGAATTAAAAGCAGAAAGCGCATCTGCAGTATCGCCCCTGTATGTATTTTTATAATTCCCGTTTCCATCGGTGAAGCGGGAATTATATGTTGTATACATTTGTTCTTTGCTTTTCTGCAGTGTGTTTAATCTCTCAGGTAAGGATGAAGTGAATTTTTGAGCCCAAAATTGACTTATACGGTTATCAACAGAAGACGTAGAAGGTTGAATACTTGTTTCGTGATTTTCTTCTTGTTGTTTTTTCTTTTTCCAAAAATCATCTATACGAGATTGCACGCCACTCATATTTTTTCACCTCACTATATTATTTTTTCTTTTCCTTTATAAATGGAGCAAGTATTGCTTGTACTGTACTACTCATCGTTGATAATTCATCTTCAGGAATAATACCGATTTCATTATCTTCATTTTGATTGGAGCCATATTTAATTGCATAATTCATTAAAGCATTTATATCGTATTCAGGATATTTAGCAACATAAGCATTTAAAGCCTGTTCTCCACCAGATTCATAAGCAGCAAGAGCTTCATCATACATATAATCTTCAGGAGTTTTATAATCGCTACTTGATGAACCGCCACCACCGGAACCGCCCGAACGTGCCGCTGCCTGTTGCTGAAGAGCGAAGGTTCTTTCCCATTGCTCATCAGCAACTGCATCACGCTCTTTCTGATAGGCCATCTGTTCATCATACTGACGAACACTTTCATTAAAGGTTCGGTCATTCTCCCAGTTATTAACCAACTGCAGATATTTTTGGTATTCCTCATCTGACATATCACTTGTTTTACCATAAAGATAATCCCTGTCAGTGTAGTAATCGCCCATTTCATCACGGTACCTGCCGTAATCAGTTTCTTCAAGGCTCTGAATAAGCGCAAGGTTTTCTTTATCCGCCACTTTATCATTCAAGTACTTTTGATATGCTCTATCGTGGAGTTCGGGAACAATATCATTAAGCTCTGTAAGATACTGCTGATAAGCTTGCTGTGCCGCCGTTGTACCATAAGAAGAACCAAAACCGCCAGTCAACGCTGCAGCCTGAGCAGCTGTATCTGCCATTGCCATTTTGCCCTGGTTGATGTACTGCTCTTTATAAAGGTCATAAAGCGCATCTTCGCTTACATCATAAGAGAATTTCTCACCATTAAGTATTTTATCAACAAGAGCATCAAGCTTCTCTGTATATTGCGAACTGAATTCAGCAGGCTTCTGTGCTTCGAACTCTGCTAACTGTTTTTCTGCTGCTATCAACGCATCGCTTTCTTTATATGTAGGTCTTGGGTCACTTGTGACCTTTGAATTCTTCGAACTTGACTGCGAACCGCTGTTTTCAGAACTCCCGCCCGTAAGACTGCTCCAGGTATTTGTGCCAACAATACCATCAACAGTAAGCCCGTTTTTCTGTTGATAATCCTTGACCGCCGACTGTGTTTTACTGCCGAACTGTCCATCAACGTCTAATTTATAGCCTACAGAATTCAATTGTTCCTGCAGTTTTTTTACATCATCCCCGGATGAACCGTAACTAATTGTTGAATATGCCATTTTTATACTCTCCTTATTCAGTTTCTCTGTATGCGAAGTAAGTTCCGCTTATATAAATATAGGTTCCCTTTGATACATCGGAATCAGACGAAATAACAAGTTCACCGGTACCATTTTTTATTAATGCATTACCTCTTTGCTTTACGCTTGTTCCGATACTTATATTCAACGGCGTAAGAAGACTTGGAATTTTATCAGGGAAAGTGCCGATGGTATAATTTTTTTCAGCTTCCAAATCTTGATTCAATGTAAACCTTAATCGAACAAACACTACCTCAAGGCACGGAATATATCGTGCAATACCTCTTTTATCAGAAACTAATTCTTCTGATATATTTATTGTTGAATTCTCATAAAACAAATCTCCGAGAACTCTTAAATTCCAGGCAACAAGCAACTCACCATCCTTTTCGGCGTAACAACCGAAAGAAGCCCCTTTTCCGCCTCGTTTGATATTAAACGGAATGCCTGCAGTTCCCAAAGTATATGTATCATCATCACCGGTTACTAAGTCCGATACAGCCATTACAATTTCATAGCCAGACTGACTTGCTACATTACCTGCGCCTATAATAATCGGTGAATCTTCAGTAATCTCACCCTCTTCGGCAACAGTTGTTGAACCTTTTTTACGGATACTGTAGCTTTTAGTTTCGGTATTCAATGCCACATCATCAACAGTTACATCGCAAAAACGGGATGTATATTCCACAAGTAAATATGTACCGTCTGTTTTCTTTTCTCCGTTTTCGTCACAACGATGCACCGATTCAATCTTAATTGAGGGTGGAAAATAATTGTTCACAGTAATCGTCTTTGTAACTTCCGTATAATAACCGCGGGAATCTGTTACACGAACAACCACATTCTTTTCCCCTGCATTAAGCATTTCAAAAACAGAATTATTTTTTCTTTTAGTAAGACCATCAAATTTAATACTGATATTCTTCAAAGATGCGCCCGCTTTATAACCCTGGTTTTCGATACTAACTGTCAGCTTACTTATCCCTTTCAGGTAAACACTCCACCCTTCAGGTGCACCATTTTCAGTAAGTGTAACATCAAAAGATGGCTTATATTCCGCCGTATCAGGAATTTTAAATGTTATGCTATATCTTCTGCTTCCGATTAGCTTACTGCTCTTATATGTTGCTAAAACTACCGTTATAGCCGTTTTCTTTTCATCGGTTACATATTCTGCCCATTTTTCAGGAATGGTAATTGTGCCTGCTGCCGTTCCTGCTGCAAAAGAATCTGATTGACTCACCTTGCTTCCGATTTTGCAAGTAATCTTATGTTTAAAGGAACTAACACCGGAAATTCCAAAGGTAAAACTACCACCTGGTATAACACTTGAATCTGCAATAGTTAATGTGGATGCTCTCGGAATATCGGTACAAGTGAATTCTGCAGTTACTTTTCCGCCTGTAAGTAAAGTACCGGAAATTGTAAAGCTACCGTTTAAATCAAGTGTTAAAGTTCCGTCATCGGTATGGCTGACATCACCCGTCCAGGAAGCAAGAGTTACCACAACACCATTTCTTGTATCAATAGAGAGTGTGTTGCTGACTTTGGTTGTACCATTAACCTTAATCACGGCACTATTTTCATCTTCGTTCAGATTATAAGCAGAAGCAGAATAACCATCATTACGCTGAAGGTTCAATTTTACCGTTATGTTACTTTTGTTATTCTCTATATCTTGTGAATTTTGTTTCACATAAAGCCATACATCATATTTAGCAGCTGATGAGCCGCTGCAGGTACCATTAAATTTCGCCATTCCATCTCACCTCTAAACCATATTCACTAACATCAAATGTAAAATACCCTTGTTCACTGTTACCAATTCTTAAATAATCAAGAATTTCAGCGCGGGTAATATACAAATTACTTCCGGAAATATATGCAACCTCAACATCGCCCTGAATGAAAGAGAGTTTTTCATTGGTAAAACGAGCTCTGACGTTGCTGTCACTTCTGCCTATTTCAATTCCGTATATATCATCTTCGGGTGATTCGCCTTCAACAAGAAGGCCACGCTTGATATATACATCAATTGTTTGTGCAAACTCTGCAAATTCCTTATTAATTTCTTCAAGATTTTCATTGGTTGCGGAAATCTGGGTTGAAAAGGTTTCTTTGACATCTGTTGCAGTCTGCGTAATCTGGGATGTAAGCTTTTCTTCTAAATCGCCCATTTCAGTTTGCGAAACAAAGCTTTCCTGCACTCTGGCAACTATTTCTTCCGCCTGAACAGAAAGTTCTGCATTGTTGCTTTTCTTATATTCGGTAAGCTCTGTTTGAATACTCTCCAGACTTTCCGCCTGTAACTTTACTGCTTCAGTATTCTGTTCAATAGCAGTTTCCATTCCTGATGTATATTCGCCTATATCGGATTTTGCAATGTAGTTTTTTTCAAACTCGGTGCGCATTCCCTGCTCCGATTCTTGGACTGCTTTGGTGTAACCCTGAGTAACCTCATCCGCTGACCTTATAATTTCGTTTTTAAGATTATCAAAATTATCTTTTTGCTCTTTTGAAAGCTGTAATGCTACCTTTAACCCCGAATTTTCTTTTTCTTCGCTTATTGCATTTCCCTTTGAAACAACCGAAGCAATATTTTTTAAATCTGCACCTGTGGTGTTAAGGGCCATTCGCAAGGTCTCATCCAACTGCGAAAGCATTTTATATATCTGTTGAACTTGAACATCCGCACTCATTACATTTCACTCCCTGGTTCTAAATTAAAGGTGAGAGAATAAATTTTCACATCCCCCGTGCCTGTTAACTTCAATCTAAAATGGTCACATCTGCAATCAGGACTTATGGGAAACGCTGTTCCATGTGTTTTCTGTGCAGTAAGAGAATGAAGTTGTTTCCACTCACCCGAACTGTCATATTCAACAAACACATTAACCGTTGAACCTGAGCTTATTTCCAAACGACAGACAAGCCGATTAAAATATTTTTGTTCGGGAACATCAAGACCTATAAGCCCTGTCACAGCTTCCCACTCAACTGCATCTTCGACACTCCAACCGGCAAGAGAGCCTGTAAAATCACCATAAGCCTGTTCACTATCTGCTATAACCAGCTTATTTTCTTCATCGGTTTTAACAGTCATATACAAATTACTGCTGTTGTTTGCCATCTCAAGAATTTCAATATCATCTTCCTTGTGCCACATATTGCGGTTAAGGTCATAAACAAACAGACTGCGCTTTCCGCCGTTATGCATTGAAATATAATATTTATCTCTGAAAGCTCCGCCAACAGCCTTGTCATAATACAAGGTTCCGAAATTATCGGAAATCGTTATAGGAGAACCGCCTTCATAAGCGCATATTCCTGTAGGTGATTTATAAAACAATGTTTCATTAACCACACACAAGCTCTTGTCACTACCCTTCTGAACACCTCGGACATAGTTTGTACCTACTTCGAAGGGCGGGTTAGTTCCGTAAACCTTGTGAATACAGTTTTCTTTAAAAAACAAAGTATAGTAACCGTAGCGAATTGCACCTGTAAAATCGCCATCAGAACCTACCGTCACAGCATAACTATCTGATGCAAGTCCCATATAACAGCGCCAATTCTTGAAATCGCCCAATTTACAACAGTAAATCTCGTTAAGTTCAGAATTGCAGCCCCATATTCTGTTTTCTCCCTGGCACACAAAATCCATATCAGGACAATTGCGGTCAACTGCAAAAGCGGTATTTTGAGTTTTTATTTCATCAATAATACCTGCAACAATTATGTAATCGTCACCGCAAGCCCAGATAATCATATCGGTATTAAAATCCTCAATAACAGAACCGCTTATTTTTACACAGTCATGTTCTTTGAAAGATTTGCCGATATTAGGTGAAGTGATTTTTACATAAGTGGTTGCAATACTAATCCACATTGAATCTGTTTCGGAATATTTTTTAAGCACATGGGGCGTATCAGATGTATCAAGCCACAAAGAACCATTTTCCGCCTCGGTAGGTGCAACAGCTCCCGTGCTGTAATTTCCGTAATTTTCGCCTGTGAGCATACATAATGTATAATCCACATTAGTTCCCTCTTCGGTGGCAAAATGTGCCTCAATGCTCCCGTAATCGCTCAAATCGGCGGTATTTAAATATACTTTATCAGGGAATATAACAACATAAGCACCCATAGACACCATATGGCGCACATCATTGTACTGCGGGTACAGGTAAGGAAAGCCGTCTATTTTCTCACCTCCGTAATATAATTCACCGTTCTGCACATAAAGAAGCTTTTCTTTGCTATAAAGGGAATGAACATCACCTTTAACATTGAATTCAGCTCTCTTGTGACGTGGGGAAAGCACCGGGCTATAGGATGATGTGAGATTTTTCATATCATAGAATTCACCGGCATTGATTCTCAGGCCGTGGTTATAGCCCTGAAAGGTATCAACCGTGTATCTTGTTTTAGCCAATTACATCACCCCGTTATCTTTGCTTTTTGAATTGGTTTATATGTTCTTGTTACCCAACGGGTAAACTGTTCGTATAAACCGCGGTATTCTGCTGCATAATATTCTGCTCTTTCACGCTCTCCGCCGTGCAAAGCATATTTATAAAGCAAAAAGTAAACATATATATCCTGGTACTGCATCGGCAACAAAAGTTCTTCCTCTGCAGTGACACTTAATTCCTCAGTTGTTGCAATTTCTGCCCCTAAGCTTTCATACAAGGGAAGAAATTTGTTTCTTAAATAAGCAATCCACCCGAGCTCTTCAATATCACAAAGACCTTCGTGGTTTATAAAAATTTCTCTTAAGATGCGCTCATCCAGTTCTGCGAGCCAGTCTATTTTCTGTTGTTCGGAATAATTGTTATTATTTAAAAGCTTATCTGCTCTCTCTATAACCTCTTTGATTTTCATACTTTCACCTTCTTATTTGAAAAAAGCGGCAACACCGCTAAGTGTCGCCGCCGTGCTTAATTAAGCAGAAACATTTGCCTCAATATAAGCAGCTGCTTCTGCATCTGATGCCATACTGTTTTTGATAACTTCGGCGAATCTTCTGGGAACCGCAACTGTTTTTCCGGTCTGAATAAGAATTCTTTCACCGTTTACCGCAACAAAGCGCTCGTTATCGCTTCTGCTGGTTTTCGGAATAAAAACATCAACAAGGTCCTCTGCCTGTTTATCACCCTGTGTTTCAGGAGTTGTTGTTTCCTGTGTTTCAGGAGTTGTTGCCTGATTAGTTTTGTTTGCCATAAGTGTTTACATCCTTTCTTAGTTTGCGGTTGCTGTGCCGCTGAAAGCTGAACCGCTTTCGATTCTTAAAATGTACTCTTCGACAAGTCTCTTTGCCGTTTTAAGACCTTTCCAGCCAATTGAAGAACGCTGGTTAAGGGGGTCATTGCCATAGCCTTTCTGTTTTACGATATGTTCAATACCGCCACCGCCAATCTTTGTTACACCGTAAGCATCTGCACCGAGAATAAGAGTTGCAAATACTGCGGGAGAATCGCCATCCTTCCAGATTTTTGCCTCTGTGCTTTCAACGAAACGAACACCGCCGAGACAACCAATTTCACCCTTAAGCATATTTTCAGGTGTGGTATATTTCTGAACTTCCATCCACTGATTGCCTGCTTCCTGCATAAGGTCAAATGCAACATAAGGATGAATGATACCAACATAGTAGCCGTCAATTTTGGGGGCATTCATAGCTTTAAGCTCTGCTGCAGCTTTGAAAACATCTTTAACACGAAGAAGGCAAGTACCATCAATCTGACTTCTCAATGTAACTGTTGTTTCAACACCATCAACAACTTTGGGACAGTAAAGAACGTTGGTACCACCAACGATTTCATTTCTTACAATTGTATCCATTGTAAGACCTGCCTGTGCTGCGAGCTGTTTTGTAGCTTCAACAATTGTGTTGTCAACCGCGGTAAGCTCAAGCATATCTGTCTGCTCAATATAATCGCCGTACTGCTCAACTGTTGCAGTGATAGCACTTACATTAAGTTTGTTACCTGTGGGAGTAACTCCTTCAGTAAGAGGAGTAAGAGCCTTGGGAAGAGCAGAGAATTTTCTGAATTCAATAACCTTACCGCCGTTTTCGGGAATATCACGCTTCTGACCGAACTGGTCATGAACAAGATGGGGAGAAGCGAGTTCAATAAGAGTTAAATCATAGAATGTTTTCATTTCAGCAGAAAGCTGTTCCGATGTTGTTTTGTTTACAACATCACCTGCAGCAAAAAGCTGAATATTAGGAGTTAATTTTCTTTCATCATTTTTTTTCATAAATTTCACCTTCAAAATGTTATTTTTTTGCCATTCTCAACCTCTTTGAGAATAGCCCTTATATCTTTGCTGGTGAGGTTACTTACATCAACTTTAGTTGTTGATGCAGCCTGAGAAGATAAACCATTTTCACGAACACGATTGGTGCCCGCTCTTATAGTATCTTCTGTTTGCTTTTTAGTTTTTTCTGATGCAAGAGAAACTGCAGCTTTAACGATTTCATCATGGTGGATTGCCTCGTACGCTTTTTTTACACTCTTTCCCATATCAAGGTATTCCCTGAACTCTGGATTTTCCATTTCTGTCATAAGGTCAAGATTGGGATAAGTGCTTTTCTGAAGTTCTTCTGCTTCATTACTCCAACCTCTAAACTTCTGACGAAGCACCTGGTCTGCTTTAAGTTTCGCTATTTCAGTATCTTTTCTACCGGAACGGATTTTAGAAAGAATACTTTCTTCACTTTCTCCGGTTTCAGTTGCCTGTTTGCGGATATAAAGTTCATCTTCTTCAAATGCATGAAGAAGTTCTGTTTCATCCGTAACACCATAACGCTGTTTTAAAGCATCCATAAGAGGCTGTTGAGCACTAACCTGTGCACGAAGCTTATCTGAACCTTTTGTTCTTCTGCCAACATTCTCCTGAATATGCCTTTCATACTGCGATTTATATTTGCCTTTTATAAGCGCATTAAATTCAGCATCAAGGTCTTCCTGGTTGTCAGTGGCGAGCTGACCGTCTTCTGCCTGTTCCTGAGCGGCGACCTCAGTTTCATCAGCCGTTTGGGTTTCGTTTACAACATCTGCACTTGCTGCACCCTCACCTTCTGCACCTTCTGCAAAAAGCTGTAAGCGAATTGTAAGTATTTTTTTCATAATTCCTCCTGCGGTCTTTCCCGCGCGTCTTTTATTATTCAAGGGGTTTCAAATCCCGAGAAAACTATAATAATTATTTGGGTGTTGTCGCCTCGTTGGTGCGCCTTCTTGCCTGTGCTTCCAAAGAATTGTCAACAGGCTTAATTTGAGCGCTCAAAGGTTGCGATGCACCCTGCAGGTTCTGCAACACCATTGCAATTTTCTGTGTCATTTGTCCGCCGTTATTTGCTTGCTTATCAACCATTTTTGCATATTCCAAAGCCAACGGAGCGAGAGCCTGAATAGCTTCATACATAGAACCATTCTTTTTGATAGTTTCAAGTACTTGCTGCTTGCCCGTGAAATTCATCATAGTTACAGTTGCAGTTGCTCTGTCTGCATTCTCCGGGTTAAACATTCCCGCATTATACAACTGCAAAGCAAGCTCATTTTGCGAAAGTCTTGAATATGCACTGTTCTTCGAAGGAACAACCTTTATATCAAAAACAGGTAATCGAGAGCCGATTCCCTCAGTTCCCATCATCTGAGCTTGCTGAACTTTCACATCCTTATTGTTGAAGGTTACGAATGAAGTCTTTTCATTGGGACCAACAATACGGAAACTTCGGTTTGTTTCATAGAATTGTCTTATAAGCTCAACGGCTAATTCATTCACTTCACGGAATGCATTATATCCACCCTTAACCACATCTCTTGTAAGCTTTCCGCCTGCTTCCTGAAGAGCTGCAATAGCACTTGCCGCTGTGACACCAGAAACAGTTGAACCTTGTGAAAAATCTCTGTTACCGCTGATTTCTTTCAACTCGTTCTGTTGCATTTCAAGAACCGTCAGATAATTCCCATCAAGTGCAGGGGCTTTTATTTCACGAATACTGTCTTCACCCAGGTTACTTCCCGAAACGTGAACGAAGCTATTGTTCCAATCAGCAAATTCATCCTCGTTAACAGCTCCTGCAGAGTTTATAAAGTATCTGGGAGTTGTACCTCTATCTGCGCTTTTCACAACCGAATTGGTAAGTCCATCTATTGAATCCTGGGTATCGCTCATAATATCTATATAACCGAAACCACAAGGACTGTCTTTTATGGGAAAACAAACATGAAAAACGAAGGGATATTTACCGTGGTCATAAAAACCGCGTTCTGCATACACTGGGTCGTCTTCTGAAGCATATAAGCAAACACCATTACAGAATTTGCAGTAATGCAATACATCACCGTTTTCTGTGTGACACTTATAGTACCAATCCACAATTGTGCTTTTATCACTGTTATCAATTGTGTCATCAGAAACATACTGTGATTTTTGAAGCCCGTTTGCTCCTAATTTGCCTTTAAGCTTATCGGGATATACACTTTCAAGAACATCATTATTCTCAAGCTTTACATAGAAAACGTTCTGACTTTCCTGAATATTTTTAATGCCGGGCTCCCAGAAAAGTGAAAGAATATCAACTTCACGAATATCAATATCACCTATGCCGTTTAAATCCGGATTCCAGAACACACCATAAATACCTGTGCCGTTTTTGACTATCTCCCACGCTACATCAGAGTATGTTTTTTCAAAATTGCAACGCTCAAAAACCACCGGCAATATCTGCCCTAATGTTTCCGCCGCTGCTTCATCACTCTTTTCACGAGGAAGCACATTGATTTCAGGAAAATTATCAATCATATCAGCGTGTTTATTAGCAATCGAATTGAAGAGCCACGCTGTTTTTTTAGAAGTTGACTTCAAATCGTCGTTTTTTTCGGGTTCAACCCTCAATCGATACCATTGGTCATTCTTTATAACACGGCTTTCAAGGTTGGTCTTGCCTTCTTTATATTTCTTCAGAATTCTTTCCGCTTCTGCTATTCTGTTTTCATCAACTTCGGCTCTTATTTCATCCAAAGTAATAACTTTTTCATTTTCGTCCATAACTGCTCCTTAAATCCTTCGGAAACCCTTTTGCAAATCAAGTGGGTCATCACCGAAGGGCTTTTTCTCTTCTTTTATCTGCGGTTTTATTGGCCGTGCCATACACATATAACGTGTTTCGTCTGCAATATGGTCCTCACCTGTTGTATCTAAGTCTTCAGGATTTGTATTTGAAAACTGCAATTCAGGCATTGTGCGAATAAAATCTTTGCAGGTGTTGAATATGTACATCATTGGCAAACCCTCTTCATCAAAAGAAAGTCTATAATGAACCTGCATCCAACCGGGAATTCGTTGATTGTCACCTTTTGTAAAGTAAACACCGTGCTTATTTGCAACTTCAACAATAGAAATTCCGCCATTGCTAATCCAAATTGACGGGTCAGCAATACCAAAAATTTGTTTACCTTTCAACCATCTATGCTCTTTTTCAGTTGTTGCAATTGTTTCAAAAACTTTGTTTTGGTCCCATTTAACGCCCTCATTAGGAGTTCCTGTACATCCGTAAGATTCTAAAATTCTGTAAAGTCTTCCGTCATAATCTACCGTCCACCATGCACACGAGTACGGCTTGTTGAACCCCCAGTCAAAAGAACGATATATTGGCCAATCACGAGGAATTTCAAAGGATTCAATAACATGAGTAAATCTTCTGTCTGCATAATGATTAGGGTCATCAACAAACTCTTCAAAAAATTGTCCTTCAAAAACGTCCCAGGAACCTTCCAACCAGGCAGCTCTTAATTTAGGTGGTAATGCTTCAAGTTCTTTTACATATCCGGGGTCAAGTTCCATAAGTGCCTTATTATCCTGGACAAATGCTTGAATAAAAGAATAATCATCCGGATTTTCGGTTTCTTGAAAACGTCTATCTACAAATCTTCTTTTTACCCAAGTATGTCCTACACCGCCAGGATTACAGGTAATATATGTTCGATGCGGAAAACTATTGGTACCACGAACACTTGAATTCATTTTCACAAATCGTTCTTCTGTCTGATGTGTTGCTTCATCTATAAAAAGCACATCAAATTCTATACCTTGAAACCTCTCTGCATCCTTATCAGTTTCACAGTATTTCAGCAAAATCTCACTACCGTTTTTAAATCTAAAAACTTTTTTTGACTCGTTATAGGTAGCGATACGGTTACCTTTGTTTTCATCACTACTATTAAGCAAAATTTTCAAAGGTTTTATATGATTTTCTTCTAATTCAGGAAAACTTCTACGAACTATGCAAATTCTTATTCCGTCATAATTCAGTGCAAGTAAACAAGCTTTTAATCTGATTGACCAGGATTTTCCACCCCCACGAGCTCCACCATAACCAATATACCGATGCTCATCACTTAAAAATAAACTCTGTTTAGGACTTGGTTCAGGAAAAATAAATTCAACCATTACTTACTCCATTTTTCTACTGCTGGTGATTCAATTTTTATTACGATTCCTTCAGTATCTTTTCCGCCGTTAACAGTCTTTTCAAGAGCTTCGAGAGCTTTAAGTGCATTTTTTGCATCAAAAATATATTCACCCGTTTCAATCATCTTTTGTTCTGTATAATCCCACTTTTCAACAGGTTGTGATTGTAAACACCTATTAAGAATTTCCAGTCTTTTTTGAGTGATAAATTCAGAAGATAACCCAGAACTTTCAATTGCAATTAATTGTAAAATACGCACGTACGCGGTGATGTTAACATTTGTCAACAGTCTGGATGCTTGCTGTCGTGCTGTTTTTTTAGAATAACCGGCTTTTTCCGCCGCTGCTGTCCCGTTATAATCACACTCAATGTAACAAGCACAAAATTTTATTTGCTGTTTTGTAAGCTTTTTCTCACATTCTTTTTTCTGTTTTAATAATTCATCTGTCATTTTTCACCAACTACTTCAAATAAAAAAGCCGCCTGAAATAGGCGGCTAAGAACGGAATGAATGATGTCGCGAGTTGTTTTCGACACCTTCATCGATTTCATTATAGCATAAAAAGTTGAATTTATACTGCTATTTTTTTCTTTTGTTCAATTCGATAAAAAACAGCTTGCGACGAAGCAGAAAGCCCCGTTCATAAAACGGTACCTCTAATTGATTGTAGCTTTTTCCTTCGGTCAGGTTCTTAAAGAGATAAGGCTTGAGCATAGGAATATCACTGCAGGCAACATTCAAACACTCTTCAATCAATTCCATGTAAGACTTAATATCTGCAGCTGTAACAGCACAGTCCTCTACTCCGCCCTTACCTTTGATGATTGCTTCGTGCTTCTCCGCAAATTCACCATACTGTCTCGCAAAAGCAGAAAGTTCCTGGTATCTGTTTTTGGAAATCCCGTATTTTTTATAATTTACTCTGCTCATGACGTTCTCCTTTCAAAACAATTTCTCTTGTGAACCTTCGATAAGGCGCACTTGGTCCCATAATTCGTACACTTCCGGAACAGTGGAAGCGTAAACAGTCTTGTTGCACTTGAAACAACAAATTTCATACAACGGCATATTTCCGCCTACATCAGCGAATGCAGGCGCAGTTCCGCAAGAACACATTTTCTGTTGTAAAAAGTCCAAACATACCACTCCTCACTGTCGGAACAACGAACCTTGCACCCAAGTATCTTCATCAGGTGGCAATCTTAAATCTCTGCAATCTATCTTCCGCCTTACACGGTCATCAAACTCTGCAAGAGATGTTGAATAGAATGAGAGCTGTGCATCCTTCCTGCAGAGGAACAAGCGAACATAGTCGAATCCGTTGGTTGTATTCAAAATACATTCGCTATCATCAAGAATTACCCAATAATCAGGAAAGTTTCTTTCGATGAAACTCTGCACATTCCAGTTTTCAGCATATTCTCTTGCTGTTTTGTTGGAAATATAGTGTTCACGCTCTTCAGGTTGAATAAGATTTCTGCTGCTTACCCAGCGACGATATGTAAGACGTTGCTTTTGAATATAGTTTGCATTGTCTATAACTCCGAATTCACAGAATTGAAGACGCTTTGCGTTGGCATAGCCCATCCCCCAACATTTTTCTACGTCGTCACGGTCAACACCACCGCTTAAAATCATATGGGTGTGAAAGCGGTTAGCCATTTCGATGGCATAGACATATTTCAGCTCTATACCTGCTTTTTTGTATAATCTCTTCAGCCTGCGTATAAAGTTCTTAATGTGTTTTTTTGCAACTTCAATATTTGAGGGCAAATAATAATCAGAGTAATCCAAACCGAGAGTAATATCATCCCCCGTGAAATTTGTGTGCACAAGTCTGTGGAATTTTCTTTCCGCAGTTTCTTGATTTATACGCTCCTGCAGTTCGCTTGTAGGCTGAAATTTGTGTTTGCGGGAACGAGGCTTCGGAAAAACGGGAAAAACTTCAGCTTCAGCGTACTGCCCGGTATAGTAAATGTGTAATCTATGCCTTATCTGCATTTTTCTTTCCCCTTTACTTTTTTCTCTCTATTACGCAGGGGAACACGTTTCCCCTGCAACCCCTTTGTTTTGAAAGAAATTAAATAACAAGAAGAAAAAGAGAACCCTCGGAAACTTCCTTCTTCTATCTTTACTCTTTCAGATTTTGAAAATGGTTCTTAACTTAATTTATTCTTACAAGCCTTAAGCGGCACCCGCCGCCTTGTTTAAAAATTGTATATATAATACTTATATATAGAGAATCGAAACTCTCATTTCCGCCGCCGATTTTCAGCAACTAAAATCAAAGCTTCGTCCCCGTGTTGCCACGGGGATTTGTTTTAAAATGAATTTTTCCGCCGTTCCTTAATCTTTTCCTGCAGCTCCGGTGGAAGCTCACTGAATGGTCGTTGTTTGCTACGGTTTATTTTGGTATGGATTTTATATTTCCGCCTTTCAACTTTCTTTCCGCCAGGAGAAACTGTTATAAATTCACTAACGCCTATGTATTGTCCGTTTTTAGTGAAATCTTTCCGCCAGCTTATTGTATGAGCTTTTCGGTCTATAACCGCCTGATACTCCGTTTTCTGCTGACTTGGTGATACAAGCTCTATCTGAAAGAGGGCTAAAGCCTGACGGACCTCGTTATAATCCACAAAATTTGTTCGGGCTAATTTCAACATAGCCTGCTGCAGATATCTGAAGAACAGCATTGAGTTATAATTCTCGTCTTCAGGTGCAAGGCGAATCGCACGCTCCAGCTGATGCAAGGTAACTTTACCAATAATACTTGTGGTCATTCAGCTTTACCTCTTTTTTCAGCTTCAGGCTTGCCGTTCCGAAATCAACGTGCAAATCAATAGTACATTCAGTGGGCTTGTCCGGGAATTTGCTGTTGTATATTGCTTGAAATATAGCTTTACAAATTGCATCGTGGCCGTTTTTAATAGGAAGAGAATCAATATCTTTACCGGTCATTGTCACCCCTCATTTCCTTTAAAACCTTATCTCCCAAAACAATTTTCAATTTTTGGTTTTCAAGCTCATAAGCCTCAACCACTTTCCTCAAACTTTTCACTTCATCCCTTTTGAAGTTAAGTTCAGTAATAATACACTGATAACAGTTTTGTTCTTCTTGAAGTGCTTTACAAACAATATCGTTATTGAAATACTTGCATTTTTTATAACAATGATTTTCGTTTTCTTTTTTCGCTTTAAAGTTTTTGTTGCATTCTGTATCATAAGGAACACATTCGCAACCCGAGTTAGCACATCTTTCGCAAATAATATTCATTCCTGCTCACCCATCATTTCCTTTAACTTCTGCTCTGCTGCTTCTTTGGTGAGAAATACTGTTTTGCCTATATCGTCAAGGTCAAAATCAATTTCATCAAGAAATTCATCGGTTTCTGGGTCATGCGAATTTGCTTCCCATTCCCAATAATCCCTGTCTTTATCTAAAAAACCAATACGAAAAGTTTCAATAAAATAAGTCAGAATAAGAATTGGACCAAAAGTATCACAAAAGCTATACACAGTATCGCCAACCTTACAAGGCGGTGCAATCACACCATTCTTGATAAGGTAGTCGGCAACATTTTCACAATTTAATACAGGTCCATCAAAACCCTCATCTATGTTTCCATAGACACTTGCTTTTACCAACTCTATCAGCCTATCTCTCATTTCATTCGCCATCGGTAGCACCTTCTTCCGCTAAAAATCCATTTACGAATTTTCTTCCGCATTTTCCACACTTTAAGCAAACCACTCCAAAACTATCATCGTTGCAACAGTTGTCACCAATTTCATAATCAACAAAAATAATTTCATTCGCCATTGTTGTCACTCCTATCTGTTAATGTTAAATACGGACAATCCATACAGTGATAACTTAAATATCCGCTATTAAAATCACCGCCCACTAATCCGTCACACATACCAAATACGGCTTTCCCACTTTGTTCCATAGCGTTATAACAACTTTGGTGTGAAGAATAATTTTTAATTCTGTCAATCAATGATTTAATTTTATCGAGCATTGTTGTCACTCCTTTTTGCTTCTTCATAAGTTTTACGGTTACCACAAATACAATAAGTGCAACGCTCTTTGGTATAGGTGCATATAGGTGCTGATTTTGCGACTATTTCACCATTTACAACTATGCTCGGTGGAAATTGCTGAAATTCACACATTGCCATCACTCTTCCTATCTGAAAAATAAGGGCATTTTGAACACTGCCTATAAGCTTCGCCGTTGTGGTAATGACCACAACACTTACGACAAGGAGCAGTCCAACCACTTCTTATATGCGCTATATAACAGTGTGCTTTTTTTATATGTAATTTGATTTTTGAGAAAAGATTTTTAAGCATTGTAATTTTCCAATCTTCTTTTTTCGTGTATTTTTTCCACTCTTTTCGAAACTCGCTTGAATGCTTTGAAAGGATTTCAAAAACAATTTCTGTATTTACCTGATTTGTGCTTTCAGGAGTTGTAACATACCAACCTTCACCCAACAAATACTCTTGCAAAAACTCCAATGCCTTCTGAGGTTCCAACGGTGGGGCGCACATTCCACAATCTTTCGCTTCATTTTTAAGCCAATCAGTAAATTTTTTCATTCATACTCACCTCAACGAAAATTTGTAGTACTACTACTCAAAGAATTAAAATGTTTGCATTTTATGGAAACTTCAACTGTATTTACACCTTCACTTTTGCATAGTGAAACGATTTTTTCACATATAGAATTGTATTCTTTACAAAATGAACAAACCTTTTCATGCGAACAACAATTGCATTTCTGACTTATATTCATATCCCGTCACCTCCGATAAAAGTTTTCATAATACGGTCAGAGGTTGTTTCTTTATGATTAGATTCATACTCTTTAATGCGAGAATCTAATCGTTGAATTTTATCGAAGAAATATTGGTCCACACTCTCAGAATTTGTGATAATACGCAATTGCTCCATCATAATTAGAACATCCGCAACCTCTTCGCAAACTGCGCCTAAGGTAACAGGTGTGTTATATCTTCTATATTTAATAATTGCTTTTATCAATTCGCTCATTTCTTCTATAGCTATATCAAGCTGTGTATCGGTACCAAATGTATTTACAGCTCCCCAAAGTATGAACTCTCTGTTTTCATAACCGGGATTCCCTACTTTTAAATAAGCGATTTCATTTATAAGCTTCTGAATCTCTGCATCTTTTTCGGTAAGCTTACGCTTCAATTCATTTATAGTTCCAATATCAGATTGTCCTGAGTCTATAAAAGTCACCTTTCTACTTGCTAAAAAATCTTCAGAATCACTTATTATAACGGTGGGTAAAATTGCTTTTGCTCCAACACTAAATCCTTTTTTAAATTCAATTGTTCCTAACGGGTCATCTTCCTCACTTAAATCTTTGATAATAAAAAACTCTTCGTGATTTTTTACAACATCTTTTATCACATCAAACATTTCGTTCAAAACAATTTCTTTAGCTATTTCGATTTTTGACTCTGTTACATCATCTTCAATTATTGTAAAAACTCCACAAATTTTACTTGTGTTTTTCGGTCCATTATAATTAACGACGAGTTTGCCATCCTTATCTGAAATAACAAAATCGCTTTTTTCTTTTTCAGGTACTCTGTACCCGTTAGCCATACCTAAGCACATAATCAGACCTCTTTTCTATCAATAAAACTCTGCACCATTATTAGCAATAACTTCACCAATTCTTTTTCTTACACGAGCTCGGCAAGTTACCAGCGAATTTAATAATTCACTAATCGGTGCATTATTGAGCAGATATTCATGTTCGATTATTGTTCCATCATGGTTTTTGAAAAGAGTTTTTTCTTCAGACATTTGAAGATACTCTCTTACAAAACAATGAGCAACTGAGCTAACCTTAACCTTATCAAAGTCCCACACAATTATCATTTTTGTGTCAACAATATGAAAAAAATGTGTTTCATCAATTTTTACATCCTTCAAATCGCTTAAGGTGTCAATTTCATAAAAGTCAATAATTGAATTGACCCATTCTGGTTTCAAAATTTCTTCAATTTTGCTGTTCATTAGCTTTCGCAACTCCTCTCTTTTATCAACTCTTCGTATAATTGATACTGCTCATCAGGTATAGGAAAATTCCAATCTATAGCTAATTCGGTACCTTGAATAAAAGCCTCTTTATCAAAGTTTTCAGGAAGTTCCATTTTTCTTTGCCGCCTTCATATTTTCAAGCTTTACCTGTGTCAGCTCAGCAAGTAAGGAAAGAGATTTGCCGAAATCTTCGGTAATAGCGTTATAGGGCATTATAATAGCAGTAACCATAAATCCGATTTTCACTGCGAAATATAAAACACCGTTTTTGCTATGCCTTTCAAAAATATGAAGCAAATCATCATTTGCAACAGGTGCAAGATATGCTTTATCAAGATAAGTGATTCCGTCACTTGTTCTAACAGGCATTAATACTCTTCCGCCGTATTGAATAGCCATATCTTCATAGTAATAGCATTCAACTTCATCCTCGGTGCAATCTGAAAAATCATAGCCCTCAGGAATCTTACCTGCAAAATCAAATTGAATCTTACCTGCCGCCTTCGGTGTAATATCGAAGGCAGTACAGAAAGTTTTTTCTGTAAATTCAGGCATATCAATTTGCGGGTAATAGCCTACACAGTTTCCGAGCCAATCCACATCTTTACCCCTGAGCATGTGAACCTTATTTTCTTTCTTGCATAAAGCAACTATTTTTTTATTGAGCATTTTTATAAATCCTTCCTATTTGATTTCAACAGTCACACTTATCAAACTCCGGTGTATGCAGCACATTCAAAATCTCACATATAGAACCCATTTGATTCAAAACATATTCTTCATCTTTGTTGTATGCCGAAAAGTGTCTAAGGGCTTTAAATATCAATTCCCTTTCACCAGGGTTCAACACAAGCTCTATATCATCATTGTTTTTCTCTCTAAACAACATGTAGATTACTCACCTCTTTTTCTTTTAAGCTATCTTCATAGCCTTTCTTAGTAAGGAAGTATTTTTTCCTAACATCACTATAGGAAAAGTAAGAGCCTTTAATGTAAAAACCACATTTACAAACTTTTGTTACTTCCATCGGAGTACCGCTTGATGCAGAATATACAACATCGCCTTCTGAAAGCAGTTTTTTTATTTGGTTTGACATATTCATCCCGCCTTTTTATTAAGTGCACACCATTTTTTCTGTGCTTGTTTTTTCTTGGCCGTTCTGCAGGCTTCACAAAAACGATTTTCTTTTCTTTCGTAAAATGTTCCGCCACATCTGGCACAGTACTGAGGACGAATTCTCTTGAATTCAAGACATGCATCACAGTCGGTACCACCAGCTGAGCACCCTTTGAAGTCATCCCAGTTCATACACATATTTCTTTGAAAATAATACGGTTCATAATTTAATTGTTTCATCCGATACTTTAAAAGACCGGCAAACGTTGATAAGTTCCTTCGGGTTTCAGACCTGCAGCGTGACAAGTGAACACCCTGCTTTACTAAAACATCGGGTGCACCGTCACCCCACTTACCGTCTCCCAACATTACACGGACCTTATCAGCTGATTCCGTAAGATACACAAAATACACTTTTCCTCTTACAGCCTTTTCAGACTTATCAAGCCTATTTCCGATAACTGTATAGCTGTCACCGTTTTTAATGCCTTCAGCAAGAATTTCATAATCCTCATCAGTCCAGGCACTTTCAGCACTATGGTTGTCCGCTTTTACCGGGCGGTACTTGGTACCCAAATCAGTGCAACGTCTTTGAATTGCACCTGCAGAGCGATGGAGTATTGCAGAAAGCTCTTTATAGCCATATTCTTGTTTTTCGAGTAAATATAACAACTTGGCATCTTCAGCTGGAGTCCAGGGGTCTTTTCGCTGCAAAGAGAAGGCTTTATAATCTTTTCTCCTTTGCTCGTCCACCCATGCAGGCTCTTCACCTAATGAAAGCGGTTCCATTCTTGAGAAATCAATAAAGCTTCTATTTTTTTCTGCCCATTCCCAAAATTCATTGAGGTAAACAACTCTGACTTTCTTTTCGTTAATCCTTTTATAATGAATCGGGAATTTTCGGTTTTCCAGCCAGCTTTTCAAATGATAACTATGTGAGTTATGCCCGGTAATTGTCTGCACCAGCTGATTGAATGTTATGTATTCTCCACCTAAAAGGAAAGAACCTAACCCTATTCGCTGAGCTTTCAATGTTATCGCATTAACACTTCTGTTCAAATGTTTCGCAATACCGGCTTTTGAAACAACTCCCCAAGCTTCCTCAAGATAAAGAAGGTCTTCCTTCGTCCATTTTTTAGAACCCATAGCAACCTCCAAAACATCAGAACAAACTCAGCTGTCCGTTTTCATCGGTTCTTTTGGCCAACTGCTCTTCCTTTGCCTTTTTTTCAGTTTCAGCAAAATGTTTCTTTTCAATTTCAAGCCACTCAGCAGCCGCTCTACTTTCTTCTATCGGAGAAAGCAGTTTAAAAGTTTTACTATCAAAAACTCGTGGAAGTCTGCCTTCTGCTGCTAACCTTATTGCTGAACTTTGAAAAGTAGTGGAACATGTCCAATTATCACAAACAAGATAATCAAATTCATTGTATTTTGAAGGTCCGACTATTGCCGGGCTTCTTCTTTTTGACATTGGAACATTCTTTGAACAGCAATTACCATCTTCTCTGAAATGGTTATAATATTTGCAATGGTAACAAACAGGGTACCCGTAATTTGGATTAAAGCTACGACATTCACCATCCTCATACGGATGCTCAATGCAGGTTCCATCTTTTTCACGTGTCTGGTAACAATACCTGGCTATTCCTTGAATTCTGCAAACTTTTGGTTTGTTAGAGAAAACCTCGTTACTTCGTAATTCTCTATTTTCTTGACCTACGGTAAAGAACTTACAATATTTGCATCTTTTTTCGTATATATCATCAGGAATTTTCGGAAGTCCCATAGACAAACAGCTCCTTTACTCGATTTTTCCTTCCGAATATTTTTGTGCGATTTCAATTGCTTTTTCGGGTTCATTAGCTTCCGCTTCAAAGCATCCGCCATTTCCGTATTCTTTACGGAACAAACACTTTTCGCAATTATGGTTCTGGCAAATCTTAACCTTTAAATAATCGCTCGTTTTTGAACAATCGTATTTCCTTTCCGCCAATTTTAACAACTTCTTTATTTAATTTTAGGTGGTGCAGGGTGGCGGAGTTGAACCGCCACGGTTATAAAGTGTTAATAATTACAGTGTTCGCAGATTTTATTAATATTTTTTGGACTAATCCGAAGGAGTGATGTGCAAGGTTGCTCAAGCCTTGCACATTTTTATTATGGGAAAATCTAACCGGCTCCCGCCCCTGCATATTGCCCGACTTTCCGGGCAGTCTTTATATTTTAATTGAGCTTGTCCGCCCTGTATTTTTCTATGTAATCGCACACAAGCTTAGCTTCTCTCTGTGTAAGGCAACGAAGATTTTTTTCTTTTGGATCCATTGCATAAAATGCAACATTACCGTAGTAAATCTTATCTGCTCTGTCGTCAGCCATACAGGGTGCAAGACTCTTTGCAAATCCGTCACTGTCATAGCACATATAAATACCTGGCATTACTTCAAGGCTGTTCGGGTTTTCTGAATCGAGCTCCCTTGCAATAGCTTTAAATGTGTTTCCGATGTTGTGTCTGTGCTCCGGCTCTTGTCCGGGTGATTTGAGAATAATAAACATATTACCTTTCCTTTCCGCTATGCAGGCTTCAACACTTCTGATGAAAGCCCGTGCATATTTTTTTATTATCCGCCAGAGCTTACGCTCAAGCTTAATAAGGTCCTTTTCGTGCAGGGTGCAAAAGCCTATCGCCAACGTCCAGCAGGTTAAAAATATAAAGTCCTGAAATAATCGACTGTTCATATTCGTGCATACTCCTCCGGGTGCTGTGTGAAATACCGCGAAAGAGATTCGCCCATCCTCTTGGCAGAGTTTTTTCTGAAATTATTTATTTCCTTTTCGGTCAGCTCTTCCCAGGGCTTGACCTCACCCGTCTCGGAATTTTCTAAAAATATTCTTCCGACTATCTGTTGACCTTTCGCCATACTCACACCCCCTTTTATTTTTATGTATCATTGGTTGTACGGTATTATATATTACTGTTGCCTATTTGGTGACTCGTTGGGTAAAAAAAATGAAACCACATAGCTAATAGGTTTATCTAATGCTATAGCAATAGCATTTAACTCTTCAACTGTTGGTTCCTTATCTCCATTTGTTATTTTATTCAGTTTTTGCCTCGGCCAACCGATTGCTTTTGCACAGTTCGATTCCCTTTTATAAACGCTTAAAATCTCATTTTTTAATCCTGTGATTTGCTTCATTTTTATCTCACTCGCTTTCTGTCAACCATTTGGTGACAACCATAAAATAACACAACATTTTTATTTTGTCAATACTTTGGTGACATTTTTTTGATTTTTTTGAATTTTGTCTTGATTTTGGTGACAAAACACTATATAATGCAGGTACAGGTAGGTGATTAATTTGACTTTTGGTGCAAAATTAAAACAAATTAGATTAGAACGTGACTTAACACAAGAAGAATTAGCTAAAATTTTAAATACATCGAAGCAAGTGATAAGCAGATATGAAAACGACCAACGAACACCAAAGATTTCAATTGCTAAAGAATATGCAACTATACTTAATGTTTCTTTGGAATATTTAATCGATGATAGTCGTGATTACCAGAATACTGTAGCAGATGATATTTTTTCTATTCCCGGAATTATGCGTATTCCTAAAATGAAAAAGATTCCCCTGCTCGGCACTATTGCCTGCGGAGAACCTATTCTTGCTGAAGAGAATATTGATGCATATATTTCTATTGATGAGAACTCTGACGCAACCTTTGCACTTAAATGCAAGGGTGACAGTATGATTACTGCCCGCATCTTTGACGGTGACGTTGTTTATATCCGTCCTCAGCCCGATGTTGAGAACGGTGAAATTGCCGCCGTTCTTATAGATAATGAAGCTACATTGAAAAAGGTGTATAAAGCAAAGAACAAACTTACCCTCTCCCCCTGCAACCCAATGTATGCAGATATGGTTTACACCGATGAACAGCTTAATCAAATAAAAATTCTTGGTAAAGCAGTAGCTTTTACCAGCGTTATTAGAAATTCTTGATAAGGAGTGGGAACTTTGAAGGAAAAGGAAAACATAACAAAAAAACAGTCTTTTATACGCATTATTGGTAAATGTTTTATTTGGTTGTTTATTTTATTTCTGATAACTCTTTTTATTTCACTATTAAAAATGGGTAATATCTTATTAGGTTTTTTACCTACAACGCTTTGCTATATTGTATCTTTATATCTTTGTAAAAAATCCGGTGAAATATGGGACGAATACTATTATAAAAAATTAGAAAAGAAAATAAAAAAATCTGATATAAAGAGCAATACGGAACTTGCAACTGTGACTGTTACAGAAACATCAGAGGCAATCTCTGATAATGCACGTTATACTCCACCACAAGAAAATAACACTGAAACAACACAAACTGAAAATACAATACCTTTATCATACAAAGATAGAAAAAAGGCTGCTCGTAGAATTTACAAGGAACAAAAACGCTTATTAAAGGAAGCTCATAAAAAACCTACACCCAGAAGTTTCAAAATTACTACAATTGTTCTTTGTGTTGTACTCTGCTTTTCACTCATTGCAAATATTCTTTTGGCAGTTTATGTTTCAGAGCTTGAAAATGATGTTGCTAAAGAAAAAGAACTTACAGAGTATTACAAGAACAAATATAACGATAGTCTTATAGAATATGAAAGTCTTGAAGATGAATACGATAACTATAAGTCAAAAGCAATTAAGGATTTTTCCAAGGCCTATTTTTTAGACAATAAATTAGCTTTTATAGATGCAAATGATTCTTATCACTATCATACCTACGATTGTGAAGAATTCCAAAATGCTGATTCTTATTATGTCCACAACATTGAATATGCAGAAAGTCAAGGCTATAGAGGTCATTCTTGTGTGATAATTAGAAGAAATTCAAAATAAAAAATGAAAACATCTGACGAACACATCCCTGACTACATTCTCCAAAAATCAAATCTATCTTGGGATGAAGCTCAACTCATTGAGTACATCCGCTCTCATCCTGAAGAACTAAACAAAATTATAAATTCACTAAAAAAGGACGGTGAGAAAAATGTCAAAGAAATCTATTGACGATTTTAAACTTTCTGAAAATGAAACAACTGATAAATTTATGAAAGAAGTCTTTAAAGCTTTAGACGAAGTTTATAATCAATTATCAGAGCAAAACAAGGGTGAAGGTGAGAATAAATGAAAATAGCCGCCGCTTACATTAGGGTAAGCACAGACGACCAGCTGGAGTACTCCCCCGATTCCCAATTAAAGCACATCAGGGATTTTGCTAAAAGGAATAACTATATTCTTCCTGAAGATTATATTTTTATAGACGAAGGCATAAGTGGTAAAACAGCTACCAAACGTCCCGCCTTTATGCGCATGATAGGTATTGCTAAAACAAAACCCAAGCCCTTCGATGCTATTCTTGTTTGGAAATTCTCCCGTTTTGCCCGTAACAGACAAGACAGCGTTTCATATAAATCCATACTTCGTATAGATTGTGGAATTGATGTTATATCAATTTCCGAACAATTAAGTAATGATAAATCTTCAATTATTCTTGAATCTGTTTACGAAGCTTGGGATGAATATTATTCAATCAACCTTGCTGAAGAAGTAAAAAGAGGTATGACCGAGAAAGCAAATAGGGGCGAACCTCTCTGTGCTCCTGCTTTCGGGTACCTGATGAAGGATAAGCAGTATTTTCCCCACCCGGAACAAGCTCCTATTGTAAAAGAAATCTTCAATAAATTTATAAACGGTACTAATATAAACGAAATAACCCGTTGGCTTCAGAATTTGGGAGTAAAAACAACGAGAGGTAATGCCCCTGACAGACGTTATGTAGAATACATTCTCCATAATCCTGTTTATGCCGGTAAGATTCGCTGGTGCACAGAGGGCAGAGCATCTTCCAAAAGAGATTATTATAATGAAAACAATATAATAGTTGACGGCAAACACGAAGCTATTATTACTCAGGAAACCTTTGATAAAGCTGAAGCAATATTTGCAGAGAACAGGAAGAAGTTCCGTAAATATCAGCGACAAAATCAAAATGTTGATTTTATGCTTAAAGGTTTATTGCGCTGCGGGAATTGTGGTGCAACCCTCGTTCACCTTTCCACTGCCTGCCCCAGCGTACAATGTCACAACTATTCAAGCTCAAGAGGTTGCAACGTTTCTCACTCTCTTTCAATCAAAAAAGCAAATGCAATCATAATCGATTTGCTAAAACAAGCCTATGAAAATGAAGCCTTCAATATCGAACCTGCAGAACCTAAAAAGAATGACGAAACCCAAAGCCTTGAGGCTCTTTTAAAAAGAGAGCAGCAAAAGCTTGTAAAAATAAGAGAAGCTTATACAACAGGCGTTGACACCCTTGAAGAGTACAAGGAGCAGAAAGAACAAATCAACCGAACCATAGCCACTATTGAAAAAGAAATGCAGAAAGCAAAACCCAACACAAAAGCACCTTCTGCCAAAGGCTATAAAAAGAAAGTGAAAAAGGTTATTGATATTCTCGAAGCTCCAGATGCCAGCGAACAAATGAAAAACGATGCCCTCAGAACAATCATATCCCGCATCGTATATAACAAAACCAGCACCCCGCCAACCCTCGACATTTATTTTTACTCTTAATATTATATCTTTTTGCAATATGGCGGTCCCGATGGTGAGCTCGGAGCATCACTCCGCTACCTCTCCCAACGCTTCGCCATGCCCTACCCCGAATTAAAGGGACTCCTTACAGATGTGGGTACATCAGTAACTTTATTGTCTTTAGGGGCATTTTTTGCCTGTTTTTTTCGTTTTTGGGGCTTAAATTCCCCTTCCGTTTCACAGGTATCCACATCAGTTACTAGTGGCATTTCCTCACTATGTTTCTGATTCTTATTTTTGGTAACTGACTCGATTGCAAACTTCCACTTTCCGGGAATCAGCTTTAATTTCACCTCAATCACCTTGTTTTTGCGAATAACCATTTCTTCAAGAATTGCTTTTATAAATTCATCAGATATTTCACTGCTTTTGATAAAATCATCAGCATATTTCAGGCATTCATTAACAACTGTCTTAAACTCTTTTTTCTCAAACTTATACCTACTGAGTTCTCCCAATGCTTCTTCCTGACGCTCAATTTCCCGGTCCATACTCAGAGCTTTTTCTTTAAATTCATCCTTCGTTATGCATTCATCAAGATACAAATCAACCAATGCATTTCTTTTTTCTTTCAACGAATCAAGACTTGCTTTTTTAGTTTCATAGTCCTCAAGTCCGTCCATACTGAACACTTCAGAAAGTTGAGTTTTCATAGTTCTGAGAATGGAATCGGAATTGATTTGAAGCATCTCAATAATACTCTGCATAATCAGTTTCAAATCTTTGTCCGAAATAGGTTTACAGTCACACCCCACCTCTTTACCACTTGAAATATCAATTCTTTTTCTTTTGCCATATTTCTTTTTGTTGTAGCATTCCCAGAATTTATATCGATTTCCGCTTGCTAACTTTTTATCATGATACACAAAGTTATGACCGCACTCGGCACATCTGATTTTCCCTGAGAAGCAGTATCGTCTTCCAAGCTTAGCAAGTTTGTCTTCCGAGGGCGAACGCTTTGCCATTTCAATTTGAGCCATTTCAAAAAGTTCACGGGTGATAATAGGCTCATGATGATTTCTTATAATTATAAAATCTTCCTGACCATTGTTTATCACTTTTTCGTGTGTAAGATAATTGGGTGTAATAGTTTTCTTCTGAATCAGGTCTCCGCAATACTTTTCATTTCTCAGTATCCTGAGTATTACGGTGTTAGTCCATTCCGAATGATTGAAACTTGGTATGCCCTCTTCACGAAGCTCTCTTGCAATGGTGGATGTACCTTTTTGCTCAATCACATATTTATGGAATATTTTTTGAACAACCTTTGCGCCATCTTTATCCACATAAAGCTTACCTTCGCGAACATTATATCCTAACATATTCCGTCCGAACACAACACCTTGTTCCATTCGTCTTTTCTGACCCCACTTAACTCTTTCGGAAGTTTTTCGGCTTTCTTCCTGAGCTATGGAAGCCATAATTGTAAGGCGAAGCTCTGCATCAGGGTCAAGAGTAAACAGGTTATCGTTTGCAAACATAACCCCTACTCCATACTCCTTAAGTTGACGAGTATAGTAAATACTATCAAGAGTGTTTCTTGCAAAACGGCTTATCTCTTTTGTGATGATAAGGTCGAACTTTTTCAGTTGAGCATCAACCATCATTCTGTTAAACGCTTTTCGTTTTTTAGTACTCGTTCCTGATAATCCTTCATCAACATACACATCATAAAGCTCCCACATAGGATTTCGTTTTATGTATTCCGTGAAATATTTTTGCTGACTTTCAAGGGAGTTTGCCTGGTCATCCTTGTCGGTTGACACTCTACAATACACTGCGACTTTTAAAATTCTATCAGTTCTTAAATTCATTTTTAACCTCCTATTCTTTATATGGTTGGCAGTAGCTCACACCACTGCCAACCCAACAATACTATAATTTTCGGCATATATCTATCACCACAATCACCAATATTTACAGTTCATATTTTCCAAATATTTTAACTGCTCGAATGATATTTTGCCTTCATCAAAGAGGGATTGATAAAGAGATAAAAGCAATGCTTTTTCATACTCTTCTTTTTCCTCTTTGCTCAACTTAAATTCTGTTCGCTCCAAGCGAACAATCTTAGTCTTACTCAATCCCTCTCACCTGCCCTTTCATTTATATTAAAGGGACAAGGTAAGGTATTCTTTTTCACAAATCGACGTGGCATAATGCCACGACCTTTATCACTAACCTTTCTTATTTAATAATTGTATTCGTCATCGTAGATGTAGTCATAGTTATAATCATAATCATCTTCTGTGTTCTTTTTATATTGATAATCTTTTAGTATTTCTTCCATGTTTACTCTGCCTTTTGTATAGTAAACATTTCTGATCGAATCTTTACGAATCTTATCAATATCAACATCTGTTGCTCCGAGAATTTTTGCAACAACTCTCATTAACATTTCAAGCTGAACTGCATATCTGAAGAAGCCTTGTGAAATTCTTTTGGAATTTTCTTTACCGTTTTTGTTGATTTCATAAGCCAATCTTCTTGAAATAGCAGTTGCATTTTCCTGAAGAGCTCTGTCTGCAGCGAGATTTTCTCCTGCAATTTTAAAGAAATCACTTCTTGAAGCATAACCATATTTCTTTATAACTTCATCAACATTCTTAACGAAATCTTTATCGAGATAAAGACTGATTCTTATTTTATCTTCACCTATCATGCTAAAACCTCCTTTCTTTTTTAGTAATACACACTCAACGGCTCCGATTTAACACTCTTGAAACCCCGTAACATCGGCATTCACGGCGATTTTTCTCGAATTTGGAGCGCTCTGAGTGACACAACCGATACCGTCAAAGGCGCCAAAGTATGTAGTGACACACAATGCCCACAACCCCCGTAGAATCGGGCTTTTTCGGTCGGCGTCGCCGTCCGAAGTGGTCGCACAGGGGTATTTATGCCCCCGTGCTTATTCCTGCCACTATTATCTGACATTCAGTTTCTTAAAAAGCTCTCAAGTGACACCAAATGCTTTCTCTGTCTTTGTACTTTCCTCTGTTGGTTCTAAGTACGTTATTCCTAAAAACCTGCTCCCGTTGGAGCGGTAACTGGAGAAGAATACGTTCGCATTTTCAAGCTCGTGGCGATATTTATTCATCATTCTTTTAAGACTTTTCGCATCAACATCGGAGCCTGAAAACTCGCAGAACATTTCGCAGAACAAGGTATTGCTACCGTCATACTGTTTGATATTTTTCATAAACTCAACCAACTCAAACATAGTTTTCGGTAAAGAGAATTCGGGTTGCTGAAGGCTGTCGCCTACCAACTCCCACTTACATTCTTCCTTATTGAACCTTAATTCAATGTCACGAGTTTCGATATCTCTGCCTGTACATTTCAGCTTTGCACTGCCTTCACCTCTGTCGCTTCTATCAAGAATGTACATATTATCTGCCGCACCAATGATGCCTGTTGTTCCTGCAATTCTGTTGAACGGGTCGCTGTCATTCTGCTTTCTCAGATGCATAACAAGAAGAATTGACAGACCAAATTCATCAGCGAAATGCTTCAGTATGGACATATCTTTGTAGTCATTACTGTACGACATATCTGTATTTGCATCTCGAACAAGCTGGAATGTATCTATTACAATCAACTTCACATTCGGATTTTCTGTAATGAAATCAGTCAGCTGTTCTATGAGACCTGTGCCTAAAGTAAGTGTTTCAGTTACGAGAAACAGGTTCTCAGCACCCTCATCACTTATGTCAAACAGTCTGCTCTGCAGTCGTCTTTCTGTGTCTTCCAACGAAATATACAGCACCCCTGACTTATTAGTTTTGAGTCCTAAAAAGTCATTACCTTTTGAAACACAATCGCACATATGAAGTACCATCATGCTCTTACCAACCTTAGGTGCTCCACCTAAAATACTTAAGCCCTGGGGTAAGAGAGTTTCAACCCGGTAATCTAATTTCGGGATATATGCATTCATCAAAGAGTCCGCATCAATTGCAAAGAGTTTTTTATTATCGGTTAACATGGTTTCACCTCCTGTCTAAATTAAATTGAGGATTTTTAATTAATCCCCTCATATATACCCCGACATAAGAAACGCCAAATGTTCCAAAAAAATTAAAAATTTTTTTAAAAATTTTAAAATCAGCAAAAAAGAACAAAAAATAAGACCTTCGGAAGTGATTCCGAAAGCCTTTTAACTATGTATTCAGTTATATATTATTCTGCTTGTCTATCTCATTTTTTATTTTCTCAAGCATTACTTTTTTCTTTTTGGACACTGCACTATGAGTTTTATAACCTAAAACTTCTGCAATTTCCTGTTGTGTATCCCCTTGTTTAAGCAAGAAATACAACTCCTTTTCCTCATCATCAAGCACACTCAAAAAGATTTTTTCAACCTCTGATTCTGAGTTTTCACCACCAACAGATTCTTCATATAACCCTAGACCATATTCACTATCGTCTTCTCTTTCATATATTTCATCCAATGAAACTGCTGCACCAAATTTTGTTCTGGTGTGATTAATCTTTTTATCGTGATCCATCTTATCGTAATTAATAGCCACATTTCCATTGAAATCTTCATCAGCAGAAAGCTCCTTTTGCATGTTAAAAATCTCAGGAAGCTTATATACCTGTTGGAGTGTATTGAGCCTGTCAGCAAGAAATCTATCGGCAAATATATCAATAATTTTCTCTATATCCTCATCGGTAAAGTCATCTACATCTTTGCAATGCTCTTTAGAATATTCGGTAGCTATCTCATTAAATGCATCTTCATTTAATAAAACTGTTGTTTCCAACACATCACCTATGGCACCCTGCTCTATAAGGTTTCCCACGCCATTCATAACAACAGACTGTAATCCATCGGATAACATACTCACAGGAGATGTGCCTGAAAAATTCGCCAAGGACTTTTTGCCTATGGTTTCTGCCATCTGTTCACTCCAGAATTTTGAATAAATTTTCTTTGCTCTGTCATAAACATATTTGTTTTCCTTGCTGATCTTCGGCTTACCTGTTGCAATTCTTTTCGAAAGAATATCAGCCTTCCTCGCCAATTCCTGCAACTCTTCAAGGTCACCCAACTCTTCATCTTTAAATATTTTCAAGATTTTCTCGTCCACAGTTCCGCTCCTTTCACTTGCTCACTTGCATCTCTTTTGCAGCTATTTTCTTTGATAACTGAAACAATTCATAAATTGCATCCAACGCTTCATCAACTTCAACAAGATTATCCTCGAACTTATTTTCATACCATATAGGTGCTACTGAGATACGAATTGAAGCAGATTTACCTGCCTGTACAACATTCATACGGTCTGAAAGGAATTCACAGACACGAGGAAATAAATCTTCTTTTGTTGTATGTCCAAATTGCAAATCACAAAAGCCTTTATTGGCCTTGAAAACAATAGTAACATCATCCATAACAGTTGGATAATACCGCCACCATGCAATACTCCCCGCCGGAAGTCCGGGATATTTATCTTTATGGTAGTCATTCATTTTTTCACAAAACTCAACCATACCTGGATTGGCTTCGTACTGATAACCATTCTTCTGGTCGGTAATAGAACGTTCAATCAATGCTAATTTGTATTTTGAACGAATATCATCTTTTGTTAAAAAATAATCACGCAACTGCTCATATTTAACTTGGTTGGTATATTTATGTGCTTCTTTATTAACCTCGAGGTATTTCTCAGGCGCAACAATCAAAACCGAGTAATCATCATACTCACCTGCAGCAATATCCTTTTTAGCTCTATCGTGATAACGACCATTTTGATTCTGCATAGCTATTGCATCAATTTTATCTTCAATATGTAAAGCATAACGTTTTCCATTCATGTTGAGAATAAAGACAATATCAGATTCACCAAATTCTGCATCCATTTTTGAATGAATAGCTGCTTCAATGGTGTAAGCATCGCTAATACCAACCGCATTCAAAAAAATTGATGCAAATTCAGGGTTGGAAATAAATTCTTCAAATATCAGCAAATCAATATCACGTTCAAGCGTTGTATCAATTTTTATATTCACCTATATACCCCTCCACAACTTTATTAATTTTATTACACTCAAATCATATAACAAAAGCACCATTTTTACAATAGTAAAACAACTCACATTAGCACTATAAATAGGACTTTCCAACAACACAGGGACGACAGGAACGAAAGTGCCGACATATTTGCCAACCATAAAACTATCGTCACTAACGTCACTAACGTCACTATCGACACTTTCCAGCCCCACAAAGCCCCCTCAACTGCCACAAAACGCTAAAAGCGAAGGCAGGGACTAATATCCCCACCCTCGTCCTTTCTTGCCTCAAATCGCACAAAAAGGAATTTATACGATTGGTTGAGTTTTCGCCTATTGGTAGAATTGTATTCGCATAAAAGGTTATTGTTTTTATATCTCCTGTAATGTATTATAAAATCAAGCTACGTAGTTAAAAAATTAAGGAGCTTGATTGCTATGATTTCTATTGGTAAGAATATAAAGAATTTACGACTTAAAAGAGAATTGACTCAGGAAAAGGTTGCTGAAGCTCTTGGTGTATCTTTTCAAACCATAAGCAAATGGGAGCGTGAAGAAAGTTATCCCGATATCACCCTTTTACCGTCAATCGCATCGTATTTTAGTGTGAGCTGCGATGAACTTTTAGGTGTTGATACAAATGAAAAGGAAGAAAAAATACAGCAATATATGAAGTTATATGACGAACTCAGGCTAAAGGACAGTCCTTATGTGTTTGACCAAATGAGTCAGGCAATCAAAGAATTCCCGGGAGAGTTCCGCTTACTCGCCCGTTATCTCGATATGCTAATTATGATAAAATCCGCAAGAGATTGCGACAGCGAAGAAATACTTGATGAGGTAGAGAAGCTCTACACCAGGCTCTTAAACGGTTGCACCGATGATAAAATTCGGATATGGATAAAACGCCGTATTTGTATGTATTACAACACCTTAAGCCACAAAACAGGCAAAGATAAATACACCGAAAAAATGCTTGAAATCGCAAAAGAAATGCCATGTATGATTGACAGCAGAGAATATCTTGAAACCGTTATAAATCTGCCCGATGATGAGCATTACTCAGCCTGTAAAACTGCACTTGATAATGAAATGCTTTTGTTTATGAGCACCATAAGCAACTTGCTGTTTTACAAGAAAAGCTTTTCTGTTGAATACCAGATAGCAGCAATGGAAAAATGCCTTGGTGTGTTAAATACTGTTTATGATGATGGCAACTATGGTTCTTGTTATCGATCCGTAATATTCTTACTCGGTGATTTAGGGCGTTTATATTTTGAAAATGGTAACACTGACAAATGCCTTGAATATTTAAGAAAATGTGCAGAGCTTGCCAAAAAGCACGATGGATTGCCTGATGAAAACACACATAATTCAATGCTTTTGGACGGTGCAGTTTACAAGAAAACCAAATTCGGCAAAACCATGTGCGAAAGAATGAAAAACAATTTATTAAACAAATATCCCCTTTCAGCTGAATTCAAGCAAACAGAAGATTTCAAGGCGATTATAAATATATTAGAATAGCACCCACAGGTTGCATCAAGTAACCTCTTAGTTGGTAGAAAACACCTTTCGGTTTTGATAGTATTTAATCAAAATTCGAAAGGTGTTTTTATTATGAAAAGAATTATTCTAACTTCTGCAGGATTTGAGAATCCAAACATTGAGAAAATATTTTTAGAGATGGTTGGCAAACCTGCCCAAAAAGCAAAAGCCCTGTGGATTCCTACTGCTGCCATTGATGAAGATGCTAAAGCAGTACTTCCAAAATGTATGAATGATTTGCTGAATGCAGGTTTCACAAAAGAAAATATCACTATATATGATTTAGATTATATGCTGTCCTATGAACAGTTAAAATCATACGATGTTGTGTATGTTTGCGGTGGTGACTGTAATCATCTTATTAAGCACATGAGAAAAGTTAATTTCATTGATTTAATTCAGGAATATGTATTGAATGATGGTATGTATGTGGGTGTAAGTGCAGGCAGTTGCATTTGCGGACCTGATTTCAAAAAAGGTATTCCGTGGTTCCCTTGCAAAATTGATGTCCATTGTAAAAATAGCACTCCTGCAGGAAAACACAACTTTCAAAAGATGAAAATGGTTCGTTTGAAAGATAATCAAGCCATAATTTTTACGGGCGACGATGTTCAAATTGCAGAATAAAAGGTGTATAATATTCTCAGAAAGTGGTGAGGTTATGAAGCTATCTGATAAAATCCAACATTTAAGGAAAGAAAAGCATTTAAGCCAAGAAGAACTTGCGGAGATTTGTGGTGTAAGCAGACAATCTGTATCCAAATGGGAAGCGGATATTGCACTACCCGAAATCGAAAAACTAATTATATTGAGTGAAACTTTTGGCGTAAGCACAGATGTTTTACTTCGTGATGAATTCGAAATAGATACTGTAAAGGAAGTTCATCATTGCGGTAAAAATACCATCACAAAAGCAACAAAACAAGTTTTCGAGGGAGTACTTATAAAAGAAAGCTTGGAAGATGACAGTGTTATTGACTGTATTTCCGTTAATAAAATTGAACTTTGGGATACAGGTGGAACACCGAAATATTGGACTGTGCTTTTCTTCACATCAGAGGATGTTGCACTACCACAAAAACTCTCAAAGGTTATGAAAAATGGTAGTTGGTTTGTTGATTTCAAATCAGGTAAAACGAAACTCATCGTCTTCCGTGATAAAATATTAAAATATACCATCGGCAACAAAGACGAAAAAGAGTATGTCTGCAACGAATGCAGAAAACTTGGCATCACCGACGACGAAATGGGTTGGAGTGAATAAACACGCAAAGCGAGGGCAGGGACTAAACACCCCACCCTCGCTTTATCTCTGAAAAAACGGCTTACACCTCGTAATAAGGCATAATTATCTAAATCATATGTCACGGGACTTATCATATACCGCTTCTGCTATGAGTTTAATACCCAATCTGAACCCGTCAATAAACGCTTCCTTTTCCAAGAGATTGTTCATATCAGTCATACAATCTTTGACTTTCTCAAACATCTCTTTCTGTTGTGGTGATAGTAGTGCAGAAAACTTTTCCTCATTCTTCACCGCCAAATTCAACAGATGTGAATACTCACTACCACGAGTCAAACTCTTCTCACACGGGCATATGTTGCCATAAAACAATTCTTCAATCATTCTCATATGTTGCACTCCCTTCATGCAACACAAACATATACCACAAAAATTTTGAGAAGTCCAGTGAATTATTTTTAAAAAATATTATGTAATCTCTTGAACATGTAATTCATACTCTCCACGATCCATAACCATTTGTTTAACTGGAACTTTGATTTTTTTAGCAATTTTCATTATTTACTTTTTGTTTTTTTCTGAACACATAGCACCTAAATATATGCAGGTAATTGGAGCACATTTGATATCTTGGGGTTCTCCAGCCTTCACTAGAACTCGCCACTCATTTTCATATTGCCATGCAGAATCCTTGGTTAAAAGTGCTAATGCAAGTTTTCCAGTAGCATCATCAAGATTTTCAGGAGTTTTTTCAAGTGCTGGTTTCCATGGAACTTTCACTCTTTTGGCAGAATAAATCACAGGAAATGGTAAAGTTTCATCATCCTTACAACCATATGAGCTATAGTCATACTCTACGCAAAACCCTTTGTGATTATCGGCATAATGTGACCACATCAACCGATTTTTATTATCTGTACACAAACATCCAACATAAAACAAGTCTAGTAGCATATTTATGACTTTTCCACCTATTTCTGCTAGTTTAGCTTCACTCTCTTTTGCTTCATCCGCTTTTTCAGGAAACTTTTTTTGATATATCAAACTTGCTAATTGCATTTCATCTACATCTTCGTCTACACCATTACTTTGAGCAAAATCAGCGAACGTTAATTTTTCATCCAATAATTGTAATCGACCCTGCTCATCCATATTTTTTGTAATGATCTCCATCATTTTCATAGAAGTGTGCAAATAATCTCCGTTTTTACTGTTGTTTGCTACGATTTCTATTACATCTTTTATAACTACAAAATTATCTAAAAGCAGTTTTTTTAAATCATCTTCATTAAAAACAGTGTCTGAATGCTCTTTATAAAATATTCCAAATGAACCATTAACCAAAGCGTGTATTATCTCTTGTTCGTCTTTATTAAAATCTGTTAAAACCTTTAGCCCATCTATTACTTCTATGGCTTTACACATCAAATCACCAACTATGTCAAACTCCCTTTCGTACATATCTGTGGTAATTGAATTAAAATCCATTCCCAACTTACATTCGAATGGATCGTTAAATACTTTTGGCGAAGAACAGTGTAAAGTTTGTGATTTTAGACTTTTCAAAGACCATCCTTTTTTATCAAAAGTTCGGTATTTATATAACTTACCACCATTAGTATCAGAAAGCAGTAGTTGATGTAATTTTAAATTAAACTCAGTATCATCCTGCGATTCAAAACAAATCGGTATATATTTTTCAAGAAGATTCTTTTTTTCTTCGTTACTTACCATTTGCTCTCCTTAGTATTTGTCTCAATTAAATTTTGCCATAAATCTATTATTTCCTTCAAAATATCCTTATCTGCAGGACAGAAATTGTAGTTTGGGATTTCGGATGGAGTTATCCATTTCAGGTCATTGTGCTCCAAGAGTTCAGGAACGCCTTCGGATATTTCTGCATTAAACAATGTTAAATGCACGGTGATATCGGGGTACTCATAAACAACTTCAGTGAAGACATCACCAACAGAAAGTGTAATATTCAACTCTTCACGGCACTCACGTATGAGTGCTTGTTCTTTTGTCTCCCCTGGTTCAACCTTGCCACCAACAAACTCCCACAACAAAGCACACGACTTTGTCGCAGGTCGCTGACATATCATAAATTTATCCTTATCCCATATAAGTGCTGCTACAACTTCTACAAGATCATTCATTCTTGTACCTTCCTCAATCTAAACTTATATTCCTTGCGAACATTTCCATCTCCATCTTTTCCATATTCATAGGTGTAGTCTACAAATTCAAAAACACTTTGGTAATAATACTCCTTAGGCGAAAAGTTAACAAAGAGATGTATTTTCTTACAGTCTTTTGTTGCATTTTTTATGGCAAGATTTCCTTTGGTTAATGTTTGGTCACCATTTTTCCTTTACCAGAATATATATCCTACATGGGATAACTCTTGCTTTTAATCAATTCTCTATATATCCAATTCTCTTAATTCTTCATATAATTCATCAACTTTACATTGCACTTTTTCTTTTATATCTATTGGATAAACATATTTCTTATATTCTTCTACATTCTCTATTTTCCCTTGTTCTGCCAAACGAAGTAATTCATAGTGTCTTGATAATTCAACTAATGGTTGAGATAAATCTTTATCTATTAATCCCATATTCTTAACTATTAAATCAGAAATTTGCGAATTTATAACAAGAATTTCTTTGAGTAAATATTCATCCGTCTCAGAAAAAGTCGACAATTTGTGTTTTCTGGATATTAAAAAATCCAATGTTCTGTATTCCTCTCCTGAGTTACGTGCCGCCTCTTTGGCATCTAAATTAAAAATGTCAAAAAAAGCCGTATCCTTTTTGAAGAGAAACAACAACGGATTATAAAATTCATTTAGCTCACGCTTAATCTCAGCACTTCTTTTTTCTTTTTTATTTTTAGAATTAGAAATTTGTGCCGTTAACAAGGTAATACCCGCACCTAAAATAGTTCCTATAAAAGGTAAAATCAACGCTATCCAATTAGTTGATGGGGTTGAATTTCCATTTAGATAGTTAATTAACGCTTGAATTAATTCATTTATTTTTTCTACCTGCATTTTAATACTCACTCACTTTATCTAACCAAATGTAATGGCAAGATTTAATTTTTGTACTGATTCAATTCGCTATTGGATGTATATGGAACTGTTCCGGAAGGCACGATTGAAGACGCTGGTTCAGTATATGAGCTCTGATCATCAAAAAATATTTGTGCACCAAAAGCTTTTAAAATCGGAACCTTAGAAATGCCACCCAAAAAGAACATCTCATCAATCCTTACTCCCCATTCTCGTAATGTTTTTATAACACGTTCGTGAGATGGGGCATTTCTTGCTGTAACAAGCGCAGTTCTTATGAAAGTCTGTTCATCACCTAGCGAATTTTGTAAAGAGGCTATTATTTTTAAAAATTTAGCAAAAGGACCTTCGTTCATTGGAACATTTGCGAGTCTTGCTTCGTTGTTGGCGAATTCTGTTAGACCTTGTTTTTTATATATCAATTCAGAATCATCCGCAAACAACACCGCATCACCATCAAAAGCTATACGTATCTGATTAGGTACATTGTCTTCATAGTCCGGAATATTATCAGTCAATAATGTAGCTGCAGGAATACCCGCATCAATTGCAGATTGTGCATCAGCAGGATTTGCAGTTAAGAATAAATCTATATTTAATGCCGAAAGATATGGAACCAGTTCTCCCCCACCTGTAAACACACCTCTTGTTATATTCAATTTATACTCATTAATTGAATTAAAAACGCGAATACCAGTATTAGCATTATTTCGTGTAACTAATAATACTTCTACTTTATCTTTTGTTGCTTCAATTGAATTTATTGACAGCAATGATTGAACCAATGAGAATGCCGCACCTTTATTCAAGAGATCTTGTTCTTTACTGATTTGATAATCTTCGTAAGCTTTCTTTCCTTTTTCAATATATATCTTATTTTCATCTTCTAATCGAAATAAAGCACGAGTAGTTACCGCTATTTTTAATTTATTGGATAAATCATACGGCATAGTCATTCTCCTTTGGAATCAACAATCAAACACAGTTTCATCTTATTTGACAATACAAAACTTAACCACTTATTCTAAAACGTTTCTCATACGGACATATTTTGCCATAGAATAAATCTTCAATCATTCTCATATGTTGCACTCCCTTCATGCAACACAAACATATACCAAAGATTTTAAAAAGTCCAGAAATTATACAACAAACACTTTACATGCAAAATCTTTTAAATACTCTTCCCATTCTTTTGCTGCTGCATAGTCCCACTTAGCTAAAGGCGTAAAATATTTATTTAGAATATAAAAAGATCCTTCGTAAATAGGCTTCTTCGACAAGAAATCTTTATTGTTAGCTCTATCATTCTCTGCACCTGTCAAAAGTGTCAAATTATAAAAACTGTGTACTTTATCTCCTTCAAATTCCGGCAAAGGTGTTGCGGCAGACCGCGAACTTATATGCTCTATAGTTACATTATCGTAATTAATAACACTTCCGGTGTTCGGTTTAGGCGCACCGTCAGCTCCTGCCGCAAACCACTCAACATGTTCGTTGAGAGTGCTAAACAAATACTTCAACTGCTTGTTATTGCCACTGGTTCTATACTTTAAATTGGATAATCCAGCACGAAAAACCACATCTGTGCATTCGGTTTCAATATACTCTCGAAGTTTACTTCTCAATTCAGATAGTCTATAATTCTCAGGATCACATCTTATTTTTACAGCTTCTGCCATGTACAAATCGCTTAATTTTTGATGACCAAGATTAGATACACTTTTATGTCTAAACATAAATTTTTCAAGCATATGTACAAGTTCCGAAAACTTTTTTTCACTTAAATGAGAAGCCGCCAGCAAAATAGGATAAACAATATCAAAATTCAAATAATTGACTAAAATATCTAATCGTTTACGATTCCAATCAGTAATCGGTTGTTGAGAGTCATAAGGCCAAATCCCATTAATCAATTTGCGATAGGTTTTTACTTCACTAAGAATAACTGCAACAGTATCAACAACCTCATTTGCATCAGCTTCTTCTGTAACAGCTTCTACTTCTACTAATTTGGGGAAGAATTTCTTTAGGAAATCATCGTACAAAGAAGTTCTTCCTACACGTTTGCCACATACAGAGGCATAGTAATAGCGTAAAAACTGTTCGATGATTTTAGGTTCATCCTGTAATATTTCATCCCAATCACGTTCTACGCCTGCCTGACGCAATGAAAAATGCTTTTCAAGAGATTCAAGTGTTTTAGACTTTAGCAAATCACCTTCTGTAAGACCCGCACCTCTATCATTCAAAACTTGAAACAATTTATATGCTGATTCTCTTGTTCTAGAATCGATAAAAATGATAGTACAATTTTTATGAATCAGTTTTTCTATTTTGGCTATAGCGTCTGTTTTTTCCTCAATAGATACTATTACATCAATCTTATCGTTAACATACTTTTTGAGTTTGTTAAACGCCTTATTGATGCGTTTATGTGAATCTCGACCTACTCTGCCTGTGCGATTATTTACTATATCCTCAAAGAATTGTGAATCTGCATTCGATAGTACAAGTTTTTTAACTGGTGTGGGAATACGATTAATTTCATCGTTATATACCATATACTTTTCTTTTAACTTATTTATTCTACTTTCAATCAAAGTTAAATTATCCGAATTTTTGAGTTCTTCATATTTACGAATTAGCGCAGTAATTAAAAGTATAGTTGTAGTAATTCTTTGTTGACCATCTATAAGTTCTCGCTGTGAACGAGTTGACCCAGGAACCGGCTTTTCTACGACTACTATTCCACCAAAAAAGTGTTCAATTGGATTTTCATCTGTTGTATTGTTAAAAATATTATCTATATCTTTAATGTAATCTTCTATTTGTTCCTCTTCCCACGAATAGTAGCGTTGATATTTGGGGACTTCAAATAAATAATTTTTTTCAAAAATGTCACCAATTGTTGTATAAATGGGTGTGATTTGATTTACCATTATTCTTCTCCTTTTTTACGTCAATAAGTTTTTTTGCTTGCACTTATAAAGTATGCCTTTGTAATGCAATATTAAACGCTTCCAAAAACTCTTCGCGGGAAGTCGGCTTTTCTTCAAGAGGGAAATCGTGAATCAATTGAAATCCTCTAAGTGCATAAGCATTTAATGTTTTTACACCCTCATCAGAAAGCATAGTTTCGTTATCGCTCAAATAGCGTAACATCATTTCCTCAAGTTTAGGGCTTTGCACATCAATTCCTTGACGTTTTGCCTCAGTAGCAACCAAAAGACCAGCAATTTGTGCTTTACAGTCAATGTACGGCTTCGGATAATTTTCCGTCAAATCATTCAGATCCGAGGCATCTTCATCAAGTTGAACTGCCGCCATACCTAACAAAGCGCAACAATAATACACGTCGAACTGAAACTTGAATTTGTTCTTATTTTCCGAGCCATGAGAACCGGCAGGACTTATTATATCAGAAAAAAACGACTGAGCGTTTTTAGACATCTTAAAATGCATTATTCTTCATCTCCTTTATGCTCATGTTGATAGGAATCGAAAAATTCTATGCCTTCGTGCACTTCTACCTTGCCAGTGTAGGGTGATGCAATAATAGTAAGATACTGTGCATCGGGTTTATCATAAAATCTATCGGCAAAACGTTCAACTTCGGCCGACTGAACAAACGCAACCATTTGGTTAAACACTTTGGGAATAATATCCGCAACAGCTTGTCTTTTACGAAAGTCCATTTTACCTGTAGGCGAGTCAATAACGAATGGGAACTCGAGCTCTGAATCTTCAAAAAGGGTGCCGAGGAAAGAGTAGGCAATACCAAGAGTTTGTCCTTCGCTTGCACCATCTCTGCCTTTAAGCTTTATGTAACGGTCAATATTTTCGATTTCAATAAAATCGTCCATTATAACCTTTTGGATTTTCTCGTTTGCTTTTCGGATAATTTCTTTCTTGAGAGCTGCAGTTGCTTTTTCTTTAATTTCAGTAACTAATTTCTCAACAACCTCTTTTTTATAAAGCGCAGCATTTGTTCTTGTTGCGGCAGCTATCTTTTGCTCGTAATCTTTTTCTAAGAGCCCAGCTTTGTAAAGATTATTATCTTCTGTAAGCTCTTCATTGCTCTCATCTTTAGATTCGATTAGATCTAACTGATATTTAGAAACCGCAATAAATTCTTCTAATTCGTCTATTCTCTGCTTTAACTTAGCGGCTTCTTCGCCACCCGCTTTTAACAGTTTTTCCGCATTAGTATTGAATCTTGTTTGCAGACGGTTTGCTTCTTCGCGCAATTTTGAGATATCAACAAAGGCATCACCTAAGCGCGAATCGTAAGAACAAGCCATCAAACTGCTCTTTATTGCATTGAGGACGGACTGTTGATCGCTACCTAAATATTTTTCGGCATTTTCAAGAATAGTTTTCTTTTCACTTTCTCCAATACATCTGCCACAAATACAGTCTTCGGCATGCGCCAACTCTACAAAGAAGTCCTTAGAAATGGTTTTGGGCAACTTCAGTTTTGTCATACTGCTACCCAGTCCATACATACGATCACAAAATTCCTGGCTAATCAAATAAGGGAATTTTGTTAATCCAATTATTTCAGAAATCTTTGCATCAATAGAATCTTTATTATGCTGTTGTAATTTTACAATTTCTTGTTTTTCTTGATTTAAGGCTTCGTAATTTTTATCAAGTGCGTCACGTTGGGCGATTTTTTCTTTTTTCTCATCATCAAACTTTTTGATATCTTTACGAAGATGTTCTGCGCGTTCTTTCAATTTAGAAATTGTCTTTTTCACATTGTCTTGACGTGTGCGCAAATTGCTCAAGGAACCTTTGCTACCCTTGCTTCCTTCAGCGTCCTGAATCTCGAATAGAATTCTTTGATTAGCTGTAATAATATCATCAAGTTCATCCAATCTGTAAAGATAGCGAATAGTTTCTTCAGCTTCGTTAGAGGAACTATCCATTGTTTTTTCTGCCTGCTCACCGTCGAAGATAAAACGTCTTACAAATTCGGGCGTAAAAATCCCCTTAAGAGCATCAGGCAAAAGACGACCTTTATTAGCTCCACCTTTTTCGGTAGTTGTAGTCTCTATACACGCTTCGCCTTTATTGTAGTCTAAATACAAAGTGTATATAAATAGCCGTTCATCAAATTTCACCGTTATTTTAAACCAACCCATATCCGCTTCAAAAGTTTTTGGGGCGTATTGTTTTACAGTATTAACTTCCCAATCCTCTGCCGAACCATCAAGTAATCCCTTGATAAGACCCATTGTCGTAGTTTTGCCGGTACCGTTTGCCATCATTACGAAATTATTTTTGATCGGGTTACCATCAACATCAACAAATGAAAGCTTTAACTCAGAGATTTTTCGAATATTTTTGTATTCGATTCCAAGGATAGACATTTTCATATCTGTTCATCCTCCTCTTCAATGAGTGCCAAAGCTCTTTTCAAGTCGCCTTCGCTTGCATTGTTGTCAAATTTATTCTTAATATACTTCTTAAAAACGGACTTAAAATCAGACGGAGTTTTAGATTCGTCAATTACTTGGTCTATTGTTTGTTCTATTATTTTATTCCTCATCGTCAATTCTCCTCGTTTGTGAAAGTCTTGTTAACCATTCTTTTCTATCTTGATCGGCATTATTATCGTTTTCGCTAATGTCATCAAGAATAAAATCAATTACATTTGCCTTCTTATTCGGATTATTCTTATCCAAACGTAATGCACGACCAATTCTTTGGGTTGTAACCAATTTAGAACGATCAGAAGCAAATAAAAAGATATTTGTAACACTACTTATATCGATTCCTTCAGAAACCTTTTTGCAAGTCAACAGGCAGTTGATTTTTCCTTCCGCAAAGTTTTCAAGATTGATTTTTTCATCATCAGCGTAATATGTGTGATACTTATCTGTATATTTTATCAATACTTCTTGTAGTTGCTTACCATACTCCATTGTTTGAACAAATATAATGGATTTCTCAAGTAATCCGAGATATTCTGAAATTAGCACCTTAAATTCTTCAATTTTGTTTATAGCTGTTTTATTAACCAAAGATAACTGTGTAAACATTTCAGTTTCATCACACGGTTCACCGTTTTCTTTCTTTGCATTAAATGCAGATATAATTTTCTTTTTCTTTTGCTTTTCTGCCTCAGTCAATGCGTAGGACAAAGGAATATAATTAAACTCACAAAGAATACCTTTTTTAATTGCATCTTCAAGATTAAACTCGAAAATAATTTCTCCAATTTCATTCTGCAAGAAATCGTTACCAATGTCATCGTATTCTCTTTCAGGAGTTGCACTTAAACCGAGTCTGTATTTATACGTCGACAGTCTTCCGGTTAAATTTTCTACAAATGATTGCGAGCCCGCACCGTGAACCTCATCGAAAATGAATAATGTGTCATCTTTGTAGTTGCCGGGCGCTTTATCTAAATTATTTAGCAATTTAGTAAGATTGTTCGAATCACGCGAAATTAGCAATATAGCTTCATCGGGATGCATAATAAAATCATTCATTCGCTTGTTATTACCATAATGATAATGAATTTGCTTAGTTTTAAACGATTCCCTCATCTGCTTTGCCCACTGATCAAGCAAATCATTGCCATACATGGTTATAACAACTCGTTTAATTTTACCTTCATCAAACAAACGGTTCATGATTTTTATTGCCGTTACAGTTTTGCCTGTCCCGGTAGCCATAGCCAATATTCCGTGTTCTTTTTCAATGAACTTTTCTACTGCTTTATCCTGATGAATCCATTTATTATTTGCAATTACTTCGTCTTTTTTATAAGGTCTTGAAGATGTGCGAAGCTGAAATATACGCTCTTTTACAGCAGATGGAATTGTATATATTTTCAGATTTTTGTCTTTACCATTCCATATCTTTTCAAAACGACTCCTATCAGACTCTACATACTCACTAGTACCAGCCCATGTTTTGAAAACTTTTATACTTTCATAATTTTGATATCCGTGTTTGCTATCGTTGATGGAACCAGAAAAAGAGAGCATATCTTCGTCTTTGTAGAAGATACCAAACTTATCGTGAAAATCTCCGTCCTTAAGCTTTTCACAAGGAATAGCAAAACGAAGATCAATTATGCCATCATAGATCATCCAAGAAAAAGCGTTAGAAACATCAGCTTTCATTTCAGATTCCAAGGCACTAACATTTTCAAGTAAAGCCTCTTCAAACTTTTTGAAGGCTTCGCCATTGTTATCTTTTGAATTAATAATAGCATCAGTATCCTCATTTGATAGAATTGGGCTTGTTATTAAGCGCATTTTACCTCCACGAGATGCAAAATCGCTTAGGCCAGACACATTGTATGTGATCCAGCCTGTAGTAAAAAAGCCAACTCCTCTATCAAATCTATTCGCCCATTTCAAACAAGGCAAATATAAATCTTGTATTAAATCGGATTCGGATGTATCTAAACAAGGTTTTACATTAGGATAATCCATAACTAACTCCTTAAATATTCATATCAAGCCTGCAAAGATGATTGTAAAAATCTTTTGTGTATCGTTTTTCATCTTCAAGTAATTTAGCACCACGATCAAGATGAGCTTTTACAATACCCGGAAAATACTCTTCCTCATTTATTGCCCTATCCTCTCTGTTAATTATTAATGATTTAAATAGCAAATCGTGGTCACCAAAAATTGTTTGTCTACTCAGTTCTAAGCCGTCGTTATCGGTTTTATAGTCTTCTTCAAGAATTTTTCCTTTTCTAACTGATAACGCAATGGCCAATTTAGATAAAATAAAAGGTTGCAAACCAAGAGACTGTGAAAGAGACGTAAATATCTCCTGGGTTTGCACAGAGGTGTGTAATTTATTTGTCATATGCTACCTCCAAAATAGGTGTCTGCGATAATTTCAGTATTTCCGTTAATAGTGTGATTAAGAACAAAGGTATTAGATACAATATCCGAAATCACATCGCAGTAATTTCCGACAATTTCCTCGTCTGTTGATAGAATAATAACTTGACCATTAAGCTGTTTAAAGAAACGATCTAAGATTTTTCCTCTGTGTTCTTTATCGATACGAGCAAACGGTGTATCAACAATGTATGGAACATCGATTTTATTAAGCTGCGAAAGTGCCTGGTACAAAGCCATGATAAAAATCTGCTTTTCTCCAGCGGATAACTGTTGCTTTACTTCGACAGGGAGAACGATCTCACGCTCACCGGCCGCAATTTTTTCTTGAAGTATTTCATATGCATGCAAACCTATTTGAGCAATAACATATTCCGAACCGTTTTTATCGATGGTCTTCTTGAGTTCAGCGGTATCAAACGATTTATTCTTATATGGCAATACATTAAGGTTGGCGTCAATATGAATTCCATCTATTAAATCAGACTTATTAATAAGTGATGTAAAATATCTTTGGAAGCCTTCTTCAACCTGTTTTATACTCTTCTCGTAAAGAATAGTTTGTAATTCATCAAATGCGAGAAGTGCGCGTGCAGAAATATCATTTATAGATTGTTTTTTTAGCACAGCTTCATAACTTGCCTTGGCTTTTGCTAACTTGGCGGAAGAAACAGCTTTATCAGCGCGGCATTTTTGAAGTTCGGCATCAATCTCAATTAATCTTAGTGTTTTTTTGGCTTTTTCTTCATTCAAATCACTTTTTGATTTGAGATAACCTTCATAATTTTCAATACTGCTTCGCTCCATCTTTTTGCGAATTCTCTTTACGTGATTCAGAGAGGCTTCAATATCATCAGTAGCAGCCTTAATTCGACTCGTATCAAAAGATAGTAGACTGTTGATTTTTGAGGTTAATTCAAATCTATCAAAATCAGAGAGATTTAAGATAGGCGTAATTGATGCAGTAGTGTTTGTGTAATCAACAATTTCATCAATGATTTTTTCTGTGATTGTATCAGACAGTTCAATTCCCGACACATCCAAAACATTTGCAATAATTGATTTTATTTCCGGTGTATCAATTGTGCTTTTCACATTTGCATCTACTTGTGCCTTATGCTCTATCATTATTTGTTCTTTAAGAACTTCTAATTGATGTTGCAAAATAACGAATGGTAATACATTATTAGCAATATCTTTAAGCCACTTTCTTTTCTCCTCACGTCTAGATTCTTCTTTTGAGATGCGCTCTTCCATTGAACGCCATTCTTTTTTAGAAATACCCCCACTTTTAGCATATACTTTTTCTAAAGAAGCTAATTGATCATCAATTACTGCTATTTCGCTTGCAATTTCCTTATAATCTTCTTCAGCAGAAACAATTCTTTCAGCAAGGAGATTATCTTCTGACAAGCAATTTTCATATTCTTCTGACAAATCAATTCCATCTTTAGATTGATTGCGTGAAATTCTGCGGAAATTATCGCGAATAATTTCCATAGTATCGAGATTACAAAGTTTCAAAAACGCTTCTTTAAAATCCGTATTCTTATTCCCATTAAAAATGAAATCGCTTATTTTCTCGCCATCAAAGAAATAGAACTTAAACAAATTTGGCGGTAATGTTTGCAGAAGAAAACTTTCGAAATCACTTTTTTCAGTTTCGTTAACTGGTTCGTTATCTTTTAACAATACAAAAGTTTCGATAATTCTTTTGCCCCTGATTTGCCAACTTCTAATGAATGTATAAATATGATCATCTTTACCATCATCAATCAGCAAATCGATCTTGACTTCGGATTCACCGTTTTTTTTGAGTTTTTCGTTGGTGTTAATGATTTTTTCTACTTCTTCGTAATATTTTGCATTTTTGGCTTCATAACCAAAGGCTATGCAACCATAGAGGCAGATTTTAATGGCGTTAAAAAGAGTTGTCTTGCCGGCACCATTTTTACCACCGACTAAAACCATTCTTTTGACACTATCTGCAATATCAAAATCGAACCCATTATAATCAACGTATGGACCGATGTTTTTTAATTGTATTTTCTTAATTTTCATTCTCGAATACTCCTTCGACTGCATCATAGTGCAACCATCCTTGACCGATGATTTGGTCGAATGATTTTTGCATTTTGTTATTACGAGTAATGTGCTTATTCGTATCAACCGAAACAATGAGTTTTGTAATAAGTTCAACAGGAATGTTGTATTTTTCAGCTACAGCTTTAATAGATATTATCGCTTCGTCATCAAATCTGGCCGTCTTGTAATCATCCCAAGGCAGCTTTTTACCTTTAACTTTATAGTAAGTGTCAACCAAATTTCTACAAGTTAAATCGCCTTCTTCATCCCACATCTTATCTATCACTTTAAGTTCAGCAATAGTAATAAGCTCTAAACCTGTTTTATTCTCAAGTTCTAAAAGCCCTTCCAAAATCATACGTCTTGCTTCGAGCGTAAACGGTCCCATACCAAAGGAACCATCAGCTTTTTTGTAAACAGCACCATTACGACGTTTGTGATCTCTCATATTGGTATCTTCACGCATCTCAAGAAGCTTGTTCCTAAAGTCACGTAACATGGTTAATTGTTTTGCATCTTCTTCATTTGAATGGTTAATAAAATTTTGAAGAGATTTGTCTTCTTTAACCATAGTACAACACCAACAACCGAATCGGGAATTTCCGGTTACAGGGATTTTATCTCTATCAACTTCTCCCAACACACTTTTTTCTTCACCAAGGTTTTCGCCTTGATAGAGATTAAAGAGATATTTCATATCGGTCCCCCAAGGGCTTTTACAGTCATCTTTAAGTAAGAATTCCCAAACAAGTTCATTGGGAATTTCTGTTATAGGATTGTAAACATATGCATTGGGTATATCATTATGCATATTAAGAAGTTTACCTTCGATTTCACGCGCTGTTATTGTCTTCATACGTGTAAGACTTTCGCCTTTACGCACACCTAATAGTACGACAATTTCTCCGCTTTCCTTAATACGATCATTAACATATTTGTTCATAGGGTTAATCTTTAAACGCTCGGTACACCATCTAAATCCGGGAGGTTCGGGAGTAGGATAGCCAAGACCAATTACACGGCTCCAAAATGTCTGATCCGCTTCAGGATATATAACATCCGCTTTGATAACATCAGAAAGCCGATCTTTCTTTGCTGCTATGTTGATGCTCTTCGAAGATGAATGCATATAATTTTTTACTATTGGATTTTCAACCATAGTATCGGAGGTTATAATATAAACCTTTTTTGTAAGCTCAGCGCCTACATCTTTCAGACGTTTAACCGACTCATAAACAAGACTGACCAATAAGGTTGAGTCTTTACCGCCGCTATATCCAATAAGCCATGGACGTTCATCGTGTTTGTACACAATCATTATTTCTTTTATAATATCTTCAAATGCTTGAAATTTACCAGTATAGGGCATTGTAATTTATCCTCTCATAATCGATTCTTTTTTTAGTTCTTCTTCTGTTATAGGCAACCCAAGCAATCTTTTTATTTGGACATAGGTCATAAAAATGCCCTGTTCATTTCTATTAATTTTTCCGTTGGGTTTAATAGCTCGATTCATCCAACATTCTTCGTTGTTGCGAAGCCAATCTATTTTATTTAAGCCTATTAATGCATTTGGCATATCAATATCAGAATGGCGACATAAAAACTCGCAAACTCGACCAAGAGAAAGAATAATTAATCCCTGCGTGGTAATATAATCCTCACGAAGGCTTTTTTTGCTTAATTCACCTTTATCCATCTCATTCCATTCTCGCATATTATTTACAACGTTACACCAAAAATCATATATAAGTTTTTCACTATCCTCATCATCACCTATAATTTTCACAATTCTTTTGTGAGCTGTATAGAAAGTGTTAAGCGTAAAAATATTAGATGAGAATTTACTTAAGTTATCTTTTTCTTTATCAGTATACTTCCGTAAAAAATCAATTGAATTAACAACATTTTTAGTAATTATAGCAACACGGTCTTTTGACTCATATAGAGTATTTAGGGACTTTGAAGTCGTTACTGCATGTTTATTAAGATCAGTAAACATCTGTTGGCTTGATTGCAAACCTTTATCTTTAAACATTACAACCGAAATTGTTTCATCTCCAAGACTTTCATCCTCAAAAAGTGCAGCTTCTATTGCTGCTTTTCTGTGTTGACCATCATTTATAAGAAAAGTAGCTCTCATATCAATTTCAAGCAACCCCACATTAGACTCTGGTGAAGCTGGAACAAAACGCATTTCACCATCAACGGAAGCTGCCAACGCAGAAAAAACGTACGAATCCCTATTTTCTAATATGTAATCCCTAATTTCCGGAACCCTTAATTCATTTAATTTCCTTTGTGCACGATGTTCTGGTGCAACATCATTATTATCGCTAGGAAAAATTCTACTTAATAAACCAAGAGGTACCATACAAATGTAATATTCTTTGCCTGCCTGTTTCCCTTTCACAGCAGAAAACTGATACTTCAAAACCCTCGCCTCCAATTATACTTAAGTATATACGTAAGTATATCAAGGTTTTCACGGTATGTCAACTATATTTCGACATTTTTTGCATATTGGTTTGCTATAAGATCCGCAAAGCACAATGTATGGTATATTACAAAAACTACAAATACGCCTTAATTTTATCGTATAAATCTTTTAAACTTTTTTGTCGATAATTTGGCGTATTTCCAAACCCCTCAAAATATTCTTCATCAGTAAATATTGTATTTTCTTCTTTTATTCTCCTTTTACAAAAATTTTTATGAACAAATGATTCCACTGTATCAACATATACGGGGTCAACATAATCATCAAACAACCCTTTTCCATTAAATTGATCGCCTGTAATATCAATAATCACTCCATTTCCAGCAACTAACCATGAATGTCTACGAAACGAATCACGAAAATGTTGGCCGTTAATCTGATACGTATAAATACCATTTTCGGCTAAAAAGCACCCCAACAAATCACATGTCATATCACAACATTCTTGTGGAAATTTAGAAAAAGTCGAACACTTTATAAAATCTCCATTCTCCCTAGCATCATCCATTGCTTTTCTAAAACTAACACATAGTTGTTTTATATACAACATAATAACACCCCACTCTTCTTACGCTTTATCTAACAAAATATCTTCTCGTATATATATGACAAATTTCGACAAATACTTCACATATTTTTTGATATTTTCAAAAATTCAGCGAAACGCACAAATTGGCACATTTGATTTTGAACAAAAGCACAAAACAAAGGCTAAGATTTTGTCTTAACCTTTGTTTTCGTTTTAGAAATCGTCATCATCTGAATTGTCTGATTCTTCTTTTGTTAATTCGTCAAGGAACATAAATTCCAGACCTTGTTCAAAGGCATCAAGGTTGCCTTCGTTATTTAAATCGAACATGTCGCCGAAAATGCCGTTCATCATGATACTATCCCCTATTCTTTATTTTTTTATTAAATCAGCTTGAACCCATTGCCTCAAGGACGGCGTACACAACCGAGACAACGATAACGATCACCAAAAACTTCAAACCACCGTCTATGCCTATATTGCTTGATGAATTATTACTTGCGCTTTTGTTGGATGATTCGATCGCCATTTTATAGTGAGCGTAATCTCCAGCATCAAATTTTCCATTGTTGTTCCAGTCCATAATCACACCGCGATTCATTTAAATTGCTTTATAAATTGCTTCTCAATATTAACAGAGGCAACAAATCTATCTGCAGGATTCGGATAGGTTTCATTCATAGCTTCAAGGTACATTCTTTCGCCTATAGCTTTTCTGTATTCTGGATTATCCTTTAACCATTTGAATGCTACCTCTATACCCATACGCCTGATAAAAGCGGTGCAAACCTTACCGTCCTCGATATACCAGATTCTATCCGCATTCTTTTTATAAGTTTCAATGCAATATACAATCTGATAGTCTTTGCCTTTAATTGTAAAACAACGATTATCTGTTAATAACTCTTCGTTATGCAATAGATTATTTTTCAAAGTTTTATAGAGTATTTGCACCCTTTCTTGAACAGTCTTGTTATAACTCTTTCTCAGGGTAATAACTCGATAACATGAATCTTCGGATAACCGCTCTGCAATATCAAGACTTCGCACAGTATAGATTTCTTCGTGAGTTTGAAATATTGCCTCATTTAATTGCCTTGCGCATTCTTTTATCTTTGACATAATCTCCCCCCTCAAAACTCATTTTCGTGTTCCTTGAAAAAGTCGTAGTAGGCTCGTACGTTTTCGAGCTCTGTCCAATTACATTCCCTTGCGGGATACAAATCTAGGTTATAAATCTTTGCGCCGGGCATTGCTAAAAAGAACGGTGAATGGGTTGAAATTACAAACTGACAACCGAAAAATCTTGCGGATTGGTGGATATACTCCGCCAATTCCTTTTGCCTTATGGCAGAAAGTGAATTTTCAGGCTCATCAATGAGATACAGGGCATCCCTATCTATTCTTTCAGTATAATATTTGATGGCAGTTTCACCATTTGACTGCATATCAACATTTCGCATAAGTCGATTTTTAACATACATAGACTGTGTTGATTTTTTCGCATCCATACTTTCTTTCCACTCATCATAGTCTGCCATTGATTTCAGTTGGTGGTGGCTATATTTTCTGTCTAGATATTCGTCAAACAACTCGTTTCTGCGAACATCAATACCGTCATTCAGATAGCGGATATTGAGAAGATAATCGGTAACATCATCACTTGTGAGAATCTGACTACATTCGGGTATTGGCTTTGCATCTAACTGACAATAGCGTGTATATTCCTTGAAAAACGCACTACCACTGAATGCAGAATGACGTGTTACACCTGTTAGCTCTGCAAGAATATTGAGAAGTGTGGTTTTGCCCGAACCATTACCGCCATAGAAAATTGTTATGGGTGCAAAATCCACCCTTTCAAGCCCTTTATCAGGAAAGATTTTGAAAGGATAAACACCGTTATAACAAGTGCGGACTTGATTTTTTATAAATATTATTTCATCCGCATCTGATGTCAGTTTTAAGGATTTTATGTACATTTCGCTCCCCTGCCTTCACAACTAATTTCTTAATACACCCAGATTATATCACATCCATTGGGACATTCTTGGGACTTTGTGAGGTTAAATTCATCTGATTTAATTAATTAATAGTAACCGGAAGCTGATATAACTGCCGGATATACTATTCACCCATCCATATCGTTAACAAACAACAATATCTATTGTGTTTTTCACTGTTGCTTTTTGTGTTATGGGTGGTATAATTATCATAAATCTAAGATACGGGGTGTTTTAGTTGAGCAAAACTACTATGGACTTTACTCAGGAAATCGGTACAATCAAGCCTATGCACGGTGTGGGTCAGCCACCATTTACAGGCATTGATTTTTCTATGTGTGATTATCTTAAAGAGGCTCATATCCCCTATTCACGCCTTCACGATGTAGGCGGTGCCTTTGGTGGTAATCTGTATGTGGATATACCTAACCTTTTCCGTGATTTTTCCCGTGACCCTGAAGACCCTGAAAGCTATGACTTTGATTTTACGGACTTACTTATCAACGCTCTTGTTGAGCGTGGTATTGAGCCCTTCTTCCGTTTAGGTGTAACTATTGAAAACCACCGTAAAATCAAGGCTTATCGCATTGACCCACCCAGTGATTATGAAAAATGGGCGCGTATCTGCGAGGGCGTTATCCGTCATTATACCGAGGGCTGGGCAAATGGCTTCAACTATAAAATAACCTATTGGGAAATATGGAACGAGCCTGATAATTTTGAAAGTCCTGAAGAAAATCAGATGTGGGCAGGCACACCCGAGGATTACTACAGGCTATATGAGGTTGCTTCAAAGCACCTTAAAGAAAGGTTCCCACACCTTAAAATCGGTGGCTATGCAAGTTGTGGCTTCTACGCTATTACCGATAGTCAAACCAATGTCGGCGCTTGCTCACCACGCTACCAATATTTCATTGATTTCCTTGATGGATTTTTAGAGTACATCAAGGCACATAATTGTCCATTGGACTTTTTCTCATGGCACAGCTATGCCGATATTGAAGCAAATCTTCAATGGGCTACCTATGCCCGAAAGCGTTTGGATGATGTAGGCTACGAAAGTGCCGAGCACACCCTAAACGAATGGAACTTCCACCCTGAGCTTAAGGGAACAATCAGGCACGCTGCACTCACCTGCGGAATGCTTTTAGCATTGCAAGGCACCTCATTGGATAGCGCGATGTTTTATGATGCAAGATGCAATATGGGAATATATGCAGGGCTTTTTGACTGCGTAAGCTTCAAGCCTCTCCCCACCTATTATTCCTTTGTTGCTTTCGGTGAGCTTTATAAGCGAAGCAAGCAAATCCAGATTGGTGAGTTACCCGAGGGCGTTTATGCATGCGCATCAAGAGATGCAGACGGATGCATTGTTATGGCAAACGTAACCGAAGAAGAAAAGGCCATTGAGCTTGATTTAATTGGTGTCAAGCATATCACTGAATGTAAGATTATTACAGATGGAGCTGTCTGGGAGGATTATGAATTCAAAAGCAAGCTTCCTGCCGAATCTGTCATTTTTATAAAAGTTAAGCTTTAAATAAAATAACACCTATGAAGCCGAAAAATCTCAGTTTCATAGGTGTTTGCTTTTATATTCTCTTCATTAACTTATAATATTCTCCGTCTTTATCAGCACCATCAAAAAGGACTTCGGTAAAGCCGTATTTTCTGTATAAATGCAAGGCGTTTTCGTTATCCTTATCAACACCGATAGTCATTTCAACAAATCTCATTTTCTTAGCTTTATCAACAAGGAACGCAAGAATTTCGCTACCGATACCACGGTTCCTGTATTCCTTTTTAACAATCATTCTCGAAACATAAACACGCTGACCAGATATAGTATAATCAGGGTCGCCTGTATCTAAAACCAATGCACCCTCACCTATAAACTCGCCATTGATTTTATAAATAAAAACAAGACGATTGCCCGACTCAATTTCCTCACGCCACTTTTCGGCAAGAGGTTGAGCTTTCATGTTCCAGATGTTAGAGCACTTGTAGTATTCTTCGAGTTTGAGAGGTTCGATAACCGTGTTTGCAAACTCTGTGAATGCTTTGTTTATTACCTTGTATTTCATATTCGCAACTTCTTTTATGGTCTGCTTTTTCATAAGGTGACGCACAAAACGGCAACCGAGAAAATAGCCCACATCAGAATGACCGTTGTAGCTCTGCCAATCGCCAAAGAAATCCTGAACACTTTCTTTTTCATCAAGGCAACGGAGATATTCTTTCTTTATATCGTTCTCGTTGTCATAGCACCAATCAAGCCAACCGTCTTTATTCTGATGATAAAATTCATCATCACATAAAATCTGTTCGCAAACCATAGCAACACCCTCTTGATAGAGTTGCTGAATAGCTTTTCTGCGTTTAGTGAAATCAGGAATATAAAGATTTCCGTTCATTTTGTGCCATAAATGACCGATTTCGTGCAGTATCAGGGCGCGCATATTTGTTTCATCGCCCCAATTAAGCTCGATAATCTTTTCAACACCGAGAAGAACGGTATTTTTGCCGTCAAGTGTAGTTGCCCAACCTGCACCATTACAAAGTCCAAGATAAAGAATAATATTTATGTCAGGCTCGCTCTCAAAAAGCTTTGAAAGATTTTCGTTCAAAGTGTCAATTACTATTTGAAAATTACGGCTTACAAAATCGATTTTTTCTTCATTCAAAGCATTTTCAAGAACAGGCAGAACCTCTTTTTCAAAATCATAGTTTTTGGCATCGTTTTCGCATTTTGACGTAAGATTTTTTGATATTTCACCTGCATATTCACGCCACAATTTAATATCATAACCATCTGCAAAAACGGATTTAATTTTTTCACAAGTGTTGATTATTTTCATTTTTTGTCCTTTTTCATTTCCTGCAAATAAAAACATTTGCAAATTCAGTTTCATAGTGTTCAAGAAATTGTAAACCCGAATTGTTTATGCACCGTGTAATATCTGCCGCTGTGTCGGGATAAACCTCAATTTTATTTGAACCGATATCAATATATTTATCTTGGTTTTTATCTGTAGATAACACAAATAAACCACCATTTTTAAGTAACTGCCGAGCCTTGTTTATAGCACTTGGTTTGTCTTTTATATGCATAAATGTAAGTGATGAATATATAACATCAAAGGTAAGTTTGAAATTATATGTCATAAAATCATCACACATGAGATTTACATTTTGGTATTCTTCAAGGTTCTTTTGAGCTCCTTTTATTGTTTCGGGTGAAATATCGATACCATAAAAAGCCTTGCAAAGTGGTGCAGTACGAACAGCAAGTCTGCCTGTTCCTACACCGATTTCAAGAACAGTCTTTTCCTTTGATAATTGCATTTTATCAATAAACTCCTGACCATCCCACTTATCCATATACGCTTTAAGTGGTGCGGGGTCGTGAACAGGGTCGTTGCCTTCGTTTATTAAAATGTCATAGTGTTTTGCGATGGGGTTTTCTTTCATAATTTTTCCTTTACAATGTTATCCAAAATCTTTTTAAATTGCGTTTTCCATCAGGTTCATATACAGTTGATTCATAAACACCACCGTTATTAAGTATTGCTTTCTCGCTACCTATGTTGCCGTCAATACAGGTTATGAGTATTTTATCAAGACCGAGGTCTTTGCAATACGGGAGAATGGCACGGAGCATTGATGTTGCATAGCCTTTTCTTCTTTCGCTTGGTTTTATTGAATACCCGATATGACCGCCAAACTTTGAAAGCCAATCATTGAAATAATGGCGCACCTGTATCATACCCACAAGTCGATTGTCAGTCTTGCGGATGTAGAAAAACTGCGTTGATATAACCCACCCGTCAGGAAGTGTTTCGGGTGATGTGTACTTCTTGCATTCTGCAATATATGTAAGTGAAGCAGCGCATCTGCGAAGAGGACCGCAACCATCCATTGAGGAGTCTGCATCCAGAAAAGCCTGCTTATATTCAGCTATCTGCTCTGCATATTCTTCGCTAGGTTCAACCAAGAAGAAATCCCCTGCATCTATTTTAATCATATAAGTCACCTTGTTTTATTCTTTGTAATATACTCCTCTATTGCCGGTAAATTGGGTTTGAAAATGTTATCGGGCAAATCAGAAATATCAAAGAACTTTAGGTTCTCTACCTCTCCTGCCTGACATTTCAATTCACCCTCGTAGTTTTTGCAAATGTAAACAATATCAACATTTGACACTTCATCGCCATTGGGGTAAATGTTGTGCATATCTTTGCCTGAGAAAACACCTAAAAGAGTTAGTTCTTTAGCAATTAAGCCTGTTTCTTCATACAGTTCTCGCTTGGCTGCATCTTCAACTTTTTCATCTATTTCTACCGAACCACCGGCATAACCCCAAGTGTTATTATCACTGCGTAATTGAAGCAAAATGCGACCACACTCATCAACCACAATAACACTTGCACCGACTTGCAATAAGGGTCTGTGTCCGACCACTTTTCTCAAATCCATTATGTAGCTCATAATGTTCTCCTGTTTTTATTTAATTACTTATCTATCTTTAATGTATATCTGCACTTCGGATAATTTGAACAACCGTAAAACTCACCGAACTTTCCTTTTCTCAATACGAGTTCCGTTTTGCAATACGGACAAATTTTCTGTTTTTTTAGTTCTTCTTCATTATTTTTATAAGCTTTGACATTCTCTTTGTGTTCCTGTCGAGCTTCTTTTCCTTGGTGCTGATTATTAATTATATAGTCATATATTTCTTGCTTTTTAGATTCGTCGAAAACAATTGGTTTGTTCCCTGCTATTTTTTGTATGGCTTTTTCAAGAGCAAATAAACCTGTAATAACAACTGTATCAGGATTTTCTTTATCATCATTTAAATTTGTGACCTTTACATCATCACACAATATAGCAAGAATTGAAAAGAACGGAATATCTCCAAAATCTTTTAAGAAATCTTTAAGGTACTCAATATGCTTTTTGTTTTGTTTAAGCGGACTGTAAATATCGTACTTTTTGCCACCACGGTAATAATACCACTTTGATTTTTTACCATCTCCATATATACGGGCATCTTCAAAGAATTTAACCTCAACCACATAAACACCTTTCAGACCGACAATAACCAAATCAATCTGTGATGTATAACCATCTTCACCGTCTATTAAAACATCATGGATTACTAATCCATCAAGAACCAGTTTAGAATAATATTTTGTAAGATATTCACCAAATCCGCCTTTCAACTCTTTAGCTGATGGTATTTTCTTTAAAACATCAAGTAAGCCCATAATTCCCTCTCTTTTTAGATATCTTATCCTTCAACCTTTGAAACGCACTTTGCTTGGGTGAATTCTTATCCCACGCCCATTCCATTTCATCAATGGTAAAGCTACCATTTTCCAATGTCTTGATTTCTTCAAGGCATTTTTCTGTTGCCATTTTTATATATTCATCCGCCATTTTTTGAGTAAAGAAGAATGCTTCACCGTCATTATAAAGCTCAAAATCCGTTTTAAAATCTGCTGACAACTGTTCAACATCAAAGGGATAAATATCAAAAATCGGCTCTTCGTTTATATCTTCGGGAATCACCAAAGATTTGCTTATGTTGTATTCATTCACTACATAATTGTTCAGTAACTTATAGTCATTATGTAGCCGTTCAATATTCCCTTTCGGGTATGGGTCCCAATTATGCAAGGAATAAACAAAATAACGGAAAATAGTATCCTGAATAAGATGCAGATAGTATCCGAGATACAGCTCATCCGTTTTCATTCGCTCACCATAGGTTTCACGAAACCAAGCTAATTTATACGTCTTTTTAGTGCCGTCCTCGGTAGTATATTTCAAATGACTGTCGGTAGCAGATTGAATATTGTGCTTATAGGCATCAGGCAAAACAACTCCAAGACGGAAACGCTCAATATCTTCAATATGCACTTGTTTCATAATCTCATTAGCAATCGCCAAATGCATAACCCTTGACGCCATATAATCACCTCGAAAATTATTTTTTAACTTTCAATTTTTTCATTTCTTTTTTAAGCCTGTTATTGCATAGGATTTCCCATAAAGGCATTATTAAACCACCACTCAAACGGCAGGATGCTTCATTCATCGCACCATAATATGCAACTCGGAAATCTGTATATTCTGAAAGCTTGTACTTGCTTTTATATGTATCGTAAAGACCAAATATATCGCCCCACATGTTACGAAGCTGGAATAAATCATATTCTCTGTCGGTATAGATTGAACCGCTTGGGTCTATTATCCCGATAAGCTCAAGGCTTTTGGGGTCCGCCATTATGTTCATAATATTCAAATCGCCATGAATCAAAACAGGTTTCCCTGATTCGTCAGGAAGATTATTATAAATCTCGGTTGCTTCTTTTAGGAATGCAAGTGTCTTTTTGCTGAATTTTCCGTTGTCAGCAAGCTTTGAAAGTCCTTCAAGAAACGGCTTTTGTTTTTCGATAATATAATAATCACGCCAATTATCGTATGCAGGATTTTCCATATCACCGAATTTGTCAACTGTTACCGAATGCCACTCTAACATAGTATCAATAACATCGTTGGCAAATTTTTGCTTCTGTGCCTTGCTTTTGAAAACAAACAAGGGATTTAAAACATTTTTACCTTCTATGAAGGTCATACCCATTAATGCTGTTTCATTATCTTCATAAAGGAAAAGCACCTCTGGCATTTTAGTTTTTGTATGTTTGGAGAGTTCAATCATCTGTTTGGACTCTTTCTGCATAGCACCCTTTATTCTGAATGCCTTAACTGCAAATCTTCTGTTATCATTGGTTTCAACGCAATAAACCTTACCATTACTGCCGCCACCGATAAATTTGAGCTTTACTACAGATGTACCAAGCTTTTCAGCAACAACAGTTTTTATAAGGTTGTTAAGATGGTTATCACTTACATTTAGGTTCATAGTTCTACCTCCAATTTCTGGTACATCATTTAAACATCATCTGTTTCTTACAAACGAAAAAATTTGCAAGTTATGTTTCGCAATGTTCTCCTGTCAGCTTTTTGTTTTACTCTTCATCAGATAATTTCTTTTGTTTATATTTAGGAAGTTTGCCAACTACAGTAGCATAACTGTGGTCTGTCATTTCAATAACAAGCTCATCAGGAACACTTTCAAGAGGAAAAGTATTAAAATAAGGTTGTTGAACGGGAGGACAATGATAACCTCTCACGATAACCCTCGGGTACATCTGCCTGTAAAAATCTCCTGTCATACACTCGCATTTCAGAGTTACAGTTTCTTTACCTTTAAGAACAAACAACTGTGCAAAGATTTTACCTTCAACCTTAATTATATCACTTTCAGGACCAAAGGGATGGTCAATATACGCTCCTTTTTTCGAAAGACAAAAATCAAGCAATTCTGAATATTTCATTAGAAACCACCTCTGCAATCAGCGTTACTTTTTCAATTCACCAATAAACCCGAATGAGTTGGATTTATTCCCGTTCATTGTAGGTATTACGAATTTTTGATAATCAAGTGTTTTAAAATCTGAAAGCAGATTCAAGATATAAGCTTCTGCATGGTGGCGTACTGTTGCACCATCATAGGTTTTAAACGCACCATAAATACCTGTTTCCTTTTGTGCCTTTTTATAAAACAACCATCTTTTAAAACCGGAGTTCAAAAGAAAATCGTTAATATAAATTACGCCACCGGGCTTCAACACTCTTTTGATATCGTTCAAAAGTCCGTTTTGAGATTCGTTATCAGGAACACAAGTGAGAACACCAAACAATATTACCGCATCAAATGTGTTTTCCTCAAATGGTACTTTACCATCCGGATTTACAACCAAATTCAAATTCGGATACTCTCGCATTCCCCTTTTAATCATATTTTCTGCAGAATCAACACCTGTTAAATCGGTAAAACCTGCTTCTGTTAACTCATTCAGAATTCTTCCGTAACCGCAACCCACATCAAGAATTTTGCAATCCTTGGAAACGTATTTTGAAAACAATTCAACATCTAAAATCGTTGTAAATTTCTTTTCCTCTGCTACGGAGTTCCAATATTCATTTTGGTTCATAATATCGTTATTGTGATTCAATTCTTTCTTGCAAACAAAAATATTTGCAAATTCTGTTTCGTAGTGTTCAAGCAATTTCATTTTTGAATTGTTTATGCACTGTAAAATTTCTTCGGGTGTATCGGGATAAACTTCAATTTTATTTGTGCCTATGTCAATAAATTGGTCTTGGTTTTTATCCGTTGATAAAACAAACAAGCCACCGTTTTTAAGTAAATGCTGAACCTTGTTTACAGCGCTTTGTTTGTTTTTTATATGCATAAATGTTAATGATGAATATATAACATCAAAAGTGGTATTGAAATTATGTGTCATAAAATCATCACATATCAGGTTTATATTGCTATATTCCACAAGGTTCTTTTCAGCACCCTTTATTGTTTCAGGCGAAATATCAATACCATAAAACTCTTTGCAAAGTGGTGCTGTGCGAACAGCAAGTCTGCCTGTTCCCACACCGATTTCAAGAGCAGTCTTGTCCTTTGACAACTGCATTTTATCAATAAAAATCTGACCGTCCCACTTATCCATATATGCCTTAAGCGGTTCAGGGTCGTGAACAGGGTCATTGCCCTCGTTTATTAAAATATCATAATGCTTTGCAACTGCATTTTCATTCATAGCTTATATCTCTTTCTCGAAAACTAAATCTAATTCTTGTGTATGTCCTGTACCCCTCTGTTTTGTAGGGATAGCAGCAACAAATCGCCAACCTTGTGCAGCTCGTTTATCTATTATTGAACGGTAATCTTCAATGGAGTAAATATTGCCAGAGCCTAAACCCCAACCGCCAAAATCATAACTAACAGTTTCATATTCATATTTAAACATTGGTAAGCCCCCTACACAAGTTTTCAATTATCATTTTATCTCATATTTCCACTCGCCATCAATCTTGTTGTGATAATAGTAAAACTCACTTTTATCATCATCAAGAAAAATGTCAAGCATTCCTAACATATCTTTGGCAAGTTCAGCTTTTTTGAAATCCTCTATATCCATCCAGAATACTTCACCCTCAGCAGATGATTTGAGTTTTCCCTCAAACTTATCGGTTTTGTAAAACAGAACTATGTATCTAACTGATTTGGAGTCAGGCCATTGTTTAATACCACAAAGTTGAGGATTGGAAATAGTCAAGCCTGTTTCTTCTTTCACTTCTCTGATAACAGCATCGGTAAATGATTCATGCTTTTCAATATGACCACCGGGAAAAGTAAGACCTTTCCAATTTTTATTTAATCTATCTTGTACTAAAACTTTGTTACCATCATAAACCATACACATATTGGTTAATATTACTTTTTCTGCTTCTGCCATAAATACAACCCCTAATATAACATAATATTTTCAACCAAAACTTTATCTTCCTTCTTCGAATTTAACCTTGGTCGGATATCTACTTTCGTTCATTTCAGACTTGATTTTAATTACCTGTTCTATATCGATATCATATACATTTGCAATAGCTAAAGAATAATAAATAACATCCCATAATTCTTC
>JAZNYZ010000002.1:0-2205 GCA_045594685.1 Acutalibacteraceae bacterium | reverse complement strand
AGGTGCAAATTTTGTCTTCCAAACGGATAGTGATGGGCAGACATTACCAGAGGAGTTTTGGCAACTATGGGAGCATCGACATGAGTATGACTTCCAAATAGGTACACGCGGAGGGCGAGAAGATGGTGCAAGTCGTGTATTTGTAACAAAAGTATTGCGTTGGGTAGTTTGGCTAATGTTTGGCGTATGGGTAAAAGATGCTAACACACCATTCCGTTTGATGAATGCAGCTCATCTGCAAGCGATTATGAAACTCATTCCCGAAGATTTCTTCTTGGCGAATGTGGCGGTATCTGCTATCGCAGTCAAAATGAAAGAGAAGATTGCTTGGTATCCTATTACATTCCGTCCCCGCCAAGGTGGCGTGAACTCAATCAACATGAAACGCATTTTCAAAATAGGCATAAAAGCATTAGGTGATTTTAGAATGATAAATAAGAATCTAAAATGTGGAGATTAAATAAAACAACACTTCTACTAGCTATTTTGTCTTATAGTTATATTCCTTTATTTATCTTCCTTTTGGGATGGGTAAAGGTATGTTTTGCAATCCCTGCTTGCATATTATTGTTATATTTTTTGTTCCGTTTCTATCTTGAAAAAAGGAAGGAAGTATCAAATATTATAACTATTCATTGGGGTATTGTAGTTTCATTATCTTTACTTATATTAGTTGTGTGTGTTCTTTGTGGATATGGTGGTTTTGTAAACCAAGCATGGGATTGGATAAAACATAATGCGATTCTACAAGATTTATACACACATTCATGGCCTGTAACATATATGATTGATGGCAAAGTTGCTCTTTTGACATATTATCATGGTTTGTATTTATTACCAGCATTAATCGGAAAAGTTTTTCATAGTCACTTTATTACAGAATTATCTTTCGGAATTATAGGATATGTCGGATTATGGTTAATGATTTTTTCACTAATTTATATAACCAAAGCAAATAAATGGTATAAACAACTTGGAGTTTTTTTTCTTTTTATTTTGTTTGCGGGATTAGTATTCCCATTGCAAAAGATATGTCATTTAGTGACTGGTGAAGGATATTGCAATAATTGGCACGCGTTAATGTTTAATGAACATAGTTTGCAATTCCGATCCATTTTTGTGATGTTGCGATGGGTAGGACCGCAATGCTTCACTATATGGTTATCTATAATTTTGTATCTATATTACAAGGATGATTTACAATGGTATGTATTGATTGCTTTACCTTCCTTACTAAGCGGAACATGGGCATTCTTAGGATTAGTATTTGTAATGATATATTACGCAAGCTATGTTGTAGCAAAACGACTGAATTCTTGGAAAAAAATATTCACATGGAGCAATATATTACCAGTCATTACATCAGGCATAATATTCTTTCTTTATTTGTTGCAAAATAAAGTAGTGCAAGGCCATTCTACTCAAAATCAAAGTTTTGGATTTGTTTCATATCAAGGAATAGAATGGATATTGTATGTGCTCTTTGTAATGATCACATACGGTATATATACACTTGCTGTATGGTATGACAATCGAAAAGATATATTGTTTTATGTTATTCCATTATCTTTTATATTGATACCTTTATTTACCATTGGTTCCGAAACAGATTTTTGCATGGGTGTTTCTATACCTGTAGTAATATTGTTATTTATTTATGTTGCGAAATATATCATCTCCCCCCCCCATCACTTCTTCGCAACAATAATAGTTTCAGCGTTAATAATCTGCATATTATTAGGAGCAAAATATCCTTTCGCTGAATTAAAAAACGAGGTTTTGGCATATGGATGGAAAATAGATAAAAATTATTCACAGCAAACTATGGATATATGTTTTAGAGATAATAGTACACATTGCTTACAAAAGACGGGAATTTTATGGGAGAATTATATTTGTCAAGACATTGAAGATAGTATCTATTACAAATACATATCTAAAAAAATAGACCATCATGATTAAAGATATTCTAAAAAAAGACTGGATGTATCTACTATTGCTCGTAGGGTTAGCAATACTTACATTTATGCAAGTAGCGAATTTTCGCTTTGGTTTCTTCACTGTTTATGATGAGGCATATTTCTTGTTGAAATTGCAAGAAGCATATGATATGAGTTGCATCACAGGAAAAAGCCAATGGAATTTAATAGCCGTTCATTGGTTTCCTTATTTGGATCTCACAAGCAAAGTCAATTCTTATCTAGC
>JAZNYZ010000001.1:0-2723 GCA_045594685.1 Acutalibacteraceae bacterium | reverse complement strand
AAACAAAAGGAATAAAGTATGGAAGAGAAGATTTACAAAGAATTTATGATTTATGGAAAAAAAGTTGGTAGATGGGTCAAAAAAAATAAAACAACTGAATATGAATACGATGCTTGTGGAAACGAAATTCACTACAAAGATTCTGATGGCTATGAACAATGGTATGAATATAATTCAAATGGAAAAGTAACTCATTCAAAATATCCAGATGGTCATGAAAAATGGCACGAATATAATTCCAAAGGAAAATTAACTCATTCAAAAGATTCAAATGGCTATGAAGAATGGCTTGAATATGATCCCAAAGGGAATAATATCTATACAAAATATTCAGATGGTTATGAACAATGGTATGAATATGATGAAAATGGAAATGAAATCCATTTAAAAGATTCAAAAGGTTATGAACAATGGCATGAATACGATGCTTGTGGAAACGAAATTTTATATAAAAAATATTCTATCATTGAAGAATGGCGTGAATATGATTCCAACGGAAATGAAATTCATTCAAAAGATTCTGATGGTTATGAAAAATGGCACGAATATGATGAAAACGGGAGTTTGATTTATTATAAGTATATTAGTTTTAATGAAGAAAATAAAAATAAAGAGATCTTTTATGAAATAGAATATGATTCAAATGGAAAGTCCAATAAAATAATAGAATATATTAATTTTGAATAAAAACATCCATAGCATTTTGTGAGAAGATAGAATTCCAAAAGAGTTCTATCTTTTTTTATACACCGACACTTTGTGGCGTTCCTCCTGTATTACACTTAAAGTGAATCAGGAGGCTTTATGAGATTTACCCGAAATTTTGTTACAATGAACTTTCCACTTTTGAGCGAAGATGAGGAATCTTTTAACGAATATAAACTTGCTTGTATTCTTTTAATGAAAAAACAAATTGATATTGATAATTTTCAATCATTTACAAGCCGTTGTGCATTTTCACCTTTTAGTATCAATAATATGAGTTTGTCCAATACGGAAAATCATCAAAAAGGTTATTTTCTCACATTTCCACTTTCAGTTTTTCAAAAATATTACACAGCCACCTGTGGAAATGAAGAAATGGGAACCAGCGAACCACTTTCAAAGAAAATATATCTAAAAGCTTGTCTACAAGCGAAAAATCAGCAAAAAGAAGGCTTGGAAGAATATTCCTATGTTGATGTGGAAATAAGTCCAAAGGTCTTGCAATTCATAAAAAAATATAACGATGATAAAATCAAAAAAAGAGCAGAAAAAGTTAGAGAAAAAGCCCTTCGAGGAATGGAAAATGAAGTGCACCCCAATTATTGGACACTTTAACTAGGCTGATTTTAAGGACTGATTCCTGAATTGTAAAGGGGTCAGTCCTTTTAATTTAACTTTAATTCTTTTTTCGTTGTACCAAGACAAGTATTCAATCAATTCCTTTTTGAAATGTTCAACAGACTCAAACTCCTGTAAATACAAAAGCTCAGATTTTAATAAACCAAAGAAATTTTCCATTACAGAATTATCAAGACAATTCCCTTTTCTGGACATGCTCTGTCGGATTCCTTTTTCTTTCAAACGCCTCTGATAATCATACATCTGGTACTGCCAACCCTGATCAGAATGAAGAATCAGATTTGTCCCATCAGGAATTTGTGCAAATGCCTTTTCAAGCATATCAACTGTCTGAGCATAGTTCGGGCTTTCAGAAAGATTCCAGCTGATTAGTGACTGGTCATGTAAATCAAGAATTGGGGAAAGATAAAGCTTTGTTCCAAACAGATTAAACTGAGTAACATCAGTAACCCATTTCTCATTGGATTTTGTTGTACTGAAATCTCGCTGCAAAAGATTAGGAGCCACTTTGCCTATATGACCTTTATACGAATTGTATTTATGCTGACGAACTTTACACACAATATGTTCTTCATGCATTAATTTCTGAATAACTTTATGATTTGTTGCAAAACCTCTATTTCTAAACTCTAAAGTAATTCTTCTGTATCCATAACGCCCTTTATTCTCATGATAAATCTGCTGGACAAGTTCACGTTCTTCCTTGTGATTATCTTGCTTTGGATGAGATTCTGAGTAGTAAAATGAGCTTCTTGGCAAACCTGTAAGTTTTGTCAAATCTGCAACGGAGAAATTATGCCTTAATTCTTTGATGACTCTGATTTTTTGTTCTTTGAGTCTTTCTCCCGTTGTTTGTCTTCCTGAATTAAGGCAGTTAATTTTTTTAGGTATTCATTCTCCATGCGAAGATATGCCAGTTCTTCATCTTTTGTCCATTCTTCTCTTGGTTTATTTGGTATTAAACTTTTCTTTGGCATTTTTGAGTGCCTACCTTGCTTCTGAAACAGAGCTTCTGTACCACCGGTAATATATTTCTTTCGCCATGCACAGATTGTTCCTTGGTTTGTTATCCCAAAAATCAAAGCTGTTTGCAGATCTGAAAGATGATGCTCTTGCTGATAGTTTAACACTTTTAGCTTAAATTCTCCACTAAAATGGCGTGTTGGTTTTGTAAAACTTCCTGTCAATTCATATTGTGCAACCCATTGTTTAAGACAAGTTCTTGCGACTTTATACTTTTTGGCAACTGTTTCAGTTCCACCTTCTCCTGATATGTAAGCTTTTACAACTCTTAACTTATACTCTTCTGAGTATTTAGACATAAAAAATGCACCTCCTAAAATTGAACTTTATTTGTCCAACTTTAGGGGTGCACTTCA